>CAYVRJ010000005.1:0-174796 GCA_964453645.1 uncultured Clostridia bacterium
CCAAAAACTTTTTGTTTTTAAATATAGTAGTGCTTGGGCCCAGGGAGGCAACAGTTTAAAAAATCTTTATATTTTAAAAATACCCCTTTGATAAGGGGTGCAGGGACTCAGTCCCTGCCGTGGGGGTTCAAGGGGGACGAGAAGTCCCCCTTGTTAAGGTTCGGGGCGAGTAGCCCCCGATAAAACTTTAACTTTCTGGTGTATATTCCACGTAACCGCCGTTGGTGTAGATCTGCTCGGAAATAGCCCGGTAGGTGTACGGCCCGCCGAACTTCTCGGACTTCTTGGTACCGTCGGGATACGTATACGTCTTGGTCACTTGCACCGTCTGCTTGTTCTGCCCCGACCGCCACTTCATGGTCTCGCCGTAGGGAATGAGCGTTCCGTCGGGCAGCTTTTCACCCTGAATATACTCGGTGGTAAACGGCTCGGTAGAAACCGTCTCGGACTTAAAGGAAATCTTGTAGGGCAGTTGCTTGCCATAAACTTCGCAGGTAAGCTCGTCACCCTTCACATACGCCACCAAGTAAACTGGGAAGTCGTAGGGGTTCGTCAGCTTCAAATCCTTGTTGGCTCCGTTGGATAAGGTGATCGTTGCATCCAAACCCTTGGGCACGTAGGTGGAGGGTATGGAGTGGGGAATGCGCTCTGTAATCGTCAGCTCCGCCATGAGCGCTGCGTTGTATAATGTGCCCGAAACTTGGCACACACCACCTCCGTCCTCGTCTTCTAATCTGCCGCCCACAATGGCAGCCGCTTGCTTCCAGCCATTGGCGGCTGTGCGCTCTCCCGCTGCTGCGTTGATGGACCACGTCTCACCCGGTTTGATCACCGTTCCGTTTACAATACCTGCCATCTTTGTGATGTTGAACACACGGTTGGGATTCTTAGCCGAACCACCCAGTTTGTTGGTCTTGTGGGAAGCGATGAGCACCGTGTTTTCTTTCAGCACTTCCAAGCTAATCTCCGGGGGAGTCATGTTAACCGGGGCAACGAGTTTATCAAAGGTTTTATTCTTGACAGAGTCGGAAACCATCGCCACCAACTCTTCTTTGTTGATTTTAATGCCTTCCACACTCTCGGTGTAGGTGAACTTCTCTTGGGCGTTGATGTCGAAAGTGACGCTGGCATCTTGGGGTTCACGCTCGTACAACTCGGCAAGTTTGGTGATTCCCTGCCGAATGAGGCTTTCGTCGCTGGAGAGTTCAAAGTCAAAGGAGAGACCCTGCTCTGCCTCTTCCAAGGCCTTTTGGCGCTCCCCGAAGGAACCCACCGCACCGATGCTCTTAATCTTGTCGGCAATCTCTTGGGTGTTGGAGGTAACCCCCAACTCCTGGGGTGTGAAAGTAACCGTCTCTCCCCCCATTTCAATGTCGATGCTCGACTTGTTTTCAAATTCCAAACCAAGTTGCATTACTTTGTTGTAGGCTTCTACACGGTTCATGCCCGAAAGGTCCACACCGGCAACGGTTACGCTGCCCGGAACGGTGAATTCCTCCACCACATAGTTGGCCGAAACCACACCCGAGCTGGTCATGCCGGGCAGGAGGAAGAACACACCCATGCCCACCACTGCGAGACCCAGCACACAGGCTGTAATCAACAAATAGGTCTTGGCTCCGCCTTTTTTACCCTTAGGGGTGGCAGGTGGCGTATAGGATTCTTTCACCGGTGTTGTGAACGAATTGTTGTTTGCCGTTCTTATATTGCTTCTGACATACTTTTTACTCATCAGTAATCTCCCGATATACATATAGATATATCTCATTTTACATAAGATTGTAGGTTCTGTAAACATGATAAAAATGAACAAAATATGACGAATTCATTAAAAAAACAGATTGTAACGAATGGTTCACATTTTAGACATAGTCTGTTCACAGTTTAACTTGTCGAGCTTTTTCTGTGATAGTATAATTATCGTATATATTACCAATTAGAAAGGTTTATCATGTTTCAGCCCGTAAAAAATATAGCGCAAATGATGCGCAAGGCTTTAAACACCTTGGACTACCGTCTGATGGATCACGGGGAACGGGTGGCTTATTTGGTTTTAAAGCAACTTCAGCAGTCCGAAACTTGCTGCGACAAAGCCCTGTTGGAAGCCTGTTATTTGAGCATGTTTCACGACATCGGAGCCTTTAAAACCGAACACCTCAACTCCCTGTCGGATATAAACACCCTCTTCTCCTTCGAGCTGAAACACGCTTTAGAACACGCCACCTACAGCTATTTATTTTTAAAAAATTTTTCTTTTTTAAAAGGTCATGCGGATGCCATCCTGTACCACCACGTGCCCTACGACGTGCTTAAAACCACCGAGTGTGCCAACAAAACCATTGCATCCATGATCTTTTTGGCAGATAAAGTGGATATTTTCATCACAAAAGGAACGGTTAAAACGGTGCGGGATGTGTTTGCCATGCTGCGCAACCCGGTGTTTAACCCTCAGGCAGTGGAACTGTTATGTGCATTGGAAATCGAACAAAAGGTCATTTCCAAGACCATGAACGGCCAATACTTGGACGAATTCATTGCATTTTTAACGGACAACCCCCTCAACGAAAAGCAAGTCACGTCCCTCATTGGCATGTTACCCTACGCCATCGACTTTCGCAGCGAACACACGGTGACCCACACGGTGACAACTGTGGAAGTGAGCGAGACTATTGCCCGGTTGATGGACTTACCCCACGAGGATGTGCAAAAAGTCTATTACGGTGCACTGCTCCACGACGTGGGAAAAATTGCAACTTCCAAACTCATTTTGGAAAAACCCTCCAAGCTGAGTGACTTTGAGTTTGGCATTATGAAAAACCACGTGTCCCTCTCCGAGCAAATCTTAAAGGACAACGTCCACGAAGAGGTGTTAAGCATCGCCATTCGGCACCACGAAAAGTTAAACGGCACGGGGTATCCCTACGGCCTGACCGCCAGTGATTTAAACCTCAACGAGCGCATCGTGGCAGTGGCCGATATTTTTAGTGCCCTCACGGGACGGCGGAGTTATAAAGAGCCCTTCCCCACCCAGCGGGTGAAGGAAATTCTTGGGGGCATGGGGGATAAAAACGAGTTGTGTTGGGACGTGCTGAGAGTTGTGTTTGACAACTTTGAGGAAATATACGAACGGGCGATTGAGCGATCCATGCGGGCGACCAAGCGGTATGAGCACATGTCCCAGGAGTACGAAGACCTCACGGCCCGCAACGCTAAATACTACAGTTAGGATATGAAACCATGGATATTCGGGGAACCAAATCAGAAAAAAACGTAATCGATGCCTTTTCCAATGAATCTCAGGCCATCAACCGCTACCACTACTTTGCCAAAAAAGCCGGGGAAGAGGGACTTGCCGACATAGCCAAGCTGTTTTTACGCATGGCGGAAAACGAGCAGGAACACGCACGAATCTGGTATAAAATCCTCAACGGGGAGCTTGGGGATACGGTTTCTAACTTAAAACATGCCTCAAAGAGCGAAAACGGGGAGTGGAAAACCGTGTACCCACAGTATGCCAAGGAAGCCCGGGAGGAAGGGTTTGAAACCTTGGCAGCTATGTTCGACCGCATCGCTGCCATTGAATACGACCACGAGCGTCAATTTGACGAAGCGGTTTTAAAGCTGACTTTGGAAAGGACTGACGAAATAGATGGAACACACGACAAACAAAATATGGCTACGGATATAAGTTCCGCAGCGAAATATGGGTCCAGCGTCACGCTGGTAGGTGAGAGTGAGGGAGTGGAGCCAAGGGAATCTTCGGTGAAGAAGTATTGCTGCATGTTTTGCGGGCACCGGGAGAACACGTGGGTGGAGAGCTGCTGCGTGTGCGGTGCAAAAAATTCATTGGTCGAATAGTCATGAAATACTTGACAAAGCAAATAAATGTTGTATAATATAATTCGTGTCTTAAGTGATGCGTTTTGCGCGGGCGTGGCGGAATTGGCAGACGCGCTAGACTTAGGATCTAGTGCCATACGGCGTGGGAGTTCAAGTCTCTTCGCCCGCACCAACAAGGCAAACGAATCATCTGCGGGTGTAGCTCAATGGTAGAGCCCCAGCCTTCCAAGCTGGTTGTGTGGGTTCGATTCCCATCACCCGCTCCACCAATATAATTGAATATGGGCCATTAGCTCAGTTGGTAGAGCACCTGACTCTTAATCAGGGTGTCCCGGGTTCGAATCCCTGATGGCCCATTCTTTTAGGACAAGCATTATTTGATAGATAATTGCTTGTTTTTGTTTTATTGTTTCGTAGGATTCGAACCGCCGTAAAGCAAAAGTGCCAGTGGCACTTTTGTAGGCGGAACTGCCAAACCGTGAGCGAAGCGAACTCAATCGAATCCCTGATGGCCCATTCTTTTAGGACAAGCATTATTTGATAGATAATTGCTTGTTTTTGTTTTATTGTTTCGTAGGATACGAACCGTCCAAAACTCTATCCGTATAAAAATACCAAGCAATGTTGACACGTATAAAAATACGTGCTATCATGAATGCTATAGGGGGAGTATCCAATGAAAAGCTATTCTTCAAGAGAAGTCATAAAGATACTTCAGGAAAATGGGTGGACGTTAAAAAGGATTGAGGGCAGTCATCATCATTTTGTGCACGAGAAGCAAAAAGGCGTTGTAACCATTCCGCACCCTAAAAAAGATATTCACCCAAAAACATTGATGAGTATATTAAAACAAGCGGGAATAGACATCAGTTAACGGAGGGCTTATTATGAACAAAAAGGATATATATATTTACCCAGCAATATTTGATTATTCGGAAAACGGCATTGCGGTTGAGTTTCCCGATATACCAGGCTGCGTGACATGCGCCGATACTGAAGAACAAGCCCTGCATATGGCAAAAGATGCTCTTCGGGGCCACTTGCTGACGTTAGAGGATATTGGCACAGAGTTACCCGAAGCTACGCACCTCAAAGATATTCAACTCATTGAAGACCAGAGAGCTGTCTTAATTGAAGTATGCCTTGCCTTCTATCGTGAGGCGATAAAAAATAAAGCGGTAAAGAAAACTTTAACAATTCCCTATTGGCTGAATGAACTTGCAGAGAAGGAACAAGTGAATTTTTCTTATGTGTTGCAAAATGCCTTAAAAACACTTTTAAAGTAGTTGTTATGGCTGTTCTGTTAAGCGAAGGCATACCAACAACTTGCTATTTCACTCAGCCGTGTATATAATATTATTAAGTGTTGGCAACAAACGCTAAACTTAGGGCGTTTCGCTCAATCAATATGTTTTATATAAACTGAGCCAATAAATTTAAATCCATTCCCCCATCCACAAATTATACCAATGAAAAATAGTTCACAAAGGAGGATAAAAGCAACTTAAGCTGCTTTTAATAATCTAAATGGAAAAAGTAACAGGTGTGTTGATCACAGTCTTGCCGGTACTTGTCATGCTGTTTATCGGCATGTTGTGCCGTCGGTTTACGCTGATTTCCAAGGAAGGCATTAAGGGTATGCAATCGCTGGTGGTGAACATCACCCTGCCCGCCGTGCTGCTGGGGGCATTTGCCCGCACGTCGTACAGCCTAGAGACGGCACTCTATACCGTTGCCATTTTTATCATCTGCCTTGCCGCTTACTTCCTTGGATACTTAGCCAAAGGCGTTTTTAGGGCAAAGTCCAAGCTCTTTCCCTTTTTTACCACGGGTTTTGAAGCGGGAATGCTGGGTTACGCCTTTTTTATTCTGCTGTTTGGTGCCATAAACACAAACCGTTTTGCAGTGGCCGATCTTGGGCAAGTGCTCTTTGTGTTCACGGTCTATAATCTGCTGCTGGGTGCAAAGAACGGACAGGATGTGAGTTTTAAACAATCCTTTCAAAAAATGCTGCTCTCCCCCATTATCATTGCCATCGCTGTGGGCGTGGTGCTGGGTGCCACGGGGCTGAGCCAGTTGCTGTTATCGGACCTTGGGCAAGTTTTGTTCTCTACCATTGATTTTATTGCTGCACCAACGGGAGCTGTCATCCTCATTGTGGTGGGTTACGGCATTCAACTGGGGCAGATTCGGTGGGTTGAGACCTTAAAAACTGTGGGAGGCAGGTTGCTTGTGCTGGGTATACTGCTGTTCCCCGCACTGTATTTGACCGATCTTTTATTTCCGGGTGTGGAGATAGCCCGCTATGCTTTGATCCTCTTGTTTATTCTGCCCCCGCCCTTTGTGCTCTCGGTGTTTGTTGCAAACGAGGACGAAGAGGCCTATATTTCATCGTCCCTTTCGGTTTCCACTCTACTATCGGTGCTTTTATTTGCTGTCATGGCTTGGCTTGTGGTTTAAATTACGAAAACAACTCCTCGCAGGGTACTTTAAAAAACTCTGCGAGGAGTTTTACTTCATAATCGGGAACAAACCGAGTGCCGTTTTCAATCCTGAGTATTGTTAAATCAGAAAATTCAAAACCTAGGAGTTGCAATTGTTCGGCTAACCCCTTTTGTGTTAAATGATGCTTTATTCGCAATTCTTTAATTTTCTTGCCAATAATATTTTTTGATTGTCCATTCCAATAAATTTTCATTTTACAAGCCAATAAATTCATCGGCACTGACGGAGAAAATTTTACACAAAGCCTTGAGTTCGATGTCCGTCACATATCGTTCACCATTTTCCAAACGCCTGATTGCTGTTTTATCCACATCAATTCCCTCTAGCTGCATAAGATCGGCTAACATCCTTTGGGAAACCTTTGGAGAAAGACCTTTGCGAAGTGATGCAACTTTTGAACCGCAAAGGTTTCTCTTTCCGTCTTTAGTCATATGTTTAAACATAACTACCCTCAATTTTGAATCATTCAATTACTCATTTTAATTGATTTTATCTTATTATTTTGTTATAATTGAGTAATTCAAATACTCAATTGAGGTGGTGTTATGAAAGAATATACAATAAAATTAAAAAATGATGTGGCTGATGTTTACAATTGCATTGCACAAGGGTGCAATTTTTCTGTGGAGGAAGTGCTTTGCTGTGGGTTGGAATTGACGGCAAAGTTAATGAATCCTGAAGAAACACAGGGAGAAGAAAACTATGCAGAACTTAAAGAAATCCTTTATTTGTTGAGCATTCCCGGTATTAAACAAAAGCTGCATGAACTGCTCTGCCAAGAGGAAAAGAAACACTTTTGAATGTGTGCCGAGATACCTGTTCCTCTTTTAATTTGCAAGTTCGTATTTCCAATCCAAAATGCCGCCAAAATCGTATACGTTTTTATATCCAAGTTCGGCAAGCACATCGCAGGAAAGGGCACTGCGCCGGCCGCTCCGGCAATAAACCAAAATTTTTGCTTCTTTGTCGGGTAAAAGCTCTTCGGCATAGTTGGCAAGTTCAGTGTCGGGGATGAGCAGGGCATCTTTAATATGACCTTCGTCGTATTCCTCTTGGGTGCGCACATCCAAAACGATGACATCTTCGTTGTCCATCATGTTCTTTGCATCTTGAGCCGTAATGCGTTTATAAATCATGTCTTTGTCCATTTCGTTCACCTGTGCCCCGCATGCCGTGAGCAGCAGAACACAAATAAAAAGTATCGTTAGTTTTTTCATAGTCTTCCCCCAGCGTTTTCATTTATTGTACCACACCCCTTAAATTAATTCCAAATTTACATTTTATAAAAACATTTTGCTTGAAGATGCCTCTCGTTTGTTATATAATGAGCTATAATCGGAAATAATCCGGTTAATTGCTTGTAAATATTAATTAAGATACACAGGAGGAACAAACATGGCAATTAAAGTTGGAATCAACGGCTTTGGTAGAATCGGCAGATTGGTTTTCAGGGCTTCTGTAGACAACCCCAACATCGAAGTAGTGGGCATTAACGACCCATTCATCGATCCGAACTATATGGTCTACATGCTCACCTACGACACCGTTCACGGCAAATTTAACGGTGAAGTTTCCCACAAGGACGATGCAATCGTTGTGAACGGCAAGGAAATCAAAGTATATGCCGCTATGAATCCCGAAGAAATTCCCTGGGGCGCTTGCGGTGCGGATTACGTTGTGGAATCCACAGGCGTATTCACCACCACAGATAAGGCTGCGCTACACTTCAAGGGCGGTGCAAAGAAAGTGGTTATCTCCGCTCCCTCGGCAGATGCTCCCATGTTCGTTATGGGCGTAAACCAAGACAGCTACAAATCCGACATGAAAGTGGTTTCCAACGCTTCGTGCACAACCAACTGCTTGGCACCTTTAGCAAAGATTATCCACGACAATTTCGGTATCGTTGAAGGTTTAATGACAACCGTTCACGCAACCACAGCAACTCAGAAAACCGTTGACGGTCCTTCCAAGAAGGATTGGAGAGGCGGCAGAGGTGCAGCATTTAACATTATCCCCAGCTCCACCGGTGCTGCAAAAGCAGTTGGCAAAGTTATCCCCGAATTAAACGGCAAACTCACCGGTATGGCATTCCGCGTGCCCACCGCAGACGTTTCTGTTGTTGACTTAACAGTGAAGCTTGCAAAACCCACAACATACGATGCAATTAAAGCTGCAATCAAGAAAGCTTCGGAGAACGAAATGAAGGGTGTTATGGGTTACACCGAAGATGCAGTTGTATCTTCCGACTTCATCACCGATGCAAGAACATCCATTTTCGATGCAGATGCAGGCATTATGCTCAACGATACATTTGTGAAGCTGGTGTCCTGGTACGACAACGAGTGGGGTTATTCCAACAAGGTGCTGTCCTTAATCGAGCACATGGCAAAGGTAGACGGTTAAACATCGTTTCCCTAACGGGGTTTGAAAACCCCGATCTATATAAGCAGGGCCTTCGGTTTTTCCGGAGGCCCTGTGCTTTGTTTCTGCTTTCTTTTTGTGGGCGTTGCCCACACCCACCAAAGGGTATTTTTGAAAAAATACCCTTTGGAAACCCAAAAACTTTTTAACGCAAAGCTAGCGCTTTGCTAATGCTAGGACTCAGTCCCTGCCGTGGGGGTTTAAGGGGGACGAGTAGTCCCCCTTCGGGGTTTGGGTGGAACCCCAATAAAAAAATGTATTTTTTTATATTCAATCACATTTCGGGTAATAATAGTAAACGGAGTGTGATAATATTATGTATGTAATAACTTGTATATATGTCTGCTTGGGAATCTTAAGCTTCACCCTAGTGCTGGATCCCATCTATAAACCCTCGGGGGACAACCGCTTTTTGCTGGGTACACTGTTCCTCATTTCACCCATCCTGTGGAGCTTACCCACCATCGAACTGGGCAACGCCATCGCCATCAACGCATTTTCGGCCTTTTCTGCCTTCGCCCTGTTCATTTCCATCATCGTGGGCGAACGCATGCTGCTCAAAACCTTGGCACTCATCGTCTTTTCGGGCTTGGCTTTTTTCACAGGTATGCTGCTGCTCACCTTTTTTAGCTTGCGCTTGCCCGCTTTTGTCATCGCTGCCCTTTTGGGTATCCTGTGCTCTATGGTCTCCCAGAGCACCGGGGAAGCATTCGTCTTTGGACTGGTTGCCGTTTGGTTTTGCGAAGTCATCGGCGGTGTTTGGGAGGGAATCGCCAACGGCACCACCATTTTAGATCTATCCAGTGCCGTGCTGAGTGCATCGGTGTGCGCACTCAGTGCCTTTTTGCTAAAAAGTATGGCGTTTATCCGCCACAACTTTAAACTCCGCTACAGCAAGGGCAGTTAGGGTTCCTTTGAAGCGCAATGGTTTCAAACTGCAAGTTGAGTAAATCCACGGTGATATACTTTGAAAAAGCGTTGGGTTCAATGCCAAGCAGCATCTTGAGGGCTTCGCTGGCCTGCACACTGCCCACCACTCCCGCCGTTGCCCCCAGCACAGGGGTGACACCCTTCTTTTTACCCTTGGGGAACAGGCACTCGAAGCACGCACTTCCCCTGTGAATGCCCATCACGAATCCAAAAAAAGATTCAATCCCCGCCTCCAGCAGGGGCACACCGTTGTGCACACACGCACTGTTCACAACATATCGGGTCTCTAAGTTGTCCACACAGTTAATCACAATATCCCGCTCGTGGAGCAGGGAATAAATGTTCGTTGCATCCACCTGCTTCTCGAAAGTTTTTATTTTAATTTCACTGTTGCGGTTTGTGAGGAAATCCCATGCACTCTTTGCCTTGTTGATACCCACACCGTTTTCCAGATGCATAAACTGTCGGTTTAAGTTGGTGAGCTCCACCGAGTCGCAATCGGCAATGAGAATCTCCCCCACCCCAGCTAAGGTTAGGTAAGTGGCAACGGGACTGCCAAGGCCCCCTGCTCCCACTATGAGTATTTTTTTTGAAAGAAGTTTGGTTTGCCCCTCTGGCCCAATTTGGGGGATGAGGGTTTGTCGCTGATATCTGTTCATGGTATTATTATATCAAGAAATAGAAAACCTACAACAGGGGATTTGCAAATATTTTGTAAGTTGTAAAATTGCCTGTCCACCCAAGAAAATGGGGGCCAAGGCCCCAAGGAAACACTGCCTATGTTTTAGCGAATCATACTTAAAATTTGATTCATCCGCTGGCGCTGCTCTTCGTTGAGCATGGGCCCTGCCGTCTCCACAAAGTTTTTAATTGCCTCTTCGTTAAACGTTCCGTCTTGTTTGCCCCGCTGTGCTGCCGAAAACAGCTCCTGCATGAGATCGTCTTCGCTCTTACCCTCGTATTGTTTGAGCATGTCTTTGGCCATTTGCTCCTGTGAAGGGTTAAACTCCTGGGTTTCCTTTTGCTTTCTCAGCTCTCTCGCCATGTCTAAATACACCTCCCGTTTCAAAGCATCCATATATTATATTCAACTCATGGGCGAATAGTTCAATTGGCACTCTCTTTTGCATATGATATATAAAACAAAATTTGTGAGGTATAAACCTATGAGATATCCCTTCGCCATGCAGGGCCGAGAGAACAATTATAATCTGCCCCAGCAACGAGAAGTTAAAGAGCACAACCCAGCTCCCCTCTCCTTTTCCCCCGAACTGAGCCTCATGCTGTCCCTGGCCCTCAAGGACAATCCGGGCAGCGAAGAAATTCGAGGTATTTTATCCTCCATCGCACCCTCTCTGCCGGGGGAGGATCGCAGTGCCGTTGAAAAACTACTGCGCTACTCCGAGTTCGAGCAGAGCGACAACAGTCGGCGTCACCGCCACAGCGAGGGGGATTACACCCAAGTGATTCGAACCTTAAAGGGTTTGTCCAAGAACAGAAACACCAGCACGGTGTTTGATCAAATGGAGCGTGCCTTTTCCATGCAGGAAGAATTTAGCCGGATGCACCGGAAGCTTTCTATGTTTCAAAATAAAAAAAACTTAGGGTTGGAAGAGATGATGGACCTGATGACGTTGTTTATGCCCAAAGAACAACTCAAGGGCATGGGTCAGCTCTCCAACATGGCAAATATGATGAAGATGTTTGGCAACATGAAAAACTTTGACCCCTCTATGATGATGAACATGATGGGCGGCATGGGCGGCATGGGCGGTCGACGGTAAAAAGGTTGAAAAATAATGGATTGTGTGGTAGAGTATGTAAAATGAATGTACATGTATAGGAGTGTTCCCATGTTCAAAGTTTTATGCAAACTACTCGCAATCCTGCTCATCTTAACGATGCTGACAGGTTGTGGCCTGCTCTATTTGGCCATTCTAACCCCGGATGATACGACGCAAAGTTATATAGAAGATAATACCCTACAGCCCCTGGATCCCATACCCACCTCTGACCCAACTAAAAGTTTCACCGCAGACGACGTTCGCTTTTATTTGGAGCAGGGAGACTACACCCAGGCACAAACCATTGCCCAAACTTTGGATGGGGTGAGGGTGGAAAAAATGGGGTTCCTCAACACCCTTTTGCTGTATTCCAGCGAAGGTAAGTTGGAACGTGCCCAACACTTTAATGAAGACGGAAGTTTGTCCTTTGAGAGCACCTATGGGGCGTATTATTCGGTGCATGCAACCCTCCCATGGTTGTACGAAAATACCTATTCCGCTTCCAGCGATTTAGAGCTAGGCCACGATCTCTTTGAGGATGCACTGTTTGACCAAGCGCTTGCTTCCTATGACATGGAGATTTTTTTAACGCCATACACTAAAAATATAGAAGTGTATACATCCAAAGCCGTTGTATATATGTTCATGGGGTACACAGATCTAGCCGGAGAAACCCTTGCGATCTCTCAAAAGCTGGGGGACATTTCCTATCTAAAACGCAACCAAACTTTCAACACCTTATACGCTTTTGATTCCGATGGACGGCGCATATCCATACTAGATTTTTATCTGAACGGTACTCTAAAACGCTTCCGACTCTACGACAGCCTTGGAAAAAATATTGTACACCACTACGAATACGATACCTCAGGTACCGTCATCTCCGAAACTGAACTGACAGAGCAGGGAAAAACCCTCTCCTCTTACTACTATCTCAGCGGTGAAAAAATTCGTATTGTGGACGAATACAACAGCAGTGATAAAATTGCAACCCAAACCCACTACAACGAAAGAGATGAAGTGGTGCACCAGAGGGTGTACGATTATGACAAAAAGGGCAACAACACCCGCATCACCTTAAAAAACAAAGAGGGCAGTGTGGAGGGTTATTTAGAGTACGAATATGTGGACAATGCCTTGTATAAATCCATCTACTACAACGCAAAGAAAGAAAAGGAGCAGTATGCCATCCACGAGACGGATTCTAACGGTTCCATTTTAAAAGCAATCTATTACTACCCCGACGGGGAGATGAACTACTACTGTGAATACGAGGTGGATCAACAGGGTTACACCCTGCACACCGCTTGGTATACCCCCGAGGGTAAACTGTTTAAGCAGGATTAATCCATATAATACTTGGCCACCAGCGCAAACGAACCGCAGTACACGTGAAGTTCCGGTTCGCTTTTGTTGTGCACAGAAAGACCCAAGTCTGCAAACACTTGTTCTAGCTGTTTTGCTGCCAACACCCGGGGAAACTCTAAATGCACACAATCTACGGTGAAATTCTTAAGTGCGCAAAAGCACTTGGCCATTTCCAAATAATCTTTGTCCTTCATGACGGCGATGTGGATGGTTTTGGAACTGTCACCATAGTGTTGATTTAAGTGATCCACCAGCAGTTTTACAGAAGCAACGTTGTGGCACACGTCAAACAATTTGTTCCCCCGCTTTTCCAGCCGTGCGGGGTTGTTCACCCCCGAAAAGTCGGGGTTTTTTATGCCAAGCTGCATTGCACACACCCGGGCAAGCTCCCGGTTCACGGGCAGACCCGCTCCGCTCTCCTTCGTTACAATCAGCTTTGCCCCAACTGTTTTGCACTGGTGCTCAATCACTTGCAAAACCTGCCTCTCTTGGGGTGCACAAATCACCAACTGCCCCTGCTGAATGGCGGCAGCCTTTTCACTTGCAATTTTTTCGAGGGTGTCCCCCAGCAAAGCCATGTGATCCATGGAAATTTGGGTGAGGATGAGAATCTGGTGGTGCAGTGTAGTGGTGGGATCCAACCTTCCCCCCAACCCCGCTTCGAATACGCAAACGGAACACCCTTGAAAGAAATCCACCGCATAGGAAAGCAGCAGGGCAAAGTCCCGATTAATATCCACAATGGGGGGTAAGCTCTCGATAAACGAAACTTCTCCCCTGTGGTGAATGCTGATTCGCTCCCGAATGTCTTGCAAGTGCGGGGAGGTGAACACCCCGCAACGATGGTGCTGGCTCAGGGCAGACGCCAAATGAGCGCACACCGTGCCCTTGCCGTTGGTTCCCAGAACCTGAATAGAGATCATGAAAGGGAAGCGATTCGCTCGTCCAACTTGTTTATTAAGTCTGTGAACTTTGCAACCTTCTCCTTTTCTTCGTCAATGACTTTTGCCGGTGCTTTTGCAACAAATCCCTGGTTTTCCAGCTTGGATTTCGCACGGTTGAGTTCGGACACTGCCTTTTCCCGCTCGTCTAACAGCCGCTTGCGCTCGACCTCAAAGTCGATCAGCTCGGCAAGGGGTAAATAAACCTCTGCAATTTCCGAAACCACTGAAACGGTGTTTTCTAAATCCTTCTTCTCCTTTGTAAACGAAACATCTGTGCCATAGGCCAGCCGAACCAAATACTTGCTAGAGGGTCGTAATACCTTTTCGTTTTCTTGGCTGCACGAAATAAAAATCTTACAGCGCTTGGAGGGGGGGATGTTCATCTCCGCACGCAAGTTGCGAATGCCCCGGATCAGCTCCATCACGGCGTTCATGCTCTTCTCTTCTGTTAAATAATCAAACTCCCGAACGGTGGGGAACGTGGATATCATAATACTCTCCTCACCGGTGTTTATGTGTGTGAAAATTTCTTCGGTGATAAAGGGCATAAAGGGGTGGAGCAGCTTTAAAATATCCACAAGCACCGTGGTGAGCACATAACACGTGGTGGCTTTATCGTCCTCGCTTCCGTCGAACAGGCGGGGTTTGGCCATTTCAATGTACCAGTCGCAGTATTCACTCCACAGGAAATCATAAATCTTCGTTGCTGCAAGCCCCAGCTCAAACTTCTCCAGGTTGTGGGTCACTTGTGCGATCACATCGTTTAAGCGGGAGAGAATCCATTTGTCGGCAATGTCTAACTCAGTGCGAATCTCACCCATCTCTCCCCCGGTGTTCATCAGCACGAACCGTGCCGCATTCCACAGCTTGTTGGCAAAGTTTCGGCAGGACTCCACTTTTTCATAATTAAACCGCATGTCTGCCCCGGGGCTGTTGCCGATGGCAAGGCTGAACCGCAGTGCGTCTGCACCGTATAAATCGATGACTTCCAGCGGATCGATGCCGTTGTTTAAAGATTTGGACATCTTTCGCCCCTGTGCATCCCGGACAATGCCGTGTACGCACACGTAGTCGAAGGGTTTTTGTCCCATACACTCCAAACCGAAGATGATCATGCGGGCAACCCAAAAGAAGATGATGTCGTACCCGGTGACCAGCACGCTGGTGGGGTAGAAAAACTCTAACTCGGGGGTTTTTTCGGGCCAACCCAAGGTGGAAAAGGGCCACAAACCCGAAGAAAACCAAGTGTCCAGCACGTCCTCGTCCTGATGAAAGGATGTGCCACTGCACGTTTGGCAAACCGTCGGCTGCTCCCTGTCCACAACCATCTCACCGCAACTTTGGCAGTAGTAGGCGGGAATCCGATGCCCCCACCAAAGTTGACGGGAAATACACCAATCTCGAATGTTGTTGAGCCAATTAAAATAAATTTTATCAAACCGCTCGGGTACAAATTCAATGTCTCCCGAGGAAACGGCATCGATGGCAGGTTGTGCAAGCTCCTTCATGGAGACGAACCACTGCTTGGAGACGATGGGTTCCACAGTGGTGGAACAGCGATAACACTGGCCCACGTTGTGCCCGTGGTCTTCAACCTTGACAAGCAGCCCTTCACTTTCTAAATCGGCAACGATGTTCTTGCGGGCAGTAAATCTGTCTTGTCCGCAGTACGCTCCGCCCAGCTCGTTCACCGTGCCGTCGTCGCTCAGCACCCGAATGACTTCCAAGTTGTGGCGCAATCCCACTTCAAAGTCGTTGGGGTCGTGGGCAGGGGTGATCTTCACCGCACCTGTGCCAAACTCCTTTTCAACGTATTCATCGGCGATCACAGGAATTTGCTTGTTCATCAGGGGCAGGGTCACCGTCTTGCCGATTAAGTGGGCGTACCGCGTATCGGCAGGGTTCACCGCAACGGCTGTATCCCCCAGCATGGTCTCGGGGCGAGTGGTGGCAACGATGATACCACCCTCGGGGGAGGGGTAGCGGATGTGCCACAGGTGCGAGGCCTTTTCTTCATATTCCACTTCGGCATCACTCAGAGCTGTCTTGCAGTCGGGGCACCAGTTGATGATCCGATCTCCTCGGTAGATCAACCCCTTTTGGTACAACCGAATAAAGGCTTCTTTCACGGCGTTGGAAAGCCCTTCGTCCATGGTGAAGCGTTCCCTCGACCAATCGCAGGAGGAACCGAGTTTCTTTAACTGTTCCACAATCCGACCGCCGTACTGCTCCTTCCACTTCCACGCACGCGTTAAAAACTCTTCCCGCCCGATGGAGGCTTTGGTAATGCCCTCGGAGGCCATTTGTTCCACAATTTTTACTTCGGTGGCGATGGATGCGTGGTCGGTGCCGGGCAGCCACAGCGCTGCAAAGCCCTGCATGCGGCGAAAGCGAATGATCGCATCCTGCATCATGTTGTCAAGGGCATGTCCCATGTGTAATTGCCCCGTAATGTTGGGTGGGGGAATCACAATGGTGTAGGGTTGCTTATTTTTATCTACAGTGCCTTTGAAATAACCCTTTGCCTGCCAGTTGTCATATAACCTTTGTTCCACCGACTTTGGGTCGTAGGTTTTATTTAATTCCATCTATTGTTGATCCTTTCGCAGATATTTGTTAAACCAGTTGAAGTAAACGTACTGTATCAGGGATATCAGCATTAAAAACAGGGAGAAACACATGATATACATGTGCCAAGGGGCCACATAGCGGTATAGGAAGGAAAGCCCCAGCGCAAAGTTAAAGGAAAATGCCGCAAGCTTTCCAAAGGTGTTGGCACTCACCACCATTTTTTTGGTGTAGAGCACAATGCCGCCAATGATGAGGATAACCTCTTTCACAAGAATAATGACGCTGACCCACACGGGGAATACGTCCAGCACCACAAAACAAATGGCCACGCTCACTGCCATGAGCTTGTCCGCCAGCGGGTCTAGCAGCATGCCCGCTTCGCTGATCATATTATATTTGCGGGCAATGGCACCGTCTAGCAGATCGGTAATGCACGCAATCAAAAAAATCGCCAGTGAAATAAATATTTCTCCGCCCAGCAACAAAACCACTGCGGGTACAATGAGTGCAAAGCGAACAAACGTGAGAATATTCGGAATATTCAAAGGTACTTTTGCCATCAGTACGCTCCTTTTTTCTATTTCTTATGCTCACATTATACACATTCGTGTAAAAAAATACAACGGGTATTTTAATTGGGAACAAGGGTATGCCACATTTCAACACAAATAGCAAGTATAGTCCAACTCGCTATATCTTTTTGCAAAATTTTGAATCATTCCCCCTATTACCAAAATATGATTGCATAAATTTTTCACCTTTACATATTTTTAGTTATATTGTATCATATGATTGGTTTTATGTCGTGAAAATATTATTTTTAATATAAAAGGAGTTTTGAAATGAAGGAAAAAGAGGTATGTCTTGTATTCAAAATAGACGAATACATCAAGCGAAAAAATATCTCACCCCGTCGGCTTTCCGAAGTTTCGGGGGTGAGACATGACACCATTCTGGAACTGATGAGCGGTAACGCCAAACGCTACTCCAGGTTCGACATCGCACGGCTGTGTGCCACGCTCAACTGCCAGTTTAACGACATCGTAGAAATTGTTTAAGCGTTTAAAATGCTCTTAAAAATCGCCGATATCTTCC
This sequence comes from uncultured Clostridia bacterium, assembly GCA_964453645.1. Classification (GTDB taxonomy): domain Bacteria; phylum Bacillota; class Clostridia; order Christensenellales; family JAWKQI01; genus CAYVRJ01. The sequence continues at coordinate 17,459 of CAYVRJ010000005.1, forward strand.
AAGGTATCGGCGTTTTCATTGAGTGCCTGGGGGGGCAGGTTAAACTGCGCTATGGTCTCTCCGTTTTTACCCAACAGCAGTACATTTCCTCCGTTAAACACCACAAACACTTTGCCGTCGGTATATTCAATGGATGTGTAGGCCTCCTTGAGCACCGTGTTATAATTCCCGTCGATGTACCCCATGATATCCTCGCCCTCTTCGTTAAAGCTGTAGAGCACTGCTCCGTCTCCCGCTGGAGAGGGGATGATATAGTCGTACTTGGGGGAAACCACCCACTTGCCTGACAAGTCGTATACACCCATTTTGTTGGTTGTCAAATCATAGGCTGTGACACAGTTTGAAAAGACGTCCTGCGCTTGAATGTTTTCGGGCAGTTTATATTCCCTGCCGTCCTCCATGACGATATACGTGGTCTCCGCTTCTTCCGTTGCGATATAGGCGATGCTGATGCCGTTGATAAACGGTGTGAGGGTTTCAAACTTTGCAGAAGTAATGGGCTTTAGGTTCTTGTCGCAGTAGCCCCACAACTCCCCTTCCTTCACCCCCACGGCACCGCCCGGGAAGATGATCATGTCGTCGTAAACTTTGTCGGAAACCTGGGTGCCATCCTTGCGGATTAAGGTCATGCCCTCTCCCTTGGACACGGCACAGTGATCCCCATAAAAGGACACCACTTCGGTGAACTGGGGGGATATGGCCATATTTCCCGAGACATCGATAAATCCCCAAGAATTATCCTGATACACGGCACACAGCCCCGAGGAAAAGATATATCCGTCGGCAAACCCTGTGGCAATGGGGGTTAAATCTTTTGTGAAATAGGACGTGCCCTCGGGCACGGTTGTGTTGCTGTTTTTACCCTTCACCGCACCCACGTCGGACAGGGCCACTTGAATAATACCCTCACTCACGGCATAACTCATGGGTTCAAAGGAGGTGATTTGGCCGATCTGCGCCCCGGTGCTGTCAATAACATCCAACTGGGTGTCCTCAAAGGAGCAGAGAAAAGTCGTTTCGTCTATTTGCCAAATGTCGGTATATTTTGCAGGGGTGAGCTGCTCTCCCCCGGGAGAGATGAGGCATATGTTTTCAAAGCCGTATCCGTTGTTGTTGCCCCCCATCCAATAGTGCAAGGGGGTGTGCCATATGCCAAAACCCGTGGCAAAATAATCTTGCCACAGGTCAAAGGTGCCGACGGGCTGTACTTGGCGCACATCAAACCGGTTGACAGTTTGACCCTTTTCGTTCACAGCGATGACTTTTTCCTTCCCCCCTTCCAGTGCGGAGAAGAGATAGGCTTGAGCCGTGTTGTCTATGTTAGCCGTTTGGGAACAACCCAGTGTTGTAGCCAGGAGAAAGGTAATTGCAAGACAGGTTTTTAAAAAAAGCTTCATTAAATATATGATTCCTTCCAAACTTCGTATACATAAAACTATATCATAAATGGAAGAAATATTCTATAAATAATCAATGAATAAAAACACCCCGAACCCATTTATTTTACATATTTTGCACTGACATAACCAACTCTTCCGTTGCCCATGTCGATCTTGTGCCACCCTTTCGAGGTGCTGATTATGGAAACCTTTGCGTTTTTCTTGAGAGTTGCCATCAGCCTGCTGTTGGTGGAGGCTGTTGCACGCACGTTTAGTGTCGTTGCGGTAACCGTTCCCCGCTTGATGGGGGTGGTGGTGGTCGTGCCCGACGTGGTGCCGGTTGCCGTGAGTTTCACATAATTGGAACTCATATACCCCGTTTGACCCGTGGGTAATTGAATCTTGTACCAACCCTTGAGTGTTTCCAAAACCGTGACCTTGGTGTTCTTTTTCACTTTGGTGATCACCTTAGCCGAAGTGTTGGCAGAAGAGCGCATGTTCACCCCGTCTCCCGTGACAACCCCGGTTTTCACCACAGGTGCCGCAGGGGTTGTGGCGGGGGGTGGTGTTGTAGTGGGAGGTGGGGTGGTTTGGTCGGGCACAGGGTTTTGCGGGGGGGTGGGCAGGGATGTGCCCGTGTTTAACCAAGAGGAATAGTTGCTCCAAATGGCAGAGGGTTCTTGGCCTAACGCCCAAGCTCCTGCACCCTTTAGGTCGTATTTATTGATCATCGCCATCTTCGCTTGGAAGGACTGTTCGTTTTCAAACCACACGGTGTACGTGCCGGGGGTGAGTTTTTTGCCGTTGATAGAGTTTGCGGGACTATCGGTTTTCACTGTAAATTCTGCTTTGGGGGATTGCTGGGTGTAGTCGTAGGTGACTTTGGCGTTGTAATCGGAGATGAGTTTGTTCACCATTTCTAATGTGACCCCATTGCCGTTAAAGGTGTTGTCGGCACTCCATATCCTGCCAAAGAAGGGCATGCCCAGCACAATCTTGTCCCCCGAGGTTTTAGACAACGCATATTTAATGGAGTTTTCCACAAAGCTAATGCTGGCCACCGGACCGGGTTCGCTGCCCTGCCAGTGTTCGTCATAGGCCATAATCATCAGGTAGTCGGAATTTTTTGCAAGGTTGGTGTAGTCATAGGAGCCGTGCCAACCGGCTGTCCACCCCTTGGGGTTTGCTGCAACGGCAACGGACACCTCTTTGTGGGCGGGAATCTTTTCCCGCAGTTTTGTTACTAAGTCGGTATATTGATCTTTTTGCACGTCGGTGACGTTTTCAATGTCCACGTTCACCCCGTCTAAGTTATATTTTTCAATGTTGTCCGCAATTTGCTGGGCTAACTTTTCGGTATCTTGCAGTGCGGCAATACCCCCCTGCCTGTCCCAGTGATTGGATAAAAAGGGAATCACCTTCATACCTTTTGAGTGGGCGTGGTTTACCAGTTCGGTGCTAACCGTGTTGACTTTTAGGGAACCGTCGGAGTTGATGTCGAAATAACTGGGGGAAACCGTGTTTAGTGCGCTGCCCGTGCGGTTGATGTAGGAAATTTGCTGGGAAGGGGAACCCGCATATAAATAGGCCATGGAGTATTTGTCGGCGGCAGAGACGCTCATGATGGACATGAGGGGAATGGTGGCCACGATCACCCCCGACACCACCACTTTGACTGCCCGCACCGAAAAGTCTTTATAATTCTTCTTCACATACCCGGAAATGCTCCCCGCCTTCTCCACCAGTTTTTGGGGAGAAAACATATCGAAAGAAAATTCAACGTCTTGTGCGGAGTTAAAATAGACATACGCGTCGTAGGTGCCGACTTCGTTTAAAACCAGTTTAATATCTTGAAACATACCTGAATACCCCTTGGAACATTTTTCTTATTTAATATAACCAGCTGTCCCGGCCTATATGCAGTCATCTTTCCATTCAAATTTGAATATAATTGAGTAAGAATTTTTTTTTCTTTTTCAGGAGTTGATAGATGGGGTTTAAGCGTCGTGCGGTTGAGAAGTTGGGGATACCCCCAGAATCGGCACTGAACAGTCTGCGGGTGGTGGTGGTGGACGAATACTGTTATGTGGAAAACCACAGCGGTATTGCCAAATATACATCCGAAGAAATTGCCGTGCGGCTGGGCAATCGGTTGTTGCGGGTGATGGGTGAAGGGTTGACCATCGATCACATTCACGTCCGGGACATTAAGATATGCGGCAAAGTGAACAGTATCACATTCGAAGGAGGAAAAACTTGAGTAAATTATTAGGAAGAGCAAAGGTTACGGCCAAGGGGCTGAACATTGAACGGTTTTTAAACGAAAATATAACGAGCGGAATCCCCATGCAAGCGCTGAGCCGCCACGGATACACCTGCATCGATTTTTCAGTGCCCATCCTCAAATACCGCAAACTCAAAAAAAATGCAGAGAAGTTTGATATCACTTTGAGTACAACCTTCTCTGGTGCACTTTCGTTTATATACGGTGCACGGCAGCGATTGATATTTGTGGGTGGACTTTTTGTGTCCCTATGCGTTATAATAGTGATGTCTGGGTTTATCTTGACAGTGGAGATTGCTGGAAACGAAACCATCGACGAATACGCCTTGCGCAACAGTTTGCTCAAGTGCGGGGTGAACAACTTTGTTTCCAAGTCCATGCTGGACATGGGACAGATTAAAAACACGCTGATGTTGGAGTATCCCCAGATCGCCTATGTGGACTGCGAAGTGCACGGGGTGGTGTTTCGGTTGGAAGTGATCGAGGGCATTGCACCTCCGCACATTCCCGATACTGCCAAGCCTGCCGACATCATTGCCCTCAAAGATGCGTACATTCAATCGGTCACAGCCCGGTCGGGTAAGGCGGTAGTTGAGAAGGGGCAGACGGTGGTTGCAGGCCAAAAGCTGATCTCGGGCACTATGGGTGAGATCGGCCAGGAGCAGCGCTTATACTGCGCCCAGGGCAGCGTCATCGGAAACATTTGGTATTCGGGTCAAGCTTCTGCACCCATAACGGGTTATGTAAAGACGGGAAACAGTTTTTTATACAAGACGCTGTACTTGGGAAAAACGTCTCTGTCCCCACTGCCCGACGTACCCTATGAGAAGTATCGCTCGGTGAACAGCAGTGAGAAGGTGTATTTTGAAAATTTATTCCTGCCCCTTCGGGTGATCAACGAGAATTACTTCGAAGTGACCATTGCAACCCGCAGCGAGCGGGAGTTGACCGACGGGTTGTCCAAGATTGCCTTTCAGCGGGCTATGGAGAGTGTGCCCAAGTCTGCGGAGATTTTGGACGTGAGTTTTAATTACAACATTGACGAGAACGAGGTTGTTGCCGGGTGCCTCATCAAGACGGCTGAGGAGATCGGCACCATTCGATATATGCAATAGTGGGAAGAAATTATTTTTGGGGTTCCACCCCAAACCCCGTTTTCGTGGGCGTTGCCCACACCCACAAGGGGGAATAAGTCCCCCTTGGCCCCTCCCGTAGGGGATTTTATAAATACATAACAAATGATATAAAATATTTATCTGACATAGCAAATGCGCAAGCAATTGCACAAGGGGTGCAGGGACAAGTCCCTGCCGAGGGGTTTGGGGGCGAGCAGCCCCCAAGAAATGCTCCCCTAAGAAGAAACAAACTAAGAGGGACAAATGGAATATAGCTATGAAATGACCATGGGCTCCAGCGAACTGTCCGCCCTGGCGGGCAACCTGGACGAAAACTTAAACTCCATTGAAATGCTCACGGGAGCACGACTGCTCGTCATGCAGGACAAGCTGGTGCTGTCGGGCAGCAGAGCCTGCGTGGAACTTGCCAAAAGTGCAATTGATATGCTGCTCAAAAAACTAAAGAACAACGAAACCATCGACTTTGTGGATATCCGGGCAGGAGTAGACACCGTCATCTTATTAAATGGCAGCGAAACCGAACAAACCCTCATGGAAGAGGGTTTTAGCGACGTCATCGCCATCACCGCCAAGGGCAGACGGATCAAACCCAAAACCCCCGGTCAGCGGTTCTACGTCAACGCAATCAAGGAAAATACCGTCACCCTGTGCATCGGCCCTGCGGGAACGGGTAAAACATATTTGGCCATGGCACTGGCCGTGGTTGCCTTTAAAAATAAGGAGATCGAGCGCATCGTGCTCACCCGCCCGGCTGTGGAAGCGGGAGAGAAACTTGGCTTTCTTCCCGGGGATATGCAAAACAAGGTGGACCCCTACCTGCGCCCCCTCTACGACGCACTCTACGACTTCATGGGTGCAGATGCCTACAAGCGATTGTCCGAGCGGGGTATTGTGGAAGTGGCTCCTCTGGCATACATGCGGGGAAGAACGCTGCAAAACTCCTTTATCATACTGGACGAAGCCCAAAACTGTACCCCCGAGCAAATGAAAATGTTTCTAACTCGGCTGGGGGAAAACTCTAAAATCGTGGTCACCGGGGATATCACCCAAACGGACTTACCCCCCGGCAAACCCAGTGGGCTCAAGCAGGCTATTGAACTATTAAACGATATAGAAGGGATCGGGGTGATCCGCCTGTCCTATAAGGACGTGGTGCGCCACCGGTTGGTTTCTGCCATAATTCGGGCATACGAAGGAAAGGGTGGAAGAGATGAACAAGCGTAAAGTGCGGGTGAGGAAACCCGGTGCCGTTATTGTTTTGGAATTTATACTGTGCGTTGCGGTGTGTATTGCCATTGTGCTCATATCCGTCACCCCTCCCAAATACGAGATCAGTGCGGGGGAAATTGCCCAGACCACCATTCAAGCCCCCAGAGACGTTGTGGACACCATTTCCACCCAAGCACTGGTGGACAAGACGGTTTCGGAAGTGCCCCCCATCTTTAAAGAGGACACCACCATCACCGATGCGGTGAAAGATCAGCTCAACACATATTTTAACCACATCGAATCCATTCGCTCCTACGCCCAGCGCAAATACCTGCTGGAGCGCACCCCCCAGGACGGCACCACCGTGGAGTTTACCCCTTCCACCGTCACCTGGAAAAACCATCTGACACCCGAAAACATCGATACCCTCAACTCCATGACGGAAAACAGCTTCACAGCCGACGAGGTGTATTCCATCGCTGCCCTCACCCAGCAAAACGTGGAGCGCATGACGGCAGAGACCATCGCCCTCATGGAAAAGGAAATGAATCTGGGGGTAAAGGAAGAAAACTTAGACGAACACGTGTTTCGCTTGAGCACCCAAATATACACCAACCCGTTGTACAACGAATCCATGAAACGCTTTGCCACCAAAGCAGCGTACCTCTTAAAACCCAACATGATCTTCGACGAAACGGCAACCCGGTTAGAGCGGGAAGAGGTGAAAAACAGCGTAGCTCCCCTCACCTTTAAAAAAGGGCAAAACATCATTCAAGAGGGGGAAATCGTCACCCGGGCACAGATCGGGGTGCTGGAAGACTTGGGTCTGGTGCGCAACGACACCATCGACTATATTTTATATTTAGGAGTGGGGCTGTATCTGCTGCTCATATTCGGCATGTGTTTTGCCTACTTCTTTGTGTTTGAACGAAAGCTCATCTACGACATCAAGAAGATGACGATTTTGTATTTAATCGTCACCAGCACCGTTGCCCTGTGCTTTCTCTTATCGAAATTTTCACCCATGGTCACCGCCGTGTTCATGGGTTCCATCTTAATTGGTGCACTGATCAAACCCCGCATGGGTATTATGATCACCATCCTGCTCTCCTTTGTCACCGCACCCATTGCGGCCTCCAACGAGGGCATTCTCTCGGTCACAGGGTTTTTATACTTAAACTACACCCTGCTGGGGGGCATGTGCGCCATCTACTTCATTCGCCGCACCCAGCACCGCATCTCCTTTATTATTGCGGGCACGGCAGCCGGGTTTACCGGGGCACTGTCCTGTGTGGCCTTTGGTTTGGTCATCGGCACACCCACCCAAGACACCATCAACTTGGCCCTCACCTCCCTGCTGTGCGGCATCGTGGGCAGTTTTGTCACCCTGGGTATTTTACCCGTCTTTGAATCCATGTTTAAGTTGGCAACCCCCACCAAATTGTTGGAACTGCTCAACCCCAACCAAAAGCTGCTCCGGCGGCTGTCCATCGAAGCTCCCGCCACCTACCACCACTCCACCGTGTGTGCCAATCTGGCGGAAAGTGCGGCAGAAGCCATCGGCGCCAACGGACTGCTGGCCAGATGTGCAGGGTATTATCACGACATCGGCAAGTTAAAAAACCCCCAGATGTTCACCGAGAACCAGCGGGGGGAAAACCCCCACGACACCCTTGCCCCCGAAAATTCCTGCGAGATCATCCGGGGCCACGTGACCCACGGGGTGTATTTGGCACAAAAGTACGGCTTACCAAAGGAAGTGATCGGGTTGATCGAACAGCACCACGGCAACACGGCTATGGCAGTGTTTTATGCCAAGGCAAAGGCCGAAAACCCCCACGTTTCCATGGACGACTTCCGCTATGGCAACAAGAAACCCCAAACCAAGGAAGCAGCCATCATCCTCTTGTCCGACGTAACCGAAGCGGCAGTGAAAAGCATTGGGTTACACGAGCGGGATAAGATTATGGAATTGATGGACAGACTCTTTGCAGAGCGGTGCAACGACGGCCAGTTCGACGAGTGTGACATCTCCCTCAAAGACTTGCAGCTCATCAAACAGGCGTTCTTGGGGGTGTATGAAGGTGTGTTCCACGAGCGGGTCAAGTACCCCACGGGGGATTGATGAAACTTTCCTTCACCTTTGAAATTCCGGCATATAAGGACTACCTACCCATGCTGAAAAGAGCTGCAAAAGTGGCGCTCAAACACCTGAATAAAACCCACTGTTCCGTTTCCGTCTATCTGTGCGGCGACGGGGAGATTCAGCGGCTCAACAGGGAGTTTCGTTGCAAAGATATGCCCACCGACGTGCTCTCCTTTGAGAGCGGAGAAGATGTTTTTTTGGGGGATATCGCCATTTCTGTGGAAAAAGCAATATCCCAAGCCGAGGAATACGGACACTCCATACAGCGGGAGATGTGCTTTTTGCTCATTCACGGCATTTTGCACCTGTCGGGCTTTGATCACATAGAACCAACGGATGAAGCTGCCATGCGCACAACTTCCCGGGAAATATTTTGTAAACTAGAGGTTTGAACACTTGAAAAAACTCTTGTCCAGTGTTAACTTTGCTCTGTCGGGCATTGTTCACTCCTTTAAGACCCAGCGTAATATGAAGATTATTTTCGTCATTGCCATTTTAACCATCTTAGCGTCTGTGGTCACCTATGTCACAAGGTTCGAACTCATTGCCATCGTCATTTCCATCTCTTTGGTGTTTTTTGCGGAAATGATGAATACCGCCATTGAAGCGGTGGTGGATATGATTACCAATAAGTTTCACGACTTGGCGCGCATCGCCAAAAACGTGTCGGCAGGTGCATCCCTCATCGTCTGCTTAAACGCACTCATCGTGGGATATCTGGTGTTCTATCGCAAGCTGGATAAACTCAGTTTGTTTTCGGTGGATTATTTAATCAACCTGCCCGCACACATCACCTTTGTCAGTTTGTTTTTGGTGGGATTAGCCGTTGTGATGATTAAGGCCGCAACCATTAAGAAGCGGGGAACGTATGTGCAGGGGGGCATGCCCTCGGGGCATACGGCTATGGCCTTTGCATTGTTTACATCCATTGCACTCTTTTCTAAAGACCCGATTACCACCACATTTTCCTTTATTTTGGCGCTCATCGTGGCCGAGAGCCGCATCGAAGCCAAGATTCACACCATCACCGAAGTGGTGGTTGGCGGATTTGTTGGAATGTTAATCACAGTTTTGATGTATTATTTAACAAGTCTACTTATTTTTTAGGAGGTACCTTTTGGAATTCAGATCGGGATTTGTCGCAATTGTGGGCAGCCCCAACGTGGGTAAATCCACCATCATCAATCAAATGGTGGGGGAAAAGGTTTCCATTGTCTCACCCAAACCCCAGACCACCCGTTCCTGTGTGCGGGGCATTTATACAGGTAAAGACTTTCAAATGATTCTGCTGGACACCCCCGGTCTCATTCAGGCCAAAAATATGCTCAACCACTCCATGATGAAACAGGCCAACGAGGGGTTAAAGAGTGCCGATGCCGTTGTGTTCGTGTTGGACGGGGTGGTGGGCCTTAAAGTGCGGGACAAAGAAAATTTAAAAAAACTCATGTTAAAGCAAAACTGTCCCCTGTTTCTGGTGATCAACAAGATCGACATTGCGGGAGCCGGTATGATCGATTCCACCATCGAGCTAATTCGGGAAGAGGGATTTTCGGGTAAAATCTTCACCGTGTGCGCCATTAACAACGTTGGGCTGGTGGATCTGTTTGCAGCCCTTAGAAAATCACTGCCCGTAGGCCCCAAGTATTACCCCGAAGATATGTACACCGATTCCCCCGAACGGTTTATTGCCGGGGAGATTGTGCGGGAAAAGGCACTGCTCAACTTGAGCGAAGAAGTGCCCCACGGCGTGGGTGTGGAAATTGAAAAGTGCACCCAGCGAGGGGATCGGGAGTTGATGGATATCCACGCTGCCATCTACTGCGAGCGCAAGAGCCACAAGGGGATTATCATCGGCAACCGAGGATCTATGTTGAAAAAAATCGGCAGCGATGCCCGGGAGGACTTGGAGTTACTCTTTGGCATGAAGGTGTATTTGGAGCTGTTTGTAAAAGTGCGGGAGGACTGGCGCAACTCCGCTTCGGTTTTAAAAACCTTGGGTTATGAATAGGGAGGAGACCACCCTGTGTCTGGTGCTGCGCACAGCCGAATATAAAGATGCGGATAAGATGCTCACTTTGTTTTCCAAGGACATGGGTAAAGTTTCGGCATTAGCCCGGGGGGCAAAGAAGGGCAAGTTAAAAAACGTTGCCCAGATTCTCTTTTGCGGGGAGTTTGCCCTGTCGTTTAAAAATGGAAAGTGTTATGTCTCCCAAGCGGAATCCAAGATGAGTTACTTTTCCATTACCAAAGACTTCGATCGCTTTGCTGCTGCCAGCGCCATGCTGGAGGCAACGGAGCTTTTTTTAACCTTTGAGCCTGCACCCAAGCTGTTTGCCCTGCTCACCCACTGTTTACTTCGCCTAAAGAACGGGGAAGACGGGGTGGCCACCCTCACCTATTTTTTCATTAAACTCATGTGCCTCGAGGGGTTTGAGCCACAAGTGGAAACCTGTGTTTCCTGCGGCAGTCAGGATATCCTCTTCTTTTCCGCCGAGCTTGGGGGTGCCCTGTGTATAGACTGTGCCAACAACCCCGACGGCAAGCTCACCCCCGAAGTGATCCAAATTTTTAAGACAGCCAAGCTCTTCCCCCCAGGCAAATACGACTTCTCGGGTTTTTCAAACGAGTCCATCAAACGAGCTGTGAACTTTGCCTTGCATTTTGTTGAAGTGCAGGCAGAGAGATGTTTAAAAAGTGCACGAATTCTCATTTCGTGATAAAAACAAACATTACGCCATAAACTTTGATAATTTTTTTCGTTTTTTTTAAAAAAACCGTTGTATATTGGAATCAACTAATATATAATATTTCTACACAAAAAGAGTTTGAATAATTGGCGTTTGGTACGCAGGAGGACAAAATGAGTAAAAAATACGTGTATTTGTTTAGCGAGGGTAATGCGGAAATGAAGGACTTGCTGGGGGGCAAAGGTGCCAACCTGGCAGAAATGACGGGGTTAGGTTTGCCCGTACCCCAGGGATTCACTGTTACCACCGAAGCGTGTATCAAGTATTACGACGACGGCAAGGTGATCTCCGAAGAAGTGCAGAACCAAATCTATGATGCACTGGCAAAGTCCGAAGAGATCAACGGAAAGAAGTTCGGCGATGTGAACAACCCATTCTTAGTATCTGTACGCTCGGGAGCGAGGGCATCTATGCCGGGCATGATGGATACTATTTTAAATTTGGGCTTAAACGACACGACAGTGGAGGGGCTTGCAAAGCTCACCAACAACCCTCGGTTTGCTTATGACAGTTACAGAAGATTTATTCAAATGTTTGCAGACGTGGTTATGGACGTGCCCAAGCCATTGTTTGAACACATTTTAGAGACAGCTAAGGAAAAGAAGGGCGTGAAGTTGGACACCGATCTCACCGCCGACGATTTAAAAGACATCGTCACAAAGTTTCTTGCCTTATATAAAAAGGAAAAGGGTGCGGAGTTCCCCCAAGACCCAAAAGAGCAGCTCATCGAATCGGTGAAGGCTGTATTCCGCTCTTGGGACAACCCCAGAGCCATCGTGTATCGCAGGTTAAACGACATCCCCGGCGATTGGGGCACTGCCGTAAACGTGCAAGCCATGGTGTTTGGCAATATGGGAGACGATTCGGGCACAGGCGTTGCCTTCACCCGCAACCCCTCCACCGGCGAAAACAAGCTGTACGGCGAATTCTTAATGAACGCACAGGGCGAGGACGTTGTTGCGGGCATTCGCACACCCCAGCCCATCACCCAGCTTCAAAATTCCAATGCCGATGTATACAACCAGTTTGTTGAAATTGCAAAGAAACTGGAAAACCACTACAGAGATATGCAGGACATGGAGTTTACCATCGAGCGTGGAAAGCTCTTTATGTTGCAAACTAGGAACGGAAAGCGCACAGCCGCTGCTGCTCTGAAAATTGCGGTAGATTTGGTTTCGGAAGGAAAACTCACCAAGGAAGAGGCACTGCTCAAGGTGGATCCCAAGCAGTTGGACGCACTGCTCCACCCCCAATTTGACCCAGCATCCCTGAAAGCTGCAAAATCCATTGCCAAGGGTTTACCCGCATCTCCCGGTGCGGCCTGCGGTAAGTTATATTTCACTGCCGAGGATTGTCAGGCTTCCGTGGCACGGGGCGAGACGTGTATCTTAGCCCGTCAAGAGACTTCCCCCGAGGACATCGAGGGTATGGTTGCCGCTGAGGGTATTTTAACCTCCCGTGGCGGTATGACTTCCCACGCTGCCGTTGTTGCCCGGGGAATGGGCACTTGCTGTGTTGCCGGTTGCGATGAAATCGTGATCCGGGAATTGGACAAGACTTTAACCACCAAAGACGGATCCGTGTATAAAGAAGGGGATTACTTCTCCCTGGACGGCACCACCGGTTTGGTTTATGGCTGTGAAATTAAAACCATCCCCGCAGAAATGACGGGTGATTTCGGCATCATCATGGGATGGGCGGATCAAGTGCGCAAATTAAAAGTGCGTACCAACGCAGACACCCCAAGAGATGCCCAACAGGCAATTGCCTTTGGTGCTGAGGGTATTGGCCTGTGCAGAACCGAACATATGTTCTTTGAAGAGGATCGCATTGCGGCTATGCGGGAGATGATCATCTCCAAAACCGAGGAACAGCGCAGGCGTGCACTGTCCAAGCTGCTGCCCATTCAAAAGAACGACTTTAAAGAGATTTATAAGGCTATGGGCGAACTGCCCGTTACCATCCGCTTCTTAGACCCACCCCTCCACGAATTCCTGCCCACCGATGAAAAGGACATTCGCACACTAGCGGCAGAGATGGCCATCCCCTACGACGAGCTGACTGCAACCATCGACAGCTTACACGAGATGAACCCCATGCTTGGGCACAGAGGGTGCCGCTTGGCGGTGACATATCCTGAAATTGCCGAGATGCAGACCAGAGCGGTGATTGAAGCGGCTATTGAAGTGCGCAAGGAGACTAAGTTAAACATTCACCCCGAGATTATGATTCCGCTGGTGGGTGAGGACAAAGAGTTCCGCTTGGTGAAGGAGATTGTGGACAAAACCGCCAAGAGTGTTATGGCCGAAAAGGGCGTTGACATTGAATATAAAGTGGGAACCATGATTGAGATTCCCCGTGCGGCGGTGACTGCCGATGAAATTGCGGTGGATGCACAGTTCTTCTCCTTTGGCACCAACGACTTAACCCAGATGACCTTTGGGTTTAGCCGAGACGATGCCGGAAAGTTCTTGGATCACTATTATGCGAGAAAGATTTACGAGTCTGATCCCTTTGCGAAGTTGGATCAAAAGGGCGTAGGTAAGTTTATTGAAATTGCTGTGAAGCTGGGTAAGCAGACTCGGCCGGACATCAAGCTTGGCATTTGCGGCGAGCATGGCGGAGAGCCTTCTTCCGTGATATTCTGCCACAACTTGGGCATTGATTACGTTTCCTGTTCACCTTTCCGTGTGCCCATTGCACGCTTGGCAGCTGCTCACGCTGCAATTCTTGAAAAGAAATAGGGGATTGCTTTCTTGGGGCGCTGCCCCAAACCCCGTTTAGGAGACTTTTTGTAAAAAGTCCCCTAAAAACCCCAAAAACTTTTTTAACGCAAAGCTATCACTTTGCTAAGGTGTTTATAATATATAATACGCCCTAGCAAAAGCGATAGCTTTTGTCTTGAGGGGTGCAGGGACCCAGTCCCTGCCTCGGGGGTCAAAGGGGGACGAGTAGTCCCCCTTTTCCGTGTAGCATGAGTCCACAAAATAAAATATAAAAAAACCTTCTTTAAATTTATCAAAGAAGGTTTGTCAGTTAGGCAATAAACGGAAAGACGTAAACTAGTGCTTGCGTTTTCTTGCAGCTTCAGCCTTTTTCTTTCTCTTTACGCTGGGCTTTTCATAATGCTCGCGTTTTCTGATTTCTGCCAAAACGCTCTCCCGTGCGCACTTGCGCTTAAAACGCTTTAATGCACTTTCGATGGATTCATTTTCGCCAACACGAATTTCAGGCACTTCTTTTTCCCTCCCCCCGTTGTGAAACAGGTTTGCAACAACCTTATCATTAAAATTATAGTTGAATTGACTTCTATTGTCAACCAGAAATATTCGCTAGGAACAAAATGCAAATCAAGTTGTTTCCATTTTTTAAATTTAAAAACGAAAATCTCGTTCACCCAACTCAATCTTATTTAAATACTCTTTGGTCTTTAATTTGGCAGCTTCGTTGGGAATATTTTCAACTTCACGGCCAATCACCTCGTTCGCTAACGTGATGAATTCCTCGTCTCCATAATCACAGGCGTATTCCTTCAAAGTGATCAGCGCATTCGCCTGGCACACGTTGGCGATCTGCCCGGTCTTAGCAAGGCGCATAAAGCGGTCTCCCGTCCGACCCTGCCGATAACACGCTGTGCAAAAGCTGGGGATATACCCCTTCTTCAACAACATTTTTGTGATCTCTAAGGGTGTGCGGTGATCGGCAACTTCAAACTGAGGTGCGGAATTCTTATTGGAATACCCACCCACCCCTGTGGCCGAACCCGCAGACGTTTGGGAAACCCCCAGTGCGATACACTCCTCCCGAAACCCGGCATCTTCCCGGGTGGAGATGATGATGCCCGTGTAGGGCACGGACAGCCGGATCACGGCGATAATTCGCTTAAAATCCTCGTCGGTGACGGGATATGGATATTGATTCATGGCTATGCCGCAGGCGGGGCGAATCCGGGGGACGGAAATGGTGTGGGGGCCCACGCCATACACGGCCTCTAGGTGCTCGGCGTGCAGAAACGTGCCCACAATTTCGTAGTGCCAGTCGTATAAGCCATAGAGCACCCCAATGCCCACGTCGTCAATGCCCCCCTCCATCGCCCGGTCGTGGGCGGTTGTGTGGTATTCGTAGTTGGACTTAGGGCCAGATAAGTGCAGCTTTTCATACATTTCCTTGTTGTAGGTCTCTTGAAACAAAATATACGTTCCAATACCCGCTTCTTTTAACTTTTGATAGTTCTCAACGGTGGTGGCTGCAATGTTAATGTTCACCCGGCGAATCTCACCGTTTTGGTTTTTTACTTTATATATGGTGTCGATGCACGAAAGCACATACTCAATGGGGCAGTTTTTTGGATCTTCTCCCGCTTCTAGGGCAAGGCGCTTGTGCCCCATGCTCTCCAAAGCCTCCACTTCTAAAACCAGCTCTTCCATGGTGAGTTTGTTGCGCTGCATTTTATTGGAGCGGTGGTAACCGCAGTAGGTGCACTCGTTGATGCAATAATCCGAAATATAAATGGGGGCAAACATGACGATGCGCTTGCCGTAGATGTGTTCCTTAATGTCCCGGGCAGTTGCATACATCTCTTCCACCAGCATTGGATCGTCCACATAGGTGAGTACTGCCGCCTCGGTGTGGTTAAGCCCTCCGTATGTCTTTGCCTTGTTTATAATGGTTCGAACGGTGTCGTAATCCTTGGCTGCAACTTTTGCATACGCTAAGGTTTTTTCTATTTCATCGTGGTTTATAAAATCCACCGCCAGAGCAGATGTTTTGTCGTACGGCATATTAAACTCCATTCCGCCGCTTCACTTACGGCACAAATAATCGTAGAAGAACCTTTAAACTCCTTCTAAGCCCATCTCGTTAAGGTCGTTCTTTAAGTCTAAAAACTGTTGTTTTAGCGGAATCTTCGGCGCTTCCCGCCCGGGGTAAATTTCGTATAAGTCCCGGTAGGCAAAGGGGGTTGCCTTTTGCATGATGACGTTTGCCCCGCAGAACAGTGCGTTGTTTCGCCCACCCAACACGTTGAGGGCGGTGGTGGAGGGCAGGTGTATCTTGGGCAGAACCAGCCGGGTGAGAGCTAAAATTTTTAAGGTCAGCTCTGCCGAACCGTTTTCCTCCCCTTTGAGTTCGGTTAAGGGGCTTGCGATAAAGGGGCCAATGCCCGCCATGTCCACTCCGAGTTCCTTGAGCAGCAGGATGTCTTGTGCTAAGGTTTTAGATGTTTGCCCGGGCAGGCCAATCATAAAGCCGCTGCCCAGCTCATAACCAATTTCCTTTAGGGCACGGCTACACGCCAGGCGGTTGTCTATTGACACGCCGTGCAGTTTAAAATATAAGTCCTCGTCCGAGGTTTCGTGTTTTAACAGATAGCGGTTGCCCCCACATTCATAGAACCGTTCGTATTCCCAAACCTCCCGCTCTCCCAAAGAGAGGGTAATGGCCATACCCGGACACGCAACCACAATTTGTTTGATGAGGTCACACAGCAGATCGCAGGTAAAAAAACTGTCCTCCCCCGACTGGAGGATGAGGGTTTGATAGCCCGCTGAATACACCTCCCGTGCACTTTCAAGAATTTCATCAAAGGACATGCGATACCGAGGCAGATCGGCATTGCAGTTCAGGCCGCAGTAGGCGCAAGAACACCTGCAATAGCTGGAAAACTCCACGATTGCACGAATATACACTTTGTTGCCGAAGTGTTTGGTCTTCACACTGTCCGCCAAGTCTAGGAGAAATTGAAGGTCTCCCCCAAAGCAGTTGTGGATGACGTGGGTTAAATTTTCTATTGTAGCACCGCCACCGGCAATTTCCTTAATGTCACTTACCATACGTATATTTAAATACAAAACTGCCGAAATTTCAAGCAGCTATATTAAATATTTAACATAATATACACATTAAAAACGTTTTCCTCCCAGGAAAAACGCAGTTCTCCCCCGTTGCTGTTTACAATGTTGCGAATGGAGGGAATGCCGATGCCCGAACCGTTTTCTTTGGTGGTGGCAAACACCTCTCCCCGCTTGTTCAAAGTTTTGGGGGAAAAGCTGTTTTCTATTAAAATAAACAACTGCCCACCATTGGTGTGCACCCGCACCCGCAAAAACCTGGTGGTGCCCTCCTCCTGCATCAAGCAAGCGTCTACAGCGTTTTGAATGGCGTTGCCAAAGAGGATACAAAGGTCCGAATCGCTGATTTTAAGCACATCGGGCAGGGCAACGTGTACATAGGTTTGGATTCCCCTCTTGTTTGCAAGGGAAATATAATACCGAAGCACCATGTCCACCAACGGGTTGGCGCAAAGGGGTATTTCGGTGGATTCCATGTTACTCACATATCCCGACAAATATTCGTTTAACTTATTCAGTTCCCCCTGCTCAGCATAATTTTTAATTAAAAGGAGCTGGTGCCGCCAGTCGTGGCGCAGTTTTGCGGTTTCCTGAAGGTTTTGGGAAAGTTTCTCATAACTCTCCTTTTGGATTTTTAGCTGATTGCACATCATGTTAAACTTCTCCCGCTCCTTCATGGAATCGTGGGTTTTGATGAGCATTTTCATGGCGATGGAGTAGATCATCACCATCACCCCCGTTAAAAAAATAAACAGCAGGATATCGACAAAATAGTTTTCCCCTGCATAATCCTTATGGTTGACAGCACCTATGTTGATGTATAGAAAAAACATTAGCGGAATGCAGGACAGTTTTCCCCAGTGGGCGTAGTCCTCATCGATATCCAACAGTTTCACAAACAACACTTTAATTAAATACCAAAACACGGGTGCATAGATGAGCGCAGACAAATGGCTTGCCAAGGTAAAGTGATCCAAGGGAAATCCATCCAGCATGTTCACCAGAACTTGGCAAAGGTACTGGACCGAACAATGGATGCTCAGCTTAATAAAATACACAAAGACCAATTGATATAGATTACACTTAAGAATGAGCACAAAGAATAAAAAGCCAAAAGTTGTCCAGATCAAAAAGGGTATGAGATCAAACGCGTGATAAACGTCCTCCCAGCTAAAGTATTGGATAATGGAGAGCCAAGACAAAAGGACATAAATAGCCGTAAAAAAGGCCGTGGTTTTTACCCCAAACCGCAGTTTGTTTCTAATGGGATAGATAATAAAAAACAAAAAAACAAAGCCGCTCACCAAAAAAACATCAATGTGATCAAGAAAAATAATCACTTTGTCTAAAAAACTCATTATTTGACCTCAGTAACAGTTGACAAAAGGGGCTGCTTGTGCATGCCCCTTTTGAAATATTGATATATTTACTTTGCCAACAGCTTGTAGTACTCGAGACGCTCTTTTGCTTCCGCTTCGGCTTTGTCGAACAACTGTTCGGCAACCTCCGGGAAGAGCTGCATGAGGGAACGGTATCTCGTTTCGCTCTTGATGAATTCTTTGTAATCCCTTGTTGGGTCTTTGGAATCCAAGCTGAACGGATTTTTACCTTCGTCCTTGAGCACGGGGTTATAGCGATACAGGGGCCAGTAACCCGATTCAACCGCAAGCTTTTGTTCTTCCTGGGCTTTGCCCATGTTGATGCCGTGGTTGATGCAGGGTGCGTATGCGATCACGAGGGAGGGGCCGTTGTAGCTCTCCGCTTCGTTGATGGCTTTTAACAGTTGGTTCTGGTTTGCGCCCATGGCAACGGATGCAACGTAAACGTAACCGTATGTCATGGCGATGGCACCCAAGTCTTTTTTCTTGGTGCGCTTGCCCGATGCGGCAAACTTCGCTGTGGAACCCGTTGGAGTCGCCTTGGAGGACTGACCGCCGGTGTTGGAATACACTTCTGTGTCCATAACCAGTATGTTTACATCTTCGCCCATGGCGATAACGTGATCTAAACCGCCGTAGCCGATGTCGTATGCCCAACCGTCTCCGCCGAAGATCCAAACGGACTTCTTAACAAACAGATCGGCATCCTTTAGAATTTCTGCCAGCAACTTGTTGGAGGGGTGCTTTGGCAGCACTTCCTTTAACTTCTTCGCACAAACCTTGGACTGTTCGCCATTGTCTGCGTTTTCTAACCAGCAGGAGAGCACTTCTTTTGCATCTGCGGGAACATCTCCCTCGATGGCAGCTTTCACTTTGTCTTTCAGTGCATTTCTTCTCTGCACCATGGCTAAGTTCATGCCGTAACCAAACTCTGCGTTGTCCTCGAAGAGGGAGTTTGCCCAAGCGGGGCCGTGGCCTTCGTCGTTGACTGTGTAGGGGCATGTGGGGGAGGAACCGCCGTAGATGGAGGAACAACCCGTTGCGTTTGCGATGAGCATACGATCGCCGAACAGTTGAGTAATCAGCTTCACATAAGGTGTTTCGCCGCAACCTGTGCATGCGCCGGAGAATTCGAACAACGGTTTCTTATACTGAGAGCCGATGATGGTGTTGGTTTTGAAATCCAGTTCGGGTTCAGGCAGTTTTGCTGCAAATTCCCAATTTTCTCCCTCTTGTGCCACCATTTCGGGAAGGGACTTCATGACCAGTGCCTTTTCCTTTGCGGGGCAAGTTTGTGCACAGTTTCCACAACCGGTGCAATCTAAGGGGGAGAGCTGAATGCGGTATTTGTATCCGTCGAATCCTCTTGCATCTTTGGTTTCATAACCCTTGGGTGCGTTTTTCAACTGCTCTTCCGTTGCCAAAATGGGGCGGATACAGCCGTGGGGGCAAACCAGCGAGCATTGGTTACACATAATGCAGTTTTGGGGCTTCCAGTCGGGAACCACAACGGCGATACCACGCTTTTCAAACTTGGTGGTGCCGGTGGGCACGATACCTGCGGGATCAAACGCGGATACGGGAATGCTGTCGCCCTTTAAGGTGTTGACGGGGTGGATGATTGTCTTGTAGTAATCGGAATCGGGCAGAGCGATGGGGGTTGCACCCTCGGTGGTGGTTGCCCAAGATTCGGGGTATGCCACTTGCTCTAATTTATCTGAAGCGATGTCGATGGCTTGGTTGTTCATGTTGACAACCTTTTCGCCCTTCTTGCCATAGGTTTTCTTTACAGCGTCTTTCATATATTTGAAAGCGTCTTCAACGGGGATTACGTTTGCAACCTTAAAGAATGCAGCTTGCATCACCATGTTGATTCTGCCGCCCAGGCCAACTTCGCCGGCAATTTTGATTGCGTCGATGTTGTAGAACTTTAGTTTCTTCTTAGCGATGGTGTTCTTCATGGAAGCGGGCAGTTCCTTTTCCATCTGCTCTAATGACCAACTGGAGTTTAACAGGAACACGCCACCCTCTTTAATGCCGTCCAAGATATCGTATCTGGTGACGTAGGAGGGGTTGTGGCAGCCGATGAAGTCAGCCGTATCGATGAAGTATGCGGACTGAATGGGCTTTTTGCCAAAACGCAAGTGGGAAACGGTGATACCACCCGACTTCTTGGAGTCGTACTGGAAGTAACCCTGTGCGTACATATCGGTGTGATCGCCGATGATTTTGATGGAGTTTTTGTTTGCGCCAACGGTTCCGTCTGCGCCAAGGCCGAAGAACTTGCAGCGAACGGTGCCCTCGGGAGCGGAATCCACATAATCTTTTACATCCAAAGACAGCTTTGTCACGTCGTCGTCGATGCCGATGGTGAATCCGTTCTTGGGAGATTTCGTTTCCATGTTGTCAAAGATTGCCTTTACCATGGAGGGGGTGAAGTCCTTAGAGGAGAGGCCGTATCTGCCCTTTAAAACATCCATCTCTTTGCCAACTTCGGCAAGTGCGGAGATAACGTCTAAGTATAAGGGATCGCCGATTGCGCCTGGCTCTTTGGTTCTGTCCAGCACGCACAGCTTTGTGCAGCTCTTGGGGATAATGTCGATGAATGCCTTTGCGGAGAAGGGGCGGTACAATCTCACTTTGATTGCGCCCAGCTTGGCACCCTTGGAGTTTAAGTAGTTGATAGCTTCTTCTGCAACGTCGCAGCCCGAACCCATGAGCACGATGACGTTCTTGGCATCGGGTGCACCCACGTAGTCGAACAGGTTGTATCTTCTGCCCACAACTTTATAGAACTCGTCCATTACATCCTGCACGATCTTGGGAACTGCATCGTAATATTTGTTGCACGCCTCTCTGTTTTGGAAGAAGGTGTCGGGGTTTTGAGCAGTACCCTGCTGATGGGGATGTTCGGGGTTCATTGCTTTTTTGCGGAAATCTTCCACTGCATCCATGTCTAACATTTTAGCCATGTCTTCGTATTCGATCATATCTATTTTAGAAACTTCGTGGGAAGTTCTGAAACCGTCGAAGAAGTGGAGGAAGGGGATCTTTGCCTTTAATGTGGCCAAGTGGGAGATGGTTGCCATATCCATAACTTCCTGAACAGAAGCGGAAGCAGTCATAGCAAAACCGGTCTGGCGGCAAGCCATAACGTCGGAGTGATCGCCGAAGATGGACAGAGCCTGCTGGGCAACGGTTCTTGCCGAAACGTGGAACACGCAGGGTAGCAGTTCGCCAGCAATTTTATACATATTGGGAATCATGAGCAAGAGTCCCTGAGAAGCGGTGAAGGTGGTGGTGAGCGCACCTGCGGCTAAGGAGCCGTGCACAGCGCCTGCAGCACCCGCTTCAGATTGCATTTCGGCAATCCTCATGGTTTGGTTGAACAGGTTCTTTCTGCCAAATGCCGCCCATTCGTCGCAGAATTCTGCCATGGGCGAGGAAGGGGTAATGGGGTAAATCGCACTGATGTCACTAAACGCATAGGCCACGTGCGCGGCGGCTGTATTGCCGTCGATGGTTTGTTTTTTTGCCATTAGTAGAATGCCTCCTAAAGTTTAATAAAAAATATAGCAATCGGACAAATGCCGAAAGTATTTCGCTACTATTATAAATGGTATTTTCGCTAAACACAAGCAGTTTTTGCTAAGCAGTTGTGAATATTGATAAATAATTAACAAAGTTGAGTTTTGTTGTTTTAATTTGTATGTTTATAATATAAAATATGAAATGATTGTTTCTTTTTATAGATCATCAAATAAACAATGTAAATATTGTTGGCTTTGCCAAAATTATTCTTGACAAGGGGTTTTTGCCGTGTTATATTGAATGAGTTACGGGGCGTATGCCTTTTTTTAAATTAACAAATTATGAGGTGCAAAACAATGCGTGTGAAGATAACACTGGCTTGTCAAGACTGCAAACAGAGAAACTACAACACCATGAAAAACAAGAAAAACGATCCGGACAGGCTGGAAATGCAAAAATACTGCCGGTTCTGCAAGAAACACACTGCTCACAAAGAGACGAAATAAGGGGTCTATCACTGCTTATTGCGGTTTTTCGCAGAAAGGAATTTTTATGGCAAAAACAAAGCTTTTGGGCAAAGATAAGGAAAATAAAGAAAAGCAGATAAAAGCGTCGAACAAGAAGCAAAGACGCTCCATTAGCGCTTATTTTAAAGATGTATTTGCAGAGCTTAAGAAAGTTACTTGGCCAAC
Source organism: uncultured Clostridia bacterium (assembly GCA_964453645.1). GTDB lineage: Bacteria > Bacillota > Clostridia > Christensenellales > JAWKQI01 > CAYVRJ01. The sequence continues at coordinate 39,811 of CAYVRJ010000005.1, forward strand.
CTTTAGAAACCTTTTGGTATATACCGGGGCGGTCATCGCTTTCATTTTAATTATGGCCATCATCACCGGTGCCTATGACTTAGGCCTGGCCACACTCATGCAAATGCTGGTTGGATAACGATGCAAAAAGAGTTCATGGACAACAGCAGTGCAGATGCTGCTGCATACAGCGAATCAGAGGTCATCAACAATCTGGATTATTTAAACATTCTGGATGTGGACGAGAGTGCGGCAACCCTTGATGTGCCACCCGTCGAAGAAGAATCGGCCGAGGGTATCCCTTTGGATGAAACCGAAGAGGCACCGGCAGGTGACGAGCAGCAGCCCGAGGAGGAAAAGCGGCGTCACGACGTGTTCATCAAGCAGGAGCGCACAGACACCGCCTATTGGTATGTGGTGCACACCTATTCGGGTTATGAAAACAAAGTCAAGGCGAATATCGAAAAAACCATTGAGAACAGCGGGTTACAAGACGTAATCTTAGAAGTGAAAGTGCCCATGGAGGAATCCATTGAGGTGAAGAACGGAAAGAAAAAACACGTCATGAAAAAGCTGTACCCCGGTTACGTCATGGTGAAAATGTTTTTAACCGACGAATCTTGGTATGTTGTGCGCAACACCCGGGGAGTCACCGGCTTTGTGGGCCCCGGCTCCAAGCCCATTCCCTTAACAAACAAGGAAGTGCGGGCCATGGGCGTGGAAGCCATCCCCATCTCTCTCAACGTGGAAGTGGGCGAAAACGTCATGATCACCGCCGGGCCGCTGGAGAGCTTTGTGGGTGTGATCAGCGAGGTGAACGCCGAGCGCCAGAAGGTTATTGTGGTTGTCTCCATGTTTGGAAGAGACACCAACGTTGAATTGGATTTTGCACAAATTAAACGTATATAAAAGAAGAAACTTTTGGATTTAAGGCGGTTTTCCGTCTTTTATCGTGGGAGGGCAGGAGTTTGCTCTATTGCCCGAATACACCACATAGATTAAGGAGGATTTACAATGGCAAAGAAGATCGTTGCTTATATCAAACTTCAATTGCCTGCCGGCAAAGCGACTCCGGCACCCCCTGTAGGCCCCGCTCTGGGTCAGCACGGGTTAAACATCATGGACTTTTGTAAACAGTTCAATGAAAAGACTTCCCAACAGGTTGGTCTCGTCATTCCTGCGGTGATCACTGTATATGCCGACAGATCGTTTACTTTCGTTTTAAAAACGCCACCGGCCGCAGTACTCATTAAAAAAGCAATTAAAGTGGAGAGCGGTTCGCCTGTGCCTAACAAGACAAAGATCGGCAAGATCACCACTGCACAGCTTAAAGAAATTGCGGAGCTGAAAATGCCCGATTTAAATGCTGCCAGCGTTGATGCTGCAATTAGCATGATCACAGGTACTGCAAAGAGCATGGGTGTCACCATCGCCGACTAAGAGTTTTTAAATGTGGGAGGTTTTTTAAGGAAAACCGAATCACCACCAGGAGGAAAAGAATGTTTCGAGGAAAAAAATATCAGGACAGCGCAAAGCTATTCAATAAAACCGAACTGTACGAACCGGACAAGGCCTTAGCACTGGCTGTGGAAACGGCAAAGGCGAAATTCGATGAGTCCATCGAAATTTCTGCTCGTTTGGGCGTTGACCCCCGCCATGCAGACCAACAGGTGAGAGGCGTTGTGGTTCTGCCCCACGGTACCGGCAAAAAAGTTCGGGTGTTGGTGTTTGCCAAGGGCGAAAAAGCAAAGGAAGCGGAAGAGGCTGGTGCTGATTTCGTTGGTGCAGAGGAACTGATCGACAAAATCCAAAAGGAGGGCTGGTTCGGCTTTGATGCTGCCATTGCCACTCCCGACATGATGGGTTTGATCGGACGTATTGCAAGGCTGTTGGGACCAAAAGGTTTAATGCCCAACCCCAAGTCGGGTACGGTTACCATGGATGTTGCGAAGGCGATCAACGATATTAAAGCCGGTAAGGTTGAATATCGTGTGGATAAAACGTCTATCGTTCACGTTTCGATCGGCAAGAAGAGTTTTGGCGAAGAGAAGCTTGCGGACAACCTTCGGGTATTGATGGAAGCGATCGTGAAGGCGAAGCCGTCTGCTGCCAAGGGAACGTATCTTAAAAGTGTGGTCGTTTCGTCCACCATGGGCCCCGGCATCAAGATCAACCCCTTAAGATTTTCAAACTAATTAAGGTTTTTATTTGGGGTTTCACCCCAAACCCCACCAAAGGGTATTTTTGAAAAAGTACCCTTTGGAAACCCAAAAACTTCTTGTACTTTTAAAACAATAAAAATACAAGGGGTGCAGGGACTGAGTCCCTGCCGAGGGGCATGGGGGCGAGTAGCCCCCATAAAAGAATTCACACAACTCAATATTGCTCGAAGTTGCCATAGACAGCAGGTGCGGTTCCGCTTAAAAGATTATGCCCGCCGAGGTGATGAACGTATAACCTATGTTTGTTATGCTCTTATCAAGGTGACTTTGAAAGAGCATTTTTATATTGAAGGTTATAAGGAGGAGGTGAACAATTTGGGAGAAAAACAAATCCAAGCGAAAGCCAAACAAGTAGACGAACTGGTTGAAAAACTACAGAAGTCTCAGTCGGTGGTGCTGTACGATTACATCGGACTCAGCGTTTCGGAAGTAACCGAACTTAGAAACAAGTTCCGTGCCGCAGGCGTTGAATACCGCGTTATCAAAAACACAACGATTTCTCGTGCTGCCGATATCTTAAAGATTGAAGGTTTAGAGCCTTATCTGCACGGCCCCACAGCGCTGGCATTCGGTTATACCGATGCAGTTGCTCCGGCTAAAATCTTGAGCGATTTCGTTAAGGCCAGTAAGAAGAAAACTGCCGTTAAAGCGGGTATCTTGGAAGGTAAACTGCTGGACAAGGCTGGCGTTGCTGCTCTTGCAGACCTGCCGTCTCGCGAAGAACTCATTGCAAAGGTACTGGGTTCCATGAACGCACCCATTACCGGTATGGTTATGGTGCTTTCCGGCGTTATGCGCAGCTTCGTATGTGCGCTCAACGCAATTAAAGAGAAAAAACAGTAAGATAATAAAGGAGATTTTCAAAAATGGATAGAAAACAAATTTTAGAAGCAATTGAAAGCATGACCGTGCTGGAGCTTTCCGAACTGGTTAAAGAAATGGAAGAAAAATTCGGTGTGAGCGCAGCTGCTCCCGTTGCCGTTGCTGCTGGCCCCGTTGCCGCTGCTGGCCCCGCTGCTGAAGAAAAGACTGAGTTCGACGTGGTATTAAAAGACGCTGGCGCAGAAAAGATTAAGGTTATCAAAGTTGTTCGCGAAGTAACTGGCCTTGGTCTGAAAGAAGCAAAAGATCTGGTTGAAGGCGCTCCCCAGAAGATTAAAGAAGCAATTGCTAAAGACGAAGCTGATAAGGTTGCTGAAAAGTTCAAGGAAACAGGCGCAACTGTTGTTGTTGAATAGTAATTAAAATCATTAAAGGCATGAGAATTCTTTCATGCCTTTTTTTGTTGCAAAATTTGTCGGAATATGGTATTGTGTGGTTGGGTGTTTGAAGCGGTAGGCGGTCTCCCTATAGAAGGGGGGTGAGCGCATGCAGCAGAAACTAACGTTGGTCATTCTTTTTCTAATGACTCTGATAGTTCTGATTCTTGTTGCAAAAAACTAACCGTCCTCACTCGCAAAAATGTTGACGGTTAGCCTTTTAATCAATTAATTTGGGTGAGACCGTCCTATCGAACACCCACCATCTTTATTATATTTCCCCTCTTTTAAAATGTCAATATTTCTTGCAGTGTTTGTGCACTTGATTTATAATGTATGCGAGGAGGATGTGGCCATGTGTGATACAATGGGTTTTATCAAAGGCGGTAACGCTTTCTTTGCCAAAAACAGCGACCGTAGTCCCAACGAACCTCAGGTTGTGGAATTTCATCCCGCCAAAAAGTGTGAGGAATCAATCCTTAAGGTTACCTATATTGAAATTCCCCAGGTAAAGCACACCCATGCCGTGCTGCTCTCCCGTCCCGCCTGGATGTGGGGTGCAGAGATTGGGGTGAACGATTGCGGGGTTTGCATCGGCAACGAAGCGGTGTTCACCAAAGGTTCCTATCCCCCCTCGGGGCTTACCGGCATGGATTTGCTGCGACTCGCCCTGGAGCGGGGAGACAGTGCAAAAGCTGCACTGGAACTCATCATAACCCAACTGGAAGAGCACGGCCAAGGGGGTAATTGCGGTTTTGATAAAAACTTTTACTACGACAACTCCTTCCTCATCATGGATACCAGCGAACTCTATATTTTAGAAACTTCGGCAAAGGATTGGGTGTATAAAAAGGTAAACGTTGCCACTATTTCCAACAGATTGTCTATTGGCACAGATGGCACGGCATATCACGCGGGCACCCCCTATGACTTTAAAAAGAAACATTCCGATCCGGTGTATTCCCATTTTTCGGGTTCTAAGGAGCGCCAGCGCCAAACAGCAAGCTGCCTACCCGGTGCACGGGATGTGCTGGGCCTCATGTCTGCCCTGCGCACCCACGGTGAATTTGCGCAAAACCCCCTGACTTGCGGTAATGTCCGTTCGACCTGTATGCACGCCGGGGGCTTGATTGGCGACCACACCACCCAAAGTATGATCGTTGAACTGGGTACGACCCCCATCATTTGGACGACGGGTTGTTCCACCCCCTGTATATCCGTCTTTAAACCCTATGCCTTTGGAAATGCACCTGTTGGCCCGGTATTTAAACCGGAAGATACCCAGAGCGCTCAGTATTGGTTGAAGCGAGAGGAATTTCACAGGAGTGTGATTGGAAAGCAACTTCCCTTTGAATATTATATGGAGCGGGATGCGTTGGAGCAAAGTTTTATAGACCGAGCCGATGGCCTTTCCCGGTTGGAAATGGAGCAACTCTCCCGCACTGCCCACGAGGAGGAGTGTGCCTTTTATAGCAAGTGGGGCAAACGGGTATTTGTTTCCCTACAGTGCTCCAGCCGGTTTTTAAATTATTGGAAAAAGAAAAACAGTACACTTAACAAATAACTATTTCAACTTTTATGTATTTTTATGTATTGCATTATTTGTAGAAACATGGTATTGTTGATACATAAGAGCGCACCCCTCGGGTGGACGGTTTTGTTCCCCAATACGAAAGATTGGGGGTGATACTATGGATCTCAGCTTAGCATTACAACTGCTTCAGCTAGTAGTATCTGTTATCGCCTTAATTGTTGCAATTGAGCAGCTAAAGAGCCGATAAAACGAGAACAGCCGTCTATTTTCGACTGAACGGCTGTTCCGATTATAAACCGTTTTGTATGGAGCAGACCGTTCACCCGGTGTGCTCTTTGTATATATTATACAGTTCCCCTGGCACACTGTCAATACCCCGTCAAAAAAGAAAGGCTTGTGGGTGCAACACACCAACAAAGCCTTTCTCATTTTAAAAATTTGTTTTTATTACTGTTGTGCCTGCTCCACTGCAACCGCAACTGCAACCGAAGCGCCAACCATGGGGTTGTTACCCATGCCGATGAGGCCCATCATTTCAACGTGTGCGGGAACGGAGGACGAACCTGCAAACTGTGCATCGCCGTGCATACGTCCCATGGTGTCGGTCATGCCATAGGAAGCGGGACCTGCTGCCATGTTGTCGGGGTGGAGGGTTCTGCCCGTACCGCCGCCGGATGCCACGGAGAAGTATTTCTTGCCGTTCTCATACGCCCACTTCTTATAAGTTCCCGCAACGGGGTGCTGGAATCTGGTGGGGTTGGTGGAGTTTCCGGTGATAGATACGTCCACGCTCTCCTTTTGCATAATGGCAACGCCTTCCAAAACGTCGTTTGCGCCGTAGCACTTTACTTTGGCACGTTCGCCATCCGAATATGCCTTTTCGTAGTTAACTTTTAAATCACCTGTGTAGAAATCATAGGTGGTGTCCACATACGTAAAGCCGTTGATCCGGGAGATGATGAACGCTGCATCTTTGCCAAGGCCGTTGAGGATAACCCGCAGGGGTACGTTTCTCACTTTATTGGCTGTCTTTGCAATGCCGATAGCTCCCTCTGCCGCAGCAAAGGATTCGTGTCCTGCTAAGAAGCAGAAGCAGTTTGTCTCTTCACGAAGAAGCATTGCCGCTAAGTTGCCGTGGCCCAAACCAACTTGGCGCTGGTCTGCAACGGAACCGGGAATACAAAACGCCTGCAAGCCAATGCCAATGGCCTCAGCAGCGTCTGCTGCCTTCTTGCAGCCCTTCTTAAGAGCAATGGCGCAACCCAGCATATATGCATACACTGCGTTATCAAAGGCGATGGGCTGAACGCCCTTCACGATTTCATCCACATCGATGCCCTTAGATTTTGTAAACTCTTGAACTTCTTCTAAAGAAGCAAAGCCGTATTCTTTCAGGCATTTTTCAATTTGCTTGATTCTTCTGTCGTAACCTTCAAATCTAATCATGGTTTTGCACCCCCTTCTTATTCGTGCCGGGGGTCAATGGTTTTGACCGCCTGAGCAAATCTGCCGTATGTACCGATGTTCTTTTCATACGCCTCTTTCACGTCCACACCCTTTTTGATGGCATCTAACATCTTACCCAAGTGCAGGAATTTATACCCGATCACTTCGCTGTTGTCATCCAGACCCATTTCTAAGATGTAACCCTCTGCCATTTCTAAGTATCTCACGCCCTTTTCCTTGGTGCCGAACATGGTGCCAACTTGTGAACGCAAGCCCTTGCCCAAGTCTTCCAGGCCAGCGCCAATGGGCAATCCGTCTTCGGAGAAAGCGGTTTGGGTTCTGCCGTATGCGATTTGCAAGAACAGCTCCCGCATTGCGGTGTTGATGGCATCGCACACCAAATCTGTGTTGAGCGCTTCCAAAACGGTTTTACCCGTCAACACTTCGCAAGCCATGGCCGCGGAGTGGGTCATACCCGAACAACCTAAGGTTTCGATTAACGCCTCTTCGATAATGCCGTCTTTGACGTTGAGGGTTAACTTGCACGCACCCTGCTGAGGCGCACACCAGCCCACACCGTGCGTTAAGCCTGAAATATCTTTAATTTCCTTGGCTTCCACCCATCTGCCCTCTTGGGGGATGGGGGCAGGACCGTGGCAAGGTCCTTTTTTTACGCAAATCATTTGTTCCACTTCATGGGAGAATTGCACTTTATTTGCCCTCCTTGGTATTTTTAAAATAAAAGCTAAATAAATTATACCACAGCTTGTACTAGCCATACAAATCTTTTTTTGTGAAAATTCGATCAATAGATACTGGAAATTTTAAAAGGGCTGTTTTAAACACTTTAAAAAGCCCCTTTTTACTATATTCTTTGTAATTATGCCTCTACTGTAACCGTTCCGCCACCAATGCCCACCGAGATGCAGCATCCCGGAACTGAAATACCAATTGAAGTAGAAGTTCAATATTCCCTTTAAACCCAAGAAACAAAAGCAGCTTACTCCTGCTCTTCGATTTTAAACTCTGTAAAATACTCCCCGTCCACCTGCACCTTCCTATACCACAGTAGGGACATAATGCCGCTCAGCAGCAAAAACAGGGCAAATCCACACACCAAGTATTGGCTCAGGGCACTGCCTGCGGGGTTTAACAATTGATTTACAAATACAAAAATTCCGCAAACGCCGTTGAGCAAACCGCCGATAAATATTTTTTTGGCGTTCTGACGAAAAATGAGCATGGCCGTCACCACCGGCACAATAAAAATCAGCAGCATCATCGAAACGCCGTTTTTTAGGCTGTTGATGGAGAGGATTAATATAAATAGGGAAAAAACCGTACAAATTGCCGAAAAAATCCTCGAAACAAACAATAAACCTCTCTTCATTTCATCCTCCGCACAACGTTCTCTTTTAAAAAAGTCAATCTATTCTTAATATTTATTTTCAATTTATAATACCGTCCGTTATTTATGTGGGGACAGGGTTTTCATTTACCCAAGTTCTCCAATAGATAGTGTATGCGCAAATGGAGTTATGGGTGCGCTACTCTCAAATCTTATCACGAATCTTCAACCTTGGCAAGTTTCAAAAATAGTTTTTTGCAGATCCTGTAAACATTGATTTTTGCAGCAATTTGTGATAGAATATACTTGAGGAGTGTGTGTATGCTAAAGAAATATGGAATTTATGAAGAAGAAAAAATGTTGTTTTCTTCCCACTGCGATATGTTTGGCAGGTGGAAAATATCCGATATCTTGATTTCCATGCAGGAGATAGCCGGTATCAGCGCACATTATATGGGTGCTGGGCGGGAAACCCTCATCCACCACGGCATTGTGTGGGTGATCTCCCGAGGTTATGTGACTATGGAGAGATATCCGAACTTTTTGGATACAGTGAAGATTAAAACCTATCCCAAGGGGCCAAAAGGGGTGTTCTTCCCCCGTTTTTTCACCTTTGAAGATGTAAAGACGGGAGAAACGTTGGGTTGTGCGTCCACATCGTGGCTGTTGTTCTCTTTGGAGCATCGGCGGGTACTTCGCCCTCAAAACATACCCGTTTCCTTTGAGACCGACGAGAGCCTGCAAAACATTCTTCCTCCACCCGAGAAGATTGTTACACCGCAAGATATGGAGCACAAAACCACCCGCACGGTGTTGTTTTCGGAGTGCGACATCAACGGGCACATGAACAACTCCAAGTATGCGGAATATGTGCTTGATTTGCTGCCTATCGAGTATTTGGAAAAGAAGATGCCCAAGGAGCTGACCATTAATTACAATGCGGAGGCTATGCTGGGCACCCAGGTGGAGATGTATACGGCGGTGGACGGCAACACGTTTTATGCTGCTGGGCGCACGGCCGGCAAGAATGTTTTTGATACGAAATTGATATTGTAGTTTTTTTTGTGGGTTTTGCACCACACCCACCAAAAGGAAATTTTGCAAAAATCCCCTTTGGAAACCCAAAAACTTTTTGTTGCAAAAGCTATTGCTCTTGATATAAGAGGGGTCAAGGGGGAATCATTCCCCCTTGCGGTGTTTGGGGCGGAGCCCCAAGAAAAGAGCCCCTATACATTTTTGCCCTGATGGTACGTATACGTCTTTTTAGGCTTCTTCTTGGATGTCTTGTTGACAATCCACTTGATAATCGAAGAGATACCGGCCAAATAAATAGCAAAACCCAGCACAATACCCAACAGGGTGTAGAGCCGAATCTCAAAGGACGCAAGAATATACAACACGCAAGAGGAAATAGCCATCGCACAAAGACAAAACAAAAGATCCAACAACAGTTGAATAAACCGCTGCTTAAAGGCCAGCTTGAGCAAGCGGAAAATATCATAAATCCCCCCCAAAGCCAAACCGGCATACAACGCCCCTAAAAATACCATCGCTTGATTTTGTGCATCCATCTCTATTTAAACACCTTCGAAAAAAATCCTCCGCCACCCTGGCGCAATTCCTCGTGATCAGCATAATCCAACGCCTGAATCTTACCCTCAATCACCAGTGTCGCATCCTCTAGGTTCAACTTGCCGATGTGCAGGTCGTATCCCGTTATGGTCACTGCACCATAGCTTGTTAAAAATATAATTTCATTTTCGTTAAAGCTGTCCACGTCCAGTACCCCCGTAACGTGGATGCGCTCCCTGGATTCAATGGTGACTTTGTGCGGCTTTTCGGGCACCAGCCGGATATCTTCTGCCATGTGTCTTCCCTCCTTGGTATTCATTCACTATTTTATATATATTCAGTTTTTTTGCTTTTAGAATGATCGCAGATATGTTATGATGTTGTTGAATTTATTATTAACGAAGGTTCGTAATCATGCAGTTCATTGGCGAAAATAAAAATATCATACAAATTAACGCTGTGTTCATCGAGGACTATATCCCCGATGCCCCCGGCGATTTTGTAAAAGCGTATCTATACGCCCTCAAATGCTTTCAGTTGGGACAAACTCCCACCTTTTTAAACATGTGTGGTCAATTAAAATTATCCCCCGACATCGTGCGCCGTGCCTTTGACTATTGGCAGGACATGGGTGTCATCAAATACCAGGGGGAGAGCGACGTAACCCTTGAGTTTTTAAACATGCAGCCCAAAAAAGCCAACCACCTCTACACCCACGGGGAATTTAACGTGACTCTGCAAAAAATCTTTGGAATGCGTGTACTGACTCCCGAGGAATACGAATGTATATACGACTTTACCGATAAATTTAAATTACCCCAAGAAGTGGTCATCCTCATGTTGGAGTATTGCGTGCGCCTGGCGGGGCAGGGTGTGAAGATGAACTACATCCGCTCAGTGGCGAACACTTGGCTGGAAAAGGGCATTAAGGATATCGACACTGCGCTAGAATATACGGACAACTACGACAAAAAGAACCACAACGCCTCCGCCGTGTTAAAGAGATTGGGCATTACGGGCAGATTACCCACCACCGACGAAATCGCACTGTACAACAAGTGGGAAAAGGAGATGGGTTTTTCCCTCAACGCAATTCTGTTGGCCTGCACCAAGACCACGTCGGCATCCCGTCCCTCCTTTAAATACTTGGACAGCATCTTAAAAACCCTGCACAAGCTGGGTTTGGTTCGCTCCTCCGACGTACTCTCCCACTTTGAAGATGAAAAGGTTCGCAGGGAGCTGATTGCACAGGTGAAAAATGCCTTGGGCGATCGCACGGAGATCACCGCCTTTGACCGGGAGAACTACCTCTACTGGACGAGTTTGGGTCTTTCCCACGAGCTCATTTTGTTCGGCTGCAAGAGTGCCTCCCTTGCTAAAAATCCAAAGAAATATTTATATGCCCTCATGTCCGACTGGGCGGCCAAGGGAATTCAAACCATTCATCAGGCGCAGCAGGAGATTGAGCGCAACAACGTTTCCAATTTGCAAAAGCCAACGGTCAACAACAAAGTGATGCCCTTTGAACAGCGCACCATCGATGTGGAATACGTCCGGCAAAAGCTGTCGGCCCTGCCCGTTGAGGAGGATGGCATATGAGAATTTTAGAGATCATTTCGGATTACGATGCAATTGCCTTAAAAAACGATAAAAAGCACCGACAGCGGTTGGAGGAAGTGTTTCGGGTCTGCCCGAAACTTCAGGAAGTGTGGCAGGAAATTGAACTCACCCAAGTTCAGCGGCTTTCCAACGCACTGTTTATAAACCCGGAAAAGCGCAAGTTCGATGACGAAACCTTTCGCTCCTTGTTGCAAAAAAAAGTTGATTTACTAAAAGCTTCGGGGTTTGACGCAGAGTATTTAGACCCCATTTATAATTGCCCACTCTGTAAAGACACGGGGTATTCCGATTTGGAAAAGACAATTTATTGCACCTGCGTATTTGATAAGTTATACGCCCACCGCAAGAGGGAGCTTAGGCACGAAACCTCCATTGAGGATTTTGATTTTAAAGCCTACACCAACGAAGAGCATAAAAAAATATTGCAGACCATCGTCTCCAACTTAAAGATTTTTTTAAAGAAATATCCCGAAACCAAGAATAAGATTTTGGTGCTCTCTGGGGGCACGGGAGTTGGTAAAACTTTTTTGCTAAAATCCCTCACCAACAGCTTGCTGACCATGGGGGTGGATGCCCTGTACGCCACGGCCTTTGAAATGTTTGGAAAATTCCACAGCCACCGCTTGGGCAGTGACGCAGACATTGAACAGTACGAAAATGCAGAAGTGCTGCTCATCGACGATTTAGGCACCGAGGCCAACACAACCAATGTGACGGTGGAATATTTTTACCGATTGTTGGAACTGAGAAAATATAAATTGACATTCATTGCAACAAACCTCACTCCCGGCAAACAGATGATCGACAAATATGTGGATCGAATCTTCTCCCGGCTGGTGGACGAGCGCAACGCCAAGTGGTATATGATCAAGGGTGTGGACTTGCGGCTCAGCTAGTTTTGTTAACTGTCCGATTCGTACTGGGCGGCATAAGCCGTATCGGGATTTTTTTCGTTGGTATAAAAGGTCTGCCCTGCGTCTAAACTGGCATAACCATCGGCCCCCACCACAATGTGATCCAGCAACCGCACGTCGATGGCGTTTAACAGGCGCATACACTGATTGGTCAGCTCAATGTCGGCAGAGGAGGGCACAGAGGTTCCCCCGGGATGGTTGTGGGCGATGATGACCTTCACAGCGTTGCTTCGAATAACTTCCCGCACGATCTTTCGAGCATACATGGGCACTTCGTTCACCGTACCTTCGGCGATTAAGGCGATGTTGATAATGCGGGAGCGGATGTCTAGGCATGCGATGTATAACTTTTCGTTTTTTTCCCCCATATACAGTTTTTGAAAAAAATCACCTGCATCCCCGATGTTTTTAATTTGATGGTTGGAACGGCTCTGTTCGATGGAGTAGTAGCGCATCAATTTGGGAATGAGGGTGAAGAAGGATGCAGCGTGGTGCCCCACTCCCTTAATGTCCATCAGCTCGTCCACACTGGCCTCCAGCACACCCGAAACCGAGCCAAATTCACGGATGAGGGAATGTGCTAAGGGGTTGGTGTCCCCCTGGGGAATGGTAAAAAAGAGCATCAACTCCAGCACCTCGTGGGGTTCAAAGGAGTTTAGCCCTTCCCGTTCACATCTGTCTTTCAGTCGTTTTCGATGGCCTGTGTGCTCGTTCATGCAAACAACACCGTTAGTTTTGTGTGACTGCGACGACCTGTGCGAAATATAGAGTGTGAAAATTATCTTGATTGATGCCGCCGGTGTACCACTTTTCATAGATCTCGTCAGCCATGTTTACTTTGGAATAGTCAGTTTTAAAGAGGGTTTTGCAGTGGGCAACGAAACCCGGTTCTAAGACCATGGGTGCATCCACGTAGTCGGACAAACCCATAGCAAGGCCGAGTTCTGCAATTTTATCGACATCTCTGCCCGATTTTGTGCCGCAGAAGCCGATTTGTTTGGAAAAGCTTTGGGTGGGTGCATAGAGGGTGAATTCCCCGTGGGCTTCCAATAAGTCGTGGGTGTATCTGGTTTGCCGGACGGGTACCGCCACGTAGGGGCTACCCCACATCACGCCCGATAGGCACCAGCCGATTGTCATGACGTTGTCACCTTTGGCGGTGACGAGGGTGCCCAATTCGCCGGTGATTCTCATCATTTTACCCAGCTCTTCGCATATGCTGAAATTCGCCATAGTATTCTCCTTATGTTTCTTTTATCGGGGGCAGCGCCTCCGGACCCCTTGTTTTGTGGACTCCGCCCACACCCGCAAGGGGCAATGATTCCCCCTTGACCCCCCTTATTTTTCTAGGGAAAATTATAAAAAATCCCATATAAGGGGTGCAGGGACTCAGTCCCTGCCGAGGGGGTTAAAGGGGGACGAGTAGTCCCCCCAAATATTTGCTACACTTCCAGTTTATCATATTTTTCTAAAAAATCAAATATGAATGTTCGAATGAACGTTCCGTCATCGCACTCGTAGTTAATGGGCATCACCGGGTCGTGTAGCGACATACGCAGCAAACACCAACCGTCCTCAAAGGCAACCCGCACACCCTCATAGTTGGGCTTTTCTAAGTTCATTCCCGGTGTCACACTGCACAGGGTTTCAAAATCCTTGAGCACCCCATTGCCATAGGTTAAGAAATCGTCGTCGTGTATCTTCACCCGAATCTCTTCGGAAATCTTCGCTTCCTTTAACCCCGCAATGAGCGAGGACAAACTCTTTCCCGACTTCTTAAGCTTTGCAAACTTGATCAGCGCTTCCACAATCATGTACGCACCGTCGTCCAAAAAATAATTGGAAATAAAGGCACAGTGCCCCGACGTTTCAATTGCTAGGGCACAGTGGGTGTCCTCCCCGTTTAAGCGAACGGCTTCGTTGATCACGTTTTTATACCCACGCTTAAACCGATGGTGCTTTCCGCCAATGGACTTGATGTAGTCCGTCAGCCCTGCCGATGTAATAGAATCGGTGACAATGGTTGTGTTTGGATATTGATCCACCACAATGGCAGACATCAGCGCAACCAAGCGATTGCGGTTGATCTCCGCACCGTTGCCGTCCACCAATGCAGCGCGATCCACGTCCGTATCAAATATAATACCCAGATCGGCCTTCTCCCTAAGCACCAGCTTGGAAAAACCGTCCATCACGTCTTTGAGTTCGGGGTTGGGGATGTGGTTGGGGAAGTTGCCGTCGGGGTCTAAATAAACACTGCCCGTTGTATCCGCACCCAGAGGGGTGAGTATTTTATCTGCAAAAAATCCACCCACGCCGTTGCCCGCATCCACCAAAATTTTTGTGCCCGCAAAGGGGGTTTCTTCTCCCGTACGACTGCGAATCATTTCAACTAAATTTTGTGCATAGCGTGAGAGAAAATCAAACTCCGTAGCTTCAAACTGCAAGTCCTCCCCCAGATGCAGGTTTTGTGCAATGGAGAGGATCACGCTGATTTGGGATTTGTTCAGCCCTCCCTCTCTTGTAAAAAACTTGAGTCCGTTGCGCTCCTTGGGCAAGTGGCTGGCGGTGAGCATAATGGCACCGTCGCAGGAGAGCTCATCGTCTAAGATAGACATAAACATGGAGGGCGTTGAAGCATAGTTAAAATTATAAACGGTTGCCCCGATCTGGCACAGCCCTGCCATCACCCCACTTGAAAGCGTTTCCCCGGTTAAGCGGGAATCCCTGCCCACGCTGATGGTTAAAGATTCCTTACCCAGCAAATCTTTTAGGAAGATGCCAAAGGCAGCAGCAATTTTTTTGGCAGTTTGCGCCGTGAGGTTGGTGTTTTCCCCCATGGCAATGCCCCGAACGTCTGATCCGTTTTGTAGTTTTGTAAGGTCACTCATGTTGTCCCTCCATGTATTTTACAGTGAATTAAGCGATGGGTTTGGCGTTTTTAAGGAGATATTTCTCCGCCTCGCCGCACCACAGCATGTTGTTTTTAGATACGATTTCGTGAAGTTTTAAAAACAGCGGATCAGCCTTTCCCGCTTCTAAAAAATCGGTGATGGCCGTTAAGGGCAGGTCGATGTGGGTATAGATTAACTTCTTACCTCCGGCAATGTTTGGCAGATCCAAGGTTGTTTGCGCCGCAGCGTTTAATCCCCCGATGTGGGTGACCATGGCGGTGGGGTTTAGGATTTTCTTGGCCATTAAGTCTAGGGATTCCCGCATGTCGTCGTTGTTGCCGCCCGAGGTGCCACAGATGTGGGTTGCAGCGTAGTGCACGTTATAGAAGTTAAACTCCGCCCGAAACTCGGTGTTGGAGGGGCCTGCAAAGAAGTTGAGGCATCCGTCTTGCCCCAGCACCCGGTCTCCCTGCTCCACCACTGGCTTCACCGGGGCAAACACAAACACGTCGTCGTAACCCGTGCCCCCCGACAGCTCCATGAGTTTGGCAACGCCATCAATATCCTTGGTGTTTAAATAAATCAGCTCAATACCCCGTTTCTTTGCATCCTCAGGGGTGAACAGGCTCTTAGCACGGCTCAGCCTGGCTTCGTCCACGTCGGTGACCACCAACAGTTTGGGGTTGCGGTCGGGGTTGTGCAGCGCATAGTCGATGGCACCCAGTCCCATGGGGCCAACTCCCGCAAGAATGGCCATTTTGCCATCCCGAACAATACCCATGTCGTGGACATAGGAACCCTGCTTGGTGTGATAACTTGCGTGGAACGCACCCACACAGCAAGACATGGGTTCGGCTAGGGAACCCAAATAATAAATATCCGAATCAAATTTTAACAGACAGTCCATCTCCATAATTTCAGGAGGGATGATCACATAGGTTGCGTTACCCCCGCAGTACTCATAGGAGTAACCCGGGGCGGTGAGTGAACCGTTTTTGTTGTGGGCAGGTTGAATGGCAAACCGCTCCCCTGCACGGAACTTGTCCTTCCACTTTGCCCCCACTTCCACGATTTCTCCGCAGAACTCGTGGCCGATGATGGTTGGGTTGCTGGCGATGTCGTCGGGCACACGCTTGTGATCCGCACCTTGGATTGCAGCCTTGTAGGAGGACATGCACAGGGAGTCGGACACCACCTTGGCTAAAATCTCATCCTCTTTTAAGGGGGGAAGCTCGAAGGTTTCGGTTCTCAGATCGTTTTTGCCATATATTCTAACAGCAGTGGTTTTCATATGTATTCTCCTTTATCTCATTTCCTGACCGCCAGTGACGTTAATCGCCTGACCGGTCATATAACTCGCCAGATCCGAACAGAGGAAGGTGCACACGTTGGCCACATCCTCGTATTCACAGCCCCTGCCCATGGGCACTTGCGCCAAGTATTTCTGGCGAATCTCCTCTTCGGAGCAGTTTTGGTTTTTGGCGTACTGCTTAAACAAGCTGTTCACCCACAGGGGGCTGGACAACATGTTGCCGGGGCACACGGCGTTAATGCGCACATTAAAGGGTGCAAACTCCAGCGCAAGAGACTGTACCAGCCCAATGCCCCCAAATTTAGAAGCTGCATACGCCGAGTTTCTAAAGGAACCCTTCTTACCCGACTTGGAGTTCACTTGCACAATGGCACCCTCTTTGCGCTCCATGAAGTGGTCTGCACAGGCTTTGACAATATTATAGTTCCCGCAAAGGTTCACGTCTATCACTTTTTTCCACTTATCGGCATCGAACTCGTTGATCGCACCCGAGAGCAGAATGGCAGCGTTGGAGATGAGGATATCCAACTTGCCGTATTTTTTAATAACAGCCTGAAATGCAACTTCACACTGGCTGTAATCGGTGACATCACAAGCGATTGCCAAAGCGTTGTCAAGCTTATCCGCAACCAACTTTGCACTCTCAAGATTAATATCGGCAACTGCAACGGTTGCACCTTCATCGTTAAAGCGCTGACAGAGCGCTTCGCCTAAACCCTGTGCACCTCCGGTGATGAGGGCCACTTTACCCTTGAGTAATCCTAGATTCATAGCTTCAATCTCCTTCGTTTGATTATTCACATAATGTCTTGCCGTATGCTGCAAATTCCGCAACTTTTTCGTTAAGCGGTTTGGAAACGTCTCCAAACAATCCCGCTTCCTTGCCCCCTTTTGTAATCCGCTCCTCGTGGGCGATTAAGGCAAAGGTGTTGTCATAGGCATCGGCATAGAGTTCTCCCCGCATCTTTTCGCAGATGAAGGGTTGGCTGGGTTGGTTGAGATCCTCCCCGCAAATTTCAAATAAATCGTATGTGGCACAGACTTTCTTTACATTTTGAATTTGTTCGTCGGTGTTGCGAGAGGGCATATACGCACAGCCGTTAAAGCCCATCTTCTTAAAGGTGCCTAGTATAAACTCCAAGTTGTCGTCCTCGTACTTGGCTGCTTTTTTGTCCCCGGTGACGGAGCTGATTTGGTCGCCCAAGTAACAGTAGGTGAGGATGGCACCCGTGTCGTCGCACAGCTTGCGGATCACGGCGAGGGGGGGGCAGTCCGCTCCGCCCTTCACATATACTTTGTCCAAAAATTCTGCTTTAAACAACCCCAGCAGGTCGTAGATATAGTGGGGGTTACTCTCGTTTAAAAGTGCAGCCTTTGCTTTATCTGATACAGTTATTTTTAGTTCGTCCGTCAAATAGCTAATCAGCTTTTCTCCCTTGCCCAAGCGATCCATGAGTATTTTTGCCAGAGCAAAGAGCAAGTACCGCTCGGTGATGGTGCCCCCTTGGTTAAACTGGGTTAAGGGCAGCACGTCTCGCTCAAAGTCGTATTCAATGCCGTAGGGTTTTAAAAGATTCGCAATGCCATCGGCCATCTGCTTGGTGCGCTCCAGCCGAGCCTGGCGATAGGGGGCTAAAATTTCGTTCATCTCCTCCAAGCGGTTGTGGGGCAGCCCCTGCACCGTCACATAAGCCACACCCGCTTGCTCGGGATTGTTTAATTTAAAGGTGCCCAGTTCACTGTCCGTCAAATCACACCGCACCTCAAACCCACAGCTCACCGGCATGCCTAAGATTTTAGCTGCTTCTAAGAATTCGGAAACGCCAGCAACACTGTCGTGGTCCACAATTCCTGCCGTCTTAAGCCCTGCCATATAGGAGCGGTATACCGCCTCGGCAGGGGAATAGGGGGAGAAGGAATAGGTGGTGTGGATGTGGTTGTTCACATCCCTCTGTGGGGGAATGGGTTTTAATTCCCCACTGTCAATTTTTTTCTTCAATTCCAAAAGAGCAGACAACCGCTCGGATTTTGTTCCCCCATGTAACTGTTCTATGAGTTGATCCATTTTTAATTCTCCTTATTCGTATAACTTCAAGAAACGTCCGTAGGCGTCGTCCCACATGGCCGTCTCCTGGGGTTCGTACTCGGTCTGTTCAAAAGATGCCCGCAGGCAGTCGTTCACCTGGGAATCGGTGATTTCACCCAGTGCCTTTAGCTGGGTCATGATATTGCCGATGGCAGTGGCTTCCACAGGGCCGCACACGGTGTGTAAGCCCGTTGCGTTTGCGGCAAATTGGTTGAGAATCTTGTTTTTGATTCCCCCGCCCACGATGTGCAGCACGTCTGCTTTTTTACCCACGGCCTGTGCAAACCCTTCCAGCGCCCAACGGTAGCGCAGCGCAATACTCTCGAAGGCACAGCGCATGATCTCCCCTTTCGTTTGGGGTACATACTGATTGGTTTTGGCACAAAACTCTTGGATTCTGCCGGGCATATTCATTGCCGAATTAAAATCGTCGGGGCGAATGAAACACTGGAAGGGTTTGGCGTTCATTGCCGCACTCTCCAGTTCGTCGAAGGAAAGCTCCTGCCCTTCCCGATCCCAGTGGCGCTTTAACTCTTGGGTGATCCACAATCCCACGATGTTGATTAGCGGACGGAAACGCCCGTCTGCCGTACCTTCGTTGGAAATGTTGTGATCGAATATGTGGTCGGACATCAAGGGTTTATCCGAAATCATGCCGATGAGCGACCAAGTTCCGCTGGATATAAAGGCAAAGTTTTTACTCTTGGCGGGCACAGCCGCAACGGCGGAAGCCGTGTCGTGGGAGGCGACGGATATGACGGAAACGTCTTTTAAACCCACTTCCTGTTCGATAATGGGCAGCAACTTACCCACCACCTTGCCGGGCAGGGAAACCTCTGTAAATATTTCTTTATTGATATTGAGTTTGTCCATAATGGTGTACGACCACTGGTTTGCGTTTACGTCGAAGAGCTGAGACGTCGTGGCCATGGTAAATTCGGTGTGTTTTTCACCGCAGAGGAAATAGTTGAGCAGATCGGGGGTGAACAGAAGGGTTTTGGCGTTTTGCACACATTCCTCCCCTCGCTCTATCATGGAATAGAGCTGGTAGATGGTGTTAAACACCAGGGAGGCAATGCCCGTTTGTTCAAAGAGCTTTCTCTTGCCGCCCAGCCGTTCCTGACAGGCCTCCATGTTCAATGCATTAAAAGCTTCGTCCCGATAACACCGGGGGGTTGAGAGCAGCTGCCCGTGCCGATTGAGCAGGCCAAAGTCCACGCCCCAGGAATCAATCCCCACACTTGCAAGCTTCTTTGTCCCATGGCTATGTTTGGCAAATTCGTTGAGGCCAACCTTAAGGTTGTGGAAGAGGCTTAAGGTATCCCAGTACATATAGTCTTTGATGAACACGTAGTTGTTTGGAAAACGGTGAGAGGTGTTGAGTGTAATGGTTTTTCCGTCAAATTCGGAAATGATCGTCCTGCCATTGCTGGCACCCAAGTCACAGGCGCATACGTTGAGATTTGCCATAATATTCCCTCCGCAGATATTTAAAATGAAAGTTGTTCACTTAATAATATAACATAAAATGAAAATTATCAACTAATTAATTTAAAAATTTATCATTGGTTATACTAGTACCGGAGGTACGTATGAGCAAAACCGTTAAAACCCTCATCACCATATTGATTGCACTGTTGGCATTGGGGATCATCCTATTTGTTTTTGTCAAACCATTTGATCCGAAAGAGGAGCCGATACCTAAAGGCGAGGTGCCCGAAAATACCAGCCCAACCCCTCCCCCGGAGCCAACGCCCACCCCTCTGCCCATACCCTACGCCACAGAGGGAACGAAACCCACCGACGAAACCCACAGCTTAAAAACAGCCATGGAGTTAAACGGGCAAAAAATTTCCACATACAACCGGCAAAACCCCATTTATTTTGACCCTAAAAAGGCTTACTCGGCCTTAGAAGGGGTGATCACCCACCGGGGCAACAACTTTCGGGACGACCCAACCTATGGCAGCATAGGCAGTGACATCACGGGTACTCTCACAAAAGTTTGGGAAGTTCCGGCCACCGAGAGCATCGCAAAGGGTGGGGGAAGTTCCGCATGGTTTGGCTGTGGTTGGACGGGACAGCCCTTAATCGCCAAGTGGCCCCAAGAGACCTTGGATATCATGAATATAAAGGAAGAGTATAAAAATGAAGGTTTGGTGGAGGTGATTTACCCCACCGAAGGGGCAACCATCTACTTTTTAGATTTATACACAGGGGAATTCACCCGAGATAAAATCAAGAGCCAGTGGACGTTTAAAGGTGCCGGTTCCCTAGATCCACGGGGGTATCCCCTGCTGTACGTGGGTGCGGGAGATGCTTCGCCCAACGGCCCGGCGGAAAATATGATCTATAGCTTAATTGACGGCAAGAAGCTTTTTAGTTACGGTGCCGACGATCCCTTTTCCCTGCGAGCCTTTAAGGCCTTCGACGGAGCGACCATCGTGCACCCCGAGACGGATTCGGTGACCTATGCATCTGAATCGGGTATTGTGTATCAGTTTGATTTAAACACAAAGTACGATCCGGCAAAGGGAACCATATCCGTTGACCCCAAAAATATGCTCAAGTGGAACTATTCCACCAAGCGATCCAGAGAGGGTGGGGAGGACTCCTATTGGCTGGGGTTCGAATCCAGTCCGGTGTTTTATATGAATTATATGTACGCTTCGGACAACGCAGGCAATTTGTTTTGTTTGGATATCAACACCATGGAGACGGTGTGGGTACAAGATGTGCAAGACGACACCAACTGTTCCCCGGTGTTTGAGCTGATAGAAGAGACGGGTAAGGCCTATCTTTACATTGGAACGTCCACCCACTGGACGACAAATGCGCAAAACGTAGCGAAAATTCCCTTTTGGAAGATCGATGCGATTACGGGAGAGAAGGTTTGGGAGGCCAAGGGTTACAACTGCCGCAGGGATGCACAGAGTGAAGTTTCGGGGGGCATACAGGACACGGCTGCCCTTGGCAAACACGGTTTATCCAACCTTGTGTTTGTGACGTATTCACGAATTGTGGACAAGAACAACAAAAATGACGGGAGTATGCTGGTTGCCTACGACAAGATGACGGGAGATGTTGTTTGGGAGAAGAATGTGGGGGGATGTTCCTGGTCGTCACCCGTTGCGGTCTATGACGATGCGGGGCGTGGGTTTATCCTGCAGTTTAGCCAGAGCGGCCACGCCTATCTCTTCGACGGTTTGACGGGCAAGCAGCTCTCCAAGTTGGAGCTTGAGGGTAATTTCGAGGCCTCTCCTGCTGTTTACGGCGACATGGTGGTTATCGGCTCCCGCGGCCAGAAGATATACGGCATTCAGATATCGTAAATGTTTTCTTTTTTGGGGCTTAATCCCCAAACCCCAGGCAGGGCGCTGCCCTGCACCCGCACGGGGGAATCATTCCCCCGTGACCCCTCTTAAAGCAAAAGCTATCGCTTTTGCTAAAGTATTATAAAAAATAAACCTTAGCAAAGCGATAGCTTTGCGTTAAAAAGTTTTTGGGTTTCCAAAGGGGATTTGGGGCGAAGCCCCAAGAATAGAACCTTTACTGTGCCGTTCCTTCGAACTTTTTCATAAACTCAGCGTTCTTCTTGGCAAACTTAATCTGCGCAAGCTGTGCCGTCTCCTCGTTGAGTAAGCCGTGCATACTGGGCGTCTCGAAAAACCGCTTGGGGAACTTCACCTTCTCCTGCTCAAAACCCATAGCCTTCTTAATCCGAAGCTTCGTTGCATAAATCCGCTCCGCAATCTCGGTGAGTTGCTCGTTGGTCATCTCAATGCCAATGGCGTGCATCGCCTCCAAAATAGTCGGTCGGTCGTATACCTTCCGGGCGAACAAACACATAACCAGCGAATTGGTCATACACCGCTCAACTTCCTCGGCAAACATTTTATCCACCAACACATCCATATCCACTTGCTTCATAGACTGATCGATGGAATATCCGCCGTTACACAGGTGGGAGTGGCGTGCGCCGCAGGCCTGACCCAGCAGGGAACCGTACCCCGTGTGATAGCCCGTCATTTCGTTGCCACCAACCTGCATGGCAAATTCCACACCGCCGTATTTCTCCGAAGCGTGTTTCACGCCCTTTGCTAAATCGGCATAGAACTCGTTCTCCTGCTTGGAAATGGCACGAATGGCCTTCCGGTAGTTGGCTGTATCCCCAAAGGTGAGGGGATATTTCACCTGCTCATCGGTGACAAATCCACGCTTATACGCCTCTGTTGCCCAACCCAGCACCACGCCGGTGGACATGGCATCCATACCCGTCTCTTCCACTTCGTCGATGAGCTCTAAAATCTCCCGAGAGGTCTTTACCCCAATAAAGCTGCCCAGGGCAAAGATTAACTCGTAGTCGTATCCCACGCTGATCGATTCGTATTCGTAACCGTCGTTGTCGAACTCACGCCTAAACTGCCCGATGTGGATACAACCCACGGGACAGGATGTGCACGCAACTTTGCGAATGAGGTTTTGCTGGGCAAACTTTTCACCCGAAATGTTCTCACCCTGCTCAAACACCGTCTGGCGTAAATTCTTGGTGGGCAGTGCACCCACGGCATTTAATGGCTCCACGTTGATGGGCGTGCCCAAATCGTGGTATTTTTCCATGAGCTCGGTGTCGGTACACTTTTTATAGATATCCTGATACACTTTCCAATAGGTTTTAAAGTCCTTAATGGGAATGGAGTTGGTGCCAAACACCACAATGGCCTTTAATTTCTTTGCGCCAAGGCATGCCCCCAGCCCCAAGCGGCCGAAGTGGCGGTATGAATCCACGTTTACACAGGCATAGGTGCAGCCGTTTTCCCCCGCAGGGCCGATGCGCAAGATGGAGCGCTTGCCCGAACCCGATTCTCTCTCCCGGATGATGCGTCCGATAACCGTGGAGGGTAAGCCCCAAATGGCCCGTGCATCCTTAAAGGAAACGTCGTTGGACTTAATGGAGACATAGATGGGTTTCTTGGCCTTGCCGGTGATGACAATGGCGTCGTATCCCGATTCCAGCATGGCAAAGGCCAGCCTTCCTCCGGCGTAACTCTCGCCCAGCTCCTTGGTGTGGGGGGAGTAGAACATAGCCACCGTTTTGGTGAGCACGGGATAGACTGTGGACAGTGCGCCGATGGCAAAGACCACGGGTTGTTTGTCGTCCAGCGGGTCTAAGTCCGGGTGAAAGTTTTCTTCAAACAGCTTTGCCGCAATACCTACACCCCCCAGGTATTCCCGCAGATCCTCCCTTGTTTCCAAGCGAATCCGTTCGTTTGTTAAATCTAAATATAAAACACGGATAAAACTTTCGTTTATCATGATTTTTCCTCCATTCTCAGGCACTCGTGGGGGCAATACTGGGCGCACATGCCGCAGTGTTTGCAAATGATGGGGGTTTTTTCGTTTTCGTCGAAGTTCACCGCTCCCACGATACAAGCTTCGGCACACTTTCTGCACCCAATACACTTGTCCTTTTTGAACAGCACGCCACCGCCGTTGCGCTGCTTGAGCGCACCTGTGGGGCAAACTTCCGCACACGCCCGCTCGTCGTTGCAGGCATGGCACACGATGGCAACGTAGTTGGACTCCATCCCCCCTGCTGTGCGCACCTTAATGGCGCTCTTGTAGGTGGAGTGTTCCTTTTTGTTCACCGCAGCACAAACAAACATACAGGTGAAGCACCCAATACATTTGGTCATTCCGTCGGCACGGAGATTTTTTGGCATAGTACACCTCTTTATGTATTGTGAATTTTATAACAATCTCATTCTATATTTATATATTAAAATCGTTAAAATGTCAAGATTAATTAGCGTTTTATGAAAATATTTCACACTCTTTCGCAAAACTTTCACATAAACTTTAATCATTTAAGGGGACTACTCGTCCCCTTTTTTTTCAGGGGCTACTCGTCCCCTTCTTTTTTCAGGGGCTACTCGCCCCCGAACCCCTAGGCAGGGACTGAGTCCCTGCACCCCTTATATGGGGGTAATATATTAACAAATTAGCAAAGCGATAACTTTGCGTCAAAAAGTTTTTGGGGTTTCCAAAGGGGATTTTTTTCAAAAAGCCCCCTAAACGGGGTTTGGGGTGGAACCCCAATAAAAATAAACCCCTACTTCCCCGCAGCTCTCTTCACCATCTCAGCATGTTCCTCGTCGGGTAAATCCAGCACATGGGAGAGGGACCCGGTAAAATATAAACACGTCTGGGCATTTTGTTCCCCGTGCAGCCAGCCAAACAAAGAACCAGCATACACCACATCCTTAATCTTAGCCAACACCGCACGCTTCTCAAAATTCCGCTTGCCCCCAAATGCCTTTTCAAAATTCGTCTTGTCCGTATCACTCTTGGGCGTGACTTCCCCATGGTTTTGTCCACCTAAAAACTTCATGTCAAATTGAATGTTCGAGTTTAGATCCGTAATTTCAATGATGTCCCCGCTCTTTAAAGAGGGCAGTACATCCTCAAACCAATCCCCCGCCTCACCATAGGCCGCAGGTTTACCCTTGGCTGCAGGCCCCGAGGTGTTGGTTAGGTTGGGTGCAATCTTTGCCCGCACTAAGCCGTTTTCAAAAAGTTTGTTAAAGGAGGTCTCCCCAATCGTACCGTCGATGGTGAGGGAATTGTTGGTTTGAAAGGCAATCACCGCATCCCGAGACATTTGGCCAAACTGCCCCGTGGCCCGATAACACAAATACCCAAGCTCACTCAAGCGAATCTGCACTCGGGCAACTTCTCCCCCCGCACTTTGCAGACGAATCACTTGAAAAACCTCTTCCTCGTCTGTTGGGTCATCACCAGGTGTTTCAGGGGTCGTCGTGGCTGCCGGGTCGTCGGGTGCTGCAAAGACAGTAACCGTGAACATGGTCAAACACAGCAATAAAGTGATGAAGATTTTAATAAACGAAGCCTTCATTCTTCCTCCACAATAAATAACTCGTCCGGCGTGATGTTGAGGGCCTTACACAGCTTCTCAATGGTGGATAGCCGAACTGCAATTTTTCGGTCTGAAACCAGTATGTTCAGTTTGTCCATTTCCAAACCTGTCAATTCGTGCAGTACATTTAGCCCCATGCCCCGCTCCTGCAAGAGATTCGTTAAATTCAATTTTACACTCATGTTTAAATCACCAAACTGTTTTGCTCGTCTAGGTCCGTCCCCACCTTCATCACTTTAGAGAAGATGCGGCTAATGGCAAAGGTACTCAGGGAAAATAGTGAAAAGATTAGTGTTGTGACTGAAAAGTCAACTAAACATTTTGCAGCTAATAAAATTGCAAGTCCCAGCGCTAGCAGGGAGATGCGTTTTAAATGTATAGCGTTGGCAGGGGCAAAATATTTGCCGTCCTTAAAGAGAATAAATACTTTGCGAAGTTCGTTGAGGGCCAGCCAAACGGTGATAAACCCCGCTTCCAATCCAATGAGGGACAGGGTGTACAAATTGCCGAAGTAAAAAATATTAAATACCGAACTGGGCACCATGCGAAATATAAATGGCGTAGCAATGATGACAAAGATGCCAAGAAGTAAAACGACTCCGATTATGTGTACACAGGCTGACGTAAAAGACTTCAACTCACTCTCCAATGATTTTAATTAATACTTTTTTGGTGCGCTTGCCGTCGAACTCGGCATAGAAAATTTGTTCCCACGTGCCGAAGTCCAGGGCACCCTCGGTGATGGCCACCACCACTTCTCGGCCCATGACACTGCGCTTTAGGTGCGCGTCTGCGTTGTCCTCAAAGCCGTTGTGGGCGTATTGGGCGTGGGGCTTTTCGGGCGCAAGCTTTTCCAGCCACTTTTCCAGATCGGCGTGTAACCCCGACTCGTCGTCGTTGATAAACACCGAAGCAGTGATATTCATGGCGTTCACCAACACAAGCCCTTCCCTCACACCGCTTGCCCGAAGGGCCTCCATCACTTTAGGCGTAATGTTCACAAATGCACGGCGGTGGGGAACGTTAAATTCAAGAACTAAGCGATAACTCTTCATTTGGATTTCCTTTCCGCTTCCGCTTTTGCCAGACGCATTTTTTGCTCTGCAAACAACAGATTCGATATCGCCATGATATTTGAAATATCTTGATCATCCAGAGCATTCACGTCTCCGGGATCGTTTTTAAGGGTGTTATTCGCCCTGTTGGGATCTTCGTTAATGGCAAAGTTTAAGAGATCCATAATGCTTAAATCCAAACCACCTGCAATCGCACTCAGCGTTTCAAACGTCGGACTTTTTTTGCCCGCTTCGATGTAGGACAGGGTGGATTGTGCAACCTGCGCCTTCTCAGCCAACGTTTGTTGACTCATCTTTTTGAGCTCGCGAAGATGCTTTACCGACATGCCAATGTTTAAGTTATTAATAAGTATGCCCCCTCTCTGTATTGACTCGTATCCTAGTTAATTATACCATGCAAATATTCGCAAGGACAATCAAAATAGTGATTGACTAACACTTCTTTTAGTAGTAAAATACTAGCATACAGTGATAATTGTGAGGAAATACCACATGAAACCGCAAAATAACCCAGAATGTGCCTTGTGCGGTTCCCTCATCTTTCACGGGGACAGGGTGTATACCGTGGGGGAGGGGGCGTATGTGCACGAGGAGTGCATCACCGATTATATTTACTTCAATTTAAGGGAATTCAACTTGTATTTACACATCTTTGAAGAAGGGTAATCAAAGAAGGAAATTTAAAATTCCACCCTTGGAGTTTTAATGATGAAATAAAATATGAGGAGAATGATACAAATGGAAAAGAATTTCAAGAAAGAGTATGCTTTATTTTTATTAAAAAACCTTTCCCATCTCCAGGAGCGTACGGGGAAAAGCGAGGTGTTTAACGGGTTGTGGAAGGATTGTCAGCAGGCGATTTCGGGGCTTGAAAGGTTGGATCCGTTTACGAAGGATGTGATTGGGGATGTTTTTTTTGAACACAAGACGTGGCAGGAAGTGATGGACAAGCGCTACATCAGCCACACCACCATTGCCCGGTGCCGCAAGAAGGCTTTGAGTGCGGTGATTTATGCGTTGGAGAGCAGCAATCGAGCGGTATAGGGCGTATTTTTAAAGTGATCGAATGGTTGCACCAAAGGGCAGGAGGGCAAGCTTTGCAAATTTAAAGTATTGCAGGCCAAAGGGAATGCCGATGATGGTGACGCAAAAGACAAGGCCCAGTGCGGCAAAGAAGATAGCCAGATAGAAGCCGCTGAGCAGGAGCCACAGGATGTTGAGGACGGCGGAGCCAACCCCCGGGGCGTAGGTAATTTCCTTGCCGAAGGGGAAGAAGGATAGTTTTGCAAATTTAAAGCACTGGATGCCCCAGGGTATACCGATAATGGTAATGCACCAGAGCACCCCATCTAAAAACCAGACCAGTCCGGCGATGAGGCCACCCAAGACAAACCACAGAATGTTTCCTATTACTTTCATATTTAATTCTCTATATGCCTTTATGTTTTTTCTTGGGGTTTCACCCCAAACCTCAAAAACTTTTTGTTTATTTTTTATATTTTTCCCCCAGCAAATGCGCAAGCATTTGCGATAAGAGGGGTCAAGGGGGAATCATTCCCCCTTGTGGGCGTGGGCAAAGCCCACAAAACAAGTTGGGGACGAGCAGTCCCCTTTAAAAAATATCTACAGCTTCTCGATATTCATTGTGGCCTTCCAACCGGCAATGGTCTCGTTAATCAGTTCGTTCTTCAGCTCGTTCTCGGCTGCTGTCTTAAAATCATCGCTCATGGTGGCAAGCGTCGTGTTCGTTGGCACCGATACGCACTTTAAAATGTGATATCCGTACAGTGTGGCCACCGGTTCGGATAGTTCACCCACCTGCTTGAGCTTGAGTGCCGCATCCCGAAACTCTTCCATCAAACCGCTTGAGCCGGGAATCACCAAATAACCCGTGGTTTTGTAGGGCTCGGCAGTCATACCTTCGTCCTGCCCAAACTCTGCAATCAGCGCTTCAAAATCTTCTCCGGCAATGGCCTTTGCATAAATCGAATCCACTTGAGGTTTAATCTTTTCAAGCTCGGGAGCAATTTGCAGCATCCCCTTTGCCTTGTCCTCCTGATAGGCCCCGCTGGCTTCCTGCACCTTTTCATCGGGAATTTTGACAAGTACGTGTTTTACATACACAGAGCCCGTTGGGTAATACACCTGCGTTCCGTTAGAATCGTATTGGGAGAGCGCATCGTTGTTTGCTTCGTATGCGGCCTTTTGCTCTTCAATTTGCTTGTTGAGATAGGTCGTAAGGTCTGCATCTGATGCAGCGTACCCGTTTAAGGCAAAATCAATGGCAGCTTGGCTCTTGGAGGCATCTACTAAACTTTTTACAAAGTTGTTTCTGGTCAGCCCAAAGTACATGAGCTGGGAGTTCACCAGTTCGTCCACTCGTTTGTCCAAGTTGAGGTTTGCATCTGTTTTTTTCTGATCCAGAGCGATTTCCCTGGCCTTGTCTTCCAGGCCGGATAATTGCGTTTTTGCATCTGCTTCGGTTTTTGCCAGTTCTTCGGCAGTGGGCATTTTTGCACCCAGTTCTGTGGCCTTCATCACCAGCACCTTTTGATCGATTAAGGAATCAATGGCCTGTTGTTTTAGGCTGGCAACAACAGTTTCGTTTTTTAGAAACTCTTCTTTGGTGATACCCTGTTGGGCGTACATACTTGCACTTGCATCGATGAGTGCGTCCACTTCGGATTGATAGATGGGTTCGCCGTTTACTTTTGCAACGACGGCATCGGAACTACAGCCGGTGAACAGCACTGCTGCTAGTATGAGAAACGTTAGAATCTTTTTCACTTTATATCCCCTTATATTTATTAGAAACGTTGTTATAGGGTGGGTTGCACTTTGTTTAGGGGTATTTTTGTAAAAATACCCCTAAAACCCCAAAAACTTTTTGTCGCAAAGCTACGCTTTGCTAACATGTTATAATACAACCCTGCAAATGCGTGAGCATTTGCACAAGAGGGGTCAAGGGGGAATCATTCCCCCTTGCGGGCGTGGGCAGCGCCCACAAAAACGGGGTATGGGGTGGAACCCCACATTAAAAAACTTTACCCTCGGATTATACAGTACTTGGCTGCAAGTTGCAATCAATTTGGGAAACCAACACAAAAAGTTCAACAATGGACTTCATCTTGAGCACAATGGTCATAGGCTGCTTGGGTAATAACCTAGCCCCGTCATACTCCTTGAGCTGCTCGATAAGCCGCTTGGAATTCACCATTGCATTCTCGTGAAAAATAATCTCCACCGACTCACTCTTGCGAATAATCGACGCTATGTTCTTCACCTGGGCATAACGCCGTAGCAGTGCAATACTCACCAAATTCTTAGCCGCAGGAGGCACCTCCTTAAACCGCTTTTCCATCTCGTTTAATATATTTGCCGCATCCCCCTTGGAGCGTATGGCGGCAATCTTCTTGTAATACTCAATGCGCAGCTTGTCGTCCGTTATAAACGTTAAGTGTGCGTCCATGTTCAGCTCAATGGAACACTCCGGCTCCTCCCGGCTCTCCTCGCCCTTCAGCTCGCCAACAGCTTCCTTCATCATGCGCAGATACATCTCGTAGCCCACGTTTTGCATGTGCCCCGACTGCTCGGGCCCCAACAGGTTGCCCGCTCCCCGAATCTCCAAGTCTCGCATGGCGACTTTAAGTCCCGAACCGAATTCGGTAAAATCCCGCAGGGCGTTGAGCCGCTTCTGGGCATCTTGGGAGAGAAACATTTCTGAAACAAAGGTTAAATAGGCATAGGACGTGGCAGAGCTTCGCCCCACTCGGCCCTTTAGCTGATACAGCTCCGAAATGCCGAACTTATCCGCTTCATATATAATGATTGTGTTTGCATTTTTAATGTCCAACCCCGACTCCACGATGGTGGTGGAGAGCAGCACGTCGAATTCCCGGTTTAGAAAATCTTCCATGGCCTTTTCTAGCTCGTGTTTTTCCATCTGCCCGTGGGCAATGCGCATGCGAACATCGGGCATGAGCTTTAGGAGTTCCCCCGAAATGTATTGCAGGGTGGAGATCCTCCGGCACACAAAAAACACCTGTCCGCCCCGGGCACATTCCTTTAAAATGGCTTCCTGTGCCAACTCGAAGGAAAACTCCATCACATAGGTGTTGATGGGTATACGCTCCTCGATGGGGGTGTCGATGGTGCTCAAGTTGCGAATGCCGATGAGGGACATTTCTAACGTGCGGGGAATGGGTGTTGCGCTTAAGGATAAGACGTCTACGTTTGTCTTAATTTCCTTAATCCGCTCCTTGTGGGCAACCCCAAACCGATGTTCTTCATCGATGACCAGCAATCCCAAATCGGCAAACTTTACGTCTTTGGAGAGCAGCCGATGGGTGCCGATGGCAATATCCACTGTGCCCTCCCGAATGCCCTTGAGTGCCTCTGTGGCCTCTTTTTTCGTTGCAAATCTGCTCAGAGAAGCGATGTTAACGGGAAAACCCTCGAACCGCTTCTTAAACGTCTCGTAGTGTTGTGCGGCCAGCAGGGTGGTGGGGGCCAGCACACAGCACTGCTTTTCATCCATTGCCGCTTTAAAGCAGGCACGCATGGCCACTTCGGTCTTGCCATACCCAACGTCTCCCAGCAGTAGCCGATCCATGGCTCGTCCGTTCTCCATATCCGCTTTGATTTCGGAGAGCACCTGCAACTGCCCGGGCGTTTCTTCATAATCGAAGGCATCTTCAAACTCTTGCTGCCAAACCGTGTCGGGGGAGAACATATACCCCTTGGCGTTCATCCGGGACTGATACAGGGAAAACAGCTTGACCGCCAAGTCTTTTAAGGCCGATTTGGCCTTCACCTTGGAATTCTCCCACTCCTTGCCCCCCAGCTTGTTGAGCTTTGGCTCTGTATCGCTGCCCGATAAATACTTGGTGATCCTGCCCGCCTGATCCACCGGAAGGTATAACTTATCCCCCTCCCGATACTGAAGCACGATGTAATCCCGCACGATACCCGCAACGGTCTTGGTCTCCATGCCCACATATCGACCCTTGCCGTGGAGGTCGTGGACGATGATATCTCCCACGGCGATGTTGTCGAAGAAGTCTTCGCTGGCTTTTTTTGGATTGGTCTTGTGTTTGGAACGATTTTGTCCATATAAATTGGCTTCGCCCAGTACGATGAGTTTTTCCCCGGACAGTTCAAATCCGTCGGATAAACTGTTGTCCGTCACCGTAACGCCAAACAGCCCCGCATCGTTTAACGCCTTGCTCAGGGTCTGTGCCCGGGAGGCCGAACCACAGGAGCAAATCACCCGATACCCGTGTTCGCACCGCAGGGAGATATCCCCAATGAGTTCGCTCTGCTTAGCCGAATAGGTGGGCAGTTTTTTAGCCCCAAAGTCAATGTGGGTCGTATATTTTAATTTTTTGGTACTTTCAAATTTATTGATGTCGATGAGCTTGTGCCCTAAACAGGTTTCCAAAACAGCTTCAAAGGGGTAGTGCAGGTCTTCCATGCCGGACAGGGCGTAACTTGCTGTGAGCGCACTCTTCATGCTCTCCTGATATTCGTCGTCGAAGGTGGTCACACTTTGCACAATCTGGTTGATTCCGTCCAAAACACAAATACAATCGCCCATGTAGTCGAAGAAGGTGTGTTCATACACCACGTGGGTCATGTTGCGCAAGTCGTCGAACACCCGTTCTTCCTGGATGAGTTCTGCATACCTTGCCACTTTATGAAAGGAAGATTTTTTCTCTTCTTGCGTCAAATACGAAATTAATTTCTTTTTTTGATCGGGGGAGAGCAGGAATTCACTCATGGGAGGAATGGTTACCCGCTCATGGGTCATTTTTTCAATTTCATCGCCAAAGCGTTCGATGTGATAGGAGCCCTCGTAGGTGCAGATATCCACAATGTCCCCGCGGATGGCGAACTCACCCACTTCTTGAGCCAATTCCACCCTGTCGTAGCCCATTTGAACCAGTTTTGTTTCAATGCCGGGGATTTCCTGGCCTATTATGAGTTCCTCAAAGGAAGCGTAGAAAAGCTCTGGGTCGACCAAACGTTGGCGCAGGGCGTTGATGGAGGTACACACCACGTCAGCACAGTCCACGTTGCGCAGGGCTTCAATGCGTTTCACGGTTGTTTCTCTGCCCAGTTCTGCCGGGCGGAGCAGTGTTTCCCGCATGGGCAGGTATACGCTATTTGGGATGTTGATGTGGGTGTTTAAGGCAAAGTAGTCGTTGGATGCGATGAACAATATTTTCTTGCCCGAATTTTTGGCAAGCAAAGGCAGAACGATCTGGGCGAGTGTGGGGGGCAGACCGTTTAGTGCGATACACCCTTTTGCGCTCAGCAGTTCTTGAAATGCTTTTGAATTTTCGATTACGTGTTCGATGTTCAATGTCGTCTCTTTAGTAGTTATTTATTTTTTATGGCGCTCTGCCCCATGCCCCGTTCAGGGGACTTTTTGACGCAAAGCTATCGCTTTGCTAACACGTGAATATACTACACCCTAGCAAATGCGTCAGCATTTGCGACAAGAGGGGTCAAGGGGGAATCATTCCCCCTTGTGGGTTTGGGGCAAAGCCCCAAGAAAAACCTTGAATCAGTTGTATTTTTGCTGTGCAGAGGTTACGCCCCCGGTTAGAATTTCAACCAGCGCATCAGCCGCACGCCTGTAGCCGCTAAAAGCCACTTCCAACTCGTCGTCCGCATAAGTGGACAGCACGTGATCCACAATATCTCCGGGGTTTTTGCCAATTCCCACCCGCAGGCGCAGAAATTCATCGGTCTTTATGGTGGAGACAATGGATCGCATGCCGTTGTGGGTGCCTGCACTGCCCCGTTCCTTAATGCGCACAGCTCCTAAGGGTATATCCACATCGTCATACACCACTATTATTTGATTCATCTTGGCCTTATATTCCGAAACCAAAGTTTTTATTGCTCTTCCGCTGTTGTTCATAAACGTTTGAGGCAAAACCAGCAGTACGTTTTTATCCGATATGGTCACACGTGCCGTGTTCATCACAGGGCTTCTTGAAAACTTTTTTACCTTAAAAGTCTGTGCCAAAATATCAAGCACGTCAAACCCTGCGTTGTGGCGGGTGCGACGATATTGATAACCGGGGTTTCCCAACCCCACGATGTAATAATCGACGGTTTGTTTCTTCTTTTGCTTGAAAAACATCAGTCCTTTTGCTTGGGAGAAACCCAACCCTCCTTAATGGTTTGGCGACTGCGGGCAATACACAGGGCGTTGTCGGGCACGTCGTGGGTCACGGTGGATCCTGCGGCAATATAACTGCCGTTGCCCACGCTCACCGGTGCCACTAAATTTACGTTACAGCCCACAAAGCAATTGTCCCCCACTTTGGTGTGGTGCTTTCGCTTTCCGTCGTAGTTCACAAACACCACCCCACAGGCCACGTTGGATTTTTCGCCAATCTCTCCATCCCCCACGTAGGAAAGGTGGGGCACTTTGGAGCCGTTGCCGATGGATGCGTTTTTCACTTCCACAAAATCTCCCACTTTGCAGTTGCTGCCCACTTTGGAATGAGGGCGCAAATAGGCGTATGGGCCGATACTGGTATTGTCTCCCACAGTGGAATCAACGATATAACAGTTAAACAGCGTTGTATAACTGCCAATGGTCGTATTGCCCTTGAGCACCACCCCGGGATAGATCACAGATCCCTCTCCAATTTTCACGGAAGCATCGATATAGGCCTGTTTGGGATCGATGAACCGAACACCGTTTTGCATGTGTTGTTTATGAATCCGAAGGCGCAGTTTTTCCTCCGCCAGGGAGAGTTCATAGAGATCGTTGACCCCTTGCCCTTCGGAACTATCGTTTAGGGCATAGGTGTTGATTTTTTTGTTCTTCTGATGTAATATTTCAACAACGTCGGTCAAGTAGTATTCGCCCTTCTTGGGGTTGGGTTGAATTTCGTTAAGGGCGTCTAT
The DNA here is from genome assembly GCA_964453645.1 of uncultured Clostridia bacterium. Taxonomy (GTDB): domain Bacteria; phylum Bacillota; class Clostridia; order Christensenellales; family JAWKQI01; genus CAYVRJ01. Next base: position 73,939 of record CAYVRJ010000005.1, read on the forward strand.
GAGTAAGGGGATATCGAAGCAGTAGATGGAGACGTTTGTTTCGTTTATTTTCTTTTCGTCCTCCGTTGCATCCAACTCCTCCACGATTTTAATGACGCTGCCGTTGCTCTCCTTTACGATACGTCCGTAACCCGTTGGGTCTTGGTGGGTGCAGGTGGCTAAGGTGAGGGCCGTATCTTTGGCGGCAAAGAGGATGTTGTTCAGGGTTTGGCCGGTGATTAACGGCATATCCCCTGCGATGACAAAGACTTTACCCGTCTTACCCTGGAGGTATTCTTTGGTTTGCATGACGGCATGGCCGCTGCCCAGCAGTTCTTTCTGGTGGGCGTATGTGGCGGTGTCACCGAAGTAGTCCATGAGGGATTCTTTTTTATGACCCACGACGATGCAGGGTTTTTCGGTGATGACGCTGTCAAGGGCACTTTTGACCCAGCCGGCCATAGGCAAGCCGCACAGTTCGTGCAGGCATTTGGGTATTTGGGATTTCATGCGTGTTCCCTCGCCTGCGCACAGGATCACTGCCAAGGTGTTTTCTTTCATCTACAACGCAACCTTTCATATTTATATATTATATATATTTTTTTATGGGGATTTTTGTGGGGCTCTGCCCCAAACCCCGCAAGGGGGTGACCCCCTTGACCCCTTGTCGCAAATGCCTTCGCATTTGCTAGGGGGGAGTAATACATTTTAGCGTTAGCAAAGCGATCGCTTTGCGTCAAAAAGTTTTTGGGTTTCCAAAGGGTGTTTTTTCAAAAATACCCTTTGGCGGGTGCAGGGCGGAGCCCTGCGTATAATTCCTTCATAATTAATACTATGTCACGGACATATTGTATAGGACAGAACAAAAAAAGGCAAGAAAAAAAGTCCGGTAAGCAATCCGGACCTCTGTATCTGATGAAACTTAGTCGTCATACCCTTCTGTTGCAAACTCATCATCGGGCATCTGCGAAAAGCGTTCTAAAATAGCTTTTTGCAGAATTTCCCGCGTCTCAGTGTTGATTGGGTGAGCAATGTCCTTATACTCACCCGCCGGCGTTTTTCTTGAGGGCATGGCAATGAATAACCCAGTTTGCCCTTCGATAATTTTCATATCGTGGACAACAAACATATCGTCAAACGTCACCGAAACAATTGCCCTCATCTTGCCGACAGACTCAATCCTTCTAATACGAATATCGGTAATATCCATTTAGCGAGCCTCCAATGCTAAGTTATCGGTATTCTTGCTTAGAAAACGATATTGAAATATATTATTCGCTATGAAATACCAATTTCCTTTATTTTTCTTTCTTTTTTACTAAAAATTTGTAATAATAGTTTAAAAAGTAATAAATTTACCCCTGCCGGGATATGATTGAACTATAGCCCCAACTTGTAGGTTGCAAATTATAGCGTTCTCATATATAATGTTTGGGTGAATGAGGTGTAGACAATGGTTATTAGCTTCTTAGAGAAATATAGAAATGAGCGCATTCATTTTATCGCCATGGGCGGATGCTCCATGTCGGGGCTTGCTATGATCCTTTCAAGCCTTGGCTTTAAGGTCACCGGTTCGGACAAAAACGAAAGCGTTTTCACCAAAAACTTAAAGCGTGCAGGTTTCGATATCTCCATCGGCCACGATGCCAAACATATCCCCGGTGCGGGACTGGTGGTTTATAACGCCGCCATCAAGCCGGGCAACCCCGAGTACGACAAGGCAAAAGAACTGGGCATCCCCATGATCGATCGTGCGGAGCTTCTCGGCCACATCAGCCACGAATATAACAAAGTGGCCTGTGTTTCGGGCTGCCACGGCAAGACCACCATCACCTCCATGGCTTCCCTCATCTTAATTGAAGCCAACAAAAGCCCCGTGGTGCACGTGGGTGGCATGGTGGATCACTTGGGCGGCGGAGTCCATCTTGGCAAGAGCGACATCTTCTTAACCGAAGCCTGTGAATATGTGGAGAGTTTCTTAAAACTGTCCCCCAACTACATCGTGCTCAACAACATCGACGACGACCACTTGGATTATTATAAAAATATCGACAACATTATACACGCCTTTGAAAAGTTTGTGGCCCTGCTGCCCGAAGACGGGGTGCTCATCGCCAATGCGGACGATCCCTTGGTTTTACACATTGCCGATGAATACAAGGGCAAACACCTCTACAAATACTCCCTGCGGGGCAACGGGCATATTTTCCCCAAAAACGTGTCCTACAGCGAGCTGGGTTTCCCCTCCTTTGATTATTGCACAAAGGATATCTCCCACAGGATCGAACTCACCGTGCTGGGCGAACACAATATCGAAAACGCCATGGCGGCCATCACCCTGTGCCACTTTGTCTTTGGAGTGTCCCTTGAAGACTGCGCTGCCGCACTAAAAAAATATACCCTTGCGGGTCGGCGGTTTGAGCTGATCGGCGAGAAAAACGGATATAAAATTGTCCACGACTACGCCCACCACCCCACAGAAATTTCTGCCTGCCTCAAGGGAATCTCCAAGGCGCCCCACAACAAACTGTGGGCAGTGTTTCAGTGCAACAGTTATTCCAGGGCGAGATCTTTAAAAGATAAATATGCAACTTGTTTTACCTATGCGGATACGGTCATTGTGCCCGATATCTTTCCGGGAAGGGACATCGACCGGGGGGATATTTATGCACCCGATCTGGTTGCGGCCATTGCCCCCTACAGCGATGTACTGCACATTCCCACCTTCGAAGAAATCGATGCCTATTTAACCAAACACGCACAGGCGGGAGATATTGTCATCACCATCGGATCGGGTAACGTGTACGCCCTCTCCCAGAAGTTGTTGTAATATGGATATTCAAGGGATTCGAGCCTACTTTGCAAAGGATGTCTTTGCAACAGATATGGGCATCTATATAGAAGAAGCGGAGCCGGGGAGTTGTACTTGTACGCTGCCTGTGACGGACAAGCTCAACAACGCCAAGGAGGGCGTGCAGGGGGGAGCCATCTTCACCCTTGCAGACTTTGCTTTTGCCGTGGCATCCAACTGCGACGGCACCCTGTGTGTGACCCACTCGTGTTCCATCACCTATCTTTTATCTGTGAAGGGCACAAAACTCACCGCCTGCGCCAAGTGTATCACCAAGACTCGGCGCACAACCACCTATGAAGTGTTCGTCTCAGACGACACGGGCAGACAGATCGCCGTTGCTCTCATCAACGGACAAGTTGTTGCCAATGAAGTTTGAGATTACCAGCGTCGGCAACAGCCGCATCAAGTTTTTTCGCACCCTGCGCCAAAAGAAGGTGCGGCAGGAGACGGGTTTGTTCCTCATTGAAGGGGAAAAGCTGTTTTTAGAGGCTCTCACCTATGCGCCGGAGGCCGTGATCGGCGTTGTAACCACAACAGACCGGAAATTTGAAAACTTTTCGGGAGATGTGTATCTCGTTCCCGAACATGTGCTGGGCAGCTTGAGTGAGTTGGTGTCCCCCGAGGGTATTGTGGGCATCGTGGATTTATCCAAGCTCACCTATCGCTCCACCGGGGAGAAGGTTTGTATCTTAGACGGCGTGAGCATTCCGGCTAACGCCGGGGCGATTCTTCGCTCCTGTGCCGCTTTTGGCTTTGATAAACTATATCTTCACAACTGCTGTGATGTCTATGAAATAAAGGCCCTGCGGGCTTCCATGGGGGCAATCTTTCGCTGTGAGGTTTTGATAACCCACGACTTGGCAGCCCTTTTGCACTCCTTACCGATGCCCGTGTATGGGGCACATATGGAGGGTGCGGAACTGGACGACATTCCCAGTGAGGCAAGCACAACTCTTGTGTTTGGCAGTGAATCCCACGGATTGTCCGAAGTTGTGAAAAATTCGGCAAAGCTCATTAAAATACCCATGAGCTGCCAGTGCGAGAGTTTAAACTGTGCCGTTGCGGCAGGAATTATACTCTATAAATTTAGAAAATAGGGGGTTTACTCCCTTCTTAAACTTTGGAGGAACAATGAAAGAGATCGTAAACCGTGCACAAGCGGACATTTCGGGTGCACAGAACTTGGAGCAATTAAGTGCCGTTCGGGTGAAATACCTGGGTAAGAGCGGAGAAGTGACTGCACTCCTCAAGGGCATGAAGGATCTGTCCCCTGAAGAGCGCAAAGTGCGGGGGCAGGAGGTCAACGAGATCAAGCAGGCCATCGAGGAACTGCTGAGCCTTGCTGTGAACACCTGTGCCAATGCAGAGCTGGAAAAGCGGCTTAACGAGGAGACCATCGACATCACCCTGCCCGGAAAGCCATTAAAGCAGGGGGGCTTGCACCCCATTACAAAAGTGTACTACGAGATTCGGGATATCTTCCTCTCCATGGGATTTGAGGTCAACGAAGGCCCCGAGATTGAATACGACGAATATAACTTTGAGATGTTAAACATACCCAAGAACCATCCGGCAAGAGACATGCAGGACACGTTTTATATTACCGACAACATTCTCCTGCGCACCCACACGTCTCCCGTGCAGATTCGCACCATGCTCAACAAAAAACCTCCCATTCGCATGATTTGCCCTGGGCGGGTGTATCGCTGTGACGACGTGGATGCCACGCACTCCCCAGTGTTTCACCAATTGGAGGGGCTGGTGGTGGGTGAGAACATCACGTTTGCAGACTTAAAGGGAACCATTGATACGTTTTTAAAGGAGCTGTACGGAAGCAGCACCAAGACTCGGTTTCGCCCGGGGTTCTTCCCCTTCACCGAGCCGTCTGCAGAGGTGGATGCCACTTGTGCGCTGTGCGGTGGAAAGGGCTGCGGTGCGTGTAAGGGTGCGGGCGTGATTGAGGTGCTTGGGTGCGGTATGGTGCACAATAACGTGCTTGCAAACTGCGGCATTGATCCAAATAAGTATACGGGGTTTGCGTTTGGCTTAGGGCTTGATCGCATTGCCAACGTGAAGTACGGCATTACCGACATACGCCTGCTCTACGAGAACGACATACGCTTCTTGCGCCAGTTTAAGTAAGTGGTATTATTTATGGGGCACTGCCCCATACCCCCAGCCAAAGGGTATTTTTGAAAAAATACCCTTTGGAAACCCAAAAACTTTATATGCAAATGTTATCACATTTGCTTACTCAATAAAATAATACACCCCTAGCAAAAGCGTATGCTTTTGCGACAATGGGTCAAGGGGGTAGCCCCCAAGAAAAACTTCCCCCTTAAAAAATAGGTTAGGAGTAAGAATTATGCTTGTACCCAAGAAGTGGCTGAGCGACTACATAACCGGCGAGATCGACACCGCCGAATTTGAAAATAAAATGGTCATGGCGGGCAACGCCATCGAACACACAACCCATCTGGGCGACGACATCCAAAACGTGGTCACCGGCAAAATCTTAAACGTGGAAAAACACCCCGATGCCGATAAACTCTCGGTGTGTACCGTGGACATCGGCGTGGAAACAACCGTAATCGTCACCGGGGCAACAAACGTGTACGCCGGAGCAATCGTACCCTGCGCCCTCAACAACTCCCGCCTGCCCGGCGGCGTCACCATTAAAGCCAGCAAACTGCGGGGCGTGCTGTCCAACGGTATGATGTGCTCGGGTAAAGAACTGGCCATCGACGACTCCGTATACCCCGGTGCCAGCGACGACCGCGGCATCATGCTCATGAAAGAGGATACCCCCATTGGTCTGGACGTTGCAGACTTCCTGGGCCTTCGGGACACCGTGTTTGAATTTGAAGTAGGGGCAAACCGCCCCGATTGCTTGAGTGTGTTGGGAATCGCCCGGGAGACATCCTGCGCCCTAAACCAAACATTGACACTGCCCCACATCACCTTTGGCGAGGCCGGTGGAACCATTAACGACTACATCTCCGTTCACGTGGAAGATACGGACATCTGCCCCCGGTATATGGCGAGGGCTATTAAAAACGTTAAAATTGAGGAATCCCCCAAATGGCTCAAGGACAGGCTGAGAAGTGCGGGAGTGAGACCTATTAACAACATTGTGGATATCACCAACTTTGTAATGCTGGAGTGCGGGCAGCCCATGCACGCCTTCGACTTAAACGACATTGTGGACAAAAAGATCATCGTTCGCCGGGCGAAGGACAGCGAGACCATCACAACCTTAGACGAAAAGAAACACACCCTCAACCCATCTATGCTCATGATTTGCGACGGTGAAAAACCCATCGGCATTGCGGGTATTATGGGGGGTGAAAACTCCGAAATTAAGGAATCCACCACCACCGTCATCTTTGAAGCGGCAAAGTTTGCCTATGGCAGCGTGCGCCAAACCTCCCGTGCCCTGGGCATTTCCACCGAATCGGCCATGCGCTTTTCCAAGGGAGTGGACAGTGCAAACGTCTCCTTTGCCATGCACCGTGCCCTGCATCTGGTGGAAAAGCTGAAGGCCGGAGAAATCGTCACCGGTGAGATCGATATTTTAAACGAAAACATCTCCCCCAAAGTTGTAAAAACAACAGGGGCAAAGATCAACGCACTGCTGGGCACGGGGATTGAAGCCAGTGAAATGCAAAACATTTTAAACAGGCTGCACCTGCCCACCACTCTAACCGGTGATGAACTCACCGTTTCGGTGAGCGGCCTTCGGTCCGACATTTCGGGGGCACAGGATATCGCCGAAGAAGTGGCACGCATTTATGGGTACGACAACATCCCCGCCCGGGTTATGCAGGGGCATATCGTTCGGGGCAGGGTATCGGATATGGAAAAACTGCGGGATGCCTTAAAAACCCTAATGATCCGCAGTGGTTTCTTTGAGAGTATCACCTATTCCTTCGGCTCCCCCGATGTTGTGGAAAAACTGCTGGTGGATGCCGATGATTTTGTGCTGAAAAACACCATCACTTTAAAAAATCCCTTGGGGGATGACAAGAGTGTCATGCGCACCCAAGGCATTGCCGATTTATTAAACGTGGTTGCAACCAACTTAAACCGCAAGGTGAAGAATGTTCGCCTGTTTGAGTTGGGCAGGGTGTATTTGCCCGAAACCCTGCCGCTCACAGAACTGCCCGACGAGCAGGAGTATTTGTGCCTGAGTCTTTGCGGAGAGGACGAAGATTTTTATTCCCTTAAGTCCGTGATTGAAAACGTGCTGTGGGTGCTCAACATTAAAAACGCATCCTTCCATCCCGGGGGCAGAAGCTTTTATCACCCGGGGCGCAAAGCGGTGATTATGGTGGACGGCGTTGGACTTGGCTCTATTGGGGAGATTCACCCAACAGTTGCCAAAAATTTTGGCATGGAGGGCGAGAAGGTGTACTGCGCCCTGCTGTACTTAAAACCCCTCTACAGTGCCATCGACAACGAGCGCAAGTATTCGGAGCTTCCCCGGTTCCCGGCTATCGAGCGGGACTTGGCCTTTGTTGTTGACAAACAGTTGTTTGCAGGAGAGTTGCTTACTGTCATTAACAAGAGCGGCGGTAAGTACTTGGAGCACGTGCAGATTTTTGATGTGTACACCGGGGCATCCGTTGGGGAGGGTAAAAAATCCCTGGCCTTTGCACTCACCTTCCGGGCAAAGGACAAGACCCTGGCCGACGAGGACATTACCAAAAACATTGAAAAGATTATTAAAAGTGCAGAGCGAGAGTTTGGCGCCACCCTGCGGAGCTAAATTTCTTATGTCGTATTTAAATAATTTTTGTTGTAAAATTGTTGAAAATGTTGTATAATAAGGATCATAACATCATGGATGAGGTGAGTATGGATTCTAAAACGCATACCAAGGTGAACATTGGCGGCAGGGAATACGCCATTGCCGGTTTTGAGAGCGAGGAATACATCCACTGGGTGGCGATCACGGTTGATCGAAAGATGAGCGAGTTGTCCAAACAATATCCGGGACTTTCGCCTCACATGCTTTCGGTGCTGGTCTCCATCAATATTGCTGACGACCTCATGAAAAAGACGGACGAATGTGCGGCTCTTGAGATTGAGTTAAACACGCTTCGGGAAGAGCTGAAGCGCTTTCGTATTGAATATGCCCTTGCCAAGGAGGACAAGCAGCAACAGCAGGCTAAAAAAGTGCCTAGGGTATTTGAAAGTTTAAAATAATACGGTTATATTTTTTGCAGGGCGCTGCCCTGCACTTGTTTAGGGGGGGATTTATATACCCCCCCTCTAAAACCCAAAAAATTTTTTATTGAATAATTTCATTCATATATAAATTTGAAAAACAAAACATTTTCATTTTTTTTAAGCAAATTTCAAAAAAAGCTTAAATGCATACTCTTCACATTCTTGTCATAGTATTAGTATTGTTTGGCAACTATTTTAATGTTCTGTTAAGCTTGGCAGTAATATGTTGACTTTTGTCAGATATCGTTTACAATGAATTGTGCATAATAGAAGTTTCAGGAGTGTCGCATGAACAAGGACGTACATACAAATCATTATTCAAAACCAAAATCCAGAGCAGGGTGGCTGGTGGCCTCGGCACTGTTTTTAGTTGCAGCCCTGTTGTGTGTTTTTGTGATTTACCCGGTTATGTATAATCCAAATGCACTTTTCGACAACACAATCCCATCGCCAAGCAACAGCAGCAAACCAGCCCCAACGCCCACACCCCTGCCGGTGCAGGACGGAGAGCTTAATAACCCAGAACCAAAGCCCACACCCGAACCCGATTACTTAGAAGAGCTGGGTAAAATGGCTGATTTTTCTTCCATGAAAAATATTTTTAACATATTGCTGATCGGCGTGGACTACGCAGAAGAGCGGGTAGAGAATAGAAAAGAATATGTAGATAAAAACTTTAATTCCGATGTCATGATGCTCATGGCTGTGAATTTTGATGAGCAAAAAGTAGATTTAATTTCGGTTCCCAGAGATACATATGCCAAGATCGCCAATGCCGAGGGCAAGTATAAGTTAAACTTTTCCCTCACCTTAGGCGGTGGCATCGGCGAAGAAGGTTTTATGAACGTGTGTAAATCGGTGGAGTGGGTGCTGGGAGGCGTTCCCGTGAACTACTACATCGCCGTGACGATGCCTATGCTCAAGGAAGTGGTGGATTTAATCGGCGGTGTGGACTACGACATCGACGTCGCCTTTAAGATTCAGGGGCGTAACTATAAAAAGGGAATGCAGCATTTGGACGGCCAAGGGGTGCTGGACTACTGCCGTGCCCGCAAGCACATGGCCCAGTCGGGGGATGCCAACCGTATCAACCGTCAAAAGAAGATGATGCTCACCGTATACGACACCATTCGCAAGAACACGGCCTTAAAAGACGTACCCACCATGATTCAGGTGCTATCCGAGAACGTGTACACCAACTTGGATTTCTCCCAACTGGCTGCCCTTGCCTACTTCGGCAACGGGTTAGACCTTGAAAACGTACACATGGAATCCTTCACGGGCACGGGATGTATGATCTTTAACTACGGTTACGTGTGCACCGACCAAAACAAGCGAGTGAAGCTGATTAAAGACATCTATGGGGTGGATGTACCCAAAGAAAACGAATATTCCGCAAGTTACGCCCGTTTAGAGTGGGCCAAGTGGCAAGCCCGGGTGCTGGTGCCCCGTGTGCGCAGTGCCATTAAGAAGCAGGGCGGCGATGAAGGCCTTTTGGCAGCGGTGAACAATTTAGACAGTGTGCGCTCATCCAGTAATTATCAGGAGATCAACGATGCCATCGATCACTTAAAAGATGCTGTCGCTGCCTCCGGGTTGAAAGTAAGCATGCGGGTGGATGTCTACACAGAGGGCCAAGTGCCCATGAAGGAATAACTGGACAAGGCTTCGCATTGACTGAATTTGAAATACTAACCATGCCTTTTTGTTGACACTTGTTCTAAATTGTGATAAAATCTGCTATGTATTGATAAATACATATAAAAAAATTATTAATATTTGGAGGTGTTGTTTATGGAACAATACAAAGGTAAGGCAACTGCGTCATTGGTGCTGGGCATTGTCGCTGTAGTACTGGGTTGGTTCGGATTCTTTGCAATTGCAGGTCTTGTGTGCGGTATCATCGGCTTGGTGATGTCAATCGGCGTTAGAAAAGCAGCACAGGCTGAAGGCTTTGAGCTGAGCGGCTCTGCAAAAGCAGGTTTCGTTCTCTCCATCATTGGCGTAATCCTTTGCGGCGTACTGTTTATTGCATGTGTTGCATGCGCTGGAGCAATTGGCTCTGCGGGCATGGCAGCAGGCTTAATGTAATTATTAAATTGACACACAGGCGGCTGATTTTCAGTCGCCTTCATTTTTTGAGGTGAACTTTGTTTCCATTTATTCAGGTTTTTAACTATCAAATACCCGTCTACGGCATTAGCATGGTGGTTGGCTGCATTCTTGCAGTGGTGCTCTCCTTTTATTCGGGAAAGAAATACGGCATACAGCGTTGCGATTGTGTCAACTTTGCTATATACGCCGTCATCGGCGGACTGATCGGCGCAAAGCTGCTCTACATCATCGTGGAACTGCCCACCCTCTTTGTTGACCCCTCCCGGATCGTGCACATGATTTTGGGTGGTATGGTGTTCTATGGCGGGGTGATCGGCGGTATTTGGGGGGGATATCTCTATTGCCGCAAGTATAAAATAAACCCCATCGAATTTTTTGACATTGCTGCACCCTCCCTTGCCCTGGGACAAGCCTTTGGCCGGGTGGGTTGCTTTATGGCCGGATGTTGTTACGGCATTGAATACGATGGGTTTTGTTCCGTTGTGTTTCCCGCCGGAGGATTTGCCCCTGCGGGGGTACCCCTGCTGGCCACCCAGCTCTTGGAAGCGGGATATTTACTTTTGTTGACCGTTGCCCTCTCCCTCATCCTCAAAAAGAGCACAAAGGTGGGGCGTACGGCGGGGTGGTATTTTGTGCTGTACGGGGTGTGGCGGTTTATCATTGAGTTTTTCCGCTCGGACGATCGGGGTCAAGTCTTTTCCCTGTCCACCTCCCAGTTTATCAGCATACTATTGTTTATAATTGGCATACTGTTTATTACAGGCGCAATACAAAAGGTGTTGCGATTTGAATCGATTCGGAGGACGAGTGATGGCTAAATATTATATTTCTATAGACGTGGGCGGCACCAAGATTGCCTACGGGGTGTTCGACGAGAACAGGAACCTGCTCTTTAAGCACAAGCATCCCGCCAACCAGGAGTGGACGCCTAAGACATATGTTGCAGACCTATCGGACAACTGCCGCAAAATCATTGCGGACAACGGGCTTAACTTTAAAGACGTTGCGGGCATGAGTTTGGTTATGCCCAGCTTTATGGACATTAAGACGGGATATATTATTTCCACCACCAACATATTGAGTTTGTCGGGGTTTTATCCCATTCAGATGTTTGAAGCGAACTTAGGCATTCCCGTGCGCATCGACAACGATGCAAACGTTGCAGGGCTGGGCGAGTGCCGCAGCGGTGCGGGTAAGGATTTTAACGATATGATTTATATCACCGTATCCACAGGCATTGGCGGGGGGATTATCATCAACAAGAAGATTTTCCACGGCAGTTACGGTTCGGCTGGGGAGATTGGGCATATTTTGGTGACACCCGGAGTGGGCGCCCTGTGCGGCTGCCACAACCGCGGGTGCATCGAGTCATACGCTTCCTCCTTTAACATGGTGTATCACCTGGAAAAGGGCATTGAATCGGGTTTAAAAACCAAGATGATCGAGATGGCCGGGGGAGATATCCACAAGATCGACGGACGCATTCTGGAAGAGGCGTATCACGCAGGGGACGAGCTTGCGATTTGGCGGTTAGACCAAATGGGGCACTACATTGGGCTGTTGTGTTATAATTTATTTGTGGTGCTCAACATCAACTGCTATTGTATTGGCGGTGGACTTTCCTTTATGGGTGCACCGCTGTTCGACCGGATTGAAAAGACGTTTTGGTCGTATACCCACACCTGCAACGACAAGGTTTATTTCCTTCCCTCGAAACACAAGGGGGATGTGGGCATTTACGGCGGTGTGGAGCTTTTCTTCGACAGTTAAAAATTTTAACTATTTAAAATAAAATAACACTGTTTTTTGGGGCAATGATAAAAAAACCAACTGTTTTTGAGGCGTTGCCCTTTAAATAATAAAAAATAGTGCTGATAAAGAATGGTTTATTCTCTTTTAATTTTGAGGGAAATGTACGATAATAGTAGTGTCGAAACGAGATACAAGGATAATTGCCAAGCTTCTCGGAATTTTAAAGCCTTCTAATGATATGAGGCTATTTTTTTTGCCCTTTTTTAATATACGGTTTTATTCGTGGGCTTAAGCCCAACCCGCAAGGGGAAATAATTCCTCCTTGACCCCTCTCAAACAAAAAAAGCTAACGCCTTTACTAAGGTAATTCTTTGTTAACACCTTAGCAAAAGCGTTAGCTTTGCATCAAAAAGTTTTTGGGTTTCCAAAGGGTATTTTTCAAAAATACCCTTTGGCGGGGTTTGGGGCAGAGCCCCAATAGAAAACCTTACAACTATCTGCGAATGCTGTAGCTGTACTTCTTGCGCTTCTTGAAGCGCTTGCGCTTTTGCCGCTTCACGTACGCCATACGCCACAACAACAACACAATCAACACCGCTGGCAACAACAGCCACCACCAAGGCGATATATTGTTGCCCCCCAACACCTCGTCGGGTGATGCCGCCTCTTGGGTGCGCACCGGAGGCTGTTCGGTCAGCTCCTCCGGGTTCGTCTGCGCAACGTCACGAGATGCCAATAAATTGGCAGTGATCAACACCTCATCCCCCAGAGAATATTCAATCTTACCTAATACTTGTCCCTTGGAAATAGGTGCTTGAATGTTTTCATCTATGGTCACCTTCACATCCAAATCTGTGCCACTCTCAATGGCTTCCACTTGCTCGGGTGTGCCCGAAAAATAACTCTTGCCATCCGAACCCACTCCGGGGGTCAACTCCAACCGCCCTCCCTGAGGGTCTTTCACCGATGCCTGCAAAACGTCCACCATTTGTTTTTCACTCTGGCTGATAATCTTTGAAACATCGATGGTCTTAAAGTTATTAAAACCGTATTCAAACATCTGCGTTGCAGCTTGCCACCGCTCGGTGCGCTTTTCTGTCATATCGCCGTACACCACGGCAATAAACGAACTGCCGTCCTTTTCTGCAACGGCAACCAAACAGCCCCCCGCTGCGGGGGTGGAACCCGTCTTACCTCCCGTGGCATACTTGTAATAGTTTGCGTCGTCGGGTTTCATGAGCAAGTTTGAATTTTCAAACTCCTGGGGGTCCTTGTGTTTGTTGGTGGGTGGTACGGTATATTTTGTAGTGCCAAAAATCTTCTTAAACATGGGGTTTTGCAGGGCATATTGGGTGAGGGTGGCCATGTCGGCAGGGGTGGTGTAGTGTGCCTCGTCCTGCAAGCCCGAGGGTTCGGTGAAGCGAGAGTTTTCCATGCCAATCTCTTGAGCCTTCTCGTTCATCATCTCCGCAAAGGCTTCCACAGAACCAGCAATGCCCACTGCAATGGTGTTTGCCGCATCGTTACCCGAGGGTAACATCATGCCGTAGAGCAGGTCTTCCAGTTTTACTTTTTCCCCCTCGATTAAGCCCATTTTGCTGGAGTTTGCACCGATCCTTCGGCGAATCTCCTCACCTGCGGTGAATTCCGCATTGAGATCACCCTTCTCCAGTGCCACGATGAGGGTTAAAATTTTGGTGGTGCTGGCGGGGAATATTCTTTCGTCCCCACCCTTCTCAAACAGCTTCCTGCCCGAGGATGCGTCAATAAGCATGAGGGACTTGGATTTCAACTTAGAATCGTCGAACTTCGGTTCGGCCAAAACCACACCTGTAAAAATTGTGGAGATCAACAAGCTTAAAATGAGTGCAAATAAAAGGATTCGTTTCACCATATACCACCTTAATATATATAAGTTCACAATATTATAACAAAGCATTTGCCGTTTGTATAGCGACAAATGCTTATATTTTCAATTTATTAAAAATTTGTGTAGAATATTAAAGAAGTGTGAAGCCAGCCTTTGTGAGCGCTTCCACCGACTTTTTGTCGTCGCTGGTCTTGATGATGATCACGGCATCGGCATCGTCGTGGGTGAGATATGCATAGGAATACTCGATGCTCAAGTCGTTTTCAAAGAGCACACCCAGCATTTCGTGCATGGCCCCCGGCTTGTGTGCAAGCATCACGCCAATCACCTCGCTGACCATGGCGGTAATACCCTTGTCCATGAGGCAGGCATAAGCCTTGTCCGGATCGTTTAAGATCATGCGCATAATGCCAAAACTTTCGGTGTCCGCAATGCCAAAGGCACGGATATCGATGTCGTTTTCAGCCAAAATCTTGGTTACGTCTTTGAGCCTGCCCTTGGAGTTTTCCAGAAAAACGGAAAGTTGTTTTAAAAACATAGTTGTTTCCTCCCTAGTCCATCTTGCGCTTGTCGATCACCCGCACCGCCTTACCTTCCGACCGGGCGATTGTCCGGGGTTCCACCAAGCGAACGTTCACAGCAACACCCAGTGTGGATACAATGGCGTGTTCGATCTTCTTTTGTGCCCGCTCCAACACTTTGATCTCGTCGGAGAACATTTCGGGCAGCATCTCTACGATTACTTCCAGTGTATCAAGATTTTCGATTCTGTCAACTATTAATTGATAGTGAGGGGCAGATTGGCCCAAATTGAGCAGCACCGATTCGATTTGGGAGGGGAACACGTTTACGCCCCGGATGATGAGCATGTCGTCTGTGCGTCCCTTGGGTTTACTCATCTTCACCGTGGTGCGGCCGCAGGCACACTTCTCGTAGGTGAGGGAAGCAATATCTCTCGTCCGGTAGCGGATTAAGGGCAGTGCTTCTTTGGTGATGCAGGTGAACACCAGCTCTCCGCTCTCTCCCTCGGGTAATACTTCGCCCGTGTCGGGGTCGATGATTTCGGGGATGAAGTGGTCTTCCTGTACGTGGAGACCGTTTTGGCACTGGCACTCCACAGATACCCCTGGCCCCATGATTTCGGACAGGCCGTAGATATCATAGGCTTTGATGTGCAGCCGTTCCTGAATTTCGGCACGCATGTGCTCCGTCCACGGCTCTGCGCCGAAGATGCCCGCCTTTAAGGGCAGATCTTTCACCCCGGCTTCTTCCAAAGCTTCTGCCAAATACAGGGCATAGGAAGGAGTGCAGCAGATGATGGTGGAACCAAAGTCTTTTAAAATTTGCATCTGGCGCTGGGTATTTCCCACCGAAACGGGTATGGTCTTGCAGTTTAACTTTTCCGAACCGTAGTGCATTCCCAGTCCACCGGTGAACAGGCCGTAACCGTAGGCCACGTGGACGTAATCCTTTTCACTGCCCCCGCAGGAAGCGATGGAACGGGCACAGCACTGTGCAAACACTTCGATGTCGTTCTTGGTATAACCAACCACCGTCTGCTTGCCCGTGGTGCCCGAGGATGCGTGGATTCTGGCCACTTCGTCCATGGGGCAGGCAAATAAACCATAGGGGTAGGTGTCCCGCAAGTCCTGTTTGTAGGTGAAGGGCAGCTTTTTAAGATCGGCAACGGAGTTGATGTCGCTGGGTTTAATGCCCGCTTCATCCAACCGCTGCTTGTATAAGGGCACGTTCTGATACACCCGCTCAACGGTTTTCCTAAGGCGCTCCCCTTGGAGTTTTTCAATTTCTTGTCTCGATGCACTTTCAATCTTATCCAGTATCATGACTTTGTTTCTCCTTTAATTGGTTTAATGAGCAGCATAGCTATAATGGAAATGGCCGTTACCCCTGCTGCAATTAAAAACGAAAGGGTGTAATCCCCCGATTGGGTGGAGTTAATAGCCCCTGCAATGTAGGGGAAAACCACCGCCGAAACGCCAAAGCCCATCATCACAGCCCCGTAGTTGGAACCTGCGTGTTTGGTGCCAAAGAAGCTGGTGGTGAGGGTTGGGTAGACTCCCGAGGTTCCGCCGTAGGAAAAGGCAATCCCTGCGATGAACAAGAGGAAGAGGGGACCTGTTGCAAAGGTTAAACACGCTGCACTGATGAGGGTGATACCCCCGATCATGAGGATTGCATTTTTTCTGCCCATCTTGTCGCTGAGCCATGCCACTACCAACCGCCCTAAGGTGCTGGCAATACCCATGAGCATAACGGAAAACAGTGCCAGTTCGGGGGACAATCCCTTTAGTTCCCCGATTTGCTTCACCAAGGGGTTGATGATGAAATACGCAGGGGTGATGAGCATCATGGAGATGGTGATGAAATAAAACTGGGGTGTCTTTAAAATTTCTTTGGTGGTGTATTGTTTTACTTCGGTACTAACAGCAGCACCCTGAACCTTTTCGGGGTTTTTAATGAACAGCCATGCGATAAAACAAATGACCAAGAATCCACCCGCCATAATTTGAAAGGTGCTGGCAACTCCCACGGATTTTAACAAAGCTTCGGCCACAGGGGTGAACACCACCACGCTGGCACCAAAGGCGCACACGATCATACCCGTTGCAAATCCACGCTTGTGGGGGAAGAAACCCTGGGCGCACTGCATGATTGCGGTGTACGCACTGCCCACGCCAAACCCGCCGATCACACCGTAGGTGAGGTAGAGCAGGATGGGGGAATTGACCAAAGAGGACAGGAATATACCCACACTAAAGCATAGAATTCCCAACAGCACAGCGATTTTGGGGCCTTTTTTATCGGAGATCCGACCACCCACTAAAATGCCGATGACAAACATAAACAACATGACCGAAGCGGTATATGCAATGGATGCGGGTTCGTAGTTGAAGTACTCCACAACATATTTTTGAAAGATGCTCCACATGTAGATGATGCCGATGCACAGTTCCACCACCATGCCGGCGATGAGCACAACAATTGGATTTGTTTTCTTCTCCATAGATTTCTAACCTTTCTTTATTTTTAATAAAATATAAAAACCCGCCCTAATATTCTTAGGACGGGTTGAAACCTTTTTACCCGCGGTACCACCTAAATTGCCTAAACAAGGTTTAAGCCCCTTAGCCGCACATCCATCAACGTGCGTTTCATATAACGGTGAAAACCGGCAAAGCCTACAGGTCTTGTTAGACGTTCAACCCTGCTGCTCGAGGGGGAAATGGCAGTTTTTGCCGGATATCCTCTTCCACCAAATGAGGACTCTCTACAAACCGGTGGTAAAAACCCCGCACCCTGTCAACGCATTTAAACTATATTTACTTGATTTGTACTATACCATGTGTTTCCTTCACTGTCAAGGTTTTTTCAAAGGCAGCGTTTTTTATAAATCATGATACAAAATATATTGAAGGGGTGTTACAGATGCCCTTTCCTTCCCCTTTCTATCAAAAATTCATAAATGGTTCGTCAAAAACATACATTGTGACAAGAGGGGGTTCGTGTGAAAGAATGTTTAATGAGTATTTGTTCCGTAAGTGAAACGGCGGAATGGAGTTTTTATCTATGAAGCGACCTTTTGTTCTTTTTATGCTTTTCATCATCGGGGGACTGCTGATTCTGCTGCCCTCCGTGTTGCAATACGCTGTTAAATCTGGCTTCACATATCCCGAAAAAACACCCGAACCGAGCTACACCGGCAGGCTCACCCTGTGGCACATCGGTGAAACTGTGAATACGTTTGGTGTATTGAAAAAAGCAGCAGATGCTTTCGAGCGAAAGAACATCTACGTGTTTATCGATTGTTATAATGTAAGTGAAAAGCAAGCTTTGGAGCGACTGGCCAAGGGGGAAAAGCCCGATATCTTCACCTACTGCGAAACCCAAACGTTGTTTGAAACCAACCAACCAAAACCCTACGCCCTCTCTCCCTACCTGCTGTACGTCAGCGACGGCAACGAAAACAAAACCATATTTTCCATCAGCGATACGGTGGTGAAGCGTTCGGATATCAACGATTACGACATCGTCGATGCCATGGAATTGGACGATACCTCCCAAATCCAATACGAATATATTAATGATGCGCAGGAAAAGTTTATAAAGGGAGAGGCGGGAGGACTCATTGCACCTCTTGCCTTTGAATATAAACTGAGAAACGTGAGTTCTGTTTCATACAACGCCTATGTGGTCTTTAACTATGCCGATCAGATTCGCTATGGGGATACCCTTTTGAGCGACAATGAATTAAAAAATCAGATGTGCCGCAAATTTGTGGATTCCCTGGTGTCCGAGCGGGTGCAAAAGAGTGTCATCTCTGCGGGGCATTTGTGCGTGGTGCCAAATTCGGGCACAGTGGATTACTCCGCATTGTACGACAACGCATCCGCACAGGAGGCCTACTTTTTGCTCATTGAAAAGGGTATTTTCCCCACTCCCCTATTTCAGGGTTGAAAAAAACAGTAAAAACAAAAAAGGGTATTTTCCCCATCCCATTATTTCAGGGTTGAAAAAAATAAAAAAATAAACTATATTTATAATTATGAAGGATTCGTATTTGAAAAAATTCAATATACAAACCAACTATCCCCTCTCCGCCCTAACAAGCTTTAAGACGGGAGGAGTTTGCCATTTCTTTGCAACCCCCCATTGTGCTTCCGAGCTACTTGAGCTGCTATCTTTCCTCCGGGAAGAGGGTGTGCCCGCTGTGGTGCTGGGCAAGGGTTCCAACGTGTTGGCCTCGGACAAAGGGTTTGACGGAGCCGTGATTTGCCCCAAATTCACAGATATCACCCTAGACCAGGACGAAATGACCGCGGGAGCAGGGGTGATCAACGGGGCACTGGTGTCCTTTGCCCATCAAAACGGCTTGACAGGCTTGGAATTTTTGGGGGGCATCCCCGGCACTGTGGGGGGAGCGGTTGTGATGAACGCCGGAGCCTACGACTGGGATGTGCGGATGTTTTTAAAGACAGCCAAAGTGCTCACCAAAGACTTTGCGTTCAAAGACAAAACTCCCGATGATCTGGAACTGTCCTATCGCCACAGCAATATTGAAGCTCTGGGTCACATCGTGCTGAGTGCAACGTTTTATAAGCTGCACCGCGGGGATGTGGAGAAAGGCAAACAGGCCCTCAAGGAGTTAAACACCCGAAGGCGGGAGAAACAGCCACTCAACTTCCCCAGCGCGGGGTCCACCTTCAAGCGCCCTCCGGGTTTTTTTGCAGGTAAACTCATTCAGGATTGCGGTCTGTCGGGTTTTGCCATAGGGGGAGCACAGGTTTCGGAAAAACACTGTGGGTTTATTATCAACACGGGGGATGCAACTTCCCAAGAAATCTATAACCTCATACGCCACGTGCAAGAGGTGGTGGCACAAAAGACAGGGGTGTTTTTAGAACCCGAAATAAAGTTTTTGGGGGAGTTTTCGTGAAGGAGCGATATTGTATGGTTCTGTATAACCCAAGAGAAACGGTGGATTGGAGAAATTAATGGAAATATTCGGGGACTTTCACACCCACACAATTTTTAGCCACGGAACGGGAACGGTTGAGGCAAACGTCAAGGCTGCAATTACTCGAGGGCTCAAGGCCATCGCCATCACCGACCACGACTCCACCCACATGTTCTACGGCATACGCAAGCGCAATGAATATCTGGACGAAATCAAGCGGTGTCAAGACGTGTACGGGGACAGGATTAAGATTTTAGCGGGAGTAGAAGCGAATATCACTTCTGTTGTGGGGGGACAACAGAATAAACTTTCAAAATTTGATTTTATCGTATTGGGTTACCACAAGGCGGTATTCTACCGCAACATGACCAGTGCGTGGCACTTTTATATCAACAATCTTTCAGCAAAAGATAAAATAAAGGCGATTAGAGCCAACACGCGGGCGTATATTGCGGCCATCAACGCCATAGAAATCGATATCTTAGCACATCCCAACTATGGGGTGCCCTGCGATTGGTTGGCTATTGCTGCCGAGTGCGCAAAGACCGGGACGGCTATCGAGATCAACAATGCGAACATTGTTTTAACTGTAGAGGATTACGATGCACTTAAAGAAACAAACGTTCGGTTTGCCGTTTCCTCCGATGCCCATTGCCCTGAAAAAGTGGGTGTATTCGACAATGCCCTTGCCTTTATTAAGAAAACAAACATCAATTCGGACGACATAGTGAATGCGAGGTAAATAATACGTGAGACTGATCATCATAACAGGCATCTCGGGAGCGGGAAAAACCCAAGCCCTTCGGCGGTTGGAGGACATTGGCTTTTTCTGCGTGGACAATCTGCCCCCCACCCTGCTGCTGGAGTTTGCAAAGATATGCCACGCCAATCAAAAGGAAAGCGTTGCAGTGGCCATCGACATGCGCATGGGCGCCATGTTCGACGACATTTACACAGCCATGGGTAAACTCAAGGAGCAGCCGGGGGTTGTCAGCGAGATTTTATATTTGGATGCCAGCGACGAGGTGCTCATCCGAAGGTTTAAAGAGACTCGGCGCAACCACCCCCTTTCCCCCAATGTGTTGACAGGTATAACCATGGAGCGGGATAAGCTCCACCGAATTAAGGGGATGGCACAAAACGTGCTGGATACCTCCCACTTCCTTCCCCGCAACTTAGGGGAAAGCATCGAACACTTGTATGCACAAAATGCGGATATTTCCATTGTGGTCATGTCCTTTGGGTTTAAGCGGGGTATTCCCCTGGATGCGGATATGGTGTTTGACCTTCGGTTCATCCCCAACCCCTTTTATCAGCAGGAGCTAAAGGCCAAGACGGGGCTGGAACGGGAAGTTGCAGAATATGTCTTTGCCTCCCCCCGGGCGAAGGAGTTTGTGGATCGGGTGGATTCTCTGGTGAACTTCGTGGCCCCCTTTTACTTGGAGCAAGACAAAAAGCAGTTGGTCTTAGCCTTTGGCTGCACGGGGGGCATGCACCGCAGTGTTGCCGTTGCGGGGGAACTGTTCACACGGTTTGAAACCCAAGGGCACAAGGTGTTTTTGCAGCACAGGGATATTGGGTTGGATTTACAAAAGGATGTCTGATGGTTAAAATAAAACAGTTATGGTAAACACGTTGTCGGTTAAAGAAGAATTGGCTCATATAAAAAAGACGGGGGAGTGCTGCGCCTTAGCGGAGCTCTACGCCTATGCGTTGGGGGACAAGTGTGCGGACGAGATGGTTCACAAGCGCCAGATCGCACTGATTAAGAAACTATCCCACGATCCCGTTGCACATGAGTGCTGCAAGGGTGCGTTTCTTCGGGGTGCCTTTTTACTCTGCGGGGTGATCACACCCCCCGAAAAGGGGTACCACTTGGAGTTTTCTATAAAAACGCCTGAGTTTGCGTATATTTTACAAGAACAGTTGAATTCTTTTGGGTTTCATGCTAAAATAGTTCATAGGCGAACGAATTTCGTCGTGTATATTAAGGAATCAGAAAAGATTTTAGAGTTCTTGTCCCGTGTCAAGGCCCACAGCGCCGTGCTTCAACTCACCGACACGATACTGCTCAAAGAAATACGCAATCAGGCAAACCGTGCCGCCAACTGCGACGAAGCAAACGTTTCAAAAACTTTAGACGCTGCGTTTGCCCAGTTGAGCGCCATTCATCGAATAGACGAAACCGTTGGGCTACACTCCCTGCCCGAACCCCTTAGGGTTGTGGCCGAACTGCGTTTGAAAAACCCCGAAGCCACTCTCAGCGAACTCTGCGACCTATACGACGGTGAAATCACCAAATCGGGTATGAATCACAGGTTTAGAAAAATACTTTCTATAAATGAAAACAAGGGGGAATGAACATGCAGTACAAAAAATTAATTATGTCAAGTCCCGACGGACTCAATGCAGCAAATGCACAAGTACTGGTTAAAGTTGCATCGGGGTTTTCTGCCCAAATCCATTTGGAAAAGGGAAATAAGAAGATCAATGCCAAGAGTATTATGGGCATCCTGTCCTTGGGTGTCAAGTACAAGGACAACCTGTTGGTATTTATCGACGGCAACGACGAAGACAAAGCCATGATGGCCATTGAGGATATTTTCGAGGCAGGCTTTAAACTCTAATGTCGTTCTTTAACTCTTTTAAAAATGCTCCCCTCGCTCAGCGCATGCGCCCCAGCACCCTGGAAGATTTTCTGGGGCAGGAGCACATCGTGGGCGAGGGGACTCTTTTACGCCGGGCAATCGTTGCAGACCGGCTCACTTCCTCCATCTTCTTCGGCCCTCCGGGCACGGGAAAGACCACCCTTGCCCAAATTATTGCCGCAACCACCCGCTCCCACTTCGTTTCGTTAAACGCTGTTTCATCGGGGGTAAAGGAAATTCGAGAAGTAATTCAAAAGGCCAAGAGTGAATTGGAGCTTTTTGAAAAATCCACCTATGTATTGCTGGACGAATGTCACCGCTGGACAAAGGCTCAGAGCGACTCCATCCTGCCCGCACTGGAGCACGGGCACATTCGCTTTATCGGCTCCACCACCGAAAACCCCTTCATCGCCATGACACCGGCGATCGTTTCCCGGTGCAGAATCTTTCAATTTGTACCCTTAACCATCGAACATATACTCCACGGTTTAAAAAGAGCATTGCAAGACCCGCAGGCTGGTTTTGGCAATTTATCAATTGATATAGACGAAGAAGCCCTGTGGCACATTGCCAATGTGGCAAACGGGGACATCCGCACCGCCCTCAACGCACTGGAACTTGCGGTGCTGTCCACCCAGGAGCAGGAGGGCAAGATACACATCACCCTCTCTATTGCCGAAGATTCCATCCAGCGCCGTGCCCTGCGCTGCGACGACGAAGAGTATTACAACATGCTCTCCGCCTTTTGTAAGTCCCTGAGGGGTTCGGATCCGGATGCAGCACTGTTTTGGTTTGCCCGGCTGATCACGGCAGGGGTGGATCCCCGGCTCATCGTTCGGCGCATGATCGCCCACGCATCCGAAGATGTGGGCCTTGCCAACCCCTCGGCACTTTCCCAAACGGTTGCTGCGGCACACGCCCTTGAGTTGATCGGCATGCCCGAGGCCAGGCTCAACATTGCACAGGCCATCATCTTTATTTGCACATCCCCCAAATCCAATTCGGTGGTGATGGCGGTGGACGGTGCCTTTGCCGATGCGGAGCAGGCACAGCAAATTCCCGTGCCCAAGCATTTGTGCGACACCCACTATCGGGGTGCAACCAGCCTTGGCAACGGGCAGGGGTATCAATACCCCCACGACTTTAAAAACCACTATGTGCCCCAGCAGTATCTGCCCGACAACCTGCTGGGCAAAAAATATTACGTTCCCTCGGACATGGGGTATGAAAAGAAGTTTAACGGTTGAAAAAACGTTTCTCTTGTGTAAATTGCAAAACTGTACTATAATGGTCATAATTTGGGGGTGAGATGATGAAAGCTCAAAAACTGACCTTCATGGCCGTACTGGTGGCGATTACGGTCATTTTTGCGTTGACACCGCTGGGGTATCTGACAGTGCCGCCAATTATCATATCGTTTATGTGTATACCCGTGGTGGTGGGCACCTTGCTCTTGGGCTTGCGCTTTGGCTTGTTCCTAGGGTTACTATTTGGTGCATCCAGCTTTTTTTTGGCACTCACTTCCGACGTGTTGGGCCAATTTCTCTTGGGCGTAAACGTGCCTTTAACCATTGCTGTGATTTTTCTTCCCCGGCTGCTCATCCCCGTATCGGTGCACTACGTGTCCAAGGTACGCCTGTTTGAAAGCAAGCGATATCTGGACTACGCAGTTTCGGCCTTTGCCGGTTCCCTCACCAATACCGTTGGGTTTCTGGGGCTTTTATATGGTTTGTTTGGCAGCAGCCTCATCGGCTCGGGGTTGTTTGGCCCCCTTCCCGAAGGTGTGCTGGGGGTTATTGCGGGCGTTGGCATTGCCAACGGTCTGCCCGAAGCCGGAGCAGCACTCTTGCTGTGCCCACCCATTGTGATGGCGTTAAAAAAGATTGTGAAGATGAAAAAGGTGTAACACATGATATTTGTCTTAGACGTTGGCAACACCAACATCAAATGCGGACTTTTCAACGGGGGTAACCTGTGCCGCTCTTGGCGGTTGTCCACCAATATGGAGCTCACTTCCGATGAATACGGCATCAATATCGTATCCATCTTCAACCACATTCAGGTGAAACCAACGCTGGTAGAGGGTATTATCATTTCCTCGGTCATACCGTCCATCAACTATACCCTAGAGCACATGTGCAGAATTTATTTCGGCAAAACCCCGCTGTTTGTCAGCTCAGAAATTGAAACCGGGCTGACCATACGATACGACAACCAAAAGGACTTGGGCACCGACAGAATTGTCAACGCCGTTGCCGCATATAGAACCTATGGAGGCCCCTGCATCATTGTGGATTTCGGCACCGCCACCACCTTTGGTGCGGTTTCAAAAGACGCAGAGTTTTTGGGGGGATGCATCTGCCCAGGTTTAAAAATATCCACCGAAGCCCTCACCCGCAACGCCGCAAAGCTGCCCAGAGTGGAACTCTTGCGCCCCGAAGGGGTGATTTGTACCAACACGGTTTCTGCCATGCAGGCGGGTATCATCTTTGGGTATGTGGGGCAAGTGGACTACATCATCAATAAAATGAAGGCCGAAGTTTCAAAAAGTGCCAAAGTGGTGGCCACCGGGGGTATTTCCAACTTAATTGCGCACGATGCCAAGAGTATCGACGAGGTAAACCCTCTCTTAACCCTCTTTGGCCTCTACTACTTATATGAGAAAAATTCTTGAGAAGGAGTTATACTGAATGAACGAAATTAAAATAGCCATACTGGGTCTGGGTACCGTGGGCTCCGGAGCCTACGAGGTGATTGAGCGGGAGGCCAGCAACATCGCCCACCGGGACGGCATTCACTTATCCGTGAAGAAAGTCTTGGCCCTCAATTATTCCATCCCTGTGCCCGAAGAAAAAAAGGCAGCAAATTTAGAAGAAATATTAAATGACCCCGAAATAACCATCGTGGCAGAATTGATGGGTGGCATTGAACCTGCCAAGAGTTTTATACTGCAATGTTTGCAGGCGGGTAAGACGGTGGTGAGCGCAAACAAGGAGCTGATCGCCCGGCACTGGCCCGAAATCGAAGCAGTGGCCAAGGCCCACAACACGGGTTTTTATTTTGAAGCCAGCGTAGGCGGGGGCATACCCCTGCTCCGCACCATTATGGATTCACTCAACGCAAACTCCATTCAGTCTGTGATGGGTATTATCAACGGAACTACCAACTATATCCTCACCAAAATGACCGAAGAGGGCGGTACCTATGCAGATATTTTAGCCGAAGCCCAGAAGTTGGGGTACGCCGAGGCGAACCCGGACAGCGATGTGCTGGGCTGGGACGCCATGTATAAACTCTCCATCATGGCCTCCATTTGCTTCCACGCAAAGGTGCCTGTGGAATTCGTGTACAGCGAGGGTATTACTGAAATCTCTCAGGAAGATATAAAGTACGCACGGGAATTGGGTTATGTGATTAAACTGCTGGCCATCGGCAAGAAGCAGGGCAACCGCATTGAAGCACGGGTGCACCCAACCATGATCCCCGCCACCCATCCCTTAGCCAGCGTGCGGGGTTCCTTTAACGCCGTGTTTATCAAGGGAAATTATGTGGACGACGTGATGCTCTATGGCCGGGGTGCGGGGAAACTGCCCACAGCATCGGCTGTTGTGTCCGACATCATCTGGGCGGCAAAGACCGCCGAGCACAAGTATATGTCCTTCCAAAACGAAAACAACGTGCCGGGCAGCTTAACCTTTGAAAACGATTGGAGGTCTGCTTATTATCTGCACATCGAGGCAATGGATAATCCGGGTGTACTGGCTAAAATTGCCGGGGTGTTTTCCAAATATGGGGTGAGCGTGTCCTCTGTCATTCAAAAGGGCAGGGGGGGAGAGTTTGTGCCGTTAATTTTCGTCACCCACACAGCTCACGAAATTGCCATTAAAAGTGCGGTCAACGATATTAAATATTTGAGCGAAGTGATCAATGTAAAAAACGCCATTCGGGTGGAAAACGAGTAGGAGGTTCCCATGATTTTTACTGAAAACGATTTTTTAAATGAAGTGCGGGAAAATATGCGGGGAGGAGAGGGCAGTGCCCACTTGACGTTCCTCTTACCCGGCAAGGATGTAACAAACCTGCGGTTGTTTTCCCTCATTACCCTGGACAAGGGTTGCTCCATCGGGGAGCACGTCCACGAGGGGGAAGCGGAAGTATTTTATGCCCTGTGCGGCAGCGGCACCGTTGTAGACGACGGCACCCCCCGACTGCTGAATCAGGGGGATTGTCACCTGTGCGAGAGTGGTCACACCCACGCATTAAAAAATGAAAACGACGAGCCTTTTGTGGTGTTAGCGGCAATTATCACCGAATGACGACCGAAAGGCATCGCAAACGCGTTCGCCAATTCGTTCGCCAATCCGTTCGCCAATACGGCTGTCAAACCCACACCCGCCTCGGCTGTCGAATCCGCCTCGATCGTAGCCGCTTCGGTTGTCGAATCCGCCTCGATCCCGATCGCAGCCGTTCCGGCCGTCGAATCCGCCTGAACGGGGTTCAAACCGGCCATCCCGGCATTCCCCTAGGCGAGGTTCCCGATAGGGTATTTCACCTGCGCGGGTTTCGGGGAAACAGCCGCTATAGGCAAGCCGCATGCAACCAAACAGGCTGAGAGCCAGATAAATTGCGGCTGCCGTGGTGAAAAATATAAAGAATTCTTCAGCAATCAGGTTGCCGATTACCAATAAGTACAGTGCTGCAGAAAATATGGTGATCATTGCGGCTACAAGTGTGCCCGGCAGACATTCACAGACTGCCAGCCGCGCGTGGCAGCAGCAATTGCACGTGATCCGTTTTAAGATGATGTACAGTGCGATGCCGAATGCTATGAGCGCAAAGATTGCCAGTGCGATGATGAACGGCATGAAACCCGTGAACACCGCAAATGCGCGGAGCAGGGCAAATGCCAAACCCAGGAATATACTCAGGAGCAGCAGCCCGATGTTTACTCTGGTATAGCAATTCATGTTTGCACCTCCTTTTAGGTGTACTTTCGTGTAACAGGTATTACAACGAAGAAAACGAAAGCCCAGCTTTCGTATACATTATTTTATGCACACTGAGGAACAATTGTTAAAGACGTGGTTTGTTTCTGGGCAGCGCCCTGCAATAAACTATTTTATTAAGGAGTATAGATATGCAGCAAAAGAGAGTTTTGGCAGTACACGACATTTCCTGCGTGGGCAGGTGCTCCCTCACAGTGGCACTGCCCATCATATCCGCCGGTGGCGTGGAGTGTTCCGTTCTTCCAACGGCAGTACTGTCCACCCACACAGGGGGTTTCACAGAATTTACCTACCGGGATCTCACCTCCGACATCAATCCAATCGCCAAACATTGGAAAAACCTTGGCCTCACCTTCGATGCCATCTACACCGGTTTCTTGGGTTCCTTTGAACAAATTGAACTGGTTAGCCATTTGTTCGACAACTTCTGCCACGAAAACACCATCAAACTCGTAGACCCAGTGATGGCGGACAACGGCACGATATACCCCATCTTCCCCGATGAATTCCCCGATGGCATGAGGAAACTGGTGGAAAAGGCCGATATCATCGTGCCCAACTTAACCGAGGCGTCCCTGCTGTTAGGTCAAACCTATGTGGAGAGCGGTTATTCAAAGGATTATATTTTTGA
Source organism: uncultured Clostridia bacterium (assembly GCA_964453645.1). Classification (GTDB taxonomy): domain Bacteria; phylum Bacillota; class Clostridia; order Christensenellales; family JAWKQI01; genus CAYVRJ01. The sequence goes on from CAYVRJ010000005.1 coordinate 101,502, forward strand.
TTTACTCACCAAACTTTCAAAACTTGGCCCCAAGCAAGTGGTGCTAACGGGAGTGAGCTTTGATGAACAAGAGTTAGGTGCAGCGTCTTTAACCGCAGGAAAAACGGAGATGCACGTTGCCATGAACCGGAAGATCCAGGGGTATTACCACGGCACCGGGGATGTGTTCGGCAGTGCACTGCTGTGCGCTGTGATGAACGGCTTATCCCTTGAAAAGAGTGTGGAAACGGCTGTAAACTTCACCGTCTCCTCTATCACCGCCACCGGCACTCATGCAGATATTCGCTACGGCGTTAACTTTGAATCTTGTCTGGGAGAACTGATACACGCCATAAAAAAATAAGGGAGGATACCACATGCAGTTGACCATCCTTGGGCGAAATGGCCCCTTTCCCGCACCGGGGGGTGGGTGTAGTTCCTATTTGTTGCAGACGAACGCCGCAAACATCCTATTGGATTGCGGTTCGGGTTGCCTTTCCAACTTGCAGCGCTACGCCGGTTTAACGGATATATCGGCTGTGGTGCTCTCTCACTTGCACTACGACCACATGGGAGACATGCTGCCCCTCAAGTACGCCCTGTCGGCCTATACCAAGTTTGGCCTAAAGTTAAACAAACTGCCGGTGTTCCTACCCAGCGAACCCGCCAACGTGTTTGCGCACCTGTCCGACTGCGAAAACTTTGAACTGATCCCCATTGAGGACGGTATGACGGCTAAGGTGGAAGACGTATTTTTAACCTTCTGTGCCATGACCCACCCCGTTCCCTGCTTTGCCACAAAAGCCGTGTGCGAAGGTAAAGTGTTTGTATATTCGGGGGATACCAACTATAACGAAAGTCTGGTGCCCTTTGCCGAGGAGTGCGACACGCTGCTGCTGGATTGTGCCATCCTCTCCAAGGATCACAAGGCCAATGCCCCCCACTTAAGTGTGCTGCAAGCGGGAGACGTGGCCAGAGGAGCGGGAGTGAAGCGGCTCATCGCCACCCACCTGTTCCCCCACTACAGCGAAGAGGAAATCTTAGCTGAGCTGGACTTCGAGCGTGCACAACTGGCCGTGGAGAACACCACCCACGAAATTTAAATGAAAATTTGCGCCAAGCGACCCCTGTTCTTTTTGGCACTTTTTGCAGGTGCCCTCATTTTGTTGTTTGGGGAAAGTATCTTCCTTGGGGGAAATGCACCCAAACTCTTGGCAAAAGATGTGCCCATCTATGGGCGAATCTGCGAGGCCCCCCGGGTGCTCAACAGCGGGGAAGTGGAATACATTGCCGACAGTATATCCTTTCAGCACAGCAGTGGGGTTTATACGATGGATGGCCGAACGGTGTTCCGCACCAGAAACAATTATAAAACCCTTCAATACAACGATATTTTTTATGCACCGAGTGTTCGCTTTTCTCCCCTGGGTTTTGGCAAGTACGCCTATCTCTCCAAAGGGGTGTATTTTGCAACTGAGGTGCAGGACATTCAATACGTCAAATCCCTTGCCCCCGATGTGTACAGCCACATCCTCTCCTTTCGTTCCGCCACCCAAAGTTTAATCGGTCAACTATATCCCACAAACGTTTCGTCGGTGGTCTTAGCCCTGCTCACGGGAGACAAGAACGATATCCCGGGTGAAACCATCCGTGCCTTTAAGGAGACGGGCATCGCCCACGTGCTGGCGGTATCGGGCATGCACCTTGCAATCATTACAACCCTGTTCCACTTCCTCTTCAAGGGGCTCCGCTTGCCCTATAAACTTCGGTATTTTCTCACGTTGTTTTGCATCGTACTCTTTGCCGCTCTGGCAGGGTTTACCTATTCCATCCTCCGGGCATCCATTATGTGCTCGGCTTATCTCACCGCAAAGTATTTTAAAAAGCGAACCGATGCCCTCACCGTCATGGGGTTTGCCATGCTGGTCATTCTGTTTATAAACCCATTGGCCATCTTTGGTGCGGGATTTCAGCTCTCCTTTGCAGCGCTATTCGGCATCGTCACCCTATCCAAACCAATTGAAACTTTTTTGAAGAAGTATTTAACCAAGCCAAAGTTTTTAGCCTCCTCCATATCGGTGAGCACAGGGGCTTTTTTTGCCACTTCAGGGGTGATGGCTCAAACGTTTGGCACCCTCCAACCCTTTGGCATTGTGTTTAACTTAGTTGCCCTGCCGCTAACATCCCTGTGTGTGATGGGTTGTGCCCTGTCCGTATGTCTGGGGGCTGTGTTTTTCCCCTTGGGTAAACTCACAGCTGTGCTAGGCAGTTATCTCATCTTTGCACTGGACTTCATCACCAAACAGGTTTCAAAATTGCCCTTTGGCAGTATGGATGTGCAAGGCAGTTTCATCACCACCCTGCTCACGCTAGCCGTTGCCTTTCTGCTCTCCAACTATTGTTTGCTCAAGAACCGCATACGCCTGCCCCTAGCTTTGGCGCTGATGGGCGGTATCCTCTTTTCACTCTTGCTAAATGTTTGGGTTTGACATACAATATTCCTATGGACAACCTATTCTTATACTGCGGTGAGGACGATCACCAGCGAAACAATCTCGTCAAACAAAAGGTTGCGGAAAGGAATTTAAACTTTCCGGAATTTAATTATATTCAGTTGGACGAAACCGTCTCTCCTTCGGCGCTGGTCAACGCCTGTGAAACGCTACCTATGATGGATACATGGAAGGTGGTGGTGGTTTTGGGTTTTCTGAGCGACAACGGCAACGTTTTTTCCAACTATTTACCTACGCTGCCTTCCTCCACCCTGCTGCTCTTCAGTGCGCGCAGTGCGGATAAGCGCAAGGTGCTGTATAAAACCATCGCCAAGCTGGGAAATGTGTTAAACTGCCCCCTGCCCGACAGGCGGGCGCTCCTCACCTTTTGCAAAACCTATGCAAAGGAGTTGGGGTTCACCATAACAAGCGATGGGGCGGAGGAATTGACCCAACGCTACACCGATAAACACACCATCATCAACGAGTTAGACAAACTCCTTAGTCTCTGCCAAAAAACCATCGACAAAGAGGATGTGATCACCTATTGCAGTGAGACGTTGGAGTACAACGTGTTTAACCTGCACAAGTTGTTGACAGACGGGGCGTTTGCACAGGCAATGGCACTGTTTGAAAGCGTGTATCAAACGGAAAAATCCCCTTTTGGGGTGATTGGACTGTTGCAATCTAAGTTAAAAAATGCACTGTTTGCCCGGCAAATGCTGGATAAACAGTTTCCCCTGCACAAAATTGAGGAGCAGTTGAAGTTTAACACCAAAGAAGCGGTGTACTGTGCCAACAAGTTAACGGCAAGTGCCCTGCGGTCTGCCTTGGTGAAACTCGCCCAGTTGGACTTTGAGTTAAAGTCCGGGTTAAAGGACATGTACACTGCTTCGGAGGATTGTCTATTAAGAATTTACGGAGAGTGACGATGGAACACATTTATAATTTGGCAAAGAGGGCAAAGGAGGCCAGTTACAAGCTGGCGAAGGTTGGTACTGCCGAAAAGAACCGTGCACTGATGGCCATGAGCCAAGCTTTACTGACAAAGACACAGGATATTCTCCATGCAAACGCAATGGATCTTAACAACGGGCGAAACAAGGGCATGAGTGTATCTTTGTTAGACAGGCTGATGCTGGACGAAAAGCGAATCGCCGATATGGCCCAGGGTGTGGCCGACGTTGCAAAGTTAAACGACCCAATCGGGGAGACGATTTCTGGCTGGAAGCGGGAGAACGGCCTCAACATCCAAAAGAGGCGGGTGCCCTTGGGCGTGGTGGGGATTATCTATGAGGCACGGCCTAACGTCACCTCCGATGCCGTTTCCCTTTGCCTAAAGACGTCCAACGCCTGTGTGCTCCGAGGGGGCAGTGAAGCCATTCACACCAACCAAAAGATTGTGGAAGTGTTGCGCTATGCCTTGGAACAAACCTCTCTCCCCCCTGATAGCTGTGTGTTGATTGAGGACACCACCCACGAAGGGGCGAACGCCATGATGAAACTCAACGGTCTCATCGACGTGCTCATCCCCCGGGGCGGGGCTAAGCTGATAGCAGCGGTGGTTTCCAACGCCACCATTCCCGTCATCGAGACGGGGGTGGGCAATTGCCACGTATATATGGATGTGTCTGGGGATATAAACAAAGGGTTGGATATTTTATACAACGCAAAAACCCAGCGGGTCTCGGTTTGTAACGCCTGTGAATCCCTGCTGGTGCACAAGGACATTGCAAGCACCTTCCTGCCCTTGGTTTATGAAAAACTAAGTGAAAAAAATGTTGAATTTAGGGGATGTGAGCAAACTGCCAAAATCTTAGGCGACTGTGTTAGGCCCGCAACGGAGGTAGACTTTGCAACGGAGTTTTGCGATTATATCATCTCTGTAAAGGTTGTGGACTGCGTGGATGATGCCATCGATCACATCAATCAATACGGCACCAAACATTCGGAGACCATCATCACCAACGATTTTCTCTGTGCCCAGCGGTTTTTTAACGAAGTGGATTCCGCCTGTGTGTACGTAAATGCTTCCACCCGGTTTACCGATGGGTTTGAATTTGGCTTTGGGGCCGAAATCGGCATATCCACCCAAAAACTCCACGCCCGGGGGCCCATGGGGTTAAACGAGTTGACATCCTATAAATATATTATCGAGGGAGACGGCCAGGTTCGGTGAAGTTGGTGCTGCTGGCTGTGCCCGTGGCGTTTACCTGCTTGATATAGGCGATGAGTTCGTCCATGCCTGCAAATAGTTTGCCTGTTTTTAAAACATCTGCGTGGTCTGTGGGAATGTTTGCGCCGTAATACTTTTGGGTATTTAAAAGCTTACCCGTGTTTTCTTCCGTTTGATACACGTAGAGCATACCGTCACCTTCGAGTTTTAACAAATAGTGCTCGGGGCAGTAGGCCGTAATGCGCACATAGGCCACCACATTTTTGGCAGAAAAGTCTGTAAATGTATAGGCCGGATACTCTTCCTTGAGCTGTGAGAGGGTTTTACCCTGCCGAAGGGGGATATCCGTTTCCGAACGATGGGAACAGCTCACATACTGTGCGGTGAGGCTCATGACACAATTGTTTTCGGTTAATGTATCGTTTCCGGCTGAAACGACTAAATCCTCTTCCTTGTCTGCATTGGATAATGTAAACCCAGCGTAGGCCGCTGCTGTGAGTAAGAATAGACAAACAACCAACACAATCAGCCAATAGCGACTTTTCTTTTGCTTTTGTTCTTTCATAAGCACCTCTAGGTACTATCCTTTGTCGTTAACAAATGTTTATACCCCCTTTGCCGTTGGTAATATTTTTCAACACCTTGTGCAATAGACGTTGCAAATCCCAAAAAATTCGACTATAATTGAACCGATTGCGAGGTAACCTATGGAAATAAAAAAGAAGGCAAACAAACTGTTTGAAGGCAAGATTTTTACCATCTACTGTGACGACATTCTTTTACAAAACGGCAGTGAAACCACCAGAGAATACATCGTGCACCACGGGGGTGCTGCGGTGCTGGCCGTGGACGACGAAGGGTTTTGTTATATGGTGAAGCAATACCGCTATCCCGTAGGGGATTATTTGCTGGAAATTCCTGCGGGTAAGTTGAATAAAGGGGAAGACCCGTATGCCTGTGCCGTGCGGGAGCTGAAGGAAGAGACGGGAATTGTTGCAAAGTCGGTGGAACCCCTCATTCGCTCCGTACCCGTACCCGCATACTGCACCGAGACCATCCACATTTATTTGGCAACGGGGCTTTCCTTTGAGGAACAGTCGCTGGATAACGATGAATTTTTGTCGGTGGAGCGTATGTCCGTTGAGGACGCACTGCAAAAAATAGAATCGGGAGAGATTCGGGACGGCAAGACTCAACTGGCACTGCTGTGTTATAAGAATAAACTTCAATGAGAGGATAGTATAGTATGAAAGCTGCGAGATTGCACGCAATTGGAGATTTTAGGATTGATGAAGTGAGCACCCCCAAACCCTCGGGGGAACAGCTTTTGTTAAAGGTGGGGGCTTGCGGCATTTGCGGCTCGGACATCCCCCGCATTTATGAACTGGGTACCAGCAAACAGACCTACCCCCTCACCATCGGCCATGAGTTCGGAGGTGAAATTGTGGCGGTGGGGGAAAAGGCCGACGATTCGCTGGTGGGCAAACGGGGTGCCATTTTCCCCTGCATTCCCTGTTTTTCCTGCTCCTCCTGTCTAACGGCGGACTACTGCATGTGCCTTGACTACGATTATCTGGGTTCTAGGAGCGACGGAGGGTTTGCGGACTACTGCATCATTCCCTCGGTTTGGAACTTTGTACCCTCCAACAACCCAAACACGTCCATGGAAGCTCTGTCCATGGTGGAACCGTGTACCGTTGCCCAGCATGCCATACGCAAGAGTGGACTAACGGCAGGGCACACCCTGTTAATCTTCGGGGCAGGGCCAATCGGAATCATGGCGGCAAGGTGGGCAAAGATCTTTGGTGTGGCAAATGTTGCTCTGGTGGACATTGCGGAGGATAAAATACAATTTGCACAGGAGAGAGGGTTTGTGGCCTTTAACGGAATCAAACAGGACATCCCTGCCGAGTGTGTGAAACTCTTTGGGGACAAGGCAGATATTGTAATCGAAGGGACGGGAGTGGGTTCGGCGCTGGGGCAGTGCATCGAGAGTGTGAAAACCTTTGGAACGGTTGTGCTCATGGGGAACCCCCACAGGGACACCACCATTTCTCTTAACCAGCACTCCAACATTTTGCGCAAGGAACTGAGATTGCAGGGGATTTGGAACTCCCACTACGCCAGCACACCCATTAACGAATGGACGTTCACCGTTACTATGTTGGATAGGGGTTTGATGGTTGTGGACGATTTAGTCACCCACAAATGCAACTTAGATGAATTAAAGGGTTTGTGTGACGATATTAAACACAATCGGGTGAGTATGTGTAAAGCCCTGTGCCTCTTATAAAATATTGAATTTTACTTATGCGTGGGCAAAGGCCAAACACAGCACATCCTTTGCCCCAGCTTCTCTTAACAATTGTGCGCAGGTGGTGATGGTGGCACCGGTGGTGATCACGTCGTCCACAAGGGCGATGGATTTGCCCGCAACATCCCCCTGCACTTCAAAAACATCCACCACGTTTTGCAGACGCTCCTGTGCGTTAAATTTTGTCTGGGTTGCCGTGAATTTCTTGCGGTGAATCAGCCCCTCCAAGGGCAGGTGGGTCAACTTTGCAAAGGCATTAGCCAACAGCTCCGCCTGGTCGAACCCTCGGGCCTGCCGCTTGCGCCTGTGCAGGGCCACCCATGTGACGGTGTTGCACTGAAAACCGTGGGATGTATACGCTTCAAACAATTGTTTGGCGAAAAAGTTTGCCAGATACCCATTGTCGTTATATTTATAGTTGTGCACCGCTGTGGATACGGGGGGCATAAACTCATAGGCGCACAGGGCTGTAAATCCGTGTACGGCAAAGGGGTTGGCTGGTAACAGCTTTTTTGCACAGTCCGTACAACAGTTGGAAGAAACTAAATTTCGTTCACTGTTGCAAAAGATACAGAAATCGTATTCGGGAAAGAAAATATTCTCGAACATACTTGCAATTTTACCCATGACAAAGTTCCATCACATCTAAAATCTCTCGGCGCAGCACTGTGTAGCGAGCACTGATTTTATTGTTGTCCACCATGTGGAAAATGGTGTGTTCCTGGCCTAAAATCAACACTTTTTTCTTAGCCCGGGTGAGGGCGGTGTACAAGAGATTTCTCGTCAAGAACAAACTGGCACCGTAACACATGGGCAAAATCACAATGTCGAACTCACTGCCCTGGGCTTTGTGCACCGTGGTTGCGTATGCGTGTTCGATTTGTTCCAGCAGCTTGGCATCATAAACACACAACCGTTCGTTTTCAAAGAGTATCTTCACTTCCTCGTCCTTGAGGTCGATCTCCGTTATTTTACCCATATCCCCGTTAAACACCCCTGTGCCCTTGAGGGCATAGTTGTTGATATTCACCCACTCGATGCAATAGTTGTTCCGTGTCTGCATAATTTTATCGCCAACTCGGAACACACATCCGTTTATGTTGATCTCCGCACTGTTGTATTCGTTGGGGTTGAGCACTTCCCGAATCTCCCGGTTTAGGTTAAACACCCCCAAGGAACCCTTTTTCATGGGGCAGAGGATTTGCAGCTTGGAATAAATATCGTGGTCGGCAGAGAGCCGTTTCACGCAGCGCTTCAGCTCCTCCAACACATCGTCCGCCGATTGAATGGGCACAAAAACAAAATCTCCCGCAGGGTGCAGGGAAGGGTATTCCCCGCTGTTCACCCTGTGTGCGTTTTCCACAATAGTTCCACCCCCCTGCTGGCGGTAGAAGTGGCTGAGGGTGGCCACGGGCAGCGTCTTGGATTCGATGACGTCTCGCAGCACGTTGCCCGGGCCTACGCTGGGCAACTGATCCGCATCCCCCACCATAATCAGCCTGCACCCCGGTGCCATGGCTTTTAACAAACTGCGAAACAAAAAAATATCTACCATGGACATTTCGTCCACGATGACTGCTTCGGCGTTGATGGGGTTGTCCTCGTTGCGGGCAAAGTCGGGCAGGGCTGTGTAGTCGTCGTCCTCCTCGGGGGTGGCCATGCCGTATTCCAACAGCCGGTGAATGGTTTTTGCCTCACGGCCGGTGGACTGTTCCATGCGTTTGGCCGCCCGGCCGGTGGGTGCGCAAAGGGCCACTGTCAAACCCAAACGCTCATAGATTTGTAAGATGGCGTTGATGATGGTGGTTTTTCCCGTTCCCGGCCCTCCGGTGATGACCATGGCGTTGCTGTCAAGGGCGCAGAGCACCGCACGCTCCTGTTCTTCGGACAGGGCGCAATCCCCGGTATAATAGTCTAGGGTGGGGTTTTTAATGTTGACGAGAGGTTTGGTATTTAAAATGGAGAGCAGCAAAACCGCACAGTCGTGCTCACACAAATAGGCAGATTTTAAAAACACAGCCGTTCGATATCCGTAATCAATGCGGACGATATCTCCCCGCATGGTCAGCCCCGCAAGCTTTTCTGAAATCTTTTCCTCGGGGACTTGCAGCATTTCAGACGCCCTGCGAAGCAGCATGGTTTGGGGCAAACAGGTGTTACCCGAGCGCAGAGCCAGCTTGAGCACGTGTTTCACACCGTTTTCAATGCGATAGTCCGAATCCAAACTCATGCCCATAAACTGGGCGATCCTGTCCGCACGCTCAAAGCCAAAGCCGTGAATTTCTTCAATTAAACGATAGGGGTTGTTAGAGATTAACTCTGCTGCCGCAGCGCCGTAGGTCTCGTAGGCGTGGAGCGCTTGCTTCACCGTGAGGCCTAAGTTTTGCAAGTCCATCACAATACTTTGGGTGGCCGATTGCTCTCGAAACTGTTCGCTCATGCGCTGAGCAGCTTTTTTGGACACCCCTTTTATTTCTGAGAGTAACTCGGGGGTGCTTAGCAGCACATCAAAGGTTTCGTATCCGAACTTTTCAACAATGCGGGAAGCCAGCACCTCTCCAATCCCCGTGATCAATCCACTAGACAAATACAGCTCAATGGATTCCAAGCTCTTGGGCAAGCTACTCTTCACCGCATTGGTTTTAAATTGCCTGCCAAAGCTCTTGTGGGTGGTCCACGCACCGTAGAAAACGGCGTACTCCCCGGGCATGAGGGTCTGCATGGTGCCCACGCAGGTGCTAATCTCCCCGCTCACGTCCGCTTCGAGTACGGTATACCCGTTTTCATCGTTGCGAAAGATGATATTTAATACCGTTCCTTCGATGGAAGTCATGTGTATTATCTAAGCTCAATAATTTTTTCCCAGGGCAGATCGATATCCGTCCTGCCGAAGTGGCCGTAGGCAGCCGTTTGTTTATAGATGGGTCGGCGCAAGTCCAAGGTTTCGATAATGGCATCGGGGCGAAGGTCGAAGTTTTTGTTCACCGTTTCGATGATCTTTTCGTCGCTGAACTTACCCGTTCCGAATGTTTCCACAAAGATGGACACGGGTTTTGCCACGCCGATGGCATAGGCTAATTCAATTTCCAACTTATCCGCAAGCCCGGCAGCGACCAGGTTTTTGGCGACATACCGTGCGGCATAGGCAGCACTGCGATCCACCTTCGTTGGGTCTTTGCCCGAAAATGCTCCGCCCCCGTGGCGCGCATAACCGCCGTAGGTGTCCACGATGATCTTGCGACCGGTGAGTCCGCTGTCCCCGTGAGGCCCACCGATGACAAATCTGCCCGTGGGGTTGATGAGGAAGATGGTATCTTTGTCGATCAAATTTGCAGGAATGGTTGTTAAAATTACTTCTTTAATGATATCGCTGCGCAGTTTTTCGATGTCGATCTCTTCGTCGTGCTGGGAGGAGATGACCACCGTGTGCACCCGAACGACTTTGTTCTCCTCGTACTCCACCGTCACTTGGGATTTGCCGTCGGGGCGAAGATAGGGCAGAGTGCCGTTTTCCCGCACGTCTGTCAATTTGCGGCTCAGCTCGTGCGCGAGAGTGATGGGCATGGGCATGAGGGTCTTTGTTTCGGTGCAGGCAAAACCAAACATCATACCTTGGTCTCCCGCCCCGGTGTTGCGCTCACCGTGAAGCTTACCTTCCAGTGAATTGTCCACACCCATGGCGATATCGGGGGATTGGGATTCGATGTGGGAGAGCACCGCACAGGTGTTGCCGTTAAAGCCATAACTATCTTTAATAAATCCAGTGTCACGGATGGCTTCCTTGGCCACTTCCTGAATATCTACATAACAATCGGTGGTGATTTCCCCCATAACCAGCACGAGACCGGTTTTAATGGCCGTTTCACAGGCCACTCTCGAATATTTATCCTTTGCCAACAGGGCGTCCAGCACTGCGTCCGACACTTGGTCGCACATTTTATCGGGATGACCCTTTGTTACTGATTCGGATGTGAACAATTTTCTCATAATTCCTCCTGAGTAGATAGTACTACATGTTTATTATCGCAACATTTTGTCAGTTTGTCCATATTATTATAAACGAATACTGGTTTTTTTAACGCTTGACCAGCAGCATCACCGTCTCCACATGGGTTGTCTGGGGAAAATATCTTTAGTTAGAAAGGAATATTTCATCAAAGCAGTATTTAAATAAGTATTTAATCAATTCATCCATCAGTTCAAACAATCTTCCTTCTAATACTTGATATTCCTGAAAATCGATGGGTTCACGTTGAGAACCATGAGCAACAGAATTTCTTAAGTTAACCAATTTATCTATAATCGGTTGATACTCGTGAAAGTATTTTTCATCTAAGCCTAACAAGTAAAAGTTCTCTTGCCACACACAATACATTAAGTTGGATTTTGTATTAATAATTGAATCTTTGATTCTGATTTGCCTGTCAAGATAATCTGAATTGAATAACTTGGTTAAATCTTTTCTGCGATGAAATTTATGCAAATAATCTTCTGTAGGTGGAACAGAAATCAATTCTTTGCATTTGCGATTCATATCCTCGAAAGAGGAAAACTGCTTTGTTAAAGTAGCAGTTATTAATGAGTTGTTAAACTCTTTAACTTTTCGATTTGTAGAATTTACAAATTTTATATAGCACTCCATGCAATCCCTAAAAAAACCCTCAAAATGCGCATAAAGCATTACAATTAATACCTTGACTACTGCAATTTTATTATCGTCTTTTATAACATTTTTAAGATGTCTATACTCATCTAGCCGCCAATACAAGGAGCACTCCATTTCTTCCCGAAATTCAATTAATTGTTCGCACATTGTTCAATTGCCTCACCAACCATAGTGATTCTTTCTTCAGTGTTTGCCTTTCCGCCAGTCCTAGTTTTCAAAAATCCTTCCGAAATACGAAGTTCAGTCAATGATGTTTTTAATAGTTCTTTATTTTTTTTGTCCAAACTATCACTACAAAGGGCAAGTCCACAGGTAAGGCTATCATACAAATACATAATAAAATCAGTTTTATATTTTTCTGCTTTTTTATCAATTAAACTGGAAAAAGCATTTTTGCCATACATATTAACTATACAATTAAACACCATTTCAAAAGTGCTCTTTTCTTTTTTATAATCAAATTTATATTTTTTTAATGTAACCTTTTCCATATAATCTGTTAGAAAAAAATTTAAATCCTTTTTGTAGTTACTCAAATTATTTTTTAAGGAAAAATATCTAAGTACAAGCTCTTGATCTTTCTTGGTTTCAGAATAATCTTCAATAACATTTTCTATAGCTTTTTTAAAAAATTCATACTGACTACATTGTATTATAAAATCATTAAAAGAATTTCCCAATAAACGGATAGTGGCATTTCTTACTTCTTGATCACTTAATATTTCACCACCAGTGTTAAGTCTTTTAAACATATGGTACCTAATATTTACATCTGTTTCTTTTCTAAGAACCTCAATTCTAATGAAATTTCGCTTAAGCTTTAATTGAATTGGTCTTGGAAGATTATCAAAAGTATAATCATTAAGCTCTTTAATAATATCGCAACCTGTCAACAATAATTGGCTATTAATCTTTTCACTACAAAAATCTTTCCTTAATTCATCTTCAATATCATTATATCTAAAATGCAAATAAGTTGAAATTCTCTGTAATCCATCAATTAGTTCATATATTCCATCTTCAATTTCGATTACAAAAATTGGAGGTATTGGCATTTCTAAAATTAAAGATTCAATAAACATGGACTGTTTTTCTTCTGACCATCTAAACATTCTCTGATAGTCAGGTGAAATTATTAACTCTTTATTATTGTACATATCTAACAACTCATTAAATGATATATCGAAATTCTTTGTTTTAACAGTTGTAGTTTGAGTATCAATCGCCTGCACTAGCTCTAACTTTTCCATTATCATAACCTCCAATTATTTAATTCTAATAAAAATGATACAAACATCATTTATTACTATCCGCAAATGCTACGCTTGACCAGCAGCATCACCGTCTCCACATGGGTTGTCTGGGGAAACAGATCAAAGGGGGCACAAGCTTTTGGTTCAAAACAATCGGTGAGTAAACTCACGTCCCGGCAAAGAGTTGCAGGGTCGCAGGAGATGTACACCAACCGCTGGGGTGCACTCTTTTTTAACAGTTCAATGGTGCTTAAATCCAGTCCCCGGCGAGGGGGATCCACAAACACAACGTCAAAGGATTGCCCTTCCTTTAAGAGTCCTGTTTCGCAGCACAGGAAACGTGCGTTTTCGATCTCGTTCATAGCTGCGTTGGTTTTCGCATCCGCAACAGCCCTTTCCACAATTTCTACACCCAGCAGTTCCTTTGCTTTGTGGGCCGTACAAAGCCCAATGGTTCCCGTTCCGCAGTATAAATCCAGCACCCTGTCCTCTGGGGTGATTTGGGCGTATTCATAGGCCTTTGCGTACAGGTTTTGGGTTTGAGGGGTGTTGATTTGAAAAAAGGAGTTGAGAGAGATGTGAAATCGTTTGTCAAACAACGTCTCCGCCAGTACCCCCTCCCCAAACACTGGGTATGAAACATCCCCGAGGATTGCGTTGGTATTCTTGGTGTTTTGGTTGATCACTAAAGTTTTTAGATTGATCTTTTGTTTGAGAAACGCTGCTAGTTCATCTGCCCAAGGAAACTCCTTGCCGTTGATCACCAGCCCCACCATTGCTTCTCCCTGTTGATTGGTGCGAATAATCAGATGCCGAAGCAACCCCGTTCCCGTTCCTTCGTCGTAAACGGCAATGGCCTTCTCCCGCACGAAGGAGAGTACGGCGTTCATCCCCTCGTCCGAATGTTCTTGCAACAGACAGCGGGAAATGGGTACGATATCGTGGCTCTTGGGTTTATAAAAGCCCAAAATGGCTTGTCCGTCCCTAAAACCAAAGGGCAGGGAGACTTTGTTGCGGTAGTGAAGCTCTTTGGGGGAAGGTTTGATCGGTTCCACATCCAGCGAAACGCCCCCAATGCGCTCCAAGCAGTTTTGCACATAATTTTGTTTATATAAGAGCTGTCCCTCTTGGTTCATAAACATGAGGGAACATCCCCCACACTGCTTAAAATAGGGGCAGGGTGGGGTAATGCGGAAGGGGGAGGGAGAGAGGATTTCTTCCAGACGGGCAACGCAATATTTTTTTGCAACTTTAATAATCTTTGCCCGGACGTGTTCCCCCGGCAGGGCACCGGCCACAAAGACGACGACATCTTGGCTTCGGCCCACCCCTGCTCCGTCCACAGTTAAATCATGTATGGTGAATTCTATTACTTCGTTTTTCTTCATAATCTTTCTTATTATATTGCTTCTCTGTCAAAAAAGCAATGCGTTTGATTTTTCACAAAAAGGGCTATGCAAATGGAGAAAAGTATTGTAGAATTAAGGAAAAAGTTTTCGGAGGTCACTATGGAAAAGTTTTCTCACGATGTTATAAAGCGTTCCTTTGAAAAGATGGACAAGAGTAAACAAATTTTTATGAACGAATTGGCGCATATCCGTGCGGGCAGGGCAAATCCTCAGCTTTTGGACAGCATTAAAGTGGATTACTACGGCACACCCACACCGCTGGTTCAAATGGCAAATATCTCTGCCCCCGAACCAAGGTTGCTTGTCATTTCGTTGTTCGATCAAAAGATGCTGCACGATGTGGAAAAAGCAATTCAAAAATCTGAACTGGGGATCAACCCTTCCAACGACGGCAAAGTCATTCGCTTGCTCTTCCCCGAGCTCACCCAGGAGCGCAGAAAAGAGCTGGTCAAAGGTTTAAAGAAAAAGGCCGAAGATGAAAAAGTGGCCATTCGCAACGTGCGCAGAGATACCAACGAAGCGTTAAAAAAGCTGCAAAAAGCTGCTGAAATCACCGAGGACGATCTTGCCGATTACGAAAAGGAAGTGCAAAAACTTACCGACGACTTCATGGGGCAAATCGACAAACTCTCTGCCGAAAAAGAAAAGGAGATCATGTCCGTTTGATCAATGTGCTGGGTATGGAAGTGCATACAGCAAAGGAGCTGCTTTTGCAAACGGGTTGTGTAAAAGCGGTGAACCTTTTCCCCTGTGACGATAAAATGAAACCCGGGGATTCCCATCGGGTGGTTCGCCAAACCTTGGCGGGTGAGACGGTTACGCTGCTCTTTGGACAATTTATAACGGATATTACGAGGGTGCATGGACAAGACAAAGAAGAAGCTTAACCACATAGGCATCATCATGGACGGCAACGGCCGTTATGCCAAAAAAAGAGGGTTAATCCGCTCCATGGGGCACAGTGCCGGGGTGGAGAACGTTCGGCGCACCTTAAAACACTTGGACAAACTGGGGGTTCCCCACCTGACCCTCTATGCCTTTTCCACCGAGAACTGGAAGCGCCCCGAGGAGGAGGTGAGCTTTTTAATGAAGCTCCTCCTCAAATATTTAACAAAAGAACTGCCCGAACTCATGGCACAAAACGTTAAAATCGATGCCATCGGCCATCTTTTCGCCCTGCCCGGCGAGGTGTTAAGGGCCATCGAAAACGCCATGGAGGTTACAAAAGACAACACGGGGCTTTGTGTGCACTTTGCCATCAACTACGGTTCTCGTGCAGAGATCGTGGGGGGCATAAAGGAGATACACAAAGACATTTTGGCAGGTAAACTGACGCTGGAGGACATAACAGAAGAATCCTTTAAAAATTATCTCTACACCAAAGACGTACCCGATCCGGACTTAATCATTCGCACCGGGGGGGAGATGAGGCTTTCTAACTTTTTGCTCTATCAGGGGGCATATTCCGAGTTGGTATTTGTTGATAAATACTGGCCCGATTTTGATGAAAATGATATTGACTCTGCGATACAAGTGTTTTATCAAAAGCAGAGGCGGTTTGGCGGTTTGGATGATTAAACGAATTTTGGTTGCAGTGCTCTTAATCGGTGTGGCAGGGGGATGCATTTACTTGGGAGGATATTTCCTGTTTTCCCTCATCCTCACGGTGTCCATGCTGTGCCAGTACGAGATGCACACCATCATTAAGTTAGAAGCACACATACGTGTTGTCAACTATATTGCAGCGCTGATGATGGGCTGTGTCTATTACATGAACCTCTACGGCGGACTTTTGGTGTTGGTCCTTTATTTCATTATGTTGTGTATCCTAGGGGTTTTAAAGAACGACTTTGAATCTGTGAAGGCAGGGATTTTGAGCTTCCTCTATCCCCAGATCTTCTTTGTTTTTATATATGCCATTATAGCAAGTCCTCGAAACATCACGGATTTTGTGATTATCTTCACCATACTGGCTTCTTCCGTAACCGATATCTTTGCCCTCTTTTGTGGCAAGCTGTTTGGCAAGCACAAGCTGTGTGAGACCATCAGCCCTAAAAAGACGGTGGAAGGTGCTGTGGGGGGATTTATATTCGGCAGCCTGTGCGCCTTTCTCTTTGGTGCACTCTTTGGCGGCACCTTCCACATACAACACAACTTGCTGCGGTTTTTAACTTCGTCTATGATCCTCTCCATACTCTCGCAGTTTGGGGATTTGTTTGCATCCATCATCAAGCGTCACTATGGCGCCAAGGATTTCGGCAATCTGCTGCCCGGTCACGGGGGGGTGCTGGACAGGGTGGACTCCATCATATTCATTGCACCCGTGTCCTATCTTTTGTTGGTTATTTAGGAGATTTTTTTGAAAAGACTGAGTATCATCGGCTCCACCGGCTCCATCGGCACATCGGCCTTGCGGGTGGTGTCTCAGCGAGACGACATTGAACTGTTTGGCCTTTGCGCCCATAAAAATGTCGATCTGCTGATTGAACAAATAAAGCTATATAAGCCCAGAGTGGCTTGCCTAACGGGGTATACAAATTCTCCCGAGCTTAGAAAAAATGCCGGAAGTACCGAACTTTTTTTTGGCGAAAACGCCTATGAACTTTGCCTTGAGAAAAATAGCTGCGATATAGCCCTCATCGCTTCTCTGGGCATTGCGGGGCTTTCTTCCCTGCTCTTCGGAATTAAAAACGATATTCAAATTGCCCTTGCCAACAAGGAATCCCTGGTGTGCGGGGGAGCCATTGTCAACCAACTGTTAAAAGAGAAAAACGCTTCCATTCTGCCCGTGGACTCGGAGCTGAGTGCACTGTTTCAGTGTTTAAAGGGGTACGACCTATCGGGGGTGAAACGGCTCATCTTAACCGCATCGGGTGGTGCACTGCGCACCTTAAGTAAAGAAAAGATGTTGGGTGCCACGGTGGACGAGGTGCTGCGCCATCCCAACTGGAATATGGGTAAAAAAATAACGGTGGACTGTGCCACCATGATCAACAAGGGTTTGGAAGTCATCGAGACATCCCACCTCTTTCGAACGGATATTTCAAAAATCGACATTGTCATACATCCTCAGAGCATAATACATTCCATGGTGGAATACAATAATAGTGCGGTGATTGCCCATATGTCCCCCACCGATATGTGCCATGCCATCGAATATGCCCTTTGTTATCCACAAGTCAACGAGAGCGTGTGCGGGTATCTGAATTTTGCGAAAGTGGGCACCCTCACCTTTGAGGAACCGGACTTTGAAAAATTCCCCTGCCTAAAGCTGGCCCTCACGTGCCTGGCCCATTCGCCTTGGGCGTGCGTGGTGCTCAATGCGGCAAACGAAGTGGCGGTGGATAAATTTTTACGGGGTGAAATCACCTTTGGGCAAATTTATGGGTTAATACACGGCGCTTTGGAGGCTTTAACGCCCATAGATTGTAAAAATATTGAGAACGTTTTTGAAACGGATAGATTGACCAGAGAATTTATGAAATAATAGATTGTACAAAATTGATGCGGAGGTTATACACTCTTGGAGTTTTTTTCAACAGCTTTGGGGATCATCGGTGCACTGCTGCTGCTCACCCTGCTGGTGGTGATTCACGAAGCAGGACATTTTAGTGCAGGCAGACGGCTGGGGTTTCGAATTGAAGAGTTTGCCGTGGGCTTTGGGCCGAAGGCCTTAAAGTGGGTTAAAAAAGGTATTTTATACACCGTGCGGTGGTTGCCCTTTGGGGGATTTGTGCGGTTCTTTGGGGATAACGAAGAGGCGGAAAACCCGTCTAGCCCCGACAACTTCAACAACAAACCCATCTACAAGCGTTTAATCGTGTTTGCGGCAGGGCCTCTCACCAACATTGTGTTTGGGTTTATATTAACCGTGGTTGTCCTAGTTGCCTTTGGGGACTACGCCCCCTTTATCGGCACAACCCTGCCCGGCTCTCCCGCCGAAAAAGCGGGAATCCTTGCGGACGACCGCATTGTGGAAGTGGACGGTCAGCGGATTGATTTTTATACAGAGCTGCAAATCGGCAATGTATTTCGGGGTAAAACCGGGGATGTCTCCGCAGTAACCGTGGAGCGGGGCGGAGAACGCTTAACCTTCGACGTACCCTATGAATTTAACAAAGAGTACAACCGGGATATGATCGGCATCACCTATCGCCACGGCCGCATGAACTACGACGTTTTTAGTGCCATCGGCCTTTCCTTTAAGTGGCTGTATATCAACATTGTGGCCATCTTAGACACCATTGTGGGTGTGTTCTTCTTGGGCAGAGGGGCAGCGGATATGGCCGGATTTGTGGGCACCATCGCCATCATTTCCGAAGTCATCCGCTCCAACGCGGAAAATGCCCTGCGGCTGGCCGCCATCATCAGCATGAACTTAGGTGTTGTCAACTTGCTGCCATTACCCGCCTTGGACGGGGGTAAGATTGTTCTGCTGGGAGTAGAAAAGGTGCGCAGACGGCAATTACCCGTTAAGGTGGAGATGTTTATCAATTTGCTGGGTTTTGCCTTTTTAATCGTGTGTATGCTGTTGCTCACCATTCAGGACATTTCCCGGCTGGTGGGGTAATAACCCTTGAGTACATATTCAATTGATGTTGGCGGAGTAACCATTGGGGGTGGGGCAACCATCTCCATCCAATCCATGACCAATACCAAAACTTCGGATATAGAATTAACCATCGCTCAAATTAAGCGATTGGAAGCCACCGGGTGTGAAATTGTGCGCGTAGCCGTTGTGGATGAAAGCTGTGCCAAAGCCATTGGCGCAATTGTTGCCGGTGTAACCATTCCCGTGGTGGCCGACATTCACTTCGACCATCGGCTGGCCATTTTAGCCGCCGAGAGTGGGGCACACAAAATTCGCATTAACCCGGGAAACATCGGAACAAAAGACGAAGTAAAAAAAGTGGCACACTGCTGCAAAGCCCACAAGATCCCCATTCGTGCGGGGATCAACGGGGGCAGTTTGCAAAAGGACATTTTATACGAACACGGAAGTGCCAATGCAAAGGCCCTTGCCAAGAGTGCCCTTGAGAACGTTGGGTTGCTTGAAAGCTTTGGTTTTTACGACATTTGTATTTCCATTAAATCGTCGGATGTGAAAACCACCATCGATGCCAACACCCTCATTGCACAACAGGTGGACTACCCCCTGCACGTGGGGGTCACCGAAGCGGGAACCAGGGAAAACGCAATCATCAAATCCTCAGCTGCCCTTGCCCCTCTGTTGCTCGGGGGCATTGGGGATACCCTGCGGGTTTCCATTTCGGGAGACCCGGTGCAAGAAGTGGTTGCTGCCAAGAAAATTCTCAACCTGTGTGGCATTCGGCGTTTTTCACCCGTTGTCATATCGTGCCCCACCTGCGGACGCACCAACATGGACGTTGCGGGTATGGCACTGGAAGTGGAACGGGCTGTTGCGGATATGGATAAACCCATAAAAATTGCGGTGATGGGTTGTGTTGTCAACGGTATCGGCGAGGGAAAGGCCTGCGATGTGGGTATTGCCGGGGGAGAGGGTAAGTGCGCCCTGTTCGCCCGGGGAGAATATATTAAAACAGTGGATTACAATGGCGCTGTTGAGGCGCTGAAGGATTATATTATAAATTTTTAAGGTTTTTAGTATGGGGAAAAGTTTGATAGGTGAGGTCAACCACCGCTTGCATGTGATGCCGGTGAAGCTGCTTCGGGTGGAGCGCAGCAAGAGTGCGGGAAAGTATTTGCTCTATTTTCATGCACAAAATTTTTTAACACCCAATCAATATCACAAAATTTACACAGCTGTGCTGGCCCTGCTCCAATGGGAGTTTGTGCTGCACTTTACGTATGAAAATAAACCCTCTTCCCTGTCCGACTTAGGAGATGTCCAGACATATGTTGCACAGGTGGTTCAAGAGCACGGGCAGACCCTGCCCTCCATATTTAAGTTTTGCAGCGTTACCGCCCAGGGCAACGAGCTTCACTTTACTTTTTTTAACGAAATTTCTCACGCTATGTTTCAACAAAATGCCTTTGATGCACTGGTGTCCGATTATTTTTTGACCTATCTGAATTATGAGGTCACCGTCACTTCCTCCTTGCAGAGTAAAGTGATTCAGCTTGAAAAGCGAAAACCAGCTGCACCTCCCGTTGAAAAAAAGCCCGTTGTGGTTCCTGCCGTTGAAAAGAAAGAGGATGAAAAATCGGACATCCTCCGGGGTAAGAAGATAACCATCGATCCCATCCACATCGCCGATCTCATACCCGATCAAAAAAATGTGGCCATTACCGGGGAAATTATCAGCTGCGAAAGTTTCACCACCAAGGACAACAAGTGGACCATCGTCACCCTTGGGTTGGCTGATGACACGGGTTATATTTACGCCAAGGCTTTTTACTCCCCCAAGGATTTTGAAGCTGTGGGGAGCCGGTTAAAGGGGTATGCCATCCTTAGGGGCAACATGAGTTTTGACAGTTATATAAAGGAAGACATTCTCAGCATCACAGATATCAACCTGTGTGCTCCCCCCAAGAAGCGAACCGACAATGCAAAGAAAAAGCGGGTGGAGCTACATCTGCACACCTGCATGAGTATGATGGATGCGCCCAACAAGGTGGACGACTGCATCAAGCGTGCCATCGAGTGGGGGCACAGCGCCATCGCCATCACCGACCACGGGGTGGTGCAATCCTTCCCGGATGCCGACCGATATTCCAAAAAAATCAAGATATTATACGGCATGGAAGCCTATATTTTTGATGATACAGTAAAGGACAACACCACCTACGTAGTGTTTGATTTAGAGACCACCGGCCTAGACCCCCACAGAGAGGCTATCACCGAAATCGGTGCGGTGAAGATTGAGGGGGGCGAAATTGTCGATACCTTTTCCAGTTTCATCAACCCCAAGCGCAAGATTCCCCCAAAGATCACCGAGCTCACGGGCATTACCGATGAAATGGTTGCCGATGCCCCCGATTGTGAAGTGGTGCTTCAGCGGTTTTTAGACTTTGCAGGAGATGCAACCCTGCTGGCCCACAACGCAAACTTCGACATGGGATTTTTGCGGGCAAACACCAAGGTGAACAACAGGGCTGTGGACACCATTGAAATTTTTAAAAAGCGGTATCCCGGATTAAAATCCTATGGTTTGAGTTCAGTTGCCAAGTATTTAAATGTACCTCTGGAACACCACCGGGCGTTAAACGACGCCCAGTGTTTGGCGCAAATGTTTTTAATGTCTCAACCCAAGGGGGACAACCGAACCTACCACGCCGTGCTGTTGGTGAAAAACAAGACAGGGCTGAAAAACTTATATAAACTGGTGTCCGCCTCCCACCTCCACCACTTCTATAAACGGCCCAGAATCCCCAAGTCTCTGCTGGCCCAGCACAGGCAGGGGCTGCTGGTGGGCAGTGCCTGTGAGCGGGGGGAGATCTTTTCGTCTATCTTAAACAAGGACGGACGAACCTTTGAACTTTCTGAGTTTTACGACTACTTTGAACTGATGCCCAAGGCCAACAATGCGTTTATGCTGCGGGAGGGAATTATACACAGCGAAGAGGAATTAAACGATATTTATCGCAAAATATTAAAGTTGGCGGAAAAGACGGGTAAGCTGGTGGTGGCCACCACCGACACCCACTTCCTCGATCCCAAGGACGAGTACTTCCGCAGGATCATCATGCACTCCCAAAAGTTTTCCAATGCAGACATGCAGGCTCCCCTGTACTTTAAAACCACCGAGGAGATGTTACACGACTTTGCCTTTTTGGGGGAGGATGTGGCTTATAAAATCGTTGTGGAAAATACCAACGCCATTGCCGATTCCATCGAAACCTTTCCCCTCTTGCCCAAGGATACGGCGATGCCCCGGATAGACGGTGCCAACGAGATGTTAAAGGAACTGTGCGAGACAACGGCAAAGCAAATCTATGGGGATATTCTGCCCCCGGTGGTGGAAAAAAGGCTGAAACGGGAACTGGATGCCATCCTTGGACATGGGTTTGGTGTGCTTTATTATATCGCCCACAAGCTGGTGCAAAAGTCACTCTCAGATGGCTATTTGGTGGGTTCGAGAGGTTCGGTGGGTTCTTCCTTTGCCGCATTTGCTGCGGGTATCACCGAAGTAAATCCCCTGCCCCCCCACTATGTGTGTGAAACCTGCAAATTTTCAGACTTTGAAATAGACCACAACAAATACGAATGCGGTTGGGATTTACCCCACAGGTCGTGTCCCCACTGCGGGCAGGAGCTGTTCCGCACAGGGTTTAACATTCCCTTTGAAGTATTTTTGGGCATCAACGCCGATAAAGTGCCGGATATCGACTTAAACTTCAGTTCGGACTATCAGCCCATCGCCCATGCCTTCACCGAAGAGTTGTTCGGCTCGGAGTACGTGTTCCGTGCCGGAACGATTTCCTCCCTGCAAGAAAAGACCGCATACGGCCACGTGCGCAACTATTTGGACGAAAAGGGTATTGTGGTGCGCAAGCTGGAGGAGGAGCGGTTAAAGAGGGGTGTCAGCGGCGTAAAGAAGACCACCGGACAGCACCCGGGTGGCTTGGTTGTGGTGCCAAGAGATATGGATATCCACGACTTTACCCCCGTGCAGCGCCCTGCCAACGACCAAAACTCCACTTCGGTGACCACCCACTTCGACTTCAATTCCCTGCACGACACCCTGATCAAGTTAGATATATTAGGCCACGACGACCCCACCGTGTTAAAAATGCTCCACGAGCTGACGGGCATCGACCCAAAGACCCTGCCCTTAAATGACGAGGAGACGTTGAGCCTATTTTCTTCCACCAAAGCCTTGGGGGTCACTCCCGACGAGATTATGGGCTGCAAAAACGGAGCCATCGCCCTGCCCGAGTTTGGCACAAAGTTTGTGCGGGGCATGTTAAACGAACTAAACCCCACCACCGTTGCAGAGCTGGTGCGCATTTCCGGCCTGTCCCACGGCACAAACGTTTGGCTGAGTAACGCACAGGATCTCATTCAATCGGGCATCGCCACCCTGTCCAGCGCCATCTGTACCCGAGACGACATCATGATCTACTTGACATCCATCGGCGTGGAGGAGCGCACAGCCTTTTTCACCATGGAAAACGTGCGCAAGGGGAAGGGACTCACCCCCGATATGGAGAGTGCCATGGCGGAAAAAAATACGCCCCCGTGGTTTATTGAGTCGTGTAAGAAGATTAGCTACATGTTCCCAAAAGCTCACGCCGCTGCTTATGTGATGATGGCGCTGCGCATCGCCTATTATAAAGTGCACCACCCTCTGGCCTTCTATGCGGCGTATTTCTCTGTGCGGGCAGACACGTTCTCCTCCAAATACGTCATGGGAACGGACATTAAAACGGCTTATCGCAAACTGCACGCCCAGGGTAAGGAGCTGACGGCACAACAGCAAGATATGGTTTCGTTTTTGGAAGTTGCGGTGGAGATGTACGCCCGAGGGTTTCAATTCTTACCCATCGATTTAAACCACTCCCACGCCTTTAACTTTACCCCCGAGGGGAACGCCCTGCGGCTGCCGTTTATCACCATCGACGGGCTGGGTAAGAGTGCTGCACAAACGTTGATGACTGCCCGGGAGGAAATGCCCTTTATTTCGGTGGAAGATGTGCGGAAGCGGGGCAGAGTGAATGCGGCAACTGTTGAAAAGTTGCGGGAATACGGCTGTTTTGATGGCCTGCCCGAGACCGATCAATTGAGTTTGTTTGCGTTATAACAGGAGTAACCATGGAATCCGTTTTCGTCCACGATATAGAAAAGGCCATCACACAGGAACTGAATATTGCCCCCACTTTAGCTGCCCTATTGGTGGCCCGGGGGATTGACACCCCAGCGTTCGCCCAAGAATTTTTATATCCCAAATATTCAAATATGCATTCGCCAAACCTCTTTGCAGACATGCAAAAGTGTGTGGATATTCTAAAACACACCTTAGCCACAGGGGGTAAAATCGCCATTTATGGGGATTACGACTGCGACGGCGTCTCAGGCGCTTCGATATTATATTCCTATTTATATACAAAAACGAAAAATCTTTCGCTCATTTTTTCCGATCGCATTGAAGACGGTTATGGCTTTTCTATGAATAAACTGAGTGAACTAACGGGGGTTTCGCTGCTCATTCTGGTGGATTGCGGCATCACCAGCACTTTGGAGATTGCCGCTGCCAACGAACTGGGCGTCTGCGTTTTGGTGCTGGATCACCACGAGTGCCCAAGCGTTCTGCCCCCGGCGTATGCCATCGTCAACCCAAAACTTCCCGGCAGTGCCTATCCCTACGCACATCTGTGCGGTGCGGGACTGGCCTTTAAGTTTATCTGCGCCCTGGAGAGCAACTACTTTGCGGCAAATTATATCGACATCGCCGCACTGGGCACCATTGGCGACATTGTACCCTTGACGGGGGAAAACAGGATCATCGCCTCCATCGGCCTATCAAAAATGCGCAAAAAACCTTCGGAGGGAATTTTAGAACTGTGTAAGGTTTCCAACATCGACCACAGCAAAATGACTGCTCGGCAAGTGGCCTTTTCCCTCTCCCCCCGGATTAATGCCGCCAGCCGCATGGACAGCGCCTACAACGCTGCCCGGGTGTTGTGTAACTTTGCGCCAAAGAAGTACGCTCAAGTGCTGCAAACCCTCAACACAGCTCGGCAAGCGGAAGCGGACAGGATCACCAAGGCTGCTAAGAAGTCCATGGGAGAAGGGGAAAACTTTATCTTTGCCTATGGAGATTTTAACCCCGGGGTGATTGGCATTGTGGCCTCCCGGCTGTGTGAAGAGTATGTGAAACCTGCGTTTATATTTGCTAGAAATAAGGAAAATTACGTGGGCAGTGTGCGCAGCGTAGGGAATTTTAACGTGTACAACGCACTGTCTGCCCACAACGGATTATACCTAAAGTTTGGCGGACACGCACAGGCGGCAGGGCTGACCCTGTGTGAAGATCATTTACACACCTTGCGGGACTTACTGCGGGAGGGGCTTGCGGATGCCGTGTATGAAAAACCCATTCACTACGACGTGGTTGTGAAGCTTGTCTCCATTACAGAGGAGTTGATCGAACAACTTGCCCTGCTAGAGCCAACGGGGCACAAGAACCCACCGCCGGTTTTTATGGCAAAGGGAGTGCAGTTAAAAGACCCAAGTTTGTTTGGCAAAGAAAAAAAAGTGCACCTTATGGGCACTTTGTGTGATGAGACGGGGCAGTTGCCCGCCATACTCTATCAGTTTGGAACGGATGTGGAGCAGTTGCCCCGGCGGTTCGACTGTATTTTTACGGCGGAGATCAACACCTACACAAGTGCACCTCAGGCCAACATTGTTAAGATACTGTAGGGGGTTTTTGTTGGGTGCTGATTTTTAAGGGGGACTACTCGTCCCCCTTTGATCCCCCTCGGCGGCAGGGACTGGGTCCCTGCACCCCTTTATGGGGGGTAATATAGCATTGTATTAGTAAAGCGATAGCTTTGCGACAAAAAGTCCCCTAAACGGGGTATGGGGTGGAACCCCATAAAAACAATAAATTCTTACACTTTAGACTGATGAAAACTCTTGGCACCCAGCTTCTTCTTGTCCTTGATGCGCTGAGGCTTGGGCTTTTTGGATAAATCAAACTTAGGCTCCGTACCCTTGATGAGCCGAACAATGTTCTCCCGATGGGCGATGAGACAGATGGCAGCTAAAATCACCATGGTCCCTTGAAAATATACGTCAATTGGCCGAAACACAAAGCTAAATACCGCAGCCAATGTCACCCCGGCAATGGAACCAACGGAAACCCGTGCTGTCAGGGCGATTAAGAGAATTGCAAAGGCAAACACATAAATACCGTAGTCAAAGGCTAAATAAAGCACAACACCCGCCGAGGTGGCAATGCCCTTGCCCCCCTTAAACTTTAAAAACATGGGGAACATGTGCCCCAACACCACCGCAATGGCAGCCACATAGGAACCCAAAGGCCCAGCAATTAAATATCCCAAATAACAGGACGCAACGCCCTTGAGTCCGTCCCCCAAGAAGGTGAGCAGACCTAGCTTCCAGCCAAAGTTGCGCAGCATGTTGGCTGTGCCCGCATTGCCACTGCCGTACTTTCGAATATCCCGCTTGAGCATAACGGTGGAGAGCACGTAGGCAAAAGACACACAGCCCAAAAAATAAGCAACAACTGCCGTCAGTCCCAAAAACAATATATCATAAATATTCATGATGTTATCCTCCGCAAGTCAAATAATTTATAATGCACAACGAAACAATGGTGATTCGTTTGTTGTTTTACTCTGCATCGCCCTTCTTAGGCCGTGGGGTGAGCACAATGGGTGTCCCTGTGAAATCGAACGTCTTTCGCAAGTAATTTTCCAAATACCGCTTGTATGAAAAGTGCAAAAGCTCCACATCGTTTACAAACAATAAAAACTTTGGCGGACATACGTCCACTTGGGAAACGTAGTAGATGCGCAACCTTCGTCCGTTTTTGGAAGGAGGTTCGGATGCCGTGATGGCTTCCCGCACACAGTCGTTTAACAGCCCGGTGGTGATGCGCTTCTTGGCATTATTTAACGCTTCGTTTGCTAAATCAAAGAGTTTACTCACCCGCTGGCCGTTTATTGCGCTTATATAACAAATATTCACGTAGGGTAAAAACTTGAATTCATCCCGTATCTTTTTTGTAAACTCGTTGGCGGTGTAGGTATCTTTGCTAATGAGATCCCACTTGTTCACAGCAATGACGCAGGGTTTACCCTCGCTCTCCACATATCCCGCAATTTTGAGATCCTGTTCGGTGATTCCCTCGCTGGCATCCAGCATACAAATCACCACGTCACTTCGGCTCACTGCGTTGAGGGAGCGGATCACGCTGTAGCGCTCGATGCTGTCGTGCTCGATTTTACCCTTCTTGCGCATGCCGGCAGTGTCGGTGATGGTGTAGAGAATTCCATCCTTTTCAAAGGGTGTGTCGATGGCATCTCGGGTGGTGCCCGCAATGTCGGTGACAATGGAGCGCTCTTGGTTTAAAATCCTGTTCGCCAGCGAAGACTTCCCTGCATTTGGTTTGCCCACAATGGCAATTTTTATGCGCTCTTCTTCTTCCGCCTCTCCCTTTGGAAAGTGGGAGACCACGGCATCCAGCAGATCACCCAAACCCAACCCTTGAGAGGAGGAGATGGGAAACATGCTCTCAAACCCCAGTGCATAAAACTCATAGGCACCCATTTCGTCCTTTAAGGTATCCGCCTTGTTTACAACGAGAATCACAGGTTTTTTTGTTCGGCGAAGCATCATCGCCACGTCGTGGTCTGCCCCGGTGAGCCCCTCTTTTGCATCGGTGAAAAATAAAATCACCTGTGCGGTTTCAATGGCGAGTTCCGCCTGCATCCGCATGTTAGAGAGGATAATTTCCTGGCTGTCCGGTTCAATTCCCCCTGTGTCGATGAGGGTGAAGGGAACGCCCACCCACTCTGCATCTCCATAAATGCGATCCCGGGTGACGCCGGGGATATCGGCAACGATGGATATGCGATGCCCCACAATTCTATTGAAAAAGGTGGATTTTCCCACGTTGGGTCTGCCCACGATGGCCACCAATGGCTTGCTCATCTTCACTCCTTAAGTAAATAATATTCGATTCCGTCTGTGTTTATTTGTATCTCCAATTGCTGTTCAATATCCGAAACAGTTAAATCGTCTAAGGTGAAACCGTTTGCCGCAAACATAGCCGGGGGCAGCAGGAGAATATCTCCCAAGGGTTGTCCCTTGAGCTTTTGAATCACATCTTTTGCCGTGAGTAATCCCGCAACGGTGATACTCTTGCCAAAAAATTCGTTTTCTATGGGATATACACGAAAGTCCATAGAAAGTTTTTCGTGCACGTTTTGCAAATACTGCTGCAAAAACGGTGCAAAATCCACGCTGGTGGCAAAACTCACAGTGCGGTGGGGTGCCAGGGCACATCGGCTCAAGGCATAGTCCGCTTCCCGTAGAGTTTGGGCGATTAACCCCACCCCGTTTTCAATTTGGCAAAAGTCTTCGTAATATTCATAGGAAGGGAGTTTTTGCCCCGCCTTAATATACAGCTCGTCCGATGCAAAAACAAAGGACGTACCGTCCTTACTATACACCCTCTTTGCAAAGTTTTCAATAGCGCCAAGGGTGTCTGTTGCAACGTTCATATCTATTTCACATATTTGTGTAAGATTTCCACGGAACTGGGTCAGCCCCACGGGAACCACCGCCAAACTCCTGCAAACGGGGTGTAGGGAGTGGAGGTATTCCATGGTTTCCTGGAGCACTTCCCCGTCGTTAAACCCGGGGCACAACACCACTTGGGCGTGGAAGGTGATGCCCTTTTCATAAAACCGATTGAGGATGGGTTTGATATCGGGGGCAGAGGGGTTCCCCAGCATTTGTTTGCGCAAGGTTTCATCCACCGTGTGCACCGAAATGTACAGGGGATGGGCACACCTGTCATAGATTCGCTCTTCGTCGGTTAAGTTGGTGAGGGTCACGTAGTTGCCAAACAGCAGGGAGTGTCGCCAATCGTCGTCTTTAAAATAGAGGGTTTTACGCATACCCTTGGGCAGTTGGCTGACAAAACAGAAAATGCAGTTGTTTTTGCAGCACTTCACCGATAAATCGTCCTCAAAGGAAGCGTACATCAGTTCATGACCCGAAACGTTATGTACCGTCACTTCTCTCCCTCGGCGCAGGAGCACCACGTCCAGATTTTCCTGGGCTAAGAAAAAGGAGTAGTCGATGGTATCTTTTACTTCTTCGCCGTTTATGAACAGCAATTGATCGCCTTTTTTAATCTTCATGATTCTATTAAAAGATATCGTCTTGAATTTGTCAACGTTTTCAACGGTGTGCATAAAAAAATATTGCAACATTGCAAAAATTGTTGAAATATGGTATATTGAATGGGTAGAGAGTGCACCTATGGTGGACGGTTGATGCTCCTCAATCACAAAAGATTGGGGGTGATATGATGGATTTTAGTTTAGCAGTGAATCTGCTGCAACTCCTAGTATCCGTTATCGCCTTAATCGTTGCAATCAAGCAGCGAAAGAACCGATAATAGCAAGAACAGCCGCCATAGTCCCTGAACGGCTGTTCTAAAATTTCCCATAATTTTCGGAGCAGACCGTTCACCCGGTGTGCTCTTTACGTTTATTATACAACTGGGCACTTCCAATGTCAACCAAGGACACAACAGGAAGCAACAAATTAGCATATTTATTTTTAAAAAAGTATATGTTATAATGATATGCGTATTGGTTTTACAAAAAATTATTGTTGATAAAATTAGAACTCGTAAGGAGCAAATATGATTAGCAAAAAAAATGCACTTGTTTGGCTGACCATCATCACTGTCACCTGCTGTTTCATCACGTTTATGCTCACCTATTTTTTTGTGCGCAGCGAGCGCAACGCCGCAGGGGAGATATATATTTCCAACGACCAGTATAATCTTTTGATGCGCTACTCCGACTTAAACCAAGTGGAACAGATTGTTGAAAATTACTACTACGACGATACCAACCGAGATCAACTCTTGGAAGGGGCAAAGAAGGGGTTGGTGCGTTCACTCAACGATCCCTATTCGGTATACTTCACCAAAGAGGAGTTTACCAGCCTGTTCGACAAGTTGGACGGCGTGTTCACCGGACTGGGTATCACCATTCTGCAAGACCGCACGGACGGTGTGATCACCGTAAACCAAGTGTTTGCGGATTCTCCTGCATTTGAGGCGGATATCGCCCCGGGCGACAAAGTCATTGCGGTGAACGACGAGATCATTGTGGGGTTCAACACCGAGATGGCAGCCGAGAAGATGAGGGGGCCGGACGGCACCAAGGTAAAACTCACCGTAAAGCGGGGGGAGACCACTGCCGACAAGGTGCTCACCCGCAGACCGGTGGAGATCGACAAAGTGGCCTACACCATGGAGGACGACATCGGGTTTATCAGCATCTTTGAGTTTACGGGTAATTGTGCAGAAATGTTTGCAAAAGCCATTGAAGATATGAAGGCTGAGGAAGTGAAAGGGGTAGTCATCGACATTCGGGATAATCCGGGAGGACGGCTCACCTCCGTGAAAGAAATTGCCGACATGTTGCTGCCCGAGGGGAAAATTTTCTTCACCCGAGACAGGGCGGGGGAAGAAGTTGTGCAGGAATCGAACGCAGACTTTTGGGATATACCCCTGGTGGTGCTAGTAAACGGGAATTCGGCTTCGGCATCGGAAATTTTAGCGGGTGCTGTGCAGGACTTTGGCCGGGGTAAAATCATTGGGGAGACCACCTATGGCAAGGGTGTGGTGCAGGATATCATCTCCATTCCCGAGACGGGTGCAGGGGTTAAAATTACCACAGCGGTGTATTTAACGCCCAATGGCAGGATGATCAACAAGATTGGCATTGTGCCCGACATTGAAGTGAAGTCCAATGCAAACTTTGTTCTGGAGCAAAATCCTGAGGATGACGTGCAGTTGCAAGAGGCCATTAAAGTATTAAAACAGCAAATAGGTTCATAATAAGCATATATTTAAACAAAGGAACGTGTGTTTATTATGGAGACGAAAGTTGGGATTGTGGGAGTTGTGCTGGAAAACCCCAAGGTGACGGAGCCGCAGGTGGAGGAGGTTATTTCCAGATACGCATCGCACATTACGGGAAAGGCCAGCGTGCCCTATGGCGATGAGTTTTCCACCATGGCATTAATTGTGAATATGGGGACAGATGCGTTGATTGATTTTACGGCTAGGTTGTATGATTTGGAGGGTGTGAGTGTGACCAGTGCCTTCACGCCCAAGACGCTATCGTAAGTAATTCCTTAGCAGGGCTCTGCCCTGCACCCGCAAGGGGGAATGATTCCCCCTTGACCCCTCTTATTAGGGGTCAATTTTTTATATAATTTAAAATAATAAAAAAGCAGCATAGTTGCTGCTTTTGATTTAACAGTTTTTACCTAAATTTTTAACCCGAACAATAGGAATGTTGGCGATTAACCGAGTGCCGGTGCCCCCCGTGGGTGCGTTCACCCGGGAGATCTCAACGGCAAAATCCTTTTCGTCCACATCCACATAATTGGAGATCACGTTCATTATATCACGTTTAATAAGCTTCATCATATTGTTGTCGGGAGCATTGCCGTACCTGTCGTGTATGATCACCAGTTTGAGCCGCTCCCTGGCAACGACGTTGCTCTTCTTGCTCTTCATAGTCCCTCCTACTTCATTGCCCTGCGCTTTCTGAATAACTTGGGCGAATCATCGAGATCCAGCATGGGAACGTCTTCCCCCAATAACCTCTTGGCAATGTTGCGAAACGCTTGCCCCGCCAGCGAACGCTTGTCCGCCACTGCCGGTTCGCCCATGTTGGTGGAGCGAATAATCACCTCATCGTCGGGTACCACGCCGATTAAATCCAGCCCCAGCACTTCCAAGGTATCGTCGATATCCAGCATGTCCCCCCGACGCACCAAGTTGGGGCGTATACGGTTGATCAAAAGGGCAATATCGTCGATTTCGTTTGCCGCCAGCAAGCCGATAATCCGATCTGCGTCCCGCACCGAAGAAACCTCAGGCACCGTCACCACAATGGCCGACTGAGCGCCTGCAATGGCATTCTTAAAACCTTGTTCGATGCCCGCGGGGCAGTCGATTAAAACAAAGTCGTATTCGTCCTTTAAATCGTCGATGAGATCGCGCATCTGCTGGGGGGATACCGCCATTTTGTCCCGGGTCTGTGCGGCAGGCAGAAGGTATAACCCTTCAAACCGTTTATCCTTGATGATGGCTTGTTTTGGCCGGCAACTGCCTTCCACAACATCAACTAAATCATACACTATTCTGTTCTCTAAGCCAAGTACCACGTCCAAATTTCTAAGGCCGATATCGGTATCCATCAGGAGCACCCGGTTGCCGTTTAAAGCAAGGGCTGCGCCCAAATTTGCAACTGTGGTTGTTTTGCCCACTCCGCCTTTTCCCGAAGTGACAACAATGACCTTCTCCATATATTCCTCCAAATGACAATGAAAAATTTATACTCTGTTGATAACGATCTTATCTTCAAAAAGCGCTGCATATTCGGGAAAATCCGAATCTTCATCGGGAAAGATGGTTATCTTGGAACTAATGCGCAACTGCTTGGGGCGCAAGTTAATGGCCGTGATGATCACATCGCTGCGGCCCGTAGCGCCTGCGTGGGCTAAGCCCCGAAGGGTGCCCATAACGGCGATGTTTCCTCCAGCGATCAGCTCTGCACCGGGGTTCACATCCCCCAGAACAACAATATCGCCTTCGCACTCCAGCCTCTGGCCGCTGCGCACGGTTTTGCGCACAAAGATGGATTTTGCATCGAAATATTGAATGTTTTCCCGCTGATCTGCCATTTCCCCGGAAATATTGTTTTGTTTCTCCTCTTCAGGGGGTTGCGTCTGCTTTGCTTTTTCCCGTTTTTCGGGCTTTTCCTCTTTCTTTTTGGCGAAAAAAAGCTTGGAAATGCCGAACTGGTTTTTGAGCAGTGCACTCAATTTTTGACGCTCATCGGGGGTAAATTCCCTTCCGGCAATCTGACACTGAGGGGCGTAATCTCCGATGAAGGATTTCATTTTTTCCATGCGAAGGGTTAACTCCGAGAGGATTGAATCAAATTCCACATTGTTGTTAACCATGATTTCGATTTTCTCATGGGATCTGCCCTTAACCGTCAAAATACTCACTGTTCTCTCCGAAAACGCTATTATGTACAATTATAATTTATTATTCGCACATTTGCAAGTATTTTATATAGCTTCACACTTTGCACCATATTGTTTGTTCGGGGTTCCACCCCAAACCCCACCAAAGGGTATTTTTGAAAAAAAACCCTTTGGAAACCCAAAAACTTCTTGTCGCAAAGCGAACGCTTTGCTAGGGTATTGTATATAAGATATTAGCAAAAGCGTTCGCTTTTGCGTTAAGAGGGGTCAAGGGGGAATCATTCCCCCTTGCGGGCGTGGGTAGAGCCCATAAAAAAACGGGAGACGTGTTGTCTCCCGTTGAACTTATAAATCTCCCTTAAAATTAGACTTGGAGCGTGGCTTAAACTCGCCGGGCGTACCCCCCGACTTGGGCGGCGTTCCCTGTGGCGGCCTAGGCCTGGTGCCCTGAGGCGCCCTAGTTACACTGCCCGTTGGCCTGGATCCACCGGAGGGCGGTGCAGGCGGTCTCGGCCTTGTGCCGCTTGAACCAGAACCCGAACCAGGTCTCGGTCCGGCTGGGGGCGGTGGCCTTGGTCCTTGGGGTCTGGAACCCGACCGAGGTGTACTGCTGCTGCGCCCGCCAGTGGGATACCCACCTCCGCCTGAAGGCCGTCTGTTCATCTTTTCCTTGCGCACTAGCAGAATCAGTGCCACCACAACTGCAGCAATCAGCACCACAATCACAATAATAATGGTGATAATCGTGCCGTTTCCACTCGTTTCCGCAGGTGCAGGGGTTTCCTGAGGAATCTCTTCCTCTTCCGGCTCCTGAACAGGGGGAAGCACTTCGATGGTCAGGGGCTCAGCGGTTGCGCTGTACTCCGCTTCGTCCATATCTTTATAGGTTGCCTTAAATTGAAACGTCTTGGTATCGGAAATATCCACTTCTTTGGAAAATAACTTATCTTCTCCAACGCCAATGGTGATGGCTGTGCCAAACTCACCCAAGGTGTCCTCAATGACCACTAGGTTGGTGAGCTGATATTCTCCTGAATTTACCGCAGTCACTTCCAACCGCACTTTTCCCGGCGTATCCAACTGGCTTTTGTTTGCCTTAACGCTCAAGGTCACCCCAACCTTGGTTGGATCGATGGGTGTGCCCACTTTGAGCTGGTTGGAGGAATAGTTGGAAATCTGGTTATCGGAGTCCTTGGCCGTTGCTGTAAACACAGCGTTGGTGGACTGGTTGATCACCATCTGGTGGGTGGCCGTGGTGGTGGTACCCGGTTTGAGAGTGGCAGATTTTAAGGTCACTTGGCTTTGGTTAAAGTCATACACCTTAATTTCCGACAGGTTCACATTTCCCGCATTCTTTACTTCCACAGTAAAGGTTACGGTGTCTCCGGGTTTTGGCTCCTTGTTGTCTACCGAAAGCTTTAACTCCAGCTTGGGGTTGGCAATGGTGAACTTCTTGGCGTTTAGGGTTTGTTCCCCATCTACGCCGTTGGCCGTATATTTAATGGTGGGTACAATTTCCGTGTCCTCGTTGATGGTGAACTCATAGGGGAAGGAACGCTTTGCGCCAGTGGTCAAACTAAAGGCGTTGGTGATGGTCTTGCCCCCGTTGACTGGCGGAATGGACAAGCGAACGTTGGTTAGATCCACACCCCCTTGGTTTTCCACGGTGAACGTTACGGCAATCTTACCCCCCGCAGCGGTGGATGTTTTGTTGGAGGAGCAACTCCCCACAATTTTCACATCTCCCCCGCTCTTGGTCACCTTGGAGCTTTTGGAACTCTCAACGGTCGTGCCGTTGCTGTCCTCCGCCGTGGCCTTAAAGGGAATGCTTTTGCCAAACATGTCCTCGGATATATAGAGCACGATGTATTCAGATTTGGTGTCTCCCGGGGTAATGGTGCCCAGATCAACGGCATAGGTGCCGTTTTCGGCCGTCACCCGTGCGTTGTTCACGTCTGTGTCCCCAGTATTTTTTACCGAAACCGCAAAGGAAACGTTACCCGGTTCGGTGAGCGATCCGGGGGTTGGGGTTACGGTGAGCGTTATGCCGGGGGCTGCCGAAACGGTAACGGGCAGTAAACCCACCACCATCAGCACAGCCAACAGCATCAAGAAAATTTTTTTCAAATTGATCCCTCCAGTTAGTTGATCTTTTTGATCCAGTTAAATTTGTCGGGAATCCTTCCGTATTGAATGCCCACGAGGGTATCGTAGAACTTTTTAGAAGTTTCGCCCATTTCTCCACCGCTTACAACATATTCATTACCCTGATAGGAAAGGGTGCCAACGGGGCTGACAACGGCTGCCGTGCCCGTGCCAAACACCTCTTCTAAAGTGCCCGCACTGTGTGCGGCGATGATTTCGTCGATGGATATCTTTCGTTCAGATACGGTATACCCCATGCTTTTCGCCAGAGTGATCACGCTGTCCCGGGTGATGCCGGGCAGAATGGAGCCGGACAATTCGGGGGTGATGATTTCTCCGTTAATCTTAAAGAAGATGTTCATGGAACCAACTTCTTCGATGTATTTGTTTTCCCGTGCATCCAGCCATAAAACTTGATCGCACTTGGCTTCTTTTGCTTTCATAGAACCGATTAAGGAAGAGGCGTAGTTGGCCGGTGTTTTTGCTTCGCCCAAGCCGCCAACCGCTGCACGGACGTACTGGCTCTCCACCAAAATCTTCGTGGGGGCAAGCCCTCCCTTATAGTATGCGCCAACGGGGGAGAGGATGATAAAGTAGAGATAGTTGGCAGAGGGACGAACCCCAAGGAAGGGATCGGTGGCGATGATGGTTGGACGAATGTAGAGGGAAGTACCCTCTTTAGATGGAATCCAATTCTTTTCGATGCGAATCAGCTCGTACATGGCCTCTAAGAAACCGTCTACGTCGAACTCGGGGATACACAGCCGTGCATTGGAACGGTTCATTCTCCGCAGGTTTTCCCAGGGGCGGAACAGGGCGATGGTGCCGTCCTCCCATTTATAGGCCTTGAGGCCCTCAAAGGTTGCTTGCCCGTAGTGATACACCATGGAAGACAGCGACATGGGGAAGTTCTCCTCGGGCACAACCCGGGCATTTCCCCACCCGTTTTCGGGCGTGTAGTCGATGAGCAGCATGTTGTCTGTAAAAATCTGTCCAAAACCCAGGGCATCTTCATCGGTATATTTTAATTTTGGCGAAAGGTTTTTTTGTATTTTTAGCTCCATATTAATACCTCACAAAACTATTATGGTTAGTATTATATATGGTATTTCCACTCATTTCAACAAAAATTCACTCTTGTAACAATTTCTTTACCAGCGTTTTCACGCAAACACTTGCATTTTCTATAATCATGTGATACAACATAAGGGTCAATATTGAATGGAGGTGCAAAACATGGCTTATAAAATCACAGATGCTTGCGTTACATGCGGAGCATGCATCGATGAATGCCCTGTCAACGCAATCAGCGAAGGCGACGTTAAATACGCAATCGATGCAGATACCTGCATTAACTGTGGCGCTTGTGCAGACTGCTGCCCGAGTGAAGCGATCGTTGAGGACTAAACACAACACAACGCACCATGAGGCAGGATTACATACGTGACTGCCTCTTTTGTTTTGGCTTGACAAACCAAATATTTTGTATTATTTTAGGTGTAATGTGACCTTACTATCTGTCCCAATTTTTCAAGCGGAGGCAGTATCATGTTGAATATTAAAACCATTCTTTCAAACCATCCATTGATCATCTGCACGTGTAACGACCTGATTATTGAAGCATATCTCACATTTTTAAAAGAGGAGCAAGCTGCGATTGTCTTGGCAGATTCCAAGGCGGTGGATCAGTTTGGGGGGCAGAGCGGGTTAAACCCCGGAGATTTTGTTGATTTTGTTGTGAACATTGCAGAAGATTGTTCCTTTCACACAGACCGTCTGTTCATCGGGGGGTATCGGTTGGGGTTGTTACCCTTTGTGAATGAAATTGAATCCCTTGCCATGGAAAACGCCTGTGGGCTTGTTGAGAGTGCAGCCCGTGCGGGATATACATTTTTTCACATAGATGCCACCAAGCCGTTGCTGGACGAAACCGATTTAGCACCTCAAGTCATAGCCAAGCGAACCTTTACACTGCTAAGAACCCTGTGTGAACATGGGGATGTGTCAAACATAGCTGTGTCTCTTAAGGGGTACAACGACAGTGTTTTAAGACAGGCCTATGAGTCTGCCCTGCCTGCAACCATGCGGGCACTGATTGTGGACAGTCGTTCGTATTCCCTCGTAGGTACGGGGCTGAACAAGGCCTTGCGGCAGGTGCTCCTAGCCCTTGGCTGCATTGAGGAGGAGTTGCTTGGCAGTGGGTTTACAACATCGGGCATTGGGGAGATGCTGAACAAGGATCCCAACGACCTTGACGTTTCTTTTGATACGGCCATAGACGAATTGATTCTCAATTTAAACGGTGTGGATATTCCAGAGGAGTTGATTTTGAAGTTTTTGCCCTGTTTATCGGAGCGAATTTGCTCGGGTGAGGTTGCCAAAAAGGCGTATAACATCATTGCGGCGCATTTGCAGGACGCGCTGCGCGGTGGCGCTTAAGTCTGTTTTTGTGGGGTTCCACCCACACCCTGCCAAAAGGTATTTTTAAAATAATACCCTTTGGAAACCCAAAAACTTTATGTCGCAAGCTCACGCTTTGCTAAGGCTAAATATTAAGTAACCTTAGCAAAAGCGTGAGCTTTTGCGTTAAAGAGGGGTCAAGGGGGAACCATTCCCCCTTGCGGGTGCAGGGCAGCGCCCTGCCTGGGGGTTTGGGGAGCCCCAAGAAAAGCCTATTGTGCAGCCATGTTGATCTTGTTCAAGTCTAAATCGGTAACCAAAAACTTAGAAGAAGCCGTGTCCTCAAAATGCCACCACTCCTGCTCAACACCCTTAAAACCAGCCTTCTCCATCACCTCGGTAATATAGTCTATGTTCTTCTTTTGCTCGGGGGTGAAGGCCGGATTGTCCCGGCGGGCAGTTGCATCAAAGGCCATAGGCTCGGGTAAATCCATACCCTCCCCAAGAACCACAATGTCCACCGCCCCTCCCATGCTGTGCACCGAAGGGGTTCCAGCCGGGTTGGGCACAACCTTTGCATCGTTGACGAACGTATAAATCTTCTGCTCCACCGACGAAGGGCGATACGCATCCAGTATCTTGATGGTGTACCCCTTTTTGTAAAACTCGTCTGCTGCCTTAGCTAACTTACCCGCCGTGGAACTCTGCAACAGGGGCACCGAGCGTTTATAAAACTTTTCTTTAAAGAAATTCTCCTCCGTTGCAAACACCAAGTTTATCTCCGCCGAGGGCACAAACAACCGAATGTCCACTAAATCACTCACCAGCATCACAGGGGTGACCCCGTCTTTTTCAAACAGCAGATTGCCGCTTGCATCCACCGCCTGCTGGGTCTTTTTGTTTAAATTGGCGTATAGAGTCTTGTCCGCCTTGACCATATAGGATTTAAAACAAAAGGCAGTGGTTCCCCCCTCCATGGCGATTTCATAAAAATCTCCGCTCTCGCCAATGACGATTACATTTTCCTCGTATCCCAGCGTCCCCACAATGTTGGTGTCCGCATGGGTATCGGGGGTGGAGCGAATGTTCATCTCCCCCACCCGGGACTTGTAGCGTTGTCCCTGAATGGAATCGCTGAGGGCGGGAACGAGGTTTTCAACAGGTTCGGGGGTTGGCTCGGGGGTGGGTTCCGGTTCGGGGGTTTCCGCCGGGGCGATCACCTCGGCAACTGGGTCGGGTGCACATCCAAGAAGCAGTACAAAAGCAAGGGTAAACAACAGTATTCTCTTCACAACAAACTCCATTCCGCCGTTTCACTTACGGCACAAGTAGTCATTAAACATTCTTTTACGTTCATATCCACTAACGTTTATGATTTGGTTGTTTGTTCTCTTTTCCTATATTAAACCATAGTTGGCATAATTTGTCGAGAGGGGCAATTGTTGATTCCTTTGTTTACAATTAATATAGGTTGTGGTGCCTTTTTTTGCGGGAACCGGCGTTGGAGCGCACTCTAAACATGATGTCCTCCAACTCCTCCTCTGGAACACTTTCGAATACCGAGAGTAAATAGGCATCGAATTGAGTGGATTTTCCGGACAATAAGTTGCTTAAGGCCGTTTGATGGGACAGTGCATTTTTGTAGGATCGCTTCATCACCATTGCCGAATAGGCATCTGCAATGCAAATAATCTTGGATGCCAGGGGAATTTCGTTGCTTCTAACCCCGTAGTAACCCAGACCATCCAACCGCTCGTGGTGATATTTCACATAGTTTTGAATTTCAGTCATCCCCTTGATTTTTGAAAGAATGTCCACGCCAATCTGGGGATGTTGCTTGATGATCTGCCACTCCTCGTCGTTTAACTTGGCAGGTTTGTTGAGAATGTTTTCGGGAATGCCCATTTTTCCCAAATCGTGGAGAATGGCTGCGTATTCCAACTTTTGTCTGTTCAGCTCTCCCCGCATTTGTTTGTTCATGCGATCATAAATGAGCATGGAGAGTAACATCACGTGGTGGGAGTGCCCCTTTAGGTTTACGTCTCTGGCCTCTACTGCCCCAATGAGGGTGTTGATCATTTCTGCGTTGGAGTTAAAAATGCACCTAGTCAGGCGAAGTTGCACCACCATGCCGATAAACACAAAGATTGCCCCAAAGAAAAAGATGAGGCTGATTAAAAGAATAAAGTCGTATTCGATGTTGTAGTAGAGCAAATAACCGAAATAGCCGTAACCCAGTAAAAAAAAGAGCATTAATACAATATAGGTGCGAAAGAGGAAGATGGAAAATCCATCCAAACGCTCGGTCACCAATTGCATACTTCTGCTCAACCGTCCGTAAAGGATGATTGCTCCCAGCATAATCACAAAGCCAAGAGCAATCAGTATTATGTTCTCAATCATTTAGTCAAATGTCTTAATGTCTCTTTCTTTTGTTTGTGTAATTCTATGCCTATCACATTCTGATAGAACAAACAGCCATTAATTCACCGTATTCGACCACTCGATGTCTCCGCCGTCCCCCGAACCTGTGGATGTGGTGGGTGTGGGCGTTGGGGCGGGGGTGCTGGTGGGCGTAGGCGTAATCACCGGGGTGGGCACGGGCGTCTTGGTGGGGGTGGGGCTTGGTTTCACCGTGGGCGTCAGCGTCCGGGTGGGGGTGGGTGTTGCCTTGGGTGTCAGCGTCTTGGTGGGGGTGGGGCTTGGTTTTACTGTTGCCGTGGGTTTCACCGTTGGCTTTGGTGTTGCCGTAGGTTTTACGGTTGGCTTGGGCGTAGGTTCGGGGGTTTCCTCCGGCGTTTCTGTTGGCTCGGGGGTTTCCTCCGGCGCTTCACCGTCCGTTCCGTCTCCCTCGGGCGCTTCTAAATCTTCGGTCGGTTCGGGGGTTTCCTCCACAGTTGGTTCGGGGGTGGGTTCACCCTGCTCCCCTTGCACCACGTCGATTTGGGGCGCTCCCCCGGGTAAGCTGCATCCATACAACAGGATTGTAACACTCAATAGTAGTATACACAATTTTTTCATATTTTTACCTCGAAATACTCTCCACATAATTTGTAATGGCTTTTAAAAAGTTATACGCATCTGTACCCACCGCATAGTTGTTCACTAGGGTAGCCACGGCATACAAGCTGCGCTGGGCCACAGGGCCATAGATGGTGAGGGTCTCGTTGTTCTTCTGTAAGATGATGTACGGCCTAAAGGAGAGATCGCTTGCATACTCCTCCTTGGGCAGGCCGGTGAGCACTGAGGTGAACTGCACTCTGCCGTTTGCCGTTGCATAGACCGTGTCGTACACCGTGTTGCCGCTTATATAATAAGCCTTTCCTGGGTTTAACACCTTGGTTCCCCCGATGACTAAGGGATACGTCTTGTTATCCGAAGTTTTCATGGAGACGGTGCCGTATTCCTTGAGTTTAAACCCGTTGTAACCGTTTGTCTTAAGGTTGTTCTTCACACTCTCCCCAATTCCCGATATCACCCGCATGCCCGTTTTACCGGTGATGCGCACGGCAAATCCGTGATAGGTGAGTAAATCTTTAAATTCGGGCACGTAAACCGCACTGTATCCGCTGGGCAGATAGGTGAGCAGGTACACGTGCATGCCCGTGGGATAGAGGATATCCTTGAGGGTTTCGTGGGGGGTATAGGTATAGAGGGTGACCACCTTAGCCGAACCGTCTTTTAACTTAAAGCTTATGTTGTTGCCGCTATTTGTGATGTTCGCCGAGGGCACGTCCGCACCGTCTACGTTCACGGTGTAGCTGTTGCCAAGGTTTTGGGGCAACGCCAACGTCACCGTGTAGTCGGTGGAGAACGTGGGTTGAGGGGTTAACGGTTCCTTTGCACCGATCTCACCGCTCTCGGTGATGGCCACGTTGGTGTAATAAAAGTTGATGATATCATTTACAGTTTTGCCATAGGCACTGGCCATTTGATGGGCACCCACCTGAGACATGCCGATGGCGTGTCCGAACCGTGCGTGGAGCAGGGTGTAGGAGTCTGCGTTTTCAATCAGCCAATACTGGGACAAACTGCCGTTTGTGAAATAACCATAGGGTTTACCCGTGGAGGGGCTGATGTATAAATCTTTGTAATAAATGTTGCCCACTTTACTTGCGCTGTTGGCAGAGACTTTTAAGTCGGTGAAATAAGTGGAACAAGTGCCTGCGGGGAATTTATAGGTGTTGTACGCTGCAACTTCCATGGTGAGATCGTTAATGGCCACTCCACCTAGCGCATTTTGACTCAGGGTTTTGTAGGGTGCAGCCGTACTGCCTCCGGGAACTCTTAAAAAGTCCACCCGCTCGCCGTAGGACTTGCTGTTAGCAGCGATGCTGTTTAACACGTACTCCCGGTCGTATGGGTCTTCGGTGAGTTTTTCAAAGGGATAACTGGCCGACCAGCGAATGGAGGATAGGCTGGTTTGTCCCCCGTTGGAGGCGCTGTAGGTAGCGTCGATGAGTAAGCCGTTGTAAGTGATCACCTGCCGTGCCGTTTGTTCGATGGCCGTATTTGCGTTGCTGGTGTTGTTGTACTTGCCCTTGTACACCTGGCTTTTGGTGGAATCCCAAATGTCG
The DNA here is from genome assembly GCA_964453645.1 of uncultured Clostridia bacterium. Taxonomy (GTDB): domain Bacteria; phylum Bacillota; class Clostridia; order Christensenellales; family JAWKQI01; genus CAYVRJ01. Next base: position 143,622 of record CAYVRJ010000005.1, read on the forward strand.
AAGATGGGATTGGAGGGGCGTATGCGGTATGCGGCATAGGTGCGGGCGGTGAGGGCTTGGGCTTTAATGGCCTCTATGTGGAAGGAAGAGGGCATTTCGTTGGAAACCACCCCTTTTAAATAGTCTTCAATGTACAATCTGTTGATGCAAAACAGGGCGGAATAGTCGGATGAATCGCTGTATTCCAAGGTTGCATTGTGCACAAACAGATCGCCCGGATAGTTGGTGCCCGGGGTACCCGAAATGGTAAAGTAGTTGGCGGAGCCGTTTTCGTGCTCCCGAAATTCTATGGGGTTACCCGAAACGATGGTTGTACTGCCCAGCCGAAGGTCCACGGCTGAACCTGTGCGCACCAGCGTATAGGCCGTAGCCGGCTGCATATTAAATTTTGCAACACCGTTTACATATGCGGTGTACTTGCCGTTAAATATGACAGTTTGAACGTCCCGTGCGGGGGAAGTGGCTGGGTTTGCACCTAATGTGGACAGCATGACTCGGATGTAGGATTTTGCTGGGGTGGCACTCAAGGCCGTTCTGGGAGCTCTTGCGCTCCAGTCCAGCATGGGCATGTGCATGTCCTCGGGTTCTACATCGGAGTTAAAGTAGGGTAATTCGGGATATGTTTCTGATTTGACAGCCAAGACAGGGATTGCTTGGGCGAATATCAAGACCACAACAAAAAGTAAAATCAATATACGTTTCATATTTATATGCCTCCGTAACAAAATTTTAGCATATTTGCAATTATAATTGCAATATATCGAATATTTTGTTAACAATTACTACATATAAATTTTCTAACAAAAAATCAAAATTTTGGTTTTTTGTATTTTAAGGGGGACTGCTCGTCCCCCTGTGACCCCCGAGGCAGGGACTGAGTCCCTGCACCCCTTGTATGGGGGGTAATATAGCATTGTATTAGCAAACCGTGAGCTTTGCGATAAAAAGTTTTTAGGTTTCCAAAGGGTATTTTTTCAAAAATACCCTTTGGTGGGGTATGGGGCAACACCCCAAGAAAACGAATTAGTTCTTTTGAATAATAAACAAACTGGCATGTATGTTACCCGACGCAAACACCGCCTCGTCAATGGTCTTGAAATGCCCGTTAAACTTTAGCGTATCTCGGAGCAACACCTTGTCGTTGGTATAGAGAAACGCCCTGCCGTTGTTGTTGAGTAACTCAAACAACTTCTCCACAAACCCCTCGTATAAGTCCTTGTTCTGGGCGTGGGAAGAAACCCGATGCCCAAAGGGCATGTTGGAAATCACTTCGTCAAACCCCGACTTCTTCTCCATCTTTAAAATATCCGATTGTAAAAACTTTGCGTTCACCTTGGCAATAGCTGCATTCTCCCGGGCAAATGTCACCGCTTCCTTGGAAAAATCCACACCCAGCAGCGCTCCCGCAGGTTTCAGCTTTGCCCGCTCAATGAGCATAGTGCCTGTGCCGCAAAAGGCATCCAACACGTTTCCGTCTCGCTTGAGGTACGGGTAGGAGTAGCGCATAATGGCAGCAGCCGTGGTGGGATTGATGCTGGCGGGCAGGGCATTTTTGCGGTATTGGAACCGGGTGTCGAATGCTTGGGGAAGTTTCACAAAACTAAATACATCCTCCCCCTTCACCATGCATAAAATTTCAAAGGAATAGGCGGAAGGATTGTTTAAGTAGTGGGGCAGGGACTCCACAATTCCCGCCATGAGCTTGACGTGCTCTTCTTTGGAAATTTTGTCCCCAGCGATCTCCAACCGGTAGTTCAGCTGGGTCTTTTCATCAAAAATTCCTTTTAATCGGTTGAACAACTGCCGGGAGGAAAAAAACTTAGGAACCTCCGCAACACTACACCGCCCCAGGGAGATGAGTGCGTTCATAAAGGTTCGTATCTTCATCAGCTCCTTTAAGGAGGGCAGTTTCACGGTTAAACAATCTTCCAACTGCTTGTGCTGGTTGAAGGAATAACCCCGCTCTTCCAACTCTTCGGCAGTTAAATCGCTGTGTCCCCGTGCTGTGAGTAAAAAGAGTTGCTGATTTAATATATTTGGTTTTTCGGGTTTTGCTGTTTCAAAATTTTTAAGAGCTAAGGTGAGGGCACTTTGCTCCTCGCTGCGGTGTTTGTCCACCGTGGCCTTTGGCTGATAATTCTTTAAAAATTCGTGTGCTTCCTCCCCCTTGAGTTTACCCAGGGTGAGCAGCATGGAGGGGATGACAAACTGGGTCTGCTCTTCCTTTATGGCTTGGATTAAGGTTTCCTGTGCGGGAAAACCGATGGCACCCAGCAGGATGGCAGCATTCTTTCGAGCCTTTGCATCTTCGGATTTGAGCGCACCTAGAATGTGCCGGTGCTCCTCTTCCATGGACACAATGTCCTTGCCGCACTTTTTCTTGGCCACGCTGAGCAGCTCTTTTAAACTCTCCCGACCGTTTTCGGGAATGCTCATATAGAGAGATTTTATATCGATTTCTTGGTTCATTTGACGTACGCTCCGATTAATTCTGCAATATTCTTTGCCGCTTGGGATAAATCCAGTTCGCTCAGTTTGGCAGCAAACCCACTTCGGGCGGCGTAGAGGGAGAGGAGTTCGGGGTATAAGTTTTGAAGTTCCTCTTGGGGCAGCACCTTGGCATACCCCTTCTTTTCGCAGTACTTTGCATTGAGTATTTGATCCCCCCGGCTGGCAGACAAGGACAGGGGAACGAGCAGGGCGGGTTTCTTGAGGGCGAGTATTTCAAACACGGCGTTTGCCCCCGACCGGGACAACATCACATCGGTTGCCGCAAAGACGTGGGGTAATTCCTCGGACAAAAATTCAAACTGGCGGTATCCGCTCACATCCACCTTGGGGTTGATATTACCCGCACCCCGGATGTGGGCGATGTCGAACACTTCGGTGAGTTTTGAAAGCTCTCGCTCCACCGCTTCGTTAATGGCCACGGCACCCAAGCTGCCCCCCATAATGAGCAGCACACTCTTCTCACCCTTAAAACCAAGGAAGGACAACCCCTTGGCTTTGTCTCCCAAAAAGAGTTCCTGCCGCAGGGGAGTACCCGTATACACCCCCTTAGAACCCACGTGTTTGAGGGTATCTTCAAAGGAGACGCAAATTTTATCCGCTTTTTTCATGTTGAGTTTATTAGCAAGACCCGGGGTAAAATCGCTCTCGTGGAGGATGACGGGGATGTTTAGGCTGTGAGCCGCATACACCACCGGCACGGTGACAAACCCACCCTTGGAGAACACCACGTCGGGTTTTATTTTTTTAAGAATCTTTTTTGCCTGAGAGTAACCCGCAAGGATGCGGAAGGGATCGGTGAAATTTTTTAAGGAAAAATATCTTCTCAGCTTGCCCGAAGAAATGGGGTAGTAGGGCACATCCGTCTTGCCGACGATGTCCTTTTCTATCCCGTTTTTAGAACCGATGTAGTGAATCTTCGCATTAAGCTTTGTCACATAGGGAAACAAAGCCAAGTTGGGGGTCACGTGTCCCGCACTGCCCCCGCCCGTAAACACAACAGATTTAGGCATTCGACTCTCCTTTTTCCACAAAGGATTTAAATAATATTTGTGCGATGATATCGGCGCTGTCCTGCTCTGTGTGTTTCAGTTGGTTTTGGCTCAACTGTTTGAGCAGCCTTGCGTCGTTTTCGATGAGTTTCATGGTTTGAGCAAAGACTTCATCGATGCCGCAGCAGTGAAGCCCCAGGCCGTGGCGCTCCACGTATTCGCCGTTGCGCACTTCCTGGCCGGGCAGGGTTTCAAATACGATGATGGGCACGCCCAAGGTACACGCTTCGTAGATGACGTTGGGGCCACCCTTGCCCACCACGATATCCACATTGTTCATGTGTTCGTGCATGTTCTTAACATACCCAAAGGTCACAATCCGGTTGTCATACTGATGTTCCGCAATAAAATTCTCTATGCGGGTTTTGGCATACGTATTCTTGCCCCCTTCCCCGGTGATAATTTCAATCTGCAAATTGGTTTGTGCAAACAACTTGTGCAGCAGGGTATACAGGGGCTTGAGCCGGGGTTTTGGATAGTATATGAGCATTTTTAAGTTGTCTTGATCGATGGTTCGGTTGGTCGCATTGCGCTGTCTGCGAAACTCGTGGCGAATGGGAATGCCGCTGATATACTCTGTCTTTTGTTGGGCTTTTAATCCATACACTTTTAAAAGCTCCAGAGTTTCTTCGGAGGGATAAAAATACGTGTGGCACAGGGGGGAAAACCACACCTTGCCAAACTCGTCGATATCGGCCAACACCGACACCAAGGGGATATCCAAGCCGTTTTTGATGAGAAGCTGCTTGGCGGCGTGGTTGAACATGCCGTGCACAGTGAGGATCACGTCGGGGGAAAACTCCCGCACTTGGGCCAAAAACCGTTTCTTAATGGAAAGTTTTGTGGCTAAATTGGTTAAAAACACGTTGTGCTGGGCTAAGAAATAAAGTGCTCCCCAAATCTTCGGATTGAGTTTTATAATAAAATTGTAGAAACCTTCGGTTTTCAGGCCTATTTTACCCATCCACGAAAACCCGTTGACACTGATGGCCGTGATCTCTTCGTATTTTGAGAGGCTGTCTAAGATGGCAGCGTTGATACTTTTGTGGCCGTGTCCCGAGCGTTCGGAATATATGATCAGAACCTTCATGTATTCTTCCATTTCTTTTCGACAAATACTTTTTGTTAGGTACTATATTATTGTAATACTTAAAAAAAGTCAAATACAAACTTTGTTTTTGAGGGAACGATACAAGATTTTGGCTTTCCACCACCGCCTATAACAAATTCTCCGTTCATTTTATGAATCATCGAATATGAATGGGTCTTCCAAGAGATAATAACATCAAAAATAAAACTTGGAGAAACACATGGAATACAACAATTGTTCAAACTGCGGACTGGATTCACAGACAGTCAGAACCTGCAAAAACTGCAATGCCTATATGTGCAAAACATGCTACGAGGACAATCAGGGCCTTTGCACCGAGTGCAGCGACTACATGCTCTCATAAATCATACACCTTGATTTTCAAGAATCATCCGAGCTTGCGCCTGAATGTAACCCGGTTTGGCTACGTTCTTGCCGCAAGTTCGTTTTATTTCTTCATGATATACCCCCAAGAGAACATCCTCTATGGGGTAACCCTTGGGTAATCTTTCCTCTTCTTCCTTATTATTTAACGGGCACACCCTTTGGCACAGCTCACACCCAAACAGTTGATACACATGCTTTTGGATCTGTAGTGGAAGGTCGTGAAACAAGTGCTGCCGAATGCACAGATTGTAATCGGTTTGCCCCCCTATGATGGCACCTGTGGGGCAAGCGGTTTGGCAAGCGCCGCAGTGGTGACACTCCACGGTTGAACTTTTCGCCTCCCCTTGCTCAAAGGAACGATTCGTTTCGATGATCTGAATGCACACCGTTGAGCCCAATGTTTCGTGGAAATACAGGGAGTTGTCCCCAATGAATCCTCCGGTTTTAAGGGCGATGGCCTTTGCATGTGTTTTGGTGTCGTGTTGCGCTTCTAAACCCAGTTCGTTTAACTGCTGACACAAAGCCTTGGCTGCAAAATAGGCACTGTTGGAGGCAGGGTAATATTGGGAAACGTGTAGCATGCCCTTGGGCGCAGGAGCAGCAGGGGTGTATGCCTTAAACAGCACAATCTGATTGCCTGCAAAGCGGGTATCGTCTAGTTCAAGGGATTTTGCCATTTGTCGTATTGTTTCTATCATCGAATCACAACCCATAAAAAACAAATTTTTCTATTCTTGCTAAATTCATACTTGCACAAATGTAGCCATTCAATTATAATTATAATACAATATTCTGGGGGTAGCTATGAACAAAAAGTTAACACAGTCCATCATCTTGGTATTGCTGGTCATTGTTGTCCTGTGCGGATGCGATAAAACCTACACGGTAAATACCCCGGTGGGTGAATTTGAAATGCAGAGCAATGTTGTGGAATCCTTTGGGGAATACCTGCCCAGTGCAGGCAGTGAATTTCTCCTCATATATATGAAGCCAACGGGAACAGATGTGTCTATCGACACCATGTCTGAATACTTCCGCCCCGGCGAAAATAAAAAAGGGCCCATTGCAGCCATTTCGGGCACAGAACACAACCTGAAATATTTGGCATACAGCTCGGACATTCCGCCCGTGTGCGTGCTCATCTATGAGATTGCGTCGGGCACAAAGAATGTGGAGCAGATATCACTCCGGCTGCCATAATCATTAGTACACTAAATTTAAAATATCACGTTTGATACGAAGGGAGAACATGACCATGTCGCTGATGGAATCCATCAAGAACAAAGCAAAAGAGAACAAGAAGCGCATCCTTCTGCCCGAGGGTGAAGAGGAGCGCACCATTGCCGCTGCAAAGATTATTGCAAAAGAAGGCATTGCAGACGCTTATCTCATGGGAGATGAAGCAAAGATTAAGTCCATGGGGGGAGACATTCCCGGGGTGACGATTATCGACCCGAAAACCCATGCCAAAAAAGACGAATACATAAACATGTTCTTTGAACTGCGCAAATCCAAGGGAATCAGCATGGAAGATGCAACAAAAACCCTTCTCGATACAAAGTACTTTGCATGTATGATGATTAAAGCTGGGGACGGAGACGGCATGGTTGCCGGTGCAATTTCCACAACAGCCGATACCCTTCGCCCTGCCCTGCAAATCATAAAGACTTCTCCGGGTATTAAAATTGTTTCCAGTTGCTTCATTATGGAACTGCCAAACAAGGAATACGGGGATGACGGCATTATGATCTTTGGGGATTGTGCCGTAAACATCAATCCAACCGCCGAAGAGCTTGCGGGTATTGCCATTTCTTCCGCACAGACGGGCAAAGCCTTGACCGGAATGGATCCAAGGGTTGCCATGCTCTCTTTCTCCACCAAAGGCAGTGCCAAACACGAACTGGTGGACAAGGTGTCCCAAGCAACAGCTCTGGTAAAAGAACTTGCACCCACCCTCAACGTAGACGGTGAGTTGCAGGCAGATGCTGCCTTAGTTGAAGCTGTGGGCCAGTTAAAATCCCCCGGAAGCCCCGTTGCCGGCAAGGCAAACGTGCTCATCTTCCCCGATTTACAGGCTGGTAACATCGGCTACAAGCTGGTGCAGCGCTTGGCGGGTGCAGAGGCAATCGGCCCCATCTGCCAAGGCATTGCAAAACCCGTGAACGACTTGTCCAGAGGATGCAGCGTGGAAGATATCGTCTCCGTTGTTGCCATCACAGCTGTTCAGGCACAGCAGGCATAAGGAGAGAGTATCATGAATATTTTAGTCATTAATGCGGGAAGTTCTTCCCTGAAATATCAGTTGATCGACGCAACAAATTACGACGTTTCCGCCAAGGGTTTGGTGGAGCGCATCGGCATGGACAACACCCTGCTGGTGCACACGCCCAAGGGGAAGGACAGCGTTGAAATTTCTGTTGAACCCAACAAAAAGCACAATGTGGCCATTAAAGCGGTATTAGAAGCCTTGACATCCAGCCAACACGGCGTGATTCAAGACCTGTCCGAAATTTCTGCTTGCGGGCACAGAGTGGTACACGGGGGCGAGAAGTTCTCGGGTTCGGTGTTGCTGGACGACGAAGTATATAAGGCGTTGGAAGAAAACGTAGAGTTGGCACCCCTGCACAACCCTGCAAACCTCATGGGTATTGATGCGTGTAAGGAAAACCTGCCGGGAGTACCCATGGTTTGTGTGTTCGACACAGCCTTTCACCAAACCATGCCCAAACAGGCGTATCTCTATGCACTGCCCATGGAGGCCTATAAAAAGTTTAAAGTGAGGCGATACGGCTTCCACGGCACTTCCCACAAATACGTGGCACAGCGTGCCGCAAAGCTGCTGGGCAAGGATTTCTCCCAGGTGAAGCTGATCACCTGCCACTTGGGCAACGGTTCGTCCATTGCTGCCATTAAAAATGGAAAGGTCGTGGACACCACCATGGGATTCACTCCCTTAGAAGGTGTGCCCATGGGCACCCGGAGCGGCGATATGGACGCTGCAATCATCCCCTACCTCATGGACAAGTATAACTTAGACGTGAACGGCGTGATGGGTATACTCAACAAAAAGTCGGGTGTGCTGGGTTTGTCGGGTGTTTCCAGCGATTTTAGAGATGTGCGCAAGGCCATGAACGAGGGCAATGAAGACGCAAAGGCTGCACTGGAAGTGTTTTGCTATAAGGTGAAGAAATACATCGGGTCTTATGCTGCTGCACTGAACGGTGCGGATGCGGTTGTGTTTACGGCTGGTATTGGTGAAAACGATATCGTGCTTCGGAGCGATATTATGAAGGATATGGATTACATGGGTGCGAAGATTGATGCCAAGAAGAACGATATTCGGGGCGTTGAGTGTGATATTTCCACCAGTGATTCCACGACGAAGATTCTCCTGATTCCCACCAACGAGGAGTTGATGATCGCTCAGGAGACTTACGAACTGCTGAAATAATCGTTTCTTGGTATGGGGTTCCACCCCATACCCCGTTTAGGGGGATTTTTACAAAATCCCCCTAAAACCCCAAAACTTTTTAACGCAAAAGCTAACGCTTTGCTAAGGCATATTAAAAAACCTTAGCAAAAGCGTTAGCTTTTGTTTTGTGAGGGGTCAAGGGGGAATCATTCCCCCTTGCGGGTGTGGGCAGAGCCCACAAAAAAAGCTTACAATTTACTAAAGTCGTCGTGGCGGATGCGCTTGAGCAGATGCAGCTTAAACAGCTTGCGCACCAGCAAATAAATAAGCGGCGTGAGAATCCCCGTCACCGCCGCACCGGGCAGTGAGTAGCGCAGCAGCATGTAGGTGATGTCCACTCGATTGCCAAACACATAAAAGAGCAGCAAACATAAAAAATCCTTGATCATAAACATCGCTGCCGCCAACAGCGCCGGGAGGATCACCTTGTCGTTCACATTTAACCGCCCCGCAGCCAGCAACACAAAAGTCGCACCCACCAAATAGGGTATGGCAAAGAGGGAGAGCGTGTCGCTGTATAACACGTCAATACACAACCCGCCAATAGCTGCCATAAACAGCACCACAGGATTTTTTTCTAACAACGCAATGGAAACAATAAAACAAATGAGCAAGTCGGGGATAATACCCGATATGCCGAAATTGGAAAACACCCCACAGGTGAGCGCCACACACAAGAGCACAATGGCTGCAAAGACGATCAAACGCATACGTTAACCCTCCTCGGTCTGGGAGGTGATCACCATGACTTCTTCTAAATGCACGAAATCTACCGCAGGCATGATCTTGGCGTTGGTCTGGGCGTTGTCTCTGCCCTGAGAGACCTCCAGCACTGTGCCAATGGGAATACCCTTGGGGAATACGCCTCCCAGCCCCGATGTGATAACTTTGTCTCCGGGCATGAGATCCGCATCCAAGGGCAGGTGCACCATGGTCATGGTGGGGGTTCCCTCTGTTGCAACAGTTCCCTTCACCGTTCCGTTGTCCCGGGTGCGCTCCACGATACCCGCAACACCCGAGAGGGGATCGATGATGGCCATGACTTTGGCCCAGTTGGCCCCAGTGTCGATAACCCTGCCGATCAATCCCTGTGCGTTGATGACGGCCATATCTTTTTTTATGCCCGAGGAAACCCCCGAGTTGATGGTAAACACAACAAACCACTGCCCGGGGGAACGTCCCGTCACCCGTGCGGTAACCGTTTCAAACTTTGTGTTCTCCTGCTTGTATTGCAGCAAAGACCGCAACCGCTCGTTTTCCATGCGCATCTCTGCCAGTTCGGAAATTTCGGCGGAGAGTTCCGCCACTTGTTCCTTGAGTGCTATATTTTCGGCCTCCAGCTCCGCATCGTTGACAAACCCCGAGAAGAACCCCACAATGGCCTCGGTGGCCGTATAAAACGCACCCTGCACAGGTTCCAGCACCCCCCCCAGTACGGAGGGTACCCCCGAAATGTTGCCGCTGCCCGCCGTGATGATGAGCAGCATGAGCAGGATGATAAACAATATCACAGCAATCAGTAAGGGTTTATTATCGAAAAGCAACCGCTTTCACCTCATAATCTTAGTCGTTACATATTATAACACACCGTGTCAATAGCCCAAGCACGTGCAACCATGCAAAAACCCACATCCGTGTTGACATTTTCGAACATTTAGTATATTGTAGACGTGAGGTGAACTGTTATGGATAAACAAAAGATTTTACGTATGGTAGACCACACACTGCTCCTGCAAAACGCAGATAGCGCTCAAATATTTGAACTGATCGACGACGGTATCACATATAACTGTGCATCGGTTTGCATCCCACCCTCCTTTGTAGAACTTGCAAAGAAGAAATACGGCAGTGCCATTACCCTGTGCTCGGTCATCGGCTTTCCCAACGGTTATGCAACTGCAAAGGTGAAGTGCTTCGAGGCAAAGGAATATATCAACCGAGGTGCGGATGAGATCGACATGGTCATCAACGTGGGTGCTTTAAAAGATAAAAATTATGATTGTCTGCTGGACGAAATTTCATCCATCAAGGAAGCTTGCGGTGATAAAATTTTAAAAGTCATTGTGGAAACCTGCCTGTTAACGGAGGATGAAAAAATAAAAATGTGTGAAATCGTCACCAATGCCAAGGCAGATTTCATTAAAACCTCCACCGGTTTTTCAACGGGAGGGGCCACAAAGGAAGACATCGCCTTGTTTGCAAAACACGTGGGTAAAGGCGTTCAGATCAAGGCTGCCGGTGGCATATCCACCTTTGAAGACGCACTGGCTTTCATCGATTTAGGGGCAACCCGGCTGGGCACCAGCAGATTGGTGAAACTGATGAAGAACGAAAGTATTAAACAAGGAACGTATTGATGGCGAAGCGAGTCTTTTTAATCGTTTTAGACAGTTTGGGCATCGGCGCTCTGCCCGATGCAGCCCGCTACGGGGACACGGGGGCAAATACCCTGCGCACCCTGTGCACCAAGAGCGATCGGCTGATGATCCCCAACCTGTATAAATTAGGTTTATTTAACGTGGACGGCGTTGCCGGAGTGTGCGGTGAACCCGCAGAAACTCCCCTGGCATCTTGTGTGCGCTTGTCCGAAAAGTCAACGGGAAAGGATACCACCATCGGCCACTGGGAGTTGTCGGGGGTTGTTTCTAAAAATCCACTGCCCGTGTATCCCAAGGGATTCCCCCCCGAAATTATTGCGGAGTTTGAACAGCGAACAGGGGTGGGTACCCTGTGCAACAAACCCTATTCGGGCACCGAAGTCATCAAGGACTACGGACAGGAACACATCGATACGGGTAAATTAATTGTCTATACCTCTGCCGATTCGGTCTTTCAAATTGCAGCCCACGAGGAGCACTTTGGCCTAGAAAAACTCTATGCTGCCTGTGAGATTGCTAGGGAGTTGCTACTTGAACCCCACGGGGTGGGCAGGGTGATTGCACGTCCCTTTAAGGGAGAAAACCCAAACTTTGTGCGCACCGAGAATCGCCACGACTATTCGTTAACGCCACCTGAGGACACCATGATGGACATCCTTGCGGGAAGCGGAAAAGACGTGATTGCCGTTGGCAAAATATCCGATATCTTTGGGGGCAGAGGGGTCACCAAAGCAATTAAAACCAAAAACAATGCAGATGGCATGGCAAAGACGATGGAAATGACACAGACAGATTTCCATGGCCTTTGCTTTGTGAACCTTGTGGATTTCGATATGGTATACGGTCACCGCAACGATATCGATGGATACGCCGAAGCGCTCTCCGCCTTCGACATGTGGCTGGGTAAATTTTTAACCTGCCTGAAGCAGGATGATTTACTCATCATCACTGCCGACCACGGCTGCGACCCCGGTCATCCGGGCACAGATCATTCCCGGGAGTATATCAGCGCCCTTATCTATGGAAAGGGCAAGTGTGCCGTAAACCACGGCACCCAGTGTGGGTTTGACTTTGTTGCAAAAACTGTGCTGCAAGCGCTTCTCGATCCAATCGATGAAAAGAAGCTGGTTGCCCATGCCATGGAAGCGCGAAGGAAATCTTATTCCCCTTATTCGGGTTATAAAGTGGGTGCTGCCCTGCTGCTCAAGAGCGGCGAGATTGTCACAGGCTGCAACGTTGAAAATGCAGCATATACCCCCACTTGCTGTGCCGAGCGCACTGCCATTTTTAAGGCGGTGAGCGAAGGGCATTTGGATTTTTCGGCTATTGCCGTGGTGTGTGGCCCGGGAGAAGAACCCGAAGGGTATGGTTCTCCTTGTGGGGTGTGCAGACAGGTGATGCTGGAGTTTTGTGACCCGGAGACTTTTTTAGTGATCATGGCAAAAAATGAGGACGATTTTTTAATTAAGACCCTCGGTGAATTGGTTCCCCATTCATTCACCCCCAAAGATTTGGAGTGAATGTTCTTAAATAAAAATTTTCTAGGAGGAAAGTAATGAAAAAATTAAGTATTGCTATCGCACTGGTGCTTGCAACAGCTATGTTGTTTGCATGTGCGCCTGCAGCCCCCGCTCCCGAAGCGCCTGCTGCACCCGCAGAACCAGCAGCTCCCGCGGAGCCTGCTGCACCCGCAGAACCAGCAGAGCCTGCTGCTCCCGCCGAAGCGGAAGGGTATGAACTGGCACTGGTTACAGACGTTGGCACAATCAACGACAAGTCTTTTAACCAAGGTTCTTGGGAAGGTCTTGAAAAGTACGCAAAAGAGTTTGGAAAAACCTACAAGTACTATCAGCCCCCCGAAAAGACAACCGATGCATACATCTCCACCATCGACCTGGCTGTTCAGGGCGGTGCAAAAGTCATCGTATGCCCTGGCTTCTTGTTTGAACCGGCTGTATACGTTGTACAGGACAAGTACCCCGATGTTAGCTTCATTCTCATCGACGGTTTCCCCCAAGACGGAACCTACACAGATTTCAAAATCAACAAGAACGTATATTCCGTATTTTATGCTGAAGAGCAATCCGGCTTCTTGGCAGGTTATGCAGCAGTGAAGGAAGGGTATACAAAACTTGGCTTCATGGGCGGTATGGCAGTACCCGCAGTTGTACGCTTCGGCTACGGCTTCATTCAAGGTGCTGAATATGCAGCAAAAGAACTGGGCCTTGGCGACAAAGCCATCGACATGAAATACCACTACACCGGTGGTTTCGCAGCAACTCCCGAAGCACAGGCGCTGGCAGCTTCTTGGTACCAGACCGGTACAGAAGTTATCTTCGCTTGCGGTGGTGCAGTTGGCAACTCCGTTATGGCTGCTGCTGAAGCGGACGACAAAAAAGTTATCGGCGTGGACGTTGATCAATCCGGCGAATCTGCAACGGTTATCACATCCGCTATGAAAGAACTGGGCATTTCCGTTTACGACGGTATTAAAATGTACTACGACAGTAAGTTCCCCGGTGGCGAAAGCGTAACCCTGGCTGCTGACGTTAAAGGCGTTGCACTGCCCCAGGACTTCTCCAAGTTCACAAAGTTCACCCAAGCTGACTACGATGCAATCTTTGCAAAATTAGCAGCAAAAGAAGTTGAACTGAAAAAAGATACCGAAGGCGAAAAAGCCTTGACAGTAAAAGACATTCCTGTGAAAGCAGTGAAGGTTACAGAAATCGGTTAAACCATATTATTGCAGAGGCGGACAAAAGTCGTTCGCCTCTGCTTTATAATTTTTGTCAAATAATTCAGAATATCAAACAACCTAATAAAAAAGCATAGTTGTTTCGTTGTGAACGAGGTTTTTTGATATTCTGAAGCAAAAGAGGAGGTATGATTTGTTTTGAGTTATGTCATTGAAATGTTAAACATCACCAAGCGGTTTCCCGGCATAGTCGCCAACGACAACGTCACCATCCAACTGAAAAAGGGAGAGATTCACGCACTGTTGGGTGAAAACGGTGCGGGTAAATCCACTTTGATGAGCGTACTCTTTGGGTTGTATCAGCCGGAAGAGGGAAAAATTTTAAAAGACGGCAAGGAAGTAAAGATCACCGGGCCCAAGGACGCCAATGCCCTTAACATCGGCATGGTGCACCAGCACTTTAAGCTGGTGGAAAGTTTTACGGTGTTGGAAAACATTGTGCTGGGTTCCGAAAGCGTGAAGGGTGGGTTCCTCACCATGGACTCTGCTCGGGAAAAGGTACTCTCCCTCAGCCAAAAATACCAACTGAGTGTTGACCCCGATGCATACATCAGCGACATCACCGTGGGTATGCAGCAGCGAGTGGAGATTTTAAAAATGCTCTACCGGGACAACGACATCCTCATCTTCGACGAGCCAACGGCAGTGCTCACCCCCTCCGAAATTGCTGAGCTGATGAAAATCATGCAGGGGCTGACCCACGAGGGTAAATCTATCCTCTTTATCACCCACAAATTAAACGAAATCAAGCAGGTGGCCAACCGGTGCAGCGTGCTGCGCAAGGGTAAGTACATCGGCACGGTGGACGTGAACAGCACTTCCGTGGAAGAATTAAGCCGTATGATGGTGGGCAGAGACGTGAGTCTCACACTGAACAAAACCGAAGCTTCCCCGGGCAATCCCATTCTCACGGTGAAAAACCTGTGTGTAAAATCCAACCGCTCGGGTAAAAACGTGGTCAACGACGTGTCCTTTGATGTGAAGAGCGGGGAGATCGTGTGTATTGCGGGTATAGACGGCAACGGCCAGTCCGAGTTGATTTATGCACTCTCGGGTATTATTAAATCCACTTCGGGGCAGGTTTCGTTAAACGGTGAGGACATCACAACAGCCAGCGTGCGCTCCCGCAGCGTGCGGGGCATTTCCCACATTCCCGAGGACAGGCACAGATACGGCTTAGTGCTGGACTACTCCTTGGGGGAGAATCTGGTGTTGCAAACCTATTTTACCAAACGGTTTTCCAAGAACGGGTTTTTAAAGTTTAAAGAGATATCCGACTATTCCGAAAAATTAATCAAAAAGTTCGACGTGCGGTGCGGACAGGGGGCAAAGACCTCGGCCCGCAGTATGTCCGGCGGCAATCAGCAAAAGGCGATTATCGCCCGGGAGGTGGACAAAGATCCCATGCTGCTCATCGCCGTGCAGCCCACCCGGGGTTTGGACGTGGGTGCCATCGAATACATCCACTCCCAACTCTTAGCCCAGCGGGATGCGGGTAAAGGGGTGCTGCTGGTTTCCTTTGAACTGGACGAAGTCATGAACGTGAGCGATCGAATTTTAGTCATTTCCGAGGGAATGCTGGTGGGCGAATTTAGCCCCAAAGAAGTGAACACCCAAGAGCTGGGGTTATATATGGCGGGTACAAAAAGGAGGGAACCACATGAACAAGCAAATTAAGTCGCTCATTGCGTCACCGGGGTTTGTAAGCTTTGCCTCGTCCCTCATCGCCATCGCAATTGGGCTGCTGTTCGGGCTGATCATCCTGTTCATCAGCAACCCCTCCCAAGCCTTTGCAGGTTTTGGCACGATTTTATCCGGCGGATTTGCCGGCGGAGCCAAGGGTGTGGGAGACGTGTTGTATTTTGCAACCCCCATCATTTTAACGGGATTGTCCGTTGGATTTGCCTTCAAGACCGGACTTTTTAACATCGGTGCTGCGGGGCAGTTCATGGTGGGTGGTTTTATGGCGGTGCTCATTGGCATCACCCTTGCGGGCGTTGGAGAGATTCACTGGGTGCTGGCCCTGCTGGGTGCAATTTTAGGCGGTGCCATATGGGGGCTCATCCCCGGGTTACTCAAAGCCTTTGCCAATGTAAACGAAGTCATTGCAACCATTATGATGAACTACATCGGCATGTATCTGGTGAACATGCTCACCAAAACCAATCCCGTGATTTTTGATTCTCTCAAAAACCAATCCAAGATGACGGCAACAACCGCCAACCTTCCTAAAATGGGTTTGGACACGGTCTTTAACGGCTCCTCGGTGAATGCAGGTATTTTTATTGCCATTGCCGTTGCCATCATCATCTATATCATACTCAACAAAACCACCTTCGGTTACGAGCTGAAGGCCTGCGGATACAACCGCTTTGCCAGCCGTTATGCGGGTATTAACGAAAAGCGCAGCATCGTCATGTCTATGGTGATTGCCGGAGCGTTAGCCGGGCTGGGCGGAGGGCTGCTCTTCTTAGCCGGTTCGGGTAAACACATTGAGGTGGTGGACGTCTTAGCTGCCGAAGGGTTTATGGGCATTCCCGTTGCCCTGTTGGGGCTTTCCAACCCCATCGGCATTATTTTTTCGGGCACATTCATTGCATATCTCTCCCAAGGTGGGTTTTATATGCAGCTCTACGACTTTGTCCCCGAAATCATCAGCATCATCATTGCTGCCATCGTCTATTGCAGCGCCCTGTCCCTCATTGTGAAAACATACGTGAACAGACGGCGTATGGCACGATTTAATCTTGAAAATAAGGGGGAGAAAAAGTAAATGGATACGATATTTTTTCTGTTCCAACAGACCATGTTCTTTTCCATACCGCTGCTGGTGGTGGCCCTTGGGGGTATGTTCTCGGAGCGAAGTGGTGTTGTAAACATTGCCCTCGAAGGTATTATGATCATCGGGGCGTTTGTGAGCATTTTCTTCATCAACATGGTGCAAGCTGCGGGCATTGAAATAGACCCGCAACTGCTGCTCGTTCTTGCCCTCATGGTGGCGGCACTGGCGGGTATCCTCTTCTCCCTGCTCCACGCATATGCTTCGGTGAACATGAAGGCCGATCAAGTCATTAGTGGTACGGCGCTCAATATGTTTGCCCCAGCCTTTGCTATTTTTGTAGCCCGGATGATCCAAGGGGTGCAGCAGGTGCAGTTTGTCAACGTATTTCGCATCAAAGACATTCCCGTCCTGTCGGATATTCCCGTCATCGGGCCAATGTTCTTTAAAAACGCCTATATCACCACCTATGTGGGTATTGTTTTATTGGTGGCTGCGGTGATCGTGCTCAACAAAACACGGTTTGGGCTGCGGCTGCGCTCCTGCGGCGAACACCCCCAAGCGGCGGATTCGCTGGGTATCAACGTGTATAAAATTCGCTACTCGGGTGTGATGATCTCGGGGGCACTGGCGGGCATGGGGGGACTGATCTTCGTGGTGCCCACCTCCACCAACTTTAACGCCGACGTGGCGGGTTATGGATTTTTAGCCCTGGCGGTGCTGATTTTTGGGCAGTGGAAACCCATTCGCATCCTCTTTGCAGCCCTGTTCTTT
Organism: uncultured Clostridia bacterium; assembly: GCA_964453645.1. GTDB lineage: Bacteria > Bacillota > Clostridia > Christensenellales > JAWKQI01 > CAYVRJ01. The sequence continues at coordinate 160,817 of CAYVRJ010000005.1, forward strand.
GGTTTTGCTAAGACCATTTCGGCAACGTATGTTTCGGTGGATTTCCTGTTGGAACTGGCTTTGCCCGACTATATCTATAAAATTATTCCCTATTTTGCAACCCTGCTGGTGCTGACGTTTACATCCAAAAACTCTCGTGCGCCCAAGGCAGCGGGTGTGCCCTACGACAAAGGAGCGAGATGATTTATGCGCATGTACGACATCATCATGAAGAAGCGGGATGGGTTTCCCCTTAATGACAGTGAGATCGATTTCTTCGTCTCGGGGGTGACGGACGGTTCCCTGCCCGATTATCAAATATCTGCCCTGCTCATGGCCATATTTCTGCGGGGTATGAACGAGCAGGAGACGGCAAAATTGACCCTCTCCATGGCACACTCGGGGGATATGGTGGATTTATCACCCATTGAGGGCATGAAGGCAGACAAACACTCCACGGGTGGCGTGGGGGATAAGACGACGCTGGTGGTTGCCCCGGTGGTGGCCTCCTGCGGCATTAAAGTTGCCAAGATGTCGGGCAGAGGCCTTGGCCATACCGGTGGCACTGTGGATAAACTGGAGTCCATCCCCGGCCTTAGAACTGCCTTTGAGATGCAGGAATTTTTCGATATTGTGAACAAGACGGGAATTGCCGTCATTGGGCAGAGCGGAAACTTAGCTCCTGCCGACAAAAAACTCTACGCCCTGCGGGACGTAACTGCAACGGTGGACAACATCTCCTTAATTGCAGCCAGCATCATGAGTAAGAAATTGGCTTCGGGTTCGGATGTGATTTTGTTGGACGTAAAGACCGGTTCGGGTGCATTTATGAAAACCGAGGAGGACGCCAAGAAGTTGGCGGATGCCATGGTGGACATTGGCTTGCGTGCGGGCAGAAAGTGTGATGCCGTGATTTCCAACATGGACGTGCCCTTGGGAATTGCCATTGGCAACAGCTTGGAAGTGATGGAAGCGGTGGACGTGCTCATGGGTAAGGGGCCAAAGGATTTGGTGGACGATTGTGTGATTTTAGCCACAAAGATTTTGGTTCTCAGTGGCATGGGTAGTTACGAGGATTGCGAAAAGTTGGTGTATGAAAAGCTTGCCAACAAAGAGGCACTCACAAAGCTGTGCCAAATGGTGGAAGCCCAGGGGGGAGACCCGGAGTATATCACAAATTCACAAAAGTTTGCAAAGCCCAAGTATTCCTTGGAAGTGAAAGCGCTAAAGAGCGGACGCATTTCCTTTATGGACACCCAAAAGATTGGCATAACATCGGTTGTGTTGGGTGCGGGCAGAGCCACGAAGGAGGATGCCATCGATTACGCTGCTGGATTGTATGTGCACAAAAAGACGGGGCAGGATGTTGCAGCGGGTGAGGTTGTTGCGACCCTTGTGACCAACGACTCTGCTAAGCTAAGCGAGGCTAATGAACTGTACTTAAGTGCTATGGATATTGTGTAATAACAGGGATTCTTTATTGGGGTTCCACCCCAAAAACTTTGAATGCAAAGCGATCGCTATGCTAAATCTTAATATTTACCCCCATACAAGGGGTGCAGGGACTGAGTCCCTGCCTCGGGGGTTAAAGGGGGACGAGAAGTCCCCCTTATTGTTAGCCTTACACACGCATCACACGCAGAGCGTTGAGCAGCGCCAGCAGCGCAACACCCACATCGGCAAAAATAGCAAACCACAGAGACGTAACACCAAAGGACGCAAGGGCCATAATACCCACCTTAAACGCCAGTGACATCACAATATTTTGTACCACAACCCTCCGGGTCTTTTTAGAGATGCGAATGGCTGCCGGAATCTTTAATAGATCGTCATCCATCATCACAACATCTGCCGCTTCAATAGCCGCATCGGTGCCCACACCTCCCATGGCAATGCCTATGTCACACATGTTTAACACCGGTGCATCGTTGATTCCATCCCCCACAAAGGCAACTCTGCCCGCTTTTAAGAGCTCTTCCGCCTTGGAAACTTTTTCGTGGGGAAGTAACCCCGCACAGTATTCGTCAATATTCAGCTCCTGTGCCACCCGCTTGGCAACACTGTCGTTATCCCCCGTGAGCATATACACCTTGCGGATGCCCTGCTCTTTCAGTTGGGTTATGGTTGCCCGTGCGTTGCCCTTCACTTCATCTCCAATTTCAATGCGCCCCAGATAAACACCGCCTCGCGCCACATGAAGCACCGTCTGGCTGGTGGATTCAACTTCAATGCCGTTGCGTTCCATTAACTTTGCGTTGCCCGCAAGAATTTGTATACCGTTATACGTTGCGTCCAGACCTAATCCCGGCAGTTCCACAGCAGTGGCTTCCTCGGGGGTTTCGTTATAATACTGCATAATCGATTGAGCGATGGGGTGCAGGGAGTGTTGTTCGGCAATGGCTGCCGTGTCAATCAATGTTTGTTCATCAAACCCTTCTGCGGGTATCACAGCACTCACCCGGAAGGTGCCCTTGGTGAGGGTGCCCGTTTTGTCGAATATAAAGGAGTCCATCTTACTCAAGGCCTCTAAATAGTTGCCCCCCTTCACCAAAATGCCCCGCTTGGCGGCACTGCCGATGCCCGCAAAAAAGCCCAGTGGAATGGAGATGATCAGCGCACAGGGGCAGGAGATGATCAGCAGGGACAACCCCCGGTATATCCAAACGTCATAGGTGTCAAAACCCAGGGTGGGGGGCACAAAGGCTATGAGCAGGGCTAAGATCAACACAACCGGGGTGTACACCCGTGCAAATTTGGTGATAAACTGTTCGCTCTTGGCTTTCTTAGAAGCTGCATTTTGCGTCAGCTCCAGTATTTTTGAAACGGTGGACTCCGCAAAGGGTTTTTTCACACAAACATGTATCACACCACTCAAGTTCAGACTCCCCGAAATCACATCGTCTCCCGGCCCCGCATCCCGTGGCAGAGATTCACCGGTGAGGGCAGATGTGTCTATGGAGGTATTACCCAAAAGAATTTCACCGTCCAAGGGAATTTTTTCTCCGGGGCGCACCAGCACCGTATCCCCCACAGCCACCTGTTCGGGAGAAACGGTTACAACACCCCCCTCGGCGAGTAGGTTGGCGGTATCGGGGCGAATGTCCATGAGTTCGGTAATGCGCCTGCGGGACTTCTTCACTGCAAGGTTTTGCAAATACTCCCCAACGCTGTAAAAGGCCAGAACAGCCAACCCCTCCAGCCATTCACCCAGCAGCACAGCCCCCAAAATGGCAACACCCATGAGCAGCTTTTCATTAAAAATACTCAATTTTTTGTGATCGTGTCCGCAACCGCAAGTTTCTAACTCTTCGTTATGGTTGTGGGTTTCGCAGCTCTGATGGGACAGTTCGTCATGATTCTTTTTTTTCACTTTAACACCCCCTGACGTGTATCCGTCCATTTTCTAAAATAACTCTCACGTGATCGTCCTTGAGTGCGTAGAACACGTGTTTGCCCTCTTTGCGGCTTTTAACTAAATTGCCAAACTTGAGTGCCCGCAATTGGTGGGAGATGGCCGATTTGGTCATGCCCAGGGTATCCGCCAAGTCGCACACGCAAAGCTCTCCCGCACTCTCTAAAACACACAAAATATTTAACCTCGTGGAATCCCCAAACAGTTTAAACAACTCGGATAGGGATTCAGTTTGCCATGGATCCGAAGGGTTCATGGTACACCTCTCAAATTTAAAATAACAAACAGTTGAACAGTTGCTCACTTGTTTGTTATCATTATAGTTGAGCAACCATTCAACTGTCAAGAGTTTTTTGGTGAAAGAATATATTCTTTTAAAATTTATGCTGTCATGGAATCAAATAGTTCAAACCAAACCGTTTCGCTGTCATACCCCACATTCAGGCCAATGAGGGGGAATTCGTCGTCGCCCCGCACCAAAAGGCCCAAAAGCCCCTTTGTGCCCGTACCGGGATACACGTCTCCCAAACCCTCCGCAAAGCTGCTGGGGGACAAGAAATAGATGGGATATTCAGCCATTCCCCCAGTGAGGGCATACGTAAAGTCGTAATTGCTAAAATAATCCTTTCCTGCTAAACTCTCCACTTTGGCACTCAGTTCAAACACCACGAGTTTTGAGCCAACGGGAATTTCTGTATCATACAGGAGCTTTGCTTTTGCGGCACGACCTGTATAAACAGTTTGTATACAAAACTCTCCCGCTAATCTCCGGGACTTATCTTGGTTTGAAACATCCACGTGCACTTTGTCGCCCACCCGGTAGGGGTTTGTCTTTGAACCCTTTGTACTCTTTAGGTCTCGAATGGGCGGTTTAGCCTCAAACGTTGAAACGTATTTGTCGGTCCCCTCTTTGAATACAGCGTTTTTGTTTAGAGTAAACCACAGGCCCTTGTCGCCATAGGGCATATAGGCAACTCTTAAATCCTCATCGCTCTTTTCAACCACAAAGAAAGCCCATCCCGTTTGGGTACCCCCCGTGTAGAGGGTGCAAATCTTGTCAAAGGCAGATGTGGGGGCTTCTGCGTTGTCGTAGGCTTTGCCGCTGGCGGAAACCAGTTTAAAGACGGAGGGTGACAAATATTCCTTGTCATCATACCCACTTTTGAGCAAATTGATGGTAAAGTTCAGGCATAGATACTCGTATTCGGGAGCTAAATCTTCAATATATTGATCTCGCTTGAGTAAAAAAGCCTTTGCTTCCTTTCCCCGCAGCACTTGGTTGAGGCGGAGTTCGGCAGCAGCGCTGACAAAATTGTTGTTGACAAACAGACCCATCTCACCTATGGGCAAGGGGTTGTCCGACGTTCCGCCAAAGTTACCCTCGGGCACATGGATTTTCTCGGGTTGTACATAGGGGTCAATAACTTCTGCCTTCCACGTGTCGTTGACAATCAGCCCGGTGGAGGGTTCGGTGGTTTTAAACCATCCGTTGCCTAAAATATTGAGAACGGGATTGCGATCCCCCTTGTCCACCAGATAGAACATATTCGCCGTCTGCTCACCCCCCTGATACAGGGCGGAAAACAGATTTTGTGCAACAAATTGCCGATGGAGGAAGGGTGTGTAGGCAACTCCCGAACCGGATACCAGAGAAAAATGGGTCACATCGTCCCAGTCTAGGTGAACGGGATTGTCGTTTTTGCTGCTGATCACCTTCACGTGGAGTTTGGCGATGAGAATCTCTTTGGTTTCCAAGTCGAACTGATCCAGATTCACATAGGGTTCTATGGCCTGTTGAAACACTTGGTTGGCCTCTTGCCCCCGAAGGGTGTCCTTGAGGGTGACTTCCAGCGTAAACCCATTGGAATCATACGCAGCGGATGCCACCACGGTTTCATCCAAACCCAAGGGGTTTTGCCTCGTGCCGTAGGATGCCACTTCGGGGGAGTCCGGGGTTGGCGTGTTCGCTGGGGGAGCAGGGATTGCTGTTTGAGTTGCTGGGGGTACTTCTTGGGGGGCAAATATGCGATCCACACAGCCGGTCACCATCAGCAAACAAAGGACAAAGAACAGACAAAATGCTTTTTTCATAAGGAACTCCATTCCGCCGTTTCACTAACGGCACAAGTAGTCATTGGACAATCTTTCATAAGAAACTCCATTCTGCCGTTGTACTTACGGCACAAATAGTCTTAATAATAATTTTGTAAAAATAAAAAGAACATAACTAAAGCATACCTCAAGCCATGTCCCCAATATATCAGTGAATGTATTTTCAGTCGTGGGATTCGTCCAAAACCTTGTTTGGCACGTGCTTGAACAAGGGGGAGACGGAAATGCGCTCGTGTACCCGCAGCACTGTTTCGGCAAACAGGGGTGCAACGGAAACGGAGACAATCTTTTTGCTCTTGCGCAGGAAGGGGTTTTCCACCGTGTCTGTGCCGATGAGCATTTCGATGGGGGAGTTGTCGATGGCTTCTACGCCCTTTTCCCGAAGGATGGTGTGGGTTAAGCAGGCCATAATGCGGTTTGCCTTCTTTTCTTGCAGTTTGTTGGCAATGCTCACAAGGGTGCCCCCGGATATGGAAAAGTCGTCTACGATCAGGCAGTTCTTGCCCGCAACATCCCCAATGATCTCCAGTACGGCAGCTTTTTCGTCGTGGGCATAGCGGGTCTTGTCCCCAATGGCCACTGGGGTGTGCAGATAATCCGCATACTTTCTGGCCGTCTTTGCAAACCCTGCGTCGGGGGAGACCACCACCATGTTTTCGTAAAAATCGTGCAGTCCCTTGACGTATTCGCATAAAATGGGCAGAGAGTATAGGTGATCCAAGGGTTTTTTAAAGAAACCCTGTACTTGGGGGGAGTGCAAGTCCATGGTGATGACCCTGTCTGCTCCCGCCATTTCGATCATGTCGGCACAGACTCTCGCCCGGATGGACACCCGGGGTTCGTCCTTTTTATCCCCCTTTGCATAACTGAAATAGGGGATGATGGCCGTTACCGATGAACAACTGGCACGCTTAAACGCATCCATGAAGAACAAAATCTCCATGATTTCGTTGTTGGGGTTGAGGCCAATGGGCTGAACCAAATAAACATCTTTATCCCGCACCGATTCAGTTATGCGGATAAAGATGTTTCCATCCGAAAAAGTGATGACTTCACTGTCGCCCAAGGTTGCTCCCAGGTACTTGCACATCTTTTTTGCAAAGGGCAGACCAGAGGAGCCACAAAATATTTTTATGTCGCTGTCTGACGAATACATGAAAATCTCATTCCTCCACGTGAACTATACACATACTGTGCAATGATATTTTATCACTGCAATATTTATTTTGCAATAAAAAATAATTGTTACTTTTATGTAATTTTTGTCTCCCATAAACTGTACGTCTCAGGATTGGACAGTGCCTTGGCCACCCGTTCTTTAAAATCGGGGTAAATTTTGCACATATCTGCCGAAAGTTTCTTCACTTCCTCCCGCTTGGTATCCCCCGAGGCGGGGCAGGGATTTTTAATGACGGGCAACTCCAGCGCCTTCACTTTGTTGATTATTTTTTGTTCCTCCAAAAAGATGAAGGGGCGAATGAGGGTGATGTCCGAGCGAGACATATAAGAGGCGGGGGAGAGGGCATATAACCTTCCCTCGTATAACAAACTCAAGAGAAAGGTATCGATTAAATCGTCCCTGTGGTGGGCGTATGCGGATTTGGTGATGTTAAGTTCCATCGCTTTTTTATAAAAGGCACCTTTGCGCATTTTGGCGCACAGGGCACAGGGGTTTTTCTCCTTGCGCACATCGAACACGATGTGGCCGATATCCGTCTCTATTTTCACAAAGGGTACGTTTAAATTAGAACACAGCTTTTCCAAGGGAGACGTATCAAACCCCAGCCCCAAGTCCACCGTTAAGGCAAACAGTTCAAAAGGTGTTTTTTTAAAAAATTTATATAAATTCAGTGCGTAGAGTAAGAGTACGCTGTCCTTTCCGCCGGACAACCCAACGGCCACCCTGTCCCCTTCTTGAATTAAACCAAACCGTTCATCGGCTCGTCGTATGGCTCCCAATATTTGTTTCATGTAGTTTTATGTCTAATCTCCTCAATGCTTTTTTGTATTTGATGGCCAATATGATTGTAATAATCGTTCTTTCATTTTTTATTATAGCATTGTTTTGAAAGGAATGCTATAATGGATGTAAATGAATATTTTGGAGTAATGTTGAATACCGTATGGAAAAGATTTTAATGATTCGCTACGGCGAAATACATTTAAAAGGGCTGAATCGCCCCTATTTTGAAAGTTTGTTAAAAAAACGCATTGTGTCTGCCCTCAAAGAGTTCGAGTGCCGGGTGGAGCGGGGGGATGGCCGATATTTCGTCTATGGTGTATCCGAAACGGAAGCTGCCATCAACAAACTCAAAAAAGTGTTTGGCGTGCACTCCATTTCCCCTGTGCTGGCAACGGAAAAAACCATGGAGAATATTTATGCAACCTGTGTCCAGTCCATGGCCGAAACACTTGCCTTTGACCATATAAAAACCTTTAAGGTGGAGAGCAAGCGCAGTGATAAACGGTTTCCCTTAAAATCCCCCGAACTATCCCGGGAAGTGGGGGGGCACATCTTGCAGCACTTTCCCGAACTGAGTGTGAACGTGGTTGAACCCGATTGCAAGCTGTTTGTGGAAGTTCGGGACAAGGTTTATATCTACACCCGCTCGGTTCCGGGGCAGGGGGGTATGCCCACGGGTTGTGCAGGTAAAGTGACGCTGCTGCTCTCGGGGGGCATCGACAGCCCCGTGGCAGGTTACATGTGCGCCAAGCGGGGAGTGGAGCTTTCCTGTGTACACTTTCACTCGTTTCCCTTTACGGGAGAACAGTCCAAGCAAAAGGTGTTGGATCTAGCCAAACTGCTCTCCGAATACGTGGGTTCCTTTAGCTTGCACGTGGTGCACTTCACCGACATTCAGCAGGAGATTTATAAAAAATGTCCCCACGAGGAACTGACCATCATCATGCGCAGATACATGATGGACATCGCCTCTCGTATCGCCAAAAAAACTGGGGGGCAAGCCTTAGTCACAGGGGAGAGCATTGGGCAGGTGGCCAGCCAAACGTTAGAAAGCCTTGGGTGCACCGATGCGGCTGTAGATATGCCCGTGTTTCGGCCGTTGATCGGCATGGACAAGGTGGAAATTATTGATATTGCACGAAGAATCGGAACATTTGAAACGTCCATTTTACCCTTCGAGGATTGTTGCACCATTTTTGTTGCCAAACATCCAAAGACAAAACCCAACTTAGAAGCGATTGTAGAGAGCGAAAAAGTGCTTGACAAAGAGGCACTCATTGCCGATGCGCTGGAAAAAACCGAGGTAATACGGATTAAACCCTAGTTGGGCTCCTCCATGGCTTTTGTTTTAATTGCTTTGATAATGGCAGGAATGATATCGTTTTCGGTCTTTGAAAAGATATATTCGGTGATGATTTTAATAATGCCGATGACGGAAGCAGAAAAAGAAACGCAGAGGGATAAAATGGTGATCACCCCTTGGGTATTCACGCCGCTTTGCTGGGTGGTCACGTTGATTGTTCCAATTGCAAATATTGCAGCAAATGCCAGCAAGATTGCACAGCTAACAAAAAATAAAATAATTTTTAATAGATTGTTGCTCTTGGTCTTGGTTGAATACATCAAGACGATTTCATACAACAGTGTATTAAAAATTTCTTCCCTGTTTTTTTCCGCAGATGTTTCTACTAAATGCTGATTGTTGCTGAGTAAGTCGAAGTCTTGAATTAAATCAATTAAGCCGTCCAGATCACGCATAATTATTTATTCCAATTTCCCCCATCCTTCGCATGACACTTTCCAGAGGAGCAGAAAAATAATCGGACAGTGCAAAGATGAGTTTGCTTGAAATAAAACCCTTTCTCTTAAACTCTTTTACTTTTTCCTTAAATTCTTTTTTGGGCATGAGAAGACAAGCGGCAAAGAAATCCACATCTTGCTCTTCCGAAACTTTATTCTTTTTATTTTCCCTAGCAACAAACAGTTGCTTCACATTTGCATCGTAGTGGAGGGCATAGTGGCCAATCTCGTGGGCGATGATGAATCGCTTTGCAGCCAAATCGCGGTTGGCATTCACAGCAATTAGTTTGTTGGTGCCAAAGTCCTGAATGGATTCACGGCTCTCGTCAACGGCAATAAACCCATCGTCTCCGTTTTCAAACTGGGCGTTACCCACAACAAATCCATGGGCCTGTGCAATTTGAATCACATCCACATACCCACTGTCGGTGAACATGCCGCAAACAAACTCCTCGGCTCTTTTTTCGATCTTCTTTCGTTCCACTTTTGTTAATCCATCCATTCATACATGCATTTGAACATGTAAAATACTACTTAAACAAGCAATTCTTTTTGTAATATTCTACATATAAAGGCTAAGTTCCTGCATTCTCCTTTCATTTTTTTCATTAAATGATAAAGGGTTATGGCAATTCGGGTTCTTGAGTTGCTGCAAAAAATGCCTTGTTGCCAATTTGTCCATAGGAAGTCTTTCCTCCAAGTATACGCTTTGGAAGGATGTAGTATTCGTAGTCCCTAGTGGTATCGATGTTTGTATCGGTAAAGCTGGCAACCCCGTCGATGCCCCGCCATACGTGGACGATATCCGAATCGTCGGTGGTGAGATCGTGGCGCATAATGGTGTATTCCACATCCACCTGCTTGGGGGTGAAGGTAATGATGGCAAAGCCGTTTACGTCGGGTGCAGCCTTCACATCCGTGATCTTAAAGGGGGTTTGGAACATGGTGGAAAACACCGTGGGGGCGTTGCCTTTGGTGAAATACTCCGTCATCACATATTCCTCGGGGGTGAACAATCCCGCAAGCTGTGCTTCCTTTTTCTCTTCCAGAGCCAGAGAATCAATTTTTACTTCCACAATACCCATGGGCCTTTTAAATTCGGGGCAGATTCTATCCTGATAGAGTTGGGCGAACACACTTCTGGTGATTTGTGCGGGGAAGGTTCCTCCCGTAATGTCGTTGGGAAGCTTGTGGTCGTTGTCCGTTCTGTCGTAACCCAGCCAGCAGCAGGCGGTGTATTCGGGGGAATAGGCCACAATCCAACTGTCCGAGTTGCCGTCCACGTTATCCACAGTGGCAGTACCCGTCTTTGCCGCTAGGTTTACGTTGGTTAAGCTGAGCCGCTTGGCCGTGCCGTACTCCACCGTGGAGGTGAGCATGGATGTGATGAGATATGCCGTTTGAGGGCTAATCACGTTCACGGGTTGGTTCTCGTGTTCGTATAGCGGACTCTTTGTTTTATCATAAATTTTATAAATACTGTAGGGTGGGATGTGGTTTCCCCCATTGGAAAACATGCTGTACGCTCCGGCAAGTTGCAGGGGAGAGACACCCCGGGTGAATCCGCCCAAGGCGAGGGTCAAGCTGTCGTCCTGAGGGTCGAAGGGGATACCCACGTTGGCACCAAACTGCTTTGCGTTACTCACCCCGATCATGTTAAACACCTTTACGGCAGGAATGTTTAAAGATTTTGCAACCGCATCTCGCATGGTCACCCAACCGGCAGTGCGGCCCGAGAAGTTTCGGGGGGAATACCCCGAAAAGTTTACAGGTTCGTCTAAAATAAAGGTTGCGGGGGAAAAATTGAGCATTTCAATAGCTGGGGCGTAGACTAATATGGGTTTAATGGCCGAACCCGGCTGCCGGGCAATGGAGGTTGCACGGTTGAGGGAAAACCGAGTGGCATATGCTCTCGCCCCTTGGATGGCGCTGATGGAACCGTCCTGATTGTTCACTATGACAAAAGCTGCTTCGCACTGCTGCCCGTCGGGTGCATTTTCGGGAAAGAGCTGGGATTGACGAAAGGTGTTTTCCACAGACTGTGTCACAAAGGGGTCGTAGGCTGTATAAATATGCAAACCGGAAACCAGCAGGGTGTCCATGTTGATGTTGAGCAGCCTGCACGTCTCTTCCAGTGCCATATCCGTATAAAAGTTGTGTTGGTCTTGAGGCTCGTCCCGAAGGATGATGGGCTTATTTTTCTCCAGCGCTGCCTGTTCGGGGGTGATGAAGTTGTTTTCCGCCATGAGGTTAAGCACCAGATCTCGGCGTTCGATGCACTTGTCCATGTTGAGATGGGGGGCATACCGGGTGGGGGATTTGAGCACTGCCGCCAGCGTTGCCCCTTCGTTTAAGGTTAGCTCACTGGCGTGTTTGTTAAAATACACGTTGGCTGCACGCTCAATGCCATAGGCACCCTTGCCGAAATAGTTGTAGTTCAAATACATTTCCAGAATTTCATCTTTATTATACACCTGCTCCAACTGCATGGCCATAATCGCTTCGGACAATTTACGCTTTAAGGTTTTGTCGGTGGTGAGCACAGCATTTTTGATGAGCTGCTGGGAGATGGTGCTGGCCCCTTCCTTGAGGCTGCCCGCCTTGATGTCGTTGACAAAGGCACCCACAATGCGCCGATAGTCCACCCCTTGGTGTTCGTAAAACCGTGTATCCTCCACGGCTAAAAAGGCATCCACCACTTCTTTGGGTACGTCTTTTATGGGCACACTCACTCTGGTCTCGGTGCTTTTGAGAAGCAGGAGCTGGTTGCCGTCTTTGTCATACACCCGGGAGGCTTCGGCCATATTGGCGATCTCCCTCGGGTTAAACCCCTTTAACTCCGAAAGTCCCATAATATAGGATGCAACAAAAACAACCCCGCACAGGGGCAGCATAAACAAAAACAATAAAACTGTTAAAATGGTTCTCTTCATCGCACCCTCGAATGATTATTTAAAACGCTACTTTTATAAAACAAAGTGCTTTTCGTTCATATTTACTGCATTTACTAGACTGCCCAAATAATTCACATATATTTGCCCCCTGCGGGACAAAATATTGGAAAAATAGTGCATTTCATACAAAAGCTTCTAAAGGTATTTTTATGCAGGAAAAGAAAGAGTAAAGTGGGAGAAAACTATCCACGGGCATCAAAAAAAGGCCTGCAAAGAGAGGTGTAGCGTGAATTATTCTGCAATGACTATTTGTGCCGTAAGTGAAACGGCGGAATGGAGTTTTTATGCAATTTAAAGTGAAACGAAAGGATCAGACCTGCTGTGTGAGCATAGCGGGGGAGTTGGATCACCACTCCGCCAAGAGCGCTTCTAACGAGCTGGACAAGATTATTGCCAAAGAAAAGCTGAGCGAACTCATTTTGGATCTCAAGGGGATCAGTTTTATGGACAGTTCGGGTTTAGGGGTTGTGCTGGGCAGGTATAAAGTATTAAAGGAAAAGGGTGCTACGCTCAAGTTTATCAACGTGCCAAGCGGCTGTGACCGGCTTTTTTCCATGTCGGGCGTATACGCCATCGCCAAAAAATTAGATTAACAGTGGGGGGAGAACCATGCAAAACTATTTAGAAATGAAATTACCTGCACACTCAGAAAACGAGGGTGTTGCACGGGGAGCGGTGGCAGCGTTTGTGCTCTGCTTAGACCCCACCATCGATCAGCTCAACGACATTAAAACCGCTGTGTCCGAGGCGGTGACCAACGCCATCGTCCACGGTTATTCGGATAGCCCCGAGGGTATCATCAACATCAACGCAAAGTTGTGCGACCGGGAAGTCACCGTGAGCGTGGAGGACTTCGGCCGGGGCATTGAGGATATTGAGCAGGCCAGGCAGCCTTTTTTCACCACAGCCACCAGCGAGGAGCGCTCGGGCATGGGGTTTACGGTGATGGAAACGTTTATGGATAGTTTGGAGATTGTTTCCAAAAAGGGCAGCGGTACCACCGTGATATTGAAAAAAGGGTTTTAGATGTTTACGGCGCTGCTATCCCACGAGGAGTCCATCGAGCTGCTCAAGAAGGTGAAAGAGGGCGATGAGGATGCCAAGAACGAAATGGTGGTCCGCAACATGGGGCTGGTTAAAAGTATTGTGACAAAATTTTTAGGCAGGGGGGTTGAATATGACGATCTCTTGCAAATTGGTTCACTGGGGCTGCTCCGGGCCATTATCAACTTTGATCCGACGTATGACGTGAAGTTTTCCACCTATGCGGTGCCCATGATTATGGGGGAGATCAAGCGTTTTTTGCGAGACGACGGATCGCTGAAGGTGAGCCGCAGTTTAAAGGAGTGCGCCATGGAGGTGTATGCCGCCAATGAGCGGCTAAAGGTGAAGCTGATGCGAGATCCAACCGTTGCAGAACTTGCCCAGGAGACGGGAAAGACGCCCGAAGAAATTGCGGGGGCAACGGATGCCATGCGCAAGCCCATCTCCTTAAACGAGTTGGTGCACGACGATTCCAAGACGCAATTTATTGATTTGCTGTACAGTGACGATGGAGAGAAGAGTTTGGACAACATTATGCTCAAGGATTTATTAAATAAGCTCAACAAGAAGGAGCGGGAATTGCTGACTATGCGGTTTTCGCTTGATAAGACACAAAACGAGATTGCCAAGATGATGGGAGTTTCTCAGGTGCAGGTTTCCCGGCTGATCAGCCGCATTATCGAGAAGCTCCGGCGGGTTGCCAGCGAGTAGGGGGG
>CAYVRJ010000006.1:0-172696 GCA_964453645.1 uncultured Clostridia bacterium
TGTCAACGTGCCAGCACTAGAATTATATGTCCAAGCATCATCTGCTGCCCAAACGGTTGTAGGTAAACCTGCTATCAGCAATGCAGTAATCAATAGAATACAGATAAATTTTTTCATAATGATATCTCACAATTCATGTTCTATACGTTTCCTGCCAAAAAGCACAAACAAAATCCCAAGGGCCAGTACCATAAGCAATCCCCACAGCACAACATTGCTTTCATCTCCCGTCTTAGGGTTGCCGTTGATGGTCAAGGTGGTTTGCCCATACCCGTTTGTGTAATACGCCGTAACGGTATGGTCTCCGTTGGAAAGTTTCTTTAAATACGATGCTTTAATTGTAAATATCGTTGAACCTGCTTTAACCGTATAGTCTGTGTTGCGTTTAAGTAAATTTCCGTCTATGTATAATTCCGTAAAGTCGGCGTATTCTCCGCTGCATTTCATAGCGATGCCGTTTGCGTTGCCCGACCAGTTGTATGTGCCATAAGTGAAGGGGAAGGTGGGGGTCGTTGTGCCGCTCGTACCGCCGCTCGATGTGTTTTTCACAACCGAGACATCAAAGGAGACGGGACTAAATCCTGCTGTTGCACCCGCACCTGAAACGGTGATGGTGGCTTTGTCTCCCGCAGCGGCTGTGCTGGTGACATCGATGGTAAAGCTGTTGCCCACATTGGCGGTGACGGTCACTTTGCCCGAATTGCTGCTCACAACCGAGAAATCCGAATTGCTCAAGGACTTGCCTTCCTTGGTGGTCACGTTAATCACCTTAGAATGGGTGGAAGCGTTTAAATCGATGGTTTGGGCAGATGTTGAAATATTAAAGAAATCTTTCACAGTTAACGGACTGGTTTGGGCTGTTTTCGTCACGCCTCCTTCGGTATAGCTCACCTCTATCGTTTTGTTGTGATTTCCCGTTGTGAGCGTTGCTAAATCAGCCGGAATCGTTGTATATCCCGTGACAGGACTCGATGTGCTATTTGAATAATTGGCTGTGACCACCATTTTCGAGAGGCTTAATTTCTCGCCCGATTGATAACTCAACTTTTCGGGTTGGGTTGTAACGGTGATGCTTGAAAGAATTTTGGGTGCTGCATAAATCGTTAATAATAAATTAGCCGATACAGACCTCGATGCACCTTCAGATGCCCGGATCGTAATATAACCATCATACACCTCCAATGGTGTTCCGTGAAGTACTCCGGTATTTGGATTTAGGACTAAACCATTGGGTAAAACACCATTACTAAGACTCCATGTAACGGTTCCCGTTGCGCCCTCTGTTTGCAATGTAACACTATAGGGCTGGCCTACCGTGCCGCTGGGTAACGGGGAAGTTGTAATCATAAAATCAGTGGGTGTTGCACCCAACAACAGCGGTTCAACGCCCACCGCCAAAGGATCATCTGGCTCATCTGCAAAAACGACAATACCCGAAAGTGCAATGGATAAAACAACCACCAATACAATGACCAAACCTCTAAATCGAAACAGTTTCATAATACACCTCTAAAATGTCGAGTTGATAAATTGCCTGATTGTTTTTTCTTTTATTTAAACCAAACTTTCTTTTTAAAACAAACAACGCACCCATCGCCATCACTGCAACAACGCCCCACAAAACAACATTGCTATCATCTCCCGTCTTAGGGTTGCCGTTGATGGTCAAGGTGGTTTGCCCATACCCGTTTGTGTAATACGCCGTAACGGTATGGTCTCCGTTGGAAAGTTTCTTTAAATACGATGCTTTAATTGTAAATATCGTTGAACCTGCTTTAACCGTATAGTCTGTGTTGCGTTTAAGTAAATTTCCGTCTATGTATAATTCCGTAAAGTCGGCATATTCTCCGGTACACTTCATGGTTAAATTGCCGCTTGTCCAGTTATAGCTGTTTTGGGTGAAGGTAAAACTGGCGGGGGTATATGAACGGCCCGACGTTTGGAATTGCGGAACAATGATTATTCTTCCGTTTGCAATCAAATCCTTCCACTCAGGGGCAATTTTCCATGCTTCTTCGGTGCCGGGTTTTACGATAATGGTGATTTTTTGGGTTAAGTATGTAAATGCATTAAAAGTACCAGACAATACTAAGTCTGGAGGAGCAGCTGTTAAAATGGTTAGAGTGTTTAAGTTTGTGCAGTTAGAAAACGCAAATGGGCCAATTGTGGTAACATTGGGCATATTCAAAGATGCTAAGTTTGTGCAGTTATAAAACGCAGATGAACCAATTGTGGTAACATTAGGCATATTCAAAGATGTTAAGTTTGTGCAGTCGTTAAACGCTTGATTGCCAATTGAAGTTGCTTCGGGTAAATACACATTTGTTAAAGCTGTATCCGAAAAAGCAGCCCCGTCGATCGTGATTACATTGGGCATACGAACAGTTGCTAAACGAACGCATTTTGCAAATGCATTATGTTTAATTGTGGTCACATTGGGCATGTCAGCGGATTGCAAGTATGCGCAGTCGAAAAACGCTTGACTGCCAATTATAACCACATGAGGCAGATTCACTTTGGTTAAGCTTGTATTACCAATAAATGCTATATCTGCAATTTCCGTAACCGTGAAAGTGTTCGTTCCTTCCTTAATCCCGCCGCTAAAGTCAAGGGTTGTACCAGTATAGCTTAATATATTCCCATCCCCAATTTTAAGGGTTGTACCGGTTGCGGTTACTTTGTCGATCACCCAAGTTGGATTGGAATCGTTTGTCAACGTGCCAGCACTAGAATTATATGTCCAAGCATCATCTGCTGCCCAAACGATTGTAGGTAAACCTGCCATCAGCAATGCAGTGATCAATAGAATCGACAGGATTTTCTTCATAAATATACCTCAAACAAAAATATGAAACCATTTTTCTACATTATATCATAAAATAAGGGGAAGACAAGGATTTCAAACAATATTTTGTATTTATCACTGGTTATGATATACTTTACTCGTAAGTACCATAGCACATATCAGCAATAAGGAACGATAAAATATGAGCAACACCTCTCGAATCCTCCACATCCTCAAATACCTAAACGAACAAACAGACGATGACAACAAAGCAACCATCAACGAGATACACACTAATACGATACAAATGCACAGAAGGCTTAACACCTGCACTTTTATTGGCACATGTTATGTCCTACATAAGTAGTGGTCCAAAACCTCTGGAAGATAAAGAGCTATTTGAGAAAGGCTTTTAATTTGGACATTGGCCTAATTGCACACCTCCAAGATTTTTATCTGCCCCATAAGTCCATATGGTTTCACTATATATTCCTCTGTATCCCTAACCAAAAAGTCGTTAGGGTTAATCCGAGAGCAACCGTCGTAATTCTTGTGGAAAGGCCCGAAGATATTTCTGTTAGAGCCAACGGCCTCTATTTCAAGCAGGTTATTGCCACTATTCAGCTCAACCTCAATGGAGCTTCCAAATATTATATGACCTGCTGATTCGCCGTTTACTTTCACTACAATCAAAGTTGCGCGATATTCGCCAAGCACTAATTGGCCTTTGCAAGACTTATCACAAAACACATCAAAACTGTATACTATACTGCCGGGATAATGCAGATAACCTTGCAATGTCCAGTCGCCCAAGTGCAGCTTCTGTGGTTCCCAAACAATTTCCCTTTGCAGATTTACGGCAAAATCACCGATGACATAGGCTGCTTCATCACTCTCATATGTTAGTGAATTTTTGCCTTGTTTTGTGCCGAAAAGCCTGAATTTTCTAATGGACTTATCTATAAAGAAATCTTCTGTCGGCTCGCAAGCTATGCCGTTGCAATAAATCTGCTCGCTAGTCTCCGCGCAGATATACATATCGGTTTCGGGCAGTTCTTTTATCATAAAGTCTCTTGCCTTGTCAAGCGCCAAAGCGTTGGGCATAGTGCGCCTAAACTTAGCCGCTGGAGGTAATGCAGCTATCAGTTTTTCACTCTCATGAGGGTCGTGATACTCCCTTTGCAATGGCACTTTTTCGCACTTGCCCTGACGCAAATACCAAACCTTGCAATCGTTTTTAATAAGTACGGTATAAAAGTAGTTCTCCTCACCTATTTGAATGGCTTGTTCCCTGCCCGTCATCAAATCCAGTTCACTCACGATAAATTCATCATGCAGCTTGATTAAACATTCGCACAACTCACCGTCATTTACAGCGGTCATGATAAAGCCCTCATCAGTCTTTCTGAACACGTTTATCAACTCTGCTGTTCTGCCTGTGTGCAGATCGATCATCTGTGCAGGTCTTGCAGTCAGCTTGTCTGCCATGGCCACTGCTTCCATATTACTCTGCACCTCTATTACACCGTCAATCTTAACTGATGCCGTATCGCCTTCAAGCATAAACGGATAAGGCAGTACTACTATCAGCTTGCCGCCGTTTGCAACAAACTTCTGCAATAGTTTATAAGTGGATTTAAAAATGCTGCTTGTCTTTGGCAGAATAACAATGCTGTATTCGGCAAGAGCAATTTTCAGCTTGCCCGCGACAACACTTGCATCGCTGTTCATAAGTATTTCGTCGCCAAAGTCAAAGTCAATTCCGTTTTTTAACAGCGCTTCTGCCAGCAAGTTCAGCTCATCACCAACGGCATTTTGCTTAACAATATGCTCACATGTCCAACCCATATTATAGTCGAACTCTTGAAGATTTTCCGTTGGCGTACTGCCGCTCTCGCACCAAATACCGCTGATCGTATGGATTACCAGAACATCTCTTTGCGGCTTGCCGCTGATCTGCACCGCCGAAAGCCTTGAGCAGTAATCCTCAATAACTTTGTTGTATTTAAACGACTCCGCCTGATAGCTGAACACCGGCGGAAAGTCTCGCTTCCTTGCTCCCCTTAAAGAATACACCGAAAGATGCTGAGAACGTATATTTATTCCAAGCGCACATTGCCAGTCCCAAAGCCGCTTTTGCCCCTCAAAGGTAAAACCCCAGCCGGTGCAGCCGTAAGTTTCGGAGATAGTCGCTTCCTTGCCGTATTGGTGCGCTGCGCTTGCACACTGTTTCACAGTCAGATATTCCCTTGTCTGTTCGCCTAAAAGGTCTATGCCGGGAACGTGCAAATATTTATAATTCGGCATAACAGCACCGCACACACGGGTCTGATAACCAAGCTGATTTTCAAAGAGCATGTGCCCGAACAGCTTTGTATTATGCGCTTCGCACCAGTCAAAGTATTGCTTTGTATAACGCTCGCAGAAAAGCTCTGCAAGCGTGCGCCAATAATCGTGGCGGTGTTTAGTGTACTTATCTTCTATAAAGAATAACTTGCGCACATCAAGCTCATAACCCCTTCTATTCGCAAATTCCTCATAGAAGTTGCAGGTGAAAGGCAGCCAAGGACGATTTTCTTTCTCTACAAAGAAGAAGTCGCAGCAGTTCGGCTCATCTGTAAAAAAGCCCTCAATATTGTCAAGACCAGTTTCGCTTACATATTTTTCGTGCGTAAGCTCTATAAACTTCGCTACACTTTGGGCAGATAAGTTATTAGCAGGGGGATTATCGTTGTACCACTCATGCCCGTTTGAGCTTTGCAGCTCAAATGAGTTTGTCTCGCTGATATACACTATTGCTTTAGCGGCAAATTCGGGATGTAGCTTGGTCAGAGCACCGCCCATCATACCCGATGGCCATTTATTGTCATCATAAATGAAGGCTTTTAAGCCGATCTTCGGCGCTTCTTGGGCGCAAAACTTTATGCATTCCAGCCATTCTTCGCTTAGGTATTCGCTTTCAAGCCCTTCCCTAGAGTGCATAAAGAAGCCCTCATATCCGGCTTCTTTCAAGTCCTTCATCTGCGTCAGCAATTCATTTTTATTTAGTTTGTCGTTCCACGACCAAAATGCTAAACTATTCATTAAAACTATAAAAAAGAGGGAACGCCAAAGCATTCCCCCTCAATCCTTTCTTATTTCACTGCAGCCGCTCTAAGTGCTTCAAGTGCCTTGCAAACCGCATCAGTACCGTTGCCCAGCACCAACTCCGCAAGAGCCTCATTGGTCAGATAGTCGTTAATCTTTGCATCAATTGACAGGAATTCAAATGGCGAAACGTCTCCCGCAAGCGATACTACCTGCTTTACTATGGGGTCGGTAATCTCGACTTGTTTGTTTACAACAGGTAGTCCGTTTTGTGCGAATATGCCCTGCACTTCCTTTCCTAAATACGTCTTTATAACTTCCATTGCGGCATCTGGGTCTTTTACGTTTGAGGGAACGAATAATCCGCCGTATCCGCCAAGCACTGCATTCTTGCTGCCCATTGCAGGCCAAGGCAGAATGACAGTTTTTACTCCTGCTGCTTCAGCTTCTTTTACTGTGCCGCCCACACCTGCTGCTATGTCGCCCATTAGTGCCACTTTACCCTGCATGAATCCTGCCTTGACCTCATCTCTCGTGACAGTCACAGCGCCTTTGCCGGGATACATATACTCTTTGTCATAAAGACCTTTAACGTTATTAAACGTATTGGTGAAAATCGGGTCTGAGCATGGAATCTTACCGGCAGCCATATCTTCAAGCTTGCCTTCGCTTGCAGCTAAAGAAAGCATTCCATTTCTAAAGAACCAGTTGCTCTGTTGATTATCGGTGTTCATACCCATCGGGAATATCTTTGCGGCCTTTAATTGCTCGCAAATTGATAAAAACTGTTCCCAAGTCCAGTTGTTCGGGATTGTAATGCCGTTTGCATCGAGAATGTCTTTATTTGCAATCATGAGCGAGAAATTGGCTTCCATGGGCAGTGCATAGAGCTTGCCGCCGTCATACCTGCCAACATTGATTGCAGATTCGGGAAGCATCTCTTTCCACTGCGGGTCATTTTCAATATAGGCTGATATGTCGAGTGCCATTCCTGCATCAACTAATGGGCGCATGTTCTGAGGCCAATATTCATACACATCGCAAGGGTCGCCCGAAGCTATGCCTGTGCGAATGACAGTATCTATATTACCCCAATCGACTTGCAGACTTTCGATATTATATTTTTGGGAAAGAATTTTTGCCATCTCGTCACAAGCTTCCGGTCCGCCGGCATACTCCACAATCTTACCGTAAAATTTAATGTCTTTTTTTGCATCGGTAGCAGACTCTGAGGGTGTTTGGGTTGCAGGTTGCTCTGCTGGTGCTTGGGTTGCTGTCTGCTGCTCAGCCGGAACCTGTACCGGAACGCAAGCGCTCAGTGCAAAAACAGCAATCAACATAATAATAGCAATGCTTCTCTTCATCTTTATTCCTCCTAGTTTGTGTGGGTTTAACCCATTATTTTCTTTAGTATAAACTTATCAATAATTTTTTGTAATTGCAAAAATCAACGAATGTGTTTAATATTCTACGATCGATTTCTAGGAATATCTATATGTCGACAGGCGTGTCTTGCATAAATATTAGCTAAACGTATATATTCTTTATAATTATCCAAACTTACGTCCGGGGGTGTTTGATGGTCAACACTTGGGATGTACCTGCCGGACTTCATAGCAAACATAAGCCTTTCAAATTCTGCCATCATTGCAGCTGTACCCTCTTTTATGATTGTTTTATCAAAACCACCAATCATAATGAGATCAGGATAATTATTCCTTATCCTAACCACGTCTACCCCCGCTTGACGCTCAAGTGGAAGCACGCCCTCAATGCCCGCATCTAAGAACCAAGGAATAATAGGTTCCACATCGCCGTCTGTATCAATGAGTACCTTCGTTCCATTTGCCTTTATTTGCGGCACAAGCTGATTATAATAAGGGAGCATATACTCATCGTATAATTCCCGTGAAATCATCGGGCCGTGATTATAAGACATATCTTCTGCAAATGTCATAAATTCGGGGGTGAGAGTCTCAAAAATTATTTCGATAGTTTTTTTATGATAACTCAACAAATCAGTGTTTATTTTGTGCATTAACTCAGGATAATCATAGAATGAATACAGGTGTTCTTGAATCCCAAATAAAGTCCGTGGAAACCAAAAAAAACCTTCAAGAGTAAACCATACTATTGTTTCACCGTTGTCGTGAAGGGGTTTGATATTTTTCAAACCTGCCGCAAGTATTTTTAAATTATCTTCCGGATAGAGCAAGCTAAAATACTTCTCGTAATCAGATTCGTCGCTGATTATACTCGCCCCATGCGTTAGCGGCTTAGGTAGATTTTTGCCCACCGGGCTAACCCAAAACTGGTGCATTGAGTCAATACCAAAATACTCATATAATTCGTGTGTATCAGTAGGAATACCTGATTTTTGCCAATTGTTGATAGTTTCGTCCCACCATGTTGCCCATTCAATAATAGGCAATCTGTCAATAGTTCTTTGTGCATTTAATACCGCTAAAAACCTCTCTCGTACTTGCATGTGCTTCCTCCCAGGGTTTATATGATTAATATAAACTAAAAGCAAAAGCAATGTAATTACAAAAATCAACGAATGTGTATAATATTTACGAATTAACCTTTCAGTTTTGCTAAAACAATAGTCCCTGCGCCAGGGGTACTTGAAAACTCAATGCCGTATTCATCGCCATACAGCACCTTAAGCCGTTCATCTATGTTCTTTATTGCAAAAACCGCATGAGATTGCTTGGGGTCATTCATTTTAGCCCTGATCACTCTTTCATCAAAGCCAATGCCATTATCTGAGATTTCATAGTAAAGAAACTCTTTTTTTCGGTATATCTTCACTTTTACCTCACCACCGTCTTGCAATTGTTCCAGCCCATGAACCACTGCGTTTTCCACTAGAGGCTGCAAAATTAGCTTTGGAACTGATATTCCAAGGCAATCTTCAGCAATTTCCGTACTGTAACGCACTTTCTCACCAAAACGATTTTGCTGTATCAGCATGTATTTACCGACGTGCTCGACTTCCTTCTCTACGGTGGTGTTCTCCATGCCGCTGTTTAAGGTGTGCCAAAAGATTCCTGAAAGTGCTTCAATCTGGTCGGCTATTCTCTGTTGTTTTTGCATTACCGCCATCCACCTAATGGTGTCCAGCGTATTATATAGAAAATGAGGATTAATCTGGCTTTGCAAATATTTAAGCTCAATATCGCGGTTTAATAATTTCGATTTATAGCTTTGCTCCGTTATAATTGCCTTTCGCTCAAACAGTTGAAAAATGATTATAAATACAATGCACAAAAGCATACAGATATAAATGACATTTAATATAGCCGTACTTGCCTGTGTCAGCTTTTCTTTGGGTATCAGCTTTACAACGCACCAATCGGGCTTCTTGATATTGTAAAAAGCTATTACGTTTTCACCGTTCTCAAAGTATCCCTCACTTGAGGCAAACAATTTATTAAAGTAGCTTTCGGACGATATGTTTTTACCAAGCAGTTCTTTATTTGAAGCAGAGATTACGCCGCCGCTTTCATCCGCAATGAACATCAGGCAGTTATCCGCAATACCTTCATACAGCGAAGCGATGTAGCTCTCAAGTGTGCTGATGCGCTGATACCCAAGCCTATTCATGGAGTATAAATCGTTGTGGGCACGGTAAAGGGAGACCACATATTCATTTTTATTTCCGTATGCCGGATTCTGATATTTTTCCGCAGCCGTCCAAAATATCCTGCCCTTTAGTTCAGACGTGTCCCTTAAATGCGTAGTATTCTCCGAAGTCACCTGTCTGCCGAATTGCAGAAATGTTTTGTCTTCATCAAATATGGAGATGGAGTCTATATACTTTCTTGAGGACAAAAGCGAGCCGAACGAAAAGTTGAGCATATATTTATCTCTTTCTGCCGATTCGCCGGAATATTGCTTCATCATGCTTTGAAGTGCCTCATTGCCTAGAATGCTTATTGAGACAAACTGAATGTCATCTGTAAATGTCGTCATTGTTTTTTTGGTTTGCTTTAACACTTGCAGATTAGAAAAACAAGCTTGATTAAAGGAATGTTCCGCAATATTATTGCTGATATATAAAAATATCATAAGTATTGGGATAATCAGAAATATAATCATTAAGCCCGAATACCGTTTCTTCATTTGTTAGCCTCCACCTGCATTTAATTTATCACAAAAATCAGGTCAGTTCAAAATATAGTTTCTACTTACCCAAAAAAGCCGCAGCAAAACTGCCGCAGCGTTTTTGGTGCAGTTAAACGCTACACCAAAGGAGGTGAGAAACACTATCCTTTAACAGCCCCGCCCGTAAGCCCGCCGATAAAGTACTTTTGGGTAAAAAGGAAGAATATCACAAGCGGCAGGAGTACAATGCAGACCGCCGCAGAGAGCGCACCCCAATCTGTGCCGAATTGCGCCGAGAAGGACACAAGCCCAATCGGAATGGTCTTCATCTGCGATGAGCTTAGTTCAACTGAAGCCCATAGCAGCTCGCCCCACCATGACACAAACAGAAAGATTGCGTTTGTTACTATTGCAGGAAGCATCAGCGGCGCTGCTATACGCACGAATGTGTTTGCCTCACTGCACCCGTCTATCCTTGCCGCTTCCAAAAGCTCTCCCGGGATTGTGTCAAAGTAATTTCTAAAAATATATGTCGTCATTGGCATACCCCACCCGACATACGGAATAATGAGCGACAGATAACCGCCTGTAAGCCCTAACTTGTTCGTCATGATGTACATAGGCATTATAACGGATTCCGACGGTGTCATGGTGCAGGCAAGGATTGCCAGCATGATGAACTCCGCACCTCTGATACGAAACCGTGAAAGTGCATATCCTGCAAGAGAGCCGCAGATGATTGTAAGCACCAGTGTGGATGATACGACAATCAGACTGTTGACCATGTATGAGCCGATGTTTGCTACGTCCCATGCCTTAGCGTAGTTTTCTATTGCAAAGGTTTGCGGAAAACCCCAAATATTGGTGTAGAATTCTGATGTTGGTTTAAAAGATGTAAGTATTACGAAAACAATCGGGTATATGGTTATAAGCACATACAGAATACAGAATGCTCTAGAAGTAATCCTCGCCTTCCTGTCATCAAGCTTTGAGTGTCTCTTAGTATTCATAGCTTTCCCCTTTCAGAATGCGCCTGACTATTACGACCACGAGCATTACCATGACGCAAAGCAGTATGCCCATAGCGGCAGAATACCCGAACTCATTAAAGTTAAATGCCGTTTTCATTATGTTAATCGGCACTGTCTGCGACAGCGTGCCAGGACCTCCCCTCGTCATTACGAATACAATATCATAACTCTTGAAGTTAATTACAAGAGAATAGGTTGCAGCCATTAGCACGGTGGGTTTAATAAGGGGCAGCACCATTGAAAAGAACTGCCTTGTATACCCTGCACCGTCTATTCTGCTCGATTCAAAAATACTCTCGGGCAGCATTTGCATAGATGCAAAACTCAGCATCATCGAAAGCCCTGTCATCTTCCATACGTTCACCGCAACGATGCACCACATTACAGTATTCTTATCCTCCAGCCAAGCATTAGTGAGGTCAGGTAGCCCGACTGCGATTAGGAAGTTGTTTAAAAGCCCTACATCGGGGTTAAATACAAAAGTGAATAATAGTCCCACAACTGCGGCAGGCAGCATCACCGGCATAAACACGATCAAGCGATAGAATGCGCCTTCTTTCCTTGTTACTTTAAAAACAAATGCCGCTAAGGTAACCCCCAGTGCAACAGATATTCCCGTGCCGAATACCGCAAGAAACAGTGAATTAGTAAAAGCGTTAAGAGCACCCGGGTCGTTAAATATCTGCACGAAATTATTAAACCCCACCCATACCGCGTCTTTAAAGCCGTTCCACTCTTGAAAGGAAAGCACAGCGTTCCAACCGAACGGCACATACACAGCAAAAATCATCAGTACAGCTGCTGGCAGCAAAAACAAAATAGAGATGACTGCCGAACGAGTGCTTATTCGTTTGCGTTCCATTAGGACCTCCCGAAACTCTTGATACATCAATTCTAGCTGCTTATTCACTTTTTGAAAATGCGTATATACTATAAATGTGTTAAATATTCTACGATTCTTCTCGATACTCCGATGGTGTCTTTCCTGTATATTTTTTGAAAAGCGTGCCGAAATAGCGATATTCGCTGTAACCCACCAACTCCGAAATCTCATAGGTCATATAGCCTGTGCTTTTCAAAAGGATTTTGGCATGTTCCAGACGCACCTTGTTAAGGTAATCTACAAAACTGAGACCCAACTCTTTTTTAAACTGTGTACTGAAGTAATTTTTGCTGCGTCCCGCTACGTCTGCTATGCTGTCTACTGTCAGCGGCTCTCTATAGTGTAAATTAATGTGATTAATTGAAACAAGCATTTGCGGGCTAAATCCGCTTGGCGTATTTGGAATAGTTTCATCATAAAAGAATAACTTGTCGTGCATCAATAGGCCGTCATAGTTGGTGAGCAGCTCCTTATCCCTCTCGTAAAGTGAAACCTTAAGTTCCTCGAGGCTCTCTTTCTTCTTGCTTATGAGTATCTGCACTTTTTCTACGCTGACACTGAGCAGCAGTTTTTTAACTGTTTGGATAAGCTCAGCAGCATTTACAGGCTTCAGAAGATAATCCACCGCTCCGAATTTCATTGCTTCTTTAGCATATTCAAAGTCATTGTGACCGCTTAGAATAACTATTTTAACTTTTTTGTCCGTTGTGATCAGTCGCCTTCCAAGCTCAATGCCGTCCATTACAGGCATCTTCACATCTGTTACAACTATGCTAATATCTTTTTCCAGAAACAGCTTGAGCGCTTCTGCTCCGTTTGAAGCCAAAAACACTTCGCATATGCCTAAGCTATGCCAATCTATCGAGCAAAGACCCTCTCTAATAATCTTCTCGTCGTCTGCTATCAGCATATTTATTTTACTGCTCATTGCTGCAAACCTCCCAAGTTAATTGCCAATATTATATCACACAAAAAAAATAAGTGGAAGAAAGATGTAGAATTATAGCAGCATCTTATGAACAGGCTCTAACACTGTTTTCTTCATTTATTCTTCTCCCGAAACAACTTTGCCGGGTGGTTGTCCGCAACATCTTTTTGCGTCGCCCCAACAAACTTACCGTTGTCAAACTTATGTGCCTGCCAGTTGCCGTACTATTTAGGCAATGCCCTCCATTTGCAGCCGTTTTCCGTGACATACAGTATGGCGTTTACCCTGTAATTGATGCAATTATGTTTATCGCTCTGCCACAGCGTTTTTGGCATATAACAGCGCCTGTGGGCTTTGCCCCACCGGTATCGGTGCCTGTGCCTTTAGCGTTTCCATATCAATCGACACGACGGCGTTTGCGTATTCCAGCGCGACATAAAGCCACTTGCCGTCGGGCGATGCCCACAAGCCGTGGGGGACAGCTCCAACCTCAATTGTTGAAATAAGCTTAAAATCATCGGTTGCATCATAGATTTTCACGCTGTTTTCCCCGCCTACCGATACCGGCATTAGGATATGACCGTTCTGCGCCGTCAAAAATGTCACATGATTTGTAATCTTTCCTGTGTCGATAGTCCTCACAATTTTATTTGTCGCAATATCCACAATCGCAACCTTGCCGATGTCTTTGTGCGTGAGTGCCATATATTTTCCGTCGGGGCTGGCAAAAATATTGGGGCTAAACGGGCTGATTGCCGGAATGGTTTCCACCACTTTGTACGTTGCCGTATCAATAATATCAATCTGGGGCGTAAAGCTCGATGCGACATAGGCGTATTTGCCGTCTTTGGTAAACGCGACCATTCCTGGACCGTCAGCAACGGGGATTTGATGCGTTTCTTTTTGCTCAGCAAGATCTATCACGCTGATGTACGCTTCGCCGCGCACCGTTACCCAGACCTCGCGGCCGTCAGGCGTAAAGGTCGCTTCGTGGGGTGCACGCCCGATGTATATCGTTTTGATTATCTCGTTTGTGTCGGTGTTTATAAGTGTAACGCCGTTGGAGCCGATGGACACAACGGCAAGGACACGGTTTTGCGGCGAATACCCAAGCCCATGCACTAAAATCTGCCCTCGATAACGCGGGGACAGCACCTCTGGGTAGGGCTGACCTAAAACAATCTCGCTTACAAGCGTATTTGTTGCGGGGTCAATGACCGACACGGTGTTGGACACTTGATTGGCGGTATAGACCCTGTCGTGGGAATAATCCGACTGTGCGGCAGTCGTTATTGCGGCGGGATATGTCGGCGTGTGTGTAATGCGCAGATAGGCGTATCGACCAAACAAACCAACAGACAGCACTATCAAAAAAATAATAAGCAGATTACTTGGTTTGACCGTGATCTTTCTCATTTTGCCACCTCTTGCAGATAATCGCGCATAATTTTTATTTCAACCTGTTGGTCGGCTATCAGCTTCTCGGCAAAACCCAAAACCTGCTGTTCGGGGTTAAACTGCAAAAGTACATTTGCCATATCGACGGCTGCCGTGTGGTGTGGAAGCATATATTCGGCAAAGGCGTGGTCAGGATTTTGAGACGGTGTTGTGGGCATCGTATGCATCATATCTGCCATTGTCTTACTCATTTTATCAAGATAATCCTGCGTTATTTTGTTTTTACTGTCCTTTTGCAGAGATATTAAATGCTCCATCACCTCAATTTCCGATTGCTGTTCGGCGATTATGCTCTTGGCGAGCTGTATCATTTCGCTGTCACTGCCGTTTTCAAGCTGATACTTCGCCATATCGACGGCCGCTTGGTGATGTAGTATCATCTGTTGTAGAAAATAAGTTTCGATATTTGTCTTTGTGCTGACCTTATCCATATCGGCCATCATCTTGTGCATGATGCAGGAATAACGATTGCAAGGGGTACAGTCGCATTGCTTGCAGTTACAATCGCCGTCTGCCGGTCCCAGGACAAAAAACAAAGCGATACACACAACGGATATAGCCAGTAACGCCAAAGTTATGATTAATCCTTTTTTCATCAAGCCGCACCCCGCATTTTATATAATCATAAACCATACTATGAGGTGAGGGGGTGTGGTATGCTACTTGCGTTTTTTCCATATTCTGGGCAAGCTCTGTGCCGTGTCTATACTGTCCTCATTAAGGACAGGGATGCCGCTGATGGTCTGCCGTACGAGCCTAGTAAATATATTCTTACAGAAGTCCGTGAGTTGCTCAAAATGCAAAACGTTGAAAAAACACTGTTATGAGCAAGCGTTACATAAAATAGGAACACGTACATAATAGAGGTTTCCATTGCTTTGATGGTATTTGTGTTGCGTAAAGAAAAGCTGTCATAACGATTCAACGCCATTTGTAGGAGTAGCTGAATAAAAGATCGCTGTTAAACGCATTGCATTAACAGCGATTGTAATTTGGGTTCATAATATTTACAATGGTCTCTTGCTAGAAATTCCGTCACAAACGCTCATCAGCACAATTCAATCCTCAATCTGTCTTCACAGTTTGAAATAGGAATAAACCTGCTGTTGTGATAAAAGTCATGACAATCATCGGATTGAATGATGATCTGATAACCCCTTTTCTCCAAACTATCCACAAAGGTAAGCTTAAATTCAGCGTTAATACAGGTTTCAATTCCTCTGCGGGTTTGTATTACACAACATTTTCCGGTGAGCACTACTCTGCGTTTGTCGCACTCTTTAGGACATATTAAACACATGTCGGGACAAGCATTCATACAAATGGAGGCATGGTTATTAGAAACCTGATAATGTAAATGGTTGTTTGATATCTCTGAATTTGTACACACACATGCTTCTAAGACAGCTTTTACTTTTATATATCCTTCACAATAAACACCTATACCCGTTCCCACTAGCTTGCAACAATTTCTGCAAGGCGGATGGGGTTTTTCTTTTGGCAGCAACTTCTGAACATTTTCAAGTTTGGATTTTAACAGCATTTGCATATTTACCATACCGTTCATGGTTGAACTTACACTATTGTTGATTGCAACAAGATTGTTAATTTCTATATCATTGCAGCAGCATTTTTGCTGATTTACTACATATTTAATTTTTTCTGATTCGGCATCCATTAATTTGCTAAGGCTCATCTCCTCCATTGCAATGGAGGCGAGCAGCATGTTAACGGCATCCTCTAAACATATATCTATATCCGGAGTCATGTCCGGTATACTCGGCATCGACATAATAAACACCCCGTTCGTTAATTTCACATCGAGTTAACTTTAGTCATATACTAAGGTATGATAAATTTCCATGAATGTGAAGTTGTGTGGGAATTATCATAAATAAAAATACTAAAGAGGTAAAAATTTATGTAAATGCCCAATATTCCAAATATCAATCCTGATATCACTATCACTTGGACTGAGTGTATAAGTATGCTGCTAGCTTCCATCGCACTGGAGGAGATGGGTCAAGCGCATGTCATCAATGCCGAGGCTGAAAAATTACAATATATCCTCGGGACCCTTGGGAGTAAAGCACCCCTTGATCCACCCACTATTGATCAGCTGCTGGCTGTCAATGACAGCATTTGCATGACTTTGCGCAACGTTTGCATGAACAATATGATGTTGTCTTACAAACTCCAGGATGCAATCAATCTTTACGGACAGGGATAATAACGACAAAAAGGGCGGCAGCTTAGTTTGCCGTTCTTTTTTCTAAGACGATATATTTTTACGAAAGGAGAAATGCTATGTCATTTCCTAAAATACCCAATATAACCCCGGACATTTCGATTGACAAGAACCAGTGCTTAAGTATGCTTGTCGCTTCCGTTGCCTTGGAGGAAATGGGGTTATCGCATATCATCAACTCCGAAGCAGAAAAGATCCAGTATGTACTCGGCACCCTCAATGAACAAAAATTGCCCGAACCTGCAACTATTGATCAGCTACTTGAAATAAACAATTCAGTGGCAAAAACCTTTCGGGGTGCGATCATGAATCAAATGCAGCTCTGTTTGAAACTGGACGATATCATCCGCCTATATGGATGGAATATTTATTTAAATATTGCAACCGTAACTGCACAGTTTGGCGGAATGATCCTTAGCGCCAGTGATCAGGCTTATTATCACACAAAGGGAGGTGCAGTATAATGAGTATTATTGGTGGAATCAATCTTGGCAATCTAACGAACTATTTGTTTTTCTTTGCTGATGGAAGCGAAAGAGCTGATTGGCACGACGCTAAGCATGGCTATATTGGCAATGTTGCAGTAAATGGTTTGCTAGCAAATGAGCAAACAAATGCTCATATTCCTTATGCCGGTACCGTTTTCACAAACGACACAACTCTCGGAGACTGGCAGGATATCGTAAACGCTAATCCCGGTCAGGCTTTTGCTTCACTGAATAATGTTGTACTAATCGATGGGCTGAAGAACGATTTAGTCAACGCATTTTTGCAGATCAATGCGTTGCCGGTGACCTCTGGATATGAGAGCCGAAGCACAGCATCCCTCAATGGCTTAAACACGCAAAACGGAGTTAGTGAACTTTTCGTAATCAACGTCACTTCTGGATTTGATGTGACTGCACCCATCTATATCACTGGTGATCCTGGCGATGTGTATATTCTACGCTGGGATGAAGATGCAAACCCCGTAAACGGCTATCAAGGGAATGTTCGGTTCCGCCAAGGTGGTGCCATTGTGCCACAGGGTGGTCTTATTGCAACCAACTTTATAAACGTTGCAGGACAGCTTGACTCGGCAGGTGGTGGGAATCCACCACCAGTGCCCTATCCTCAGGGTCCGAGATACAACGACGGCACAGGTGCGCTCATCATCGGTGGAAGCGACTGGACGGACGGTGGTTATTTTACAGGTTATTGGCTGACAACAGGAGAACCCACCATCCACGATCCTATGTCGGGTCTTTGGTTTGGTGTGACATCTTCGCTTTCAGATGCAACCTTTGTGGGTGGCTGGTATACCATCACCACACAGTTTGTCTTAACCGCACAGTCGGGCGGAGTTCATATAGCACCCAATTCGGAAACGCTGCCCCAACCCGGGATTAGCGTGAAAAAGTTTGTTTCGCCCGACAACGGGGTAACGTGGGTAGATGCACCGGCAGCACCCGGTCCGATTATCTCGTCTAATGTAGCGCCTCAGTTTAAGTTTACTGTAACCAACACGGGAAACGTACCCCTTAGTTTGGTTTCCATGACTGATAGCGTCTATGGCGTTATATCTGTTGGCGGCAATTTACCCGTTGGCGGTTCGTTCAGCGCTTATATCATCAAGCCGTGGCAGTTGGGTGAGCATGAAAACGAAGTGACCGCCACAGGCAACTATCAAGGAGAAGTCGTTACTGCATCTTATCTTTCTCATTACTTGGGCGTACAGGTGGAAGTGCCTGCCGTTCAGATCGTTAAGTATGTGTCTCCCGACAACGGAGCCACATGGGTGGATGC
Source organism: uncultured Clostridia bacterium (assembly GCA_964453645.1). Taxonomy (GTDB): domain Bacteria; phylum Bacillota; class Clostridia; order Christensenellales; family JAWKQI01; genus CAYVRJ01. Next base: position 18,316 of record CAYVRJ010000006.1, read on the forward strand.
CAACACACCTCCCGGCCCCACAATCTTATCCAGTGTGCAGCCACAGTTTAAGTTTGTTGTCACAAATATCGGCAACGTGGACTTGACCAATGTAGCTGTAATCGACGATAAGTTTGGTTTCATTGGCTCATGGGATATTTTGCAGACAGGGGAAAGTGAGTTTTTCCTCTATACTGCGACTTGGGAGGAAGGCCCCCATGTAAACACTGCAACGGTAACCGATGATCAAGGTGCGACTGACCAGAACTCTGCTTATTACAACGGCGTTTTAGCGGTTCCCAGCATTCAAGTTATCAAATATGTTTCTCCCGATAACGGCGTAACTTGGATAGATGCACCGGCAGCACCCGGTCCGCTCATCTCGTCTAACGTTTTGCCTCAATTTAAATTTACGGTAACCAACATTGGTAATGTGCCATTGAGCTTTGTTTCACTAACGGACAGCGTTTATGGCCTTATATCTGTTGGCGGCAATTTACCCGTTGGCGGTTCGTTTAACGCTTATACCGTTCAGCCCTGGCAGTTGGGTGAGCATGAAAATCAGGCGACCGCCACTGGCGAATACAACGGAGAGACAGTCTCATCCTCCTATCTTTCGCATTATGTTGGCGTACCAGTCGAAGTGCCTGCCGTTAAGATCGTTAAGTATGTGTCTCCCGACAACGGAGCCACATGGGTGGATGCCAATACACCTCCTGGCCCCACAATTTATTCCAATATTCAGCCACAGTTTAAGTTTGTTGTCACAAATATCGGCAACGTGGACTTGACAAATGTGCAAGTAACCGACGACAAGTTTGGTTTCATTGGCTCATTGGGTATCTTGCAGGCAGGGGAGAGCGCAATTTTCTTCTATACCGCAGCTTGGGCAGAAGGGCAGCACGTCAACACTGCAACGGTGACCGACGACCAAGGGGTAACAGATACGCACTCCGCTTACTACAACGGCGTTGCGGCTTTGCCAGGAATCAGCATTGTGAAGTATGTTTCGGTTGACAACGGTGTGACATGGATTCATGCAAATACTCCTCCGGGCCCATTACTTCCCGAGGGGATGACTGCCGTGTTTAAATATGTCGTAACCAACACGGGTGATGTAACGCTCAACAATATAACACTAACAGACAGTGTGTTGGGTTATTTGGGCAGTGTTCCATCGCTGAATCCGGGAGATGTATACACGGTTATTCCTTAAGCATATTGACTTGGCATAAAGGGGTTCTCGAAAGGGAACCCCCTTTTTTTAACCTTCATAACCGATCAAGAGGGCAAAATTTTCATACTGCTTTAGAGCATAACATGGAAAGTTTATGTTTTCGCTGATATGTTCTAAAATACGATCATGGGGGATTCTTTGGAGCAATTCACCATCATAACGTAAGTTGCAATATTTTGTGTCATCCCAAAATTCTGTCTGCTCATTTTGAGAATAATAAATCTCTATTTTGCTGGGTAATGTTTGCCACAACTGATGAAAGGTATTGTTGTTTATTACCTTAACCTCACGGGTATATTCGTTTTTTTCAATGTCCTCTTCCAGATGATTTGTGTGATGAAGGGTATTGAGGTGAAACCGTGCGAAATATTCGTCGAACAGTTCGTGGCCGTCACCCTCCATATGTGTATCATATCGCTTGCCGTACATGGTTATGTCCTTTTCAGAAAATGTCATGGCTTCACACTTACTGAGCGGAACCAAAAAATCATCACACAGTTCATGGGTTTTAGCGTCCATTTTAAGAACACGGCTTAGGTTATCCACGCATTCCCCGTAGCTGCTGCTAATATAAACAAAGTTGTCGTCCGGTGAAAAACAAAATTGGTCAAGGGAATAATCGCCTGTAAAAAGCGCTGTAAGTGTATTTGTTTTCAGGCATAATATAAAAACCTGTTTACCTTGGCAAATCAGAAGGTTCTGCCTTGCACCGTTAAAACACAGTTCTGTGCGCAACGGGAAAGCCCTTAAAATTGCTGCTTTTTTTGCCATGTGTTTATACCATCCCTTCTAATACGAATAATTCTCTAAGCCTGTGACATAGGGTTTCATCTGCCCGAGCAAAGCACTCATTGACCGACATATTTTTGTGAAACATTTGGAAGAGGGTGTCGTTTTCAAGCACAATGAGGTGTTCTGCCACGGAGTGTAACTCTGATAGGCCATCTTTTGCTTTCCCCACACGTTTTTTCCCCTCAAAGGAAAATGGCATGGTCACAACACATACGACATGGGATCCCAAATCCTTTGCTATTTGTGCAACCACAGGAGCACTTTCTGTGCCGCAGTTGCCGCCTAAGCCCACAGCAAGCGCCACAGTTTTGGCACCGCTCAGTGCTTGCTCAATTTTTTCGGAGTTTAACAAAGCAGCATGCCTGCTCAACCCAGGCTGACCTTCGCCCCGGCCGCCCAGATCGAGGTACAACTTTTTTGGGCAAGGGTTTAGGTTAAGTGACGGCAAATCATCATTCATAACAATGTATTCTACATCCGGCAATTCTGACATCATATGCTTGACGATATGACAGCCTGCACCGCCAATACCTACAATTCTTATGGGAGTTAAATCTCCACTGTTTTTGCAGTTAATCTTCATACTATTGCCTTCTTTTCTGGTCCTTTTTGAAATTATCAAATTTTTACACTTCCGTTACATTGCTTTGGTTATTGCAAAGAAATTGCCATAGCCACGCAGCAGGAGTTCATCGCCAGGATTGAGTCCGAAATGGGCTAAAAAGCAATCTGCCACAAGAAAAGAACTTCAAAAAGTTTTTGGGAACAGTGTATTGCCCCTTGTTATCCAAATGGCACACATAAGTACCGTAAAACATATAAACTCCGCCTTGTAAATCATGTTTGTGTATATGGTACAATGAGTGGGAGTAAAAGTAAATGGGGTGGGTTATGCATCCCTTGCCGCAGGAATATACGTATATGCATTTTAATTAGAAGAAAGAGGGTTGAATGCCGAAAATGATGCAGAGTCGCTTTTAATTGCCACCCCGAAAAAGCCTTCACAGTGGACACCGAGGATGGGTAACCCTCTACCCCGGCGTTAGCGTATTAGTTTAGTCGCAGTGCCCTGTTCGCTTATTCTTTCGTTTTATCCCAGTGAACAAGGGGTACGATCTCTTGATAGCACATATAATGGTTGTCAATAATGGTTGCATGGCTGTGATAGTGGCCAAAGAACCAGCTTTTATACTGCACACGGTTTTTTACCTGTTCCAAAAATTCAGTTAGACTGTCCCGGGGATAACCCTTTGCGCCACGCACCTCCAAAAGCAGCCGTATGCTCTCGGGCGGACAATGGGTGATGATATGGTCTACCGTGTAATCAACCGCTTCAAGGTTTCTCCACGCTTCATCATATTCTTCGGGGCTGGGCAGTTCTTCCTTCCACCAGGAAACATGATCAATCCGAAACTGAATCCATTTTTCTAATAAGTCCATCATCTTTTCTAAAAACAAAGGATCGTCCATAGAGAGGACTCCACCCGATATGTCATGGCTAGAAGCGCCACCCATGGTGAAAAAACGCCGGTTTTCAATGGTGAAAATCTGTCCCCGCATCAAATGAATGATAGACGGACGAATAAACTGTGCCTTACCGCCACAGAATTCCTCAACTCTATAGGTTTTTAGCAAATCATAATTGGAGTGATTGCCGGTAACAAAAAGTGTAGTAAAGGGCCTTTTGTCAAGCTCGTCAAGAATCCTCGCTTCTTTGGGCGAATCCTCCCAAATGCCAAAATCACCGCAAATGATGACAGAATCCTGCTTTGTCAGATGCTTTTGCTCAGTAAAATAGCCATCTGCAAAGCGCCTGTAGTCCCCATGGGTGTCGCCTGTAATATAAATCATAAGAGCACCTCATTTACGTTTTTTATAAGTATAACAAAGGCATATTTTCATATTTTCTGCAAAAGTTTCAATTCTTTATTTATATAAAACATACGAATAATATCCAAGTCAAGTCCCATGGTGTATACTGGAGATGGTTATTAGCAATTTGAAAAGGAGGTGCTTTTTTTGAAAAACGCCAACAGTTCGGATAAAATGCGATCCAATGGTGATATTTCCATCGCTGTACTCGTGGAGCCAACGCTTTCATTTGTCCGTGCGGAGAGCTTCTCGGAAGGGCTTGCCGCCGTATGTAAAAGGTTGGGATGCTACGGCTTTATCAACCAAATGGGAGAAATGGTTGTGCCACCCGTATTTGACTACGCCTATAGCTTCTCAGAGGGGCTTGCCGTTGTAAAAAAAGACGATAAGTACGGCGTGATTGACAAGGCCGGAAATATAGTCGTGACGGTTCAATACGACTATATCGGGAATTTCAGCGATGGCCTTGCTCGTTTAATAGACAACGGAAGATACAGTATTAGCAAATGTGCTTTCATCGATAGAACCGGTGCTTTAGTTCCTGCACTTGCACAGACTGGGGCAAATGCATTGGGCGATTTTCACGAAGGCTTTGCATGCGCCAGGTATTTTAATTATTGGGGTTATATGGACAAAACGGGCAAAATGATTGCAAAGCCACAGTATGACCACGCTTGGGAATTTTGCGATGGCCTTGCCCGGGTAGCAAAGGATTTTCAATATGGATATATTGATCAAACGGGGAATGAGGCCGTTAAGCTGATTTACGATGCGGCGAAGGATTTCAACGAAGGGTTTGCCGCTGTGCGTACAGACAGTGGATATGGTTATATCGACAAAAGCGGTCACATGGTTGTTCAGCCGGAATATCACATTGCCTGGCCTTTTAGCGAGGGTCTTGCTGCCGTTGAAAAGGACGGCAAGTGGGGTTATGTGGATGAAACCGGGGGTGTAGCGGTTCGGCTTCAATATGACTTTGCGGCTTCATTCAGTGAAGGGTTAGCGAGTGTGGAGAAAGACCATAAGGGGGGTTACATCGACAAAAGGGGAAATGTGGTGGTTTCACTTGTCTATGACTGTGCCGGTGCATTTCAGCAAGGGGTTGCTGCAGTCAAAAAGGACGGAAAGTGGGGTTACATCAATAAAACCGGTGATATTGTAGTGCCATTTGTGTATGACGATGCCCAATGGTTTTCCGATGGCCTTGCCCTTGTCAGACAAAACGATACATATGGTATTCTGCAAATCGTTTAGCAGCTGATCTATTATCACCAATGAATCTCAAACTCTCTTTTGTTTGAAACTTTACTTATAAAAACGGTGAAACCAACTATGTATAATAGAGATACTGAGAGCAGAGGAGGAGTTGCCATGAAACTGCAAATATATTGTACGGCCGTCATACTGCTGTGCTGCTTTACCCTCATCGCCTGCGGCACTGTGGGCGAGAGAACGGCACAAAACCCCAACCAAAGTCAAGTTCCACAGATTTCTGCAACCGTAGAAAAGCCGGAGAAAGAGCTACCTAGTTTAGCAAAAGAAGAAGGGCTGGCACTTGCTTATCTGGAAAACCGCTTGTATAAAGACAGCGCATTCGTTTATGTGTATTCTGACTTTGCCGCCATGAGCAACAACTTTACGCAAAAAGCAAAAATTGGCAGCGGTACGGCAAGCTTTGTCTACGATATGGACGAAAATTCCAGTGATGCGTACAACGGTTCAAGCGCCATTGCCTGCCGGGTCTATGCGGGTGGATTAAACTGGGGTGGCTGGATGTTTCTAAACGGTTATCTGCCAAAGGGAGAAACCGTTCCAAGGCTTAACTTCGGCGAGGTGCCAAATGCAGGGCTCGATCTCACAGGCGCTACCAAACTCACCTTTATGGCAAAGGGCGAAAAGGGCGGTGAAATCGTGGAGTTTTTCACGGCTGGGCTGGGTTATGACGGTGCGTACAACTACCCAACTGCCCCTTATCCCGACAGCAGTCTCAAACGAAATGTGCTCGTTAAGCTCACAAAAGACTGGGAACAATACACAATCGACCTTGATGAAGCAAATTTATCAAGCATTGGCTGTGGTTTTGGCTTTGTAGTGAGCGGAGCGAATAGACAAGGTGAAACGCTGTTCTATTTGGATGAGATCCGCTTTGAGGGTGACATTGCTGCCACGAAAGGTGCACCACGGTTGATTCAGTCCTATGAAATTAACGCACAGGAAAACCCAAACGGTGTGTATACCCAAAATGTTGCTTTTTCCTACGACAACGCACTGGCCGCCATGGCGTTTATTGCGGCAGGCAAGCGGGAGCAGGCAAAGGCAATTCTGGATGCCTTTGTATATGCAGTGAAAAACGACCGCTACCAGCCAGACCGGTTGCGCAACGCCTATGCCTACGGTTGCATTTCACCTTTTCCGGGTTGGGAGAGCGGCACACGTTTACCCGGCTGGTATGATGCCGAAACAAAAGCCTATTATGAAGACCAATATCAAGTAGGCACAAACGTGGGCAACAGCTCTTATGTGGCTTTGGCTCTACTTCAGTATCACAAAGCCTATGGCGGCGATGAGTATGTACATCTCGCCAAAACACTGATGGATTGGGTTTTGACCCGCACAGACAACACCCCCGGCTTCACCGGCGGATATGATGGCTGGCCGGAGGCGGGTGAAGTTACCGAATACACCTATAAATCCATCGAGCATAACATCGACGCTTATGCGGCTTTTCGGCAGCTATACGCTATTACAGGGGAGGAGAAGTATAAGGCTGCTGCCGACAATGCGTTTCAGTTTATTAAGTCTATGTATGACCCGAAAGAGCGGGTGTTTTACACGGGAACGCAACCGGACGGCGTGACGCCAAACAAGGAGAACATCGTACTAGACGCACAGGTCTGGTGTGCATTGGCTCTGGGTGAGGGCTTCACCCCGTACCTTCCCGCCCTAGAACGTGTCGTTGCCATGCAAACGGAGGAGGGTGGCTTGCCATTCCATGAAGCCAATACAAACGGCGGATACTGGCCGGAGGGTACGGCATTCACCGCATTGTGCTTTAATCAGTTTGGTTATGACAAACCTGCTGGGAAAGCGTTTGAAGCATTGGTGGCGATCCAGCTTGAAACAGGTGGCTTTCCGGCGTCCACGGTCAAGGAGCTGACAACCGGGTTCACCCTATTTACCGGAGAACCGTGGGTCTATCCCGACAGCCCCCACATTGCGCCCACGGCATGGTTTGTGATGGCCGTTCGTGATTTTAACCCGTATCAATTCTAAATGGGGGATAACAAGATATTGCTAGAGCGACTAAGGGTTTTATACCAGACGTAATGAGCATACAAGTAAGCAGGTAGGAATTCTTTTTATATCATGGAATGAGGCACTGGACAAAACAGCATAAATATACAAAAGCTGACTAAATTTAGCCAGCTTTTTGTACAGGATTTTTTTAGCGAGAGTATGTATTGACTTGCTTAGCAATCTGAAAATCCGCTTTGTCGCCTACAAATGCGATGTAACCTTTTTCGGGCAGAGTGACAAATGGTTTGTTAACCATCTCCAAGGAGGTTGCGATGCAGTTCAACTTGTCGTCATACACAAAATACGATGCTGTATTGGGAACCGTGATGCTCCAGCGTTCCCCCTTTGATTTTTCGTCCACCCGCAACCACACCGCATGGGTTTGGGTGCTCAGTGAATCTCCAACGTCAGATGCAGATAAAATGCTTGCTTCATCTATATAGCGATAAGCGTTAACCCCCAATACCTCCGCACTGCCCTCAATAGCAAAGGTGATGTCGTTTACGTCCCTGCCCATCATCGTGGGGGTGTTTTGATAACCCAGGGCAGTGTTTTCATCAATGATTCTTGCGTTTCTAATGAACTTACCCTCTGCCTCATAAAGCCCCTGCATAACGTAACCGGGTGCAGATGCATCTAAGCAAATCCGTGCAACAGGTGCGCTGAGATAACTTTGCGAAGAATATTTTTCGCTGATGAGTAAATAATTTTTCCCCGCTCTGCTGCTCCAAAGCTCCGTGAGCTGATTTGAAATCACGTTTGGCTCCACCTTTTGGGCAACGGGCCAAGTTGATGCAGTTTGGCTCAACCCTGCAACACTTTCATAGGTTGCTGCATTGATATATTGCCCGCCTAAGCTCTCGATAAAGGATAATTTGCTCACACCTCTCGTGCCACCCTGAGCGCTGACGAGTCCACGCTGCATGTACTCGCCGTGGGTGGACAGAAATTCTCCGTTGCCGATATAGTCAAAATCAACGGTGCGGGGATGATCTGTGCCGATGGAGGTCATCTGCATGGTGTTTTCCGTAAAGGCCACTTGGGTAAAGTGTGAAAAGCCAGTGTCATAAAGACCTGCAAATCGCTTAAGCTCTTGGGGAATGGTTTGTTTTTCTGCTGTAAAATCGGGTAGCTCCAAAACCGTGCTTTCTATAATCCCTTCTTCTTTGAGCACCTCTAAGATAATTTCTTGGGCAATCAACTGAGAAAGGGGGGCACCGCCGGAAGAGGACACGCTGGCTGCCAGTTGGTATTCGGGCAGTACCGTCAGGTTTGTGTGATAGGTGAGGGTATCACCACCCTTTGCTAAGGCCTTGATGCCGTAGGTGTTAAAGGGATAGGTTTCAACGCTGTCCCAACCTAAGCCGTAGTGAAACACTGAGTCGCTGTTTTTATCCACAAGAGGGCTTTGGTGCTGGTTTGAAGCCATTTCATCCACGGACGCTTGGGATAAAATTCCCAACTGTCCGTCGTCCATAAATATGGTAGACAGCCGACACAAGTCCTCCATGGTGGCATATATTCCCCCTGTGCCAATCATGTTTACGTTTTCGCTCTGTAGCGGAGATTCCTTTAAGTAAATGGGTGCAAGCAAGCTCCTGTCAAAGTCGCTTTGGGGTGTTTTAAAGGTTTTTAAACCCAGGGGCTTTTCAAAATGCAACTCAAGAAATTGGGTAAAGGTCAAACCGCTGACCCTTTCAACCAATATTTCAGCCAGGGTATAGCTGTCGTTTGAATAAACGGATAGTTCACCGGGAGCGTGCTTAAGCCGCTGGGCTTGCAGGCGGGTTAAAAGCTGGTCGTGTGTAAAGGTATCGTTGTCACCCAACAGCATGGCGTTATTGTCGCTGGTGCCCAGCAAACCTGCTGAATGGTTCAGCAGCATTCTGGGGGTAATTTCAACATAACGAGGGTCTACCATGGTAAAGTCGGGGATATAGGTTGTGATGCTTTCATCCAGAGCCACCTTGCCGTCGTCCACAAGCTTCATGACAGAGGCGGCGGTAAACACCTTACTCACCGAACCAATGCCGTACATTTTATCCAAACCACCCACACTGCTCAAGGGTTGGGCAGCAGCAACTGACCCTAAGGAAACCAAACTCAGGCAGCCACAAAGGGCCAGGGAAACCAAACTCTTTATAAATCGATTCATAATAAACTCCATTCCACCGTTTTACTTGCGGTACAAATAGTCATGAAACACTCTTTCACCCCAAACCTCCTACTCGGACAATAGTTCGTACACAGAGATTTTTCGGATGCGCATGGAGGAGGCGATTGCAACGCAGTAGGTTACAAGCATCAGTCCAACGCAGATGCCAACGATGCTCACTGGGTTAACCGTAAACAGAACGTTGGTTATTCCCATGGAGGAAAAGAACATCTTAAAAACAGGGTTCACGATGACAGATCCTAGGGCACAGCCTATCAGGGAACCAAACAGCGCCGAAGGAATAAAGCTGATGGCAAGCTGGGCGGCAAGCTGCTTTGTTAAAAACCCCATGGACTTTAAGATACCCATCTCCACACTGCGTTTGATGACAATTGCTTTCACAGTCATGGACAAAATCAGTGCCATTAAGGCAATGGAAATAATGGAGATGAACTGGGTTAAAGCGGATATGCCGTTGCTCATGGCGTTCACCTGAGAATGGATCATTTCCCTATAATCGGAAACCTTTTCAATGAGGTACTTGCCAGAACCACCCTTTAGGATTATTTCCCCTTTATAAATCACCGCATATTCAACGCTGTCAACGCCAAATTGCTCCAAATAGTTTGAGATTTTTTCCTCCGCACGGGCCTTGGCGGCTGCAAATTGATCGGTTGGGTCAACGCTGTGAACGTTTAACACACCGTAGGACTCTTGCAGGATTTTAGAAAATTCGTCAATTTCTATGCCATCGTTGAGATACACATTGATGGACTTGCGCAAATAACCAGGCACCAATCGATGGTATCCCTCCAGCGTAATGGCAGCCACACGACCTGAGTTATTGGTGGTGGAAAAAAGTCCCGAAACGATATATTGGGTCACTACGCCACCAGCCTTGACAGACACTTCGTCACCAACGTCCTTGCCTAGAACCTGAGCCAGCGAACCCGGCAGCATCAGTTCATTTTCCCATTGGGGATAATTGCCTTTGTAGGGAACCATTGTCTCCAGCCTGCCGTAATCATTGGAAACAAATCCAGCTACGTCAATGCCATCCACCCTTAAGCTTACCCAATCGAGCATGGAGGTTTTGCGGACATGGGGATTTTTTTGAATATCTTCGGCCAGCATTTCCGCATCCGAGTGCCTTGTGGTTGTAACGGTAACATCTGCAATTTCAATACCTGCCATTTTGACAAACGCAGTACTGTCCAAAACAAAATTGGAGTACACCACCACAGTAAACGTCAATACCAATGCAATTCCAGCCATGATGATCCCTGTCATGAAGTAAAGTTTTGCGTATACGAAAATATTTTTTAAACCCATGCGCAGATGAACGTTTCCCACTCCCTTTTCCAGAGGAAAATAGTTTTTCCGAAAACTGTGGGTGGATATGCCGCCCCGCAGCGCCACCACAGGGGGCAGTTTTTTAATCCGCCGGGATGCTGCAAGCACCATCGCTACTAAAATAAGGGTGATACACAAGGATGAGATGAGTCCCAATCCCATTTGGGCATCTATGTGGTATAAAATGCCGGATGCTGATGACATAACCGCATCCACCCCTGGGAGCAAGAATGTGGAAAATATAACTCCGCAGATTCCGGCGGGCAGGGCAATTAGGGCGTATTCCAGTATGAACGCAGTTATAATTTGCCCACTTGTATATCCCGTTGCCCCCAGCACCCCAATATTGTGGATGTTATCCTCGATGCTGTTGGTGACGCGAAAGTGGATGACCAACAGGGTGATTAGAATGAGAATGACGGCAAAGCTCACCACAACTGCTGCCATGGAATTGACAGGAGTGAAAATGGGCATGGTCATGGTAAGCAGGTCTACGGATAGGTTTCCGTTTATGCCCATGGTGTTGATCTCTTCAGCAATGCTGTCCTTAAAATCTTTGTCAAAGTCTAGGGACGTTTGTGGATCCTTTAACTGAACGCCAATGTACACACTCTCGCCAATCATGGATTTTAACGCTTGAAACCCTTCATTGTGCAGCAAGTACTTTCCGCCGTAGGCGTTGGCCTTGCTGAGCTCAATGGCATCAAAAAAACCTGCTACAATATACTCATAAGCTCTATTTTTATATTTAAAAGTAAATGTATCTCCAAGCGCATACCCTGCAACCTTGCCGTAGTAGGGGAGATAAATTGCACGTTCTTTTGGGATGTTGTCGTCTTGTTCAACCAGCTTTACAGGGGTTAAGGCGTTTTCCTGTTCCAAGTTTAAAAACACGGAATTGGATTCCACACTTCCTTCAAGGTTGATTTGTGCAAAATGCATGTAAACCGCAGGTTCAATGGCGTATTGGGCAACTCTGCTGTCCTTCTTGAAATACTCTTCAAAAGTGCTCCGATATGCATTCTTGGAAAAAATATAGATGCTGTGGGGGCTGTTTAGCTCCTCCATCTTGCCATAGATCATGGAACCCGTTTGGGTTAAAACATTTAGGCCGATACTCATAAGCATAGACAACACGATTATGATTACAAACAGGGAGATGGTACTGCTCTTGTGCTTAAATAAGTTGGCTTTGGCAACATTGAATATGCACATGATTACCACCCCATTCTGTCAAGAAACGCTTGCAGTTTTTCCATCCGCCCTGTCTTTTCGTCCTGGGCGTATGGGGGTAAATTTAATTCTCCCACAATTGCCCCATCCCGCAGATACACGATGCGGTTGCCCCGGGCAGCAGTCTTTAGGTCGTGTGTAACCATAACGATATTTTGTCCGCTCTGGTGCAATTGGCTGAGCACGTCTAAGACTGCCAAACTTGCGGAGGAGTTCAGTGCGCCGGTGGGTTCGTCTGCAAAGAGGATTTTCGGGTTGTTGATCAAAGCCCGCACAATGCCCACCCGCTGGGCTTCGCCCCCGGAAAGTTGGCTGGGGAACTTACCCCAGAGTTCCTGTTCCAGCCCAACTTTTAGCAAAAGCTCCTGAGCCCGCGCTGTAATGTCCCTTTTGTTCCGACTAACCAGAAAACCGCTGGATAAAATGTTATCCAGCACACTCATGTTATCCATCAAGTGAATCTGCTGGAACACAAACCCGCAGTGTTCCCTCCTAAACAAGGCGAGCTGATCGTTGGTTTTATGAGCGATGTTCGTCTGCTTAAAGAAAATGTCTCCCAGGGTGGGTTTATCCATGCCTGAAATTGCATAGAGCAGGGTGCTTTTACCCGAGCCGGAACTGCCCATGATCACGGTAAAATCACCGTCGCATATCTCTAAATCCATGTTTTTAATCACATGAATTTGCTTGCCCCCGTGGGAAAAGGTTTTGCTCAATTTGCAAATTTCTATAATTTTATTCAATTCTTTCAACCTCCTGTAGTTCTGTTTTGGTGCCTGTATGAGTATTTTAACTTGTATCCCAGTTTAAGTCCTTGCCAATTGGCTATTGATTTCTTATCAAATTCTTAACATTCAATCTGTGCTTGAAAACTTCCATGGGGTATATTATAGTTAGAAAGTATCACTTAATTATAACAAAGGAAGAATAACGTTGAAATACGATTGCTTAATCATTGACGATGAGTTGGAAATCTCCCAAACCATATGCGAATACTTTAATATGTTTGATGTTTCCTCGGCGTATGTGACCAGCTTCGATGAGGGGGTTGCATTTTTAGAGCAAAACAACGTTTCCCTGCTATTGCTGGACGTTAATTTAGGGGAGCAATCGGGCTTTTCCTTTTGCAAGCAGGTGAGAAAAACTTCGGGTATCCCCATTGTTTTTATCAGTGCCCGAAACGCAGAGCAAGATATTTTATCTGGGCTTATGATTGGGGGCGATGATTATATCACAAAACCCTTTTCAATGAACATTTTGCTGGCGAAAGTTAAGGCCATCTTAAAGCGCAGCAGCTTGCAAAAAGAACAAGCAGACGTGCTGACATGCGGCAATTTGCGCATAGAGAGGGCATCCAGCAGGGTTTATAAAAAGGATTCCATCGTGAAGCTAAAACCCATGGAATGGCGGCTGTTGCAATATCTGTTGGACAATCAGGGAAGGGTGATAACCAAAGACGAGTTATTGAGTAAGGTTTGGGAAACCCAATTTGTCAATGAGGGCACCCTGAGCGTGCACATTCGCCATTTGCGGGAGAAACTCGAAGAAAATCCGGATTCACCCCAGATTATCAAGACGGTTTGGGGAACAGGATATCTGTGTGAGTTGAACGATGGGGGAGACACGTGAAAAAATTTACCGGGTTGTTTATAATTTTGTTTGTGTGCATCACTGTTGGTTTGATTTTGTCGCTGTATACTCTCAATGCCAGTTCGGATCGAGAAGTGGATATGTTGGCTTTAAACCACATCGTGTTTTCTGTTGCAAAAGAAATGGACACCCTAGAGAACCTCTCGGGCAGAGAATTTGCGTATCACTTTTTGGTGGTGGATGCGGGTGGCCGATGCCTATATAAAACCTTGCCAACCTTGCCGGACACCCTTCATGCATCCATTAAGCAGGGGTTGATTGCGCTAGACATCACCAAGGGAGGGCAGACGTTTGGTAAGGTGCTGGTAGATATTCGCACCCATGAGTTTGTGCAAACCCTCATTGAGAGAAACTTTTATATCATTCTAGGGGCATATTTGGTTTTGGCTGGGATTTTGGCAATATATTTTGTATATGTATACACTCGGATGTTCAAACCATTTAACCAGTTGACAGCGTTTGCAAAAAATATTGCCGCAAACAAGTTGGACACCCCCCTGCCCATGGATAAACATAACATTTTTGGTGCATTCACAGAGAGTTTTGATGTGATGCGCGTTACTCTTGCTGAAGCAAGGCGCAATGAACAATTGGCAAATCAAAGCAAAAAAGAATTAATCGCCTCCCTGAGCCATGATATTAAAACCCCAACAACCTCCATTCGGTTGATTGCAGAGCTGTTGCAGGCACAGATTACAGACAGCGAACATATAGACAAGCTAAAAAAGATTCAGATGAAAACGGAGCAGATAGACAGACTCGTCAACAATATGCTGCAAACCACTTTAGAGGAGTTAGGCCAGTTGAGCGTCAACCCCACAGATGAGAGCAGCGCTGTGCTGCATCAATTGTTCGAAAAAATCAATACCCATGATAACATTCGGTTAGCACCCGTTCCACCCTGTTTGATTCATATGGATAGTATGCGCATGGAGCAAGTTTTGGACAACGTTGTAAGTAATTCCATCAAATATGCAAACACCCTGATTGACGTTGAGTTTTGTGTGGCAGATGCATTTTTAAAGGTTAGTATCAAGGATTACGGAGTTGGGGTGGACAGTTCGGAGATTGAGTTTCTGTGTCAAAAATATTTTCGCGCACAAAAAGCAATTCAATCCAAAAAGCCCGGTGAGGGGCTGGGGCTATATATTGCAAAACTTCTAATGAATAAAATGGATGGCCACATTGGCTTTATCAATCGGCCGGATGGATTCACCGTTGAGCTGCTGATTGCCTTATCGAGATAAATCGGCTATAACAGCTAAAGGAGAGCAAAAACTGCAACAATGGGTTATCTCCAACGGCTAATTCAAGTTAACTTCTGCTTGGTGTGTTGTACATACCTGTAATGAGTTGTTGCAAGTGAAGGCAAAAAATAGACTTCCAAAAGTCCTGTTTACTTCTGTTGATTTTGGCATGCTCTTGAAATAAAATTGCTATGTTTACATTTAACAATATTCAGCATATACTATAGGCAAATTGAGGTGAGAATCATGAGTATTAAGTGTACGGTTGTAATCCAAAAAGATGACAAGTGGTATGTTGCAAAGTGCATTGAGAATGGCGTTGCTTCTCAAGGTAAAACCATTGACGAAGCATTAAACAATCTCCGTGAAGCCATTGCGCTCTATTATGAAGATAATGAAGTGCAAGTGGAAAACGATCCCGTGTTTATTACAACATTGGAGGTGGCAATCTAATGGGTTCCAAATACCCGGTATTGCCACCCCAGAAAGTCATAAAGGCACTCTCTAAGATTCAATTTTCCTTTAAGTCACAACGGGCAGCCATGTAAAATATATTAAAGGCAATCGAACCGTTGTAATTCCAATGCACGATGAGATTGCGAAGGGAACGCTAAAAAGTGTTTTAGAACAAGCAGGAATTGAACTCGAGGATTTTCTTAAACTACTATAAGCTTAAAAACCTGCTAAGTTGTATAATCCTTGTCTTTTGGCGCTGATGAATATTGCCCAAATCGTGTTATTTAGAGTTTCTCGTTGACACAACAATTGCGGGAACTGGAAGCAGACAATTTAATTGTTCGCACTGTTTACCCGGTGGTACCTCCAAAAGTGGAATATTACCTCAGCGATTTTGGAAAGAGTATCATTCCCGTGTTGCAAGCAATGTATAATTGGGGCGAATATTATTTAGACGAACTAGACGTAAAGCCACCTTGCACCCACGACTAAATTATTCCATTTAAAGAGCGTTGGTTCTATAATATCAATATTCAAAATTAAATATTAGATGATGGCGTTTAGTTTGCCACAGGCCGCAGGTAGGGGTGTGTTTTACGTCTGAGTTTGTTTTTGCAAATACTTAGAAGTTTAATTACAACGTTCCTTGGACAACCTGCCAGTCCACCAACAGGTTGTACCTTTCGGTTTTAAATCTTAAAACACAATAATTGGGGTCGTCATATCCACTGAAATGATTGGTAAGGCCACCATACCACATTTCTTTTTTCACCTCGGGATCGGTGATGACCTCAATGGTTCCCACAAGGGTGATGTTGTAATCCATTGCGTTAAAACATACACTTGCCTTGTTGCACTGTTTAATACGGCTGATTTTGGGGCTATTAAGCCCTGTGCAAAAGGTCATGGAGGATATTCCTTGGGCTTTTGAAGCCGATATTGTGGAAACTGTAGGATAACCGTCTGTGTCCATCAACCCCAATGAACAAAACCCAGCTTCACCTGTATTCTGCTCAACAATTGTTCCTGCCTTATGAATGATTTCTTGACTCATTTTTTTCTCCTCAGGTTATATTTGATTCTTGATCTCTAAAAGTTTGATAACAGTATTAATGTCAGCCTCCGTCGTTACATCTACCATAAAAGAACGACCCTCCATATACTGCTTGGCCTCTAAGATGAGTGAACATACAGGCTCTGGTAGGTTGGCTTTTTGTGCCGCTGCAACTGCTTTTTCCCCAAAGACAAAGTTTACTTTAAAGGAATGAGACAAAGGCACAAGGTATAGCAGGGTTTGCTTTTTGGATTTGATAACAAGTGTCCACCCTGCCGACTTGCTGTAATATTTCCATTCCTCGCTTGTGTTTCCGTATGTAGAAGTGATATGGTTTTTTAAACCATCCCACAAGGGTTTACAAGCAACCAGTGCTCCTTCCAGTTGTTCTTCATTTGGTTGAATGGCCTTTTCGCCAAATATACTCAGAGACATTTTGATCCTCCAATACATTTTGTTTCTGTACATACAGTATATCACAAAGAATACGACAGCAGTGAGTCATGTTTAAAAAGCAAAACAGTTTTTTGGTATTGTATATATTTTCAAAACACTGGAACTGTTTTAAAAACTGTGATATGATGAAATTGTTGTGAAAGTGAGGAAACTATGAATTTAGAGAAAACCATTGAAAACCTGAACAAACACGGCATTGAAACCTTTGTTGTGGGCAAAGTTTCGGGTGTGATTGAACAGTTTTGTGCCTTGGCGCCCAAGGGTAGCAGCGTGGGTAACGGGGGTTCTATGTCGGTGGAAAACTGCGGATTGTTGGATTATGTTCAAAACAGCGGTGACTACAACTTTGTGGGCAGAAATGTGGATCAAAACACTGAGTATTACCTGTGCAGCAGCAATGCCGTCACGGAGAGTGGAACGCTGTATAATGTGGACGGCAGGAGCAACCGCATAACCAACATAGCCTATGGGCCAAAACATGTGATTATGATAGTGGGGATCAATAAACTTGTCAAAGATTTAGACGAAGCTGTGTTGCGGGTGAAAACCTTTGCTGCACCCAAGAACTGTGTGCGCTTACATTGCGATACCCCTTGCGCCAAAACCGGCAAGTGTATTTCCCTATCTTTTGCAAATGCGGCTATGACCGATGGCTGCAACGGTGCTTCGCGCATATGCTGCAACTATCTCGTTTCGGCACAGCAGCGCACAAGCGGCAGAATCAAGATTATTTTTGTTAAAGAGGAACTTGGGTATTAAAAGCAGGGGGATACTTGATGGATGGGAACAGAGCGAGAGGGATCAACAAGTAGTGAGCAACCATATTGGAATATATCCACATAAAAAAATAGTACTCTATTTTTGTTTAATTTGCAAACTATCATTTCCTTTTTTAGCTGTTGTCGTTGCCCTAACGGTGATTTCTATCTTATTTCAGTATAGGATATTGATTTTGGGAATAAGGGCATTTTTTACTTATGGGCCATGTGTGGATTGCTTGGATGTTATTAAATAAGCATGTATTAGCTTTTTCGGTTAATGAGTTTAATGAAACATTCCAATCATCACTAACAATCAATGGTATTTTAATTTGTAGACCCTAAAGCATAGGAGATAGAATGTGAAAGTACGTTAAATGTCATTATACTAAATTAAAGTAATTTTTATCTCTCCCTCCTCAAAAACAATCTTAAGTTTATCTTGTTCAATTAAAAGCAGTTCGAAAATTTCTTTGATCTGCTCTAATTGACTTTCATCTAAAAAATTGTTGTGCATTTAATTGCTCCTTTTGTGGGATATATCCTAATTATAACATAGATTAACAATTTGGGATATATCCCACTCGTAAAAAACATAATAATAAGAAAATAATATTGGGATATATCGTACAAGGGGCAAATATATATGAATGCAAAAGAAGCCGTTGCGCAAAGGATTTTAGATTTATGTAACAAAAAAGGGATTGCTATCAATGGGTTAGCTAATATAGCTGGGGTGTCGCCATCTACAATCTACAGTATGTTAAACAAAAAGAGCCAAAATCCAGGCATTGTTTCTCTTCAAAAACTCTGCGATGGCTTGGAAATTAGTGTTCGGGAGTTTTTTAATTGTGAATTGTTTGATGATTTGGAGCAGGAAATAAAATAAATGAAAAAACACTATACGGGTTTTATCGTAACTGGGGTTTTGTTGGGTTCTGTTGCACTCTACATTACGTGCTTTGTTTATTATTCTATAATGCCCCAATGTGCAACAAGAACTAAAGCCAAATATTTATTCGAAAAGCATTCGGAAATAATTGAAAACAAAGTTTCAAAACAAGGAGAGTATGCTTTTCAAACAGAAATAAGTGATCAGCCCAGCCACTATCTCAAGACCATAACCATCCAAAACGCCAAGGATGTCGTTCAATTTTCCATGCGATGTACGTTTTCCTCAAGCAAACCCTATGGTTGGCAGAATTATAATATAAAGATAACCCGAAGGAAGTGTCGGAGTTTAGATGAAACACGTATGGATTTAAAAACATATGCCTATGTCTTTGAATTGTATGAATACTTTGCCAGAACAAAACTTAAGCAAAACTATATGGAGTATGTAGAGAAATTGATTGATAAAACTTATGATGAAATAAACTATGACAAGAGGGTCATGGGTGACCAACTAAAGGAAATTGGAATGCTTTTTGAAGTACAGCAGATGTATTATACTGTGGAACGGGAATCGGATGGTTTGTTCACATCAGAATTTTCATTGGGTGGTGTACTGCTCGGTCGGCCATCCATATTTGGAAGAATACTGTAGGTGCTATACACACTGCAAAATATGAGCTAATGTCTCTTTGATTAATTCCTGTTCTGCTTCTTCATAGAAAAAATGCCCAGACTTTTCAATGGTAATAGAATGAAAATTGTGATTATTGCGGATGTGCTTTAATGTCTTCATGCTCACAAGTTCGTCCCCCAACGAGTTGATAACCGTTGTGGGGATGTCAAAATCCCCGATATGTTGCCGCATATATTTTAAATACTTTAATAGATTTAAAGAGTTGGGTAATAATTTGGCCGCATTTAAAGCGCTAATATTGTGAATACCGCAAAATTCCCTTGCAGCTTTTAAATACAAATCGTTAGATGGTATTTTTTTAAAGGGAAACAACAGGTTGGTTTTAAGTTCCCGCAAGGTTAAACGGGTGTACAGCGGCAGTGCAATTGCTAAAATGTGTTGAACCTTGGGTTTGTATTGCCCAGCATTGTCGATGAGTAAAAGTCCACCCATGGAATGACCCACCAACACAACTTGATCGTACGTTTCGCTGATTTCCTGCAACGTTTGTTGGACGCACAACTTCCAATTTTCAACGCTGGATCGTGCAAATTCACGTATAGAACCGTTGTGGCCTGCCAACGGCAAATTATAATGCGTCCAACCGCATGTTTCAACAGTTTCGGTTAAATAGGCAAATTGTTTCGTGCTGCCCATAAATCCGTGTACAAATAAAACAATGTTTTTCAAACCAACCTCTTTTCTGTCCGCTGTTTCTATAGTATTACACAAATGCATCATTTTGCAAGCAAATATTCTATTTCCAAAACAAAACCCTCTGTGCAAAAACGCAAAGAGGGTAAAAAGTGGTTGGATTACTGATCTATAACTTTTCAACGGGGAAATAAATCTCGGTGACAAGTTGCTCCGCAGGTGTTGTGGAGGGATCGTTTACATATTTTTCGTAGGGTGGGTTTGCAATTGTTGTTTCATAAATTCTCCTCTCGATAAATCCATAATATCGTTCTTTAACCGCTCTAGTTTTGCGGTTTCCTGCCTGAGGTTGAATTCCAGCTCCATAATTTTATGCTGCATAACCTCTTGCAGTCGTTCGTCACTGGCATCAATCAAATGCCTAATTTCGTCTAAACTAAACCCATATTCTTTGAGCCGTAAGATTTTTAACATCACTTGAAGCTGATTGACGCTGTAATAGCGGTATCCACTCACTGGATTCAGCTCTTGGGGTTTAACAGGTTAATCTGATCGTAATGCCGCAGTGTCTTAGTCGTCACCAGACACAGTTTTGAAAACTCACCTATGCTGAGCATGTTGCCTCCAAACCGGTTTCTATGTATAGCATACACTTTACCCTTGGGGTAAAGTCAAGCATCTTTTTTATTTGATAATACAAATTATTAACAAGATTTAATGAAAAAAGACGTGCCACTATTTGATGAACAGTGCGGCACGCCTTTTGATGGGTAAGTTTAGTTTTAGGATTACAGAATGGATAAACCTGCACTGGCAAAACCAACAGCGGTATCCACAATTTCTGTGCCTGTGCTTGTTAGCGAGTAGACCAGTAAGTAGCGGTTATCTGCAAAAACGGGGATAGAAAGCCCGTGCAGTGCGTTGGTTACGACAGTGCCAACTGTGATCAACCCGGCGAGGGGGGGCAATAGCAGCAGGGTTCCCGTTACGGGTGTAAATGTATTACTTCCGGCAGGGGCTGTAAAGAGTTGGACGTTGATCGTGTCCGTGCCGGTTAGGGTGACAGCCGCTGTAACACTAAACATGGCGGTAAGGTCCGTGATTGTTCCGGTTCTCGGCATTGCAAATGCCATATTTAACAAACCGGGTGTGGACAAATCAATCGTGCTGGACAATGGCACCAATCCGGCAGATGAATTGCCAAAAGCGATAAACGACGGTACGCCTGCTGCCCCTGTTGAAAGGGAAGTTAAGGCCACGGGATCCCCTGAAGCAAAGGGAATAATCGCCCCGCCGCTGGCTGGCCCTGTGGCACCTGTTGCACCCGTTGCCCCTGTTGCGCCCGTTGCACCTGTTGCGCCGGTAGACCCAGTTGCACCCGTATCACCCGTTGCACCTGTATCGCCCGTGGAGCCCGTTGCACCCGTTGCGCCAATGGCACCCTCTGCACCCGTGGCACCTGTTGCGCCAATCGCCCCGGTAGGCCCCGTTGCACCCGTAGTACCCGTAGGGCCGGTGGCACCTATTTCACCCGCAGGGCCGGTGTCCCCCGTGGCTCCCGTGGCTCCTGTGGCCCCAAAGTCGCCGGTATTCCCCGTTGCGCCTGTGGGGCCAGCTGGGCCTATTGGTCCCGCTATACCGGCAGGGCCGGGATCACCCGCTGGACCGGGATCGCCCGTGGGGCCAATTGCACCGGCAGGGCCGGGGTCCCCCGTGGGGCCAATGACACCAGCAGCACCAGCAGGGCCTGTAGCACCTGTAGCACCCGTTGCACCTGTGGCGCCTGTGGCACCCGTTGCCCCCGTGGGGCCTGTTGCACCTGTGGGGCCGATTGCACCCGTTGCGCCCGTGGGGCATCTCGCACAGCGCGGGCATTGGCAATCATTGCAGCGATTTGAATTATTCTTATAATAATTATCGCAATCGTTATATTTCATTTCTTTACTCCTCTACAATTTTAAAAACAAAAAGTTAGATAATTTTATTAGCAAAATGATCTAACCGGTTTTCAACTCTCACGATTCATGCTTACTGTACCTTATTTTTAATATATGAGTATTTTTAAATTCCGTGCATTGTACTCTGCGAAATCCAGCGCTTCTTGTAGGTTTGGTGTTTTTATTTCTAAACTCCATTTAAATAAATTGAACACAAGTTCATGCGTTTTCATATGATTGTAATAGCCTGAAAAGAAACCAGGTATTTGATTGGGATTGAGAATTTAAAAATAGAGGATGGTATGGTATGGATCGTTTAACAAGTGATTTGAGTATGAATCCCCTGCAACAGGGGCCAACAGGGCCAACAGGGGCAACGGGTGCAACAGGAGCAACAGGAGCAACAGGGCCAACGGGAGCAGCGGGTGCAACGGGAGCAGCAGGTGCGACGGGAGCAGCAGGTGCAACGGGCCCCAAGGGAGTGACAGGCACCACAGGTCCAAAGGGAAATACCGGGGCAACAGGTGCCGACGGGGCAACGGGCACATCCGCAACGCTGGAAAACGCTTCTTTTATAGTGGGCTCATCCCCAGTAGAGAGCGGCAGTGCCATCCGGTACGAAACATCGTTTATCAATGGTTCGGACATCACACATCCCACGGCAGTATCCTTTGTACTTGCAGCCGGGCATGTTTATAGCGTGTCCTACATTTTCCTGGCAACATCTGCCGAAGCATCGTTTGTGGAAGTGACACCCACTGTGAACGGCACCGGGCAGCAAAACTTTGCAGCCAGGGCACACACGGGCACTCTCACTGCAAGTGTTTCGGGCACTTTCTTAGTTAATACAACTGCTATTTCACAAACGCTGACCTTTGTATACACAGGCGGAGCAACGGCAACATCCCCTTCGGGTAACGTTTCTATATTTGAAATACAGTAAAAGTGCAAATTTATCATGGAGGTAACAGGAATGGCTTCGCTAAGTTTATGCATGATCGTCAAAAATGAGGAAGAAGTGCTGGAAAGATGTCTTGATTGTGTGAAAGACATAACCGATGAAATCATCATTGTAGATACAGGTTCTTCCGATGACACAAAAAATATTGCAAAGCGCTACACCAACCATGTGTATGACTTCACCTGGATTGACGACTTTAGTGCCGCAAGGAACTATTCTTTTTCAAAAGCCACCATGGATTATATCATGTGGCTGGATGCGGATGATGTGATCGACGAAGAAAATCAAGGCAAATTAAAAGAGCTAATTGCAAATTTAGAGCAAACCATCGATATGGTTTATCTGAGATACGACGTTGCCTTTGACGCTAACGATCATCCCACCCTTTGTTATTACAGGGAGAGAATATTTAAGAGAAGTAATGAGTACAAGTGGGAGGGGGAAATCCACGAAGTCATTCCTGCCAACGGGTATAGTATTTATGAAGAGATCACCATCACCCATAGAAAAAAGAGGTGCCACGATACTCGAAGAAACTTAAAAATCTTTGAACGGATGCTTTTGGAGGGAAAAACCCTAAATCCAAGACAGCATTTTTATTATGCAAGGGAACTAAAGGACAACGGTTATACTGAACGAGCCATCCAAGAGTTTACTACATTTTTAGATGGCGGAAGCGGAGGAACTGAATACAATATTTGTGCTTGCGCCGATCTGGCAGCTTGCTACAGGTTATTACAAAATGATGGTATGGGGATCGGTGCCCTGTACAGGAGTTTTAACTATGATTTACCCAGGGCAGAAATCTGCTGTGAAATTGGCAGCTATTTTGTTGAGTCAGGCCGCTACGAGCAGGCAATATATTGGTATAAACTGGCGGCAGGTAAGGCGTATATAGAGCACAGCGAGGGGTTTTACTCCCCGGATTGTCATGGATATACCCCAAACATTCAGTTGTGTCTGTGTTATGACAAAATCGGAGACTATGAGACGGCCAGAAAATATAACGAAATTGCGGGCACGTATAAACCCGATGATGAGAACGTAGTGTACAATCGAAGTTATTTTAACAGTATTTTCAGCGATTGAGAAAACCAGTGTGTTTTTTGAAGGCAGGGTAAACCATTTTGAGTAACACAATTGTTTGTTTTACATAAAATGAAGTATGCATACCTTGCATACAGCAATTTACAATCAGGTAACTGATACAGCAGGCAAATCCCTGTGAATAGCGGGTGCTGCCAATAAAAGAACAAGGGAAGAATGATTTTTATGAGTAACAATTCTTTACAAGTTACGCTGACCGGCGGCACGAGCGTGGCGTCTGGGGCAAACGTACTCTTTAACAATATTATTTTCATGACAGGAAATATAAGTTATAATACCACAACAGGTGTTATAACTTTCAATACACCTGGGCAATATGCGGTCAATTGGTGGGTTGATACAGCAACCTCCACCTCCTCCACCGGCATTAATTTTGCATTTACCACCTCGGAAGGTGCTTTTGTAGAGGGCGATTCCCCCATCTTAACAGGGGAGGTCTCGGGGATTGCCTTAATTAATATTACAACCCCTGGATCCACCGGCCAATTGGTGAATTCAACTGCGGATCCCATTGTGTATTCCTCTAATGTTCCAGTACAAGCAAGTCTTATGGCATTTGAGAATGATCTGGGTGTAACCGGGCCAACGGGAGCAACAGGCGCCACGGGGGCAACAGGTGTCACAGGCACAACGGGCACAACGGGTGCAACAGGCGCAACAGGTGATACGGGTGCCACGGGTGCAACAGGTGTAGCCGGTGCAGCGGGCGCAACGGGCGCAACAGGCGCCACGGGCACAACAGGTGCAACGGGCGCAACAGGCGCAACAGGCAGAACGGGTGCAACAGGCGCAACGGGGGCAACAGGTGCAAGAGGTGCAACGGGATCCACGGGCACAACGGGAGCAACGGGAGCCACCGGCACAACGGGAGCAACGGGAGCCACCGGTGCAGTAGGTGCAACAGGTGCAACGGGAGCCACAGGCACAACAGGGGGAACGGGTGCAACGGGCGCAAGAGGCGCAACGGGCGCAACGGGAGCCACAGGTGCAGCAGGCGCGGCAGGAGTCACGGGGGCAACAGGTGCAACGGGAGCAACAGGTGCTGCGGGTGCAGCAGGTGCAACGGGTGTCACGGGCACAACGGGTGCCATTGGCCCAACAGGTGCAACAGGTGCTGCCGGTACCACAGGCGCAACGGGTGCCACCGGAGATACAGGCACGACGGGCGCTACGGGTGCCACGGGGCCTGCATTTAATTCGTATTTAAATGCATTAAAAACTGCTGATCAAGCGCCGATTGCAGTGGGCGAAGTGATTACTTTAGACACTGTAAATATTACAGGAACAGACATGACGTATGATCCCGGTACGGGTTTGTTTACAATCCTCACATCCGGTTCGTATGTTGTAAATTGGAAATTTTCTGCCACTCCCCAGCCAGGGACCACGGCACTAGAAATCGATATGAATTTGTTTCCAGGGGCAATCTTTGTAGACGGAATTGCTGTCTCTTCTGTAATCGACATGTTGGTGGGCACAATGACCGTGTTTGCCGCCACAGCAGGGGACACATTCGGGTTTATCAACGGTTCGGATGGACCCATTGATGTGGTCACATCTGCGGCTCCAGGGCCTATCGGCACTGTTTCAGTGTTTAGGATTTCCTAGAACTGACGGACTGGTTAGAAGCAATTTAAAATGACAAAATGTCTATAAAATAACAATAGGAAAACGACTATATCGTATTTTAATTTTTTAAATTTAAATAATGAATAGTCGTTTTTATTATTTATAAAATTATGAAAAATATACATCTAAATTTTGTTCTAAATACATTCGATATATAAATTTAAATAAAAAATTTTAATTGGAGAATTGATTTTTTGAATAAAGCAAAAAAATTAAATATATTTACAATTGTTGTTGGAATTGCGCTGTTTCTAATCATCGGAATATTCGCATGGATGTATTTTGCCCCTTATTCCTATGTGAGCTTGGATGTAAACCCATCTATCGAATATACGTTAAACCGTTTTGAGGTTGTGTTAGATGCAAAAGCTGCAAACGAGGATGGAGAAGAGATTTTGGAGGGTTTGGATTTAACGAACCTAGGCATTGAAGATGCTTTGAAAACAACCCTTCTTGAAATCCAAGAAAACGGATATTTTTCTTCTGATGAACCATTGGCAGTTGTGCTCAGTGCATCTGCACCAGATGAGTTATCCACAGATCGTTTAGTGAAAGAATTGCAACAAGATGTGGAGGATGCCATGCAGGATGTGGAGGACTCCTTGGAAGATGAGAGCGAAGGTGACGCTGGTGATGACGAAAATGCGGACATAGAAATTGAAGTTGTGGGCGTTGGAAGGCAGCGAGTGCTAGAAGCTCATGAGTTGGGAGTGACTCCCGGCAAGCTGAACTTGGTTCAAAAACTACAGGCTAGTATGAATGCGGGTGAAGAATTTGATTTAGAGGCGTGGCTGCACAGGCCCGTTCGCGATATTATGAAAACCATCAACCAAAATCGGTTGAACAATGAAATGCCCGAAGCCGATGATGAAACGATACCTCCTTCTGAAATGCCTGATGATGGAGATGGCAACGTGCCCGAGGATGATTCGGCTGAACAACCCGATGTTGAAGAGCCTGATGTTGAGAAACCGGAAGTCGAAGTGCCCGAAGTTTCGGAGAACAATAGTGTTATGCCCATGAACAATAGTACAAAGATAAACGGTAAAAAAGAAGAAAAAATTGAGAAAATAGAAAATAAATCCAATGGGAATATAAAACAACAAACCAAGAATAAAGACGATAAGCAAAAACCCCAAAATACCAAGGACAAGGGCGCAAAACAAAACTCTAAGCCCAGCCAAAAGCAAGGCAATGGCAAGAGTAAATAATCGTTAAAAATACAATTTGTTTTAAAGAGTTTTTCTAAAACAGTTTATAAGACCTTTCACCCCAAACAATGTATAGTGGTATCTACACCCTATACATTGTTTTTTTTACCCTTTAAAAGCGTTTTAAATTCCTTAAGAGAAACGTTTAACGCTTTTAAGGCGGGTCGAGAGGTATAAAAAACCCCATCTCTCACCTGCGTTGGGTTTTAGCGGGTTTTTTCAAAAAACGGGAGGAGGATTGATTTTACTATGATTGGCATGACGGATATTCTGAGGGGCATTGCAGATGCTCTCCCCAAGCAATATCGCTTGCAGGATGAGAAACTGCCAGACGTTTGGACAATTTGTGCAACGCTCACCCCAGTTGCGTCCCAAAGTGTGGGCAGAGGTGTTGTTTTGCGCACTGTGCACGTGGATTTGACTTGCAGTGACGTGGATTTTTACACATTTTTTGACCACATGGACAAGGCATTTAACCCAGTGGTGCGCTTTGCCAAGCGGGCAATTATGCCAAAATCTGTTAACGGTAAGGTTGCCGACGGCGTGGGGCACTACGCCTTCGATTTACAATTTTGCGATGCACGGGACGAAATCCTTCCCGTGTGCGACAACATGGATGTTTTACACACAAAAATTT
This sequence comes from uncultured Clostridia bacterium, assembly GCA_964453645.1. Lineage (GTDB taxonomy): Bacteria > Bacillota > Clostridia > Christensenellales > JAWKQI01 > CAYVRJ01. Next base: position 45,558 of record CAYVRJ010000006.1, read on the forward strand.
TAAAAAAATAAGGAGGTTACTCAATGGGAGTACCAGTTATTGATGTTCAATTTACGGCACTGACGCGATCAATCGTGCAGCGCTCGGCGCGTTCAGTCGTTGCCATGATTTTAGAGGACGACACGAGTGGGGTTGCCAGCGAGCTGTTGTCCAACCCGGATGCTGTTGTATCCTCAAAGAATTGTACGGAGGAGAGCAAGAACAATATGGTTATGGCGCTGAAGAGCGGTGCTGCAAAGGTGTTTGCCGTGCGCATGCACACCGACGAAGATGGCACAGGGGACAGCCTTAGCCAAACCCTCAACGCCATCAAGGGCATGGAGTGGAACTGGCTGTGTGTACCGGGGGCAGATGAAACCCAGGCGGGTCAAATCGCAGCATGGATTCAATCCGTTCGGGCAGAAGGATATCTGCACAAGGCGGTGATTTGTGCGGGCGTTGCCCCCGACTGTGCCGGCATTGTCAATTTTGTTGCAGATGGGCTTAAATCCGCCTATTTTGGCCAAGCCCAAGACTTTTCTGCCTGGGCCTACACTCCCCGCATTGCGGGTATTTTGGCGGGAACACCCCTGCACCGTTCTGTCACAGGGTTAGTACTGGAGGACATTGTTTCCCTAACCCCCCAAGCGGATCCCGATGCCGATCTGAACGAGGGTAAGTTTATTCTTGCCTTTAACGGAACGGGTTACGAGATCGTACGGGGTGTGACATCCCTCACGGGAGAGGGTGAACCCATTCAGTTTAAAAAAATTAAGCTGGTGGAAGCGGCAGATATTATTGCCGCAGATATGTCTGCTATTTTTAAGCAGTTCTACAGGGGGGTTAAACCCAACAGCTACGCCAACAAGCAAAGCTTTGTTGCGGATATCATTGCCTATTTGCGGGGACTTTCGGGTACGGCCTTGTCCGATTCATTTGACCACACGGCAAGGGTGGATTTGGATGCACAAAAGGCGTACTTAAGTGCCAAGGGGCTCGATGTGGAGAATATGAGTGACATCGACATTTTAAAGGCGAATACCGATGAGAGTGTGTTCATTCAAGTGAACATTCAGTTTTTAGACGCAATGGAAGACGTGTTCATTCACGTCGTCATACACTAGGAGGTAAAATTATGGGAGTATATGCACCTGCAACCCAGAGGCTCAACGGCTCTATGGGATTTTTACAGATTAACGGAATTGATATATCCGAGGTAACGGGCATTAAAGTGAACGTGGAGCCTATCTATACCGACGTACAGATGGGCTTGGATGTGGGCCAAAAGCTGGTGGGCCGCAAGGGAAGCGGCACCCTCATGCTGGACAAGATTATGACCCGTTTTGCCGAAATGATAGACAGCTTAAAACAGGGTAAGAGTTATGTGGTTCGGCTGGTGGCGTGGGTGGAAGACCCCGATGCCATCGACGGACAAACCGAACGCATTGCCATTTCCGACGTACAGTTTGGGGCCCTGGACATCTTTAACTTTACCCACGGCGAGACGGTGAGACAGGAGATTCCCTTTACGTTCCCCGTGTCCAGCTTAGATTTCCTTGACCGCATTGAAGGGTAGGGCAGAACTGTATGAAATTAACAGACGTAGTCGCCCGGGCTACCGCAGCCCTTACAGAGGCCAGAAAAGTGCGCACCCGGAAGTTGTTTGTGAAGTGTCTGGAGGAAACCATCACCTTGCAGACCATAACCATGGATCGGTGGTTTGAACTCACCGAAACAAAACCCGAGCGCAAGCTGCTCCACTACATCGTCTACGAGGCGTGCCGAGATTTACAACAGTTGGCTGTGAAACTTGCAGAGCAAAAGACGATTAAGGAGTACATTGAGGTGATGGACATCTTTTCTCAGGACGACATTGTGGCTATGTTTCACATTGTAAAAGAATTGTCCAACTTTTCCAAGGAAAGGGAGATCGAAGAGATAAAAAACTCTTAAGGGGGAGAGTCCACCTCCCCCCCACTTACAACAGAGAAGCTAAGATGCTGTTGGCTAGACAGGACTTTGAGTTTGCCGTTTTGTGTGCCTATTATATAGAGCGAGGGCATTCTCTAAAGTCCCTTGAAAAGCTGTCGTACAACGATCGACTCTTTTATTTAGCCAGCATGGAATTTTGGCGGGAGGTGAGAGATGAACGAAATTGAACAACAGGAAAAGAGCTTAAGGTTGCTCAAACTATCCGTAGCCGAAACAAAGAACTATGCATCGGCTGTGCGAGAGTTGGAGGGTACCATAAAGCGCATGCAGTCCCGAACCGTGGGGGCACTGAAAATGGATGTCCCCTCGGGTAAAACGTTGGGTGAACCCACAAAAAAGCAATCTCCTCAGAGTAGCTTCACTGCTGCAAAGGAACTGGCCGGCAGTGTGGGTGATGCCCTCAATGGGGTTACAGCCCTCACTCAGGCGTTGGGTGAAAACAAAAGTGCGGTGGACAGCATTTCCAAGGCGTATGCAGCATTTAAGGCGACGTTGGATATTTTCAGTGCTGTTGAATCCATCGTGCAGGGGATCAAGGGTATGTCCGCGGCACTCAGCGGTGCTAAAGTTGCGCAAGATGCCCTAAATGCAAGCCAAGTTGCATCACCCTGGGGATGGGTGGCTTTAGCTATCGGTGCGGTTGCCGCTGCTGCCGTCAATGCCAGTGAAAAGCAAAAGGAACTATATGCCGAATCCGAAAGGGTGAAGCAAAAAATCCTTGACATTCAAAATGGTTATGAGCAAGCAAAAAATACTGCTTCTGATGCATTTCAAAAACAGTTATACGATATTAAAGACACCAAACATGAATACGATCAACTGAAGAACATGATCTCTCAAGGCGTTCAGGGTTCTGTGTTAGAAGATGCAATTCAGCGTTTTATAACTAGAGTGCCCGAAGCGGAAAACTTGATCCGAAAAGTAAACGATGAATGGCAGCTCATGGAAGGCAACATTGATGCCATTATAAAAAAGAAAGAGCTTGAGGCGGAAATCGATTATCTCATCGCCAATCGCACAGCAGCTCGAATTAATGTGGATAAAGCACGAAAAGAGTATGAAACGGCAAGTGGCAATCTTGTAAACGTTGAAGGTAAAGCAGAATACGATTTAGCTATTGAAAAAATTAAAAAATACGAGAGAAAGACGAGGAAGGGTGAAGCCTTGTCCGTTGATGAGCTAAACGACTTGGAAATTGCCAAGACCACAAGAGATGTCTATGGAGGTCCTGTGCTTGCAGCTATGGAAGAAGTTGAAAGATTAAGGCAAACTTATGGCCAATTGATCAATGATGAGGATGCTATACAGGCAGAAATTGATGAATTGCGCTATACACCTGAGGAACCAAGTAATGTTTCCAAAACCCCCGATTGGGCAGTGCAAATGATGAGCGAAGGGGAAAAGTATCGCACACAAGTGAACGATGCAGACCTTGCCCAGCAGTTCATCAACCAGGGTGAGTATAGAGCTGCGGGAAAAATCTTGGGCATGGACAACATTTCAACAAAAGAGCAGGCTGAAACGGCAGTGCAAAAGGAACTAAAAGACATATCGGATTCCATTGCAGCAAATCAGCTTTCCATTGCTAATCAGCTCACCCCCGAGCAAATTGCAGCTATGTCCGAGGCGGAAAAAAAAGTGTATACCAACTACGTCAATCAGCTCCAAGAAGTGCTGAACTCCGGAACGGCTACGCTGGATTGGCTGAAAACCTGGAACCCGTCCATCAACATTCAAGTGGACGGGGCAAGCAACACAGTGCAAAGAATAGGGCAAAAATACAACCCTCTGACCCACAAGTTTTACGCAAAGGGAACAAATTATTACCCCGGCGGCGTGGGTATTGTGGGGGAAAACGGCCCCGAACTGGTGAAACTGCCCCAAGGCAGCAAAATCACCCCCAACAACCGTCTGGCAGGGGAGCTGCGTAATTTGGGCAACTTGGCTGTCACTGTTTCGGGCAATCAATTTGTGGTGCGGGAACAAGCGGATATAGACCGCATTGCAGATGCATTGGCTAGAAAAATAAGGAAGGAGTTGATGGCAAGTGCGTAACACCCGAAGCATATTGGTGGCGGGCATTCAACTGCCCGTAAACCCACAGGAGATTGCTGTGAACGTTTCCCAACTGATGCAAACAAAGGAACTCGTGTCGGGAGAATACGTGGAAATGGGCGAAAAAGGTTTGATGCGGTGTACCCTGAACACGTTTATCCCAAACGAAAACTCTGTGTTTTATGGAGGAATACCCCAACAAACCATCTTATCCACCCTAATCTCCCGAAAAGACGGGGGAAATCCTGTGCAACTGGTGATTCCCGGGGTATGCAACGATTCGTTCTTTATTACCTCTCTCACCCAATCGGTGAGGGAGGGAGAAGAAGATATCCACCTCACACTAGAGCTGGTGCAGCAAAAGATGTTAAAAACCTCTGCCGGTTCTTTTGGGAGCTATTCCACAACCGGGCGAAGCACAGAACCATCCACCGGGGGGAACTACACCGTGGTGAAGGGGGACAACCTCCACAAAATTGCCAAGTTGCAGCTTGGGGATTCCTCCCGCTGGCGGGAGATTTACCAGCTCAACAAAGGTCAAATTAAAGATCCCAACTTAATCTATCCGGGGCAGGTGTTTGTGCTGCCATGATACGCGTTGAAATAGGAGGATATGACATTACGGATTATGTGGAAAATGTCAACTGGAGTGGCAGCATTGATCTGTGCGCACGATCGGCGGATATCACCTTGGCGCGAGGGGCACAACCCGAAGTGGGAGATCGGGTGTGTATTGCAGTTAGGGGTGCGGTGATTTTTGAGGGGATTGTCGTCTCTGTCACAAAAGACCACGGGGGCAACACGGCCGAGTGTTTGGATTTTGGCTTTTATTTGGCCAACAACCAGACGTACAAGGAGTACAGTGCAACGCCCGCAGCCATTGCCAACCAAGTGTGTGCGGAATTTAGCGTGCCCACAGGAAACATTGCCAACATTTCGGGTAAAACCAAGGTGACCAGCACGGGCGACATGACGGCAATACAGGTGTTGGAAAGGGCGTATAACCCCCTTAAAAGGGAGTTTTATATTTATTTTGACAACGGCTTACACGTGGAGAAACTGGGTAGTTCGGTGGTGGCACAGCTTGCTTGTGAGATTGCAGATGCCAACAGTACCCAGCATATCAAAAACATGATCAACAAAGTGGTTGTTGTGCAAAAGGGCAAAAAGAAGAGCGAAGTGAGCAGCGGTGATCAGCAAAAATACGGCTCTTTTCAAGCCACATACACACCCGAAAAGGGCAAGAACCCAACAGTTGAAGCCAAAAAATTGCTAAAAGGTTTGGAAAAAACCGGAGGGTTATCGGGCATTGGGAATATCGCTTGCCGGGCGGGTAAGGCCGTTGAGGTTGCAGATGAAAAGAGCGGTTTGTCGGGGATATTCACCATAAAATCCGACAGCCATACCTTTTCAAAAAAATCACATGAAATGAAATTGGAGTTTTATTTTGATGAGTGAGTTGTTAAACGCAATTAAAGAAGTTGCCAAACGTACCAACCCCGTGGGCATTGAGGTGGGCACCATGAAGGGCAAGGGTTTGGAGGTAGGTGGCACGTCCATCAAACAAGACATTGCCTCTGCCCCCAACAGCTTCGATAGCACCAAATTGCCCGACTTTGAGCCTCTAACGGCTATTGCCCTTTTGTCCGATATACCCGAACACCCTGAATTTGCACAGTTTGCCCGACAGGTTGTGAATTTTTCGGAAAAAACCGTGGAATTATCCCAAAAGATTGTGGAACTAAAGGATTTTTTGGAAAAGTATTTGAAGCGGGAGCGCATCGGTTCGGGGGATCAAATATTAACTGTGCGCATTAACGAAGAGAATTTTGTTTTAGGAAAGGTGAAGGGTTTATGATTTTTCCGGATATTGCTGTTAGACCTCAGGAGCAAAAACAACCCCTCCCCCTATACCGGGATTGGGCTTTTGACGAAACAACAGGGCAGCTTGCAACCCGGGGAGATAAGAATTACTACACGGAGGGGTTACCTGCGCTAAAGACGTGGATTTGGAAAGCTTTATCCACCAAAAGAAACACCTATGTGGCATATGGCCCAAACTTTGGAGGCGATCTTCATGCGCTGCGGGGTATATCCAACGAGGATATCCTTTGCAGTGAGCTACAAAGGCTGATCAAAGAGGCACTGCTGGTCAGCCCATATATTACATCTGTGGATGGGTTTTCGTTTTCCCGGAAAAATGATACAGTGCATGTTTCGTGCACGGTAAAAACCGTGTATGGCGAAACGGAGGTGAACTATGACTATATTTAATGAAATTTATAACGGTTTGTACAGCCGTTTGACCAACCCCTCCTCCAAGGAGGAGGGTTCGTTTTCCACCGACAACATTGCAGCCGTTGCCGTGGAACTGGCCCGCATACAGGAAATGCGCATCGATAATATGCCCAACCGCTTTTTCCCCACTTTGGCATCCGGAGACGACCTCACCCTTGCGGCAAAAAACTTTGGAGTGGAGCGCAAGCCTGCCACCAAGGCAACGGTACAGCTCACCATAAAAGGGGAGCCGGGGGCGGAGATAAAAAACGTCTGTGCGGCAGCGGGGGAGATTATTTTTACCTTAAACGATGGAATTGTACCCGAGAGCGGGGAGGTTACCGTTTGGGCTGTTGCACTGGCAGCCGGGGCGGCAGGTAATGTGCTGGCTCGAACCATCGACGAATTTGTAGCTTCGTACCCGGGCTTAGATGAGGTGATCAACCTCAAGGGTGCCTTGGGTGGTGCAGACGAGGAGGGCGACGAGGACTTGCGCCTCCGGGTGGCCGTTCGCTGGCAAAAGCCCTCCACCGGGGGTAACATAACCGACTACGAGCGGTGGGCGCTGGCGGTGCCGGGAGTTAGCCGGGCGAGGGTGTTAAACCCCCGGGCAGGGGAAGTTTTAATCTATCTGATAGGGGCGGGTAACACGGAGGCCAGTCAGGAGATCGTCCGTGCGGTACACAATGCCGTTCAGTCGGTGCGCCCTGTGGGGGCAAATGTGACAGTGTATGCGGCAGAAGCGCTGGCTGTGGATATTTCCGCCAACGTTGTGTTGTCCAGCGGATATTCGGCTATGGGCGTGATAAACGCCGTTCGGGCCAAGCTCAGTGGCTTTCTTTTAAACCAAGCGTTTGCCACGGGAATCATTAGCTATGCCCGGATTGCGGAAATATTGTTTGTGGACGGCGTGTCCGACATACTCAGTTATACCATCAACGGCGGTACGGACAGCATACCCCTTGCAAACACACAATTTGGGCGGACAGGCGAGGTGAATCTCCATGTTATGGGATAACTTACCCCCCTTTGTTGCGGAAATTGACCAAGTGGGAGAGCTGCTGGCTGCCCAGCAACCCGCCATCGATGAATTGGATGACAAAACAAACAAGATGCTGATGGAATTTTTTGTTGATTCCATAACGGAAAAAACCATCGAGTTGTGGGAGGATTTTTTGGGGTTCGACCATCCGGCCTTTAGTTTGGAGAGGCGGAGGGAACGCATTGCCGCCCGGCTGATGGTGACAGTGCCCCTCACCGTTGCGCTGCTCAAAGAGACGATTGAGCGGATTGGCGGTGTTGAGGTGGATATTGTGGAGTTGTACGATGAGTTTAAGGTGATCGTACAGTTTATCGGTTCCTTTGGCGTTCCGAAATATCTGCCGGACATTAAAAAAGAGATGGAGCAGATACGGCCGTATCACATAGAATTTGTCTATGAATATTTGCGGGCATACTGGGAGTCGTATGGAAAATACACTTGGGCAGAACTGAGTGGACACACACTGGCACAGGTGAACGATGCCGTGCCATTACAGAAGGAGTAGAGAGATGAGGAGATCGGAAAAAGGATTTGATTATTTTGAACCGGGTGATTACATTGATTCGTCGGTTTACGCTGAAGAGATGGGTATGAACCACAACACAGCCCTGATGGAGCATAAGATATCCGCCCTTGAGGGCGAAGTGACAGAAGTTGAGAGCGGCAGCGTGCGGATTACCGGCGTGGAACTGGGTTTGACATCGGGTACAGCGGCAGCGCTGACGGTGCCCTTTGGGGGAACGTTGCGCAAAGGGCAAATGATTACGATTATGCCCCATGTAAATGTGAGTGCAAATGCAACCCTAAAGGTTGGCACCTACCCAGCCTACCCCATCTTTACAACAGACGGGATTAAGATTGAAGCGGACACGATTAAATCGCAAATTCCCATTGTGCTCACCGTGAATCACACAGCAGGTGGCTATTTTTTTAGAACAGGCGGCAAATTGTTTTTGCAGAATCGTTTGCCGCAGTTCACCTACACGGGGCAATACACGCTGATTGATGATGGCCGCATATCCGATGGCAAAGGCGATTTTATCCAGAATTGGCGGATTAAGTTCCTCACTTCGGGTACGTTCACACCCAAGGATAATTTAAATGTGGATATCTTTTGTGTTGGTGGTGGGGCCGCTGGGACAGCATCTGGAAACATAACCGGAGCTGGTGGTGGTGGAGGTGGATATACAAAAACACTAAGAAAGACAATATTAGAAAAAAATACAAATTACCAAATTTCTGTTGGAGCTGGAGGGATAGGAGGAAGTTTTGTTGCGGGTAATTGGGGAAGGGGCACAGCAGGTGGAGCCACAACATGTCAATATTCTGACGAAATCGGGGTTAAACAAACATTAGTTGCAAATGGCGGGGAAATTGGTAGCTCCGGCGGAGATGCATACGTATATGGAGGTAATGGAGGATCAGGCGGGGCAGGACGTGGAACAAATGGTTCAATAGGCGGAGGTAGCAATGGGAGTAACGGCGTAGGGGTTCAAATTGGAATGGGGCAAGGATATACCACAAAAGAATTTGGAGAAGAGACAGGGGCATTATATGCAGCGGGGGGAGGATCGTTTTGGGGAGTTGGATCATACCGCACATTTGGAGGGGATCCAGAACCAGCACTTAATAATGGTTCGGGCAGTGCAGGAAAATTTAACAGTGTTGCATCAAGCAAAGGAGATGATGCAGGGTCGGGAATATGCATTATTCGGAATGTGAGGTAAATAATATGCAGTATGCATTAGTTGAAAATAATATTGTAACAAATCTAATTGTGTTGTTACCCAGCAACGCTGACGATTTTCCCAATGCGGTACCCATCGGCGACAAACCCATTTCCATGGGCGACACATATAACCCCGAAACAGGCAAGTTTTACCGCAATGGATCTGAAATATTGTCCCCATTGGAGGAAGCCACGATGGCCTTACAGATCATTTTGGGAGGTGGACACTATGAGCCAGTTGATTGAACAGGCAAAACAATTCAGACAAGCCATGCAAACCATGTGCGCTTTTGCACCCAATGAAGCTGCAATACAAAACTTGAATATGTTTGATGAATGGCAGTTTAATATGAAATATCACAAAGGTGATAAGTGCAGGTGCGATGGAAAACTGTATGTATCCAAGACAGAGCATAACAAATGCGCTCCCGCAGCTAACCCAGCAGAATGGGAAGAAGTGGTTTAGGTTATAAGAGTATTCAAAAACAAAAAACCTTCTATTGTAAAATTAACATAGAAGGTTTTTTGATGTGCAAAAAATGTTTAAGTGTGTACAGTGCCAAGAATGGTTTGAAAATAGTGAAATATACTTTATTCTCGGGGCCGAGTAACAAGCTTTTCACATACGATGTTTCTGATGCCCATTTCACTCAAACCGTATTCTACCGCCAAGGCTCGGTAGTTGGAACCGTTAAACTTATTGATGATCTGGGCGTTTCGCCGGGCTCTCAGAACATTTTCCATTTTAAGAATGTATATACTCATGCCACCAAACTCCTTGACAAGTTGTATATAGTTGTTCACGCCAATCAGTTCCGCAATGTCCCTTTGTTCGCCGGTTAGGTCGTGTAGTGTCAGTTGAGCCAACAGTTCGTCCATATGTGTACCCACTTTCTGGCGGATAGAAATACCTGTGGGACGCAAAAACTGCATAGGGTTTGCACCCATAGGTACCACAGGATATAATCCTTCCTAGTAAAAATCATGGTCTCATAGTATCACCTTATTGATTGGTGAGTCAATCTCGTTTGTGCTGTGCATTTTTTAAAAAAACAAAAATTTGGCAATTCCCAAGAAAATCATGGTGGCCACTGAATTAATCATTCGGGATAGTACTACAAATATAAACAAATAATTCAGTTAATAGCACAAAATATTTATTAATCCATACTATAATTAATCTCTACAAATAACAAATTGTTCTATCTACACAATAAATAGAACAACTTGCGTTAAGTTTTATGCATCAAACATTTTCACATCTATGCTAAAATATGTAGAGATAAAGAGTGAAAATCATGAATACTGTTGTTGAACTGGACAATATTGCTAAAACTATTCGTAAAAGAGTACTAAAATTAATTTGTAACGCGAAGCGGACGGGCACGACATAAGTGCGTTCATTGCAGCGGCGCTGTGCCAAGAGTATGTTTCTAAAGTGAAGGACAACGGCGGGGTGTATTTGGTGCCAGCATTTGTTGGCTTGGGTGCGCCCCACTGGGACAGTTTTGCCCGGGCAATCCAATGCGGCTGGGCTGGGCATTGGGTTGTGGAAGAACAGGGAAGCGCTGGGGGACAAGATAGGCCAGCTAAGAAACTTACAACGTTTGGAGATTATCCAATCACCCCTAAGTGCTCCAAAAGAATTTTAAGCCCCATAAGGATTAAGACAATACCTCCCGCCAGCTCCGCCTTGGACTTGAGTTTTGTGCCGAAAACATGGCCGATCTTGGTGCCAGCGGCCGATAAACCAAACGTGACAAGGCCAATAAAGGTAATCGCAATTAAAATATTCACTTGTAAAAATGCAAAGGTAACGCCAACGGCCAGTGCGTCGATGCTGGTGGCCATGGCAAGGGGGAGCATAGCTTTAAAGGTAAACAAACTGTTCTGCTCTTCGGATGATTTACTAAGAGCGTTTCGAATCATATTGATGCCGATCACTGTTAAAAAGGCAAAAGCCAGCCAGTGATCCACGGTGGTGATCAGGGACTCAAACTGTCTGCCCAAAATATATCCTAAAAGGGGCATCAGCGCCTGAAACCCGCCAAAATACAAGCCAACGATGATTGCGTGTTTGAATTGCAGCTTTTTGACCGAAAGGCCCTTGCAGATGGACATGGAAAAGGCATCCATGGCAAGTCCCAGAGCTACAATAAACATTTCCCACGTTTGCATAAATCATCCTCATTTTGCATTCAGTCCATCACTTATATCATGCCCACCTAATTTTGTCAAGGGTTGTCCCCATGTATAACAATATCCCCCGGGTTCTGCCGGGGGACATTCGTTAAACAACCAACTACTTATTTGTCAAAAGAGGGGTTGATGGCATAATAATTTTTGGCATTTAGATTATCCAGTGCGATTTCCAAAGCTTCGCCGAACCGCTGATAATGGATGACTTCCCGCTGCCGCAAGAATTTAATGGCATCCGAAACGTCGGGATCGTCGCTCAGGCGCAGTATGTTGTCGTAGGTGGTGCGGGCCTTTTGTTCGGCCGCTAAGTCTTCGTGTAGGTCTGTAATCACGTCTCCCTTGGAGGCAAAAGACATGGCGTCATAACTTTGCCCGGAGGCTGCAATGGTGTATAACCCCGTGGTGTGATCCACAAAATATGTATCAAATCCGCTTGCCTTAATCTCTTCGATGCTTAAATTCCGGGTTAACTGATACACAATGGCTCCAATCATTTCAAAGTGTCCCAACTCCTCGGTACCTATTGAGGTATCAAAATTGCACATGGTATCATAAATGCCTTAGTCGTTTCACGATACCTGATTTTAGGGTTTACACAAAGTTTGGCAGACCTTTGATCAACGCCAAAACCCCTTGGGGCAGCAGATTCACTTGTGCCAGCGTTGCCTGCGCCGACTGTACCACAATCTTATTCTTAACTAACGCCATCATCTCCTTCGCAATATCTACATCGCGGATGATGGATTCAGTGGTGGTCAGATTTTCTTCCTCCACGCCCAGGTTATTCAGCTTATGCTCCAAACGGTTTTGCATCGCACCCAAATTTGCCCGTTGTGTTGATACCATGTTCGTTGCGCCATCAATAATACTGAGGGCATGATTGGCGTTTTCAACAGTGTTGATTCTGGCATCCCAAACCGATTGCCCTGCTATGACCTTGCCGTCTGCGCCGGGAGCACCGATGTATTCCGCTCCCATATTCTCAATATGTAGGGTAAGGCACTGGTCGATACCGCTGTTTGCTCCGACTTGGAGCACAATGCCGCCTGTTCTGCCGGGTGGGGTAGGGGGTGTAGTGTTATAAACTGGAATTCCGATTTGCATAACATTACTAAACCCATTCGCATCCTCTGTTACAATATAAATCCTCTGTGCATCGGTTGCAAGCCCAGTTAGGTGAATGGTCTTTTGCCCTGCGCCCCCTGAGCCGCTGGATGTGCCGAGCGTTTTTATATCGTTTGCGGTTAATGGGGAGTTGTCGGTTGCATTCCGCACGATATAATAAATATCTCCAGGTTTATCACTGTTAAAGCTTACAGTCGCTGCATCGGCCGCCGTACGGTTTGCTGAACCGGACGAAAGAACGGGGGGTTGTGTAGACGGTACATATGCCGGTATTGATATTTGAAGCAAATTACTGATACCGTTAGAGTCCTCTACTGCGATATAAATGCTATGTGCGCCGGGCGCAAGGGCGGAGAGGTTAATCGTATTCACCCCGCTGGTATTTGCGCCGCCATTTGTGCCGTTGTTAATTACATATTGAGCGTTGGCCGGCGGAGGATCACCTGCCGGTTGGACAATATAGTGAAAGTTGCCGATTTTGTCGCTGCTAAACTGCACCGTTGCGTTATTGTTGTCTATTCGATAGACCGTGCCAGCCGTGAGAATCGGCAGGGTTATTCTAGTAATGTTGGGGTCATAACTGGGATGGATCGGTGTGCCGGAGTTCATCGCGCCGCCGCCAGACCTCACGATATAACCGGGATCATAATCGTTATATATTCTCTGATAGTTGACGTTGAGCCTTAAAAAATCTGCAGGTGCATTTGCCGCATTTCCACTGCCGATGGCGCTTGGGTTGCTCAGGCTGTCGGCCAGTGCAGAGCCTGTGCTGCCCACGGGAGACGCAGCATTGAGGGCGGAAAGGAAAGCCCATGCGTCAGAGTCACTTGCAACTCTGGCCTCAAAGTCAGGCAGTCCGTTAAATTTTGTGTTTTCTCGTATGATTTGATCAAGGGATTTTCCGCTGGTTAGCTCCCCTAATATGATGTTCAGCCCATCACCAATGCTTGCCATGCTGTTGCCACCTGCCATGTAACCCAGATACATTACAGCCGCATAGCCTGTGGCGTATAAAGATGCATTCGACCCGCTGGTAAGGTTGCTAAAATTCGCTTGGGGTAACCAATTCATATGCCCGGATGTTGCCTGTGCCATACCCTCCGAAAACCAACCCGGAAAGTTGTCACCAAATGGGTTGGCTATGCCCCATGTGGTGGTTACTCCCATGACTGCGTGCATCAGCTCGTGTGTGATCAAATTTTCAAGTAGAGTCCTTGCGTCAGTGGAAACAAAATCGCCGCTGGCATTCAGCAGACCACTGAGAAAAGAGGTTTCAATCCGAACATCAAGCATAAGGAAATCGGGAGCCCAAGGGGTACCGCTGCCACCATAACCTGTCATTACGGATGCTTGCGCCCCGAACATGGAACTGGATGGCAAATATTGAAGACCCATTTCGATTCGGGAATTTCTAAACCATTCAAGGCATGTAAATGTGTTCATAATTGCGTCTATGGCCTGCGGAATGATTGTGTTTGCCAGCGTATTACTAAACGCAACCATGTTCACTCCGGTCAACCCGGGTACGCTTGTCAAATTATTAGGGTCAACCCGATCTGGAGTCGTTTGCACTTCAGCCAAGTTGGAACCTTCCAGATTATGTTGCGTTTCAACCGCACGGGCGTTGGCGCTAAAGCCGGTGGTGTTGGAGCGGGAATTGTAAGATTTGGAGCCGTCCAGCAACTTAACATTGTTGTAATTGGTGCTTTCAGCCATACTGTTGATTTCCGACTTCAGCGCTTCAAACTCTTTTTCGAGCTGGGCACGATCGAAATCCTGATATACACCGTTGGAGGCTTGTACCGCAAGTTCCCTCATCCTATTCAGAGTCGCATGGGCTTCGTTCAGGCTGCCTTCCGCCGTTTGAATAAGATTAATACCTGCACTCACATTCCGTTGGGCCATAACAAGGCCACGAATCTGCCTGCGCATCTTTTCGGAAATAGCAAGACCTGCGGGATCATCCCCCGCACGGTTGATGCGAAAGCCAGATGACAATTTTTCGAAGTTTTTTGCTGTTGTCGAGTTGTTTTTAAATAGGTTTCTGTGCGAATTAAGCCCAAGGATGTTGTTCTGGATAATCATGCAAATTCTCCTTGTTATGATGTTGAGCAAAGGCAATTGAGGTGGCTTTTCGAACTTGATACTAATTTAATCCCACATTAAGCCTATTTTATTCGAATTTAATTCTTTACCGCACTTGGGGCAAGCTCCGGGATTGTCGCGGGTGGTAAGCTGACCGCCGCACTTAGGGCATGGTTTTAATACATACTTTTTCTGCGCATCAGGGCCGTAAGACAATTCTGCCACACTAAACAGATCGCTACAAGCCTTGCAATACCCAATTTTTTGAGTATGCACAAAAAAGCCCGCATCTCCGTCCTCCAGGGCTTTATCGAAACCATCCAGCTCTTCGGGATCGAACAACCTTCGGATGGTATCTTCTCGAATGGACAGAAGTCCCGAGCCAATCTGCATGTCTTTTTTGTAACCACAATTACAACTAAGGTTAAGTGTTTGCCCCATTGATGTCCTCTTTTTTCATCTTGCATTTTTTTTTAGAAAATTTACATACGTAATATCGATCAAATTTTTGAAAAACTTAACGTTATTTCAAAAATATACATAATAAAATTAAAATAAATAAAATCCGGTACCTTTATTATTTGGGTACCGGATTTCGCTTTATAAATGCTATTTAAGAGTTTTGCTTATTTTTTGGAATAAAGCCGTGCAACTGTGCTCAGAGCAACCGCACCAATTAGTATCGCACCTTGGAAGATATATTGGAAGAACGTCTGTACGCCGAAGATAGCCAAACCGTTGAATCCGATGTTTATGATGAACACGCCGATGAACGTTCCTAATATGTGGAACTCACCGTCTTTGAGTGTTGCAGAACCTAGGAACACGGCTGCAAAGGCGTTCATCAAATAGGAATCCCCTGCATTGGTGGTTCCGCTTCCGATGACCGAAGCTAACAGGATACCCGTTATACCCGCACACACGGCACTCAACATGAACGAAGTTGTCTTAATGCGGGGTACGTTGATGCCCGCAAGTTCGGATGCATGTGCGTTTCCACCCACAGCCTGAATGCGCTGACCCAGTTCTGTCTTGTTGATGATGATCCACAACACTGTGAGCACTGCCAGCATATAGAGGATGTTGATGGGGATCACACCGAAAAGCTTTATTAGCGTCAGATCCAAAAAGGCTGCGGGTACGCCGGTTGCAATGGGTGCACCGTTGGAGTAGGCGTAGTTTAAACCTACGATGATACCCCCCGTACCGATGGTGGCGATAACCGAGCTAACCTTTAACTTCGTGACGATCCAACCGTTGATAAAGCCCAGGATTGCGCAGATGATGAGCACCAAGGGAATAGCCAGGAACACGGGGATGTGCTGGTTGACCATGAATCCGGTGACGAGTACGCCCGCCAAACTGGCCATATATGCGATGCTCATGTCGAACTCACCCACAATGACCACTGCCGTTAAACCGCAGGCAATGATGGCGGCTAACGAACCCTGATTTAAGATGTTTAGGAAGTTGTTAACAGTTGGAAAGGAATTCGGTTTGACCACAGAAAAAATCATGATCATCAGGGCAAGTCCCATGAGCGTTCCGTATTTTGCGATAAAAGAGAAAGTTTTTCTCTTGGTTTGTAACTGATTGTTCATAGTATTCATACCGCCTCTAAAAAATTGTTAGTGTGCATAACTCAAACGTAGCAGTGAATCTTTAGTGATTTCGGTTCCAATGACTTGGCCCGAAACTTTGCCGTTGACCATCACGATAACCCTGTCGCACAGACCGGGCAGTTCTTCCACATCGGACGATACGATCAAAAAGCTCACACCCTCTTGGGACATCTTTCTGATAAGGGCATATATTTCCGCACGTGCACCGATGTCCACACCTCTGGTGGGTTCGTCCATGATGATCAAATCGGGTTTGCAGTTGACCCATCTGCCAATGACCACCTTTTGCTGATTCCCGCCGGACAAGCTCAGAATCTGTGCGCTTTCACCGTCCGTCTTGATGAGCAGTTTGGAGATTAGTTCATTGGAAACGGACTTGGCTTTGCCCTTGCTCAAGAGGGGTAATTTGCCCTTTTTGGTGGCCTTAAGATTCGTTAAATTCAAGTTAAAACCCACACTTTTGTTGGTGATCAAACCTTCCGACCGCCGCTCTTCAGGCACCAGTGCCATGCCCGCTTTAACGGCATCGGCCGTTGTCTTGGGGTGATAGCTCTTGGATTTATACGTCATCTTGCCGTCTATAAGTTTGTTTGCGCCAAAGATCAGTTTTAACAGCTCGGTGCGCCCTGCACCAACCAAGCCTGTGATGCCCAGAATTTCGCTCTCGTGCAGCTTTAAGCTCACGCCGTGAACCTTGCTCTCGTCTTTGACGTTTTCCAGTTCTAACAGCACTTTTTTGTCCGCAAAATTTAAATTCTCTGAAATCAGGGTTTCTACCTTGCGCCCCGCAATGGAGTTGATGATCTGCTCTTTAGTCAGTTCGCTGGTTTGGGCGTGCATCACGTGCTTGCCGTCTTTAAAAATGGTAATCTCATCGCAAATGGTGAGCACTTCGTCCAAACGGTGGGAGACGTATATCACGCCGATACCCTGCGCGGTCATCTCGTTGATGACCTTAAACAGCATCTGCACTTCACTCTCCGAAAGAGAGGCTGTGGGTTCGTCCATGGCGATGACCTTTGCATCCTGATACAAAGCCCGGGCAATGGCCACCAGCCACTTATCCGCAATGCTCAAGTCTTTTATGGGTGTATTTAGCGGAAACTTAAAGCCAATGCGTTTCATTACGCTGTTCAGTTTTTCGCCCGTTGATTTCCAATCGATAAAGCCCAGTTTCTTTTCTTTATTCAAACCGAGCGTCATATTTTCCAAAACATTAAAGTTTTCCACCAGACTGAGTTCCTGATGGATAAAACTCAACCCCAAACTGCTGGATACGTGGGGATGATCTATGGTGACAACTTGATTTTCAATCTTGATCTCGCCGGAGTCGGGCAATTGCACACCCGCTAAAATCTTAATGAGCGTGGATTTTCCCGCACCGTTTGCGCCGATTAAACCGTGAACCTTACCGGATAATATGTCAATGCTCACATTGTCGAGCGCCTTGACACCGGCAAAGGATTTTGTGATATTTTTCATGGAAATGATAACATCATTCATAATTTTTCACCAATAGGGAAATATTGGGTTGTATTCATTATTGTAGCATACAACCCATTCCCGTGCAAGCTTAGTTAGACAAATTTTCGATGGATTCAGGATACTTCTTAATAAAGTCCTCTACCGTCTCTTTAGAAATGATCACTGGTTCAATTTCAGCTGCGATAGGCTCAAATTTGCCGCCTGCCGCTAATATCTGCTGGAAGATTTCAACCATCTTCAAACCTTCGCTGTAGCTGTCCTGCCATGCGGTTGCGGTCATCCAACCATCGCGGATGGCTAAGATTGCATCTGCGTTGCCATTCTGTCCATATACTTTAACGTCCTTGCGATCCATCTGCTTTAATGCGGAAATTGCGCCCAAAGCGGGATCATCCCACGAACCCCAGATTGCGTAGTTGGTCTCACCTTCGGGGCGACCAGCCAGCCATGCGTTTGCATACTGTGCGCCGTCTTGCAGATAACCGGGGATTCTAACTTCGTTCTTTGTAACTTTAATGTCGGGGTAGTTTGCTAAAATCTTATCAAATTCTTCTTCACGCTCACGAGCAACTTGACCAGTGTGATAAGTGAGTGCTAATATTTCGCCTTTGCCGCCCATATCCTCAACCATCTTTTGAACGATGGGGATTGAGTGGGGACCACCACTGCCGTTGGTGACGTATACGCCATCACCCATACCACCGCCCCAAGTTCCAACGGGGATATTTGCAGTTTTAGCGGCATTGAGTCCTGCTGCCAAAGAAGTTGTGGGGAACACCATGTCGATGATGAAATCCGTTCCCTTGGTTACAAAGTTCTGGAAAGCTGCGTTTGCCTCGTCTGCACTGCCGTGTGCATCGGTAACGCTGACTGTCCAACCAAGTTTAGAAGCTGCATCTGTAACGCCTTGAATAAAGCGTGCATTGTTTGCTTCGGATGGAGAAATGGATGCGATGGAAATATCCATAGCTTTTTCGCCTTTTGTTTCTTCGCCGTTTGCTGCGGGCTGCTCGGGAGCAGCCGGCTGCTCAGCACAGCCAACCATCAGTGCAACTGCCATCAGCAGGCACAAAAACAAAGCTACTGTCTTTTTCATGTTAAATCTCCTTTTTTTATAGTAAGGCAGAACGCCTTAAATCAAATTCTGCTTTGTTCGCCCTCGTTGAGCGCAATTTCATAGAGCCACAGGCCGTCCTCACCCTGTTTGGATGGGAACAAGTCTTTGTTGTCCGTCTCGTGACCGATAATAATTTGGTTCAGATTGCCGTCAACTAGGTTGACGATTTTGTCCAACGTGCTGGTCACGTTATAAGGAGAACCCACTGCAAGTCCCAGAGGAACGTAAACACCGTCGTTATTGATGCCGGTAAAGTTTTCTCTGACATATGCCAAGTCGCCCACAAACGCCCACTTCTTTCCACCTGTGTGTACAAGAATGATTTGAGAACCAAATGTGTGCCCATCATATGCGGGATACAGATCGATCCCCGGCAAAAATTCCTTCACTTCGCCGTCAATGAGTTCCATGCGGCCTTGCTCCACGAGCTTGAGTGCATCGTAAATATTTTGGCTCTTTAATGCCATGTGGGGTGCAGTAAACTTTTTGGGTCTTGTCATAGCCCAAACCCAACCTAAAATTTCCTTTTCCTGCACATAAAACTTTGCATTTTTAAATGCCGCCAGGTTGTCCATATGGTCGTAGTGTGCATGGGTGATAAACACCGTGTCTACCTGCTCGGGGGTGACCCCTACCTTAGCTAAGACATCCTTCGGGGAATGCCAGTTGTTCACATCATCCCGGGCGTGCAGCTTCTTGGTCTGCTCGTCGCTACCGTCCGTTCCTGTGTCGATTAATATGGTGCGCTCCGCACTTTTTAGCAAGACATAAGTAAAACCCAGTTCCCGAATTCCTTGGTTGTGTTGCCCTGATAGGACACTTCCCATGGGTTGCTTGTACACGTGAGCATACTCCAACAGCCAAATTGAATACATTGTGAACACCTCTTTCTAGTTTAGTTTTTTAACGGATTTCCGCTCCACCAGCTCAGTGGGCAAAATTGTAATGTCGTTGTCCCCTTGCGCCGAATAATCCAAAATCTTTCGTGCCGCAATCCTGCCGATCTCCCGCTTTTGTTGGCGCATCGTGGTCAGCGGCGGGGAGAGCACTGCTGCCACTTCGATATCGTCGTGTCCCACGATGGAAATATCGTCGGGGATTTTTAATCCTGCCTCGTAAATCGCATTGTAGCACCCGATGGCCATTGTGTCGTTGGCCGCAAACACCGCTGTGGGTAATTCGCTGGAGTTGAGTATCTGCTTCATAGTCAGATACGCTTCTTCCTTAAAGTAGTGTGTCGCTAAATTCCACTCGGGACGCACTGGGATACCGTAGTTTTCCAGTGCACTCATATAACCTTGTATGCGTAGTATACCTGTTTTGGTGTCACGGTTACCGCTTATATGCGCTATTTTTTTGTGCCCCATGTGGATCAAATACTCCACAATGGTGTATGCTGATGCAAGGTTATTACACGCAATACATGGGCAAATGACACTTTCCAATGCGTTACCGATCAAAACGATGGGGTAACCCATGTCCACCATAGCCCGGCACTCGTCGATAATGCGGTTGCTGTATAGTGCGATGAGTCCATCCACCCTGCCCGTCTTGAGCATCATGAGGGACTCTCGTTCTTTTTCAATCTTGTAGTCTGTGTTTAAATAAACGATGGAATAACCATTCTCCGAAGCCACGTCCTCCACCCCCCGAAACACTTCGGGGAAATAGGAGCTTGTAATGTCGGGAATGACGACACCCAATGTAAACGTCTTTTGAAGAGACAAGCCCCTGCCAATTGCGTTGGGTGTAAAGTGGTAGTCCGCTGCAAGCTGCAAGATCCGCTCACGGGTCTGCTCGTTGATGTCACACTTGCCGCTAAGCGCACGGGATACAGTTGCGGTAGAGACCCCTGCAATTTTTGCCAAATCCTTTATGGTAAACGATTTTTTTTGCTTTGACATATTCCCTCACTCAATTCTGCACAGCGATGCACGTTTCGTAACCGGTTACAATTTATTTAAAGGCTTGGATATGTGGTAATTTTAGTTCGATAAAAGGTATTAATCGAAAATAACCACGATTTAATCCATTATTTATTCAAAAACTACAAATTATTTGTGAATTAAATGTATAATAACATAGTCAAATTACAAAAGTCAATAGTGTAACCGGTTACGGAACACTTTTTTTGATAGTTATTTTTGGTAATCACCTAAAAGTAAGCGTATTAAATTCAAATAATGGATGATAAAAATTTAAGTTGCTATCACAATTATAACCTTGAAACATCATAACAAATGGTATACATTCATATTCTTTATAAAAAGGGAGGGTGGGGTATGGAGACTATTGATGTACAATCAAACAAAGAATTTTATATAAATCTACAAAAAGCCATACTGCTCTCCTTGCTTAATGAAAAACTTCTCACACAAGCACAATTCGATCGTGCGTGTGAATTGTTATTTAATTCACACCTTGGGCAGAAAAACCATAGTGAATTATCCTAAAAAAAACTGAATAGGAGAGCGAGGAAATGAAAAAAGTCGCTGCTTATTGCAGGGTTTCGACGGATAAGACCGATCAAGCAAATTCTTTTTTAAGCCAGCAAAAATATTTTAAAGAGTATATAGACAGAAACCCAGATTGGATCCTTCATCAAATTTTTGCAGATGAAGGGCTTTCGGGCACCTCGACTAAAAAGCGAACAGCATTTCATGCAATGATTGCGGCTGCAAAAAACGGAACCATTGATTTAATCGTAACAAAAGAAGTCAGCCGCTTTGCAAGAAACACGTTGGACACTTTGCAATATACCCGTGAATTAAAACGCTATGGCGTGGGCGTTATTTTTATGAACGACAACATCAATACCCTGGATCCCGATGCGGAACTTCGCCTATCTATCATGGCTTCCATCGCACAGGAGGAGAGTCGCAAGACCTCTGAGCGGGTTAAGTGGGGGCAAAAGCGTCGTATGGAACAGGGCGTTGTGTTTGGTCGGGATATGCTTGGTTACGATGTGCGTGACGGCAAACTCATTGTCAATGAAGAGGGGGCCACCATTGTCAGGCTGATTTTTCATAAGTTTTTAAACGAAAAAAAAGGCTGCCACTGTATTGCAAGGGAATTGCGTGAACAGGGGATTAAGACTGCCACGCATATGAAGAGTTGGAGTAATACCGTAATTTTACGGGTGCTAAGAAACGAAAAGTATGTGGGCGATCTCGTTCAAAAAAAGACCTATACGCCCAATTATTTAACCCACGAAAAGAAGTATAACAGAGGGCATGAGGAAAAGGTTGTGCTAAAAGACCATCACCAGCCCATCGTCAGCAGGGAGATTTGGGATAAAACACAGGAAGAGCTTACCCGCCGTGCTCCCAGTGAGGAAGTGAAAGCCAGGTATTCAAATCGTTATGTTTTTTCGGGCAAGATTAAATGTGGTTATTGCGGTGCAACATTTGTTTTGCGCAAAAAAAAGAAACCCAACGGCACGATCTATAAAATGTGGCAATGCGTTAAAGCGGCAAATCACGGGCGCAAACGGATAGATTGCCATGGGGATGAAGTCGGTTGCGACGGAAGAATGTTAAGTGACGACGATTTGATGTTCCTTATGCAAAACATCGTGAAAAATCTATCTTTTGATGGCGAGTACATTTATGAAAATCTGATGCGGATCGTAAAATGCGTATTGCATGAGGATCAGCCAAATGCAGACGAAAGAGAGTTTGAACGAGGGTTGAGTAAACTCAAAGAAAAAAAGCAAAGCCTGTTAGCGCTTTTTTTATCAAAAGATATCAGTAAATCGGATTATAGAGACATGTATGAGAAATTGGAAGGCGAAATCAACTCCATTAAACAAAAGCAAACGGAGCAGAATCGGCAAAAGCAGTTGCAAAACGACAACAGGTGGTTAGAAAAAATATCAAAATCAATTCAAGCGCTGCTTTTGGGAAAACAAGACGAGAACTTTTATCGCAATATATTAGAAAGAATCATCGTGCACGATAGGCAGACTATTGACGTAAATTTAAGCCTTTTACCACTCACCTTTCCATGCGAACTAAAAAAGTGCAAGTACGGTACCTCGGTACCTATATCGGTGAGCAGTCCCCGCAACTCGGGGTAGGGCATGGCGTATCGCTGGCTCAAATAGCGCAAACTTGCACCCAATTCGCCATCCGGCCCCCCGTATTGGGTGATGATGGCTTTGGCAAGTTTCGGGTTGGTGTTCTTAATGTTTACAGGATATTGCAGCTTTTTTTCATAATGAAACATTCTTAATTTGCCTCCCTTTCCCACGGCCAAGGATTGTCAATCCATTTCCACGTGCCATTGGTTGCATTTCTTGAATCCAACGGTCCATACTCTGCTTCATATTCCCGTGCAGCTTGCGTATAGGCCTTTTGATAGTTGTCAAACATGGCCATTGCATTTTTATCGGTGGGATGGGTGTCTAAGTAGAGCTGGGTGTCAAATGCTGCAAATTGCTGGGAAGATACCTGCCACAGTTTTTGTCTTCGATCCATATCACACCTCCTTTACCGGTAACCTAAAAATGGCTTGTCGAGATCGGGGAACAGAGTGCCAACTTTTAGGGCGTCTTCTGCTTTATACACTTTGGTAATGGGGGGCTGCATGAGCACATAGGCCATGGCAAGGGAGAGTTTGTCGTGATTAAACGTTGGTTCGCCCGAAGCGACCATATTTCCAGTGATGTTTTGATTGTCGATGGGAATCACCTCCTGAGTTGTTATAAAACATAATATGTAAACAGCCTGAGGAGTGTGAGTTAACTGAGTCGTTTTTTGTATGAAAAAAGTTTCCACGTCTGTAGAAACTTTGCTGTTCGTCCGGTTGTTAGATATCAATCCCGGTTCACTCTTTGGTTGATAAAACCAAGAATTTCATTCACCGCAATGTCTTGCTGTTCTTTGGCCGAAATCTTTGCCGTACCATCCCCGTGCTGTGCTCCGTAGTTGCCAAACTGTGCGTGGTTGCCCCCTTGGATGACCCACACTGGCCCAGCATCAGGGTTTATTTGGCTTACGTCCAGTTGAACGTCCTCGGTGCCGTAAACGATCAGGGTGCGGTTGGGATCGGCATCTCCGTAAATATATGCGCCCAGTAGAATCAATCCCTGTGCTTTTTGCAGATTTTTGCCAAAGTAACTGCTGGCCATAGCTCCACCCAGAGAGTGCCCCCCAATAAACCAATTGTCAATCTCGGGGAACTTTTCGTACACGCCGTCTGCTGCATCGGCGTTGAATACCGCCAAATTAAAGGGCATTTCCACCAAAATGCAGGTGATGTTGTTTTGGCGCAGTGCATCCAGCAAAGGTAAGTAGGCCGTGTGTTCCACCTTACCCCCGGGATAAAAAATAAGGGCAGTGTCGCTGGGTTGAGAGGGCGAAAGCACCGTAAGGTTTCCCACCACAGATAGGTTGCCCCCTTGTTTTACGGCTAGCGCCGTTTCATCTGCCCGGTAGTAATCTGAAACATAGATGTAAAATCCACCAACGATTAAAACGATGACGACGGCCAGTGAAATGACTGTTATTTTTGTTCGTTTCTTCATACCCATCACCCGTATCTTTTTGTCATAAGTATAGTGCAAATTTTCCAAATGAGCAACATTTGTTTTTTGGGGAAAAAGGTAGTATAATGGGAGCTGTACGAGGAGGTTGGCCATGAAAAAACTTTCTTTGCTTTTGATTGTGCTCTTTTTATTGGGCTGCACCGTGCAGACGGCTTCGCTGTTTGAAGAGGAATTACCCAAACCCACGCAAACAAAAGTGGAGCTTTTAAAGAGTGATGTGCTCACAGTGGCCATCTGCCCGGATTTCCCACCCTTTTGTTATACCAACGCCAAAAAGCAAATTATGGGAGTGGAATACGATCTCCTGGAACTGATCGCACAGAGATTGGGGAAAAAACTAAAAACCCAGAGTTATAACAACATAGACCTATCCCTAAAAGCCTTAGAAGATGGTAAGGCGGATATTGCCATAGGTGCCATAACCCCCACCCCCTATCGGCAAAACGTTTTTGCCCTGTCCGACCCTTATTGTTATTTATATACATCCGTCTATATTAAAACAGAGGAAACAGGACAGTTTGCAACTTTAGAAGATATGGAAACCGTCGGGTTGCTCAGCGGCAACAAACAGGCCTTTGCGCCCTTTGTCTTTGCAACGCGCACCTATGAGGACATGGTCGATATGGTGTATGGCCTTAAAAACGGAGAGATTCAAGGGTTTATCGCCTTTGATTATTTGATAGACCACATTAAAAATATGCCTGGATGGGTGGAGAAGAGTGAGATTAAAACAGATCAAAAGGCCTTTCCCCTGGTGATCGCTGCAAACAAAGACTTTGCCTTAATGGGCGAGATTGACGAGGTGATTGCAAGCGATATCAGCGAGGCCATGGTAGAAAAACTGCTGTTAAAGCACACGAACCCTGTTGAATTGGAGTTTGAAGTGACTGATGATTGAGTTTGCCGTCGCACCCATGGAAGATCTGCTCCCCACGATGCTGCACAGGTTTGTGGCAGGTGAGATTGAGATCGTTAAAAACCAGTACGGAAAACCCTACTTGGCAAACAATGAAGTGTATTTCAATTTGTCCCACTCGGGGAACCTGAGGGCAGTGTGTGTGAGTGAGGCTGAAGTGGGCATAGACATTCAAATTTGGAAAAAAGTGAACCCCCGGGTGGCCCAGCGGTGTTTCTCCCAAGGGGAGCTTCAATATTTACAAACCTATGGGGACGAACAGTTTTTCAAAATTTGGACGAGGAAAGAGAGTTACTTAAAGTTTTTGGGCACAGGATTTGCCAAAGGGCTGCAAACCTTCGATGTGTTTGAATTGGACGTATACTTTTTTGAGGTAACTTTGGACAACTACTACTCCCTTTGCATCTGCACCAAAGAAAAAACGGATGTACATAGAATATTTTTAACGTAATTTGGAGGCATAATTGGAAAAATATATTCTTTCGATCGACTGCGGCACACAGAGCTTGCGCGCCATCATCTTTGATAAACGGGGAAGTATATTGGCACATTCCACGGTTGTGTTTGAACCACCCTATTTTAGCTTAGAAGCCGGATATGCGGAGCAACACCCGGAGTTTTACCGGGATAAGATGATCGAAGCGGTTCGGAATTTAAGTAACAGTGACTATTTTCACAGCATCCAAGGGGTGTGTCTCACCACCCAGCGGGATACCCTGGTGTGCGTGGACGAAGCTATTCGACCCACCCGACCGGCTATTCTCTGGCTGGACGCTCGGGAAACCCCCATGGAACTGTCCGATCACTTTTCGCTGTCCACCATTGCAAAGTATAAGGTGGTGGGAATGGATACAGCTTCCCTTGCCGTCATGCAGGTGTGTAAGCCCTATTATCTAAAAAAGTATGAGCCGGAGGTGTGGGAGAAGACGGCCTATTGCCTGCAACTCTCCACCTATCTCAACTATATCCTCACAGGTGAGGTGGTGGACAGTGCTGCCAATCAGGTGGGGCATCTGCCCTTCGACGTTCGAGCCAACGATTTCTATAAAAATCCCAAACACGAGCGATACATCCAATTTGGCATACCCAAAGAAAAGCTGTACCCTTTAAAGAGGGCAGGGGAGGTGCTGGGGTATATCACTAAAGAATTTGCCAGCAGTTCGGGGCTTCAGTGTGGTATACCCGTCATCGCAGGGGCCACGGACAAGGGCTGCGAAACCCTGGGCAATGGCTGCCTCACCGACGACAGCGTGAGCATCAGCTTTGGAACCACAGCCACCGCACAGCTCACCACCAAAAAGTATGCAGAAGCACTCACCTTTATCCCGCCATACCCCTCCCCCCTGCCGGGGCACTACAATCCCGAGTTTCAGATATACCGGG
The DNA here is from genome assembly GCA_964453645.1 of uncultured Clostridia bacterium. GTDB lineage: Bacteria > Bacillota > Clostridia > Christensenellales > JAWKQI01 > CAYVRJ01. The sequence continues at coordinate 72,112 of CAYVRJ010000006.1, forward strand.
GGTACTGGCTCATCTCTTGGTTTAAGAGCGAAATGGCCCACCACGAGGTGATCGAAGCAAAAAAGCAGGGGATCTCCCCCGAGGAGCTGTTGAACAAACGGTTGTCTCAAATTCCCGTGGGTTCGGAGGGGCTGATGCTGCAACCCTATTGGACGCCCGGCATTAAGATGCAAAATGCAAGGGGTGCCATTATTGGCTTTAGTGATATCCACACACGGCTGCACATCTACCGTGCCATCATCGAGGGGATTAACTTTGGGTTGATGGACGGCATTGCTGCTCTTATGCGCAGTGCATCGACGAAGATTTTGCGGGCAGGAATTTCGGGGGGTGGTTCCCAAAACGATGAAATATGCCAAATTACGGCAGATATGCTCAACATGAATATAACCCGTTCCCAAACCTTCGAGACATCTTCCTTAGGCGCAGCAATGATCGGGTTTGTGGGTTTGGGTGAATACGAGGATTTATTAAAGGCAGCCAACGGCATGGTGCATATTCAAAAGGAGTTTAAACCCAATGAACGAAACGCACAAATTTATGATCGGCTGTACAAAGAGGGGTATAAAAAGTTGTTTCCATCCCTAACGGGCATTTATAAGAAAATTCGAGAAATTATTAAGGGTTAAAGGTTTCAATAGAAAAAGGGAGTGCATGGAGACACTCCCTTTGATTTTGTTTTTAAACCTATAGGAAATAGTTCAACAGCAGACCGCCACCGTATTGATATCCACTACTGTTAAACAAACTGTTGGTATATGCAGCGTTCAGGGAAGCCTGATTGATGCTCTGTGCACTTCTAAATGCACCTTCCGATTGCCGTGCAATCCTTGAAAACGTCTGCTGTACCGAAGAAGAGTTTGTCTGGATAGCAGATTTTAATTTGTTTTGATCCACGGTGAGGGTTTTATCCGAATTCACCGTAACGCCCATGGAGCGAAGTTGCCCTTGGTCGAAGTTGGTGATCTTCATAAAATTCTGCACGTTGGCAATCTGCCGGGTTTGGGGCATGTTGGAGATATTCTTCACAGCAGCGTTGTAGCTGTTTACAAAGTCTGTAATGGCACTGGCTGCTTTGTTGGGGCTGCTCTCCGAAGAAACGGTGGCCGAACCCACACCCTTTAACTCCAAGGAAAATTTGCCACTCTCCAATTTTACCGTGTTGGATTCCGAAACAGCACTCTGGTCGTTTACGGAATATTTGGCGTTCCGTACATCTTGAGTTTTTTGCACGTTTAAGGAGGCAACATCTCCCGCACCGTTGAAGGAAAACGACTTACTCTCGCCCGTCTGCCCGGTGAGCACCAGTTGAGACTTGTTGTTCTCGGTTACAACCGAAGCCTTCACCCCACTCTTGCTGTCGTTAATGGCAGTGGCCATTTTGGTGAGGGCAGCCTGGTTGGTGTCCGTGCTCTTAATGTCTGCATAAAAATTAAAGGTCTTGCTGTCCGTTTGAATGGAAAAAGCTTGCACTCCAGCGGACATACTCGTCTTTTCGTTTGCAGTGAGCTGGGACGACTTGCTAATCTGTGCCGCAGCCGTTTGCTCAACCTTGACAGTATAGGTTGAAGAGGACTTAGGCCCTGTCATGCTGGCGGTGAGCACGTTGGTATTGGACGATTTGGCTTCACCCGCAGACCAAACGCTGTTGTACCCCGACTGGCGAAGGGGGGTTGCCGCACTGTTCACACTCTTCATGGAAGAGAGAAAACTTGCCGTATTGTTCAGAGACGTGCTGTATGCCTGCAATAGGGAGCTGGATGCACTCTTTGCAGTGCTGTTGTTGAAGTTTAAGGAAGTGGGTTTGTAGGACTGGTTGAAGATGGAGCTGCTTCCGTACAGGGAGCTGTTGTAACTGCCATAACTTCCATAAACATTTCCGATACCGTTTATCACTGTATACACCTCCTTAAATAAATAGATAAACTACAAATTTACATTACAATATAATATGTATATTGTCAAGCAGCATTTACCTGTTTTATCGATATTTTTCCAGTTTAATTTACAGGTGTATGGCAACTGAATAAAATTTTACCTATTTAATTTCCACGCCCCCAAACACGCAGGAGCCTTCTAAAGTAATGGTTTTAAAGTGATCAATGGAGGGTTTGGCATAGAGTTTGTTTTCAATGCCCCCGAAAATGGCATGGCCGTTCACCTGCACGTTGACATCCTTGGGTACGATGATCTCTAACCCTCCGAAAGCCACGTGAAAATTGATGGTGCAGTCGTTTTCGATGATGGCGTTGGTTAAATCGATGGTTCCTCCCGCAAAGGTTGCGTTGATGCTCAGACCCTTAAACTCTCGGTTGTCGAAGCTGGGGTTCACCTCCCCGAAGGTGACGTGAATGCTCTCGCTGTCGTAAATCTCTTGTTTTTTGATCTTCACCGAGTTCTTTTTAAAAAAGGAATGAACGACAATGCGAAGCCCCACAAACACCAGAATAAATGCGGCAAACACCTGCCAGAGCAGATCCCGCTGTATCACATTTTGTGCGATGAGCAGTAGAATGGAGCCAACGCCCAACAAAAACAAACTGCCAAAGGAAAACCCCGAGCGAATGATCTCGAACAGTGCGGGAATGATAATGATCATAGCCCACCACCCGGCAAAGAAGATTTCCACTTGCCACAGTCCCAAAATGTTGCCCATGACAGCTACGCCGATGGCTAAAAATACCAAGCCGTATAAAACACCTACTAATTTATTTCTCATACTTATTTCCTATCCTTTCTTGCAAGCGTAATGATGGCATGGGCAGAGATACCCAGCACAAAAAATAAAAACAAACACCCAATTCCCGAGATCAACCACATGCGCTCCTGGTTAAAGGAAAGACCGATGACCAAAAACAACCCCAGGGATAAAAACAGTGCAACGGAATAAAACAGTCCAATGGCCATGTCGTACTTATATACGTTCTTTACCTTGGGTTTGATGTTTCCCTTCACGATGTCGTCGATGGTTAAATCAAAGAGTTGACTCAACTGTTTGATAATGAGGAGATCGGGACAGGTGACATTCCGCTCCCAGGACGATACCGCTTGCCTGGATACATTTAATTTTTCAGCCAAATCGTCTTGGGACAGGGAGTTTTGTTTTCGAAGGTTTGCTATTGCTTCCCCCATGCTCAATTCTTCAATTTTCATTTTTTCACCTCGTGTACAAGAATAGCGTAAATATCAATTGTTGTCTATATTGTTTGCAATACATAGCCGCAATTATGAATGGCATGAGCGCAACGAACAGTAGATTTACGCAAATTCAAACAAAAACCCCAATTCTATGCTCCAAACGCAAAAAAAATGTTGCAAATTTAAAAAACCGTGGTATAATAGTTTTGCATTGTTTTGCACGGTATGTAGTATATAAAAAAAGAGGTGAACATAGATGAGAGAGGGCATTCATCCCAAATACGGGACAAGTGTTGTGAAATGTGCTTGCGGAGAGACCTTTGAAACAGGTTCGGTCAAGTCCGAACTGAAGGTTGAAATTTGTTCCAAGTGTCATCCCTTCTTCACAGGCAAACAAAAGCTTGTGGATACAGGCGGCCGGGTCGACAGATTTAAAAAGCGTTATAGCATGGACTAAGCTTTTGCTCAGCAGACCGCATAAGGTCTGTTTTGCTGTTGAGAGGTTTTTTTAATTATGAAGAAGTGCAGTGTGGGTGGTCAAGGGGTTATCGAGGGAATCATGATGCGTTCCCCCGAGTTGTCTGCCATTGCCGTTCGGCGCAAGAGCGGTGAGATCGTGTATTCAAAAAAACGAATCACCCCCTTGTCCAAAAAGAATAAGTTTTTTGGCTGGCCCGTGGTTCGGGGCGTTGTTTCCTTTGTGGACACTTTAGCCATGGGGGTTTCCACCATCACCGAGTCCGCCAAGATGTACGACGAAGAAGCAGCAAATAACGACATGAAACCCAGCAAATTCGAGGAATACGTGGCCAAAAAGACAAATAAAAATGCAATGGATGTTGCCATGTATTTTGCCGTTGTCTTGGCGCTAATCATCGGCGTTGGTTTGTTTTTTATTCTGCCCACTGTGCTTGCAAACTTTGTGCGGGACTATATTCAATCCTCCATCCTCATGAATTTGGTGGAGGGTGTGATCCGGGTGCTCATCTTCATAACCTATATGGTGGCCATCTCCCTGCTCAAGGACATCCGCAGGGTGTACCAATACCACGGTGCCGAACACGAGACCATTAACTGCTACGAACACGAGGAACCCTTGGAAGTTGCAAACATTCAAAAGTACGACACTCTCCACCCCCGGTGCGGAACCAGCTATTTATTTTTAGTCATGGCTGTTTCCATTTTGTTGTTCTCCCTGTTGGGCTGGAGTAACTTGTGGTATTTGCGAATCGGCCTTCGGCTGTTGATGATCCCGGTTGTTGCGGGACTTGCGTATGAGATATTGAAATTTGCAGCAAAATACGATAATGTATTCACTAGAATCATTCGTGCCCCCGGCATGGCCTTGCAACGGCTCACCACCAAAAAACCTTCGGACGATATGGTGGAAGTGGCCCTTGTTGCCTTCTTTGCCGCTATGGATGAAAAGACAGATGAGGAGTTAAACGGTTTGTGCAAAAAATTTTCAAGAGTAGAAGACGTTGAATCCCCTGAGCAAGTACAATGAACTAAAAACCCTGTGCTCTCCCCACGAAGCAAAGCTGATTATTGCCCATGTGCTGGGCATCAAGCTGTGCGATATATTTATGTTCAACCAAATGGAGCTAAACGCCATCCAAAACGCTGCCATTGATGAATACGCAAAAAAGCTTCGGGAAGGCATCCCCATTCAATACGTGCTGTCCTGCGCCAGCTTCTTTGGCAGGGATTTTTATGTGGACAGAGACGTGCTCATCCCCCGGTTTGATACGGAAATTTTGTGCGAATACGCAGTGAGACTCATCAAAGAACGGGGATACAAAACGGTGCTGGACATGTGCTGCGGCAGCGGGTGCATAGGAATTACGCTGGCACTGGAGACGGATATTTCCCTGACCATGAGCGACGTGAGTAAAAAGGCGTTGATTGTGGCAGAAAAGAATGCACGGCTGTTAAAGTGCGGAACAAAGCTGATCCAATCGGATTTGTTTGAAAATATATGTGAAAAATATCATATGATCGTAGCCAATCCGCCCTACATTCCCACATACGAGTACGAGACGCTAGACCTTCGGTTCGAGCCGAAACTGGCGCTGTTGGGCGGTGCCGATGGGCTGTATTATATCGACGAGATCATCCGGAGCGCCAAGTTCTTCTTGGAAGACGGAGGGGTGCTGCTCATGGAAATTGGCTACAATCAGGGTGAACGTGCCTTAAACATATTTAAAAGGCACGGTTACGTGGATGCCTGTGCATTTGACGACTACAACGGACTCAACAGAATAGTGATGGGGTTTACCGAACATGACAGATAAGTTAAGATCGATCATCAAAAGGTTTGATGAAATAGAAGAGCTTCTAGCCGACAACGGAACGATTGCCAACCAGGAGAAGTATACGGAGCTGTTAAAGGAACACGCTTCGATTGTTGAAATTGTCACAAAAGCCAAGCGGCTGGAAAAGGCCGCAGAAGAGCTGAGTGCTGCCAAGGAGATGCTCACTCTGCCCGACATGGCGGATATGGCCAGAGAAGAGGTGGATATCCTTAACACCGAGATTGCAAAGCTCAACGGTGAGATTAAGATTCTGCTCCTGCCCAAAGACCCCAACGACGACAAGAGCGTTATTTTGGAAATTCGTGCGGGCACCGGGGGAGAGGAAGCTGCACTGTTTGGCATGAATCTTCTTCGCATGTACACCCGGTATGCAGAAACCCACGGATTTAAGATGGAGAGTTTGTCTTCCAACTTCACCGAACTGGGGGGCGTGAAGGAAGTGGTGCTGGAAATTGCGGGAAAGGGAGCTTACTCCCGTTTAAAATACGAGAGTGGTGTCCACCGGGTGCAGCGTGTGCCCGAGACGGAGTCGGGGGGTCGAATACACACTTCGGCTGCAACCGTTGCAGTATTACCCGAGGCAGAAGATGTGGATGTGAAGATTGAACAAAACGATTTACGCATCGATGTGTTCCGAAGCGGGGGCCACGGAGGGCAGTCGGTAAACACCACCGATTCAGCCGTTCGCATCACCCACATCCCAACGGGATTGGTGGTCACTTGCCAAGACGAAAAGTCGCAGTTGAAAAATAAGGAAAAGGCATTAAAGGTGCTAAAATCCAGACTGTACGATGCCTATAAATCCCAAGCGGAGCGGGAGTACGCCCAGTCCAGAAAGAGCCAGATTGGCAGCGGAGACAGGAGCGAACGCATTCGCACATACAACTACCCCCAAAATCGGGTCACCGACCACAGGATCAACGTCACACTGTATAAGTTGGATGCATTTATGGAGGGGGAGATCGACGAGATGGTGGATGCACTCATCTCGGCACAGCGTGCCCAAGAGTTATCGTCGGGCTGAAGAATATAGGAATACTAATTGGCAGAAACACCACGTACACTATTGCGGAGGTGTTTTTTATTGTCCATCTGGAATTCTATGATGCTGGGCACCGCAGTGGGTGCTGCGGGCACGTGCCTGGGGGCCTTGATTGCCCTGCTCCTAAAAAAAACCAACCGTTGTTTACCCTACCTGCTCATGTCCTTTTCGGGGGGGATTATGCTGTCCATCGTCTTTTTTGACATGATCATCGAAGCCTATGGGTACAGCAATTTAATCACCACCGCCGTGAGTTTGCTCTTGGGAGGGTTGTTTGTCGGCCTGCTGCAAAAAAAGCAAAAGGAGCGCACAGGGGGTAACAATATGAAAATTATGGGTGTGCTCATGGCCAGCGGCATTGCACTCCACAACTTTCCCGAAGGGTTGGCCGTTGGCAGCTCACTGGCTGCCAGTTCCTATGGAATCAGCTTATCCATCCTGCTGCTGTTCCACAACGTGCCCGAGGGTATGGCGATGGCACTGCCCCTGAAAATGGGTGGGGTGAAGGGGGGTAAGATCATCCTGCTCTCCCTGGCTGCGGGGATGCCCACAGCGCTGGGGGCATTTCTGGGCAGACTAATTGGCGACATCTCCAAACAGTTCATCGGGGCATGTATCGGATTTGCGGCGGGAGCCATGCTGTATTTAACGGTGCGGGAGTTGCTGCCCGAAACCTTTGCCGAAAACAATATTTCAAAAAACGTCATCTCCATGGGTTTGGGTATCGTCACTGGGGTTTTGATGGTACTGCTCATATAAAAAAATTCAAATAAATTGAAAATAATTCTTGAAATTTTGTCGATATGATGATATAAATATAAATATGACAACATCGATCATTTCATCGTGCGATCCATTGGGAATGGAAAAATGTGTTTCGGAGATTCTGGCGGGAGGGGTTGTTGCTTTTCCCACCGAGACAGTGTATGGGCTGGGGGCAAACGCCCTGTGCGCAGAGGCTGTTGAGAAGATTTTTGAAAAAAAGGGAAGGGCTTCGGACAACCCACTCATTGTCCATGTGGACAGTGTGGCCATGGCAAGCGAAATTTGCTACTTAAGCAAAGATGCCGCCTTGTTGATGGAAGCGTTTTGTCCCGGACCTCTCAGCTTGGTACTCAAAAAAAAGGACTGTATTCCCCACGTGGTTTCGGCCAACCTGCCAACGGTGGCCGTGCGCCTGCCCGGCAGCGAAGTGGCGCGCAACCTCATTGGGCGCTGCGGTGTTCCCATTGCTGCACCCAGTGCAAACAAGAGCGGCAAGATCAGCCCCACGCTGGCACAACACGTCCTAGAGGATTTTAACGGGGAATTACCCTTCATCATCGATGGGGGGGCGTGTACTGTGGGACTCGAGTCCACGGTCATCGATGTATCGGGAGAAATCCCCACGGTTTTACGCCAAGGGGGGATCACCCTCGAGATGATTCAAAAAATTTTACCCAAGGCGAAATTACACTCGGGAGCCCTAAAAAACGACGTTACTCCGCCTTCGCCGGGTATGAAATACAGCCACTATTGCCCCACTGCCCCCTTGACACTTGTTTTGGGTAGCGACTATAATAACATTGCGGCTTGTATTAAACAGCACATCTCCCGTGCACCAGACACACAACCTGTTGTGGTTTGTCATCAGGAGAATCTGCAAAACTATGACGGTTTCGACACCGTCACCATGGGCAGCAGGGAGGACTTGCGTTCGGTGGCACAATCCATCTTTGCGGCATTACGCAAAGCGGACGGCAAGCTTTTTGGAAAAAAGGGCACCATCTACTGTGAGGGCGTGGAAAACGCCGATGTGGGTTGTGCGGTGCTGGAGCGGCTGTTTAAGGCGTGCAGCGGAAATATCATTGATACCGATGATGTTTCACCAATGACGGATAATTTGTAATCGATATTGGAAAGTTAATAGAAATCTTTTTTGTGCAAATGATATGATAGAGGTAGGTTTTTACATGGCAATCACTGCAATTGAAGCAATTAAAAGTGCAGAACAGAAATCCGACGACATGATCTTAGAGGCGAGAGCTGCTGCCGCCAAAGCAATTGAAGATGCAAATGCACTGAGTGAAGAGATGCTTTCCCGCAGCACGGCAAGTGCCGGCGAGGAAGTGGAAAAGTACTGTGTACAGCTAAAGCAGGAAGAGGAAAACGAGAAGAAACGTATGCTGGATGAAAACCAAGGTGAAATAGGCATACTAAAATCCAATGCCGCTAAGAATATGAACCGGGCGGTAGATGAGATTTTATCTGCACTCATGAAGAATTAGGGAGATATCCGCTATGTCCATTGCAACCATGAAGCGGCTGAATTTGCTGGCTATGTCCAGTGAGAAAAAGCCGATTATCACTGCACTGCAAAAATTGGGTGCAGTACAAATCATTAAGAATACAAAAAACGAAACTGAAATCAAGGCAGATCTATCGCTTATCGAACAAGCCGAAGCAAAACTAGCATCGGTTCACTTTGCGCTGTCTTTGATTAAACAGTACAACAAAGAAAAGAAACCCATGTTGTCCACCCGGTACGACGTGACCCCGGAGGAAGTGTTTGGGTATGAGAGCCAAATTGAGTTTGCAGAAGAAATTATTAACAATGCAAAAGAGTTAGACCAAGAAATATTTTCTCTAAAGACCAAGCGAACAAGGCTTGTGAACCGTTCCAACACATTGCTTCCCTTTTTAAACTTCGATGCATCCCTCTCTGAAATGGACAACCATTCAAAGGTGTATGTGATGCTGGGTTCCGCACCGGCTCAAGCCCAAGAGGCCATGAACGCTGTGCTTGGGAAGTATGCGGATCACGTATATATCGAACTGGACGAGAGTAAAAAAGAAACTCCGGTTTATTTTATCATCGCTTATAAAAAAGCCTGCAAAGGCATTCATCAGGAATTAAAGTCCGCAGGGTTTGTGCCCTTTGTGTACGAGGATTTATACGGAACGCCCAGGCAGCTTTTGGATCGCATCAACACGGACATCGCCCAAATTGATGAGAGAATCGAAGAGCGCACCCAGGCCATTTCCACGCTGATTCAACACAAAGATTTGTTAAGCGGCATGCAGGACTACTACGCAAACGTTTTGGAGGGTGAAAAAACCCAACAAATGCTTGCATCCACCAAAAAGACATTCAACTTACAGGGTTATTTTATCGACGGCGAGCAGGAGAGAATTGAAAAAGCCATCAAGGGTGTCACAGAGGTGTACTCCTTGGAATATGAAGATCCTGCCCCCGACGAGGATTTCCCCGTTGCCCTTATGAACAACAGACTCATGAAACCCTTTGAAGCGGTAACGGATATGTATTCGTATCCCCAACCCCGCAGCATCGATCCAACGCTGGTCATCGCACCGTTTTACGTGCTGTTCTTTGGCATGATGATGTCCGATGCGGGATACGGCGTGATTCTCGCCCTGTTGAGCTTGCTCATCATCCGCAAGACCAGATGGCAGGGTATGAGCAAAAAAGTGTTGGGTGTTGTGTTCATGGGTTCCATTTCAACAGTGATTTGGGGACTGCTTTACGGCGGTGTCATGGGCTTTTCCATTACACCATTGTGGTTTAACCCGTTGCAAGACCCACTCACCATGCTCATCTTGTGCATTGGTTTAGGTATTGCCCACTTGTCCTTTGGTCTGTGCGTGGGCGCATACATGTGCTTTAAGCGCGGGCAGATTCTCGACGGCATCTTCGACAAACTCTCGTGGGTCATGGTGCTGATTGGGCTTCCCATGCTGGCGCTGGGGGGAACCGTTGGCTCCATTGGAACCGTTCTTGCCCTCACAGGCGTTGCACTCATCTTCTTATTCGCCGGGCGCAAGCGGCCAGGGATTGTTAGAAAGATTATGGGCGGATTTAGCTCCCTCTACGGCATCACCGGGTATCTGAGCGACGTGCTCTCCTACTCCCGTCTGTTCGGCATGGGTTTGGCAACAGGGGTTATCGGCATGGTGTTCAACCAAATCGCAGGCATGGTTGCAGGTTCGTGGATTGGGTATATCTTTGCGGCAGCCATCTTCTGTGCGGGGCACGCATTCAACATCGGCATCAACGCTTTGGGTGCGTATGTGCACTCCTGCCGCCTCATGTATATCGAGCTGTTCTCCAAATTTTATGAGGATGGCGGCAAACCCTTTAAGCCGCTGAGCGTTAAATCCAAAACCTATAACGTTGTGGCCAAAAAGGCTTAAACAAACAATACAGTTGGTTATATTAAATTAACATACATACGTAACAAACACTACGGAGGATTAAAAAAATGCAATTAGGTTTAGTTTTTTCATTTGCAGGTGCGGCACTGGCTGCGTTGCTCGCCGGAATCGGCTCTGCACGGGGTGTTGGCATGGCAGGTGAATCGTTGGCAGGACTGGTTTCCGAGGATCCCGATAAGTTCGGTAAAGGTTTGGTATTGCAGCTTCTGCCCGGTACACAGGGTATTTATGGTCTGTTGGTAGCCTTCCTGATCGTTTTAAACGTAGGACTTTTAGACGGCCAGTTAAAGGATGTCACAACAACCCAAGGTCTCATCTATTTCTTTGGCGCAATGCCCATCGCATTTGTTGGTCTGTTCTCTGCGATTCTGCAAGGAAAAACAGTTGTAACGGGTATCATGCTTCTGGCTAAGCGTGAAGAAGAAATGGGTAAAGCCATCATCATGGCCATCATGGTTGAAACCTATGCGGTTTTGGCACTGTTAATTTCCATGATCGTGGTTCTCATGTTAAAAGTAGGTTGATGCCGTGCAAGTAGATAAAATAGTTGAGAGCATTAATGCGGATGCAATAAATACTGCTCAAACTATTGAGCAGGAGAGCAAGCTTCGATGCGAACAGATTCTGGAAGCGGCAAAGAGGCGTTCCGATGAAAAGAGCGCACAGCTCCTAAGTGCTGGCCGCACAGAGGGGGAACAGCTTAAAAACCGTTCCCTGTCCGTGTATGCCTTGGAGCTTAGGCGAAACGTTTTAGCCGTGAAGCGGGAGTTGATCGACGAAGCGTTTAAAGCAGCGAGGGATAAGGCAGTTTCCCTTGGCAAAGAGGAGTATCTCAAAATTGTTGCTGCTCTGTTTGCCAAACTCTCCCTGAACGGCGATGAGACTGTGTTAATATCCCCTGCGGATCAGCACGTGGACGAAGGATTTATTAAATCCATCAATCCAGGGCTCACCCTTCGCCGAGATGATAGCGTGAAGAGCGGTTTTGTCATCAACCGGGGGGGCATGTATATTGATGCTTCTATTGAAACGGTGCTTTCCCAGCTGAAAAGCGACATGGAAACAACCGTTGCAAATATCCTGTTTGCGTGAGGTATGAAATGAGGAGTTATCCATATGCTGCGACCAATATCCGTGCACTGGAAAACAAGCTGATCAACTTTGAGCGTGCGTTAAAAATTGCAGAGGGGGATGACCCTTGGCAGAGCTTTCGCTCTCTTTTGGAGACGGGATACGGCGGGGGAGATGCAACTGCCCCCGAGCAGTTTGAAACCTTAATTGAACGTGAGCTGGGTAACGCTTATGCCCACATTCAGGCAATTATGCCCGATCCCCAGTCGCTGAACCTCTTTTTGCTAAAAAACGATTATCACAACCTAAAGGTTTTGCTAAAGCTCAATCTTTCTCAGGAAAAACTGAGTGAGGAATACCTTCGCAAGAACGGAACTATTCCTTTAAAGGTGTTGATCGATGCGGTGAACGAGAAAAAATATACACAACTCACCCCCTTCATGCAAGAAGCGCTGGAGGAGTTGGACCGCCAGTTTTCTATGAAAGAGGACGTTTCCCTCATTGGGCTTTATTTAGACAATGCGTATGGCAGGGAGCTTGGTTCTCGGTTGGCAAACAACAAGTCTACATTTGTTGCGGAGTATATGCGCATCTATGCGGATTATACCAACTTAATTTCATTGATCCGCATACGGAATATGGACTTAGGTGTGCTGGCTTTGCAGCGCTCGCTGTTGCCCGGAGGGGTCATACCCGATAAAACCTTTATCGCTGCATTCGATGCTCCATCCGATACGTTTGTGAACATCTTTGCCCGGGGAATATATGAAAAACGGTTTATAACCGCATTCGAAGAGATGAAGCGCACAGGGTCGCTCTTTGCGCTGGAAAAGAGCAGGGACGACTTTTTAATGGATACCGTGCGCAAGTATAAAAACGACTTCATGACCCCTGCCCCCGCCCTGGGATATCTTTTAGTGAAAGAGCGGGAAGCGGAAAACATTCGGGTGATCATGAGCGCAAAGCTAAACAAATTGAGTAACGATACAATACTTTCGCTGTTAAAGGAGATGTTTTAGCTATGATGGAGAGAAAAGTTGCCGTTGTAGGCGATCATGATTCAGTCATGGGATTTAAAACCCTCGGGCTAAACACCTTTGGCGTGACAGCGGAGCAGGCACCCATCAAAATACACGAGCTGGCTAAGCAAAACTATGGCATCATTTTCTTAACCGAAAACGTTGCAGATGTGTGTGCCGAGGCGATTGATCGGTATAAAAACACCACATACCCAATCATCACCATCATTCCGGGCAACGCAGGTGCTTCGGGCGCAGGGCTTATGAAGGTCAAAAAGAATGTGGAAAAGGCAATTGGTTTCGACATGTTGTTTAATAATAATTAACCAGTCGAAACACTTTTCAATTAAGTAAATTTGCAAAAGTGAACATAAAGGAAGGTTTGACATGGCAGGTAAAATAGTCAAGGTATCCGGGCCACTCATCGTAGCCTCGGGTATGGCGGACGTACAGATGTACGACGTGGTGCGCGTGTCTGAAGAACGCTTGATCGGTGAGGTCATTGAGCTGAGAGGCGAAATGGCGTCCATTCAGGTTTATGAAGAGACCAGCGGTTTAGGTCCGGGAGAAAACGTGTATCCAACCGGCAGCCCCCTCATGGTTGAGTTGGGACCGGGACTTATAGAATCCATTTATGACGGTATCGCAAGACCCTTAACCAAAATTCGTGAGCAGTCGGGAGATCGTATACACCGCGGTGTTGATATCCTGCCCTTGGATCACGACAAAGTTTGGAACTTTGAACCCATTGCAAAGGTGGGCGATCGGGTTGTTGCGGGAGATTTCTTGGGTAGCGTGCAGGAGACCAGCGTGGTTTCCCACAAAATTATGGTACCCTATGGAATCAGTGGTGAAGTAACATCCATCCACAGTGGCAATGCCAAAATAACGGATACCGTTGCAAAAATTAAAAAGGACGACGGTTCGATCGTTGATGTCAATATGATTCAGCGCTGGCCCGTGCGCCGGGGAAGGCCGTATATGGAAAAACTCTCCCCCGACGAACCAATGATTACGGGGCAGAGAATCATCGATACATTCTTCACCGTAGCTAAGGGCGGCGTTGCAGCAATTCCGGGTCCCTTCGGCAGCGGAAAGACAGTGGTTCAGCACCAGCTTGCAAAGTGGGCAGATGCAGAAATCATCGTATACGTTGGCTGCGGCGAGCGGGGCAACGAGATGACCGACGTTTTAATGGAATTCCCCGAGTTAAAAGATCCAAAGACGGGGGAACCCCTCATGAAGCGCACGGTGCTCATTGCAAACACATCCGACATGCCCGTTGCTGCCCGTGAAGCGTCTATTTATACAGGTATTACCATTGCGGAATATTTCCGGGATATGGGTTATAAAGTGGCCATCATGGCGGATTCCACATCTCGCTGGGCAGAAGCATTGCGCGAAATGTCCGGCCGTTTGGAAGAAATGCCCGGCGACGAAGGTTACCCTGCGTATCTATCCTCCCGTTTGGCAGAGTTTTATGAGCGTGCAGGTTATGTGCGCTGCTTGGGCAGCAAAGAGCGGTTTGGTGCCATTTCGGCCATCGGTGCGGTTTCCCCTCCAGGTGGTGACTTGTCCGAGCCTGTAACCCAGGCAACGCTGCGCATCGTAAAAGTATTCTGGAGCTTATCGGCTCAGTTGGCCTATGCCCGTCACTTCCCGGCCATCGACTGGTTAAACTCCTACTCCCTCTATATGGATAAGTTGACGCCATGGTTTAACAAAGCCGTCAACCCACAGTTTAGTGCCCTGAGAGATCAGGCGCTGGCACTGTTGCAGGAAGAGTCGGAGTTGGAAGAAATCGTTCGGTTGGTTGGTGTGGATGCACTGTCCGTGTTCGATCGGCTCAAATTAGAAGCTGCTCGTTCCATTCGAGAGGACTATTTGCAGCAAAACGCTTTTAATGAAATCGATACCTACTCTTCTCAAAACAAGCAGTTCTTGATGTTGAGCGTGGTCATTGCGTTCTACGAACTGGGTCAGCGTGCCTTGGAGCGGGGAGCGGATTTCAGCAAAATTGAACATATGGAAATTCGTGAAGCCATCGGCAGAATGAAGTATATACCCGAAAATGAAATAGATCAAAGATATACGCAGCTTATGCAGGACTTAACCCTTGCCATGGAGGATTGCGTGAAAGGAGGCACCAATGCTTAAAGAGTATTCAACGATTGATGAAGTAGTAGGGCCGTTGATGCTGGTATCCGGCGTTGAGGGTGTTGCCTATAACGAGTTGGTAGAAATTATACAGCAGAATGGTGAAATTCGCCGGGGTAAGGTTTTGGAAATTAACGGCGATAAGGCGCTGGTGCAGTTGTTTGAAAGCTCTCAGGGTTTGCAGATTTCCACATCCAAAGCACGGTTCTTGGGAAGAAGCTTAGAGTTGGCGGTTTCCCCCGACATCCTTGGCAGAGTGTTCGACGGAATGGGTAACCCCAAAGACGGAGGCGTGCCCATTATCCCCGAAAAGCGGTTGGATATTAATGGTGCACCCATCAACCCTGCGGCCAGAGATTATCCTTCCGAATTTATTCAAACGGGTATTTCGGCAATCGATGGTCTGAACACACTGGTTCGTGGCCAAAAGCTGCCCGTGTTCTCCGGCTCCGGTTTGCCCCACGCACAGCTTGCGGCGCAAATTGCCCGTCAAGCGAAGGTGCTCAACACAAGTTCAAACTTTGCGGTTGTGTTTGCAGCCGTTGGTATCACCTTCGAAGAAGCCGATTTCTTTATCAGCGACTTCAAGCGAACAGGGGCTATCGATCGTGCGGTACTGTTTATCAATTTAGCAAACGATCCTGCCATTGAGCGTATTGCAACACCTCGTATGGCGCTCACTGCTGCTGAATATTTAGCATACGATCAGGGCTTACAGGTGCTTGTTATCATCACAGACTTAACCAACTATGCAGAAGCACTCCGGGAAGTGTCTGCTGCACGTAAAGAAGTGCCGGGCAGAAGAGGATATCCCGGTTACTTATACACCGACCTTGCAACCATGTACGAGCGTGCTGGAAGAATCAAGGGAAAAGAGGGTTCCATCACCCAAATCCCCATTCTCACCATGCCCGAGGACGACAAGACCCACCCCATTCCCGACTTGACTGGTTACATCACCGAGGGTCAGATTATTCTTTCCCGCGAGTTGCTGCGCAAGGGTATTGTCCCCCCCATCGACGTACTGCCCTCCCTCTCCCGTTTGAAAGACAAGGGTATTGGCAAGGGTAAGACAAGGGAAGACCATGCGGATACCATGAACCAATTGTTTGCGGCTTATGCCAGAGGTAAGGAAGCAAAGGAATTGGCAGTTATTTTGGGTGAAGCAGCGCTGTCCGACAACGATAAGTTGTATGCAAAGTTTGCAGATGAATTTGAACAGCGGTACGTCTCCCAAGGATATACTACCGATCGCACCATAGAAGAGACGTTAAACCTTGGTTGGGATCTATTGACGATCTTGCCGAAATCAGAACTTAAGCGTATTCGAGACGAATATCTGGAACGCTATCTCCCCGCCGCACTGGAGCGGGTGAACAAAGAGGGCTGAGCACATGGCGAGAATGAGGGTAAACCCCACCCGAATGGAGCTAACCCGCTTAAAGCGCAGGTTAAAGACGGCTGTTCGCGGACATAAGTTGCTCAAAGACAAGCGAGATGAAATGGTCAGACGATTCATGGAGCTTGTGCAACAAAATAAAACCCTGCGGGAGAGCGTGGAAGAAAAGTTAGATGTTGCGCTCAAGCAGTTTCTCAAGGCGAGAATGACCATGGCGCCCGAGGCCATGCACGAGGCACTGATGTATCCCGTGAAAACGGTTTCCATGGACTTTGGCGTGAAAAACATTATGAGCGTCAACGTGCCCGAAATAACCATGCACGAATCCAATACCGAACGGCAGTTTCTGCCCTACGGTCTGTTGTCAACATCCAGTGAGCTGGATATGGCGGTGGTGAAGTTGGAGAGTGTGTTGTCAGAAATGGTTAGGCTGTCTTCCATCGAAAAGGCTTGTGAAATGCTTTCCGACGAGATCGAAAAGACGAGACGGCGGGTGAACGCCTTGGAATACGTTATGATTCCACGGCTCACCGAGACCATCAAGTACATCGTCATGAAGCTGGACGAAAACGAACGAGGGAACCTTGTCCGCCTGATGAAAACAAAGGACATGATCAAAGAAAGATAATCAGTTTTATTGATTAAATAGGCAAGAGTTCGTATAAACTATTATATGAACTCTTAACTTATATGGAGATATTTTCATGTACGACGTATTGATAGTAGGCGGGGGCCCCGCAGGTATTACCGCTGCAATTTATGCAGCCCGGGCGGGGGTGAACGCTCTGCTCATTGAAGGTATGTTTGTCGGCGGGCAAGCCGCAACCACCAGTGAGATCGAGAATTTCCCCGGGTTCCCAAAGATGATCACCGGTATGGACTTTTCCCTTGCACTGCACGAGCAGATTAAAAATTTGGGGGTTGCTTTTAAGACGGACACCATTTTGGAGTTGGATATTCTTGGGGAAACCAAAATTGCCCGGTCTAAGAAAGAGGAATATACTGCCAAAAATATCATCTTAGCCATGGGCGCAAACCCAAAGAAGCTGGGACTTGCCAGCGAACTGCGCCTGAGCGGCAAGGGGGTTTCCTACTGCGCCACCTGTGACGGTGCTTTTCACAAAGAAAAACACACTGTGGTCGTGGGCGGGGGAGATACTGCGGGAGAAGATGCACTGTACTTATCCAAAATTTGCAACAAAGTCACTGTCATTCATCGCAGAGAAGAGTTTCGCATGCAAAAGTCCCTGCAAGATCGGTTGCTCAACACGTCCAACATCACCTGTTTGATGTCCTGCGAGGTAAGTGAAATATTGGGAGACGACAGTGTCACGGGAGTATCGCTGAAATATAAAAATGGGGAGACCAGTGAAATTCAGGATATTTCGGGGGTGTTTATGGCTGTTGGCATAACGCCCAGCACAACGCTGCTGCCCAAACAGTTGCTAGACAGCCATGGGTATGTGGTTGCTGATGAAAGCACAAAGACCAGCGTGCAAGGCGTGTACGCCGCAGGAGATATTCGCACCAAGTCTTTGCGCCAAATCATTACAGCTTGCGCCGACGGAGCCATTGCCCTGCACGAGATCGTTTCACAAATATAAATTATGTTTTAGGGATTTTGATGTTCCTTCCAAACGCATTCGGTGATGTTCATTTCACTAAACTCTGCATCAAAGGAAGAGTTGATGGGGCTGCAAGCATATATGCCAAAGTGAATGGTTCCCCCACCATCAAACAAATGAAATATGCGCATTTGCCTGTACTCCATGCCGTCATAGGAATTTTCAATGAGAAAGTCACTTTTCCTTCGGCTCAGCCTGTAGTACATGTGCTTTTGTGTGGAAGGGATATCCGTGGTTGCCCAATCGGAGTAGCCATTGTTTGTGACCACACTGCCAAGTTGGCTGAACTGTTCGTTTTGATATTCGATGGATGCCTTAAACCAATTGTCACTGTTTTGATAGATGATGACCCCGCATTGATCAAACAAATTGTTGCTGTTAAACGCAGTCTTCACATGAAAACTAAAGGATAACTCCTCTGTGGGTAAAAGCAATGCCGGTGCATTGTCGTTGCGAAAACCGTAGTATGTGCGCTGCCAAAAGTCCGTGTTTGGCTCGGTGGTTAAAACGATTTTGTCTTGCGTAACAGTTTTCTTGGCCGGTTCGTGTACCCATGTGGCTTTGTCGACGTTAAATTCAAACATAGATTCACCCCTTTTTTGATTCCTATTATATAATACATCTCACAAAAATCAATATAAAGTTGTGAAAATATAAATGAAAGTAATATTATTAAATTTACTTCTAACGAAACTTCACCTATAATTAACAAATCATTCACTTAAATTTAACACATCTGCTAAAATTTAAACGGCATAGGAGGTTCTAGTTTGCATAGTAAATTGTTGCAAATGAAAGATATAAAAAAATCATTCGGTGCTGTGAATGCGCTGAAAGGCGTTCAACTTGAACTCTCCGAGGGAGAAGTTTTGGCACTCATGGGTGAAAACGGTGCCGGAAAGTCCACCCTTATGAACGTATTGTGCGGTGCAATCAGCACATACGAAGGAGAAATTTTCATCCATGGAAAGCGAGTGGAGATTGGGAATCCAATTGTTTCGCGCAATCTTGGCATTGCCAAAATCCATCAGGAATTGCAGCTTGTGAATGAAATGACCATTGCAGAAAATATGTTTCTGGGCCGTGAGCCCAAGACAAAAGCAGGGTTTGTTGACAATAAAAAAATGCAGGACGATGCAAAAAAATATCTGGAAATGCTCGAACTGAATGTTTCTGCCAATCGAAAAATCTCCAGCCTGCGGGTGGGGGAACAGCAGCTTGTTGAAATTGCAAAGGCTATTTCCTTAAATGCACGCATTTTAATTATGGATGAACCAACATCTGCAATCAGCAAGGCGGAGACCGAGCTTTTGTTTAAAGTTATCCGCAAGCTTGCCGAGGAGAAGGTTGGCATTATTTACATCACCCATAGAATGGACGAAGTTTTTGCCCTAGCGAATAGACTGACAGTCCTAAGAGACGGCCAATACGTGGGAACTGTGGAAGCAAAGAATTCCACACGGGAACAGATCATCTCCATGATGGTTGGCCGAGAAGTTTCGGAAATCTTCCCAAAAGAAAGCCTTCGCATCGGCGAAGAAGTTTTAAGAGTAGAAAACTTAAGCTTTTCCCCCCGCCCGGGCAGTTACAAACGGCCTATTAAAAACATCAGCTTTTCCCTTCACAAGGGTGAGGTCATTGGCATTGCAGGATTAATGGGCGCAGGGCGCTCCGAACTGTTTGAAAGTTTATTTGGTATGCACCCCCATGCGGTGAAGGGTGATGTTTATTTAGAGGGAAAGAAACTTGTTATTAACAAACCAAAAGATGCCATTCAAGCAGGGATTTCTTTTGCAACGGAGGATCGAAAGGGAATGGGGTTGGTGTTGCAGCGTTCAATCGGTGAAAACATGTCCCTGCCCCTGCTGGACAAATTTTGCAAGTTCTTCTTTATGAAAGAAGCGGATGAGCGCAGGGAGTGGAGCAAACAAATCGATTCCATGCGGATAAAGGCACCCAGTTATCATACACTGGCCAGAAACCTCTCGGGGGGTAACCAGCAAAAGGTGATCTTGGGCAGATGGCTCATGACCCATCCAAAGGTGCTGTTGCTCGACGAGCCAACCAGAGGGATCGACGTTGGAGCAAAGGCAGAAATATATATGCTCATCAATGAACTTGCAAAGCAAGGAATGGGAATTTTAGTGATATCGTCTGAATTACCCGAAATTATCGGGGTGAGTGATCGCATCATCACGTTTTGCGAAGGCAGGATGACAGGAATATTCAATCGGGACGAAGCGACACAAGAGAGATTATTATATGCAGCAACAACGCATGAGGAGGTAATATGAACGAAGTGCAATCTGCTGGAATTAAAAAATACACGCCATACTTAAAGAGGTTTCAAAGTTATATTGCGCTGATCGCAATATTCTTAATCGCATCTATTATTTGCGTGAGAGAGGGCGAAAACATATTCTTGGATATGCGCAACATCATGAACGTGTTGCGTGCTGTTTCAGAAAACGGCATTATTGCCATTGGCATGACAATCATTATACTGCTTGGAGACATCGATTTGTCCGTGGGTTCCGTGCTGGGGCTGGTGTCCACCGGCAGTGCAGCGCTCATGGTGAACAACGGGTTTGGATTTGTGCCCACACTTCTGGTGGGTATGTTAATCGGTGCGGTATACGGCTTGTTTAACGGAGTTGTCGTTACAAAGCTCAAGATTCAAGCGTTCATCGTCACGTTGGCATCTATGAACATTGCAAGGGGATTGGCTCGGTTTTGGTCAAATGGCATTGGCATACCCTTAAGTTATGGAACCGGTGAGGGTTTGGCACCACCCGAATACGAATTTTTCGCACAGAGAATCGGTGATGTGTTACCTGCCCCCGCATTAATCTTTATTGTGTTGATCTTTATCTTCGTCATCGTTTTAAAGAAGACAAAATACGGCAGACACGTGTATGCCATTGGCGGCAACTCAACGGCCGCACATCTCTCGGGTATTAAAGTGGACAGAGTCAAGATTGTTTCGTTTATAATCTGTTCCGTGCTGGCAGCGATTGCAGGAATGATTCACAGTGCGCAGATTAGCCAGGGCGGACCGAACGAGGGTATAGGATACGAATTAAATGCCATTGCTGCAGTTGCAATTGGCGGAACAAGCCTTGCCGGAGGAAAGGGAACCATCATCGGTACGTTTGTTGGCGCAATTATTCTGGGCATGCTGGACAATGTCTTAGGCTTGCAGGGTGTGAATTCCAATTTACAGTTGGTTGTTAAGGGTTTTATCATCATTATTGCAGTATTTGCCCAGGCAGAGCGCCTAAAAGATTAATGTGTATTAAGTGCCAAAGGGTATTTAATAATATAAAAAAATGGAGGAACTAGAATTGAAGAAAACGATTATTACCATCCTAATTGCTATTCTGGTGATGAGCTTTTTCATGGCTTGCGCTGCACCGGCAGCACCTGCTCCCGAAGCACCCGTTGCTGAAGAAGCACCCAAGGCAGAAGCAGAGGCACCAAAGGACGATGCAGCACAACCTGCTGAACCCGCAAAGAAAGATAAGTTTGTCATTGGTATGGCACAGTGTAACCTGGGTGAACCCTGGCGTGTTGCAATGAACGATCAGATCGCTGCGGCTGCTGCTGAATATCCAATGTTTGAAGTGATTTATTCCGATGCTGCTCAGGATAACTCCAAGCAGATCGCTGACATTCAAAACTTCATTCAAATGAAGGTGGATCTCATCATCACTTCGCCCAACGAAGCAAAACCCCTTACAAATGTTGTTAAGGAAGCATATGATGCAGGAATTCCTGTCATTCTTCTGGACAGAAAGATTGAAGGGGATACGTATACACAATTTATCGGTGCAGACAATGTGCTGATCGGCAGAGAGTGCGGCAAATACGTTGCAGAAACTCTGTTGCCCGAGGGCGGTACAGTTTGCGAAATCAAAGGTCTTGAAGGCACTTCCGGCGGTATTGACAGAGATGCTGGCTTTAGAGAAGGTATCAAAGTGAACCCCAAAGTAGAAATCATTGATGCAAACAATGCAGATTGGCTTCGTGAAAAGGCAATCACCATTGCAGAAGAAATGCTGCAAAAGCACAAGAAAATCGATGTATTCTTTGCACTCAACGATCCAATGGCTGAAGGCGCATACATCGCTGCAAAAAATGCAGGCCGTGAAAAGGATATCCTTTTTGTAGGCGTTGATGCTCTGCCCACACCAGACGGCGGAATCAAGAGCGTTATGGACAAGAGACTGAGCCTGACAATGGTATATCCTACAGGTGGTAAAGAAGCAATTGAAAGTGCCTATGCGCTGTTAGTAGAAGGCAAGACACTGGAAAAAGAAGTGACTCTGGGAACAGAAATCGTCACTCCTGAAAACGCAGCAGCAATCTATGCTGCAATGGGCGGTAAATAAGAATCACAAGGTAAACAAAACATAACAAAGCTGCACCCCAGCGCTGTACATTGAGTAAAAAAAGTGTACAATAAAGGGGTGCAGTTTTATTTTTATTAAAACTAATCGGCATTGCTACTTAATAGCAGAATTTCTGGGAGGTGCACGGTTCGTGTATTGTAAGTAATGGCATACTATTTAAACATCAGGCGAGCAAAGTTTATTTCCCGTCCCAACCGCTTTATCGCCCACATTGAGCTGGACGGCAAAGTGGAAATCGCCCATGTGAAAAATACCGGACGGTGCAGGGAACTGCTGCTGCCCGGATGTAATATTTTTGTGCAGGAGAATGAATCCCAGCACCGCAAGACGAAGTTCGATCTGATCTCCGTATACAAGGGAGAGCGATTGATCAACATAGACAGCCAGATACCCAACAAAGTGTTTTTGGAGTGGGTGCAGGAGGGGTTTTTCTTTCCGGGTGTAACCCTAATAAAACCCGAAGTGAAATATGGGGATTCACGGTTTGACTTTTATATCGAAGCTGGGGAAAAGAAAATCTTCGTTGAGGTGAAGGGGGTGACGCTGGAGGAAAACGGCGTGGCACTGTTTCCCGATGCACCCACTGAGCGGGGTGTTAAGCACATAAACGAACTTTGCCATGCCCTAGAAAAGGGCTATGAGGCCTATATTGTGTTTATCATCCAGATGCGTGATGTTGCGTATTTTACCCCCAACGATACCATGCACCAAGCGTTTGGCCATGCCCTGCGGTTGGCTAAACAATGTGGTGTACACATCCTTGCATTGGATTGTGTGGTGGGTGAGGACAGTATTTCCGTACATGGCAATGTGGATGTAAATCTGTGAGTTTAGAAGTAGAATTGATTAAATGAGGTAAATTATGCAGTATGAAAGCATTAATCGCAACAAGGTTGTTTTTATCAATTTGACTGAAATGGATGAATATAATCGACCTGAGGGCAATCTTAAAGGCGGAGGAAGGTTTATCAAAGAGAATGGTTACGGGCACGAAATCTTTAATTTTCTTAATGACAATGGAAAATGCTACGGTTTTGCACCCCCTTCGGCAAAGCTTAATCTGTCCAGAATATCCGATGAAATTAACTATGATGTGCTGGGAAACTACATAGAGGATGTTTTAGTGGTGTTCACTTGTTCTCGTGAAGTAGAGGGGCGAATCATTTGCGGCTTTTATAAGCATGCCCGAGTGTATTCCGAGCCTGTTCATGATAACAGAAATATGCGAAGAATAAATATTGGAAAAAGTGGTTTTGCGAAATACAATATTGTCTGCGATGCTAAAAATGCTTTTCTGATTAGCCGAAGTGAGCGATATAAGAAATTACCCCACTCATCACAAAACAACGGTGTTGGCCACGGTCAAAAATCGGTGTGGTATGCAGATGAACCGCAACGTCAAAGTCTAAAAAATGAATTAATTGATTATATTGAATCAATTTTAAATCAATTAAATATTAACGATGAATATAAATACCATCTGCATGATGAAAGCAGAAACCACATAATATCAACAACGCAACATTATAGGAGTCAAGCGGCAAAAAATGAGTGTATTCGATTGAAAGGCTGTTATTGCAAAATCTGTGGATTTGACTTCCAGAAGGAATACGGTGAGGTTGGAAAAGGCTATATTGAGGTTCACCATATTACGCCAATCGGTCAACTTTCATCTGCCGATGGTTATGAGGGTACTGATCCAGAAATAGATTTAATTCCGTTATGCTCTAATTGTCATTCCATGATACATAGACGTAAAGAACCGTATATGCCTGAAGAAATTAAGGCTATGCTCAAAAGAAAATGATCTTGTTATATATTTACGATGGGTATTACTTAGGTGAAATACATATTTTGATTTCAATAAATAACTAATGAAGCTAACCCTTTTCCAAAGAGTGCGAAATTACATAGGGTTCCAAAATCATATTGGTTGGTAATGCTGTATCACCGTTTAATATTTTAATGGCACAGTCTATGGCCTGCTGCCCGCCAGTGGGACAAAATATGGTTCCCGAGATCGCATCTGTCAGCACAGAGGAACCGTACCCAAAATCGGTTCTCATTCCACCAACCCCAAAAAATAGGATGTCCCCATCGTATCTCAATTTTTCAGTGGCAATTTTCGCCCCCTCGGCCATGGTGTCACTCTGTGCAAAAACGGCATCAAACTTTGGTTGTTCCACGATCATGTATTCCTTGAGCCTGTCCTCGGCTTCGTCCCGCATCCAGTTGGCATAGAGTTTTTTAACCACCTGAATGTTTGGATACTTGGTCAAGGTTTCATGAAATGCCTGCTCCCTTTGTAAAACCGATAGGGAATTTTCAGGGCCCAGTATTTCAACAACATTTCCACCCCCATGCCCCAACTCTTGTGCTAATAAATCTCCGGCCATTTGCCCAATTTTTACATTATCGGGGCTAATAAACATTCTGCACTGTACCCCCTCTATTTGCGGCGCAAGGACAATAACCGGTATGGATTCACTCACACGGTTGATGGTGTTGATTAGCGGTTCGGTTTCCTCGGGAGAAATGATCAACAGGTCAATGCCGCAGCTCACCAGCATCTCAATATCTTCAATTTGTTTTAAATGATCCCCCGCAGCATCGGTGAAGATGAGTTTACAATCGGGAAACGACTTTGCGGTTTGTTCAATTTCTCGGTTCATGGCAACTTTCCAAGAATCGATTAAACCCGATTGGCTCACGCCGATGAGATATTTGGTGGCAGGCACTTCATTTTCGCTGCCATTTTGTGAAAACAAAAAGCAGGAGGATGTTATGAGCAAAAACACTAAAGCTATAAAAATCAAGTGTCGTTTCATTTGGTTGTTCCCTTTTGATAATTGATGGGGGACACCCCCACAATCTTTTTAAATGCTGTGCTAAAATAATATTGATTGGAATAACCCACACTGGCTGCCACCGTCTTTAAAAGGACACTTCTATCTTGCATCAGCTCGATTGCCTTGTTGATACGGGTTCTTGTCACATACTCCATAAAGGACAACCCACTCTCTTGCTTCATCAATCGGCTCAAATATGTGGGATTTACATTGACATACTCTGCAACTTTTTGCAGACTAATTTCAAAATCACTGATATTTTCCAAAATATATTTTTCAGCCAATTGAACATACGGTGATTTAATGCGGACATTGTCATACTTTTCATACAGCAAGTTGTATGTTTCGCTGATCAGATCAATATTTTCGCAGGGTAATGCAACCATATGCACCGGTCTGGACAAGCTGCTGCACAACTTTGAAACTGCATCTTGCACAAATTCATCAATTTGGTGATGGGGCATTGAAGCCAGTGCCACAATGTTTTCTCGCTCATCCGCAAACACATAATAGGGCGAATAATCGCACAAAATCTTGTTCAGCGCATCGGTAATGGCCAGTTGCAACACACGGCCATTGTAAATACTATTCCCCACTCCGCCAATATTGGAGATGAGCAGCAAGACGTTTTGTTCCCCAAAGGTCAAATTAAAGTGTTCCACTTGTTCTTTGATTTCGAGATCGGTGAGTTTGGAATTAATCCATTCGCAAAAGAATTTTTCGATTAAATACTCCCTTCGTTTCTCGATTTGAAGGGTTGCCCATTTAAAATGCTGGTTTTTATCACGGCTCTCGTGAATGTCGTTGATTGCATTTTGCAGCGTTGTGTGCAGCTCCACAACGTCCACGGGTTTTAATAAAAAGCCAAACACCTTTAATTTAATGGCTTCGTGGGCATTGTCGAACTCGTCATGGCCCGTAATGATAATAAATCGCACGTCACTTCGCAGTTGATTGACCATTGAAATAAACTCCAGGCCATCAATAAAGGGCATACAAATGTCCACCAAAATAATGTCGGGGGAGGCTTGCTTCATAATCTCCAGTGCCTTTTTGCCGTTGTCGGCCTCACCGCATATTTGAATATCTAACCCCATGCTGAGTATGGTGGACTTTAATCCCCTTCGAATCTTTGGTTCATCATCAGCTATTAATAATTTTATCAAAATTTCCTCCAAGCATTGTTTGCGAAAGAATAGGATGGCTGATTACAACAACGGTTCCCTGGGGAACATGATGAAAGGTTACGCCATATTCATTTCCATAGGACAATTTAATCCGATCGTTGACGTTAAACAACCCATACCCATCCATATTGTTCTTGCGATTACTCTGCTGCAATAATTCATTAAACTCAATACACTTACTCTCACTCATGCCGATGCCATTGTCCGTGACCGTGATATACAAAACGTCCTCTGCATGAATTTTAATTTCAATATTTCCATTCTCTTCGATTTGTTTGATACCGTGATAGATTGCGTTTTCCACAATCGGCTGCATAATCAGCTTTTGTACCATATAACTCTCCAAGCTGCTGTCGCATTCTATGGAGTAATTTAATTTATCTTCATACCGAATCTTTTGAATATACAAATAACTCTTCACGTGGGTGAGTTCCTCTTTTAATGGGATAATTTCCCTGCCCCTGCTGATGCCAATGCGAAACAACTGGGACAATGCGCTCACCGTGTTTACGATTTCCCTTGCGTTAATTTCTTGTGCCATCCATTTGATCGTGTCCAGCGAATTGTAGAGAAAGTGGGGTTTAATCTGCATTTGCAGTGCCTTCAGTTCCGCATCTCGCTTTCGCTGCTGTTCAATATACACCAGATGGATCAGTTCACGAATTTTATCCATCATAGCGTTGAAACTTTGACCTAACCCTGCAATTTCCCCGGTATGTTTACCTTCTTCAAAATATACATCTAAATTTCCGTTTTCCGCCTTGAGCATCAACGAGCGTAATACGCTGATTGGTTTTGTTATGGTGGAGGAGAACATAATGGCAACAAGCCCGGCAAAAAGAATGGTGAACAAAATGACAATGATATTAATAAACTGCATGGCTGCAATGGGCTCGAGGGCTTCCCCATAGGAAAATACCCCCACGGTATTCCAGCCGGTAAACGGATCGTTTGCATGGATTAATTGATATTTTTCTCCCTGAATCTCCTTCATGTTAATGGCATTTTTGCCCTTTAACCACTCCGGGCGAATTCGATACACCGTCTTGTTGGCGGGTGCGTATACGATCTCCCCATTGTTTTGCATAATAAATACGTATCCCGTCTTACCCAGTGTCACATCTCTGATCTGCTTATCAATAATTCCGTTATACATATCGATGAGAATCACCCCGAGACATTCCCCCGATTCCTCATCAAACACTCCCCGCACAACCGAAATGATATCGCTGGTGGCATGGTTTTTCCAGTTTCTAATATTGCGGCCAATGGGTTTGCTGATGAGCAGCATCTCACCGTTTGCTTCGTTGGCTTGCTTGTACCAAAAGTCGTCGATCAGGGGATATCGTGCAATGCGGTACAGTTCATTGGAGGCATAGATATCGTTTTTATTAATAATCAGTATGCCGCTCATCTCTTCGTGTAGTGCCGTAAAGGAGCGCATAACCCGCCTCACCTGGGTTTCACATTCGATTCTGTTGGCATCCGAAGTGGAGCTTATGGACATGAATTCAACGACATTGGGGTCTTCTTGTAAAAATGAAATGGTTTTGTTGATTAGGTTGATGTATGTTCCAATATTGGATTGAACCTGCATAATCATCTGTGATGTGTGCTCGTTTGCTTGCTCGTCGATGGATTTATTAAAAAAATAATTGCTAATTAATATGATTGCAATGAGGGGAATAGAAATCAGCAACAGGTAATACAATATTAGTTTAATCCTCAGAGAGTCGTAAAGTCCATTCATTTAAGCGTATTTCCAAATCTGTTGATAACAATATTCTACATGATTTTCACCTTGGCCGCAAGCGAAATAATTGCTTGGTTCAAACAAAGTATATGGGTTGTATAAGCCGTACAATTTGACAATCTTTCAATTTGTCCATATACTATTCGTATGTACAAATTTTGAGGTGAAGAATGTTTCCAAAATACAAAGTCTTAGCCAATCAACTGAGGAGTGAAATTCTGTCGGGTATGTATGCCGATGGGAAACTTCCCACCGAAGAATCACTGGCAACGGCAAAGGGTATTAGCCGGCACACAGTGCGGCAGGCCATCGCACTGCTTTCCCATGAGGGGTTAATCGTGAAGCGGCAGGGCAGTGGCACGTATGTTGAAACAAAACCCTGCCAAAACCGCAACATGAGAATACGGGTAATTTGTACATACATATCGGAATATATCTTTCCATCCATTGTGCGGGGTATAGAAGAGGTGGTCTCTCAAAACAACTATACCATGGAACTCTCCGCATCGGGAAACAAGGTGGAACAAGAGCGAAAACTGTTGCTGGATTGCTTGGACGATCCCCCCGATGGGTTGATCATCGAGGGCACAAAATCCGCATTACCCAACCCCAACATTCAACTCTACAACGAACTGAAAAACCGAAACATTCCGTTTGTGTTTATTAACGGATATTATCATAGTTTGGAAAATCCCATATATATTGTTTGTGACGACTACGCAGGGGGTAAGATGGCCGTTGAATACCTGCACAGTTTAGGCTGCAAGAAAATCGCAGGGATATTCAAGAGCGACGATTTGCAGGGGCACTTGCGCTACGCCGGGTTTGCACAGGCGCTGTTCGCTTGTGGGCTCAGCTTGAGCGACAACAACGTCTTGTGGTACACCACTGAAAACCGAGAAGTTGTGTTTGCAAACGCTGAAATGCTGCTTTCCTGTCTTGAGGGTTGCGATGCTGTGCTCTGTTACAACGATGAAGCAGCCATTGCCCTGTTGGATATTCTGAGCAGTGGGGGAATAAAATCCCCGGAGGACATGGCGATCATTAGCTTTGACAACAGCATGTTTAGCGAGCTGTGCTGCCTAACTTCCCTAGAACACCCCAAAGAAGAGATGGGCAGGCTGGCCGCAAACAAGCTGCTAAACATGATTCTAGGGGGGCAAGAATCCTCCTACACCTTTGATATTCATATAGTCAAAAGAAATTCCACAAATCGCTAAAAAATGATTGCATTGTAGTATACATTGTGATATAAATATAATTGTACGTACAAATAAATATCTTAAAAAATAATGAAACTTTTTTGCTCAGCGTTTAATTCTAATTGAGTTTATAATGATTAGCGAGGCTTAGCGTCAAAATTTTTTTAATAACGATTGTGTCGTAAATGAAACGGCGGAATGGAGTTTTTTATGAAAAACAAATTTTGGTTTGTAACGGGATCACAGCACCTCTACGGCGAAGAAACCCTGCGGCAGGTTGCAGAGCACAGCAGGATCATGGTGGAAAGTTTTAATGCCGACAGCAGGATTCCCTTTGAAGTGGTTTGCTGCGACACAGTGAAATCCACAGAGGAAATCATTGCGGTGATGGAGAGGGCAAATGCAGATGAAACTTGTGCAGGTGTCATAACGTTTATGCACACTTTCTCCCCTTCAAAGATGTGGATTAGCGGACTGTTAAGGTTAAACAAGCCGTATTGCCATCTGCACACCCAGTTTAACGCAGAGATTCCCTTTGAAGACATCGACATGGACTTTATGAATCTCAATCAATCCGCCCACGGGGACAGGGAGCACGGTTTTATCGGTGCAAGGCTGAGAATACCCAGAGAGATCGTGGTGGGTTACTGGGAGAATGAGGAAGTGCGCAAGGGCCTTGCAGACTTTATGATGAGTGCATCGGGTTATCTCTTTGCAAGGACATTAAAGGTTGCACGCTTTGGCGACAACATGCGGCAAGTGGCAGTGACCGAGGGCGACAAAGTAGAAGTGGAGTTAAAGCTGGGAATCAGTGTAAACACACATCCTGTGGGCGATCTGGTGCAATATATCCATGGCGTAACGGATGGGGATGTGAACGCCGAGTATGAAAAGTGCATCGCACTGTATGCCCTCAAAACCGACGATGTGCCAACAGTGAAGGAACAGCTAAAGTATTATATTGCCATGCGTAAATTCTTTACCGAGGGCGGCTTTGGGGCTTTTTGCAACACATTTGAAGATTTGCACGGAATGAACCAACTACCGGGTTTGGCTTCCCAGCTCCTCATGAGAGACGGATATGGATACGGCGGTGAGGGTGACTGGAAGACATCGGCACTGGTGGCAATCATGAAACACATGGCCAACAACCAAGAGACCTCGTTTATGGAAGATTATACATATCATCTGCCCCGGGGCAACGAGATGATCTTAGGTGCACATATGTTGGAAGTGTGTCCCAGCATTGCTGCCGATCAACCCACCATAGAAGTGCACCTGCTGGGAATCGGGGGCAAGAATCCTCCCGCACGGTTAAAGTTTAACGGCAAGGCGGGTAGAGCGGTGTGTGCCAGTATGGTAGATATGGGGGGCAGACTCAGGCTGATCGTTACAGACGTGGAAGCGGTACCGCCCATAAAGCCCATGCCCAAACTGCCCGTTGCATCGGTTATGTGGAAGCCGTTGCCCGATTTGGCAACAGCGGCGAAGGCGTGGCTGTTGGCAGGGGGAGCACACCACACCTCCATGAGTTATATTGTGGATGCACAGCACCTGTCAACCTTAGCCGAGCTGTGGGGCATTGAATTTATCCACATCGGTGCGCATACGGATATTCATGAACTAAAGAAAGAACTGCGTTGGAACGATCTTTATTATAAGCACATGCAGTAGGGGAAACGTATGCTGGAAGAACTGAAATCAAAGGTATTCTTGGCAAACGTTGAGTTGCCAAAACGAGGTCTCATCACCTATACGTGGGGTAATGTTTCGGCAATCGACCGAAAAGCAGGGCTCATCGTCATCAAACCATCGGGAGTGGACTATGAAAACATGTGTGCGGATCACATGGTGGTTGTGGATTTAGATGGAAACGTTGTGGAGGGGAAGTTAAACCCCTCCTCCGATACGCCAACCCATCTGGTTTTATACAAAGCGTTCGATACAATCGGGGGCATTGTGCACACCCATTCATCCTATTCCACCGGTTTTGCTCAGGCGGGCAGGGGTATTCACTGCTATGGCACAACCCATGCCGATTATTTCTACGGCACAGTTCCCTGCACTCGCGGGCTGTACGCAGAAGAAATTGCCGACGAATACGAAAAGAACACGGGGTTGGTCATCTCCGAGACCTTCCAGTCACAAAACATTGATCCAGTTGCCATGCCCGCTGTGTTGGTGAAAAACCACGGTGTTTTCACATGGGGCCACAGTGCGGCAAAGGCTGTTGAGAATGCAGTGGTGCTGGAGGAAGTGGCAAAGATGGCACTGTTTACCCTTCAGTTGGGTAACGTTGAGAGTGCACCAAAAGAACTGTTAAGTAAGCACTATTTCCGCAAGCACGGTGCAAATGCATATTACGGTCAAGTAAACGTTTGATAAATATTTCAATAAATACTATACAACAATGGACATGAAAACTGGCAGGTGGACATATGAAATTAAGGGTTTTGATCGTTTTGCTTATAGTTTCTTTGGCCATGGTGTCGTGTGTCGGTGATATGCCGTCTGTGGAGGAGAAGAAGATCGTTCTTGGGTATTCACAACTGGGTTCGGAATCCGCATGGCGCAGCGCCTGCACAAAATCCATACAGGACAGTGCCGAAAGAGAAGGCATACAACTGATATTTTTTGATGCGGAACAAAAATTTGAAAACCAAGTGAAGGCTATTCGTTCATTTATCATTTACCAAGTGGACGTAATAGCCTTTTCCCCCATTGTGCGCACCGGGTGGGACAGTGTGCTGAGTGAAGCCAAAGAGGCAGGTATTCCGGTGCTGCTCATCGACCGAGATATTTCCACCGAAGATCCCTCCCTGTTCACAAGTTACGCAGGCAGTGATTTTTGGCAAGAGGGTATACAAGCAGGAAAGTTTTTGTTACAGTATATGGAGCGTGAGGGCATTCAGGCAAACATTGTGGAACTTCGAGGCACAGACGGTTCCGGTCCCGAGATTGGCCGACGGGAGGGGTTTGCGGAGACGATTGCGGGAAGGGCGAGCGTCGTTTATTCGGAGAGCGGTGATTTCATGAACTCACGGGGATATGAAATTACACGAAACATTTTAAAATCCGACATCGACTTTAACGTACTCTTTTCCCACAACGATGCAATGACCATGGGTGCCATTAAAGCAATGGAAGAACACGGGGTTTCACCCGGCAAAGACATAGCCATCATAACGGTGGACGGTGAGCAAGCTGCCATCGATGCACTCAAGCAAGGTAAGATCAACTGTGTCATCGAGTGTAATCCCATGTTGGGGGATACCGTGATGGAAATGACCAAACAGCTTATAAACGGTGAAACATTACCCCGCACCATATACACAGAAGAGACGGTGTTCACCATGTATGACGAAAACTTGAGTGAACTGGCACCAAGGGGATATTAGGGTTGGTGTGAAAGGTTGTTTTATAGTTCCGTAAGTGAAGCGGCGGAATGGAGTTTTTTATGAACAGTATTAAGGGGAAAATAAAACTTTCGTATATCGTGTTGATTTTAATGTTAACCGTTGTTTCGCTCACCAATATTTTTTCGTCTATGTTTATCACCGGACGGTACGACAGAATTATTTTAAACGTTGAGTTTGCCAATTCGCTGAACCAGATGGTGAAAAGTGAAATCGGTACAGAAGTGTGGGATATCGTTTCGGGTAAGAAAGATTTTAATAAAGCCAATCAATACAAGTATATCAATCAAATTTATACAGGAATAGACTGGCTGTCCAGCAACTCAAACAGCCATGAGGCCATCAACCACTTGAGGGTGGCAAAGCGAGCCAACAACACCTTAAAAACATATGTGGACAAGCTGGGTGAACAGATAGGCAACAACGCCAAGGTCTCCGAAAACGAACAAACCTTGGAAGAAATCAGAAGCGTAACGGCAGTGCTCTACGATATTTTACAGCAGTTCACCTTTAGCGAAATCGAGAGTGCTGCACAGCTCAACCAAGATATACGCCTGTTTCACACATCACTGCTCATATTGCAGGTGCTGATGATTATTGCAGTCATCATCATTGCCATCATCTCTTTGGTATCGCTCACAAAAAGCATCAACAAACCCATTATGGAGCTTCAAGATATGGCAGGTGAAATAGCCAAGGGCAACTTTATGGTGCGTGCACAAAAGCCAAAAGTCACCGAACTCTACGAACTGACCCGAAGCTTAAACACCATGGCAGTAAAAATTGAAGGACTCATAGAAGAAAACATTGATAAACAAAAAAACCTACAAAAGTCCGAGATGAAAGCGCTGCAAGCACAAATAACACCACACTTTTTATACAACACATTTGATACAATCATCTGGCTTGTCCAAGCAAATAAAAATGAAGAGGCCATTAAAACCGTGGAAGCACTCACCAGCTTTTTTAGAATATCTTTAAGCCGGGGCAGCGACTGGATCACTGTTGAAAAGGAAGTGGAGCACATCCGAAACTACTTGACCATCCAAGAAATTCGGTATGCGGATATACTCAGCTATTCAATAGACGTGGACGAAAAAATGTATGCCCACAAGATACTCAAGTTAATGCTCCAGCCCATTGTGGAAAATGCAATCTATCACGGCGTGAAGTACCTGCGGGGCAGGGGAGAGATTTTGATTCGGGGATATATGGAAAACAACTGTATTTGTTTTAGCGTCACGGATACGGGTGTGGGTATGGACAGTGAGACGCTGGAAAAACTCAGAGAAAATTTCGTCATTGCCGAAAAGTGTGGGTATGGTTTATATAATATTAACAAGAGGATCGAGTTGTTCTACGACATTAAAAACGGGCTTACTATAGAGAGTGAATTGGGTGTTGGCACCACTGTATCCTTTCAACTGCCCATACTGGAGTGTGATGTGAATGTATAAAAAAGTGTTTTTGGTGGAGGATGAATTTCGCATACGGGAAGGTATACGCGAGTGTATCGAAAAAGAGAGTGGGTTTCACTTTGCGGGGGAAGCGGCAGACGGGGAGATGGCCCTTGCAATGATAAACGAAATCAAACCCGATATCATCATCACCGACATCAAAATGCCCTTTATGGACGGACTCACCCTATCTAAAATTGTGAAGCGCACCATGCCCTTTGTGCATATTATCATTATCAGCGGGCACGATGAGTTTGAATATGCACAAAATGCAATTTTAACAGGTGTAGATGCGTATCTGCTCAAACCCATACGCAGTGCGGAGCTGCTGCGCGTACTGAGCGGCGTTGCCGACCAGATTGAGTTAAACAGGCATGAAAAACTCAATCAAGAAAAAATGATGGAACAGTTAAACCTTGCCTCACAAATGTCCAAGGATCGCTTGATGGAGGATATCATCTGTGCCAATGCCGATACCCCCCAACTGTTAGAACAGTGCGAAAAGATTGGCCTTGATCTGATGGCCAAGTGTTTCATCGTCCTGTATGCCGAAGTGGAAACGGATGCCTTTAAGAACAACTGCTTTATATACTTGAGATCCATACTGGACAGTATTTTGGATGAAAGTGCTGTGTATTATTACCGCACCTACGACAGATTTTTTATTTTGTTAAAGGGTGACAACGAGGAGCAGTTGCGAGAGTTTGCCTATAGCATTGCACAGTCCATACGCCATGAGTTTGAAAGGGAATCTACGTGCACAGTTAAAATCGGCATTGGTTCGCTGGTGCGGCGCATAGCAGAGATTCCAACGTCCTATCACTGCGCAAAAAAAGCAAAAAATTACTTAGATCAAGTGACAGGGGGCCGCATCATCGGCATTGACGACATTAACAACAACAGTTTCATCTGCGATTTAGATATAAAGTGCGAACCCATCGATGAAAGGCTCAACTATGCAGAATCTGAGGACATCGACAAAATTCTAACCGAATACTTTGGGCAGGGTGAAAGCGATGGGTTAAACAGCATATTGTTTGCGTACTATAAGCTCACCGATATCTTGGTTGCCTGTGCGCGTTTGATTCACTCATTGGGTAAAAAACCTGAGGCAATTTTGCATATGATCGGCGATCCCAACGCAATTTTGCAATACGCCAAATCAAAAGATCAGCTCTGTAAAGTGGCGGAAGAGGCCCTGAGAATCACCTTTGAAGAGCGGGACAACGCCGAGGGTTTGAAATACGGGGGTATCATACGGCAAGCAAAAAAATATATCAACAAAAATTTTGATAATCCAGGATTAAGCTTAAACAGTGTTGCAAAGGTTGTTTCCCTGTCCCCCAATCACTTTAGTACCATATTCAGCCAAAAAACCGGTCAAACGGTGATCGAGTATTTAACTGCTGCTAGGATTGATCGAGCAAAGAACTTACTCAAAGAGACAAATTTAAAGCTCTATGAAATTGCACAGCAAGTGGGGTATAACGAACCCCATTACTTTAGTTTTATCTTTAAAAAACACACGGGTCTATCCCCCAGCGAATACAGAGTACAATAATTTCCGAAAGATTTTGTAGCATTTCTGGTTTGCAGTAAAATTGTTGCAAGCAAATAACTCCATTCGTAAAATAATATATACCATCATAATAATTCATAGATTGTTAATATTTACTGGTTTTTTCAACCTCCTATACGTGAAAAAATCTCGTAAGATGCTGAATTCACGAAGTTTTTTTTGCGTGTTACAATGCATATAAATCATTGAAAATCAATTCAGGAGGTTAAAATGAAAAAGACACTCGCGTTTATTTTGGCAGCAGTTCTGTTGTTGGGTTTAGTTGCTTGCACACCCACACCAGCAGCACCCGAAGCACCGGCAGCACCTGCGGATCCCGCAGCACCGGCAGCACCACAAGCTCCAGCTGACAAGCAGATTGTGGTTGGTTTCTCCCAGATCGGTGCAGAGTCCGACTGGCGTGTAGCAAACACAAACTCCATCAAGTCGGCTTGTGAAGCAGCAGGCTTCCAACTCATTTTCTCGGACGGACAACAGAAACAGGAAAACCAGATTAAGGCATTAAAGTCATTCATTACTCAGGGAGTTGACGTAATCGCATTCAGCCCCGTTGTTGAGAGCGGCTGGGACGATGTTCTTCAAGAGATTAAAGATGCTGGCATCCCCTTAATCTTAGTGGACAGAGCAACAGATAACCCCGACGAAAGCCTCTATGCAACATTCATGGGTTCAGACTTCATCGCTGAAGGTAAAAAAGCCGGCGAATGGCTGATCGAGTACATGGACAAAGCAGGACGCGGGAACGATCAGATTAATATCGTTGAATTACAGGGCACAGTTGGTTCGGCACCAGCTCTGGATCGCCAAAAGGGATTTGCAGATGCAATCGCCAGCAAATCAAACTACAAAGTGACCATGTCCCAAACTGGTGACTTCACCCGTTCGCTGGGTAAAGAAGTTATGGAATCATTCTTGAAGTCGGGTGAGAAGATCGACGTGCTGTATGCCCACAATGACGATATGGCACTGGGTGCAATTCAAGCCATCAAAGATGCAGGCTTAAAACCCGGCCAGGATATCATCATCATTGGTGTAGACGCTGTTAAAGCTGCTTTCGAAGCAATGGTAGCTGGTGAGATGAACTGCACAGTAGAGTGCAGCCCCCTCCTCGGGCCACAATTGGTTGACAACATCAACAAGTTAATGGCTGGCGAAACGCTGCCAAAGAGAACCGACACAATTGAGGGAGTATTCCCCCAAGAAGTAGCTGCAAAAGAGCTGCCCAACAGAGTATATTAATTCTTCATAACAATTCTCCACGGGTTGCCCACAACGAAAAATTGTGGGCAACTTTTTCTCAAAGTTTAAATAGTTTAAATACATACGAACCAACCGTGAGTGGCTTGAACAAAAACAGAGAGGGATAGAAATGGACGATTTAATTTTAGAGATGAGGGATATAGAGATCCTTTTTCCGGGAGTGAAAGCCCTTGATAAAGTGAATCTGTTTTTAAGGAAGGGCGAGGTGCACGCATTGATGGGGGAAAACGGTGCAGGAAAATCCACCTTAATCAAGTGCCTGACCGGAGTATATAAAGAGGATGGGGGAACGATGCTCTACGGGGGCAAGGAAATCTCCTTGAGTTCACCCCAACACGCAATGCAGATCGGGATTAGTACGGTGTACCAAGAGGTCAACCTTTGCCCCAATCTCACCGTTGCAGAAAACATTTTCATCGGCAGAGAACCCAAAAAGCTGGGCAGGATCGATTGGAAAACCATGAACGAACGATCCAAGTCTGCACTAAAACGCTTTAACATTGAAATTGATGTAACCCGCTCCCTGGGCAGTTATTCCGTTGCCATACAGCAGATGATCGCCATCACCAGGGCAGTGGACGTACAGGCTAATATTTTAATCTTGGATGAACCCACCTCCAGCTTAGACGAACAAGAGGTCAAACAATTGTTTGAGGTCATGCGCTCTTTAAAGGCCCAGGGTATGGCAATCGTGTTCATCACCCATTTCTTAGACCAGGTGTATGAAATATCCGA
Organism: uncultured Clostridia bacterium; assembly: GCA_964453645.1. Classification (GTDB taxonomy): domain Bacteria; phylum Bacillota; class Clostridia; order Christensenellales; family JAWKQI01; genus CAYVRJ01. Next base: position 109,940 of record CAYVRJ010000006.1, read on the forward strand.
TCGAATAACCATTCTTCGCAACGGCAAACTGGTGGGCGAATATCAGGTGCAGGAGCTATCTAAAGTGGAACTTGTCAACAAGATGGTGGGCAAGGAGCTAGAGGATATTTCGGCTATTTCCCGCACCCTCATACCCGAGGAAGAAAAAGAACTGCTGCTTGAAGCAGATGAAATAGGCGTGAAGGGCAGTGTGGAAAACATAAGCTTAACGTTTAAAACAAAAGATATTTTGGGTTTTGCAGGGCTGTTGGGTTCGGGCAGAACCGAGGTTGCACAAATGCTCTTTGGCGCAGCAAAGTTAAACAGCGGTGCCATCAAAATGAAGGGGGAGATTGTACACCTCCACTCTCAGGCACATGCCATTGCAAAGCGCATTGCCTTTTGCCCCGAGGACAGAAAGAGAGATGGTATTATTGGTGATTTAACCATTCGGGAAAACATCATCTTAGCACTACAATCCCGTCAAGGTATGTGGAAATACATTTCAAAAGCAAAACAAAATGAAATCGCAGACAAATATATTAAACTATTGGGAATTGCCACACCCGATGCAGAAAAAAAGATCGGGGAGCTGTCGGGAGGCAACCAGCAAAAGGTGATCCTTGCGCGATGGCTGGCAACAGAACCCGAACTGTTAATTCTGGACGAACCCACTAGGGGTATCGACGTTGGTGCAAAGGCAGACATTATGAAACTCACCATTTCGCTGTGCGAATCGGGTATGTCGGTTGTGTTTATATCCTCAGAGTTAGAGGAAGTCATACGCTGTTCAAACAGGGTGGCTGTTATGCGGGATCGAAAGAATGTGGCGATGCTGGATGCCGAGGGTTTGGATCAGGGATCCATTATTTCAGCCATTGCAGGAGGTGAGGTTTCATGAACGCTTTTAAGAGATTATCGGGGACGAAAGTCTTTTCTGCCCTAATCGCCCTTGTGGTCATCTTGCTGTTTAACTTAATATTAAATCCCAACTTCTTTGGAATAACCGTTATCGAAGGCCACTTGTACGGCAGTCTCATCGATATTTTAAACCGTTCAGTGCCAATTATGCTCTTGGCGCTGGGTATGACATTTGTTATCGCTACAGGTGGCACAGACTTATCCGTTGGTGCAGTGGTGGCGGTGTCGGGTGCAGTGGCGGTATCACTCATTCGGGGGGGCACCGAGGTAGTGAACGAATTTTCGGCAATGCCCCTGATTCTTGTGATTTTAATATCCGTTGCAATTGCAACCATATTTGGTTTGGGCAACGGAACCATGGTGGCCATATTTGGAGTACAGCCCATTGTTGCAACCCTCATACTCATGGTAGCGGGACGAGGGATTGCACAACTCATCACAAATGCACGCAACTTAACCACCAACTTTAAGGAGTTTGCCACCCTTGGTCAGGGTTGGTTCTTGGGGCTTCCCGTTTCGGTGTTTATCGTGGCAGCAGTGGCACTCATTCTCTTTCTGCTGTCTAAGCGCACTGCGCTGGGATTGTTCGTGGAATCGGTGGGAATCAACCGCAGCGCGAGCACATATCTGGGTATCAACTCAAAGCGAATCATCCTTGGGGTATACGCCATATCGGGCTTTTGTGCAGGTGTTTCGGGACTCATCGTCAGTTCAAACATCATGTGTGCAGACGCAAACAATGCAGGTTTAAATTTTGAACTGGATGCCATTCTTGCAGTGGTCATCGGGGGCACGAGTATGGCGGGAGGAAAGTTTAGCTTGATGGGTAGTATCATTGGTGCGCTGATCATTCAGAGTTTGACCACTTCCATTTATTCCTTTAACGTTCCACCCGAAGTCACCTTAGTTGTCAAGGCTTTGGTGGTTGTGGGCGTGGTGCTGCTGCAATCCGAACCGGTGCGCAGGGCGATGGAAGCCAGAAAGGCATACGGAGGTGCGAAATGATTAAGAAAAAATACATTACAGTAGCTGCAACCATTCTGATTTTCATCTTAGCATATGCAATAGGTTCCATCATGTATAAGGGTTTCTTTACCATGAGAACATTCCTAAGCTTGTTTAATGACAATGCATATCTGGGCATATCGGCTGTTGGTATGACGTTGGTCATTTTATCGGGAGGCATCGACTTGTCGGTGGGAGCAATTGCAGCACTGAGCACCATGATCATCGCATACGGCACCGAAGAATTGGGTTTGGATCCGTTCCTTTGTATGGCAATATGTGTGGTATACGGCATACTGATCGGCACAGCTATGGGTGCTATGATTGAAAAGTTCAAGGTTCCGCCCTTTATCGCAACACTGGCAGGAATGTTCTTTTCCAGAGGTTTGTGTTTTGTCATAAGTATACAATCCATAACCATAAACAACCCAGTGTTCAGAGAGCTTTCCTCTTGGAAGTTGAAATTGCCGGGAAACTCATACATCACTCTGAGTGTGGTGATCTTCTTGGTTGTGGTTGCGCTGGGCATATATATCACCCAGTACACAAAGTTTGGCAGAAGCATATATGCCGTGGGCGGAAACGAGCTTTCGGCCAAGCTGATGGGATTGCCTGTCTCTCGCACGAAGATAACCATATACGGGATCAACGGAGTTTGCTCAGCCCTTGCAGGCATTGCATTTGCCATGTATATGTGCAGCGGATACCCCCGGCATCTGATTGGCATGGAGTTGGATGCAATCGCATCTGTTGTAATCGGGGGAACCCTGCTCACAGGTGGATCGGGGTACGTGATTGGAACGGTGTTTGGTGTGTTGACACTGGGTTTGATCCAGACGTTTATCAACTTTAACGGAACGTTGAGCACATGGTGGACAAAAATATTTGTGGGCGTATTGCTGCTGTTGTTCATTGGTTTGCAAAGGCTTGTGGTTTATTCCACTTCTAAGTCCAAGTAATCGCAATAGTATACATTCGAAAATCCCGGAAACACTCTGGGATTTTCTTTTATTATTCCGGCACATTAAAATATCTTAAGATGGATAAAAGTTTATACGAAAATAAATGAGGTATGCCATCATTAAGAATTAAATGATTTATAAACCCACAAGGGTTTAAATTTAGTTGCAAAATTCGGCAGAGCAAAGTATAATATATGCAATTCATTCTTTTACTTTTATCGATCGTGAATTACAGGGTCATCCAATAACAAGAGCCTTCGTTATTTGGAGGGAGTTGCGTCATACATCGAGTTACCTCATGCAAGCATTGATATGCTGCAAAATTTTCAATGTCAATAACCCGGGCATCAATCACCAGAAATTATTTTTTGCCACAGTTTGTCGACTGTGACAATATACGATGTGTTACAAAATGACACATACTATTTTTTGGAGGTAATATTTATGGGTAGAGACCGATGGAAATCAAAGAACGTCTTTATATTGGCGGCAATAGGTTCGGCGGTTGGTTTGGGTAATGCTTGGCGTTTTCCGGGCATTGCGTATCAGAACGGGGGAGGGGCATTCCTAATTCCCTACATCATCGCATTGCTAACCGCAGGCATTCCCATCTTAGCCATGGAGATATCCTTGGGTAAGAAATATCAGATGGGCGCACCCATGGCCATGGCTAAGCTCAACAAAAAATTCGAATGGATTGGCTGGGTGGGCGTTGCGACGGCGTTCTGTATCACCGCCTATTATTCGGTGGTGTTGGCATGGGTAATCGATTACACCGCCCTCTCCTTTACTGCACCTTGGGCCACTAAGGCGGCATCCGACATCTTTTTAAATGATACGCTGCAGATTTCCAGCGGTATGTTTGATTTGGGTGGATTTAGCTGGATCGTGCTGGGTGCACTGATTGTGGGCTGGGTGGCCATTTGGTTCTGCATCCGCAACGGCGTGAAGTCGGTGGGTAAGGTGGTCAAATATACCGTAATCCTGCCGGTAATCCTGCTGATTGTTATGATTATTCGCGGAGTAACACTTCCCGGAGCGGGAGATGGCCTTGCTTACTATCTGGTACCCCAGTGGGACAAGTTGCTTGAACCCAGCGTGTGGGCAGCAGCCTATGGGCAAGTATTCTTTAGCATGAGTATTTTATTTGCAATTATGATCGCCTATGGCAGCTATTTACCCAGGGAGACCGAAATCACAAGGGCATCCTTTACCATCGGCTTAAGTGATGCGGGCATTAGCTTTTTGGCTGGTTTTGCAGCCTTTTCCACCTTGGGATATCTGGCGTTTTCTACGGGTACGCCCGTCTCCGAAATGAGTCACACGGGTATTATGCTGGCGTTTATCACCTACCCCACTGCTCTTGGGCAGATGCCGGGTGGCATGATCTCCATCATCATCTTCTCCGTGATATTCTTTGTCATGTTGTTTACGCTGGCCATCGATTCCGCATTTTCCATTGTGGAGGCGGTTATCACTGCCTTTGTGGACAAATTCAAATGGAACAAGAAAAAGACCACCATCTGGGTGTGTGTCATTGGTTTTTTAGCCAGTTTGATCTTTGCAACCAAGGCCGGACTCTACTTGGTGGACGTGGTGGATCACTTTGTCAACGACTTCAACCTAATTATTCTGGGTCTTTTTGAAACCATAGCCATCTGCTGGGTTTTCGGGGCTAAAAAGATGCTGGATATGATCAATGAGAATGCAAAGTTTAAGTTTGGAAAGTGGTGGATATTTTGCGTCAAGTATCTGTGCCCCATCGTGTTCCTGCTGATCAGCGTGACTTATTTATACACAAACATTGTCAGTCCGTACGACAACTACCCTGTGGCTAACCTAGTTGCAGGAGGGTGGGCAGTGGTCGTGCTGACCTTTGTGTTTGGTTTTGTTATGAGTGCCATTAAGTCCAAGCACAAACCCGTCACAGAAGAAGAATAGTTTGTTTTTATCAGAGGTTGGAATCTACACTGTGTTGGGTTCCAACCTTTTATTTTAGAAAATACTCACAATCGTTTGTAGTATCTTCACAAATAAACAGCAAAGCATTTCTTGTATGGAATCATTGTGATATACTGTGAAAAGTATGATCATGCGGGGAGAATACCATGAGTGAAGTAAACGTTGAAAAATTATGTCTGGGTTGCATGAACGAACACTCGGGTGTGTGTTCATGCGGTTTTGATGAAAACAAGTATGTCCCTTCCGTCAACCACTTGCCCCTTAGAACCATACTCAACGGCAAGTATCTCATCGGCCGTGTGTTAGGCGAAGGCGGATTCGGCATTACCTATATTGGAATCGACTTAAACTTAGAGATTAAAGTGGCCATCAAGGAGTATTACCCCAACGGCTTTGTGGCCCGGGATGCCACCCACTCCACGGTAAACCCCTATGTGGGTGAACCCACTGAAATATTTGAAAAAGGCCGAGATCGGTTTATTAACGAAGCCAAGAGCTTGGCAAAGTTCCGTGCCCTGCCCGGCATTGTCACTGTGAGTGATTTCTTTATGGAAAACGGCACGGCATACATCGCTATGGAATACGTGGACGGCCAAACCATGAAGACGTATTTATTAACCCATACGTTCTCGGCAGACCAAGTGTTTGATTTGATGCAGCCGGTGATGCAGTCGCTGGCGTATGTGCACCAGTCGGGTATGATCCACCGGGATATTTCCCCCGACAACATTATGATTACGGGAGACGGACAGATCAAACTGTTGGATTTTGGTGCGGCAAGGGATTTTGCCGACAGCGGAAACAAGAGTTTGTCTGTTATTTTAAAATTAGGGTATGCCCCGTCGGAGCAGTATTCCTCCAAGGGGCAGCAAGGCCCGTGGACGGATGTATATGCCCTGTGCGCCACCATGTATAAAATTATCACGGGCATTACGCCCGATGAATCCATCGACCGTGCGGAAAACGACGAACTAAAACCCCCCTCCCAGTTGGGTATTGTAATGAACCCCAAGCAGGAGGCTGCGCTGCTCAAAGGTATGGAGGTGAAGCGAACCGAACGCTTTCAATCCATAACCGAGTTGATGGAAGCGATTTATCCCCAGCGAAATGCCGAAGTGACAGTGCCGTATGCACAAATTACACCTAAAGTAAAACCTACAGCCCAGCCAAAGAAGGTTAAACAACCGGTTGTGCAGCGTGCACCAAGACCGGCAGTTGAAAGGCCCGTAAGGCCGGTTGTGCCAAGGGAGAAGAAACCGCTGAATAAAAAGTTGATCACCGGCATTGCCTGTGGTGGGGGAGCAGTACTGCTGGCCGCAGTGATTGCGCTAACCTTACCCAAGGCAGAACCCCAAACAAATGTACCTGTAAACAACCCAGTTCAGCTAGCTGAATCAAACGATTCACCCATACTTCAAATGGAGGAAGTCAAGCAGTTGCTGGCTTTTGCCGAAAAGGGGAATTATCAGGAGATGCGAAATCTGCTGGAGAATGAAAAGGTGGTGGAGGCCCTTTCGTATGAGGAAGGAGTCAGTGAATTGGTGTATACAAATACAGAGGACGGCAACGGCTTTGGTTTATATACAGGGCCCTATGTCTATGTAGGTGAGTATAAAAATGGAAAGCGTTCCGGCCACGGTTCGTGGTTTGCAGGTTCAGATTACACCTTCGAAGGAGAATGGAAAAACGATAAACCCAACGGTGAGGGAAGCGCAGACAAAACGAATTCTCCCCCCAAAGAAAGGGAGGAGGATGTCACGTATGTAGTGTTCAGTGTCAATTCCGGTACTTTAGTGGACGGATTTTTTAACGGTGAGATGAAGATTGCATACACACTTGAGGACGACGACTACCATGAATGGCATTTCCCAGTTGAGATGGGCAAGTATACGGGTGAAGATAAAATCATTTGCATTGACAGCAATTGTTCTACAAACATAAATATTAGCAATACTCAAGGCATTCGTGGTTTTGTACCCATTACGAATAAACCCGAAAGCACACCAAAACCAAAACCAACGCCCAGTGAAGTTAGAGCAGACGTTCCCGTCGTCCACGAATACGGCAACACAAATGGGAATATTAAAAACGGCAATGGATTTTATGCGCAAAAGGGGAATTGGGTATATTTTGCAAATTCTTATGGATTGTGGAGGACTCAGTTGAATGGCACTGATTTGCAAAAAATCACCGAAGAAGATCACTATGTTTACTACATCAATATTTATGGAGACTATATCATTTATTATTTTAATGAAACAGTCTATAAAATTAAAAATGACGGAACGGAAAAGCAAGCACTGTTGGAAAATAAAACGATCCGTAAAATGTTGCTCGTGGATGACCATCTGTTTTTATCCATTGCAGGGGAAAACATGAATGAAATATATACAATGAGTGTCAACGGCGGAGAACTAAAAAAAGTTTGCAAAACAAACCGATTCAACGATACCTTTTTTGTGATAGGCAATCACGTGTACTACTACCCGCCCAATGATTATAATATACACAAAATTAAAACAGACGGAACAGGGGTTGAAACCATTGTTGGCATTTATAATGATAATATAGATACCGACGGTGAATATTTTTACTTCGAAGATTGGGGAATCAGAAAAGCCGCTATAGATGGTTCAAGCAACCAATATATTATAGAGGATGGATTGCGATCTTCAAGCAACGGACAAAACATGCATATCCGGCAAATCCAAGTATACGAGGGGTATGTTTATTATACAATATACGATGACTCCACCACTGATAAATATGGAAACAAATACCTGGGCGGTGCGCTGTACAGGATTGGTGTAAACGGTGGTGAAGCAAAGAAACTGAACGCAGACGTGTGTTCGGATTTATCCATTGTGGGCGAGTATATTTATTACTTTAACAGAACCAAAGACTGTGAAGAGCGAATGAAACTGGATGGATCGGAGCGCAAAACAGTGGGGTGGGATAATCCCTTTGCCAATTAGAGGTTGTGTAATCTCATTCTTGCAAACAAAAAATAACCTTGACACAAGAAACTCAGCGAGTAAAAGGATTAGAAAACAAACTAGGGGCGTTCTGTTGCTAGTTTGCGCATTTCCAAATAACCCATGAGTACAACCCACACATACGCTAAGGTTTTGGGGATCATCAAGATGCCAATGGCAGGAATGGTTTCCGACCAAAGGACCACCGGGGCGTAGAACCCAAAGGACAATACGATAGCCAGCCACATAAAGCGAAAGTGCACATCGCTGTGCTTTTTTGCTTCAATGAAGAAGATGACAATAATGAGAATGCCCATCAGTGCAAAGGGTAAATTCCGATAAATGCCCCATTCGATGGGGGCGTTGTAGGTGAGCCACTGGTTTTGGGGAAAGAGACAAAGGCCAATGCGCACTGCGGCAAGCGCATAAATGGAAACGGTGAGCGCCTGTTTGCCTTTGATTTGATACCGTATTCGCCAAATGTGATAGAGCAGAACGTAAAACACCGTCATGGTGATGGAGGTGATGAATTTACCCGCTCCCAGCGAAACGGCATTGGCTTCAAGTCCAGTGGTAAACAGGGCGATGACCCGGGGAACCAGATGAAAGGAGTCGCCTAAACCCAAGGTTACTGCCATGATGCCAAACAGTTTATATTGTTTATGACCCTTGCTGTTTTTGATCATCAGTATACCGATCACCACCACTGAGACCAAATAAACTGCATCAAACGCAGCTTCCATAATTGCCTGCATGTGAATACCTCCTAGTGTAGGGTTTTATCCCAAGCGCTCATTTTCCATCACTCTAAATTTTACAATTCTTTTAATCAGATCCCAGGGCATGGGTTTGTCTAGGGGAAACTGCACCGCACCCTTGGAATAGCGAAAGCCATGGGTATCAAACTCTGCTGCAAAATTTGCTATGCCGCTTGCGCCGGGGTAAAAACCGATGTGCTTTTTATATGCCATAAAGTGGACGAGGTTGCCGTTTTGGTAGAAAGTGGGCATTGCCCAAGAGATTTTTTCTGTAGCCTGAGGAGCACATTCGTGAATGATGTTTCGCAATTCCTGCAACAGAACTTGGATTGGTTCTTCACAGGTGGCGATATATTCATCAATCGTGTTAAAGGTTGGTCGTGGCATGGCGTTACTCCTTTTTATTTTTAAATTATAGCATAAATAGCAAACGTTTACAAAATATTGTTTGATAATATTCTGTAAACGTTGTATGAAAATTAGGAAAGATTATATATTAAGAAATGCGTTATTTGTGCGCCTTAAACCGCTTGAGCCGAAGCGCATTCGTCAGCACCGAAACGCTGGACAAACTCATAGCAGCAGCCGCAAAAATGGGGTTTAGCAGCGAACCCCCCAACAGGTATAACAACCCAGCGGCAATGGGAATTCCTGCCGCATTATAACCAAATGCCCAGAACAGATTTTGCTTAATATTACGAATGGTGCTTTTGGACAGGCGAATGGCCGTGGTGACATCCATTAAATCGCTGTGCATGAGCACGATGTCCGCACTCTCAATCGCTACGTCCGTGCCGCTGCCAATGGCAATGCCGATGTCCGCTTGCACAAGGGCGGGTGCATCGTTGATGCCGTCACCCACCATGGCAACTTTTTTACCCTCTCCCTGCAACTTTTTCACCTCGTTGGCTTTGTCTTGGGGTAATACCTCGGACAACACCCGCATAATACCCACTTGCTTGGCAATGGCCTGCGCCGTGCGGCGGTTGTCGCCGGTGATCATAACAGTTTCAATGCCCATGTCGTGGAGTTTGGCAATAGCCTTGGCACTGCTCTCTTTTACAACATCGGCAACGGCAATGAGTCCCGACAGTTCACCGTCAACGGTGACAAACATGGGGGTTTTTCCTGCGCTGGACAGGCGATCTGCATCGGATGCCAGTGTCCCCGGCTCTGTACGCCCCACAAAAATCTCTTTTCCGTCTATGTTGCACTGGATTCCCTTACCCGTAAGGCTGACAAAATCCGTTATAGGCAACAGCGTGCCCGTATAACCCGAAACAATGGCTTCTCCCAGCGGGTGCTCACTGCCCTTTTCGGCACTGGCCGCAAGTTGAAGCAGAGTGTCGGCGCTTAGGGATCCGTTTTCAATGGGAATTACATCGGTGACTTTTGGTTTACCCTGGGTGATGGTGCCGGTTTTGTCAAATATAATGGTTTGAACCCGGTGTGCCGTTTCCAATGCTTCTCCACCCTTGATCAATATGCCGTTTTCCGCACCCTTACCCGTGCCCACCATAATGGCAGTGGGGGTTGCAAGCCCCAACGCACAGGGGCAGGCGATGACCAACACCGAGATAAAGATGGTGAGGGCAAACACCAAGTCGTGCCCTGCCAGTATCCAACCTAAAAAGGAAACGACAGCAATGCCAAACACAATGGGCACAAAGTAACCCGAAACGATATCGGCCATTTGGGCAATGGGTGCCTTGGAGCTTTGCGCGTCCTCCACCAGCTTGATAATCTGGGCAAGGGCAGTATCCGCGCCAACCTTAGTGGCTTTAAATTGGATTAAACCGTTTTTGTTGATACTTGCGGCATATACCTTATCCCCCGGTTTTTTATCCACAGGCATACTCTCACCCGTTAGCATAGCTTCGTCGATGGCGGTGGTTCCCTCGGTGACCACCCCGTCCACGGGAATCTTGCCGCCTGGCTTCACTAAAATGATGTCGTCCGGCACAACCTCGTCAATGGGGGTTTCGATCTCTATCCCGTTTTTAATGACGATGGCGGTTTTGGGCGCAAGCCCCATGAGCTTTTTAATGGCTTCGCTGGTCTTTCCCTTGGACACCGCTTCTAAAGATTTACCCAGCAAAATGAGGGTGATAATCACCCCTGCCGTTTCAAAGTATAGGTTTTCGGCAAACATGGTGTGCCCCTGGGCTATCTGATACGTGCCGTACAAGCTGTAGATCACTGCTGCCGTAGTGCCAATGGCGATTAAACTGTCCATGTTGGGGGAGCGCAGCCACAAAGCCCGATACCCCACGTAATAAAAACGCCAGCCGGCAACGAGCACGGGCAGGGTTAAGGCGATTTGTGTCAGTGCAAAGTTTAAGGGGTTCATCATTGGGTCGATGAAAGCCGGTATGGGCAGTTTGATGCCGGGGATCATATGCCCCATGGCGATATACAGCAGGGGCAGTGTAAAGACTGCCGAAACGATAAACTTTGTCCACAGGGTTTTAATTTCCTTTTGTTTGCGTAGTTTATCTTCGCTGTCCGTATTTTTTTCGATGTTGGCCCACTTATACCCGGCCTTTTCCACCGCTTGGCGAACGGCAGCCATATTGGTTTTGCTGCTGTTGAGCTCACAGGTGAGCCGCTCTGTGGCAAAGTTTACTGAGACGCTGTCCACACCGTCGATTTTACCCACCACTTTTTCAATGCGTGCGGCACAGGCGGCACAGGTCATGCCGATTATTTTGATTTGTTTTGTATGTTCCTGCATAATTGTCCTCGCTATCTATCTTCAACTTTTTTAATTATTCAACAACCGTAAAACTGCTTTTAATCATGTTCATCCAGCAGGCATAGGGGATCACCCCGGTTTTTGTGGGTGTGAATTCCACGATATTGTCCCCGGGGAACAGCTTTTGTTCAATGCCGTAGGACGGAATGATAATGGCATTGTTACATCCGTTGATATTTTTTTCTTCCGCATGGAAATTTAATTTCACGGGAATGCCCTTTTTTACAGTGAAAGGGGCATAGGCGTTGCGGGAAACCTCCACGGTGACAACCTGATAACCGTTCTCCATGACGGGTTCAAACCCTGCCGTTTGACTCTGCTCTGTGCCAACTGCCAAATAACCCGACATGGAAACCCCTGTGTTTAACATGCCAAAGCCAAGGATGATGACAAGCACCGCACTAATGGCCATGAGCTGAGCAGAGAACTTTTTGGAAATGAGTGCACTGGCTGCACCAAAACCAAACATCAGGGGCATTGTACCCAAACTAAACAAAAACATGGAAAGGGCACCCTGTAAGGGATCTCCGGTAGACAGGGCATAGAGCTGCATGGCTTGCAAGGGGCCGCAGGGCATAAAGCCGTTGATCAACCCCACGAAGAAGGGACTGTTATTCTTACCCTCGGCTTTGCCGACCAAAAACTTTGGCATGCGAATGCTGAGCTTTTTTAGCCAAGGAAACAGATCCAGCATGTTTAACCCCATGATGACCATGAAAATTCCGGCCAGCAGCGCAACGATACCCCGCATGGCGCCGTTAAAGCTGACCACCGATCCCAATGCACCCACCAAACCGCCGATGACGGTATAGGAGATGATGCGGCCAACGTTGTATAAAAAGCTGGGGCGAAGACGCTCAGCTTTACCAAAACCCTGTGCACCCACGCACTGGGAAAGGCAGATACCGCCGCACATGCCCACGCAGTGTACGGAGGTGAGCAAACCAATAGTAAACAGAGCGGCATAACTCATGCCCGCCTGTGCTTCGGGGAATTGGTTAAAAAACTGCAACAGGCCAAAGTGATTGAGAATCACAAAAATTCCTAAAATGATAATTGCAATAATACCCAGTTGATAAAGCTTAAAAGGCCTTTTTGAGGCAGCGCTGCCATCCAGCAGCTCATAATTGAGTGCAGAAATGGTTTGTTTGATTTGCACAAGAGATACTCTATTTTCATCAAACGTTACAGTTGCGCATCCCTTGCTCAAGCTCACCCGAACTTCAAAAAGGCCATCCATGGCTTTTAATTTTTTTTCAATTTTTCGTTCGCAAGCAGCACAAGTCATGCCGCCAATTTTCAGTTTCTCTGTGACCATACTTTCTCGCCTTTCATCCATTTTTTGAAGTATAACGAAATTCTGTGGAGATTTTATGGAGAATATATGGCTTTCACAATTCTTTGGGTAAGGTCACGGTAAACGTGCTGCCGCTTCCCGCTTGGCTTTTTACGTCAATGGTTCCGCCGTGGGCGCAGACAATGGCCTTCACAACAGAAAGTCCAATACCCGAACCGCCTGTTTCCCGGGTGCGGGAGGCGTCGGTGCGGTAGAGGTGCTCAAAGATATGGGGTAAATCGCTGTCCGAAATCCCTGTGCCGCTGTCTGTAACGGTGAGTGTAGCTGTGTTGTGATCATCCGCCAGGTGAATCCCAATGTTGCCCCCTCTGTCGGTGTACTTAATGGCATTGGACAGCAGGTTTACAATGACACTGGCAATTTGATCCCTGTTTGCCGTTATTTCACAGGGTTCAGAAGAAGTCTTTAAGGTGATCTCCTTTTCCTTTATTTCCGCTTCAAAGGTGTTTGCCGTTTGGGTTAGCAACTCACTCATGTCGAAGGGTTCCTTGGTGAGAGGAGTCGAGTCCCTTTCAATGGCAGTGAGCTTATCGATCTGGGAAACCATGCGGGACAGGCGCAGAATTTCTGCACGAATGCTGTTGAGCCGCTCGGTGGATGGCTCAAAGATGCCGTCGATGATTCCCTCGATGTTGGACTGAATGGCGGCTAGGGGGGTTCTGATTTCGTGGGCGTAGTCGTTGGCCATGCGGGCTTTGATCTCCTGCTGTTCCTGCAGCGTTGCGGCAAGGTTGTTGACACTGGCGATCAACCCATCAATTTCAACGGTGTTGGTTGTGAGTGTAATTTTTTCATGATAGTGCCCGTTGGCAATGTCTTGGGTTTTGGCAGTGAGGGCCTTTAAGGGGTTTGACAATTTGGTTGCAAACCACATTGCAAAGCACAGGGCAAAGGCAAGGGCGATGGCAGCAAATAGTATAAACAATGTCATGCCACCGTTGTTTTTGGTAGACAGGTTCATTTTACAAAACAATTCACAGCACTGAAATGCGATAATCAGCGCTGCCACTAAAAATACGGCGATGATTGTATAGGAAAGAACGAGTTTGTTTTTTAACTTCATGGGGAAGTCCCTCCAAATTTATACCCCACACTGCGCACGGTGAGAATGTACACGGGGTTTGCTGTATCGGTTTCGATCTTAGCCCGAAGGTTTTTAATGTGGCTGTCGATGGTTCGGTCGTAGCCGTCGAAATCGTGGCCAAAGGCGCATTCGATCAGATCATCTCTCGTAAATGTTTTGTTGGGGTGTTTGGCCATGGCGGAGAACAACTTAAACTCGCTGATGGTGAGGTTTACGAGTTTATCTTGTTTTTTCACCGTATGGGCTTCAAAATCAGCCTGGAGATCACCCTCGTTCCAAGATACTGTTGTAAGGGCAGGTCCCTGGCTGCATCGGCGAAACAGGCTGTTCACCCGGGCCACCAGTTCCCGGGGGCTAAAGGGCTTGGTGATGTAGTCGTCTGCACCCATGTTGAGCCCTTCAATCTTGTTGTCCTCGTTTGCCTTTGCTGTGAGCATAATAATGGGTATTTGGGACTGCTTGCGGATGGTTTGGCAAATTTCCTCCCCGGAGATGTAGGGCAGCATGAGGTCGAGAATCACCATATCCGGCTGCTCCTGGGCAAACAAAAGCAGTGCCTGTCTGCCATCCCGAGCCACAAGAGTAACATATTCATTTTTTTGGAGATATGCCTCCACCGCTTCAGCGATGGCTGGTTCATCTTCCGCTATTAAAACCAATTGTTTTTTCAAGGGTACCGCCTTTGTGGTTGCGTTATATCCAACTATGGTCAGTATAGTGGAAAATTATACTTTTTTCAATAGGGCTGTAGTTAAGATAAAAGAATATCCCCTAGAAAGTAAATCTAAGGGATATCTTTGTATCAATATATTGGGTATAAGGATAGGGTTAACTCTCGAAGATTGCGTCGAACAGACGGTTGCAGCGAACCAGCGCCAATCGGCCTGTAATCTTTTCGCTGGCCCCATAGGCGTTGTCTCCCGAAGCTTCCATCACCCCAAGTTCCATACATGCATCCACCATCTCCTTGTCGGTTGAAAGTTTCTCCATATACTTGGGATCGGCAATATTGCAAATTTTATACATGATCACGGCTGCTTCCTCTTGGGTTACATTGCCGTTGGGGTTAAACTTACCACCCGGAGCATCCATAGCACCCAGTTTCACCATGAGGAACGGATCGTAATCGTCTTGGCCGCAATCGGTGACTACATTTTCCTCGTAATCCGGATCGGGGGAACCCTTTTCCCACATGGTCCAGTACAGGTTGCCCATGAGTTTTGCAAACTGTCCCCGGGTGATGGCCGCATTCACGTTGGAAAGAGGTGCTACAAAGCCATTTTTCAAAGCTTTTTTTACATCTTCCTTAGACCAATCGTTGGGCAGTGCACTCTCGTCGTCCAGCACTTTAAACTTAAAGTCTTTGGCAGAGGTAACACCCTGTGAGTTTTTGGCGGTTAAGGTGAAGGTGTGTTCCCCGGGGGAGAGCTCGTAGGGGTATACCCACAGCAAACTTCCCGTGGTATACGTCTTGTTCTTATACGTCCACGTAATTTCTTCGTCTGCATACAGCCAGCCATCCTGCATGTCGTATACATCTGCGTCAAAGAGTATTTCGTCGGTGAGCTTAAACTCGGGCACCTTATCCTGCTTGGAGATAATCTCGGGAGCCTTATATTTTGCTGCAAACTCATCGCTGCCCGCCTCAGACGTGTTGATGCCATCTGTTGCATAGAGGTAGAAGTAGGCGTTGTCCCCGCCGGGATATTGATCTAAATTGACAGTGTATTTCGTTTCCGTTATGTTTGCCGCAATGTTGACAAATTCTTCTTCGTTGGGGCAATACCACAGCTCATAGGAAATGGTATCTTTATCGGCATCCAAACCCTTCCAGGAGATGGTTTGTTTGCCCGACATATTTTTGGGCAGGGGCAGAAATTCCACTTCGGGAGCGTTGGGGCTCACCTTGCAGGAATAAATCTCCTTCGTTCCGCTGAATATTTTAATCGCAGTTGTGTCCTTGGGGTACAAAAGCGTTGCATTTAAGGGTGCAAAGTCGTTTTTCTTGGGGGGATTGCTGTTGGTGGTGAAGGAGACCTTCACAAACTGCTTGGAAAGCTGCTTACCCGCAGCATTTTCAAAGACAACGGCGTAGTCGGACTTGGGCACGGAATTGACATATGCCGCATCGGTCTCATAACTATACCACGGCTCTGCCTTAAAATTACCCGATTGATAGACCAAACCCGAAAGGTCGATGGCTTGCACCATCTTACCCGTCTCTTTCACTTCAGCTTCCTGTGTTTGCGCCGTTTCTCCCGAGGTCTTTTGCATTGCCTGCTTTTGGTTCATGTTCGGCTGGAAGTAATCCTCGCACTGGGGACAGACCATAAATAAATTTTGTGAAACGATGTCGCTCTTCTGGCCGCATTCGGTACAATCAAACGAATCTGCATTTAGATCAACAATTCCTGCAACGCCGCAATTGGTGCAGGGTGCATAATACGCATAATCACTGGTGGCCGATGTCACCCCACACTTGGGGCAGGTATACCCTTCACCGGTGGTGTTTTGGTTGCCCGAACTTTGATTATCTGAACTTTGATTATCCGAACCCTGTGGGGTTGTATCCGATCCTTCGGAACTGTACTGGGGCGTTACATCCCCGGACACAAAGTGCTTAAACAATTGAATCCAAATGTCGGATGTGATCCAGTAGTCGCTCAATTGATCGCTGCCCGAACCCATAAAACTGCTCACGTTGTTTAAAGTGCTTTGCTGTGCTGCATTGTAGGCAAACTGTTCGGGACGGACGATGGAGCCGGTATTTCGGCTTCCAAATTCTGTTGCTGAAACAACAGCGGCTTTATTACCCGAGATGGATTGTTCCCGATTGTTGTAATCCGAACCCTCCATGCCCATAGGTGCGGGATTGACCATGTTGTTGATGGCACCGCCGGGGTATTCGTCGCCAACGTCGTAGCAGTGAGCGATCTCGTGGGCCACAGTGGGCTGCATGTCGCCGTCGCTCTCAGTGATGATGTTGGAGGGTTTGCCGTATGTAAAACCTTGGATGGTCTGATCTTGGCCTTGGCGCTCCCGCACAAAACCTAAAATCAATTCATAATCATTGGAGGGAGTCTGCAAATTACACAGTGCCTGCCAAACGTTATATCCACCCTCGTCGGACATTAAATTATATTCGCTGCCCGAGAGATCCAGTTCGTTTCCCAAGACATATTCAATGCCGTTGGAAGCTAAGGGGTATGTATCTTGTGTAAATTGAATGGCCGTTTGCCACTCCCCTTCACAACTGACAACCCGTCCGTTGTAATTGGCAATAACGGGGACAGCCAGCACTTTAATTTTCTTACCCTCTTGGAAGGTGGAGGTGCGCACACCTGTGCCCTCTGCGCCCGCAAAGTTAAAGGTATACTCTCCTGCCGACCAGTTATCCACATCCGAAGGGTTTTTGGGGGCAAAGAGTGCGTAATTGCCTTCTCCGCTCAAGGGCAGCAGAGAGACCAACTCTTTTCCATCCTTGGAGACGGTGAGCTGCATGGAGCCATCTTGGGACACTTCGGTCTCACTGTTAAACACAACCCGAACTACGGTGTTTTTACCCGCAACGTGCCGATCCATGCTGAACAGTTCACCTGTTTCGCTGTTCATCCCCTTGCCCATCACCTGAATGACGTCCACATCGGTGACATTGCCGCTCACCTCAAGGGTGGATTGGCCCAGTGGTGTTTGCTCTTCAGCAGGGGTTTCCGTTTCACTCTCTCCGGTTGTTTCGGTTTCTTCCGCGTCGGTTGTGGGGGGAATGAGGTCGGTATTTCCGCCGCAAGCCGATAACAACAACAGCAAGGCCAGCAAAATGCTGAACAGTGAAATCAGTT
The DNA here is from genome assembly GCA_964453645.1 of uncultured Clostridia bacterium. GTDB lineage: Bacteria > Bacillota > Clostridia > Christensenellales > JAWKQI01 > CAYVRJ01. Next base: position 127,537 of record CAYVRJ010000006.1, read on the forward strand.
TCCTTTTTATCATTGTTCACCTCTCAAATTGTTTTATAAATTTTTCTAAATTCATTATAGCCAACCAAAAAATTGTTGTCTACTACACCAAAGTATAGTATGAACCGCAATGAATCTGTCTGAGTGGCAGTTTTCAAGGGGGATATTTTGTTTTATACTATATAGTAGAGGTGGTTTGTGGAAGATTTTAAAGGGAAACTTGAAACATATTTGCAGAAAAAAGACTGGTCTTCCATGGCTCAATTGTTGGAAGAAATATCAATCATGGATATCAGCAAGTCGGGTATATGGAATTTGCGCAAGTACTACCGTGCGCTTCGGGAAGAGCAGTTAATCAATTCACCTGTGCTGTTGACAGCCCTTGCGCTGCTCTCCACCATATCTGCCGATTTTGAAAGAGCAAAGGAATGTGTAGATACACTACAGGAAATAAAGGAGCGGTTTCCAAAACACAGCCGTCAGCACAGGGAAGCGGAGCAGCAATTGATCTTTTTAGAACTAGCCATGCCCCAAAAACAACCTAAGAATCTGTTGATCTCCCTGCGAAATCTGGTGAAAATTGCAGCAATCGATAAAAAGACTTGGCCCATACCCTCCATTTCCACGGGACGACCCAGCATTGCAAACGGGGGCAGGGACTTTACAGCCTATTGGCGCTATTCCTCTTGGATTAAAGAAATGATGAAGGGGTATGCCAAAATCCTCTACGGCAACAGTGGTGTAGGTATGGCGGAGATTGCAATTGCCGAAGGGTATTATCAAAGAAATGATATTAGCGAAGCCCTCATTCAAACGGTGGGTATCATTCCGTTTATTGAGCAGCAGGGGGATGTGAACGTGCTGTTTGCTGCAATGTTTCTACAAATGTCCATTATGATGGTGAGCGGACAGATTCCCTCGGCAAAACCCATGCTGATGAACATTGAAAAAAAGATACGATCGGCTAAAGCGCTACATCTGCTGCCTAATATTTCAGCAATTTATGCCTGGACTGCACTGTACGACAAGGACTATACCCGCATCAATCAGTGGATGGAAGGGGAAGCACCCGACGAGACGGCAGACTTTTGCACGCTGGATCGCTTTCAATACTTTGTGAAACTGCGAGTCTATTTGATGCAGGGGAAGTTTCTTGCCTTTTTGGCACTAGCCGAACGACTCCGCCCCATCCTGATTGCCTTTGACCGAAAAATGGAGCAATGCGAGTTGTTTTTACTCTGCGGTTTGTCCCTCTACGCACAGGGTGAAAAGGAGCGTGCATTTGATATGCTGGAAGAAGCGCTTAGGTTGGGGGAAAAATATAAATACTACCGTTTGTTTGGCGATGAGGGGGAAAAGCTCTATGTCCTCCTGTGCGACTACAGGTCGGTGCGGGGTGGAACATCATTTTTAAATGCAGTCATTGGGTTAACCAAGCAAATTGCGCTGCTGTACCCCCATTATCTAAAAGCCCGCAAGGAGTTTTACCCGGCGTTAACACAAACGGAGACAGAGGTTTTGCAACTCATGGCAACGGATAAAACCAACGATGAAATTGCAACTTTCTTGCAGATCAGCATCAACACGGTGAAGTTTCACAGCAAAAACATTTATGCCAAGCTGGATGTGAAAAACCGTGGTCAAGCTGTGGGAACCGCAAAGGAAATAGGGGTTTTGTAAAACAGCATATGTTCATTTCCCATACAAGAATATTTTACTATGAACCATAACAATTCATGGGTACGCAGTGGCTAATTCACCTATTAATGAATATGATAAACCAAAGGTTATTTATTTAAGGAGTAAAACTTTATGAGATATAATGATGGAAGTTGTGATTATATGACTACCAGCATGGGTGCTCCTGTAAGTGACAACAATAATTCGCTCACTGTTGGCCCCAACCATCAGGTATTGCTGCAAGACGTTCAGTTGATCGATAAATTGGCGCACTTCAATAGGGAACGCATTCCGGAAAGAGTAGTTCATGCCAAAGGTGCCGGTGCTTTTGGCTTTTTTCAGTGTTATAACAGCATGAGCCATTGCACCATGGCTGATTTCTTATCTGCCCCCGGCAAACAAACCAAGGTGTTTGTGCGGTTTTCAACGGTAATTGGTTCAAAGGGTTCTGCCGATACCGTGAGAGATCCCAGAGGATTTGCCGTGAAATTCTATACCAATCAAGGGATTTATGACTTGGTAGGGAACAGCCTGCCAGTGTTTTTCATTCGGGATTCCATAAAATTCCCCGATGTCATCCATTCCCTCAAACCCAACCCCGTCACAAATACGCGGGACCCCGAGCGGTTTTGGGATTTTATCTCCCTCACCCCCGAAGCCACAAACATGATCACATGGCTGTATTCGGACAGGGGAACCATTTGCGACTATGCACATATGGAAGGATTTGGCGTGAACACCTACGTTTGGGTAAATGCAAAGGGTGTGCGCAAATACGTAAAATACCACTGGAAGACCATGCAGGGCGTGGAATGTATTGATAGACATACTGCTGAAAAATTAGCCGGAAAAGACCCGGATATCGCTGTTAAGAATTTGAGAAACCGCATCGCCTGCGGCAAACCCGTTCGCTACGAATTGTGTGTGCAGCTCATGGACCCATGTGATGCTCACAAGTTACCTTTCGATCCCTTAGACGACACAAAAGTTTGGAGCGAAAAGGAATTTCCCTTAACGAAAGTGGGGATGTTGGTTTTAAATAAAAATCCTGAAAACTTTTTTGCTCAGGTGGAGCAATCGGCATTTTGTCCGGGTAACATTGTGCCGGGCATTGAATTTTCTGCCGACAAGATGCTGCAAGGGAGATCCTTTGGGTATACCGATGCCCAGAGATACAGGGTTGGGCCAAACTTTGCCCAATTGCCCATCAACAAATCCTTATCTCCTGTGAACAACAACGAACAAGATGGGCCCATGACCTATGAGTACAGTTGTTCACCTATCAACTATTCGCCCAACAGTCTCAATGGAGATCGGCCTCTGCCCGCAAACTTGCCCAAAATCAAGGGTGAGTTCATTGAAGGTAAAATAGAGCGAAAGGCCATTCAAAAGACCGATGACTTTACCCAAGCTGGGGAACGGTATCGCTGTCTTTCAAAAATGGAAAAAGCCCACCTTGTCGATAATATCGCCGTTGAGCTTTGTTGTGTCAAACATGATATCGCCGCAAGAGTTATTTGCTTCTTAAAGAAAGCAGATACGGATTTTGGCGAAAGAGTGGAATGCGAAGTGAAAAAATGTCAAGTTAATATGCATTCCAAGATGTAATTTCATCCATGGGCTTTCTGGATTTGGTGCGAGAAACATTGGATTTGGAAAGCCCCAATGTCAATAATAAGCGAATTTTAACCTCTTCGGGAATGTTTAATAATTTTTTTAAAGAATCTTCATCAAAATAACCAATAATACACGATCCAATGTTTAACTCCTGGGCTGCTAGGGTGAGGTGGGAAACGGCAATGCCGATGTCCATTTGGGCGTAAAACTGGGAATCGCACTGAATTCTGCTGCTCAGTTTTGCTTTTGTCTCACAAATAACAATAAATGCAGGGACGTCATCGGTAAATTGATTAAAATTCCCCCCTTGAAGCAGCGGAGGAATTTGTCGCACTAGTGATTCATCGTCAACCGCAATCAACTTCCAGGGCTGAGAGTTGCAGGCAGAGGGTGCCAATCTTCCGGCTTCGAGAATTTTAAGTATGTCATTCCGGTCGATGGGGCTTTTTTCATACCCTCTGCAACTTTCACGTTTGTTTATCAGTTCAAAAAAATTCAAAATTTTTGTCCTCCGTGTGAGAGATTTTTGTATTATACCGTTACGCTGATGCCAAAGGACTGCACGTAATCGATGCCAACGCCAATTCCGTCTTTAATGGTTGCCTTTAATATGAGGGTTCCATTGCTTGTGAATGTTAGCTCCGTTGCTGTTGCAGTTTCGTTTAGAACCGCATTGGTGCCGAAATCCGATTGTATACTCCACTCAATGGTTTGTTTTGTGGCATTGGTAGGTTTCACTTGCACCAAAGTTGTGTCCAGAACAATCATATCTGTGACCTGTGCGGTTGTGGGCATACCTTCAATGGCTGTCACCCGAACGTGGGTTGGGGTGGATGTGGCTGTTGCAGAAGGCGAAGAGGATGGCGAAGCGGATGGCGATGCTGAGGGCGAAGCAGTGGGTGATGCTGTGGGCGTTGCCGTTGCTATGGGCGTGAGTGTTGCCGTTGGCTTAATGGTTGCCGTTGCCGTGGGCCGCAAGGTTGCCGTGGGCCGCAGAGTTGCTGTTGCCGTTGGTTTGGCAGTGCGGGTGGGTGTTGGCGTGGGATCGGGGCCTGTTTTTTGAGCAGGTTCCGGATAGCGGCTCAGGGGCGGAGTGGATGGCTTGGGCGTGATATCGGGAGCCGATTGTGGCAGAGAAGGAGCAGACACCTGAGGCACATCCAAAGACACGGGAACATCAATGTTTAAACTGTTTTCGGTTCCGCATGCGGTTAATAATATGATCAACGAGAAAATAATTAAAATTAAATTTATTTTTTTCATCTACAATCCTCAAAATTTATTATAATCCTATTATAAATCTAATAACTGTATTTTTCAAGTACACAAATCATTAATTAAAATTTTGTTGAAAATTTGGGCATATTATTGTATAATTAACAGTAAGTAACTCAGGGAGGAAAAAATGAAACATATAAAACTTATTTACAATGGTAAATTATCAAATGAACAAAAAAATATTGGATGCGGTGAATGCAGTGTGTCTTGTCAATCTGCCTGCAAAACTTCCTGCACTGTGGCCAATCAAAAATGTGCAAAAAAATCATAAAATAACAGAATTTGTTATTTTTAAGGCGGAGACAATCCGTCTTTTTATTTGAAACGAGGAAATGATCGTGAAAAATTCTTTAATGACTATTTGTGTCATCAGTGAAACGGCAGAATGGAGTTTGTATGTTACATTCATTTAAATATAAAGAAAACTTTTATTTGTTAGACGTTGAATCGGGTAGTGTGTACGCTTGTGACAGCAATACACACGCTTTGGTTCAAGGACAGCAACTGGATGAAACCACAGCACAAGAAATCCAACGAGAGTTAAACCAAATAGAGACAAAGACTTCCGCTCAACTGCCAGAATATAAGGATGTGGCGGTGAAAGCACTGTGCCTGCACGCTGCCCACGATTGCAATTTAGCGTGTGATTATTGCTTTGGAGACAAGGGTGAGTTTCACGGGAAGCGAGAGTTGATGTCCTTTGAAGTGGCAAAGCAAGCAATTGACTATCTGCTCAAAAACAGCGAACGCCATAATTTGGAAGTCGATTTTTTTGGGGGAGAACCCCTTATGAATTTTGATGTGGTGAAAAAGACGGTGGCTTATGCCCGGGAGCAGGAAAAGGTTTATAACAAAAAAATTGCCTTTACCCTCACCACCAACGCCTATCACATTACCGATGAAATGATTGACTTTATTCACAAAGAAATTAAAAATATCGTCATCAGCATCGACGGCAGGCAGGAGGTACACGACGCCCTGCGCAAGACTGTGGGGGGCAAGGGCAGTTACGACAAAGTGGTTGCAAACGCCAAGCGAATCGTTCAAAACCGGGGAGACAAAGAGTATTATATTCGGGGAACTTTTTCGGCAAACAATTTGGATTTCACACAGGATGTGTCCCATATCGCTTCCCTGGGGTTCGACAGTATTTCCATTGAACCCGTGGTGACCCAGCTTGAAATGGGCATTTTGGAGGAACACATCCCCGTGATCATAGAGGAGTATGAAAAACTGTCCGATTGGCTGGACGAACACCCAAATGTAAACTTTTTCCACTTCAACATCGATCTGGACAGTGGCCCTTGTGTGATTAAGCGCATACGGGGCTGTGGTGCGGGAAATGAATATATGGCTGTCACCCCCGACGGAAAGTTATACCCCTGCCATCAATTTGCGGGAAAGCCTGAATTTCTGCTGGGAGATGTGTTTTCTGGTGTGCAGAACACAGACATTCCCAAGGAATTTTGCAGTGTGAATATTGTTAAGAAACAGGAATGCGCCCAGTGCTTTGCAAAGTACTATTGCAGCGGCGGATGTGCCGCCAACGGATATACAACGGCAAAGGACATTCATAAAAACCATACCATCGGCTGTGCCCTCATGAAGCGAAGGGTGGAAATTTCCATTGCAAAAAGTTTAAAAGAATACTATAATAAACTGTAAACGATTAGCAATTGAGGAAAGCATGAGAAAATTACAGTATTTAATCCTAGTATTGATTTCGCTCACACTCTTGGGGGCGTGTGTGCAGGAGAGCGGTGAATTAAACCCACCCCCAACGGTTACCCAAACGCAAAAACCCGAGGAAACCCCCAGTACAGACGGGGAGAACCTTGCAGCAATCGTAAAAGATTCAACCCCGGTGGTCTTAAAAGCCGCAGTGACCAACGGCAAATACCTGTGCGAAACCCCCGATCAAAAGATCCTCTTTGCCCGCTCCTATGAACTTTCGGAGCAGAGCGACGAGCGGGGAGCCACAACCCCCATCTTCACACGGGTGTACATAACCGGGGCAGACGGCACGGTGGAGGAAACCCGCCTGCCCGAATTCACAGACATTGAAAAGGCGAGGTATTCACCCACGGGGGATTATCTGGCACTATTGGATTTGGACGGCGAGAACAGAATTTTATATATTTTCGATACCCAGACCGGCAAACTGCTCAACATGGGGGAAGAGGGCTTGGGGTTGTCCACTGCGGATTTCTGCTGGGGCGTTAACAATACCCTGTATTCCATTTCGGGCAACTACGAAGCCATGCAGCTTATGAAGGCAGATTTGACGGGAGAACTGGCCATTTCCTCGGTGGAGGAGCGGCAGATCACCCAGGGCAGAGTTGCATTTGTGGGCAACACCCTGTTTCTGTGCGATTTAGACGACGACGAGGGCATTTTTAAAGTAGATGTTCAGACGGGTGCCAGAGAGCGGTTGGCCAAGGGACTTGTGTTTGAGGTTTCGCCAAACGGACGGTATTTGGTCGCACTCTCCTTGCGAGAAGGGGAGGAAGAAGGGGAGTTGGTGGATGTAAACCTGCTGGACTTGCAGGAGGGGAGCGAACTTTTAGTGGCACAAAATATATTTATTGCGGCATGTGGTTTTGTAGACAACACACTGTATTTGCTGACAAACAGCGAACGGGAGGACTACCCCTCCCTGCTTCAATATTTCGACATCCAGACTAAGGAGCTAAAAGAGCAGTGCCTCACCTTGGCGGAGACGTTTACGGCAACACCTAATAAGGGTTTGGTTCTGCCGGTGTTTATGGATGAAAAAAATTATTACGTCACCTATTTATATGATATAAAGAACAGTTAGGAGAGGCTTATGAACGTTGGAATGAGTTACACTTGTGAAAAAATAGTGGAGATGGCGGACACTGCAAAATCTGTGGATTCGGGATTGGCGGAAGTATTTGCAACGCCATCCATGATTGGTTTAATGGAGAGTGCTGCCTATCGGTGCGTCAGTGAGAGTTTGGATGAAGGTATGTCCACCGTGGGCACGAAAATAGATGTGGTACACAGTGCGGCAACGCCCGTGGGAATGAAAGTTTGGGCAACGGCAACCCTTAAGGAGATTGACAACAGAAGGTTGGTGTTTGACGTTGTGGCACGGGATGAAGTGGAGCAAATTGGAAGCGCTGTACACGAGCGGTTTATCATAAACAGCGAAAAGTTTATGAGTAAAGTATCACAAAAGGGAAAGTGATGCGCGCAGACCTGCACATACACTCCCTCTTTTCAGACGGGACGGACACAATTGATGAGATCGTGGCAAAGGCAAGGGATGGGGGTTTAAACCTCATAAGCATCACCGATCACGATTATTTGAGTGATGTGTCTGCCCTTTCAAGTGAAGAAGTGAAGTGTGTTGCCGGAGTGGAGCTGAGCTGTACCCACAAATATGAGGTGCACATTTTAGGCTTATGTATGAAGGATGTGGCAAACCTTCAAAGGGAGCTGCTCTATCTTCGGGAGCAGAGGGCAGAGCGTGCACAAGAGATTACAAAAAAACTCAACAAATTGGGGTTGGACATCTCCTATGAGGAAGTGTGTTCCTTCTCTAAGGGTGAATCGGTGGGCAGGCTCCACGTGGCCCGGGCGCTGGTGGAAAGAAGGTTTTGTGCCAGTGTGGAGGAAGCCTTTGCGCTGTATTTATCCAAGGGGAAAAGCGGGTATGTGGAGCGGGCAAAGTTGCTGCCAAGTAGAGCCATTGAACTGATTCAAGACGGGGGAGGGCTGAGTTTTCTCGCACACCCCTTTGTCATTGAGGAGACGGTTTTGCCAAGGATGATCGATGAGTTTCGGGAAGCGGGGCTTTGCGGCATTGAGGCCTATTACCCCCTCCATGCAAACAAGCAGGTGGCTTATTACGAACAGTTGGCAAAGGTGCGGGGTATGCTCGTTAGCATTGGCAGCGACTACCACGGGCAGAACAAAGGACAAAAGTTAGGCTGTGAGCAAAGGGATTCCGAGTATTTGCAGCAGTGCCTACAGGAAATTGGATGAGATGAAAACAAAATCTGCACTATCTATTTGGATGGATTTTTCCTTTGGAAGAATAAAAAAACCTCTGTTTATTTTGCTGTTGATCTACTGTGTTGTTGAAACAGCACTCATACTGCTCATGGCAAACACCATGGAGTCCTATATGAAGGCGTATGAAATTATCTTGCAAAACGCATGGGTCATACTCCTTTTCTTTTTTGCAGTGATCGCTTTTGTGATCATTCAAGTGGTTCAGTTGGGCAGTTATTTTAAAAAACAAAAGGGCATCTATACGATTTTAACGCTGCCCAGTTCCCCGGTTTACTTTGTATTCGCCAATATACTGGTGGGGCTGTTTTGTATTCTTTCGCTCATTGCAGTGCAGTTGGTGCTCACGTTTGCCCTGTATCCCTTGGCGGAGAGTGTTGCAAACAGCTTTAGTCTTTCAGCCACAGCACAGGGGTTTGAGGGATCGGTGGATTTCCCTCGGCAGTCTTTGAACAACGGATTGTTCTTGGCATTTGTGCGCAGTGCCTTTTTGCACTTCATCCTGCCCTACGGGTTGGAGGGAGTGTTGTTGCTGGTATCCTTTTTTGTGGCTTGGTCGGTGCTGCCGGTGTGCCAATCCCTCCTGAAGTTTAAGGGTATCAAATCGGCTGTGGTACCGGCATGTGTTCTATTGTTTGCCCTAGCAACGGTGTATGCGTTTTTGGTGAGCACGGTGAACATCACCGGGGCGATCACCGAAATAACCCTGCTCAACAGCAACATCATCCCCATTGTTTTGCTGCTGGGTATCAGCGGTAGCATTTTGTTTGTTGTTTTGAGAAAACTTAGGAATTGCTCACTGCTGTTGGGAGGTGCCAAATGAAAAACCTCAAGATTTTATGGGTGTGCACGGTGATGATTCTGTTGGTGTTTGCTATCAGCATTGTCTTTCGAATCGCCGCTGCGCCCAAAGAAACGCTGGAGCTAAGGGACGTGACGGGACAAAGGGCGTACTTAAACGATTTTGTCATCTCCGGGGTACTCACAGATCACCTGCACGACGTAGCCTTTCGCATTGAGGACGGCACGCTGACAAAGTCCTACGCCCAGTTTGACAGCGGACTTTCAAACCCCCTGTTGGAGGTGGATTACGGTTCGGACTTAGTGCTGAGCGGACACACTCTTTCCATGAACTATGCCTTCACCCAAGCACCGGGGGCTAAAATAAAAGAGACCACCATAGTGAACGACGATGGCAAGCAAGAGGCAGGGGTGCTGTGCGACAAGGTTTCGCTGGTCATTGAAATCATCGGTATCCCCAATTCCATCAACGGGGAAGAGGGTGCAGCCAGCCGGGAAGGGGAGAAGCGACGGGAAGTGATGACCGATATTACGGTCACTGCCATGGACAACAGTTCCTTTTATTTAGTAAAAGACAAAAAGGGAAAATACATATATGACTACAGTGAACCCCAAGCTTTGATCGATGGGGGAGTGGCTTGCGACAACGAGACGCTGTTGTCCATACTCAGCGATCTGTCCGCCGATATGTTGTTCTTATCGGGGGATGTGCTGTATTTCTGTGCGGCGGGAAACAGTTTGTTTGAGGGCACCAATGCACTCTTTGCTATGGACGTGGGTCAAAATACCTTTGGAGAAATGCGGATACTCAACGAGCAGAGGGATTTGGGTCAAGTGTTGTATTTAAATCAAGTGAACGGCAGGATCCTCGTGGTGTATTCTAAAAATAAGAGTGACAATGGCCACCTCACCTTTGGTTTGTACGACATGCAGGGTACTCTCCTGGACACCAAACAGACGGAGTACACGGGGGTGTTACCCGGAGCAATTTGCACCAATTATTTCCCCGAAAATACCGAACAGGTGTGTTTGGGTCTCAGCGGTGGGTTGAAGGATTATTTTATGAGACTTCGCCTTCGAGATACCATCGACATTGAATGGATATATCAAACTGTGGATGAAAGCATCATTCACACCAAATTTGTCAACAAATCCGGAGATAAGTTGGCTCGCATCTTTGTTGAATTAAGCGACAGCGACATGCCCCTACAGTCCGACTCGGTTTTTGTGGAGGTTCGGGGCGAAGGGGGAGACGTGCTCTATTTGGGTGAACTGCTCAGCGATTCGTATCAGGATTATCAAACATTCTTGTCTCCCATTGAGAGTGGATGGCTGTTTAGCGAACTGTTGGGACAAGCCACGTTCCTTCGCAACTTTACCACATGGAACATTGGAGGTGCTTCATGATTTCCATTGAAAACGCCAAGCTGTATTATAATAAAAAGACTAGACCAGCACTCAACATAGAAAACCTAACCTTTGGTGAAGGGGAGGTGACGGCTCTGCTGGGGGAAAACGGTGCGGGAAAGACCACCCTGCTAAAGGCACTCATGGGTATATTACCTTTAAACAGTGGGCGTATCCGCATTGACGGCGAACACATTCGGCGAAAGCTGTGCCACCTTGCATTCATCACAGAAGAGGGTAGTTTATTTGGTTTTGCAAGGCCAACGGAGATGGGTAAATTTGTTGAAAAATTTTATGATTCATTTAATTATAAAAAATATGAGCTTTTATTGGATTTCTTTGAAATAGAAGATAAAAAAATAAACGACATGAGCAGGGGGCAACAGGCTAAAGTGGAGATTGCCCTGGGTTTTTCCAAAGGAGCAAAGTATATCCTCATGGACGAACCCTTTCTCAACAAAGACATCTTCACCCGGCACGATTTTTTAAAGCTGATGACATCGTCCCTGCGGGAAAATGAAACGATCGTCATTTCCACCCATCAACTGGACGAAATTGAGGGGTATATCGATCGGGCTGTGGTGCTCTATCGGGGAGAGTTTCGGGGAGAAATAACCGAAACAAAGGGCAAGTCCCTCAAAGATGAACTTGCCCGCATTCTTTGCTACGATGAACAAAAGCTGGTGAGAGCCATGAAAGACATGGCTTAGATTTTTTGAACCGAAATTTTCACAGTTTCACCGTTTATAGTCCATTCCTTGGTGTAACCCTCGCAAGTGCAGCCGATGCTCTTTGTGAGGGTGTCTTTCATAATCTGGCTTTGGTTGTTCTCAAACACCGTTGTGAATGTTTCGCTGCCTGAAATACACAGTTCAATGGTATCCGTCACTTCAAACCCTGCTTCCTTGCGCATAGTTTGAATTTTAGAAACCAACTCGCGGGTCATCCCCTCTTCGATGAGTTCATCGTTAAGAGCTGTGTCTAAAATGACAGAGTACGACTTTTCGGTAACGGCACAGTAGCCCTCTTTTTGCAGAGGTTCGATGAGTAAATCTTCGATGGTTAGGCATACTTCTTGGCCGTCCACATTAAATGTGTAGGTTCCATTGTCTTGTACTGCGTTGTACACTTCGATACCGTTGCAATTTTGCAAATGGGTTCGAATGGCATTTAACACCTTGCCGTATTTTGGCCCAAGGGTTTTGAGCTGGGGTTTAATCAAATAGGTGATATAATCGGAAAGATCGGCATTTAAGACTGCTTCCTTTACGTTTAACTCATCTTTGATGACGTTCTTTAGGTTCTCGGGTAATTGCTCCACCCCACCGGCATAGAGTCGGGACAAGGGCTGACGGTTTTTAATATTGGCAGTATTGCGTGCCGCTCTGCCCAGCACCACAATGTTGAGCACAGCTTCCATATCTGCATTTAACTGTTCGTCAATATAACTTCTGTCCACTTGGGGGAAGTCGCACAGGTGCACGCTCAAGGGTGCTTTTGTATCCACACTTCTCACCAAATTTTGATAGATGGTGTCGGACAAGAAGGGGATAAAGGGTGCAGTCACCTTACACAGGGTGGTAAGCACCGTGTAGAGGGTGGTAAATGCTGCACGTTTATCGTCATTCATACCTTCACCCCAGAAACGCTCCCGGCAGCGGCGCACATACCAATTGGAGAGTTCGTCCACAAAGGTTGTCAGCTCTCGGGTTGCCTCAGTGATTTTATAACTTGAAAGCATTTGATCAATTCTATCAACCAAAGTGTTTAACTTGGAGAGCACCCACTTGTCCATGACGGACAGCACACAGGCCTTAAGGGGCATCTCGTTTGGGTTAAAGCTGTCGATGTTGGCATAGAGGATGTAGAACGCATAGGTGTTCCACAGGGTGCCCATAAACTTGCGCTGGGCTTCGTTTACGGCTTCTTCATAGAAGCGGTTGGGCAGCCAAGGGGCTGAGTTGGAATAGAAATACCAGCGAACGGCATCGGCACCCTGTTTGTTCAGCACTGTAAATGGATCTACCACGTTACCCTTGTGCTTGGACATCTTTTGTCCGTCCTTGTCCTGCACGTGTCCCAGCACGATACAGTTTTTAAAGGAGGGTTCGTCGAATAAAAGGGTGGAGATAGCCAGCAGGGTGTAGAACCAACCCCTGGTTTGATCGATGGCTTCGGAGATGAAATCTGCCGGATAGCGCTTTTCAAACTCCTCTTTGTTTTCAAAGGGATAGTGCCACTGGGCAAAGGGCATGGAACCGGAGTCGTACCAACAGTCGATGACTTCGGATACACGTTTCATCTTACCGTTGCACTTGTCGCAGCTGAGCAACACGGCATCGATAAAGGGTTTGTGCAGCTCTATATCGGGCTGTACGTTGTCTCCCTTTTCGATTAACTCGGCTCTGGAGCCAATGACGGTGCGGTGTCCGCACTCGCACTCCCAAACGGGCAGGGGTGTACCCCAATAGCGCTCACGGGACAGCCCCCAGTCGATGACGTTGGACAGGAAATTACCCATCCGGCCTTCCTTAATGTTGTCGGGCAGCCAGTTGATCTTCCGATTATTTTCCAGAAGTTTTTCTCTAACTTTGGTCATTTCAATGAACCAAGTGCTTCTCGCATAGTAGAGAAGCGGGGTATCGCACCGCCAGCAGTAGGGGTATGAGTGGGTGTAGGGCTTTTCGGAATAGAGAAGCCCTCGCTCCTTTAAATCTTCAATAATCTTTGCATCGGCTTCCTTGCAGAAAATGTCGAACCAAGGGGTGCCTTCCACAAACTTACCCTCGGTGTTCACCATCTGCACAAAGGGTAAGTCGTAGTTTTTACCCACCCGGGCATCGTCCTCGCCGAATGCGGGAGCAATGTGTACGATACCCGCACCGTCGGTGAGGGTGACGTAGTCGTCGCAGGTGATAAACCAAGCCTTTTTGTCCACCCCAAAGTTGTACAGCGGGTCATACTCGGTGTGTTCCAAGTCCTTACCCACACATTCCTTAAGGATGGTGTAGTTCCCCTCTCCCAACACGTCGTCAAGCAACGCCTTGGCCATGAGGATGGTTTCATCGCCAAAGGTAACTTCTGCATAAGTTTCCTTTGGGTTCAGACACAGTGCCACGTTGGAGGGTAATGTCCAGGGAGTGGTTGTCCACGCCATGAAATAGGTTTTTTCCCTTCCCTTGATGGGGAATTTGACATAGATGGACACTTCGGTCACATCTTTATATCCCTGCGCAACTTCGTGGGAGGAAAGGGCCGTACCGCAGCGGGGGCAGTAGGGCACCACTTTGTGTCCTTTATATAACAAACCTTTTTTGGCGATTTCCGAAATAGACCACCAAACCGATTCAATATAGTTGTCGGTGTAGGTGACATAGGGGTTTTCCATGTCCACCCAGTAGCCCACACGCTCGGACATCACTTCCCATTCGCTCTGGTATTTCCAAACAGATTTCTTACACTCGGCGATAAAGGGTTCAACGCCGTAGTCCTCGATTTGCCCCTTGCCGTCCAGCCCCAGCAGTTTTTCCACTTCCAGCTCAACGGGCAGGCCGTGGGTATCCCAACCGGCTTTGCGCAGCACGTCTTTGCCCTTCATAGTTTGGTATCTGGGAATTAAATCTTTGATACAACGGGTTAAAATATGGCCGATGTGGGGCTTGCCGTTGGCAGTGGGAGGGCCGTCGTAGAATGTGAATGTGGGTTTACCCTTGGACTGTTCAACGCTCTTCTCAAATACGTTGTTTTCTTTCCAAAAGGCCAACATTTCCTTTTCACGGGATAGAAAATCTAAATCTGTGGATACTTTTTTGTACAGCATATTATCTCCATGTTATCAATAATATCTAATTATATTTTCTTATCCCACATTTGTCAAATTGAAAAAGCGTTTTACCCAGTGATTGTCAAGGAACTCTTGCAGTTGTTGGAGGAGACGTGGATCTGATGGGAGATACATTCCCTAAGCGTACCCACATGAGAAATGATACCCACCAAACAGTTGGACTGCTTCATGTTGGAGAGAATAAACAGTGCTTCAGTTAAAGAGGCTTCGTCCAAGGTACCAAACCCCTCGTCGATAAACATGGCGTTAATTTGAATGCCCCCCGACTGTGCCTGCACCACGCAGGAAAGCCCCATGGCTAAACTGAGTGCCACCAAAAACTTTTCTCCCCCCGAGAGGGACAAAACGCTCCTCCGCCCCCCCGAGTGGCTGTCCAACACTTCCAACTCAAGGCCAACCTTTCGGTTTTTTCCGCTGCCCTCCAGCGTGCGGTAGAGTTGGTACCGCCCCCCGTGCACGTTAGACAACAGCCGATTGGCTTCTGCCGCAACACAGGAGAGTTTCACGCCCAAGACGTAACGCTGCAAGCTAATGCCCGTATCTCCCTTTAATTGTTTGGCAAAGGCGATATCCTGGGTATTTTGATCCATATCCCTTTGCAGCTGCTGTATGCGTTGGCTCAGGGTTTCTATGAGTTTTTGAATGCTCTTGATTTCGCTGTTGAGAACGGCAATTTGCCCGGTGAGGGTACTGTTCGTTTTTTCATAGGTTGTCAGTCTTTCCTGAAGGGCTGCTAAATCGGGTTTTGCACAACCCCCAAGTTTTTCTTGCAGATCGGTTATTTCCCTGCGGTTGGCTGCAACATCCACAGTATACCCTTCCACGCGGGTAGTGAGTGCTCGCATGTTCTCCTCGGTGAGAAGACATGTCAAAAACGTTTCTTGGCTGGCATATCCGTTCTTTTGCAGCTTGTCGTTAAAATCCTGCTGCATTTCTTGATGCCTGTTTGCCAAGGATTTACCTTCGCTCTCCAGTGCGTGGAGTTTGAATTCCGATTGCTTGTGTTTTTCGGCTAATTGTATATAGATTTCGTGCAGTTCATCGTCTGTTTTGTGAACTGGCTTAAGTTGACCCATGTATTGCTTGGCACTCTCCAGCTGCTGGGGCGGAAACGCTGTGAGGTTTGCCGCCAACCGCTCTTTTTCAAGCAAGGCTTGGGTGAGAGCAGTTTTGGTTCGATTCGTCTCTTCCTCACACGTTTGCAGCTTTTTTGCCACCTCTTGTATTTGCTCGGTCAGGGTTTCGATGGTTTCCTTCATGGCATTTAAGCTGTTGTCCGTAATACCCCTGTCCATCTCCCCATCTGCTCTATGGGGGTGGTGGGTATTTCCGCAGACAGGGCAGGGCTGCCCTTCCTTTAGCTCTGCGGCAAGTGTGCCGGCAATGTTTTGAAGATATGTTTTAAACAGAACGGAATACGTTTCGTATGCCGCGGATAGTTCTTTTTCAAGCTTTAATTTCTGGCTAAAACACTGATTCTGCTGCTTTTCTGCGGATTCAACCCTCTTTTGCACATCCAAAACCAAGCGTTCAGCATTTTTCAACATGTTTTGTGCCAGTGTATATCTTTGCAAAACGTTCAGCAGCAATTGTTTTTTTATATCATTAAAATTCGTTCTTTCGAATCTATAGTCTTCTTGTTTGTTGGTTAATTCTCGTTTTGTATCTTGAACCAAATGGTATGCGGGCAGCAGTTTTTCGGCAGTTTTGGATTGGTTGAGTCTCTCCTCTATCGATGTGATTTCACATGCAAATTGGCTCAACTCATAACTTCGCTTTTGTGCACTTTCAAGCTGGGTGTATAGGTTAAATACGGAACGTGCAGTTTCATACTCTTTTTTGATAGCTGTCCATTGCGTGATGGATTCCGTTTGTTCACTTTGCTTTTGTAAAAGCAACTGCTCCTTTTGAACAAGCAATGACTGAAGCCCGTCCAAATCCTTGCAGTTGTGAGACGAGAGCATTTGCCCTATTTTTAATTTTTCGTCCTCTAGGTTACGCCTCTGTTCGTTGACATACTCTTTGAGTATATCGGCAATGCGATCATATTTTTCAACGCCAAACAGGGTGGTGAGAATTTTTTGTTTTTCCTTTGAATCGGCAATCAGCAGCCGTTCAAACTGCCCTTGGGGCAGGATGACCACTTGCCGGAACTGTTCGTAATTGAGACCGATGAGGTGTACGGCCAAGTCGTTTACATCCGTGAGCCTTGGGTTTTCAAACAATGGCTCAAATTCCCCATCACTGTTTAATATGTGGGCACTTTGCAAGGGCGTATACTCAATGCCACCCTGCCCACGCTTTTTCACACACTTGAGGATCCGTGTAAATTTATACACCGCACCTTTGGCGAGAAAAGTAAATTCCACCCCGGACAGGGAATCCGTGGGAGCAAACTGGCACCGCATACCCAAAATATCCCCCCGGTGTCCACCACTGCTCCGGCCGTACAGGGCGTAGGTGATGGCATCTAGGATGACAGTTTTACCCGAACCCGTCTTGCCGTGAATTAAGAATAAATCAGAGCTGCTAAACCGACTGAAGTCGATGACCTGTTCGTCCACATAGGGGCCAAAGGCTGAAAATTTTAAAAGAAGGGGTTTCATCCGTTGGCCTCCACACTTTGGTTTGCGGCCCACTCAAACAGTTTGGTCTGCTGGGGAGTGGGGGAGTGGGCATAGGTCTCTTCGAAAAATTTAATGAGTATTTGTGTGGGGGTGAATTGCTCTATTTCTTGCAAACTCAGGGTTGTCACGTCTTCTTGTTCAAAGTTTTTACCCGAAATAGATATTAAATTGGGATATATACTGCGAAAGGTCTCGATTGTCTCAAGCCCAATAAATCTATCGGTGATTTCCACTTTCATGTAATCCTCGGAAGGTTGTGCACAACCCAGCAAATATTCATAGGTGCCCGTGAGCACCTTCATTTCGTTTTTGGGCGTTAGGGATATGCTTTCAACATTCATATTCTGTGTGTCCAGCAACAGGACAGATTTTTTGCAACCCACTTCATCGAAAGAATATTTGATGGGGGAACCGCTGTAGCGCACACTGTCGCAAAGAACCTGTGCCCGGTGGAGATGCCCCAATGCCACGTAGTCAAACCCGTGAAACACATCTTTTGAAACCATAGATGCACTACCCAGCAGGGCTGCCCTGTCACTTTGGCAAAGTGCTGCTCCGCTGATGAATGCGTGGGAGAGTACAATATTTTTCTTGGTTTTATCCAGATTCAAACGCAAGTGATCCAGCACATACAACATGGCCTCTTCATAGGTTGAAACTTCACATTTGAACATAAACCGTATTTCGTCAATGGAAAAGTACGGCAAACAATAAAACGCAACATCGGAACGCACCACGGGTTGCAGTGCACCCAGTTTTCCAAACACGTACAACCCCGCATGTTTGAGCAATTCGGAACACGCAGAAAGCCTTGCAGCGCCGTCGTGGTTGCCCGCAATGACAAACACGGGAATTGCAATATCCCTGCACAGAGCTGTGACAGCGGTGTTGTACAAGGAGATGGCCTGGGCGCTGCCCACGCTGGAATCAAAGACGTCCCCGGAGATGACAACGGCATCAACCGACAACTCCCGGGTCAGTTGAATGAACTGTTCAATAAAGTGCTGCTGTTCGGCAAACAGGGAGGTGTTGTTGAGGGAAATACCCAAGTGCCAATCCGAAGTGTGCAGTATGCGCATAAATCTCTAACTCTCTTTAATGACTTGAATAAAAAACCGTATGCCCCGCTCAAGGCTGTCAAGGCTTAGGCGTTCGTTCACCCCGTGGATGCTGGCAAGATCCTGCCCGGCAGAGGGGAAGGGGTCGAACCGATATACATCCTTTGCAATCCTTTGATATAGGCGGGAATCGGTGGTGGCCGTCATGAGATAGGGGGCAACGATGATATCCTGCCCAAGGTTTTGTTGAACGGCACTGTGTATGGTTTTCCAAGCCTTACTCTCAACGGACGAAACCTTTGATTCCCCACCGTCGAAGAAAACCTCGATGTGAATATCCTGCCCTGCAAGGGTTTGTAAACGCTCCACCACATGGGCGACGGGAACGCCGGGCAGTGCACGGATGTTGAGTACAACCTTAGCTTGACTGGCCAGCACGTTGGGGGCTTCGCTGCCCGCAAGCATGGTGGGGGCAACGGTGGTTCGAAACAGTGCTGCACCCTTGGGGTTCTTGCCGATAATGCGAAAGAACAGTCCCTTGAACAGCCACATGTTGGAAAGCACCATTCGGTTTACAAACCCCATGTGGGGCTTGAGGGTTTCAAACAATAATTTAGCTGTTGGGTTGTAGACCATGGGGAATTTGTGCCGTTCAATGGCTGCAATGGCTGTGCACAATGTACCCACTGCCGTCCGATCGGGGGGCATGGCAGCATGTCCGCCCAGAGAGTTTGCCGTTAGGTGCAGTTCGAGTATGTGTTTTTCGGCAATGCCCACAGCCGCAATGCGGTGGGGCACCCCAAACTCTGCACCGTTTAACACCAATCCCCCTTCGTCCAGCACATAGTTTGCATACACGCCCCGCTCCTCCAACAGCCGCACAATGGCTGCGGCACCGTTGTTGCCCATGGGTTCTTCGTCGTGACCCAGTGCCAAGTAAATGTCGTAAGGGGGGGTAAACCCGGTGCAAAGCAGGTGTTCCACACTTTCCATTAGGGCGATTAAGTGCCCCTTCATATCCAGGGTGCCCCTGCCCCAGATGTACCCCTCTGCGATTTGCCCCCCAAAGGCAGGGTAGTGCCACTGCCCTTCGGTGGCTGGGCTGACGGGAACCACGTCTAGGTGAGATAAAAAGATGATGGGTTCTGCACTGCTCTGTCCCTTCCAGCGGTATAACAAACTCAGTTCATTCACAACCTCCACCTCTAAGTGTTGGTGTATGAGGGGGTATGACTCCCTTAAGTGCTGGTGAAGGGCGAGAAAGGGGGCTTTCTCGATCTCGTCCATATTTTTGGAAGAAAAGGTTTTGAGCTGCACAGCACCGCTCAAGCGGGCACAGGCTTTTGTGATATCGATGGTATCCATAGTTAAATCCAATTCTTTTTATACATGATCCGACCCACAAAAACGCTCAACAGGGAGGCTATGGGGATTAACACCGAACCAACTCCGGCAATGGAGGGAACCAAGATGAAAATTAAGGTCATAAACACAATGGAAACCAAGGCAATCTTCCACCCCTTGGCGATGAACACCACGCCCAGTGCTCCAAACAGTGCGGGGATCACAAACCCGTTGGATAAGTCGAACACTTTGGCAAGGACGGGAACAGAGCCAATCCAGTTGCTCACGGGAATGATGGCGATCAGCCCCAAGATGATGATTAAATCTGTGACAATGGTGGATACCGCAACGGCAATGGTGCTGATCACCTCACCCTCCTCGGACATGGGGTTGACACCCGTTTTGTTGAGGGCCATCTGTGCGGCCGGCACTTTCATATTCATGAGGTTACCTGTGACAAAGGCTAGGTATGAACCACCCGAACCCAGAAGGGGGGAATAGTTAAACACTTCAATGGTGCCCACGGCAAAGTATAGGGGGAATATGGCCAGTGCCCCCACAAAAAATGCATCCCACAGGGGCTGTATGTTATAGATCAAACAAAACAGCAGGGGTATGAGCAGGATTAATACCACGGCAAACAGTGTCCACAGTCTACCGCTCTTGTGTATGGATGTGTTGTAATCTTTTTTATTCATAATGCACGCACCTCAAAACCATGTGACAAAAATTGTAGACAGTGCCAAAGAACCCAACACCGCAACGGGAAGGGCAAAATCCTCCAACCACTTTTGTTTGAATACTTTCGATAACCCTGCAATAAGCAGCATAATGAGGGCCGATGCGATGAGGGTGAGCAGTGCCGCACCTCCCCGGGCGATCTGCTGGCCCCCAAGGGTTGCAATGATGCCCATAAAGATGGCTGTGATGAGAATTTCCGTCCACTTGGAGTTTTTTTCATACATGGAGCGCATCTTCCCCTGATATTTCTTTAGGAAAAAGATGTTGAACAATGGCCCAGCTAAAATGCCGATGGTCATCACCCACATGGCGGCAGCGTAGACCGAAGGGGTCATAGCTGCAATACCAGAACCGGCAACGGCACTGGCCGCAGTGACTTCATAGGACATGGAGCCGATGACGGACAGGCGAATCCAACTGAAGGGAACGCCCATGGTGGGTGCCAGTGCAACTAACGCCAGCACAATGGGAATGGAGGGCACAATGGAAAAAACACCGCTCTGAACGGCTGCTAGGCGCATTCTTTCCTTGGGAACGCCCAACTCTAACCCTCTCTTCCAAGCTTTTCGTAAAAAGACAACGGACTGGAGTAATACAAAGATTGCAACCACCCCTCCGGCTATGTATAGATACAAACCGTTTGACAATTCAACATTCAAGACGAACTCTCCCCTCAAATATAAATTTTTTATATATACAGTAACATTTCTGTGAAAAAGTTTCAACATTTTTAGATTGAAGGGAGTGGAATAATTATTTTTATTATGATATAGTAATAAGTGAAAATATAAATTGAGATATTTTACTATTTGTAAAGGGCACGAAAATACATGAAGACAATCGGCGGAGAAGGGCTGTGTTCGGGTATTGCAATCGGACGGGCGATTAAATCAATCTATACGGGAAACAGGGGAGATCACATCCTGTTGGGTGAAAATTTATCCCCCTCGTTGATCTTGCAGTTAAAGGATGAATTGGCAGGGGTTGTTATGAAACAGTCGGGCAACAACGACCACACGGCAGTTGCACTGCGCTCGCTGAATATTCCCGGTGTGGGCGGGGTTTCAAGCTTTGATGAAATTCAAACGGGTGAAACCGTTGCTGTAGACGGGGAAGAGGGGTTATTGTATTATGATCTTTGCGGCGAGGACATTCAAGTCATAGAACAAAAGCGGTTTCAATATTTAAAAAACTTAGACGAATTGTTGGAGTATAAGGGGAAAAGGGCAGTGACCCAAGATGGCGAAAAGATTCAGCTCCTGTGTACTTTAAACAGTGTGGAAGAAATTAACGAAACAGCCATGAACGAGAGTGACGGCGTTGGGTTGTTTCGTTCGGAATTTAGTTGCAGGGTTTGCCATATGCAGGAGCAGCAATCCATCTATAAATATATTGTAGACAGTTTTCCAACCAAAGAAGTGAATGTGAGGTTGTTAGACATTGGGGGAGACAAAAAGCTGGAAGCGATCAGCGACAGCCAAGACAATCCGCAGATGGACCTCAGGGGCATTCGCTATCTGCTCAAACACAAACACATTTTAGAAGAGCAGTTACACGCACTGATGAATGTGCGGGGAAAAATGGATATCACCATACCCATGGTGAGTTGTTCTTCAGAAATTTTGCAATTAAAAGAGGTTATTCATGGAATTTTGCCGAAATTTCTAAATTATAGGCTGGGTGCCATGATCGAGACACCTGCTGCTGCGCTGATGGCGGAAGAGCTGCTAGGTCACGTGGATTTCTTCTCCATCGGCACAAACGACCTCATCCAATACACCATGTGTGCCCACAGAGGGTATTTCGGGGAACTCTACTCCATCTATCAACCCGCAGTGCTCCGCCTAATTGCAAGAGTGGCTAGTGTTGCCGACAAAGCGGGTGTGGCTGTTTCGGTATGCGGGGAAGCGGCAGCAGATGTGAATATTTTACCCTTCTTTGTTGGGTTGGGCATTCGCAGGTTTAGCGTACCTGGAACAAAACTGTTGGAAATCAAGAGGGCACTCAAGGAAATTCATACAAAAAAGGCAAGGGAGGTTGTGAAAAGAGTACTCCGGTGTGGGGATAAAAGCGAAGTAATGCGCTGTTTGAGAGGAGATAATAAAAATGAATGAATTTGAAACAGTGGTTTATGACAACTCGGGCCTTTACTTCTTAGATACCACAAAACTTCCGCGACAAAAAGTTTATGTTAAGATGGGATCAGTGCAGGATTGTTTCCGTGCCATTAAAACCTTGGTGGTGCGAGGTGCCCCTGCCATTGGGGTGGCTGCGGCATATGCCATGGTGCTGGCGGTGGACGAAGCCCGTCACGACAGCATGGAACACTTTTATCAAGATCTTAAAATGGCCAGGGACTATCTGGCGTCTTCTCGCCCCACGGCTGTGAACTTGTTTTACGCACTGGACAGAATTTATGAGGAAGTGCAAAAAAACATGGATAAGGCCGTGGAAGAAATTAAAGAAATCGTCATCGACACTGCAAACGCCATCAAAGATGAAGATATAACCATGTGCAGGCGTATGGGGGAACACGGTGCCACCCTGCTCAAAGACGGCATGACCGTGCTCACCCACTGTAATGCGGGCATGTTGGCGGCATCTAAGTATGGCACGGCATTAGCCCCCATTTATGTGGCGCAGGAGCGGGGGGTGCACATTAACGTGTATGCCGACGAAACGAGACCGCTATTGCAGGGAGCCAGGCTCACGGCCTACGAGCTTCAGGCCCACGGCGTAGATGTGACCCTCATATGCGACAACATGGCAGCGATGGTGATGAAAACCAAGGGAGTGGATGCTGTGATGGTGGGGTGCGACCGCATTGCGGCCAACGGAGATTTTGCAAACAAGATCGGAACCTACAACCTAGCGATACTAGCCCAGTATCACAAGATCCCCTTCTATTGCATTGGACCCACATCCACCATTGATTTGAGTATTGCCGATGGATCGCACATTCCCATTGAAGAGCGGGAGGGGGAGGAAATTAAAACATCCTTTGGCACCCAGTGCGCACCCAGGGATGTGAAGGTTTTTAATCCTGCTTTTGATGTAACGCCGAATGCACTGGTTACGGCTATCATTACGGAAAAGGGGATAACCTATCCCCCATTTCATTTGGAATCGCTGTGTGATTGAAAAGAGAGGGGTGTGGAAGGGTTTGGTTCTGTACACACCCCTACAATAATATTGTAATAAATAGTATAAATATCAAAGCAAACCTTAATTGTGCAACTGAGGTTTGCTTTGATAAACTCGTTATTTTTTAATAGATACACATTGTGCAATGGCTTTAGCCACATAGGGGATGCTGTTGAGTGCCTCTTGCAGGGTATTTGCGTTGTGACCCACTTCAATTAACAAACAGGCACTGCTGATGTGTTGGTTGTATCTGCCGCTCTTCACCCGAATGGGCCGGGTAAACTTGGGGTTCAACTTGTTGAGGGTGTTGGTGATGTTGAGCGCCAATTGATAATTTTCCTTATAATTGGGCTTTTCCATGTTGATGAGGGAGTCGGAGGTTCCCGCACCCACCACAAACATAACCCGGGCACACCGCTTGCCGTCCACCACCACCACGTCATCCGCATTGGTCTCCACGTTGGCCGCATCCCGATGAACGTCGATATAGATGGGCATGTTGGGGTATTGCTTTTTATATTTTTCCATGGTCAGCACCGACCGAGAATACGAAGTGGCCAGCTTGGGAGGTTCGTGGTTGGTGTAGTCGTGTATGGAATTGATGCCATATTTCTCAAGCTCTTGCCGAAGGGCTTCTCCCACAGCAGTGATATTTTTGTCGTTGTTGTTGGTGCGCCAAGCAGAGCTCTCTTTGTATTCACCCTCGTATGCCGGACGATAGGCTTCGGTTGTATGGGTGTGATAGATCAGCGCCTGAGGTACGCCGGAGAGCAGTTGCAGTTTGCTGCCGCTTCCGCCGGCCTTTTGAATTTCCAAAATAATTTCGTTGGTAATATCGGGGGTATCCGAGTAATCGCTATAATTGTCGGGGGTGGATGCAAGGGGAAGAGGGGGTACGGCGTTTGCTGCCCCAAATTCACTGCTAAAAATACCCAGAGAGGACAGTCCGCTCTGCTTTTCAACGTATTCAATTTCAATGGGGGAAACTTCTGCGCTGGCAGGCCGATCGCCGCCTTTGACGGCCAGTGCTGCAATCATGGCGATGAGCATGAGGGTGGCGAGGGTGACAAATTTCTTGCTTTTTCTCTTCATAACTTTTTCTCCTGTTTATACATGCTATTCTGCCTTGGTAAAATATATTCGTGAACAAAACCAATAAAGCGTTGACACAGATATATTGTTAGTGTATGATTGGATTAACACAAGATATTGTGGCGGGAGAGATTGACATGCGACAGGGAGCAAACAAAATTGGCGTATTCGATTCGGGTTGCGGCGGTGTGAGTTTTCTAATCGAAGCGGTGCGGGTATTACCCGAAGCAAGCTTTATTTATCTTGCCGATTTTGCCAATGCACCCTATGGCACAAAGTCTCAGGAAGAAATTCGCAGGCTCACCCTGCACTGTGGCAGAAAACTCTATGAACAGGGCGTTGGCGCCATTGTCATGGCCTGCAACACGGCCACCACCTTGGGGGTAAACGAGCTGAGGTTGGAGTTAAACATTCCCGTTGTCTCCATGGAACCGGCTATCAAACCTGCCCTTTTGCAGACGCAGGGGGATGTTTTATGCCTTGCAACCAACGCAACCGTTGCCCAACAGCGGTATTTGCAACTGTTGGATCGGCTGGATATCAATAAAAGAGTGGTTTCAGTGGGTGCAAGTGCGCTTGTGGGGATTGTAGACAGCGGAAAAATACGCTATAATGATGTTGCGGGGGCACTTGACAAAATTCTTGAAAATAATAACGGGAATTTTGGCGCTGTGGTGCTGGGGTGTACCCACTTTATCTTTGTAAAAAAAGAAATTGAACAATATTTCAAAGAAAAGCGAGGTTTTGTGCCAACGTTTTTCGATGGAAATTTGGGCACCGCAAACCAATTAAAAAATGTGCTGATTGCACGGGAAATAGGCTTTGTAAGCGATTCCCCCGGGGTTGAATTCATATCCACAGGCGGGAACGTTGAACTGCTGCAATACTATTATAAACATTATAAAAATTAGGAGTGGGGAAATGGAATTTTCAAACAATGCACAAAAAGTTTTAGAACGGCGTTATCTGCTGCGCAATGCAGACGGCGAAGTGGTTGAAACCATTGAAGAGATGTTCTTTAGGGTTGCCAACTATATTGCCGGGGGGGATGAGCTTTATCTTAGCGGAACCACGACGGAGGAAACCGCACAGGAATTCTACGATCTGATGATTTCCCAAAAATTTATGCCCAACTCACCCACCCTGATGAATGCGGGCAAACAGTTGGGTCAGCTGTCCGCATGTTTTGTCCTGCCTATCGACGACACCATGGAGGGTATCTTCGATACCCTGAAAAATGCAGCCCTCATCCACAAGAGCGGTGGTGGCACAGGTTTTTCCTTCTCCCGCTTGCGTGCAGCGGGTTCCACAGTGGCATCCACTGGGGGCGTGGCTTCGGGTCCTGTCAGCTTCATGAAAGTGTTTAATGCTGCAACCGAGGCGGTGAAGCAGGGGGGAACTAGGCGGGGAGCCAACATGGGTATCCTCAGAGTAGATCACCCCGACATATTGGATTTCATATCCTGCAAAAAGGATCTTAAGGAACTTACCAACTTTAACATTAGCGTGGGTATCACCGAAGCGTTTATGCGGGCAGTGCTGCAAAACGATATATACGATCTCATTGATCCCAGAGATAAAAAGATTGTGGGCAGCCTCAGCGCCAAGGGCGTATTTGAAAAAATCGTTGAATTGGCGTGGGAGAGCGGTGAACCGGGTATCGTCTTTTTAGATCGGTTAAACAGGGACAACCCTGTGCCCGCTGCCGGAGAGATTGAATCCACCAACCCTTGCGGCGAACAGCCCCTGCTGCCCTACGAGAGCTGCAACTTAGGCTCTATCAACTTGGCAAAATTTGTGGAAGACGGAGAGATTAACTACGACGATTTAGAGCGGTGTATTGAAACTGCAGTGCACTTCCTCGACAACGTCATCGATGTGAATTGCTATCCCCTGCCCATTATCGACGAAGTAACCAAGGCAACGAGAAAGATTGGCCTTGGGGTCATGGGCTTTGCAGATTTGCTCTACATCTTAAACGTTCCCTATAACTCCGACGATGCTGTTATTTTGGCTGAAAAGCTCATGAAGTTTATTCAGGAAAAGGCAAAGGCAGCGTCCAGTCGCTTGGCGCTCATCCGGGGTAACTTCCCCCTGTACGACAAGAGCACCTTTGCAGAAGCAAAGATTCCCATGCGCAACGCAACGGTGACAACCATTGCGCCCACCGGCACCATTTCCATCATTTGCAACGCTTCCTCGGGAATCGAGCCTGTGTTCGCCCTGTCCTACATTCGCAACGTCATGGACAACGACCACATGATGGAAGTACACCCCTATTTTGAACAGTACATGAAGCTGAGAGGGTTCTACACCTCCGAACTGATGGAACAGATTGCAAACGAAGGTACCCTCAAGTATACAGATTTACCCGAGGACGTAAAGCGCAAGTTTGTGACTGCCCACGACATTTTACCCGAATATCACGTGAAGATGCAGGCGGCATTCCAAACCTTTACGGACAACGCCGTTTCCAAGACGGTGAACTTCTCCCAAGATGCATCCAAGGAAGACATTGCAGAGGTTTACCTGTTGGCATACGAAATGGGTCTCAAAGGGGTTACGATTTATCGCGACAAATCCAGAGAAGCACAGGTATTAAACGTAAAAGAAGTCAACGTTGCGGCAGCCAGCGATGGACTACCCAAGTTTGACATGCAAGCCATGTATGAAGAAGACCGGGTAGAGGAATATACAGAAGAATCCATTCCGGGCGTTATGCAGGATGAAGTCTATACAACGGAAGAGATCGAAGAAATCATCTCTGAAGATCAACCCGAAGTGCCAGAACCCGTAGCTGAACCCGAAGTTGTGGCCGAACCTGTGCCGGAGGAAGTGGTTGAACAGCCTGTTGAGCAAATTGTGGAAGAACCACAGCCCGTTCAACAACCCTTGGTTATGCCCGAACCCGAACCCGTTAAGAGTGAACTGCCGCCAGTGCAGCAACCCTGCGGTGCTTCTTGTGAAACCTGTGTAGATAAACACGACTGTGACGACTCCATCATTCCCCGTGAGCGTCCCAGCATAACCTTTGGTTTGACGGAAAAAGTAAAGATCGGTTGTGGCAACCTATACATAACCGTAAACTTTGACGAAAAGGGCATTTGTGAAGTGTTCACCAACCTGGGCAGAGCGGGCGGTTGCCCCTCCCAGTCCGAAGCAACTTCCAGGCTCATCTCCACATCCTTAAGAGCAGGCGTGGACTTACAGTCTGTGGTTGAGCAGATGCGGGGCATTCGCTGCCACGCAACCCTGAGAAGAGGGGACTTAAACGTGCTCTCCTGCCCCGATGCAATCGGCAGAGCTTTGGAGCGTGCAGTGAAACTGTGGGAAAAGCAAAAGATTGTCGCTCCCGAGACTGTGGCTGCTCCCACTATGAACGGGGATAAGCAGGTGTGTTATTGCCCCGAGTGCGGTGGCACTGTCACCCACGAGGGAGGCTGTATTGTTTGCAGAGAATGCGGATATTCTAAGTGCGGTTGACAAATAGAAAAGTGAAAGAGTAATCATGGAGAAAACCGTATCCCAATCCAGATCAATTATTGCCGATATCATTATGCCCGCCCAAGCGAATTCGGCGGGCAACGCCCACGGCGGCGAAATCATGAAAATGATGGACACCTGCGGCGGTGCCGTTGCCTTTAAGCACGCCCGCAGCAACGTGGTCACCCTGCGGGTGGACGAGCTGTTGTTTTTAAAACCCGTTTATGTGGGGCAGTTGGTCACGGTGGAGGCGGAGCTGACCTTTGTGGGCAGCACGTCCATGGAGATTAAGGTTTGTGTCTACTCTGA
This sequence comes from uncultured Clostridia bacterium, assembly GCA_964453645.1. GTDB lineage: Bacteria > Bacillota > Clostridia > Christensenellales > JAWKQI01 > CAYVRJ01. The sequence continues at coordinate 155,979 of CAYVRJ010000006.1, forward strand.
GGACATGAAGGTGGAAGGGGAGTCTCAACTGTGTTTAACAGCGTTTTTCACCTTTGTAGCTCTGGACGAACAGGGTAAACCAAAGAGAGTTCCGGCACTAAAGATAGAATCCAATGCGGAAAAAGTTGCCTATGCACAAGCAAAGCAAAGATACGAAAGTTATAAGAAAAACAAAGGATAAAATTTATAAAGGTTTTTTTAAAATGATGCGGTATAATCTGGGAAAGGTTGTATCGCATTTTTTTATCTTTTCAAAAAATAAAATAGATTTTGTATCATATGTGAAAGCAGTGGGGGAGAGGCAGAGGGTTTTTATGGCACTGGCTGCTTCTAGCAACTCCTCCTGCGCCTTCATACCCTTGTACGCCACAATACCCTTTCTGCACAGGGGGGCACACAGTTCCAGCAAGATGTTGAGCTTTGCAACGGCACGGGAAAAGACATAGTCGTATTTTTCCCTGTGTTTTGCATCTCGGCCTAACTCTTCGGCACGTCCACAAATACATGTGATGTTGGGAATACCCACGGCTGCAACGGCACTCTTTACAAATTCAACCTTCTTGGCCGTTGAATCCACTGCGGTAATCTTTAAGTCCGGTCGGGCGATGGCCAAGGGAACTGCGGGAAATCCTCCGCCGGTGCCCAGATCCAACACACTGGCACCCTGGGGGATTTGGATAAACGAAAGGGGTTTGATGCTGTCGTCGAAGTGATCCCGCTTTGCCGTCTCAATGTCGGTGATGCGGGTTAAATTCATGGTTTCGTTGGCCTTTAGCAACAACTCAAAATACGTCTCAAACATGCTGCTTCTCCAAATATACCAAGAGTACGGCGATGTCCGAGGGAGAAACCCCCGAGATTCTGCTCGCTTGCCCCACACTTTTGGGCTTCACTGCATGGAGCTTTTGCCGGGCTTCCAAACGCAGACCCGAAATAGCCATATAATCGATGGTGTCATCCAATGGTTTTTCTTCCAATGATAGAAACTTTTCTACCTGCTTTTGCTGTTTTAAAATGTACCCTTCGTATTTAATACGAGCTTCTATCTCCTTTTTTTCCGAAGGGGATAGGTCCATATCCAAGCGATCCATGAGGGCTTCTAACTTTATTTCAGGGCGTTTGAGCCATTCGCTCAGGCGAATGCCCTCCATGGAAGTGGTCTTTAATTTCTCGATACCCCGATCAATGGCTTCATATTTTTGAACATAAGCCCTGTATGCAGTGTCGTCAATGAGCCCCACCGTTCTGCCATATTCAGTGAGCCGATAATCGGCATTGTCTTGGCGGAGGAGCAAGCGGTATTCCGCCCGGGCGGTCATCATGCGGTAGGGTTCGTTGGTGCCTTTGGTGACTAAATCGTCGATTAAAACCCCCGTATACCCTTGGTTTCTCCCGATGATGAGGGGGGGATTGTCGTTTAAATAGTTACAGGCATTGATTCCGGCGATCAGCCCCTGTGCCGCAGCTTCCTCATAACCCGATGTGCCGTTGATTTGCCCAGCAAAGAACAACCCGGACACATCTTTGGACTCCAAACTCAACTGTAGTGTGGTGGGGTCGATGCAGTCGTATTCGATGGCGTATGCAGTGCGGGTGAACCGAGCGTTTGATAGTCCCACAATGGAGCGATACAGTTCAATCTGCACTTCCTCGGGTAAGCTGGACGACATCCCCTGAATGTACATTTCGTTGGTGTGTTCGCCCTCAGGCTCAATAAAGAATTGATGGCGCTCTTTATCGGCAAACCGCTTCACTTTGTCCTCGATGGAGGGACAATATCTAGGGCCCACTCCCTCTATTTCCCCGGAAAAGAGGGGGCTTCGGTGCATATTAGCACGAATGATCTCGTGGGTTTGCTGATTGGTATACCCCAAGTAACAGGGTACGTTTTTGTTGGAAACTTCTAAAGGATTAAAGGAAAAGTGCAAGCCACTCACGTCACCTAATTCCACTTCAAACTTAGAAAAGTCGATGGAACGCCGATCGATCCGGGCAGGGGTACCCGTCTTAAAGCGACGGAGTTTCATGCCTAAATCCAGGAGGCATTGGCTCAAGCTGTTTGCACCAAACAAACCCGCAGGGCCGCTTGCATAGTTGTGTTCGCCGATGTAAATCTTACCCTTGAGGTACACGCCCGTGGCCATAACCACAGCCTTGCAGCGAAGGATGGCCCCAAGGGAAGTGACCACCCCGCAGGCCTTGCCGTTTTCAACGAGGATGCTGGTGGCTTCGGCTTGCCGAAGATACACGTTGTTTTCTAGCGTCCACTTCATGCGCCGGGAGTAGGCTTGTTTGTCGATTTGCGCACGAAGGGAGTGAACCGCTGGGCCCTTGGCAGTGTTGAGCTGTTTGATCTGCAAGAAAGTGGCATCGGCACACTTGCCCATTTCACCGCCCAGTGCATCGATCTCCCGCACCAAATGTCCCTTTGAGGAGCCGCCGATGGCTGGGTTGCAAGCCATATAGGCGATGGAATCGTTGCTCATGGTGAGCAGTAGGGTATTAAAACCCAAGCGGGAACAGCAAAGCGCCGCTTCGCAGCCCGCATGACCTGCACCAATCACGATTATATCAAAATTTCCGCCATTATACTTCATATTATTTACCTAAACAAAACTTTGAAAATATAGCATCGATAATATCTTCGCTCACGGCTTCTCCGGTGATTTCACAAAGAGCGTTTCGAGTTTCCGTTAAATCGATGGCAATTAAATCTAGGGGGTATCCGTCATTGAGAGCCTGTAGAGCAGACATTGCACTGTTGCGGGCAGCCTGTAAGCAGCTCTTGTGCCGCTCGTTGGTGATCAGGCACTGCTCGGATTGAATGGTACCAACCTTACTTTTGATCAAGTCCATGAGAGAATCCAAGTTTTCTCCTGTCTTTGCGCTGATGCAAATGTGTTCTTCGGATATCTCAACACTTGTCACATCACACTTGTTGCGCACCAACACCACGTGTTGATGGGACAACAGCAGTTTGCGCTCATGGTCGCTCAAGGGCTGCTGTGCATCTGTTATGAGCAGGATTAAGTTGGCAGAGTCCATAGCCGCATAGGTGCGCTCAACTCCCAACTTTTCAACCACATCTTGGGTTTCCCGGATTCCAGCAGTGTCAAACAATATTACAGGAATGTTGTTGACGATGAGCTGACCTTCAATGACATCCCGGGTGGTGCCCGCAATTTCAGTGACAATAGCTGCATCTCGCTTGAGCAGTGCGTTTAACAGAGAAGATTTACCCACATTGGGTAGTCCGGCTAATGCAATGCGGTATCCATTTTTGAGCATATCCCCCTGATCACAGGTTTGCAACAGTTGATCAATTGAGGTAATACTCTTTTCTATGTCTCTTTTTAGAGAGGTATTTTCTGCAATCGAATCCTCTTCCTCGGGGTATTCAATGAGTGCTTCGATTAACGCAAGGTTATGTGTGGTTTGATCGATGACAGTTTGAATCTCGGAGGAGAGCTTGCCCCGCAAAAGATAGAGGGCATTTTTCGCCTGTGCTTCGGTGGAGGAGGTAATTAAGTCCATCACCGCCTCGGCTTCCGCTAGATTAAGTTTGCCGTTGAGGAATGCACGTTTGGAAAACTCACCGGGGGATGCAAGCTTTGCACCCGCTGACGTGAGGGCACGCAGACACAGCTTAGAGGGCATTTCCCCTCCGTGAATGTGGATTTCCGCCATATCCTCCCCGGTGTAGGAATTTGGCGCAGGAAAATAAACCGCCATACCGTTATCTATGGCAGCACCGTTTAAATAAACGCTCCCATAGTACATATAGCGGGGGTTAAATACTTCGTCTTTTTTCTTAAAAACTGTTCGCAGAAAGGTTAACGTTTCACTGCCCGATATGCGGACAACAGCAATGCCGGCATTACCAAAAGCGGTGGCAATGCCACACACTGTATCACCCATTTCTCTTAAGGTCGATGACAACATATCTGTTGGGTTCTTCCCCTTCCGAATAGGTGTATATGATTTCGTCGTTTTGCAGAGTGGAGTGGAGAATTCTGCGCTCGTAGGGATTCATTGGCTCTAATACGATTTTCTGCCCAGTCTTTTTCACGTTGGAAGACAGCCGTCTGGCCAGCTTCACTAAAGTGATCTCCCGCTTGCGCCGATAATCCTCGGTGTCTAAGGTCACTCGCTTGTAACTCTCCTTGTCTTTGTTGATCACAAGGCTGGTGAGATATTGCAGGGAATCCAAGGTTTCACCCCGTCTGCCAATGAGTATACCTAAATTTTTGCCTAAAATGTCAATTTTCACGTTGTCGTCGTTTTGTTTCACAGCTAAGCGACAATCCAGCTTCATGGATGTGAGCACGCCCGATAGGAAATCCGTGGCCGGTGTGGAGATAAACTCATAACCCAGCCGTTGCAGCTTTTGTTCGTGCTGTTCGGGATCAAACTTTGTTTCCTCCCGTTCCCGCCGTCCGCCACCGCCGGAGCTCGTGTTGCGCTGGGGTCTTCTGTTGTTTGGGTTACCCGAGCGCTGGGGAGGCCGTGATTGCGGGCGCTGCTGCTGCCTTTCAGGACGGGGAACACTTGGCTTGGGAGCAGGTGTTCCCGCTTCATCATCTTCCTCTTCGTCCGAAACGTCTAAAGAGCGCTCGGTGAGGGATACAAGGGCACTTTTACCCAGCCCAAACAACCCTTTGGATCCCTGCTCTAATATTTGAATGGAAACCTCGTCGATAGAAAGTCCTAATTCCTTAAGCCCGTTGTAGATCGCCTCATCTACCGATTTACCTTTGGAAATTGTTGATTTCATCTTAAGCCTCCTTTAAAGCCTGCGGACGTTTCTTCAAATACTTGCGCTTTTCAATGTATGCAAGTGTGGATTGCTGACCCAATGCATAGACGTTGGAAGCTAGCCAATACACGGCAAATGCGGTGTTGGAAGTGGCGCAGATCCACACTGAAAACAGCGGGAACAGCCACATCATCATTTTACCTTGGTCTTGCTGTACGCCCGAATTGGTCATGAGACGCTGTTGAAAGAAAAGAGATGCACCCGCTAAAACGGGAAGAATGAACCAACCGTTGTTCAGCCCAGCAAGTCCGTTGGCAGAGAGGATGTTGTTGGTGAGTGCGTCGTATGTCTGTGCAACATATGTGAAATTGCCGTTGGCAAAGGTGACGATGTTCTTTTGTTGAAGAATGGATAGGGTTTGGGGAGAGATGAACGTTCCGTTAGATTGCAGGAACGTAATAAAGTTTTGGCCCAGGGGCAGGATGGGTTCAAGGCCCGAATCGGGCTGCCAGAAGTTGTGCACCCACAGCCAGCTTGGCAGTTGGGTCACGCCATCGTTTACAGCGTTGAGAATGAGGTTCACAGTCTGTTCGCTGGCAAGCACCCGCATGGCGCCAAAGAATGCAAAGAAGATGGGCAACTGCAAGAGCAAGGGCAGACATCCGGCCAAGGGCTTGACCCCTTCTTTGGCATACAACTCCTTTTGCTTTTTTTGAAAGAGCTGGGGGTTGTTGGCATAACGCTTTTTAATGGATTCCAGCTCGGGCTGAATCTGCGTCATCTTGCGGGAATTTTTTCGCTGTTTTAAGTCTAGGGGCAGCAGCACTGCGCGCATGAGAATTGTTAATAAAACAATTGCAATGGAATAGTCGCTTAAGAACGAATAAAACCATCGCAAAGCAATTAAGAAGAATTCTGAAATAAAGTTATTATTTAAAAAATCCAAATTCATTTCCTCCGATACTGGTCAGGGGACGGGATCGAAGCCCCCCGGCGAGAATGGATGACAGCGCAGAATGCGCCGTATACCCAAATACATTCCTTTTATTAAACCATATTTTTTAAGAGCAGTACAAAAATATACCGAACACGTTGGAATAAAGCGGCATTGCGACGGAAAATACGGCGATATCGCTTTTTGATAGAGATAGATGGTTCCAAGAAGAAAATTTCTTGGAATGTTGACAACAGCTCTTAAAATACTATTCATTACTATAAAGACCTGCTTTTTTAAGCAGATATTTTATGTCTTGAGAGACAGTTTTGTAGGGAGCTTGGGTGATAGATGGTTTTGCAACGAAAATCAATAAAACTCTTTGGTCGGTGGAGCCAATCAGTGCGCGCATCGCTTCCTTCATTCTCCGCCTAACCTTGTTGCGAACCACACTCTTGCCCACCTTCCTGCTCACCGAAAAACCGATTCTAAGGTCGGGCGTCTTTTTGGTGCGATAGAAAAGAACAATGTTCTTACACCCGACACTGCGACCGGTTTTATAGACATAACGGAACTCTTTGTTACGCTTGAGTGAGTAGCGTCTGTTCAAAAGACACCTGACTTATGCGCTTAAAACTTTTCTGCCCTTTTGGCGTCTGCGCTTTAAAACGAGCCTACCGGTTCTGGTTTTCATGCGCTGACGGAAGCCGTGCACCTTTTTTCTCTGGCGCTTCTTTGGTTGATATGTTTGCAGCATGTAAAAAATCCTCCTGAAGTTCTATAATTAAATACTTTGTTTGCCAAATGTCTTATCTTTTTTTAACAGGATTGAGATAAAAACACAACTAATATTATATATAAAACCCCAGCTTAAGTCAAACAAAATTTTTAATTTCGTTTTTTTCTGCAAAACCCAGTGATTAAGGGCTTTTTCTAGGGGTTGGGGGCAACTATTTTCATGTGATGGGGTACAAGCAAAAATCTGGTATCGTTATCAGAATCGTTTTGTTAGATTCTACATAAGTATCAATTTTTTGCTAAAATATTTTAAAAAAGGCTTGATTTTTTGATATTCATATGATATTTTATACCTACACTAAAAAGTTGTATCCTTTCAAGTTTTAATCATGTGCTCTGTATAGGTGGTAGTATGCAGAAAAAAGAATTATTGAAATATGCCGTTTGGAAATGAAAGCCATTTGTAAAACTTTCCGCCAAAGCTTAAAAGCCTGTTAGGCGATGGATTCCTTTGGAACGGGGGGGTGAATGGCATATGCTGTTTTTAAAACCAATAGTATTTAATATACTGTTTATTTAGTTTAACGATAAAGTAAAGAACATTCCCCACTTTTCTGCACCTTGATTTATGTTCGTGTATACACATTCATGTACTATACACAAATGCATAAAACTATATTTAGGAGGAAAAAAGATGAAGAAATTTACTCTCGCAGTGGTACTTGTACTGGCTGTATTACTCGCCATTGCTGCATGTGCGCCCGCTGCCGCTCCGGCACCCGCCCAACCGGCGGATCCTGCCGCTCCCGCTCAGCCCGCAGATGAAGCGGCACCAGCTCCCGCCGATTCCGGCATGAATTATGTAGCAAATGCTGCCGACGTAGTCATTGGCTACAACGCTGGCACAGAAAGCTTGGAGTTTTTCAACAAAGTGTACGGCGGAATGAAGTACGAAGCGGACAAAGCCGGAGTAAAATTCCTGTATGCAGTATCCAACTTTGAAGCAGAACAGATTATTCCCAAGATCGAAACCTTAATCATGCAGGGTGCAAACGTGCTGGTTGACTTTAACGTAAACGCAGAAGTTGGCGGCAACATCGTATCCATTGCTAAGGAAAAGGGCATTGCGGGCGTTGTTGGTATCGACGTTGAATACTTTGCTGCCGACGGATCACGTTCGTGGTTCATGGGCGCAAACAACCAGCAGGCTGGTGAGCTGTGCGGCAAGGCGATCGCTGAGTACGCAAAAGAAAACAAAGACGGCAAATTAGAGAAGCTGGTACTGTTCTTCAACTCCGAGAACGGCGATGAAGTTAAGAAGAGAATGGGCGGTGCCATTGACGGCCTTGCAAAAGAGGGCATCACCTTAACCGAAGACCAGATCGAGTGGATCGACCTTGGCGGCGGCGGATCGGATACCACCATTGCCGGCAAAGACAAGTTCACCGCTTGGTTAACAGCAAACCCCAACGTGAAGAGCGTGGGTACAGTGGCTGTAAACGACGAGACCACACAGGGTATTTTAGCTGCTGCTGAAACCCTGAACAGACAGGACGATTGCATTCTGGCTTCTCACAACGTTTCTCAGCAGTATGTAGATACTGTGAAAGCAGGCGGAGCGAAGAGCTGGGTGGGTTCCGTTGCGTACTATCCCGAGAAGTACGGCTCATACATCGTGCCCCTGTGCATCGATATCGCAATGGGCAAAAATACCGATCCCGACACCAAGGTTACAATGAACCACGTGTTCGTATATCAGAAAGACTTAGATGCATACCTTGCATCGTCTAATGAATACATGGCTCAGTGGAAATAGGCATCTAGTTATTAGCCGCATTGAGTTGCCACTGCCTGGGGGAATTCCCTAGGGTGGTGGCAGCTCTTTTGGGCTGATCGGCTGGCAAAGCCGAAGGGAGACGTTATGAATAGTGAAACATTTAGACTTGAAATGAAGGGAATAACAAAGCAGTTTCCCGGTGTTCTCGCTCTGAGCCATGTGGATTTGGAGCTGAGAGCGGGGGAAATTTTGGCTTTAATCGGTGAAAACGGTGCGGGAAAGTCGACGTTGATTAAAATTTTATCCGGTGCCGTCTCTGCCGATGAGGGGGAGATTCTACTGGACGGGAAAGCAATTCCTTCCGAAAAATCGCCTAAGGAACGGATAGATATGGGGGTGTCCATCATCTATCAGGAACTGAATTATCTGGATGAAATGACAATTGCAGAAAACCTGTTCATGGGGGAATTACCCGTGAAAGGGTTGCTGAAAACCGTAGATTATAAAACCCTTTGGAAGAATGCCGATGCACTTTTGAAAAAGTTTGATCTTCCCTACGATCCGTTTACGCTGGTGGGTAAGTTGTCGGTTGCCGACAAACAAATGATCGAGATTTTGCGGGCAGTGTCCAAAGATGTGAAGGTGCTGGTCATGGACGAACCCACGTCTGCGCTTTCGGAAACCGAAATTCAGCGAATGTACGCCTTTATCAGGGACTTAACTGCCCAAGGTGTTTCAATCATATATATTTCGCATAAGCTGGACGAGGTGTTTGAAATGGCAAACCGCGTGCAGGTCATGCGGGACGGCAAACGCGTTGCCATTGTCAACATTGGGGAAACGGATCAAGATCAGTTGGTTGAATTGATGGTGGGCCGTGAGATCTCGGATATGTATCCCAAGGAGATGGCGGATATCGGCGAAGTGGTGCTGGAGGTGCAAAACCTGGAGTGCGGACTTGCAAAGGATATATCCTTTAGTGTGCGCAAGGGAGAGCTGCTGGGCCTGTTTGGTTTGCTCGGCTCGGGGCGCACCGAGTGCGTGGAGGGGCTGATCGGCAAGCGGGATATGACCAAAGGTAAGGTGTTGATCGATGGCGAAGAGGTGCACATCAGCAATCCCATCGCTGCCAAAAAGAAAGGCATTGCGTACGTTCCAAGCGACCGCAAAAAGGAAGGGTTGGTGCTCATGCACTCTGTGCGCAACAACATGACCGTAACCGAAATCGACAGCTTGAAAAAGGGCATCGTCATCGATAAAAAGAAAGAGGAGGCACTTGTCAACGAGTGGATTGAAAAACTCAACGTCAAGACGCCCACGCCTTATGTGGCGGCGGAATCGCTTTCGGGCGGAAACCAGCAAAAGATTGTCATAGCCAAATGGCTGCTGGTGGACCCAAAGGTACTCATCGTCAACGAACCCACCCGGGGTATTGACGTTGGCGCCAAAGTTGAGATATACCGCACCATGGAAAAACTCTGTAAGCAGGGCATGGCCATTATTATGGTTTCCTCGGAATTGCCCGAGACAATTGGTATTGCCGACAGAATATTGGTCTTTAAGGAAGGGTATATCAGAGGTGAATTCAATCGGCAGGAGTTCACTCAAAAGGATATTTTGCATATTGCTGTAGGAGGAGAGAGATGAATAACAATTCTTTGGGGGCGAGGAGACCCTCGTTTAAAAGTACGCTATCGGGCATGGGTAACAACCTGAGTTTATTGGTTGCACTGATCATCATTTGGGTGGTGCTGACCTTTGCTTCGCCCTACTTTTTGTCCATAGATAACTTGATGAATATACTACTGGCTTCGTCTGTTATCCTCATTCGTGCATCGGGAGCAACCATTGCCATGATCACAGGGGGCATGGATATTTCACAAAACTCGGTGGGGGCGGTGGCCAGCGTGGTATGCGCCCTGTTGGCCTTTAACCAGGGGTTCACCTTAATCCCGTTAATCCTGCTGTCCATCGTGCTGGGTATCGCCATGGGCGTGATCAACTCAACGCTCATCTCCGTATTTAAAATTAACCCCATTATCACCACCCTGGGTACCATGCAGATTCTGCGGGGCGTTGCTTGGACAATTACCGACAAGACCGTTATGATTAAAGATCCCGTGATGATCGCCTTTGGCCGGGGCAGACTCTTTGATGTCATTCCCTATTCGGTACTCGTAGCCATCTTGTTCTTCTTATTGGCACTGTTCGTTCTAAAATACACCATCTTTGGCAGAAAGGTGTTCATGATCGGCGGAAACGAAAACGCTTCCTTCCTCTCGGGCATCAACGCAAAGAGGGTGAAGTTTGCCGCATATGTCATTTCGGCCGTCACCGCATCCTTTGCGGGTTTCCTGCTGGCCTGCCAGTTGGGCGCTGCGCTGCCCCAGTCCGGATCGGGCACAGAGATGACAACACTGTCTGCCATCATCCTAGGCGGATTGAGCTTGTCGGGGGGGAAAGGCTCCATGTGGGGCACCTTGCTGGGTATTTTAGTCTTGCAGACCATCAACAACGGCCTGACGCTGCTCAGCGTAAACGCCTATGTTCAGATGATCGTCACCGGTGCAATCCTCATTCTGGCCGTATTGCTGGATGTTATCAGAAGTGGTCAGCTCAAAAAGAGCTACAAGGCGTAGAGTTACCAGAGTGAAAGGAGTTTAGTGTGAAAGATTCCTTAATGATTATTTGTGCCGCAAGTGGAGCGGCGGAATGGAGTTTAACATGAACGATATCAGAAAACCCAACAAGGAGCGCATTGTCGCCTGCCTGCGGGGAGAAAAGACCGATCGGGTACCCCACTTTGAAGTTGCTATCGAAGAAGAGGTTTGTAAGGGAATTTTAGGCAGAGAAGTGGGTTCCACACTGGCTGCGGCACGGGGTGCTTCGGATGAAACCTTTGTGAATCCCCCCATGAACCCAAAGGATTATATTGAAATTGTCAACTTTAACGGGCAGGATGTCATTGGTTTTGAAGCCCTGTGGGCACCATTTAAATATAAGGACGAAAAGGGTGACTTACACATCGTCAACGATGGCCGAATCAAGAGCTTTGAAGATTTGGAAAAGATCGTGCTGCCCGACTGGGAGTTGGACTTTGCTCCCCGGAAGAAATACTTCGACATCTACAACGAGGCCATCAAGGGCACCAACATCGGAACCTTTATTCTCACGGGAACCATCTTTCAGACGTGTTATCAATTTCTGGTGGGTTTTGAAGATTTCTTCTCGCTGGCGTATACGGATACCGAGTTTATTGAGTATTTAATGGATAAGTGCCTGGACTACTACATGAAGGTCATTGAAATTGCTCTGGACAGCAATATCACGTTTGTCTTCTTAGGGGACGACATCGCCTTTGGTTCGGGTGTGTTTATGAACCCAGAAAAGTTTAAGGAACTGTGGCTGCCCAGGTATAAAAAGATGGTCAACATTTGCAAACAGGCCGATGTACCCGTGCTCTTCCACAGCTGCGGCAAGATCACCGAAATTTTCGACGATATCATCATGCAGATGGGCGTGGACGGCATCAACCCCATTGAACCGTACTGCATGGACATTTACGACATAAAAAAGAAATACGGCGATAAGATTACCATCAGCGGCAATATCGATATCGCAGGGCCCTTGGCCTTTGGCACACCCGAAGAGGTGAAAAAGGCCGTTGCCCAGCAGATCGAAATCATGAAGCCGGGTGGGCGTTATATTTGCAGCTCCAACCACAGCATTATGAACGATGTGCCGGTAGAAAACTACAAGGCTATGGTAGATACCATTATGGAGTGCGGGGTTTATTGAGGAGGGAGCCATGAACGAGAAGTATCAGACGTATTCAAATCAGATTCAAGTGGATGATGCGGGTGCAGTGGCCATCAACCCCACCCCTGCCGAGATTACACGCTTGCGCTCCTTAGCCCAGCGCTACGCTGAAATTGCTCACAGCGACGATATAAAAACCAAGAAGCGCCAGTGGAAGGCAGTGCGGGATCTATCCCCCGAGCGACCCATGATTTTATTTGAAACATTTTCGATCAGCGGGTTTGTGAAGGACAGCGAACTGATATGCGAAAACTTCTATTTGCGCAACGCCGAAAAGACGTTTTTATACGCCATTAAGCAGTATGAACAGGTGAAGGACGATATCGTGTTAGAGCCATACTTTCGCCTTGCGTGGCGGGTGATCCGCTCGGACTACGGCGTTCAAATCGTTGAACACCATGCGGAAAATTCTCTGGGGTATGTTTCTAATTTCCCCATTTCCACCCCCGAGGATCTTAGCAAGCTAAAACCCCGTTCGTTCTTTGTGGACAGAGAGCGCACCCTGTGCGTGAAGCAAGCCTTTGAAGGGGTTTTTGGCGATATTTTGCCGGTGGTGGTGGGCAACTACGACAACTGGTTTGCAGACTTGGGGTTCACACCCTTTTGCGGCAACAATGCACCGGTAATCACCATGGATTTGTTTAAGCTGGTGGGCAACGAAAATATGATGTTTTGGCCCTACGACTGCCCCGAGGCCTTAAACGAACTGATGCAGTTTTTGTCGGACGACAGGCAACGTTTTATTCATTGGCTCAAAGAGGAAAAGATTCTTTCCCTCAACACCGACAACCAGTTTGCAGGCCCATCGGGTTATGGTTATGTAACGGGATTACCCGAAGTGGGCACAAAGGAGGAGGTAGACTTCTCCGACTGCTGGACCTGGTGCGAGTCCCAGGAGACAAACCTGTTCTCCCCCCAGATGTACGGCGAACTGTTCCTGCCCCATTTGGCCGCATATTGCAACAAGTTCGGTTTGGTGTCCTACGGCTGCTGCGAACCCATTGACGACCGCATTGAGCTGGTGATGAAAGCCATCCCCAAGCTTCGCACCGTATCGGTTTCGGGGTGGAATAACTTTGAGAAAGTGGCGGAGATTTTGTCCAATAAATACGTCTACTGCCGCAAACCAAACCCAACCTTCATAAGCGGCCCAAAACCCAATTGGGAGGGGGCAAAAGCGGATATTGAACGCACGTGGAAGTGCACAAAGGATCAGGTGGTGGAGTTTGTGGTTCGGGACGTTTATGATTTAAACGGCGATATGAACCGCATTAGCCAGTGGGTCGAAATGACAAAACAAATTATTGGATTATAAAAAGAACAGCAAATTGGCGGGCAAGATATGTCCGTCAATTTACTTAAGGAGAGTGTCATGTTTCAAAATACCTTTAATTTACTTTTTAACCTGCACAAAGCGTATGTGGATATTGGCATAAAGGACGATGATGCCAAGCGGCTTTGTTCGGTGTATGAAATTTCCAAAGAGGAGATGGAGTTGGTGCTAGCCCAACACGAAACAGAAAATGCAAAAAATGCACAGGAAGTTTTAAAAGCCGTTCCCCTTCTGGCAATTGATAAAACAAAGGAGCAGCACATCGCCTATTTGGGAGATTCCATCACCTCCTATCGAATGAGCCATCAAAAAATTGTATCACATATACTCAAGGAGTATGAAACCATTACAATCAAAGATTTTGCCATATCCGGTTATAAAGTCAGCGATGTATACACTTCGTTTTATCCCGGCATTGCCAGCTTTCAGCCCACCATTGCGGTGATTATGATCGGAACAAACGATATGCGCTTCACAAACGACCCACTGGGTATGAACCACACGAGCATCGGCGAGTACCGCAGAGATTTAGAGGCTGTTGTGAAGGGGCTTTGCGCCATAGGATGCAAGCCTGTGCTCATTACACTGCCCCCCTACGACATGAAGAAGATGGACGTTGCGCTTGCGGGGTGGAATATTTTGTATCGCCAAGAAGATTACGAGGCTTACAACGCTGTCATCGATGACGTTGCAAAGAATAACAACGCGCTGCTGGTGGATATGCGTCCCATTTATGCAAATCTTAACCCCGATGACATTACCATTGAGGATGGTTTGCACCTAAACCCCAAGGGTCAGACGATTTTAGCAACCGAAGTAATGAAAAAATTGGTGACTCTTTTATAAACAGCGGTCTAAAAATAAGCAAACAAAAAGTCCTTGCACACTGACTTGCAGGGACTTTTCGTTTGAAAAAAATCTACAGTTTACCCGAGCAGAGTTTTTCAAGCTGCTGCATGTAGTATAAGAAATTGTCGTAACTCACATCTGGGGGGACCGAGTGATCCAGCCAGGGGATGTATCCGCCCTGCTCAACCAGGGGAGCCACACGCCTCAGTTCATTGTCGATGTCCTTACCTCCGGTGATGAGTGCACGCTTGTCGATGCCGCCGATGATGAGCAGGTCTTTGCCGTATTCCTTGCGGAACGCATTGACATCCATGCCGCACTGGACTTCGAAGGGCAGTATGCCGTTCACACCGGCTTCCAGCCAAAGGGGAACCAGCTTCGTCACATCGCCGTCGCTGTCCACAAAGATAATGTCGATACCCTTGGAGCGCAGATGATCTGTCACTTTTTTATAGCGGGGCACTAAGTATTTCTTGAAAAATTCGGGGGAGAGCAGGGGGCCTGTCTTATAACACATGTCCTCCCAGAACACAAAATAATCGAAGTCCACGTCTTGCATAATTCTATCGATGATGCGGATCATGCACGCTACTTTTTGATCCAATACTTCCTCGATAAACTCGCTGTCGTCGTAGAAGAGCATGGAGAGTTCTTCCAAACCAAACAGGTTGCGAAGCGGCCCAAAGAAGCCCCCTTCCCGGTCTGCCCACATGCGCAGGGGTACGTTTCTATTCTTCCAGAGTTTGCATTTGTTGAGCCAGTTTTTGGGGAAACGGGTTTCAAAGTTTAGATCCCAGCGATACAGGTTCTTTTGGAAATCTTCCCGGGTCTTGATGGGAAAGTCCAGCCAATGGGGCATGGAGGTTTCCCGGCCCTCCTTGTATTCCTGCATGACAATACCCTCGTGATTGCGAAAGGTGATAATGTTTTCGTCCTCGCTGATCACCTCGTAGTCAAAGCCGGGGGAGAAGCCGTAATAGATGCCAATCTCGTCTTGCCTGTCGCAGCCGAAGTAATCCCAAAAGCCTAAGCTTCCGGCACCGCCGTGCTCGCCCACAAGCTCTGTGGTCATTTGGGTGTAACCCTCCGCTTCCCAACGCTTCCAGGTTGTGCGCCAAACATCCAGAGGGGGCCACATGACAGCCCGATCCACAGGCTTGTAGCGAAACGTGTTTAAAAAGCGTTCTCTTTCGTTCATAGTTGTTTCCTTTCTTATAAGTGGTAACGTTACCACTTTTGAGTTATTTTTAACCTCTGTATGTTATACAGAGGAAAGATGATTCAGTTTAAATTGGGTTTATTTGAAAATTTACGTTGTTTCTCTGAGTACCATTTCGCCCTGCATGAGAATGTTGGACACAGCTACGGAATTGTCGTTAATGCGCTCTAGGAGCAGGTGCATGCTGCGCTCGCCCACCAGCCTTTGGTTTTGTGAAATGGTGGATAACTTGGGGCTGACCCAAGTGCAAAGCTCAATGTTGTCGAAACCAACGACAGCCACTTGGTTGGGTATCTCGTAACCCGCTTCTTTCAAGAAATTGGTGGCGCCAATGGCGATAATATCTGTTGTCGCCATAATCGCTTGGGGAGGATTTTTCAAATGCATCAGCCGTTTTGCGGCTAAGTACCCCCCTTCCATGGTGAAGTCGGAGGTAACGATACAATCCTCGCACACGTCAATACCTTGATCCAACAGCCCCAGGAGGTATCCCTGAAACCGTTCACGAGTTGCGTTAAACTTTTTTTCGGCTTTAATATAGGCAATGCGCTTGCGGCCATTTTTAATCAGTATGTTGACCATACGCCGAGTGAGTTCACAGCCGTCGGTGCGAATGGTGGTGAGTTCTTCACCCTCCAAGATGTTGTCCATGACCACGACGGGAATGTCTTTGGATATTTTTTCGAGGTATTTCATGTTTTTTTCAATGTGGACGTAGGAGAAAAATATGATGCCATCCACCTTGCGCCGAAAGGCCTCTCGTATATATTGATATTCGTACTCCGCATTGGTTCCTGTGGAACACACGAAAGTCATGTAGTCGTTTTTAATAGCCACGTCCTCAATGGAGCGCAACAGTTCGAGATAACCGTAGTTGTACTGCTCGGGGATGAGTATGGCGATGACTTTGGTTTTGTTTGTTCTCATGCTTTGGGCAAAGCAGTTGGGAACGTAGTTTAACTCCATAATGGCATTGTTCACCTTTTCCAAGGTGGAGGGTCGAATGTTTGTCTTGCCGCTCAGAATCTTGGACACGGTGGTTTTGGAAACGCCAGCCAACTTAGCGACATCATTGATTGTACTCAAGCTAATTCTCCCAGTATGTTCTCTCTTTCATTATAACACATTTTTTGATATATACAAATACTTGTGAAAGATATTTGTGCGATTTTTTGTACGGGGTTCAAACATAGGTTGCACTTTTTAATGATAACATCGTGCAAATTTTCACATTTCCCCTGAAGTGAACCCCAATTGTTAGACAAAATACTAACAAAGGGGGTTCACTTTTTT
>CAYVRJ010000007.1:0-140899 GCA_964453645.1 uncultured Clostridia bacterium
CCTGAACTTTGCGTTCAAGCGGACTTTTTACTGTCCTTTGAATATGTGGGTTGCCGTGTATCTAGTATCAAACCAGTATCACAGCACTGTCTAAACCCTTGAAAACTCCCTATTTATGCGGGTTTTCGCAGTTTGGATTTTCATTCCCACTCTATAGTCGCAGGGGGTTTGGACGTAATATCGTACACAATGCGGTTGATGTGGCTGGCTTCGTTGATGATCCGGTTGGAGATGGCCCCCAACACATCATAGGGAATTTTCGCCCAATCGGCCGTCATGCCGTCCACACTGGTCACTGCCCGAAGGGCAATGGTGTAATCATACGTGCGCTCATCTCCCATAACACCCACGCTGCGCATCCCTGTGAGTACAGCGAAATATTGCCATATCTCGTCGTCCAGCCCGTGTTTTGCAACTTCGTCCCGGAAGATAAAATCCGCCTCCTTTAAGATGGAAAGCTTTTCTTCGGTGATTTCCCCAATAATGCGAATGGCAAGCCCGGGGCCGGGGAAAGGTTGGCGATATACGATGTGATGGGGTAAATTCAGCTCGTCCCCCACAGAGCGCACTTCGTCTTTAAATAAATCCCGCAATGGCTCAATAATTTGCTCAAAATCCACATCCTCGGGTAAACCACCCACGTTGTGGTGGCTCTTGATCACAGCCGCATGCCCCGTTCCCGATTCCACGATGTCGGGATAAATGGTGCCCTGGGCTAAAAATTCAACCCTACCCAGCTTCTTGGCCTCTTCCTCAAATACCCGGATAAATTCCTCCCCGATAATCTTTCGCTTTTGCTCGGGTTCAGTAACGCCTGCAAGTTTCTTTAAAAAACGCTCCTGTGCGTTCACGCGGATGAGGTTGATATCAAGCCCCTTGCCAAACACCCGCTCCACTTCATCTCCTTCGTCCTTGCGTAACAGACCGTGATCCACAAAAATGCAAATTAAATTCTTGCCGATGGCCTTGTTGAGAAGGGCTGCCACCACCGAGGAATCCACACCCCCCGAAAGGCCCAGCAACACTTTTTTATCCCCAACGGTGTTGCGAATTTCCTCCACCGAACGGGTTATAAAGTTTTTCATATTCCAATCGCCCGAAACCTTACAGATCTCGTATAAAAAGTTCTTGATGACCAGCGTGCCATTCTTTGTGTGGGCCACTTCCGGGTGGAACTGCACCCCGTAGAGGGACATATCTTTGTTTTCAAAGGCAGCACAGGGGCAATTGTCCGTGGTGGCAATAATATCAAAACCCTTGGGCGGTTTATCCACATAATAGGTATGGCTCATCCAGCAAACGGCCGTTTCACCCATACCCTCAAAGAGTTTGGAATTGCTGTAGTGAATTTCGGTGCTGCCGTACTCCCGCACGTCTGCCCGCTTCACGTTTCCGTTTAACATGTGGGACATAAGCTGTGCGCCATAGCAAATGCCCAGCACGGGAATGCCCGACATAAACACCCGGGAATCGCACTTGGGTGCATCTTCGTCAAGGACGCTGGCAGGGCCGCCGGTGAGGATGATACCCACGGGGTTCTTTTGCATAATGGTTTCAAATGAAGCGCTGTAGGGCAAAATCTCGCAAAATACGTTTTGCTCCCGCACCCTTCGGGCGATCAATTGGCTGTACTGTGCCCCAAAATCCAATAAAATGACAGTCTCTCTATTCATCAATAAGCTCCTTTTTTGCCTGTCTAAAATCAATATTGTGATCCTGTGCGTATAATCGCACATCTTCATATTCTATTTTTTTGCGGTCTATGGAATAACCCTTGGCATGTTTCATCCGTACACCGTCTTTATTGACAATTTCCTGCCGATTAAGCGTGTGGCGCTGAATGGTTTGTTCCCGCACCCCCAAGGTGGTGGTGTGTTTAAAGAGTGTTGTCAGCAGTTCCTCTTTGATGGTCTCATGGCATAAAACCGAGAGTTTGTGCGCTGGACGGTTCTTTTTCATATAAATGGGGGTGAAGAAAACGTCCAGGGCACCGGCATCAAACAGCCGTTCCATGGCAAAACCCAGTTCTTCTCCCGTCATGTCGTCTATATTGGTTTCGAGCAGACATACACTTTGCGTTTGCTCCTCACAGGTCTCCAAAAGGTAGGCGCACAGGGCATTTAACTCACCGAAGTCCTTTTTGCCAAAGCCGTATCCGCTCTTTATCAAACGTGCACTGGGCAGGGCACACTGTCCGTCTGTTATGGTTGCAACAATGGCAGCTCCCGTGGGGGTGGTGCGCTCTCCCGCTCCCCTTGAGAAGATTTCCAAACCGCTGAGCAGCTTTTGGGTGGCTGGTGCGGGCACGTTTAACACCCCATGGGCACACATAACTGTTCCACTGCCCACATTAATTTTAGAGGCATACACTTTGTCGATATTAAGCAGCTCCAAGAGCACACAAGCCCCCACAATATCTCCAATGGCATCGATGGCCCCCACTTCGTGGAAGTGCACCTCCTCGATGGTTGCGTTGTGTACAGCCGCTTCGGATTCGGCTAACTTTTGAAAGATAGCCTTGGATCGAGCTTTCACTCCATGACTTAAGGTTGAACCATCGATGATCCGGCATATTTCGGAAAATCCCCGGTGGTGATGCGCACCACTGCTTTGGTGATTGTGCTCGTGCGCATGGTCGTGCTCATGATGCTCATGCTCATGATCGTGATGATGCTCATGGTCGTGTTCATTTTCGTGATCATGATCATGGTGATGATCGTGGTGATGTCCATGCGCATGGTGATGATCGTGATGATCATGGGTATGGCTGTGTTCGTGAATGTCCACATCAATCCCCGATACGCCGTTTTTATTGGCGGGACGTGCCGTTATGGAAAAGGGCAGGTTTAATTTGCCGAGCTCTAGGCTCAAGTCTTCGAACACGTCCGATAGGCTCAGCAGTGCCCCTAAGAACATATCGCCCGATATACCCGAAAAGCAATCTAAATACAGAATTCTCATACTCGTTCCTTCGTCAAGTTGTTGATCAGTGCTGCTTGATAGCCTGCACCAAATCCGTTGTCAATATTCACAACGCTAATACCCGCACTGCAACTGTTGAGCATGGTGAGCAGTGCGGACAGCCCCCCAAAGTTTGCCCCGTAACCCACGCTGGTGGGCACGGCAATAATGGGGGCACTGGTTAACCCTCCGATCACCGAGGGCAGTGCTCCCTCCATACCCGCAACGGCAATAACCACACTGGCCTGCCTTAATTTGTCTGCATTGGAGAGCAAGCGGTGAATGCCCGCAACGCCCACGTCGTACAGCCGCTCCACGTTGTTGCCCATGACTTCTGCCGTAACAAAAGCCTCTTCGGCAACATATAAATCCGAAGTGCCTGCACAGGCCACCAAGATGGTGCCCCCGGACTTTTTTACAGGTGCCGGATAAGCCACAATGGTTTTGGCAATTTCGTTGTAGCAACAGGTGTTGTCCACCTGATGCACAGCACGGTAAGTGGCTTCGTCCGCCCGGGTGAGCAGAACGTTTGCCTTACCCGCCATCACCGAAACGATTGCAGCAGACTGTTCCGGGGTTTTCCCAGAACAGTAAACAACCTCAGAGAAGCCCTTGTTGCGCTCTCTAAGGTTATCGATTTTTGCAAAACCCAAGTCCGAATAGAGAAGCTGTTGCAGCTTCTCCTCCGCATCCGCCTTGGATATGGTTCCAATAGTGAGTTGGTCTAAAATGGCAGCGATGTCTTTAGGCATTGGCGCTCTTTGGCTTGTTCATGGAACCATGAACGTAACCTCCCTTTGCCACTTCCACACCGGTATAACCCAGTTGTAAAAGCTTCTTTTCCACCATAGCCAAGTGTTTTTCCTTAAAGTTTTGGATCTCGTTTTTATCCAGCTCGATGACAGCCTTGCCCGAAACGTTGCGCACCCGCAGCACTTGATAGCCGAATATTTTAATATAATCCTCGGCTGCATCCGTCATCTTTAACTTTTCAAGGGTGATGGGTTCGTCGTATTTAATGCGGGATGCAAGGCAGGCATCGGGGGGGCGAACGATTTCAAAGAAACCCTTTTTGGAGAGCAGTTCCTTAATTTCGGGTTTAGTTAATCCCGCTTCCTTCAGCGGACTTCTGGCACCCACTTCGTCGCAGGCCTTCATACCGGGACGGTGGTCGAAAATATCCGAAGCGTTGGTTCCCTCGAACAACACGGGGATGTTGCGCTTTTCGCACTCCAGCTTCGCCCGGGTCATCATGGCCTTTTTGCAGTAGTAGCAACGGTTTTCGTCGTTTTTGGTGATCTTTTCATCCACCATGAGTTTTAGGCTGATGATCACGTGCTCCACCCCAATTTGTTTGATGGTGGAGGAGGTGCGATCGATGTCCTCCCGAGGGTAGAACTCGGTGTCCATGGTAATGGCAATGACGTTTTCCTTACCCACGGCTTCTTTCGCGGCGAGCAGCAGGATAAAGCTGTCCATGCCCCCCGAGAAGCACACTGCACACTTGCCGTACTCCTTTAATATTTTTAGTAACTCTTGATACTTTACGTCTAATTCGTCTCTTTTTTCTTTCATGGGTACACTCCTTATCATCTGGAAAGAACTGTGTAATTGGGGGACTCTTTGGTGATGAAAATATCGTGAGGATGGCTTTCCAACAGCCCCGCATTTGTTATTTGAACGAACTGAGCATATTTGACCAGTTCGGATAAGTTTTTAGCCCCAACATACCCCATACCTGAGCGCACACCGCCCACCAACTGAAAGATCATATCGGACAGGGAACCTCGAAACGGCACTCTGCCCTCCACCCCTTCGGGCACCAATTTTTGTGCATTTTCCTGAAAATATCGATCCGAACTGCCCTTCTTCATGGCGCCCAGGGAACCCATGCCCCGGTATACCTTAAAGCTTCTGCCCTGATAGATTTCCAGTTCTCCGGGGCTTTCGTCCGTGCCGGCAAACAGGCTGCCGATCATCACACAGGCAGCACCTGCCGCCAAAGCTTTTGTGATGTCCCCCGAATATTTAATGCCCCCGTCTGCAATCACGGGAATATTAAGCTTGGCTGCCGCTTCACAGCACTCTGCAACGGCGCTGAACTGGGGCACACCAATGCCCGCAACCACCCGGGTGGTGCAGATGGAACCGGGGCCAATGCCCACTTTCACGCAGGTGGCACCGGCCTTGATTAAATCTTTGGTTGCCTCGGCCGTGGCCACATTTCCAGCGATTAAATCGATATCGGGAAACACTTCTTTAATCTTTTTTACTGTATCTAACACGTTTTGATGATGCCCGTGGGCGGTATCCACCGCCAAAATATCCACGTTGGCATCGATGAGTGCCTTGGCACGATCCAAAGCATCTTTACCCGCACCGATGGCAGCACCCACCAACAGTCTGCCCCGTTCGTCCTTGGCGCTGTTTGGATATTGGATGGATTTTTCAATATCTTTAATGGTGATGAGTCCGCAGAGTTTGCCATCCTCGTCGATGAGAGGAAGTTTTTCAATTTTATAGCGAGCTAAAATCTCTTGGGCTTGCTTTAAGTTTGTGCCCTTGGGGGCAGTGACCAAGTTTTCGCTGGTCATGGCTTCGGATATTTTTTTTGTGTAGTCCGTCTCAAACCGAAGGTCTCGGTTGGTGAGTATACCCACCAGCTTTCCCTCCGAGCTGGTGATGGGCACCCCCGATATGCGGTATTTGGCCATGAGAGCGTTTGCATCGTTGATGGTGTGTTCCTTGGAGAGGGAGAACGGATCGGTGATGACCCCGTGCTCCGAACGCTTTACTTTATCAACATGAATGGCCTGTTCGTCGATGGACATATTCTTGTGGATAATCCCCAGTCCCCCTTCTCGGGCGATGGCGATCGCCAGCCGAAATTCGGTGACCGTGTCCATGGCTGCACTGAGCAGCGGAATATTTAAACGCACTTTATCGGACAGTTTGGTTGTTAGCTCCGTCTCTGCCGGCAAAACCTCACTGTGCCTCGGAACGAGAAGTACGTCGTCGAATGTCAGTCCCAATTTTATTTCCTTCATTGTTTTGCCCTTTCAATTCAATATAAAAACCCAGTTTATAATAAAATAACACGTTTACCGCTGGTTTTCAACTGTAAACGTCTTTTTCATATAAAATTTAAAATTCAATTCCCCGCCGGGCGGGAATACCTGCATCGTAGTTGTGTTTTTCTTTCTTCATGTGGGTGATCAAGTGGGCACACGAGACAACAGCCGGGGGCAAGTTGCGCCCAGTGAGGATTAACTCCACCCCGTTAGGTTTTAACTCCATGAGGGATACGACCTCCCCTTCGGGGATTGCCCCGGTATCTATTGCGTTCAGCAGTTCGTCCAGCAGCACCACATCGTATTTTTTTGAAAATATAGCCTCTTTTGCCTGGGCAAACAGTTCCTGCTCCCGCTCCATGGCTAAAGCTTTTTCTGGTTCATCCAGGGCAAACAAAAACCCTTTAAGACCCGAGTAGCAATAGGGGATGTGCTCTTTTAGGAAGAGAAACTCTCCCGTGTCCCCACATTTTAAAAACTGATAGACGCAAACCCGAAGCCCTTGACCCAGTGCCCGCAGGATTAACCCCATGGCACAGGTGGTCTTGCCCTTGCCGTCCCCGTAATAAATCTGATTAATGCCCACGTCCACGGTTTAAAACCCCAAGTCGCAGGTATCTGGGTCTAACCCCATGCGGGTGTTGGTGTTGAGTGCATCGATCTTTTGCATATCCTCCTTGGAAAGTTCGAAGTCGAATATTTGTGCGTTTTCGATGATTCTGCCCTCGTTCACCGATTTTGGAATGACCACCACGCCACGCTGTAAATGCCACCGAAGGATGGTTTGTGCACGGGTTTTGCCATAATTGTTTGCTATTTCATCGATTTGAGGCACTTTGTCCAGATTTCGATGGAGTAATGGACCCCAAGCCACCACGGTTATATTTTTTTCATTACAATAGGTGAGCAGGTCGTTTTGGCTGAGCAGCGGGTGCATTTCCACTTGGTTGGCGTGGGGCACAAAGCCGCAGCCGTCGATTAAATCGTCTAGGTGATACGTTTGGAAGTTGGAGACGCCAATGGAGCGCACACGTTTTTCTTCGTATAGTTTGATGAGTGCTTTAAATGTTTCTAAACGAAGGTTTTTGTTGGGACCCGGCCAGTGCACCAAATACTGATCCACGTAATCGGTTTTTAGTTTTTCAAGGCTTAAATCGAAGGCTTTTAAAGTTTTGTCATAACCCTGATCTGCATTCCAAACCTTGGTTGTGAGGAAGATGTCTTTTCGATCCACATGATTCTTTGCAATGGCGTTCCCCACACTCTCCTCGTTTTCATAGATTGCGGCAGTGTCGATGTGGCGGTAGCCCGCTTTGAGGGCATAGGTGATGGCGTTTTCCACTTCTTCACCTTTTTTCGAGAGGTAGACCCCCAGTCCCAGGTAGGGCATATCCACGCCGTTGGATAATTTTTTGCACTCCATTTCGTGTCCTCCGTATATTTTTTCAGTTTATTATATCACCGAATATATCGTTCGTCAAAGAGTTTTTTTCGGGACCCCTCGGCAGGGGCTGAGTCACTGCACCCTTAGGAAAAGCTCACGCTTTTGCTAAGGTATATTCTATAGTTCGCCTTAGCAAAGCGTGAGCTTTGCGACAAAAAGTTTTTGGGGTGTTTAGTGGGCAAAGTCCCAAGAAAAAACGATTCCTAGTTTGTAATGCGCAGTGCGTCCACCGTGTTGAGCCGGGAAGCCCGGGCAGCGGGAAACAACCCGAATAAAATACCCAGCATGGCCGAAATCACAACGGACAACACTGCTGCATCGGTGGAAAACCCAAAGGCCAACCCAATAAAACTCTGAGCCGCAAAGGTTAATCCAATGCCAAAGGCAACGCCCAATCCACCGCCAACCAGGGAAAATATCAGCGATTCACACAAAAACTGTCCGAAAATATGCATGTCCCGGGCACCGCAGGCCTTGCGTATGCCAATCTCCCTTGTGCGCTCCTTCACCGTGACTAACATGATGTTCATAATGCCAATGCCCCCCACAATCAGGGAAATACATGCGATGGAACCGATGATCAGCTTAAACGTGTCTAAAATACTGTTGGCGTTCTTCACTTCCTTTTCCAGATTCACCATGGAAATGCTGCCCTCCCCGTACTTCTTGGAGAGCAGGGCGATACACGTCTTGGTGGAACGCTCAATCTCCTTGGAATCCTTGGCGGAAATGGAAATTTCATCAATGGTCTCCTTGTTCATCAGTTCCATAAAGACGTTGATGGGCATAAAACTCTTTTGGGGCACAAAGGCCGAAGCAATGCTGTTCTCCTCCTTGAGTACCCCAATCACCTTAAATACATTTCCATTTACATACACGCTCTCGTTCAGGGCACTCTTGTTCTTAAACAGCCGCTCCGCACTCTTTTTGGAGAGCACGATCACCTTTCGGTTGTACTTTACGTCGTTGTTGGAGACGAACCGTCCCTCCAATAAAGTCATACTTTCAATTTCCGCAAGGGTTTGGGTCACTCCGCCGATCTCGGCGCTAATGCGAAGGTTACCCGCACCCATCAGCGCACCGCCGAACACCGCTGGACACACGGTACTGTTATCGCTAATCCTGCGCTGCAACATCTCGGCATCGTCCAACCGCAGGGATTTTTGCCCCGATTCTTGGGCGAACAACCACACCCGGTTGATGCCGAATTTGTTCAGTTCGCTGTTGATCTGCTTTTGGCCCCCCTCTCCCACAGACACCACTGTGATCATGCTGGCAATGCCAATGACAATGCCTAAAATGGTGAGCACTGTGCGCAATTTGTTCTTGGATATCTGGATGGAGGCAATTTTTAAATAGTCAAAAAAGCCCATGTGTGCACCTCCTGTTTTTTTAAAAAAATGTTTTATGATTGTTCACCCGAAATCTGATAGAGCAGACCATCCTTTAGGGTGTAGGTTTTTTTGGCGTATTCCGCAATTTCGTGTTCGTGGGTGATGAGCACAATGGTGGTATCTTGCTTGTTTAAATCCACAAACAACTGCATAATCTCTTCTCCCGTCTTGGTGTCCAAATTGCCCGTGGGCTCGTCGGCTAAAACAATCTTGGGCTTGCAGATGAGGGCACGGCCAATGGCCACACGCTGGCACTGCCCGCCCGAGAGTTGGTTGCTCATGTGGTGACGGCGTTCGTATAACCCCAGTGCGTTGAGCATGGATTCCACCAATTCCTGACGTTTTTTAAGGCTGTCCCCCCGGTAGATGAGGGGCAGTTCAATGTTTTGCTCACAGGTTAACCCGGGCAATAAAAAAAACGATTGAAACACAAACCCAATGGACGTATTGCGCACCCATGCCTTTTTGGCAGAGGAGAGGTTTTTCACTTCCATGCCGTTGAGTAGATATTTGCCGCTGCTCTGCACGTCCAGACAGCCAAGGATGTTGAGCAGGGTGGATTTGCCGCTGCCCGACTGTCCCATGATGGCACAAAATCCCCCATCCTCCACATTTAAAGAGATGCCCCGCAGCGCATCTACTCTTGTATCCGCTTCTCCGTATGTCTTTGTTATATTCAGCAGTTTGATCATTGAGCGAAAACCTTTACACCGTCGTAGAGTTCGTTTGTATAGATGGCAACTTTGTCACCTAAGCTTAACCCGGAGAGGATCTCGGCGTTGTAGTAGTCCATAATACCCACTTCAACCGTTCGCTCATAGGCGATGTCGTCTTGAATTACAAACACGGTGTTGTTTTCGCTGAGACAGTCGATGGGGATGGAGAGGGCAGAGGAGCTCTTTTCATAGGGAATGTTAACGTCCACATTTAAGCCCACGATACCCGTAAAGTTGTCCGATGGGGTGATGGTGGCATAGAGTTTGGGTTCCCCACCCGAGAGATAGCTGGTCATATCCTGTTTCACAACGGCATAGGGAGAAATTTCGCTGATCTTGCCGTTATATATTTTTCCGTCCTGCCGGGAGATCACCTTCACGTCCATGCCTTTTTTTAGGTTGGCCAAGTCTCGTTCGCTGACGGCGCACTCCACCGACAGCTTGTTTAAGTTGGCAATGCGTGCAACGGGCAGACCGGGTACCGCTGTTTCCCCCACTTTGAGGGAGAGATTCAGCACGGTTCCGTCCATGGTTGCTCGAATGTCGTTGATACTTTCGGTTATATTCGATGCGACTGCGATTTCAGTCGGGGCTTTTTGCATATCCAACATTTTTTGCTGTGCTAAGAAACCGTTGAATGCAGAAAACTCCATACTGCCCGTTTTCGCTTGGCTCAACAGGCTGTCTAGCATAAACTGGGAGAAGGTGATTTGCTGTGCGTTTGCCGCAGCTAAGGATTGTGCCGCCGTATCCATGACGGGCAGAGAAGCTGTTGGGTTTTCCAAAATGGCAACCACATCACCTTTTTTTACTTTTTGACCGGCAGCAACCTTCAGTTCTTTCACCACACCACCGGTGAGAGCCGTTAGGGTGATTTCCTTTTGCGCAACGATTTCGCCGGACAGTTCTAATGTATTTTCGATGTCGTTGTAGTCGGCCATGGCCATCTGAACGGCAACAATTTCGGTTGGATTGCCCAAAAACAAAAAGTATCCTCCGACGAATACCATGAGCAGACACATAAAAGCAATGAATTTTTTCACATTTCTTTCCCCCTCATTAATCTTTTCACCGATTTTATTTTGGGTGATTTTTATGGAAATATACATTGTATTTGGATTATTTTTGAGTCGAAATGGTTTTTCTTTTCGGGGTTCTGTCCCAAATCCCGCCAAAGGGTATTTTTGTAAAAATACCCTTTGGGAACTCAAAAATTTTTTGTTTCAAAAGCTCATGCTTTGCTAAAGATTTTTATAAATTAAATCTTATCAAATGCCATTTGGGAAAAGAGGGGTCAAGGGGGAATCATTCCCCTTACGGGTGTGGGCGGAGCACATGAGAAAAAAATTGGGGCGAGTGGCCCCCAAGAAGAAAAAACTTTTTAAATTAAATTATTTTTTTGTAAAAAAAGGCAGAATAATGATGGAGTGAATTTAGCAAACTAGTTGTGAAAGGAGTAGATATTATGAATTTTGTATCTTTAACACTCATAATCATTGGCGCACTGAATTGGCTTTTAATCGGTCTGTTTCAGTTTGACCTTGTGGCAGCTATATTCGGTTCGCAAAGCGCACTGGTTTCCCGCATAATATACGCTCTCGTCGGCGTTGCAGGCATTTGGGCAATTTCCTTTTATATGCGGCTCAACAATCACAGGCGTCTGGACTAAACAAACATCCAGCATCTAAATGGTTTCGTTGATAATACATTTAGGTGCTGGATTCTTTTGTTTTTTTAATTTCAATTTAGATTTTAATTTGCGCAACCAAATCTTTCAACTTGTCGGCAGCAATATCGATGCTCTCTTTGAGCCAATCGGTGCCGAAATAAATGATTGCCAATATACCAACGCCCATGAGGGCTAACGTAACAACTCTGCGTATCATAAAACGTTTGATGCAATGGACTTTGCAATCCGCTGCCCCTCAGCCATTACTTTTTCAATATCTATGGTGGTGTACTGCCCATCTCTATACAACACTTTGCCATCCACCATATTTAAGACTACGTCGCTGCCCAGGGCAGAGAATACGACGTTGTTTTTTAAATTGTGCTGGGGATACAAATGGGGCTGGTGTAAATCCAAAACGATCAGATCGGCCACGCCACCCAGTTCAATGGTTCCGCCCTCCCGGCCCTGTGCAACAAATCCATTTGCCGTTGCAATGGCAAGGGCCTGTGCCGTTGTGATAGCCGTGGGATCTTTGGAATTTTCTTTGTGTAGAATGGACAGCAGTTTTAATTCCTCAAATAAATTGCCGTTGTTGTTGCTGGCAACACCATCGGTGCCCAGTGCCACGTTCACACCCTTTAACATCATCTGGGGAACGTTGGCAATGCCGCTTGCAAGCTTTAAGTTGGAAACAGGGCAGTGCACGGCACTCACTCCCTTTTCAGCCATCAGCTCCATATCGTCTTCGGTGATGTGCACGCAGTGTGCCGCAATGGTTTTGTTGTCAAAGGCACCTAAGTCGTAAAAATACTTGGCAGGAGTTTTACCCCATCGCTCTAAACAACCCGTGTGCTCCAACTCCGTTTCGGACAAGTGGATGTGCAAAATAGCACCGTATTCCCGGCACAGCGCCGAAACTTCCGAAACAACATCGGGATTGGAGGTATACTCCCCGTGAATGGACAGATCAATCTTTAATCGACCATTTCCGCTGTTGTTAAATTCGCTGTACCATTTTTTAATATTTTCATAATTTTTTGTATCCGAAAAGTGCAAGCCTTCTCCAATAGCAACCACTCCTGTGGATAAATTGCATTTGATGCCCGATTCGATGACAGCTTTTGCCGTGTTGTCCGAAAAGAAGTACATATCGCTAAAGGATGTGGTGCCAAAGCGAATCATTTCCGCAATACCCAGCATGGAGCCGTAGTACACCGCCATATCATCCAGTTGATCTTCAAAGGGAAACACCTTTTGGTGGAGCCACTCGTGGAGGGGTAAATCTTCCGCATATCCCCGCATGAGGGACATGGGCACGTGCATGTGTGTGTTACACAGACCGGGCATAAGCAGCTTGTCCGTTCCGTCGTACACTTCGGAAAAATCTTCCTTGGGTGCTGCTGTTGACAAGTGGGTGATTCTGCAACCCTTCACCCCAACAAACATGTTGTTTAAAATTTCGTCTTTTACAAGAACGCTTATGTTCTTAAATAACATCAATCTTCCTCCACTGTGTGATCCGAATAGTAATAGTTGCCCACTCCTGCAATATAGCTTTCCATTTGCAGGGCATATTCATTCTTCGCTTCAATATCTGTTCCGCTCTTGAGCATTTTTGCGTTTGCAACCATCTCTTCTAACGCTGCAAACTGAGAATAATCCAGCATCTCGGGGGATTTTTCCATAAGGGAGGTTGCCGCCTTGATCTGCTTTTCCAAGTTAGAGTCCGCTTCCACAAAGGTCACGTCGTAGGTATAATCCGAATTGATGTCGATGCCAAACACCCGTTTGATCAACTCTTCCTTTTTCACCATGTCCAGCACATAAAAACTTGCGTCGTATACGTTTAAATATTTTCCCTCCAAGGTTGCACGGCTCACGTTGGCTAAATCCATATCCTTTGCAAAGACCGCCAGAGCAACCAGTTGTTCAAAGGTTAAATTTGTAAAAATTTTGTCGCTCATACTTTGATAGACTTTTGGAATGTTGAGCAACTGATCCTTTTGCTTTAATTGGTCAAAAACCGTCATGAGAATGCGCTGCTGTCTGTCTGTGCGGCCGATGTCGGTGGAAATTCCCTTGCGCGCACGGCAGTAGTCCAGCACCTGCTGTCCGTCTAGGTGCTGCATGCCCTTTTTGAGCACCCGACCGTTTAATTTAATTTCAATGTCCACGTCGTAGTCGATGCCGCCCAGTGCGTCCACCGCTGCCTTGAGTGCGTTCATATCCACACCCACGTAGTAGTTGATGGGGATACCCCCCAATAAATTGCCAATGGTTTGCATGGCGTACTCCGGCCCTTGCTCGTAGTATCCGCCCCCGTGGGCAAATGCTGCATTAATCTTCCACCGGCCCTTGGTGTTGTATATGGGGGCGTAGCTGTCCCGGGGGATGGAGATTAAACTGGCGGTCTGTCCGTCGAAGTCGATGGTGAGCAGGAGCAGTACGTCGCTGCGGTAGTCCAGCCGTTTGGAACTGAGCCGCTCCTGTGAGATGTCGGCACCGATGAGCAAAATGTTTACTTTGTTGCGAATAAAGTTTAAGTCCGCTTGGGAGAGTAATATCTCTTCCTCGGTGGGCGGAGGTGGTTCGGTTGAATCCCCGTCGGCCAACAGTTCTTGAGTGGGCACAGGCGTGGGGGAGGGCAGGGGCTGCTGCACGGTGGTTTCAAATGCTGCCACGGGATTGACAAACCCAACATATAATATGCGCACTGCAAAGATGAGCAGCGCTAAGATTAAAACCATCAACACCCAAATCAAAACCTTTTTGGATGTTACAGGCGGTTGAAACAGTCTATTCATTATTAGATTACCCCTAATTATACTACAGATTTACACTATCATCAATGCAACATTTAGTCAATGCTTACAGGGAAAAGGTGACTTAAATTTAACATCTCGTATATATTTTTAACAATTATTTTTAAAAAGCGCTTGACAGATTACAAAGATGTAATTATAATAAATTTGTAATCAGTACAGAGGTGTGCGTTGTGACAAGGGAAATTGCTCTAACAAAATTAAATACAGCAGGTGTACGGCCCTCGGTTACGAGGTTGGAGATATTAAATTATTTGGAGAATACGAAGAGTCACCCCACGGTGGAGGATATATACGGATCGCTTTATGAGAAGATACCCACTCTATCCAAGACGACGGTGTACAACACCTTGTCGTTGTTTGAGAAGAGCAAGCTGATCAAGACGCTGACCATCGAAGAGGGGCGAACCCGGTTCGATGCCAAGACGGAGTCTCATGCGCATTTTATATGCAGTGCATGCGGTAGTGTGACGGATCTTGAGGGTGATGTCCACGAGGTGGAAGTGCCCAACGGTTATATTTTGGAAAAGACAGAGCTGTTTGCATACGGCGTATGCGGACATTGCGTATAGATTGTGGGCTTTACCCGCAAGGGGGACTGCTCGTCCCCCTTTAACCCCCACGGCAGGGACTGAGTCCCTGCACCCCTCATTGGGTTATTGCATTTATATCAAACTAAACGAGAGGGGTCAAGGGGGAATCATTCCCCCTTGTGGGTGTGGGCAACGCCCACGAAAATAAAAGGCCGAGTAGTCCTTGAGAAAGCAGTTACTTACTTTACAACATAATAATGCCCCGAAGAGAATCGGGGCAAATTGAAATGAATAATAAAATATTATTCCGATATAAAAAAGGAGGTATAATGAAAAAACCGTTTCCTTACTTAATATTTAACACCATCAATGTTACTAAATTGTTACTCAATTATTAATAAAATATTAAATAAACAATATTTCTAAGGAGGAAGTATAATATGACAAAGTATGTATGCCCCGCTTGCGGTTATTCTGCCGCTGTTGCCCCTGAAGTTTGCCCCGTTTGTGGCGTTGTTGGTTCCCAGTTTACCGTTGCAGACGGTGACAAAAAGTTTGCTTGCGAACACGTGGTTGGCATTGCAAAAGATGTGGATGCCGAAATCATGAAAGGTTTAAAGGCCAACTTTGAAGGCGAGTGCTGTGAAGTCGGCATGTATTTGGCTATGTCTCGCGTTGCGGACAGAGAGGGTTATCCCGAAATCGCCGAAGCGTTTAAGAGATATGCTTTGGAAGAAGCAGAACACGCTGCAAAATTTGCAGAGCTGCTGGGTGAAGTGATCACCGATTCCACCAAAAAGAATCTTGAGATGCGTGCAGACGCTGAGTGTGGTGCAACATCTGGTAAATTTGAACTTGCAAAACTTGCAAAGGAAAAGAATCTGGATGCAATCCACGACACCGTACACGAAATGGCAAAAGACGAAGCACGCCACGGAAAAGGCTTTGCTGGTCTGCTCAAGAGATATTTCTAAAAAATAATTTTACGAACTTTATAACAACACCAAAGTCTGCCGGAGCCAAGTCGTTCCGGCAGATTTTTTTATATTCTAGCAATTTATTTTAAAAAACCTGTTAATTATTGATTATTGACAAAGCGAACCCACGTTTGTTAAGATTCTAACTGTTTTTAAATTTTATTAGGAGGCAAGAAAATGAAAAAAATTGCATGGTTACTCGTAGTAATCCTGTGTGCGGCCATCTTTGTTGGCTGTGCACCAACCGAAACCGCTCAGGAAAAAGGCGAAAGACTGCTGAAGATGACAGACGCAGAATGGGCAAAGGCATCCGATGCCGATAAGAAGGACGCAGCAACTGTTGTTACAAACACCTTCAAGGCAATCGATTCAACTTCTCCTGAAATCACAGTTGAAATGTGTGAAGCAATGCTCACAGCTTCCCCCGGCAAGAATTTCAATGAAATCATTGAAGCTGCTGTTGCGGCTGTAAAAGCATTGGAAGAAGCAGCAAATGCGGAAGTGACTCCCGTTGAAGAAACACCTGTTGACGAAACGGAAGAAATCCCTGCAACCGAAGAAGCTCCTGCAACTGAAGAAGCACCTGTTGAAGAAACACCTGCTGCTGAATAAGAAGCTTTAAAAGTAAAAGTCCGCCAGAGCAAATTTTTGTTCTAGCGGACTTTTCTTATTATAATGAAATATTATTGATCTTCTTTACCCGACAAACTTTGGGGCAAACAAAGGTTGGCAACGATGCCAATGATCACCGCCAAGAACAGGCCGGAGAGGGAGAGGTTTACGTTGCCGATGGTCACGGGAATACCTGTGCAGGTGAAGTACATGGGGTCGTAGGTGGCAATGTTTACACCCAAACCCACAACCAGGATCAGCGCAACGATAATGAGATTGCGGCTGTTGGTGAAATCCAGATTGGATTCGGCCAGCGTGCGGATGCCGATGGCAGCGATCATACCAAAGAGGATCAGCTCCACACCGCCCTTGACCGGAGTGGGAATGGTTTGCAGGATTGCACCGAATTTGCCAAACAATCCAAGGATGATGGCAAAAAGTGCTGCCAACCGGAGCAGCCGGGGGTTATAGTTTTTGGTGGTGGCCAGCACTCCGGTGTTTTCGGAATATGTAGTGTTGGCAGGGCCACCGATGAATCCGGCAAATGCCGTTGCAAGGCCATCACCCATGAGGGTTCTGTGCAGGCCGGGGTGTGCGAAGAAGTCTTTACCCACCACCGAGCCGTTGGTGGTGATATCGCCGATGTGCTCCATAAACGTCACGATGGCAACGGGAGCGATGGTCAGTATGGCTGTAATATCAAAGATGGGCAGGGAGAAGAACCCTTCGGTCACATAGGGGATGTTGATCCACGGAGCGTTGGCAATGGCGGAAAAATCCATGTTGTATAAACCAAAGGCACTCAAAACCGCACACAGCACATATCCTGCTGCTATGCCAAAGAGTATGGGGATTAGCTTAAAGAAACCCTTCATAAACACGGATACGGCTGCCACCACCAGCACCACGAACAACGAGATGAGGATACTGGTTCCGTTAAAGGAGAGAGTGCTGCTAATTCCACCCTCTGCGCTGAATGTGCGCACCAGGCCAAAGGCATCGTTGACGGCTGCATAGGCAAGGCCGGTGCCGATGACGATGATGACGGGGCCTGTAACCACGGGGGGGAATATCCGTTTAATTCTGCTGGGGCCGATGAGGTATGCGATGAGTGCAAATACCATATAGAGCAGACCGGCAAAAAATATGCCGCCCTGGGCTTGTTGAATGCCCATGGTGGCAACGATGCCGGCAACTGGGGCTATAAATGCGAAAGACGAGCCTACGAACACGGGGACACAGAATTTTGTGCACAAGTGGAATATGAGTGTTCCGAAACCTGCAGATACCAGTGCCAGTGCCGGGTTCATGCCCGTGAGCAGCGGTACCAGTACTGTTGCGCCAAACATGGCAAATAGGTGTTGTATGCCCAACACGTAATCTGTGCCTTTGAGCTTTTGGTGTGTTTCCTTCATGTTGATCCTCCAAAAAATAAAAAATATAATTGCGTGGGTTTATTAGTTTGCAGGGTATATGGGGCGCTGCCCAATACCCCGTTTAGGGGGATTTTTAAATAAATCCCCCTAAAAACCCCAAAAACTTTTTGACGTAAAGCGAACGCTTTGCTAAGGTATTATTAGTATATAAAATAACCCCCGAAATGAGAGGGGTCAAGGGGGAATCATTCCCCCTTGCGGGTGCAGGGCAGCGCCCTGCAAAATTGAGTTTAATACAACGGATACTTTTCACAAATTTCAAGCACCTTTGAGCGAACAACATCGACAGCACTTTCCTTTTCATGAATCACCTTGGCAATTAACCCAGCTAAAACCTCCATGTCCGAAGCGTTTAACCCACGGGTGGTGACGGCAGGTGTGCCAATGCGAATGCCGCTGGTCACAAAGGGACTCAGGGTTTCAAAGGGTATGGTGTTCTTGTTCACAGTGATATTCGCAGAACCCAGCAATGCCTCCAACTCCTTACCCGTCAAATTCTTGGCAGTGAGGTTAAGCAGCATCAAATGGTTATCCGTACCCTTGGAAACTAAATCGATACCCGCCTCCATCAGCGCCTTGGCCAAAGCTTGTGCGTTATCTATGACGTTTTGTTGATACGTTTTAAACTCGGGAGACATGGCTTCTTTAAAACAAACGGCCTTTGCGGCAATAATGTGCATGAGTGGGCCACCCTGTGTGCCGGGGAAAATAGCCTTGTCGATAGCCTGTGCGTGCTGCTCCCGGCAGAGGATCATGCCGCCCCGAGGCCCCCGAAGGGTCTTGTGGGTGGTGGTTGTCACAACATCTGCATAGGGCACGGGGTTTTGGTGCAGCCCTGCGGCAATGATACCCGCAATGTGGGCCATATCCACCATAAACAGTGCACCGCACTCATCGGCGATTTCCCTAAACTTTGCAAAGTCGATGGCACGGGGATAAGCAGATGCACCGGCTACGATCATCTTGGGTTTATTTTCCAAAGCCAAGCGGCGCAGAGCCTCGTAGTCGATGGTGTTGGTGTCCTCGGTGACGCCGTAGGGGATGATGTTGTAGTGTTTGCCAGACATGTTCACGGGGCTGCCGTGGGTTAAGTGTCCCCCGTGGGACAGGTTCATGCCTAAAATGGTGTCGCCGTGGTTGAGCAGGGCAAAGTATACGGCAAGGTTTGCCTGTGCGCCCGAGTGGGGTTGCACGTTGGCGTGGTCTGCCCCGAAGAGCTGGCACGCACGTTTTCTTGCAATGTCCTCTGCGATGTCTACGAATTCACAACCGCCGTAGTAGCGCTTGCCTGGGTAACCTTCTGCGTATTTGTTGGTGAGGTGGGAGCCCATGGCCTGCATGACGGCAGGGGTGACAAAGTTTTCCGATGCGATGAGTTCTAGGTGTTGCTGTTGCCTTTTCAGCTCTTTTTCCATCGCTTCAAATATTTCTGGATCGGTTTTCTGTATTGCTGAGTAATCCATATGCTTCTCCTTATATAAAATTAAAATAGTACAATTTTTTTTGTGGGCTTTGCCCACACCCACCAAAGGGTATTTCTGAAAAGATACCCTTTGGAAAGAAAAAACTTTTTGACACAAAGCTCACGCTTTGCTAACATGTTAGTTTACTGAGGTAAAAGTTAGCAAATGCGTTCGCATTTGCTCAAGGGGTCAAGGGGGTCACCCCCTTGCGAGGGGTGCGGGGGCGAGAAGCCCCCGAAAAAAGACCCCTGTAAAAATATCCTTCACTTTATCTTCAGAATCTTTAGCGCAGCCTTCGCAGCGCCCTGCTGTGCGTCCTTCTTGGTCTTACCCTTACCCGAGGAAATCTTCTTGCCTGCAATAAACAAATGCACGTAAAAAGTCTTGTCGTGGGCAGGCCCCGTCTCCCGCACGGTCTTGTACACAATGTTTTCGTTGCCCTGCTTGGACAAATGTTCCTTGAGGGTGGTCTTTGGATCCTTGAGCATGGCGGTGTCAATACCCGCTATGCGGTCTTGCAGCAGGGAAAGAATCGCTTCCTTTGCACAAGTAAGCCCACCATCCAAAAAAATCGCCCCAAAAATTGCCTCCATGGCATCGGCTAACACCGAGGGCATGATCTTGCCGTTTTTAAATTCGTTTTTGGCAACGTTCATCCGCTTGTTGAGTTTGATGAGCTTGGCACACTCCACCAAAGACTCTTCCCGCACCAAATATGCCCGCATGGTGGTGAGCAACCCTTCGTCGCAATTTTTAAAGTTGGCAAAGAGATAATCCGCAACCACCAAAGAGAGCACCGAATCCCCCAAGAACTCCAACCGCTCGTTGCAGTTTTCGCCCTGGGAGCGATGCGTCAACGCTGTCTCTAACAAACTTTTATCTTTAAACGTGTAATTTAATATTTCTTGCATTTGTACCTTTTTATTATTTGATTGCGTGTTTGAACCATCTGATAGACGGTGTTTTTACCCGCAACTATAAAATGATGAAAGGGCAACGAAAACAACGCTGCCCCTCACTGTAACCTATGATATTTTTGATTCCACGTAGTTGACGATATCCCGAACCGTTGCTACCTTGGGTAAATCTTCGTCGGGTATCTCCATGTCGAACTCCTGTTCCAGATCCATGATCAGCTCAACGATATCCAAGGAGTCTGCTTTTAATTCCTCGACCAGTCTGGAGTCCATCGTGATTTGGTTCTGATCCACTTCCAGTTGATTGGACAATATCGATCTAACCTTATCAAATACCATCGTTTTTCTCCTTAATACATATTATTAGTCCATATCTTCGGGTCTATCACCCGTATTTAATTTGGTTATGTCGTCTTTGATGATTGTAACCACATTCCCCAAAATAAATTCTCTTCCCTGCCGAACGGCATTAAAAATTGTTTTTGCATCCGAACTGCCGTGGGCTTTGATCACCCCGCCGTTCACCCCAAGCAGCAGCGCTCCGCCGTACTCCGAGTAATCCAGTTCTGCCTTTAATGTCTTAAAAGATGATTTTAACAGCAGTGCTGCAACTTTTGTTTTAAAACTTGCAAGCATGGTGTTTTTCAGCTTCTTGAGGATCATGGAAGCCACACCTTCCAGCCCTTTTAAGTATACGTTGCCGGTGAACCCGTCGCACACACACACGTCAAATGCCCCCGAGACCACGTCTCGCCCCTCGCAGTTCCCAACAAAGTTGATGGGAGTTTCTTTTAAAAGGGCAAAGGCAGCCTTTGTCAGCTCACAGCCCTTTTCCTCTTCCGCACCGTTGTTCATAAGCCCCACCCGGGGGTTTTTCACCCCAAACACGTTTTCCATATAGGCCGAACCCATCACGGCAAACTGTTGGAGATAGGAGGGTTTGCAATCCACATTGGCACCGCAGTCGATGAGTAATACACCGTTTTTGCCAAGGGTGGGCAGCACAGGAGCCAGCGCCGGACGTCTCACCCCGCGAATTCTGCGGATGATCAGCATGGCGCCCGACAGGGCAGCACCGGTGGAACCGGCGGTAATAAACACATCCGCTTCCTTTTTGGCAACCAGTTCCATACCAACAACCATGGATGAATCCTTTTTTCGCTTAATGGCCTCCACTGGTTTTTCAGCCATTTCGATGGTCTGGGTGGTGTGAACGACCTTGAGCCGTAGTGTATCATACCTATTATTACTCAACAGTGGGGAAATTAATTCCTCATTACCCGTCAAAATAATTTCAATATCGTCATAGGTATTCAGGGCCTTAATCACCCCTAAAACGATTTCCTTTGGCGCATTGTCGCCGCCCATAGCGTCCACAACAATTTTCATGCACACATCCCCTTCGCATCTTGACGAACTTTTTTACTTTGCCCGTTTATTATATACGTATTCAGCAGCCAATACAATACTTTTTATAAAATATTAGGTGTTGTATCTCTCCCGTTCTATCCAACGATTTGTTTGGTAATTTATATGACAATACGGTATTGCGTCTAGCCCGTCTTAACCATTTAGTTCGTTCATTTATTTTGGCAATCTATAAAATAAAACTGTTCAGCATATTGCAAAGGGTAAAAAAATCGGTTATGATGAAAGGGGTAGTTTAAAAGAAATGAAATTTTCCACTACCAATCTTGCAAAAGGAGTTAAAATCATGGAACTTTCAAACCGCATTAAAAACATTGCACCGTCCCTCACATTAAAGATTACAGCTCTTACCAACGAGTTAAAAGCCCAAGGCAAGAATATTATTGGATTCGGTGCGGGGGAGCCAGACTTCGGCACACCTGAGTTTATTAAAGATGCTGCCAAGGAAGCCCTAGACAAGGGGATCACCCGCTATACGGCTGCTTCGGGTACAAAGGAACTCAAGCAAGCCATCGTCAACCGGTATTTGCAGAAGTACCAAATGAGTTTTACTCCCGATCAAGTGGTGGTTTCTAACGGAGCGAAGCACTCCTTGTTTAACGCCTGTATGGCCGTGTTAGACCCGGCAGACGAGGTGCTCGTCCCTTCCCCCTATTGGCTCACCTATCCCGAGCTGATTGGCATGGCCGATGCTGTGCCCGTTTTGGTGCCCACCGACGAAGAAGGGGATTTTAAGGCCAGTGCAAAGATGCTTGCAAGTTATATTTCTCCAAACACCAAAGCGATCATCTTAAACTCGCCCTCCAACCCCTGCGGCAGTGTGTACACAAGGGAAGAGCTGGAGGAAATTGGCAAGCTTGCCATAGAAAAAGAACTATACATCATCTCGGATGAAATATACGACGAACTCACCTACGAGGGAGATTTTGTGAGCATTGCCTCCATCTCCAAAGAGATTGCTGAGCGCACCATCATCGTCAACGGCATGTCCAAGGCATATGCCATGACGGGCTGGCGCATCGGGTACACCATCTCCAACGTACCCTTAG
This sequence comes from uncultured Clostridia bacterium, assembly GCA_964453645.1. Taxonomy (GTDB): domain Bacteria; phylum Bacillota; class Clostridia; order Christensenellales; family JAWKQI01; genus CAYVRJ01. The sequence goes on from CAYVRJ010000007.1 coordinate 22,496, forward strand.
CAAAGGCCATGGGTTCCTACCAGAGCCACGCAACCTCCAACCCCAACAGCATCGCCCAGTACGCAAGCATTGCGGCCCTTTCCGGCCCTCAGGATTTTATTGGCGAAATGAAGAAGGAGTTTGATGCCCGGCGCAAGCTGATGACAAAGCTCATCAACGAAATTCCCCTGCTCAGCGCACGGCTGCCCAAGGGAGCGTTCTACGTGATGGTAAACATCAAGGAAGCCATCGGCAAGAGTGTGGACGGCAAGGTGATCACCGGTTCGCTGGATTTCACCGAATATTTGCTGGAAAAGGCACAGACAGCCGTCATCCCCGGCATTGCCTTTGGGGACGACAACTTTGTGCGCTTGTCCTACGCCACATCGGCTGAAAACATTAAAAACGGAATTGCAAGGATTGCAGAATTTTGTTCGACTATAAAATAAAACGTGAGGTGAGGAAATGTTAAAGCTTAATGAAAAGACCAACCTGCTTCTGGAAAACGACTACAGCTATGCGCTGCAGGATATCGAACAGCCCGAACTGTTTCGGGATATGTTCCCCTACGACGAAATTCCCAAAGTACCCTTTAACCACCGGGTTGTGCCCATTCACATGCCCGAGGAGATTTGGCTCACCGACACCACGTTTCGGGACGGACAGCAGTCTCGTTCCCCCTTCACTGTTGAACAGGTGGTTGATTTATATAAATTCGAACACCGCTTGGGGGGAAAGAAGGGGCTGATCCGCCAGAGTGAGTTTTTTGTATATACAAAAAAGGACAGAGAGGCTCTGGACAAATGTTTGGAACTTGGTTACGAGTTTCCCGAGATCACCACGTGGATTCGTGCCACTGAGGGGGATTTTAAGCTGGTCAAGGAGATTGGCATTAAAGAGACGGGAATCCTAGTGAGCTGTTCGGATTACCACATCTTTAACAAGATGAAGTTAACCCGGGGACAGGCACTCGAGAAATATTTGAGCATCGTCAAGGCAGCCATCGATCAGGGCATACGCCCCCGATGCCACTTTGAAGATATCACCCGGGCAGATTTTTATGGATTTGTGGTACCCTTTGCCATTGAACTAAAGAAGTTGATGGACGAGACGGGTGTGCCCATTAAGATTCGCATGTGCGACACCATGGGTTACGGCTTGTCCTATCCCGGCGTTGCGCTGCCGAGAAGCGTACAGGGTATTGTCTACGGACTTCGCTTCTACGCCCAGTTCCCCAGCGAGCTTTTAGAGTGGCACGGGCACAACGATTTTTACAAGGTTGTGACCAATGCGTCCACGGCGTGGCTGTACGGCTGTTCCTCGGTGAACTGTTCGTGGCTGGGTATTGGCGAACGGACGGGCAATTGCCCCTTAGAGGCTATGGCCATTGAGTACGCCAGCTTTAAGGGAACTATGGACGGCATGGACTTGTCGGTCATTACTGAAATGGCTGAATATTTTGAAAACGTAATTGGTTATGAGATACCGCCCCGCACACCCTTTGTGGGCAGGCATTTTAACGTGACTCGTGCGGGCATTCACGCCGACGGGTTGTTAAAAGACGAGGAGATTTACAACATCTTTGATACCAGCAAGATTCTCAACCGGCCTGCGGTGGTTTCGGTGGATTCTCACTCGGGCAGTGCAGGAATTGCACACTGGATGAACGCATTCTTTAAGCTGAATGGGGAGGATCGCATTGACAAGCGGGACGATCTGATCACAAAGATTAAGGCTTTGGTGGATGCGGAGTTTGAGCAGGGGCGAACCACGGTGTTTGGCGACGAGGAGCTTGAAAACATGCTGCGGGAGATCGATCCCGGCAGGTACAAGCAGTTTTGCAAGCGCAAGAAAGCGTAAGTTATAATGAATTCGGGGGCTACTCGCCCCCGTGCCCCCAGGCAGGGCGCTGCCCTGCACCCGCAAGGGGGAATGATTCCCCCTTGAACCCCTCTTATCGCAAATGCTAGCGCATTTGCTGGGGGGTTTTTTATTTGGGTTTCCAAAGGGTATTTTTTCAAAAATACCCTTTTGTCGGTTTTTTCTTAGGGCAAAGCCCCAAGAAAAAACCCTTACACCTCTTCCACTTCGGTTGATACGCCGTAGTTGCCGTTTTGATAAATAAAATCAACAGATAAACGATACCGCCCAAACTGCCCCGACAACCTGGTATCCGTCTCATCAATATTTTCAATCTGTGCATCCGTTGCCCCGTTGAGCAGCGGCATGTAATAAGCCATCACAACATTGTAATCACCCTCGCTCAACTGCCAAGTTTTCTTAAAATGCACCTTTTCGTCCGACGAAGAAATAAAAATACTGCGAATATCCGGCGTTTTATCCTTGAGCACCGGGTGCACAGTGGGCAGTGAAGCAACGGGATACGTCTTGTCTATCAGCTCAGAAATGGGGTTTTCATACAGTAGGGTTTCAATGTAAAACTGGGTGCAATCCTCAAGCTTCTTCACTTCCACCCCCGCTGTGTTTGTAAGCAATGTTTGGATGTCCTGCTCGCTGAAAACGTCGTATACGATTAAAACAAACCTGCGCAAATAGCTGCTGCCCACGCGCTCGATGGAGTGCTCCACCCAGACCTCCTTGGCACTGGCATATATCTTGTTTAAGGGACTGGGCAACTGCTCGCCGATGACGGCTTTAGGCTTGGCCGCAAAAACTTGCATGTCCGTTTCATCAATCTTCATCTCCGTGGGTGTGGTAGGTGAAACTGCGGGACTTCGCTCTTGCCACTCCACTAAAATCTCAATATTGGAACAGCCCAAAAAGCAGCTCATCCCGAATAAAACAAATACAATTAATAATTTTTTCATTTTATTAATTTGCCCATTGTTGAAAATAATATTTATTGATATAATAATTAGAAAATTGACTTTTTAAGGTGAAAAATTGGAACGAAAGATACGGTCAAAGGGTTTAAAACCAGCACAGGTCATTGTGCTCAGCTTTTTGTTTTTAATCATTGTAGGGGGATTTTTATTAGCCCTGCCCCAGGCCACCAAGTCGGGGGAGAGTGTCGGTCTCATTAACTCCTTTTTCACCTCCACCAGTGCAACATGTGTCACCGGGCTGGTGGTGGGCGACACCGGCTCCACTTATTCCGCCTTTGGCCAAGTGGTCATCATGCTGTTGATTCAGTTGGGCGGTCTGGGTATTATGACCATCACGGCCTTTGTTTACTTTCTCATCGGCAGACGGATCACCTTAAAGGAGCGCCTCATCATCTCCCAATCCATCAACGAGGAACACTTGCCCACCGTTCGCACAACCGTACAGCGCATCTTTGTCACCACATTTATTTGCGAATTCATGGGTGCCTTGCTGCTGGCCACTCGGTTTATCCCCATGTACGGCACTGTGCAGGGGATTTATTATTCCATTTTTCACTCCATCTCCGCCTTTTGTAACGCCGGGTTCGACGTGTTTGGCAACGGCAACAGCCTCATGCCCTTTGTCAACGACCCGGTTGTCAATATAACCATCATGTCCCTCATCATCTTGGGAGGGCTTGGTTTTATCGTCATCATCGATTTATACCAGCGCCTGCGCAAGCGCCGCCAGCGGTTGTCTATGCAGAGCCGGGTGGTGCTGTATATGACCGGGGGACTGATCTTAGTTGGTGCCATCGTCTACTTCCTGCTGGAAGGCAGTAATCCAAAGACGTTGGGAGACCCCGACTTACCCGTGGGTTCCAAAGTGATGGGGGCAATCTTCCAATCCATCACGCCCCGCACAGCAGGATTTAACACCATCGATCAAGCGAATTTAAGTTCTATCTCCAAGTTTTTCACCATGATTCTCATGTTTATCGGTGCATCCCCTGCGGGCACCGGGGGTGGTATTAAGACCACAACCCTAGCGATTATTATTTTATTCCTAGCATCGGTCATCCGAGGAAAACACGACGTAAACTGCGGGCACCGCCGGATTGAGACGGGTATCGTCACCCGGGCCATCACCATCACCTTTTTATCCTTAACGTTTACCATTGTGGTTGCGGCACTGGTGATACTCTTTGAGCAGCGTGGGGATTCCTTTACCTTTGAACACGCACTCTACGAGGTTATCTCCGGATTTGGAACGGTGGGGTTATCCACAGGCATCACCCCGTTCTTGACAGTTCCTTCTAAGTTGCTTATAATGGTAACTATGTTTGTGGGCAGAGTGGGTATGTTGACCCTCACCTTTGCTCTGGCAAACATCGCCTCCAAGGACAGAAATGCAGTGCGGTTCCCCGAAGAGAAGATCATGGTTGGATAAGCATTTGCGAGAGGACATCACATTATGAAAAAGACATTTTTAGTAATTGGTTTGGGAACATTCGGCTCGTCGGTGGCAAGGTCCCTGTACGACATGGGCAACGAAGTGTTAGCCATCGATAAAAACGAAGACCGGGTAAGTGAAATTCAAGATTATGTCACCGAAGCGGCTCAGTTGGACGCAACGGACGAGCACTCCCTCAAGAGTTGGGGGTTGGCGGACGTGGACACAGCCTTTGTGGCCATTGGCAACGACATTAAGGCCAGCATTTTAGTGACGGTGTTGTGTAAGGATCTGGGGGTTAAGTTTGTTGTGGCTAAGGCACAGGACGACTTACACGCCAAGGTGTTGAAGAAGATTGGTGCAGATCGGGTGGTTTTCCCCGAGCGGGAAATGGGCATTCGGTTGGCCTTTAACTTAACGTCAACCAATCTATTGGATTGCATTGAACTTTCCTCGGACTACACCCTCATGGAGATTTCTGCATTTGAGGAGTGGGTGGGGCAGAGTTTAATCAAGTTAAATTTGCGCAAGAATTACGGCATTAACATTATGGCCATCAAGCATATTGATGGCTCGCTGAATATTTCGCCTTTGGGGGAAGATGTGATTACCAAGGACGATGTGCTCATTGTTATTGGCCAGAACGACGATCTCTCCAGTTTGGAGAAGGCCAGCCGCAAGCGAAAGTAAGTTCTTCAAAGAGACTGTATGTCTCTTTTTTTTATGGGGTCCCAAACCCGTTCAGGGGGATTTTTGTAAAAATTCCCCTGAAAACCCCAAAAACTTTTTTCGCAAAGTTAACGCTTTGCGATATGGGGTGCAGAGACTCAGTCCCTGCCTCGGGGGTTTAAGGGGGACGAGTAGTCCCCCTCAAAATACTATCGCAAATGTTCGATCAAACAGTTAAGGGACTGTTCTGCAAGTTCCAAAAACTCGTCGGGCTCCGCAATGTCGGAAAGCTGATGGGCATCCGAAGAGTGAAGATGCCGATACATAGACACATCCCCCATGGCGGGCGACTGCCTGTGCACCTCCACCGTGCCAAGGGACACGCTGGGCGGAATAAACCCAAGGTTTGCAAACACCGAATACGCACTCTTGTTCACGTGGGCGGGAACAGCCACCCCACCAAAAGATTGGATCAAACGTATACAATCTTCAAATCCATATCCGCAGGCCTGGGTGAGCAGCTTATCCACACACCCAACAGGCTCGTCCATCTCGTTTAAGACTTGCTGTGCCCCGAAAATCTGTTCGTTCACCTTCATATCGGGTAAACTGTCGTATATGGTTTGCCCAAAGGCTAAACAACGCTCTAAATTCGAAAAATAACCAAGCAAGTGTACGTCCTCGGCGGTGGAAACCTCCACGGCGGGAACGAGCAGAATGCCCATTTCGGATGCAACGCTGGAAACGGCCGGCAGGTTAAACGCTGCGTTGTGATCGGCAACCGCAATCATATCAAGCCCCTTGAGCACCGACATGCCCACAATGTTGTTGGGGGTCATTTCGTCGTCGCCGCAAGGGGACAGGCAGGAGTGAATGTGCAGATCGTAACTAAGCTTCATCGACGCCAAGAGAGCACAAAAGCTTGCACACCCCATAGCTACTCACCGGTGCGCTGAGCACGGGTATTTCCTCTTCGGCTGCTTTTTTCAGCGTCTCTTCGGGCACGGCAATGTCGTCGGGAATGACCACACAGGCAAAGTCGTGCAGTGCGGCCACAGCCACCACGTTTAAATGGGTCTGCACCGTGGTCCAAATGCAGCCAGGGGTCCCCTTGGCCATAACCCAAGAGAGCAGATCGCCCACATAAGCCCCAGTGATTTCGTTGCCTAACCCAGCATCTCCGGTGAGGCACCCATACCCGCTTTTTTCAATAAATTCGCTCACTTTCATAGACTATGTATCTCCTTAAATCTTTTTAAAATTCATTATTTCTTCCAAGTGTTTTCCTGAGAAGCTAATTCCACCATTTGCTCGGCCAAGTGGCGCACGTGGTTTTTTAATATAAATATGCAGTCCATCTCCTTGGCTTCTCCCCGGACAATGTCTTCCGCCAGGGCACGGCAGGTGGGGGAACCGCAGGAACCGCAGTCCAGTGCGGGCAGACGCTTGCAAAGAAGCTCCACTTGCTCAAACTTGCGCATGGCCTCGGTGATGTCGCTGTCCAGCTGCATGACCGCTCGGGGTAAAATCTCTCCCGCATGGCAAAAGTATTCATCTGCATACTTGAGGTTTTGTTCACTATATTCCGTAGTTTTGGGCAGTGTGCCTGCGAGCTTGCGCAAACGGTTTTGAGCCACGTATCCGTTTTCAAAGGTGAGTGCTCCCCCCACGCAGCCCCCCGGACAGGCAAGGCCCTCGAAGAAGGCTAAGTCGGAGAGTTTGTCGTCCTCCATCTCCTCCAAAACAGCAATGATGTTAAACACCCCGCTCACGTGGAGCACCGAGGGTTCGTTAAGAGCAGCACTCTCCCCCCCACTCTTGGCCCACGAAACCCCGTAGCAGGAGGCCATGGTCTTGGGGTGGTCGGGCATTTGGGGATGCCGGAGCTGCCCCGATAAAATGCCATAAATCTCAATGATAGAAATGGCACCGTCCACCGCACTCTTTTCCACGCCGATGGGGTTTTTAATGCTGGTCATCTTGGCGGGGCAGGGGGTGATGAAAAAGGCACCGATTTCCGAAATATCCACACCGTTCTTCTTGGCAAACTCCCGCTTGGCAATGGTTGCCGCAACTTCCATGGGGGAGTTCACGTCCACAATGTTGGGGATGAGTTCGGGAAAGCGCACCTGAATGAGCCGCAGCACAGCAGGGCAGGCGGAGGAGATGAGGGGTTTTACACTGGTGGTTTCCAACCGCTTGAGCACCGCCTGGGTGACGATATCCGCTCCCCGTGCCACTTCAAACACGTCGTCAAAACCCAAGTAGAGCAGGCCGGACAGCACCTTTTCAATGCTTTGCAGGTTTTTAAACTGTCCGTACAGGGCGGGTGCGGGCAGAGCAATTTTATATTTGTATTTGCTGATGTCCATGAGGTTGTCGGTCATGGCAGTTTTGGCATGGGAGGGGCAAATGCGAATGCACTCCCCGCAGTCGATACACCGCTCGTCCATAATCTTTGCCTTGCCGTCTCGCACCCGAATGGCCTCGGTGGGGCACCGCTTGATGCAGTTGGTGCACCCCTCGCACTTATCCTTTTGCAGGCGCACCGAGTGATCTTTCATGTTGTTCATTTGCATAGGTTTCGATGAAAGCACAGTTTTGCTCTCACAGTATTTTCCATCCACATGGTAAACTCCATTCCGCCGCAGCATCTGCGACACAATTCGTCATAGTTCATTTTCGAAACACTTTACGAAATATGAAATACCATTTTAAGGCTTGTACCGCTTTTGTCCGATTTAATGGAAAAATCATCGGCATTCTTTTTGATGTTGGGTAAACCCATACCGGCACCAAAACCCATCATACGCACCGAATCGGGGGCAGTGGAATACCCCTCGGTCATGGCCAAGGAGATGTCGGGGATGCCGGGTCCCGTGTCGTCGCAACGAAGGGTGACACTCTCGGGGGTGATCTCTAGCGACATGACTCCGCCCTCCGAGTGGATGATCATGTTTAACTCCGCCTCGTAGGCGGCAATGGCAATTCTGCGGACAATGAGGGAGTTTACCCCAATTTTCTTGAGCGTTCGCTTGATGTTTGCCGAAGCTTCTCCCGCAGCTGCAAAGTCTCTGGACACCACATCAAACTTTTCAAAAAATTCGTTCATGCTTCCTCCCGGTGGGTTGCGGGTATCCCAGCTGCATAGAGTTTGCCGCAAGCTTCATAGAGGGTGTAGTCGGTGGCCAGAATGTCGATCTCCCGCTCCCGGGCCAGTTCGCAAAGGTCTTCCGGGGGGCGCTTGCCCCGCACAAACACGATGCACATCACGTCGATCATCTCGGCAGTGCGGATCACGTGGGCGTTGATAAGGCCCGTGAGCAGCACGGAATTGTGTTTGACAAAGGCTAATACATCGCTCATGAGATCTGCCCCGCAGGCAGATTCGATCTCCCGGTCGGGATCGCACTCAATAATGGTTTTTGCGTCTATGTGTTTTGCAAGTTCTCGTATTGTCAATGAAACATCCTCCTTAGTTTATAAAAAAATCACAGCCTCACAATAAATTGTCTGTATGAATCAATTACTTCTACTGTATTATACTTCAATTGCGAGGACATTTCCAGTGTCTTCTCCGAAAGATTTTCAGGTAATTTTTCAATTTTATCACATAAACTTGTTGTGAAGTTTAAAACTTCCAAAAGGGATTGGTTTTTGTCGTCGGGGGAGATGGTGCTCACCACTGCTTCCTTCACTTTGCGTGCCTTGTCCTTCAGTTCTAAAACAGTGTCACCCACCGGCTCAATCTTGTCGTAACCCTCGGTGATCTTTACCAACTTTTCAATGGCAAACTTGGGCAGGGCAAAGGCATCCTTCATCACGCTGATCTGGGCAGGTGTGGCCCCCACGCCCACCGAAAATTCGGGAATTTCTGCGGCATACACATAGGTCTCCAACCCCGATTCGTCCTTGAGCCGATCCCGTATTTTTTTGGCATCGGTGTCCGACAGATAGGCACAGAGGATTACCCTCTTTTTTTCTCCGTCGTCCACAATATATCCTCCGCCCCCTGCGGCCTTCAGTTCCGCCGAGGACTTAGCTGCATTGGTAATATCGGTAAATATGCCCCCTTGCAAGAGGTAATACGTCTCTCCCGCAACTTGAATGCTCTCGTTTTGCCGCTGAGTGGGTTCTGGGGTATTTGAACTGCTGGGTGGGGTATTTGCCATTGCGGCAGATGCGGGCTGATCGCCCCCGAAAAAGGCGATCACCGGGGTGATTACGTTGTCGTTGAGCCATTCTCCGGCTGTGATGGATGCAAACACAAAGGCAGCAGCTAATATGAGCAGCACGGCGATAAACGCCTTTCCTCCACCGCCCGTCTTTTGGGGCGCTCTGCCCATGGTGACGTTGGGCATGGATGCCCGGTGGTCAACCCCGCCCATTGGCGAACCGTTTCTTGAACTTCTCATTTGTTTTTACCTCACAACTAAACTTTTATCATAGATATGCCTATGCCGTACTCGTCCCAGATATGATAGGAAAATATAGAGTTGAAAAATATGCCCATATGTGATATAACATATTATATAATTGCGGGGAGTGTATGCATATGCGCATCATTATCGATAAAATCCAAGGGGACATGGCCGTGTTAGAACGAGACGGCAAAACCTACCTTGAAGTAAAAACATCAAGCCTCCCCCAAGGCGCAAGAGAAGGGGACATACTGAAAGAGACAACAAGCGGCCTTGAGATTGACGCACAGGCAACTTCCCTTAGACGGAAGGAAATAGAGACCCTGTTAGACGACATCTTTTCAGGAAAGTAAGAAAGGGGATATCCCATGTATCGGCCACGCAAGAAATATCGCAAGAGAAAGAGCATAAGTATAAAACACTATTTATTAGGTGCAGGTGGTGTCATCGTCATTGCTGCGGCAGTGCTGCTGTTCACCCTCTCTCCCGCCACGGCAGTGCAGGAGGAGATGGAAATGCCCTTCACGGCGGGAACACCCTTTGAAGTGAACAGTGCGGGTATTGCCTATATTTCGGGGGAGAACTACCACCTGATGGATTTTGACACCAAGCCCCTTTGGGAAAACACCCTGTACTCCAGCGACATGAAATTGGCGGTTTCGGACAAATTGTTTTGTGCCTACAACCAAGATATTCTCCACGCAGTGGATGTGACGGGAAAGCTGCTCTACTCCAAGCGGGAGACGGGAGCCATTCTCTCCGCCCGGGCGGGGTTGACCAGAGTGGCTTATTTTTCGGAAGAGCGGGGAAACAACGACGACGGCACCAAGGGCGACATCATTTCCGCCAACCTCTACGTGTTGGACCAGGAGGGTAACGTCTTATCCGAACAAAGTTTTTTAAACCAAAACGTTGTGGATTATGGGTTCTATGGCAAGAACGAAATGCTGTGGGTGCTGGCACTGGACGTTTCAGGGGCCATTCCCGTCTCTCGGATCACCACATATAACCCGGGCAAGTATATTACAGGCACCATCGACGTCACCGAACAGATCATCGAAAAGGTGATTGTAGACAACGAATATATCTACGCCTGCGGGACGACCCACATATTTATATACACCCTCTTTGGGGACAAAAAGGATTCCATCCTCATCTACGGTTGGAAGTATATGGCCTCCAGAATTATCGACGACAAGATGTATTTCGCCTACGTGCCCCGGGAGAAGGGGGAAGAGACCTTTGGGGCGGTGAAGATCATCCGCATGGATAAGACACCCATCTCCCTAAACTTGCAGGACAACTGCCAGCAAGCCGTGTTTACCGACAAACTGCTCTACTGCATTTCGGGCAGCAACATTTTGTCCTATACCCTAGACGGGGTGTTTAACAACGTCACCCCCATGCCCATTTCCTACGACTCTGTTTTAAAAACGGGAAGCGATTATGCCTACACGGCCAAGGGTGATGGCGTGTTCCAGATCGCGCTGAGGTAAGTTACGTGAATTTAGTGGATGCAGGAATACTGGTTGTGATCGTATTGTGTGTGTTAGAAGGGGTACACAAGGGTTTTCTGCACGCACTGGGTGGCATTGCAGCATTTTTCTTTTCGTGGCTGCTGGGAGTTGTGTTAAACCCCTTGGTTGCAAATTCCCTCAACAACAGCTACGATTTATTAAACACCCTGTCCACCTATGTGGAGGGTGCGGACAGTTTGGGTAACATTGAAAACGCCAAGCTGTTGGTGAACGGCCTTACGGAATCTAAGTTAAATTCCATCATCGACCACGCCAATTTCACCACTCCCTTCCCACAGCTCATCAAGCTCAACGTGACCAGTGAAGCGTTTCGGGAGGAGGGGCTTCGCACCTTGGGCGAATACACCAACCACACGCTGGCCATTGTGATATTAAATATTGCGGCATTTCTACTGGTGTTTGTGATTGCAAGGCTTGTGTTTGGATTCATACTCAACGGTTATGACAAAACAGTTGGTCTGCCCGTGCTCAAGCATTTCGATCCCCTGCTGGGGGGTGGATTTGGTTTGGTAAACGGCATATTCCTGTTGTTTGCGCTTTTTATACTGGTACCCACTTTTATGGCGGTACAGCCCGTGAAGTTTGTGCAGCAGTATTTGGACTCGTCCCTGCTGGGCAGTTTCTTCTACCAGTCCAACTTTATTTTAAACAGCATTCGAGGGGTGTTGTAGCATGGATAAACCCTACTCAATCGAAGAGATTAAACAGGTTGTTGCAAAGAAAGCCAGTGAATATGGGGTTCGCAAGGTGATGTTGTTTGGCTCCTATGCAAGGGGAGAGGCAACGGAGCACAGCGATATTGATTTAATTGTTGAAAAGGGTGAAATTAAGGGTTTACTCAAACTGTGTAATTTTAAAAATTCCATTGAGGATAGCTTGCAAATTACGGTTGATGTTGTAGAGCGTGAGGGATTGTTTGAGGATTTAATGTTGGAGGAGATCACCCTCTATGAACACTGAAACGAGAGATAAGAGCATTTTAGAGCATATCGTCCGGTATTGCGAGAGCATTGAAGAGGCGACGAATCGGTTTGGCAATACGATGGAAGCATTTTCGAAAGATAAAATTTTACGGGATGTTTGTTCCATGTATTTGCTCCAGATTGGTGAATTATCTAATAATTTATCCCAAGAACTGAGGGGTGAGCACGAAGAAATTCCTTGGAGAGACATTAAAGCCATGCGAAATGTCGTTGCACACAACTATGGAATGATTTCGGCATCAACTCTTTTTGAGACGATTGTAAACGATATTCCAACGCTTAAAGCCAGTTGTCTTGAAATTATAGAAGAAAGTCAAGATAATGGGTAAATGTTCAAGGGGAATGTTTCCCCTTGACCCCTCTTGTTGGGGCTTTTATTAATAAATACATTAGCAAATGAGCAAGCATTTGCGTTAAAAAGTTTTTGGGGTTTTTAGGGGGCTTTTTTCAAAAAGTCCCCTAAACGGGGTTTGGGGCAGCGCCCCAAAAAGCAACAACACCCCTGTACAGATATATAAAGGGAGAATACATGAAAAAATTAATTCCGGTGACCTATTTTTCAATTGGGGTTTTTGGCTACTTCTTAGGCATGTACATGCTGCTTCGCTCGCAAGTGCTGGTGCACTTCAACTTGAGCGAAACCATCTCGGGTCTACTCATCGCCCTATTTTACTTGGGTTTTGCCATGATGCCCATCCTCATGGGCGAACTGGCCGATCGATACGGCAAAAGCATCATCATTAAAATTTGCATCCTCTTAGCAGCCCTGGGTAATATTCTCTGCGGTTTGGGCGTATTTGGGCTTTGGTTCTTTGTGGCAGGTATTTTCATTTGCGGCTGCGGATTCAGCGCCATGGAGGGCACCATGACAGCCCTGCTGTGCGACGTGTCCCCCGAGACCTCTAACAAACACATCAACCGCTCCCAGGTGCTGTTTTCCATCGGTGCGGTGGTTTCTCCCATTTTGTGCAGACTGCTGCTGGACTTTGGCACCCCATGGTACTATATGTTTATCGCCTTTGGCTGTGTGATGATCCTGTGCTTTTTCTGGTTTGCCAGCGTCAAGGTAAAGGATGCTCACCCTGTTAAACAAACCACCGTCCACGGCTTTAATACTTTAAAAACGTTAAAAAACCTGCCCTTCCTACTGGTGGTGGCGGGGTTAATCCTCTACGTGGGAATGGAGGAGAGCCAAGCCTTTTGGCAGGAAAATTATATCACCAAACTGTCCACCCCTGCTCTGGGCGCACTCAGCTTAACCCTCTACTGGGTGGGGATGATCCCCTCCCGCTTTATTGCAAGCTTTATTAAAGAGGTGAAGTATTCCTACGTGATTCTTTGCGCAGCCGGTGCCTCCCTCATGGTGGCGCTGGGGCTGCTGGTCTCAGACCCCCTGCTCAAGCTCATCTTCATGGCATCCGCTGGATTTTTCGTTGGCCCCCTGTGGCCCATGCTCATGGGTATTGGTGCCAAACTCAACCCCAACAATTCCGCAACAGCCATGAACATCCTCATGACTTCGGGAGGCGTGGGGGGCATGATCGTGCCCATCATGGCCGGAAGTGTGCTGGATATCACCGGTGTTGATTATTCCGTCTTTTTACTGGTGATCCTGTGCGGATTGTTATCGGTTTTTGTGGCAATACTCAATAAAAAGTTGATACGTAAAAGAAATTTAGGTGAAATATAGGAGAGTACCATGGTTAAAAACTTTATCGAGGAGATTATCGATGCCGACCTGGCTTCGGGAAACGTGAAAAACATTGTCACTCGCTTTCCCCCCGAGCCCAACGGCTATCTCCACATCGGACACGCCAAGTCCATATGCCTGAACTTTTCATTGGCAAAAAAATATATGGGCACGTGTAACCTGCGCTACGACGACACCAACCCCGTAAAGGAAGACATGGAATACATTCGCTCCATCGAAGCGGATGTGTCTTGGCTGGGTTTTGAATGGGACAAAAAGTTGTACGCATCCGACTATTTTGAATATATGTTCGACTGTGCCCTCACCCTCATTAAAAAAGGGTTGGCATACGTCTGCGAGTTAACCCCCGAGCAAATGCGGGAATACCGGGGAACGCTGACCCAACCGGGCATGGAAAGCCCCTATCGCAACAGAACAGTTGAAGAAAATTTAGATTTATTTCACCGCATGCGTGCCGGAGAGTTTGCAGAGGGAGAGAAGGTGCTGCGCGCCAAGGTGGACATGGCTTCTCCCAACATGAACATGCGGGATCCAATCATCTACCGCATCATCAAAGCAACCCACCACCGCACGGGGGACACCTGGTGTATCTATCCCATGTACGACTTTGCCCATCCCCTAGAAGATGCCTACGAGGGCATTACCCACTCGGTGTGCACTCTTGAATTTGAAGATCACAGGCCCATTTACGATTGGTTTGTTGCGCACTGCGGGTGTGAGCACACCCCCCACCAATACGAGTTTGCACGGCTGAACCTGACGCGAACGATTATGTCCAAGCGGTATTTAAAACAGTTGGTGGACGAAAAAGTGGTAGACGGCTGGGACGACCCCCGCATGCCCACCATTTCGGGCTTGCGCAGACGGGGGTATACCCCCGAGAGCATTCGGGATTTTTGCGAGCGCATCGGGGTTGCTAAGGCCAACAGCGAGGTGGACATCGCCCTGCTTGAGCACTGTGTGCGGGAGGATTTAAACGCCCACGCAACCCGGGTGATGGCAGTCATCGATCCCATTAAACTCACCATCACCAACTATCCCGAGGGCCAAACCGAACAACTCACAGCGGTTAATAATCCCAACGACGAGCACTCCAAGACCCACGAAGTCACGTTTTCCAAACACCTGTACATCGAGCGAAGCGACTTTATGGAAGTGCCGGTGAAGAAATTCTTCCGGCTGTTCGTGGGGGGAGAAGTTCGCTTAAAGTACGCATATATCATCAAGTGCGAAGGTGTTGTGAAGGATGAGGATGGAAACATTGTGGAAATCCTTTGCACTTATGACGAAAAGAGTAAGTCGGGGGGAGAGAACGCCAGCCGCAAGGTGAAGGGCACCCTGCACTGGGCGGAAGCTTCCACAGCGGTGGACGTTACGGTGTATGAATTCGATCACCTGCTCAACGAGGGGGAGGGGGATTTTTCCCAGCGAATCAACAAGGATTCCATTCAAACCTTTCAAAATGCCAAGGCGGAGCCATATATCAACCAATCCCAACCGGGGGACAAGTTTCAGTTCCTGCGGCAGGGGTACTACTGCCGGGATAGCAAGGAGACCGAAAACTTAACCTTTAATAAAATTGTTGCACTAAAAGATTCATTTAAATTGCCGGGAGAGAACACATGAGAGTGAGAACCAGATTTGCTCCCAGCCCAACGGGGTATTTACACATTGGGGGGCTTAGGACAGCGTTATACGCATATTTATTTGCCAAAAAACACAACGGAGATTTCATCCTTCGGCTGGAGGACACCGATCAGGAGCGGTTGGTGGAAAATGCCGATACGGTCATCTATAAAACTTTGCGCCAAACGGGGTTGATGTACGACGAAGGCCCCGACGTAGGGGGTGCGTACGGACCCTATATTCAATCCCAGCGCAAGGAGATTTATGAATATTGGGCCAACAAACTGGTTGAGGCCGGTGCGGCCTACTACTGCTTTTGCACCAAAGAGCGCTTGGCAAACCTCAGGTTGGAGTGCGAGAGCAAAGGGATAGCCTACACGTACGACAAACACTGCGCACAACTTTCAAAAGAGGAAGTGGCAGAGCGGATTGAAAAAGGTGAACAATACGTCATCCGGCAAAACATCCCAAGGGAGGGCAGCACCACCTATTTCGACCACGTCTACGGGGAAGTAACCGTACCCAACGCAGACTTGGACGACAACGTGTTGTTAAAATCCGACGGCATGCCCACCTACAACTTAGCAAACGTGGTGGACGACCATCTCATGCAGATCACCCACGTGATCCGGGGAACGGAGTATCTCTCTTCCACCCCCAAGTATAATTTACTCTACAAAGCCCTTGGCTGGGACATCCCCGAATACATCCACTTGCCCCCGGTTATGCGGGATTCTCGGCAAAAACTTTCCAAACGCCACGGAGATGCTGCATTTTCAGATTTCACCGAGAAGGGCTATTTAAAGGAAGCCATCATCAACTACATCGCCCTGCTGGGCTGGAGCCCGGGGGACGACCGGGAGATATTTTCCACCGAACAGTTGATCGAAGCCTTTTCCCTCAAAGGATTGTCCAAATCCCAAGCGGTGTTCGATGTGGAAAAACTTACGTGGATGAACGCACACTACATCCGAAATTTACCCATGCAGGAGTTTATGCGGCTTTCCTCCCCCTACTTTGCCAAATGCCTGCCTCAGGACAGGTTTGATTTAAAACTGCTGTCGAGAATTTTACAACCTCGGTTGGAAACCATGGTGCAGATCTATGACAAACTGGACTTCCTTTTGGAAATGCCCGACTACGATTTGGCACTATATAATAATAAAAAGATGAAAACGTCGGTGGATACCGCACTACCCATGCTCTATGCGGCACAGGAGGATCTCACCGGCATGTTGGATTTTTCCGAGCAATCCTTACACGACTGCCTGATGGAACTGGCACAAAGGTTGGATGTGAAAAACGGCTATCTGCTGTGGCCCTTGCGCATTGCTGTCACAGGAACCATGGTCACACCCGGGGGTGCGGTGGAAATTATCAGCCTGCTGGGAAAAGAAGAGACGTTAAAGAGATTACAAATTTCCATAGATAAGCTGGAGGCGAGATGAAATTAGGTGTTGTGGGACTGCCCAACGTGGGTAAGTCAACTTTGTTTAATGCGCTGACTTGTGCGGGCGCACAGGCGGCAAACTATCCCTT
The DNA here is from genome assembly GCA_964453645.1 of uncultured Clostridia bacterium. Classification (GTDB taxonomy): domain Bacteria; phylum Bacillota; class Clostridia; order Christensenellales; family JAWKQI01; genus CAYVRJ01. The sequence goes on from CAYVRJ010000007.1 coordinate 39,240, forward strand.
TTGCACAATCGACCCAAATGTGGGTATTGTTGCTGTGCCCGACAAGCGGTTAGACACCCTTCGGGATATGCACAACCCCGAAAAATATACGCCCGCTGTCATAGAGTTTGTGGATATTGCGGGGCTTGTGAAGGGCGCTTCCAAGGGAGAGGGGCTGGGCAACCGGTTCTTGTCCCACATCCGGGAGGTGGACGCCATTGTCCACGTGGTTCGGATGTTTGAAGATGAAAATATCACCCATGTGGATGGACGGATCGACCCTTTGTCCGACGTGAAGACCATCAACTACGAACTGATTTTTGCAGACTTAGACACCATCGACAAGCGCATACACAAGAGCGAAAAGATGATTAAAACGGGAGACAAGCGCTACGCAATCGAAGTGGAGGTGCTCACAGCTCTGAAAAGTCACATGGAGGAGGGCAATCCTGCCCGCACCTTCGAGACGGAGGAGCGGGAGCTGATCGACGGCTTGTTTTTGCTCACAAACAAACCGGTGATTTATGCGGCAAACATCGCCGAGGAGGAAATCTCCAAAGACCCGCTGACGCTGCCGGGGGCTAAGGAGCTGATGGCCTTTGCCCAGGGGGAACACAGCGAAGTGATGTTTGTTTCGGCTAAGATCGAGGACGAACTCAAAAACTTATCGGGGGAGGAAAAGGAACTGTTCATCGAAGAGTTGGGTATTGGCCAAGCTGGGTTAGATCGGCTGGTGTCCAAGAGTTATGCGTTGTTAAACTTGATCAGTTATTTGACGGCAGGGCCAAAGGAAGTCCGGGCGTGGACCATTGAAAAGGGCACCAAGGCACCCCAAGCGGCTGGTAAAATTCACAGCGATTTTGAGCGTGGGTTTATCAAGGCGGAAGTGATTGGCTTTGACGAGTTGATCGAAGTGGGTGATATGGCGAAGGCGAAGGAAAAGGGATTGGTGCGCCAAGAGGGTAAGGAATACGTCATCAAAGATGGGGACGTAGTGTTGTTTAAGTTTAATGTGTGATTTCCATTAAAAATTTATTTGACAAAAAAATAACATATGTGATACAATTTAACGGTTAAGCCGCACGGAATGGGCGGAAGGGCGAATCTTTCCACAAACGTTTTTTAAAAAACTGCCCCAACGGCGAGTACTTGAGAAAGGAGCTTGTATATACTATGGCATATGCTGTTATTTCTACTGGCGGCAAGCAATATAAAGCTGTAGTAGGTGAGCACATTTACGTTGAAAAACTCGATGTAACCGAAGAGCAAACTGTGAACTTTGATGTATTGCTGCTGAGTGACGAGGGTAAAATAACCGTAGGCACACCTACTGTGAATAACGCCAGCGTCGTTTGCAAAGTGGTTCGCCACGGCAAGGGTAGCAAAGTGATCGTGTTCAAGTATAAACCTAAAAAGGGTTATAAAAAGAAACAGGGTCACAGACAACCGTTTACTCAACTGGAAGTCGTTGAAATCAAAAAATAGTTTTTTAAGTAAAGCGAGGTGAACTTTACAAATGGCACATAAAAAAGGTGTGGGAAGCTCAAGAAACGGTCGTGATTCCGAATCCAAACGACTGGGACCGAAGCGTGCTGACGGTCAGTTTGTTCTGGCTGGCAACATTTTAGTTCGTCAGAGAGGAACTAAAATTCACCCTGGCATCAACGTGGGCATCGGCAGTGACGATACGCTGTATTCGTATGTGGATGGCACTGTTAAGTTTGAGCGCAAGGGCAGAGATAAAAAGCAAGTGAGCGTTTATCCCGCAGTCAATCAATAAATTTTTTAAAAAAAATTTTAAACCTCGGGTGTGTCCTGCACTCGAGGTTTTTTGCTGTAAAAAATTATTTAAATTAGATGATTGACCCAAGTATAGAATTAAAAAAGAAGCACATACTAATCAAAAAAGGAGGTAGTTTTCTTTGAAAAAAGCAATATTCGTTTTATTAGCGATTGCAATGATCGTTGCTATCAGTGCTTGTGCCAACGTTGGCACGCAGCCTTCACCCACACCAAGTATGACTCCCATTGCACCCGCTATGACTCCTGCTGCTGTAGTACCCTCAGTTGAACCCATATACACACCGCCAATGGAGTCTCCAACTAACAGCATGATGCCTAGTAACACAGGAACAGAACCGCTGACATCGCCGGGCGCCAGTGTTGCCCCTGAAACAAGCCCTAACGCATCACCCAGTCAGACAGTGAAACCCTAACATCAGGATGTATTAAAAAGCAGGAATGGATCATACCTGCTTTTTTGTTTCTTTAGCAACTTAAACCTTTTTGGGGACAACTCGCCCCCAAGCCCCGAGCAAGGGGAATGATTCCCCCTTGACCCTTCATAAAACAAAGGCTATCGATTTTGCCAAGGCTTTAAAAAATAAACCTTAGCATAGCGATAGCTTTGCGTTAAGAAAGTTTTTGGGTTTCCAAAGGGTATTTTTTTAAAAATACCCTTTGGTCGGGTTTGGGTGAAACCCATATAAAAATTTTTATCTTTTCGCCTTTGCCTCACGCTTTGCGTATAGCTCGGGTAAAATCGCTTCCTTGTGGTAGTCGCGAGTAAGCTTAAATACAGTCCCCGATAGAGCGATTAACGCAATTAAGTTGGGAATAGCCATGAATCCGTTCAGCGTATCCGAAATATCCCACACCAAACTGATCTCCGATACCGCACCCAGCACAATCGCTCCTAAGAACACCAAACGATAGAGAATAGTGGCCTTACCCTTGGTGATATAATCGAAGCAACGCTCGCCGTAGAGCTGCCATGCCAAAATTGTGGAACCTGCAAAGAATAAAATTGCAATTGCAATAAATACAGAGGAGAATCCAGGGCCAAATACCGTTGAAAAAGAATTTGCCGTGAGCGCTCCGCCGTCACCCTTTGTTCCAAAGGTGTACAGATCAGACGTGTTGATGAGTCCGCTAATTAAAACAACGATGGATGTCATGGTGCAGATGACGATGGTATCCATAAACACTTCAAATACGCCGTACATACCCTGCTTCACAGGATTTGTTTCGGTGGTAGCAGCGTGGGCAATGGGCGCAGAGCCAAGACCCGCTTCGTTGGAGAACACACCTCTCGATACGCCCCGTTGCAGAGTGATGAAAAACGCACCCGCAACACCGCCGATAAATGCTTGGGGATTAAATGCACCGTAGAAAATATCCGAGAAAACACCGCCAATTTTATCGATGTTGGATATAATGATCACCAGTGCGCCAAGTATATAGAAAAGGCTCATGAAGGGAATGACTGTTGCTGTAACCTTGCCGATGCGCTTCACACCACCAAATACAACCAGTGCAACTAAAACAGCAATGACAATACCCACAACCAATTGGATGGTGGGTGCGTTAGCCGCTGCCGATTCTGCCCCAGTGAAAATACCAACAGCACCAACGGTGCGGGTGGCAATGGCGTTGATCTGGGACATGTTGCCAATGCCGAATGCAGCCAGTGCGCCCAGCAGCGCAAAGATCCAGCCTAACCAAGACCATTTTTTGCCAAGACCGTTTTTAATATAATACATGGGGCCACCCACGTAATCGCCCTTGGCGTTGCGCTCCCGAAACTTAACGGCCAGCACAACTTCGGAATATTTGGTCATCATGCCAAAGAGGGCGGAAACCCACATCCAAAAGACGGCACCGGGGCCGCCGATGATGATGGCACCTGTGACACCCACGATGTTACCCGTGCCCACAGTGGCCGCCATAGCGGTTGTTAAGGCTTGGAAGGGGGAAACTGCCCCTTTTTCTGTTGTATGTTTGTGAAAAATTTTGCCCAGGGTATTTTTAATGATGTAGCCGAATTTGCGGAATTGGAAAAATCCTGTACCGAATGAGAACAAAACACCCACGCCTACCAGCAGAACCAACATGACTGGTCCCCATGCAAAATCGTTCAAGTTTGAAACCAATTGTTCAAAAGACATGATAGTACCTCCTAACTTTTTTAAAACATGTAAATAAATTATGAATAGTTATAAAATTATACTACATATAATTTATGATTGCAATCATTTTTTCATGCCTAAAAAAAGACTATTTGCAAGTATCGTTTCGTTGTCTTGCAGATTATCAGTGGACTGAACGAAAACAAACAATATGTTAAGGAACATTGCGGAAGCATTGCCAAGACTCCACGTTTTTGATAGAATAAAGTCAGATAAAAATATTCAATTGGGAGTGGATAGTACAAGCATTGATAAAGTAATAAAATGAAACCATATGTTCTCAATTAATTTTAACATAAAGGAGTTTGAAAAACATGAAGGTTGCAGTGATAATGGGTTCAAAAAACGACCTTCCCGTACTTGACAAGACAATCAACACCTTAAAAAGCTTTGGCGTTACTGTGGAAGCGAGAGTCATCTCCGCCCACCGCACGCCAGACGTCGCACACGAATTTGCCCACAGTGTTGAAGAGAAGGGCATCGAAGTGATTATTGCGGCAGCAGGTAAAGCGGCACACTTGGCGGGGGTATTGTCGGGCCTGTGTGTTGTGCCCGTCATTGGGCTGCCCGTGAAATCCTCCACCATGGATGGCTTGGACTCCCTGTTGTCCACCGTGCAAATGCCCGAGGGGATTCCCGTTGCAACCGTTGCCATCAACGGAGCGGAAAACGCTGCCCTGTTGGCGGTGCAGATGCTCTCCCTGAAATACCCCGAGTTGATTAAGAAGCTTAAGGAGCACCGAGGGGACATGGCAAAAAAAATAGCGCAGCAAGACAAAGAATTAATTTCGGAGGTGGGTTGATATGCAAAAAGCAAACATGTTATATGAAGGTAAAGCCAAAAAGGTGTACGCAACGCAAGATGATACGCTGGTCATCGTGGATTATAAAGACGATGCAACGGCGTTTAACGGTTTGAAAAAGGGAACCATCGTGGGTAAGGGAGTTGTGAACAACAAGGTCTCCAACCACATGTTCTCCCTGCTAGAGAAGCAAGGGGTGAAAACCCACTTGGTGCAAGAACTGTCCGATCGGGAAACCCTTGTGAAAAAAGTGGACATCGTACCCATCGAAGTGATTGTGCGCAACATTGCTGCGGGCAGCTTGTCCAAGCGCTTGGGTATACCCGAGGGCACTCAGCTCAAAGCAACAGTTTTGGAATTTTGTTATAAGGACGACTCCCTGGGCGATCCCATGATCAACGACTATCACATTGCTGCCATGGGCCTTGCAACAAAAGAGGAACTTGCAACCATTGTGGCCTATTCTTTTAAAGTGAACGAGTTTATGCGAACCTATCTTGCAGATTTATCCATCGACTTAATCGACTTTAAGTTGGAATTCGGAAGGTTTCAAGGAGAGATTCTGTTAGCCGACGAAATATCCCCCGACACCTGCCGCTTTTGGGACAAGACAACGGGCGAAAAGCTGGACAAAGACCGCTTCCGCAGAGACCTTGGCAACGTGGAAGAGGCGTACAACGAGATTCTGTCCCGGTTGATGGGTGATTCCAAATGAGGATTCTAGCGCCATACTCCCGGGAGTACAAGCCAAGAGAGGACACCATGCACGAGGAGTGCGGCGTATTTGGCATATACCGGGGGGACAACTCGGTGGAAGTTGCCGAAGCGGCGTACTACGGATTGTTTGCATTGCAGCACAGGGGGCAGGAGTCTGCGGGTATATCCGTTTCCGACGGCAAGACCATCCGCCACAAAAAGGGCATGGGGTTACTCACCGAAGTGTTCGGGGACGAGGACATTAAAACTTTTCAAGGGGCGATCAGCGCCATTGGACACGTGCGCTACTCCACCTCGGGGCAGAGCACCTATGTCAATGCACAACCCTTGGTGATAGACTTTAAAAAGGGTTGCCTGTCTCTGGCCCACAACGGAAACCTTGTGAATTCCGAAGTGCTTCGGGAAAAGCTGGAGGACGGTGGAGCAATTTTCCAAACCTCCATCGATTCGGAGATCATCGCCTATTTAATCGCCAAGAACAGCGAAGAGGGCATTGTTAAAGCCATAGAAAAGACCATTGCAGCCATTTCCGGCTCCTATGCCCTCGTCATTCAAACGGAAGATAAATTGATCGGCGTGCGGGACCCCATGGGCATTCGCCCCCTGTCCCTTGGTAAAGTGGACGGCAACTACATGATCGCATCCGAATCCTGTGCCTTCGACGCACTGGACGGGGAGTTCATCCGGGACATTCATCCGGGGGAAATCATCATCATCGACAGCAACGGCATTAAATCCCACAGGGCTACGGCACTGCTGGATTCCGCCCTGTGTATCTTTGAGTTTGTGTACTTCGCTCGGCCGGACAGCGATATCGATGGGATTAACGTCCATCAGGCCAGAGAAAATGCAGGCATGCGCTTGGCCCTCTCCTCGGGGGTGGAGGCCGATCTGGTGGCCGGTGTGCCCGATTCCGCCCGCCCAGCGGCCACGGGGTATGCAGAGCAGTCGGGCATCCCCTATAAAAAAGTGTTGGCGAGAAACAGATACGTTGGGCGAACCTTCATCCAACCCCAGCAATTGCTGCGGGAGCGGAGCGTGAAAGTGAAACTCAACGTGCTGAAGAGAAACGTTTATAACAAAAGATTAATTCTGGTGGACGATTCCATCGTGCGGGGCACCACCAGCAAAAAGATTGTAGAAATGATCAAGCTGGCGGGCGCCCGGGAAGTGCACATGCGCATCTCCTCCCCCCCTGTGGTTGCGCCCTGCTACTTTGGCATCGACACCCCCTCCCACGAACAGTTAATCGGTGCCAAGAACAGTGTGGAGGAAATACGAAAGATAATCGGAGCGGATTCCCTTTCCTATTTGAGCATTGAAGATCTGCTCAAAACGGTGGAAGGTGCTTCATGTAACTTTTGCGTGGGTTGCTTTAACGGCAAATACCCTGTGGAAGTGTGCGAAAAAAAGAAAATCATCGAAGCAGTGACTAAGGAGAAGAAGTAATTTGGCTAAAACATATGCAGAAGCGGGTGTAGACGTTCACGCGGGATACACGGCCGTTGAACTAATGAAAAAACACGTCCGCAAGACGTATAACGAACATGTAGTGACGGACTTAGGTTCCTTCGGGGGTATCTATGCCCTAGACGACGAAACGTGTCTGGTGGCCGGGTGCGACGGCGTGGGAACCAAACTCAAGGCAGCCTTTGTGATGGATCGGCACAACACCATTGGCATCGATTGCGTAGCCATGTGTGTCAACGATGTGATCTGCTCGGGAGCAAAACCCATGTTTTTCCTGGACTATATCGCAACGGGTAAGCTCAACCCCAAAATGGTGGAACAGATTGTGGAGGGCATTGCAGACGGATGCTGCATGGCGGGCTGTGCCTTAATTGGCGGTGAAACCGCAGAAATGCCTGGGTTTTACAAAATTTCCGAATACGACATCGCAGGGTTTTGCGTGGGTATGGTCAACCGAAAGGACATCATCGACGGGAGTAAAATCGAAGCGGGAGATGTGCTCATTGGCCTTGCGTCCTCGGGTATCCACTCCAACGGGTTTTCCCTGGTGCGCAGCGTAGTGGGAATGAACGCCCACGCCTTAAACTCCACCCACTACATGTTGGATAAAACCCTGGGGGAAGAACTGATGACCCCCACCAAGATTTATGTAAACACCATTATGAAGTTAAAGAGTGAATTTGAGCTCAAGGGTATCTCCCACATCACCGGGGGAGGGTTCTATGAAAATATCCCCAGAATGTTTCGGGGAAATCTTGGGGCCACCATCTATCTGTCCGCATGGGAAGTTCCATCCATCTTTAAGTTTTTAATGGACGAATCGGGCATGCTGGACAAAGACGCATTCAACACCTTTAACATGGGCATCGGCATGGTGCTGTGCGTTGCAAAGAAGGACGCACAGGCGGTGGTGAACCGGTGTTGCGAACTGAACGAAAAGGCCTATATCATTGGCGAAGTGGCGGAGCGTGCAGGAGTTAGCTTGCTGTGAAAAATATCGTTGTGTTTACCAGCGGCTCGGGCAGCAACTTTCAGGCGGTGATAGACGGCATTTTGTCTGGAGAAATAGAGGGCAAAATTGTTGGGCTCATCGCCAGCAAAGAGGGGATTTATTCCATTCAGAGGGCAGCGTTAAACGGCATACCCCACAGGGTGATCACCGACCAACGGGAGCTGATTGATACATGCAAAGCTTGGAAGGTTGATTTAATCGTGCTGGCCGGGTATCTCTCCATTTTGGGCGCAGAGTTTATTAAAAGTTTCGAACATAGAATTATAAACATCCATCCCTCCCTCATCCCCTCCTTTTGCGGCAAGGGGTACTACGGGATGAAAGTCCACCAGGCGGCCATCGCCAAAGGGGTGCGCCTGAGCGGTGCCACCACCCACTTTGTGGACGAAGGTACGGACACAGGGCCAATCATTATGCAGAAGTGTGTGGAAGTGGATTTTGACGACACTCCCGAGGAACTGCAAAAAAAGGTGCTGTGTGTCGAGCACGAAATTTTGGTGCAATCTGTTGCACTGTACTGTAGGGACAGGTTAAGGATTGTGAACGGCAAAGTGAACATTGAGAGGATATGAGATGAAACGGGCATTTTTGAGCCTTTCGGACAAGACAGGTGTTGTTGAGTTCGCAAAGGAATTGATACAGTTAGGGTTTGAGTTGATTTCCACCGGGGGCACGGAGAGCGTGCTAAAAGATGCGGGGCTGCACGTTGTGAACGTATCGAGTGTCACCAACTTCCCCGAGTGTCTTAACGGACGGGTGAAAACCCTGCACCCCGCCATTCATGCGGGCATACTGGCTCTTCGGGATGAATCGGCCCACATGGAGCAGTTGGAGAAACTTGCAATCACCCCCATCGATTTGGTGTGCGTGAACCTATATCCCTTTAAGGCCACCATCGCCAAACCGGGGGTAACGTTTGACGAAGCAATTGAAAATATCGACATCGGTGGCCCCACCATGCTGCGGGCTGCTGCCAAGAACTATGCCCACGTGGCCGTGCTGTGCGACACAGCCGACTACGCAAAGGTTTTGGAAGAATTAAAAACCTTGGGGCAAGTTTCCCTTGATACGAAAAAATATTTGAGTGCAAAAGTGTTTGAACACACGGCAGCTTACGATGCACTCATCGCCTCCTATCTCTTGGAGCAGCGGGGAGAGGATTTCCCCGACAAACTGACCTTAACTTTTGAGAAAAAGCAGGTGATGCGCTACGGCGAAAACCCCCATCAGCGCTCGGTGTTCTACACAGAAGTGTTCCCCGGCGAGGGTACCATCGCCCGGGCGGAGCAATTAAACGGCAAAGAACTCTCTTACAATAATATTAACGATGCAAACGGTGCACTGGATACCCTGCGGGAATTTAGCGAAACCTGTGTGGTTGCGGTGAAACACGCCAATCCCTGCGGCGTTGCAACGGGGGAACATGTGTATGGGGCGTATTTAAAGACCTACGAAGCAGACCCCGTGTCCATTTATGGGGGAATTGTTGCCACCAACGCCCAGATTGATTTAAAAACTGCGGAGGAGATGGCAAAAATTTTCCTAGAAATTATCATCGCTCCGTCTTATACCGACGAGGCGCTGGAGGTGCTGTGCGCCAAGAAAAACCTGCGGGTGCTGCGCCTGCCCGAGATTTTGAAAAAACCCAAGGGCTTTGATATGAAAAAAGTTGCCGGGGGGCTCATTGTGCAGGACTTCGACCGGGAGCTGTTTGCGGATATGCGGGTGGTTACCCAAGCAAAACCCACCACCGAGCAGATCGAGGACATGCTCTTTGCCTATAAAGTGGTGAAACACGTGAAGTCCAACGCCATCGTTGCGGCCAAGGGTGGGCGCACCATTGGCATTGGATGCGGGCAAGTTTCTCGAATCTGGGCCACAAAAAATGCCCTTTCCCGGGGGGATTGCGGGGGCGCTGTGTTGGCCTCGGACGCATTCTTTCCCTTTGACGACTGTGTGGAGGAGGCCCACAAGGCGGGTATTCGCTGTATTATCCAGCCGGGCGGTTCGGTGAACGACCAATTATCCATTGATGCTTGCGACAAATACGGCATTGCCATGGTATTTTGCGATATGCGGCACTTTAAACACTAGGGGGATTTTTCACTATGAAAATTTTAGTTGTGGGGGGTGGCGGCAGAGAGCACGCCATCATTTGGAAGTTAAAAAACGACGACCCAACGCTTCAGATCCACTGTTGCCCGGGCAACGGGGGCATTTCCCAAATTGCCACCTGTGTGGATATAGATACCACCGAGCTTGCGGATATCGTTGAATATTCCTGCCAGCAGGAGATGGACTTGGTGTTTGTGGCTCCCGACGACCCTCTGGCTATGGGGCTGGTGGACATGTTAAACACCATGGGCATTCGTGCCTTTGGGCCAACAAAACTTGCTGCCCAACTGGAATCTTCCAAAGTATTTGCAAAAAATCTCATGAAGAAATACGGCATCCCCACGGCGGAATATGCGGTGTTTAACGAGTATAAAGCTGCCTTTGAATATATTAAGGCAGCAAAGACCTATCCCCTGGTTGTAAAGGCCGATGGACTGGCCTTGGGTAAAGGGGTGATCATTTGCGAAAACGCTGCACAGGCCCACGACGCACTGCGCCAGATTATGTGCGACAAGGCTTTTGGTAAAGCTGGTAATCAGGTTGTCATTGAGGAGTTTATCGAAGGGCCGGAGGTTTCCATTTTGGCCTTTTGCGACGGCAAGACTTTAAAACCCATGATCAGCGCACAGGACCACAAGCGCATTTTCGATGGGGACAAGGGCGGCAACACCGGGGGAATGGGCACATTTGCGCCCAGCCCCAAGTATACGAAAGAAGTTGCCGACTACTGTGAGGAACATATTTTTAAGAAAACCCTCAGCGCACTGAATGCCGAGGGCATTGAGTTTAAGGGTGTGATTTACTTTGGGCTGATGCTCACCAAGGATGGGGTGAAGGTGCTGGAGTACAACGCACGGTTTGGCGACCCTGAGACGCAAGTGATTCTGCCCCTGCTCAAGACGCCACTTTTGAGTATTTTAAATGCGGTGATAGATTCAACCCTAGAGGGCATAACTATAGAGTGGGAAGAATCCTCCTGCGTTTGTGTGGTGATGGCTTCCAAGGGGTATCCAGGCAGATATGTGAAGGGTGATGAGATATTTGGGCTGAGTGATGTTGCTTCCACAGCCTTTCATGCGGGTACCAAGTTGATTGACGGCAAGTATTACACCCACGGTGGGCGGGTGTTGGGTTTGTGCGCCAAGGGCAGCGATATTCACTCTGCCCGGGAGGCTGTGTATGCGGATATCGGCAAGATCAGCTTCGAGGGTGCTCAGTATCGCACGGATATCGGCATAAAGTAGATTATTTATTTGGGGCACTGCCCCATACCCTGTTCGTGGGCTCCGCCCACACCCGCAAGGGGGAATGATTCCCCCTTGACCCCTCTTATCGCAAAGCTAACGCTTTGCTAAGGCATTATAAAAATAGACGTAAGCAAAGCGTTAGCTTTGCGACAAAGTAGTTTTTGGGTTTCCAAAGGGTATTTTTTCAAAAATACCCTTTGGTGGGGTCTGGGGCGAAGTCCCATAGAAAAAAAACGGAGGATGAGTTGAAAGTTCGAACAAATGAGCAAATCGCCATGCGCGTCTCGGGCGTGAGCATAGCGGGCAACGTGGTGCTCTCCCTGTTTAAACTGCTGGCCGGTATCGTCGCCAATTCGTCAGCCATGATCTCCGATGCCGTCCACTCCGTCTCCGACGTGTTCAGCACCCTCGTAGTCATCATCGGCATTAAAATCGCCAACCGTGCCTCGGACAAAGACCATCAGTACGGCCACGAGCGCATGGAATGCGTTGCCGCCATCATCCTGGCGGGTATCCTGCTCTCCACCGGACTGGGCATCGGTTACGCCGGCATCCTCAAAATCATTGAATCCGACTACCAAACAATGTCCATCCCCGGCATCTTAGCCCTCGTCGCTGCCATCGTCTCCATCGTCTCCAAAGAGGCCATGTATTGGTATACCCGCAAGGCTGCCAAAAAAATAAACTCCGGAGCACTCATGGCAGACGCTTGGCACCACAGATCGGATGCACTCTCCTCCATCGGCAGCTTCATCGGCATCTTGGGCGCAAGAATGGGCTTTCCCGTCTTGGACCCCATCGCCAGTGTGGTCATCTGCGCCTTTATCGTAAAGGCTGCCCTACGGATTTTTGCAGATGCCATCGGCAAAATGACCGATAAAGCCTGTGACGAGACCACCGTCAACGGCATTAAAGCATTAATCTTAAAACAAGAGGGCGTAGTGGGCATCGATCAGGTGAAAACCCGCCTGTTCGGCGATAAAATTTATGTGGATATTGAAATCAGCATTGATGGAGAAAAAACGCTGCACGAATCCCACGGCATCGCTTCCCTCACCCACGATGCAATCGAACAAACGTTCCCGAACGTGAAACACTGTATGGTGCATGTGAACCCCGCAGAGGAGGAACTGGACCCTTCAGTGGACATCACTTAAAAAAATGACAACAAAAAACAAAAAATGCATAAATACAATCTCTTTTGACAAAAATAAAACAAAATGTAGAAGGAGATTTTTGCTATGCAACCGACAAATATCAACGAAAAATACGACAAGTACATAAAAACTTCTAAAACTGCTAGCATCATCGCATCCATCGTCATGGTGGTGCTGGGCATCTTAATTCTAAGCTTTCGGGTGTTTATGGGAGCCGCCATCGTTTGGCTGGCTGTGGCTGGTTTCTTGGCTTTTGGCATTTCCCAAATCGTCAGATATTCAAAAACCGATCCCGATGAGCGAAACGGCTTTAGCCTCACCATGGGCATACTCACCGTCATCTTTTCCCTGTTCTTGATTTTGCAGGGGTTTAACGCCTTTGGAACGCTGTCCCTCACCTTGGTGGTCTCCTACGGCTTGGGGTTCTACGCCCTATTTTCGGGCATCACCCAACTGTTTTCCATCGGCAGGGTGAAGCGTGCGGGGGGCAGGATCGGCTGGCTCATCGCAACGGGTATTATGAACGTAATCCTTTCCTTTTTCTTTTTGACAAACCCCATCATGAGCATTTTTGCCTTTGAGTGGGTGTTGGCCATTTATTTAATTGTCATTGGCATTATGCTGTTTGCCCAATCTATGACGGGTAAAGCTGTGATGGAGCGGTATGAAAAGGAAGCGCAGTCTTATATGGAAGAAGACGATTATTCTGAAGATACTATCCACCATGAAGAGGGATTAAAACACGTTTAATTATTGGATGCTGTACAATATATAAAAAACCAAACTCACCCCAAAGGAGATAATGGCGTGGGTCAACAGGTTTTTTAACAACCCCTTGTCTTTTAAAACAGTGATGCCGCTGCCGTGCCTCTTGATTTGAAAAACCAAAGTTCGAGGGGCATGGCGAAGGATGTAGCTGTTTTCTTGTGTGAAGATGCGAAGGCAGGAGCGATCGGACTTTTTGGCAGGGCCAATCTGGTTCACGGAAAATTCTCCCGTTTGGTAATTCAGGGCGATGATTTCCTTCCACATGAGGGTGACGGTCTCTAGTTGGTGATATCGTCCCGAAAGGTGTATTTCGTTGGCAAAGGTAATGCCTCTTTCGTCCCACACTGCCACCACTTTTCCCACAAAGAGATTGAGCAGGGGAAACACACTGCCCAACAATAAAATGATCAGTGAAATTTTGATGTATTCAAAGAGAAAAGGGATACCCTCAAAGACAAACAAAAACAATGCGATAAAGAACAAGGGGGCAAAGAGCAGTCCAAAAATTCCATAAAAGAGTGTGCTCCAGCCCTTTCGAACTTTTCTGCCCGCAGTTATGCGAAGACGGTTGTAGGTTTGTTTACAAGATTGCTTCATTTCTGCTCGATAGATATAATTCATGAAGTGATAACACCTCTTTTTTCCTTAAATTATACCATAATAAAACAAAAGATGCACTGTTTTTACAGCAGAACTTCCATAATCAATTAGCCAACAAACTTAATTTATTAAATTTTACAATACAAGTATCCTCAAAAAACGAAATTACACCGAAAATTTGAAACAACATATACTGAACTATATCAAACTTTTGTTTGAAGGATTTAAAATTCTTTAACGACGATTTGGGCCACAAGTGAAGTGGCAGAATGGAGTTTCACATGAACCAATGCGGAGAGAGCGTTGTGGTTCTCTCCTCTATCATTGCAACAATGGTGGCAAAAGATTTGACCATAGAGGATCTGGATTATCTGGCTAATTTACTACAGCTTGTGAGTCAGAATCTGTTCATGATCGAAAGTGTTCGCAATAAATGCGGAGGAGAAGAAACCCAAGAACTTACAAATGGAAACTAGGAGATGAGGGGGGATTCGTCCCCCTTTTCACCTATTCAGTTTGTTTTTTATACAACAAGTAACCCTCTAGGTTGTCCTGTTCGCTCACAGTCACCGAATCAATCTTTAACTTTTTCATCACTTCTCGAAGAATCACTGCCCCAAAGGGAATGATGTCCGCCCTGCGGATGTCCAGAGAGGGAATCAGCTTTCGCTCCTCCAACTTCAAACTGAGAAGCTTATCCGTCACAGCACACACCTCATCGTAGGTGAGTTTATAACCGTCCACCTTCTTAGAATCGTACTCGGTTAATTCCTGTGCAATGGCGCACAGGGAGGTGGCACTGCCGCCAACAGCAAAAAACGTTGCACCGTAGACGGTTTTAGGCACTTCGATCAACTCATACACTTCTTTTGCAAAGGTGTCTAAGTTGGACATGCCGTGGAGGTTTAGTCCCCGCACCGCACCGATGGGGTAACTTTTAAAATACTCCACGCCTGTTCCACCCAACACGATTTCGGTGCTGCCTCCGCCGATGTCGATGACCCCTTTTCGCTCCGCATCCGAACGAATGCCCATAAAGGCCAAGGTTGCTTCGGTTTCACCCGACACCACTTCAATTTCCACACCGCAGTGTTTGAGGATATGGTCTACAAATTCCTTTTGATTGTTGGCTTCCCGAACGGCACTGGTGGCAAAGATGTAAAACTCCTTGGCACCTGCCGCTTCGGCTTGTTCCATAAAACCGATCACGGTTTGTTGCGCTATGGTAAAGGCGGTGATATCGCCCGTTGCGTGGACGCCGTCGCCCAGCCGAATTGTTTTGAGTTCCTTTACTAATGGGATGATTGTTTCGCCTTCCAAACGGCACAGCATGAGCCGTGCGGAGTTTGTGCCCAGGTCACACACCGCATAGATGTCATTCACTAAGTTTGTCCTCCAAATATACCCGCTCGCCTTCTTTCACCCAGCCGAATCGTTTGCGAGCAGCTTCTTCGTAGTATTCGTCTGAGTTTAGGTATTCCAATTTATTTTTTAAAAATATATTTTGATATTTCACATCACGTAGTTTTTCTTCCAGTTCAAGTTTTGTTTGGCGCTGTGAGGAAGCGACAACTGCCTGATTAATAAACATCACGCCGCAATAGGCGATGCAGATCAGCAGTATTAAAAATTTAAACTTAAACGTCACTCTGCGCTTCATAAGACCACCAAAATAAAATAAATATCTTTGCTCTTATAGGGGGCTGCTCGCCCCCTATAACTCTTTTTTTGTGGGCTCTGCCCACACCCGCCAAAGGGTATTTTTGAAAAAATCCCCTTTGGAAACCCAAAAACTTTTCGTCGCAAATGCCAACGCATTTGCTGATGCATTCATTTAAATACACCCTAGCAAAAGTGATGCTTTTGCCACAAGAGGGGTCAAGGGGGAATGATTCCCCCTTGCGGGTGCAGGGCAGAGCCCTGCTTAGATTATATCGTTATTATATTCTATTTCAGCGAATGATATCCTTTTAATAGAAAAAAATTGGGGCTGTGCCTGTAGCACACCCCAACATATTGTACTGAATCGAACTATGCAATTTTTTACCTACTTGAGCACATAAAACTCGTAGTTTTTCTTCCGTCCCCACCTGCCGCACTCGGCCTTGGTATCCATAAACAAATCCAAATCAATGGCAGAGGAGTCCGTACCCGCACCCTGATCCTCAATGCGTCCATATCCGTATCGGGGCACATAAATCTTCGTATACTTGGGCAACGCCTTCCAATAACACGCAACGGTGCCGATTCTCGGCCACGTGCCCGATGCGGTGCGCCTGCCCGTATGGGTATAAGCCGTGACGTTTCTGGCCACCAACACTTTTGCAATAATGGTGCTGTCGGGCTTGGGTTTTTGCTGGTGCTCGTAGAGGGTCTTGGAATAAATCTTGGAAACTTGCGGGGTCTTTAACAAATAACCTTTAAGGCTTACGTTGCCCATTTCTGTCTTCTTTACAACCATCGTGCCCACTTCGGTCACCCTGTCCTGGGCCTCTTGAAGCACCTTGCTGGAAACCTTTTCTCTGGAAGTCTCCACACCGTTTTTATAAGTCACTTCAAAGACAGATTCAACAATACCCTCTCTGCCCTCGGTGATCTTTTTGGTCTTACCCTTTTCCAGCTTGGCATTTTTTCTCTCTATTTCCCGGAAACCCACCTTCTCGGTGACTTTAATTTCCTCTTTTTCCACGTTGATGTGGATAATACTCATACCCGGTGTTAAATAACTGTCCTCGGAAGGATACACTTCGTCGTATTGGGCAACGTCTACCCCGGCCAACTGCAACGCCTGATCCACGGTGCCCGACATCATGAACACTTCCTTTTGTTCGTTGCCCGACATAATGCTAATCTGCACTGCCCGGCGAATGACGATTTCCATGCCGTCCTCTAAGGGGGCGGCAAGATCGGTCTCCACTGCGTCGTGTTCCCCAAGAACAACTCCGGTGCTCAAAAGCAGTCCCGCCACGGTGGATTCGGTGGAATTGACCTTCACCATAAAACCGTTGTCGTTGAGGGAAACTTCCTTGCGCACTTTATCAAAGGCTGGGGGAACAAAAATCAAGCTCAACGCGATGAAGCTCACCGACGCGGCAATGCTTAAATAAATAAATATTTTGTTGCTAAAAAACGAATTTTCTTTTTCAAAGACCATTTTTTTGTCTTTGACTTGTGTTGTTCCCTTGTCTGCCTCTTTGAGAATTTTTTCCTTTGCCTGCGCAATTTTTTCTTTCACCAGCACATCGGGTTTATCTTCGGAAATGGGTTTGGGTGCGAAGGAGAAGTGCTTGGTCTTTGGCTGCTTCACGCTTTCGGTCAATTTATCCACGTGGCTCACACTCTTTGCAGCCTTGCTCAGGTTTAAGCTCTGGCGCTCGGGAGCCGATGTGGGAACTTGAGCCGTTGCCTTTTTACTGCTACCCAGCTTGGAAAAGAACGAAGTAATAAAACTGCCTTCCCTCTTCTTGGGCTTCACAGAATAATTTAAGGCTTTTTTAATGGCAGCCCGCTCGGCCTTTTCCTGCTTTTGCATGTCTTTGCGGGAATAGACCATACCATCCGTTAGGCTGCGCTTTGATATTTTGATATCTGATTCCTTCATTTTATTCTTCATAATACTGTTATAATAATCCATGCTTATCAAATTGTCAAGAAACCGTAACAGAAATGTAACAAATAATCCAGTTCGGTCACTTTAACTTCAGGGGAATCCCCGATATTAAAATATATGCGCTGTGTGCGCGTTGTGCAATCAATTGGTTTGCTCTGCCTGCTACGTCCCGGAAAAAGCGGGAGAGCGGATACTCGGGCACGAGGCCTAAACCCACTTCGTTGGAGACTAAAATCAATTCCTTCCCTTTTGCGGAGGAAAGAATTTCCTCAATGGTTTGTATGACAAAGTCCTCGGTGGATTTTGTTAAATCGCAATTTTTTTCAAAAATTAAATTGGTAATTAAAACGGTGATGCAGTCCAGCAAGTAGACCCCGTGGTCGGTACGTTTGATGATAGTTGGAATGTTTAAATACTCTTCAAAGGTGGTAAACCCTTTGCCCTGGCGATCGGACCTGTGTTTTTGAATGCGAAGTGCCATTTCATCGTCGGTGACAACGGCAGTTGCCAAATAGGCAGGGTTGTTGTACTGTAATGCCAATCCCTCGGCATAACCCGACTTTCCGCTCCTGGCACCGCCTGTGACATAGGTGATCATGTTTAAAAAACCTCCAAATTTAAGGTTTGTTGCCCCACCATATCATAAATTTGTTATTTTTGCAATCATCGTGTATACTATGAATATCGGGCAAACAAAAATTGATTTTTTCATAGATATTTATATAAATAATAAAATAATTCTATTTTCAAAAAAAATATTACTATAAGCTTAGAATAGTTTAATCATATAATTAGGTGGTATACGTGGCAGAACAAGACAGATCATTAGAAAATGCCAAAAGAGTGGCAAAAATCGTAGAAAATGCGTGTATGGTGGAGTGTCGGGTCACCGATTTACAGTCCACTGAACGTTCCCTTTCCCCTTTTTGCACAAAGTGTATGACCGAACAGTTAAAGCACTTTGAATCGGTGAAATGCGAAAGCCTCATGCGTTATGCAGTGTATCAGGCGGAAAAGTGGGGGGGAAAGTATGAATTTCTTTGCCCTGCGGGATGTGCATTTGTTGCAGTATCCCTGCCCTCGGGCAGCGAAGTGAAAATGGGTATTTTAGCCGGACCCATGCTCATGGTAGACATTGGGGATTTTACCAGCGGTGATTTGGAACTGTTTTTCAAGGGTTCCACCCCTAAAATTTTAGCAGAAGAAGCAAAAAAATTAACAGCCTTTAGTTATAAACGAGTTCCCTATTTGACGGACATGATGTTCATGCTCACCTCTTATTTGAGCGAACGCGCCGTGCTGGACTTGCAAGTGATGGAGTTTTCGGATCAGAATCGCAGTGAGATTTTTTCCTCCATCAGCAAGATTAAGGAGAGTGGGGAGCTTTACAAATACCCCATTGAGATTGAAAAGATGCTCCAGATGTACATCACCCAGGGGGACAGAGCTGCCGCACAGATGGCACTCAACGACATTTTGGGGCACATATACTTTAGTTCGGGGGGAGATTTCTCGGTGATTAAGTCCCGGGTGATCGAACTCATCGTACTGCTCTCCCGTGCGGCCATCGAGGGGGGAGCCGGTGTGGGCGAAGTGTTTGGCATTAACTGCAACTACTTTTCCCAGATCAATGCCTTTGAGAACATGGATCAGCTCAACGACTGGCTGTCCCGGGCTTTGATTCGCTTTACCAACACGGTGTTTGTTGTGTCCGACACCAAACATTCGGAGATTATCAAGCGGGTGATGGATTACATCCGGCAAAACTGCACGGGTAAGATCACCCTCAACGACATATCGGACTATGTGAATTTTTCGGTTTCCTACTTGTCCCGCATCTTCAAGGAGGAGACGGGGGAGAATATTTCTTCCTACATTAATCGGATGCGGGTGGAACGCTCTAAGATTTTGCTTTTGAATATGGATTTGTCTTTGATTGAAGTTGCCTTTATGTCCGGGTTTGACGACCAGAGTTACTTCAACAAGGTGTTTAAGAAGCTGTGCGGCGCCACTCCCGGCAAGTTCCGGGAGAAGCGCGGAAAAGTGTAGGGGTGCAGGGACTATGTCCCTGCCGAGGGGTTCGGGGGCGAGTAGCCCCCGATTAAAAAGAAGTACCACTTTCCATAAATAAATATAAATAAACGAAGGAGACAAAAACATGAGCAAATTAGCGGAGATCAGCACATTCCTACAGCAGGGCAGAGCCAAAAACGTAAAGGAACTGGTTCAGGAAGCACTCAACGAAGGCACAGGCGCACAGGACATTCTGGACAACGGTCTGCTGGCTGGCATGAACGTTGTGGGCACAAAATTCAAAAACGGTGAAGCCTACATCCCCGAAGTACTCATCGCAGCAAGAGCCATGAACGCCGGTATGGAAATCTTAAAACCTGCACTGGTCAGCGCAGATGTTGCACCCAAGGGTAAAGCTGTCATCGGTACCGTAAAGGGCGACTTACACGACATCGGCAAGAACATCGTCAAAATTATGTTCGAGGGTAAAGGCATCGAAGTCATCGACCTGGGCGTGGACGTAACCCCCGAAGCATTCGTGGATACCGCCGTGGAAAAAGGCGCAACCATCATCGGCTGTTCCGCACTGCTCACAACAACCATGTCCGTTATGAAAGACGTTGTGGAATGCGCAAACGCAAAGGGCGTTCGTGAAAAAGTAAAGATCATGGTGGGCGGAGCACCTGTTACAGATAGCTTCTGCCAGTCCATTGGCGCAGACGTTTACACCCCCGATGCAGCAACCGCAGCAGAAAAAGCGCTGGAACTGCTGGGCGCATAAGGAATTAGAAACGAAATACGTTTCAATAAGGAGAGTAAACACTCTTGAGGAAGAATTTGAAGCTGATCGCCTGTAAAGCGTTATACCGTGAGATCAGCTTGATTACAGCAAATTGTGAAAACTTTGTCGATGTTACTTACCTTCGGCAAGGTTTTCACGATACCCCTCAAATATTAAACGCAAAATTGCAACAGTGTATCGATGCGGTGGATTCGGGAGACGATTCCTTTTCCTTCAAACCCCGGTTCGGCCGGGATTTCGACGCAATCCTGTTGGGTTACGGGCTGTGCTCCAACGCCCTCATCGGCTTGTCGTCTAAAAAATATCCCCTCATCATCCCCAAGTGCGACGACTGCATTGCACTGTTTTTAGGCTCCTATGGAGACTATCTGGAGTATTTTAAAGCCCACAGCGGAACCTATTGGTTTAACGCTTCGTGGATCGAAAACGCATACGTGCCCTCCCCCGAAAACGACGAAGCCATGCTTTGCGAATACATCGAGCTGTACGGCGAAGAAAACGCAAGGTACGTGCTGGATATCGAAAACTCCATGGGAAACTACGAGCGATTCACCTATATCGAGTGGGATCGGCTGAAATTTCCCAACTACGAAGAGTATACCAAGCGTTCGGCAGAGCACTACGGCTTTACTTTTGATAAATATCAGGGTAAAGAGACGTTTTTGCAAGATTTCCTTGCGGGGAACTGGGACGATAAATTTTTAACCGTGCCGCCGGGGGCAAAGGTCATCCCCAATTACGACGGCCAGGTGATTGGATTTGAATGATGAAAGTATGTACCGGGGCTTGCCTGTTTGGCAAATGCCCCTTTGATGAATGTATTAAGTTTTCCCAAAAGAAGGGTGAAGCCCGGCGGATCACGGCGGACATGAATATTCTAACGGCATGCGGGGATATAGACATTACGCCCGATCAAACCGGTTTTGGTTTTGCTGTGGATATCGGCACAACCACCATCGCTGCCGCTCTGTTTGAGCTGGAGACGGCAACCCAGCGCTGTGTTTCAAGTTGCTTAAACTCCCAGGCCACTCTGGGGCTGGACGTGATCTCCCGCATTAAATACGCAGGAGATGTTGAAGACGGCCTTCCCGCCCTCAACCGAGCCATCGTAGCGGACTTAAACATGTTAATCGGCAAGCTGCTCGCCGAGGCAAATCTTTCGGAGAGGGATATCTCCCGCATGGTCATTACCGGCAACACAACCATGCTGCACTTGCTGTGTGCCATCTCGCCGGTGAGTATGGGCGTATCTCCCTTCACTCCTGTTTCCCTCTTCGGGGTGTATCACAGGGGAGAAGAATTAGCTTTAATTCCAAAAAAGGCGCAGGTCTATGTGACGGACTGCATCTCCTCCTTTGTGGGGGGGGACATCACCAGTGCTATTTTAGCAAGTGGCATGTGCGACAGCTACGACACCACCCTATTGCTTGACATCGGCACCAACGGGGAAGTGGCACTGGGTTCCAAAACCGAACTGCTGGTCACCTCTACGGCTGCCGGCCCTGCCTTTGAGGGTGCAACCCTTTCCTGCGGTATGGCGGGTGTGGCGGGAGCCATCTCTAAAGTGGACGTGCTGCAAGGGGAGTTGCTGTTAGAAACCATTGGAAAAACAAAACCAACGGGCATTTGCGGCTCTGGAGTCATCGACAGCGTTTCACTCATGTTAGACACCGAAGTGATAGATGAGACGGGAGCTTTTAACGAACAGGAAAAGTTTATTCTCGCCGAGAATGTGTTTATCAACCAAAAGGACATTCGGGAGATTCAAACCGCCAAGGCAGCGATTGCTGCGGGAGTGCTTTCGCTTTTGCACCACGGGGGTAAGGAACTCTCAGACATCAAGCGCATTTATTTATCCGGCGGATTTGGCAACTTTATGGACCCTGAAAACGCAAAGCGGATGGGGCTTTTACCCAATGGCATCGAAATTCAAACCATCGGCAACGGAGCACTGCTGGGTGCGGCCATGGCGCTGCTCAGCGAAAAATACGTTGAAAAAACCGTGGACATCGCCAAGCTGGGTGTACATGTGGAACTGGGAAACAACCCCTACTTCATGGAAAAGTATGTGGATTGTATGATGTTTGAAAGGATTTGAAAATGTTAAAACACGTGATTATGTGGAAGTTAAAGGACGAGGACAAAGAAGCGGTGATGGACAAGCTGGAAAGCGGCATTAAAGAAGTGGCTAAGGTTTGCCCCCAACTGTTGTCCCTTGAAGTGGGCAGAAATTTTAACACCTCGGACATGGCCTATGACATGGTGTTGATCATGGAGTTCGAGAGCGAAGAGACTCTTGCATCGTATCTATCCCACCCAAAACACAAAGAGTTTTCTGCATATTGTAAATCCGTGCGCACCGCCCGGACGGTTGTGGATTACTTCGTTTCATAAGACCATCCCCAGTCGGCAGTATAAATCATTTGTTTAGTCATACCTCCGTCGCACACGAAGTCTTGCCCGGTGATGAAGGAGGATTTTTGGCTGCATAAAAATAAGCAAAGCTGTGTGATATCCTCGGGAAGACCCACTCTGCCGCAGGGATGCTGGTTTTTATCGGCAGGTGACAGATCGGAGTGTACTGTGTCGATCCAACCGGGGGAGATGCTGTTCACCCGGACTTTTGAGGAGAGGCTCACTGCCAGTGCGTGAGTGAGGGCAAAGATGCCCCCTTTCGCAGCAGAATAACTCTCGGTGTCGGGCTGAGACATTTTTGCTCGGGTGGACGAAATGTTCACAATGGCACCACCCTCGTTGAAGTTTAGGGACTTTACTAAGTAATAGGGTGCGGTCACTCCCACCCGCAGCACGTAGTTAAAATCGTCATACGAGCAATGGGAGAGAAGTCCGCCCTTGGAGAGGCATGCGTTGTTGATGAGAAAATCCACCGCACCAAACTGCTGATGCACCTTTGATACAAAGGCAGAAAGTGTTTCTTCCTCTGCAATATCCCCGCAAAAACACAGGTCGTAACCGGAAGTGGGCAAACGATCGATTACCGCCACTTTAGCCCCCTGTGCCACAAAAGTTTGTGCAACGTGTGCACCAATGCCCTGGGCTGCCCCTGTAATTGCCACAACTTTATTTGCAAATTCCATTTCTATCTCCTGGTGGATACACAATTCAATAAAATAACCGTCGTGACCACCGACGGTTGAAAAGCTAGTTTTTAGCTAGTTAGGAGCTCACCGTCTTGGGTGCACCTCCACTACACACAGTATAACCCGAATTATAAATTATGTCAACATCAATTCAATTCATCTAACGTTAAATCAAAGCTTTCCATAAAGTTTTTCAAAAAATATTGCACCTCGGGTAATGGGTTTGACTCAAGAGCTTTTGTAATGGAATCGTTGGCACGAATAAACTCCTTGTTGCCGGCTTTCAGCTCTTCCCGGCACTTGATTAAGGCGCAAAGTTTGTCGGCAGATTTGAGCAGGGCGTATTCATAACTTGTCTTATCCACGTGGACTAAAGAGGCGTATTCGTCCCTTAACTCGCCGGGCAGCATGCCGATTAACTTTTGTTCGGCCATGTGTTCGATTTCCTTGTATGCCGAAGATATTTCGGGGTTGAAGTATTTCACAGGGGTGGCCAAATCCCCGGTGATGACTTCGCTAATCTCGTGGTATAGGGCATATACGGCAACGCGTTCGGGGTTGCTGTTGCCGCCAAAGATTTTGTTGTGGATGGTACACAGGGCGTGGGCGATGATGGCGCACTGGCAGGTGTGTTCGGCGATGTTTTCCTTTTCGGTGTTGCGCATGATGTTCCAGCGGAAGATATATTTCATTTTAGAGAGGTATGCAAAAAAGTGGCTCATGGGTTTCTCCTTGACAAATTGGTGGTTGAATTGTATTATATAACAAAATGAATATTTCCGCTAGGGGTGTTCAGCGTTTTGCAGCGGCGTGTGTCGTTCTTGCAGATTTGCGAAGTGCTGAACTGAGATGAAACCCTTTGAACCTGTTAGTTAGAACTTTCGTAGGGAAGCGTTACAAGATATTTCTTAAATTCTTGTTTATAAAACCAATGGGGCGGATTGTAATCTGTCCCTTTTTTAGTGGTGATATTCATCAATATATCAAATGCATAAAGCTTTTTTCCATGGGCGCTGCCCCAAACCCCGTTCGTGGGCGGGCACACCCCGTAGGGGGACTACTCGTCCCCCTTTCACCCCCACGGCAGGGACTGAGTCCCTGCACCCCTTGTCGCAAAGCGAACGCTTTGCTAAGGTGTTAATTTATAAAAATAACCCCCGATTAAGAGGGGTCAAGGGGGAATCATTCCCCCTTGCGGGTGTGGGCGGAGCCCACAAAACTGGGAGTGCGGGGCGAGTAGCCCCCGAGAAGAAACGAAACATGCAGAAGGAGACATGAATATGAAAACAACTGTAAAACAACTGTGCCTGGGCGGCCTGTGCATCGGCCTTGCCTTCGCACTGTCCTTCATCAAATTTTTGGAACTGCCCCAGGGCGGTTCGTTAACCCCCGCAAGTATGCTGCCCCTCATGATCTTTTCCTACATTTACGGATTTAAGAAGGGTGCTGTCGCTTGCTTAGCCTATGGACTGTTGCAGCTCTTGCAGGACAACTACGTGGTACACTGGGTGCAACTGTTTGTGGATTACATCTTCGCCTTCGTGGCACTGGCTTTGGCGGGTGTGTTTAAACACACGAAGTTCAAAAAAATCAACACCATTTTCTTAGGCATCTGCCTTGGGGTGGTGGGCAGATACGTTATGCACGTAATTTCGGGCGCTGTGTTCTTTGGCGAATACGCACCGGTGGGACAAAACGTCTGGGCCTATTCCTCTATTTACAACTCCTATGTGCTGATTGAGGGTCTGTTGTGCATCGTAGTGATGCTGCTGCCCCAGCTCCTTTCCTTTATTACGGCCAAACGAATTGAAGTCCGAGGTGAATAACTAGGAAAAAACTGCAAATAATAGCTTTATGAGGAAATACAATAAGAAGAAGTACGAAAAAAAGCTAAATACAATTGATAGAAAAATTGCAAGAACATACGAACAACGGCTGATCGTTTTGCAGCTCTCAGCCGCAGATAAGTTTAGACACAAGCTGGGCGTCCGCAAGAAGCGCAAATATCATGCGTTTGCGCGGGCAACCCAGCTTTGCCGCAATTTGGAGTACGTGGAGTATTTGGGCGATCTGTTCTACACCATCTACACCGACGACTACCTGATTCAGACCCGCAAGCAAGAGGAGTTGAGAGAAGGGTAATATTTGTGGTATAATGGTTTTGATTGGGGGGACGCTGTCCCCCTGTGACCCCCTGCAAGGGGAATGATTCCCCTTGACCCCCTTGTATTATTATTGAATTTATGGACAAGGGGTGCAGGGACTCAGTCCCTGCCGAGGGGCTTGGGGGCGAGAAGCCCCCGAGAAAACATACAACAGATGAGGTGTTTGATATGCTGTATTCGGTGGTCGTGCCGGTATTTAACGAAGAGGAAGTCCTGCCCCACACATACCAGCGTCTAAAAAACGTTTTACAAAGCATGGGCGACCACGAGTTGATCTTCGTCGACGACGGCAGCGCAGATCAATCGCTCGTTCAACTAAAAGCACTGGCCCAGCAAGACAACTGCGTAAAGGTGCTGTCCTTCTCCCGCAACTTCGGCCACCAAGAGGCCGTCACTTGCGGCCTTCGCTATGCTACGGGAGATGCCTGCATCATCATCGATGCGGATTTGCAAGACCCACCCGAAATCTTGCCCCAAATGGCAAAAATATGGCAGAGTGGTGTGGACATCGTCTATGGAAAAAGAATTTCCCGCAAGGGCGAGAGTGCCTTTAAAAAATTCACCGCCTGGGGTTTCTATCGGTTCTTGGGATTGATGGGTGCCCAGAAAATTCCCAAGGATACCGGGGACTTTCGCTTAATCGATAAAAAAGTTGTGGATTTCTTAAACGCACTGCCCGAACAAAATCGCTTTCTAAGGGGTTTGTCCGCATGGGGTGGATTTTCCTCGCAGCCCTTTGAATTTCAGCGGGATGAGCGAAAGTTTGGCACAACCAAATATACCTTAAAAAAAATGATCAAACTCTCGGGAGACGGCATCACTTCCTTTTCCTCCAGACCGTTAAAAATTCCCATGGTGCTGGGAAGTGTTCTCATGTTTTTTTCTTGCATATATTTTGTATTATCAATCATTTTGAGCATAATAAAACTTTGGGGGTATGAAAACATCGTGTTCTCTGTTATATTTATACTGTTGAGTGCGATGCTCATCTTCATGGGTGTAATGGGCGCATATATGGCCCGCATCTACGACGAGGTGAAACAAAGACCCCTCTACATTATCAGCGAAAAAATCAATTGTTAGAAAGGTACAGGTTTTTTAAATGGATGCAAGAATAGAAAAATTAGCAGATGTTCTCGTAAACTATTCCGTGAAGGTGGGGAAAGGTGACAAAGTGTTAATCGAGACCACCGATTGCCCCGACACAATTTCCAAAGCACTCGTTCGCAAGGTGTATGAAGCGGGGGGAATTCCCTACTACGCTTCATCGGACATGGGCGTTCGCCGGGAGCTGCTCTTAGGGCTCACCGAGGAACAAATACAAGATATGGCCAGATACGACAGCAACCGCATGCAAGACATGCAGTGTTATATTGCCATTCGGGGAGTGAACAACACGTCCGAGCTGGGGGATGTGCCCCCCAAGAAGATGGAGTTATATCAATCCATCTATCAAAAACAGGTGCACACCGACCTGCGGGTGAAGAAAACCCGGTGGGTGGTAACTCGGTATCCCAACCCCTCCATGGCCCAGCACGCAACCATGTCTACCGAGGCATTTACGGACTTTTATTTTAAAGTGTGCACACTGGATTATCACAAGATGGACACCGCCATGGATGCACTGCTTAGAAGAATGCGGGATGCGGACTTAGTGCGTATCACGGGCAAGGACACCGATCTTTCTTTTTCCATTTTAGGCATTCCGGCTAAAAAGTGTTCGGGAGGGTCCAACATCCCCGACGGAGAGATTTATACCGCACCTGTGCGGGATTCTGTCAACGGATATATCACCTTTAACACACCCAGTGTGGAACAAGGTTTTAAGTTTGAAAACATACGGTTTGAGATGGTGGACGGCAAGATTATCAATGCAACGGCCAACAACACCGAGCGTTTAAACGAGATACTCAACACAGACGAGGGAGCCAGATATTTTGGGGAGTTTTCCTTTGGCATCAACCCATATATTTTAAATCCCATGTTAGACACACTGTTCGACGAAAAGATTGCTGGGTCCATTCATTTGACGCCGGGCAGTTCCTACGAAGAGGCGGACAACGGCAACCGAAGTGCTGTGCACTGGGATTTGGTGTTTATTCAGCGGCCTGAGTTTGGTGGGGGGGAGATTTGGTTTGACGATGAGCTGATTCGCAAGAACGGACGGTTTGTGCCCGACTATCTCCACTGCCTGAATTCCGAGAATTTAAAGTAGGTTTTTTATGCTTGGGGTTCCACCCCAAACCCCGCCAAAGGATATTTTTGAAAAAATACCCTTTGGAAACCCAAAAACCTTTTGTCGCAAAGCGTTCGCTTTGCTAAGGTATTTTATATATTAACCCATACAAGGGGTGCAGGGACTCAGTCCCTGCCTAGGGGGTTCAAAGGGGGACGAGTAGTCCCCCTTGCAGGATTTGACCTACCCCCAAAAAGCAACCTTCGTGAAAACTTGACGAAATTCAGCGAAAGGGTATAATATAAGTGTATACATGTGAATAATACAATAAGTACTACGTTAGGAGATATTTAACAATGGCAAAAGTGACAAAAGATATGATTATCATGGACGTGCTCCGCATGGACGAAGGCACAGCACCCATTTTTATGCAAGCCGGTATGCACTGCTTGGGCTGCCCCTCCGCTTCGGGTGAATCCATCGAACAGGCGTGCATGGTGCACGGCATCGATTCAGACAAACTCATCGACGAACTCAACGCATATTTAAGCTAAAACATGCTCACAAATTTAGATCAAACACCCAACGCCAATAGACTCCATATTGGCGTTTTTGGCAGGACAAATGTGGGCAAATCCTCCGTCATCAACGCACTCACAGGCCAGGAAATCTCCCTGGTGTCCGACGTTTCGGGCACTACCACCGACCCTGTCTATAAAGCCATGGAGATGCTGCCCCTAGGCCCTGTGGTGCTCATCGACACTGCGGGACTCAATGACACAACCGAACTGGGGCACCTGCGCCGGGAAAAAACTTTAGGCGTGCTGGACAAAACGGACGTGTGCCTGCTGGTGGTGAACAGCACCTCCCAAGACCTAGACTTCGAGCGAGAATATATGCAACTGTTTGGGGATAAAAAAATACCCACTCTGTTGGTGATCAACGACTTTTCAACCGGGCAAGAGGGGGATTTTTCAAGCCTACACTTACCTGTGGTGAAAGTGAACCCCATCACCCGCCAGGGTATCGACACACTCATTCGAAAAATTGTGGAAGTAGCCCCCAAGGACGAAGATATTTCCCTCACCGAGGGGTTGATCGCTCCCGGGCAATGCGCCCTGCTGGTTGCCCCACAGGACATTCAAGCCCCCAAGGGCAGGCTGATTTTGCCTCAAGTGCAGGTCATCCGGGACCTGCTGGACAGGCACTGCTTGGTACACATTACAACTGCAAAAGAACTGCCCGCCATGCTTTTAGCCCTTAAAAATCCACCCCATCTAGTGATCACCGATTCCCAAGTTTTTGACTATGTGGATCAAACCATCCACAAATCCATTCCTCTCACCTCCTTCTCCATCCTGCTCTCCCGGCAAAAGGGAGACATCGGTGTTTTTGTGGAGGGAGCAAAGGCCATCGGGCACTTGCGCAGGGGAGACAAGGTTTTAATCGTGGAGAGCTGCACCCACCACGCCAAAAAAGGCGATATCGCCCGGGAAAAGCTGCCCACATGGATCGACGAATACGCCGGGGGCGGTATTAATTTTGAAAATATTACGGGGGATTTGCCAAAAGACCTTTCGCCCTATGCCCTCATCATCCACTGCGGGGGTTGCATGAGCAATAGAAAAGCCATGCTCCACAAAATTCGCAGTGCACAACAGTCTGCCGTTCCCATTGCAAACTTTGGAACAGCCATTGCATTTCTAAAAGGTATTCTCAACAGAATTTGTTATTGAGTTATAGCTGCGGGGTTGTGATATACCACTTGCTGATAAGAGCGGTAGGTATTTTCACCCCCGAACTGTTCCCGCTTAATGGCTTTGCCATCCTTATACCACGTTTTGGTGACGATGGCCTTTTGGCCTGCTCTGCCCTTCACCCACACAACGCTCTCCCCAGGAGGGATGGCCTTGCCGTCGGGGGTTTTTGTGGCTTCGATGACCTTTTCTGCTGGTTGGGAGATGCTGCCCGTGCGCTTGGAAGTGAAGTCCACTTTGTCGTACTCGGGGGGGAATTTAGGGCCGTAAATGCTTGCATAGACTTTGTCACCCGAAACGTAACTCTCGATATACACCGGGAATTCGTAGGGATTTTTTAACTTTAAATCCTGACCGCCGGTGTTGATGGTGGCATCTAAGCCGATGGGCACATAGGTGGAGGGAATGGAATGGGGGATACGCTCCACAATTTCAAGCTCCGAACGGATGGCAGCGTTGTACAGGGTTGTGGACACTTGGCACACCCCGCCTCCGGCCTGCATCTCAAACCGTCCTCCGGTGATGCCGTTGGCGTCCCGCCAGCCAAGAGAATTTTTCCTGGGCCCAGCCTCTTCGTTGATAGACCAAGTTTCTCCCGGCATAATCACGACGCCGTTGATCATGCCCGAAAGCTTTTTAATATTGTACACCCGGTTGGGGATACCCAAATCGTCGGTGGAATAAGAACCGAGTTGCACCGTGTTTTCCTTGAGCATTTGCTCGGTGATTTTCGGTTGGGTCACAGTGACAGGGGCATCGATTTTATTAAAGCGCTGTTCGTCCACTTCGGTGAGCAACAGGCCAGCAAGTTTGGTTAAATCGATGTCGTAACCCACCACTTCTTTTTCATACGTAAATTTATTCTTTTCCTTGGGGTTAAATTTTGCCGATGCATCCCTTGGAGCCACATTTAAATCTTCCAAGGCTTCGGTTAATTTTTTAATATCGTTGTTGTCGTATATAAACTTGGTGTTAAAGTTTGCGTTGCCCGACAAAGCCATTTCCTGCTCGGACTTACGCTTGTCGTAATCCCCCGAGTTGGCAAAGGCCAGTGCCATTTCCACCACTTCGTCCACGTCGGTGACAATGCCTAAATCCTGTGCGGAAAAGGTGTGTTCCGCATCGATGACGGATATGCTAATTTGTGTTTCCTTTAGTTTCTTTTCCACGTCGGCATAGATTAACTCCCTTGCCTCGGTTGCAGTTTTGTTGGAAAGGTCAATGCCGTTGACAGTGAGTCCGTTTGCTAACTTAAAATCGTCGATTACAAAATTGTCTGCATCGGGAGACAATACGATCTCCGAGCGGTAAAACATATATCCTGCGCCAATCAGTGCAACGCCTAAAACGCACACCAAAACGATGAGGGTTGTGCGAAACCCTTTTCTCTTGGGCAGCCTTACTTCTTCCACTGCGTCTATGTTTTGTTGGCTCTGTTGCTCTCGAATTTCGTTCACGTAATACTCCATTCCTCCGTTTCACTTACGGAACAAATAATCATTTAAACAATCTTGCACGTAAAACTCCACTGACTCCACGCACTTACTCTTCTATAGTATACGAAATGAGTGAGCGAATAAACCCCCAAAAGGGTGTTTTGACTAAAAATTTACTATTTATTAATGATTTGAACCATCACTTTTCGGTTTCGGGGGCCATCGAA
Source organism: uncultured Clostridia bacterium (assembly GCA_964453645.1). Lineage (GTDB taxonomy): Bacteria > Bacillota > Clostridia > Christensenellales > JAWKQI01 > CAYVRJ01. The sequence continues at coordinate 70,363 of CAYVRJ010000007.1, forward strand.
TTCACAAAAGTAAATGCTCTGCCAAGTGCCAAGCTGCAATTCGTTGCCGTGTGCGAAAACTTGCACGCTGCTGCCCGTGAGCAATGTCTTTAAGTGTGCATCGGAGTTGTGTTCGAAGTGGTGAAATCCATCGTTGGGCACCATGCGGTTGAGACCAAAGAGAAGGTCTCGCCGAACGTCCGGGTCTCCGTTTTCGTTAATGGTGACACCGGCAGTGGTGTGGGGAATATAAACAGTAACAATACCCTCAAAAGTACCACTCTCCTTGAGCACTTCTCTCACCTTTTGGGTGATGTCTATGAATTCGCAGTGGGCGTTGGATTGCACAGCAAAGGTTTTCACGATTCCTTGACCTCCGTTTCATTAAACATCGCAAATTTTAAATAGTTTAAACTGTCACTCAAATGAACGTTTTCCACACAGGCTGTGGTGGAAATCTCGGTGGGAGCAAAGTTCCAAATGCCCTTCACGCCTGCCCGGGTGAGCATATCTGCAATGGATTGGGCGCAAGATTTGGGTGCGGCAATGATGCCGATTTCGATGTTATTCTCTTTTACGTAGTCCACCAACTCATCCATGGGGCGCACACCGCCGATGTTTTGGGCGGGGTCGAACATTGCTTCGATGGAGATGCCCTCCTGCAAGAACCCGGCATAGTTTTTTAAGGCGAGGCCGATGTTGCCGGCACCTACGATGACTGCACGGGTGACAATATCTTTGCCTAAAATTTTATTGAGCTCGGACAAGAGTTTATCCACGGAGTAACCGTAACCCTGCTGGCCGAAGCCACCGAAGTAGTTGAGGTCACGGCGAATTTGAGAAGCGTTAATGGAAAGGTCTCGGCTCATGGTTTCGGAGCTGATTTTATTCACTTTGCCCAAAAGTTCGCTTAAATATCTATGGTATTTTGGCAGACGGCGAATGACCGCTTCGGGTATTTTCTCCATGCAAACAACCTCGTTCATTTTATCACAATTTAGTATACACCTTTGTCCCACTTTTGTACAGCAAATAATAATTTTTAAAAGAAACAAGGTCGACTGCTCCTCTCCCTTGAACCCCCACAAGCTTTACGGCTGAGTCCTGCACCCTTGCCGCAAAAGGTTATCCTTTTCTAAGGCTTATCTTATAAAAAACATTTAGCAAAGCGGCAGCGTTGCGACAAAAAGATTTTAGGGTTTTTAGGAGACTTTTTTCAAAAAGTCCCTAAACGGGGTTTGGGGCAGAGAATACAAGAAAGGAGAGCAGAATAACCACTGCTCTCCCTACGTTACGCCTCGTTAGACTTAGTAATTGTCTTGGTTGTCCTGGTTTTGGTTTTTATTCTGGCGGTTCTTGTTTTGGTTCTGGTTCTTGTTTGTGTTTGTGTTGTTGTTATTGTTGTTGTAGTTGTCCATTAGAATAAAACTCCTTTCTCCTCTTGTTATAATCTTAGTATTTGCTCATTTTAAAAAAATAATCGCTCAAATATTAGGTTAATTTTTTAAATTTTTCTTGCACTTAGTTTTCTTTTTTTTTATAATCAAATCATGGATATATTCGAACTCAACCAAATAATATCACACATAAAACCTCTCGATTCTAGTATGATGTTGAAAGCGAAGAAGTATTCCGATAATCTCATTAAACCTCTAAAAAGCCTTGGCGTTTTAGAAGATATTAGTGTGCAACTATCTGGAATTTTTGGAAAAATCAACAATTCAATTAAAAACCCATCTATTTTAGTGCTGTGTGCCGACAACGGCGTCTATGAAGAGGGCGTGGCACTCACGCCCCAAAACGTCAGCGCACTGCAAGCGGTGAACACGGTGCGGGGTAAAACGGGCATTGCCGTGCTGGCGAAAAGCTGCGGGTGCTCCGTGAAGGTTTACGACGTGGGACTTATTTGTGACACCTCCCACAAAGACATCGTCACAGCCAAAACAAGAAACTCCACCAACAATATTGTAAAAACCGATGCCTTTGTTGTATCAGATGCACTGGCTGCCATAAACGTTGGGTTTCACGCTGTGAAAGAACTGGTGCAGTCGGGCACAAATGTCATCGGCATTGGAGAGATTGGCATCGGCAACACCACCACATCGGCAGCCATCGTTTCGCTGTATACGGGATATGAACCTGAACAAATTGTGGGAAAAGGGGCAGGACTTTCCAATTCAGCTTACGCACACAAAATTCAAGTGGTGAAAACCGCTCTTAAGCGTTCTAAACCCGAAAAGGCAAAACCGTTGGAGGTGCTGTGTAAGGTGGGTGGATTGGACATTGCCGCAATGACGGGTGCGTTTCTCGGCTGTGCGTATTTTCAAATTCCCGCCGTCATCGACGGATTTATTTCGGCAGCAGCAGCCATTTTAGCCCATGGGTTTAACCCATTGTGCAGGGACTATATGTTTGCCTCCCACGCTTCTTTGGAAAACGGGTATGCCGCCGCAATGGAGCACTTGCAGTTAAAACCATTTTTAAATTTAAACATGCGGTTGGGTGAGGGCAGCGGCTGTCCCCTGGCCATCAGCATTATGAAAAACGCCTGTGACATATTTGCACACATGGGTAATTTCGACGATGACTTATCCGAAGTGACCAGTGCCTATTTAAAAACCGTGGATGAGAAAGAACAATTCGAATATTTAAAATAAGGAGGGGCATATGAAATACATCTTAGCCCACGACTTTGGCACCACAGGGGACAAAGCCACCTTGTTCGACGAATACGGCGCCCTGCACTACAGTGCGACCTATAGCTACACCCCGGACTACTTGCGGGACGGCTGGGTGGAACAGCAACCCGAATACTGGATCGAAGCCTTTGTTGCCACCACCAAACTGTTTTTGGAAAAAGTGAAAGCGGAGGACATCGCCGTCATCTCCTTTAGCGGGCAGATGAACGGCTGTTTGTGTATCGACGGGCAGGGTAAGGCCTTGCACCCCCACATCATCTGGGCGGATTCCCGTGCAACCGAACAAAACGACAAACTGCGCCTGGACATCGGCGATCAGGTGTATTATAAAGAGACGGGCATACGCCTAACCCCCACCAGCTCCCTGCAAAAGCTCATGTGGGTGCGGGACAACCTGCCCGAAGTGTATGAGAAGACGTATAAAATGCTCAACGCCAAGGACTACGTGTGTTATGTGCTCACGGGTAACATTGCAACGGATTATTCGGATGCGTCCCTGACCGGTGCGTTTAACATCACAAAATACGCTTGGTCGGACGACGTGCTGCACGCTGCGGGTATCGGCAGAGACAAATTACCCGACATCATCCCCTCCACTCAAGTTGTGGGACATGTAACCAAAGACATTGCGGAGTTTATCGGCTTAAAACCCGGCACACCCGTGGTGATCGGCGGGGGAGACGGAGCCTGTGCGGGAGTGGGTGCCATGAGTGTCTCACCCGGGGTGAGTTACGTATACATGGGTTCGTCGGGGTGGATGGCCACGGCCAGCCGCAAACCTGTGTTGGACGAAGGCATGCGCACCCTCAACATGGCCCACATCGTACCCAACTTGGTGTGCCCCTTGGCACCCATGCAGGCGGGAGGTGGTTCCCTCACTTGGCTGAAGGAAACCTTGTGCGGGGAAGAAACCCTTGTGGCACAGGATGCGGGCAGAAGCCCCTACGAGTTGATAGAAGAGTTAGCAATGAACAGCCCGGCGGGGGCCAACGGCGTCACCTTTTTACCCTATTTGCTGGGGGAACGCTCCCCCCGCTGGAACGACTACGCCACAGCCGCTTTCCTCGGCCTTCGCATGGAGACCAACAAGTGCGACATCAGCCGCAGTGTGCTGGAGGGCGTTGCGTTGAATGTACGCTGTGTGCTGGAGATTTTTAAAAAGCATGTGGAGATCGGCAGTGTGGTGCTCATCGGCGGAGGAGCCAGAATGAACTTGTGGCGGTCTATCATTGCACAGGTGCTGGGGGTGGAAATCCAAAAACCCGAGAATCTGGAAGAAGCCACTTCCTTGGGCGCAGCCTTCACGGGGGGCGTGGGCATTGGTTTGTTCAGCTCCTTTGAGCGGATTAAGACCATTGTAAAGATTGAGGACACCATCTACCCCGATAACCTAAACGAAGGGGTGTATAACAAAAAGTTTGTCCTGTTCAACCAGTTGTACGAGGCGCTCTACCCCTTGTATTCCATGATGCGCTGAATATGTTTTACAAATTCGTTACTTTTTTATTACGGAAATGTGTAGTATAATACAACTATATAGATAAAAAAACCAAAATTGGGGAGTTGTCATGAGGTCGATCAAAAGGAGAACCAAAAAGAAAGATTTTCTCTTTTATTATAATTATGCAAAGGATTGGATCACGGCTAATATAAAGATAACAATTGGTGCGGGTAGCGCACTGGTTGTGGTGTTGGCACTGATTTTAATCTTGTCGGGCGGTGGAACGGAGGAAGTTTTACCCGCAACCTACACCCTGCAGACGGAGGACATGCCTGAGGCGGTGGCGATGAATGAAGAAGAACCCCCGTTGCCCACGGTCACTGTTGAGCCGGAGGAGAGCGAAGTGGCCAGAGTGCAGGAACGCCTCACCGAACTGAGTTTCATGGACGATGACGAACCCATGACTGTGTTTAATGCGGTGATAAAAGAGGCCATCCAGAAGTTTCAGCAAAAACACGATTTGGAGCAAACCGGAGAATTAGACGAAGCCACAAAAGCCAAGCTCTTTTCATCCGAAGCACAAAAATATATGATCACCATAGGAGACCAGGGGAACGATGTAAACGAAGTGCAAATGCGTTTAAACGAACTGGGTTACTTAAAGGTGGTCACCGACTACTACGGTACCGACACCCAAGCGGCTGTGAAGCGGTTTCAAGAGCGCAACGGCCTGGCGGTAGACGGTGCAGTGGGGGATATCACCAAAGAGATGCTCTATTCGGAGAGCGCCAAAGCCGATGCCATTTCCATGGGCACATCGGGGGACGATGTGTTAAAGCTGCAAAATCGGCTAAAGGAACTGGGGTATTTAACATCCACCCCCGATGGCAAATATGGCAAAGATACAGTGAATGCGGTGAAAGCCTTTCAGCAAAAGACGGGGCTGATCGCCGACGGGCATGTTGGCCCTGCCACATCCACTGCCATTTTTTCCAAGGAGGCACAGGCTAACGCAGTGGTGCTGGGGGACAATGGCACTTCGGTTGTCAACGTGCAAAAGCAGTTGATCTCTTTAAAATATATGAGTGGCAAGGCAGACGGATATTTTGGTTCGGGCACCGAGAAGGCAGTGAAAGAGTTTCAAAAGAACAACAAACTCACCGCAGACGGCAAAGTGGGTGCCATGACGATGAACGTACTGCTCTCCAAAAACGCCAAGTCTGCCGCCAAGAGCAGCGGCACTTCTTCGGGCAACAGCAAGAAGGAGAGCAGTGCCGATTCGGGTGGCACGCTCAAAGAGCCGGACGAGGGGCGTGTTTCTGCCCTTCTCTCAACGGCTCAATCCCTGTTGGGCACGCCCTATGTGAAGGCGGGAAAAAGCCCTGCTGGGTTTGATTGTTCGGGATTTGTTTACTGGTGTTTAAACTCTGTTGGGGTTCCCCAGGGATATATGACATCGGGGTCTTGGGCGAAGACGAAAAAGTATCCCAAGATTGGAAGCCTTAGTAAGGCGCGTGCGGGGGATATTTTGGTGTTCCGGGGGCATGTGGGCATTGCCCTTGGCGGTGGGCAGATGATCGATGCTTCTTCGGGGAGTGGGCAAGTTCGCATTACGAATCTTAACACGCCCTACTGGAAGCGAACCTATTTGCGAGGATTTCGGGTATTGTAGAGAGATCCACAAGGGGGACTACTCGTCCCCCTTTCACCCCCACGGCTTACGACTGAGTCCCTGCACCCCTTGTCGCAAATACCAACGCATTTGCTGGCGGGGTTTGGGGTGGAACCCAAATAAAAAACGTTACCCTTCTTCTTTAAAAGAAACACAAATCTCCTGCTCGTCCTCCTGCCTGACAAGCGAGAGCAGCAGCTCAATGGCCTTGAGCCGCTCGGGGAACTTAGGCCTTATTTCATCCTCTCCCCCCTCAAAATAAACCTTCGCTTCGTAAAAAGCCATGCGCTCCAACAGCTCAATAATCTTTAACTTTAGTTCCTTCATTCATCGCTCCTAACTCCACAAGTGCGCCATACAACCCCCGCATAACTCTCCGAGATGTCCGGGAAATGGTGGCTTCACTCATAAACCACTTCATGCTGATCTGCGCCCACGTGAGCCTGTTGATGTATAAATCCCGTAGCAAACCCCCGTGCTCGCTCATTTGAATGAGCTTTTCTGCGTTTTCAATGTCTTGGCGCAGGGTGGTGATGAGCCCGTTTAACTCCTCATCGCTGTATCGCTGATAGGGCAGTTGACTCAACGTCGTGCTAAGCACGCTCAGGGAAGAGCGCTGATACACCCGGGCGCACCGTTCGTGTTCCAAACAGTTGAGCAAATGCTTTCGCTTCTTAAAACTCTTTAAATATTTTTTAACGTAATCCTCTTTATAACTCTCCGTATCCCGCACTATGGCAGACATGCAAATCACCTCCTGTACTGTCATTGTAACAAGGGCAGGAGGGGGCACTCAATCACTATGGTGTTGTTTTGCAACGTTCGGCAAACACTCACTCACAAACAAAGTTGCACTTCATATTCACACAGCCACTGTTCCAAACCCAGCAAAAAGGCAATGAGCTGAGGGCCTGTCATGAGCTGGCCAAAGAAGGGTTCGGAACAACCCGTTGTCAGCAACTGCTGAACAAACCCCATGTCGCATATTTCTTTTAAACGGCACTCAGGCCCATCCATCACTTTCTTTAACTGTTGGCTCACCAACTTGGTGTAGAGGGGGTGATGGGTTTTGGGATAGGGGCTTTTCTTCCGCTCGAGAATGTCGTCGGGCAGCAGTCCCTTGAGCGCCTGGCGTAAAATTCCCTTCTCACGCCCGTTGTGGCACATTATATCCCAAGGGATGTTGTAGGCGTATTCCGCAATGCGGTGGTCGGCATAGGGCACCCGCACCTCCAGCCCGCAGGCCATACTCATGGTGTCCTTGCGGCACAACAGGTTTGCCATGAAGTATTTTACGTTGGCGTAGAGAATTTTGCGAATGTGGTTGGCACTGTTGTGATCCGAACCGTCCACCGGAGCTTCGTTTAAACAATCGCTGTAGGCCGTTTTGGCATAGTCGTACAGGGGCAGGGGCAGTTTTAATAATTTGTTGCGCAGTGGGATGGAGTTACCCCAGGGGAATACGTCGGGTAATTCCTTTTGATGAAACCAAGGGTACCCTCCAAACAGTTCGTCGGCACACTCTCCCGAAAGGGCAACGGTGACGTTTTCCTTCACTTTTTCGCAAAATAGCAGCAGGGAGGAATCCACATCCGCCATGCCCGGCAAGTCTCTTGCCCTAAGCGCCTGGGGCAGTGCCTCCACCAGCTCTTCAATGCCACACTCATAGAATATGTGTTCGGTTTGGAGAAAATCCTTCATTCGCTTGACGTATTCTCCATCGGCATTAGGCTGAAACAAACTCTTGGAAAAATATTTATCGTTTTCGGTGTAGTCGATGGAAAAGGTTTTTAACTGCTTGTTCCGCCGTTTATATTCCCCTGCTGCAACGGCAGAGATGGCCGAGGAGTCCAACCCACCCGACAAAAACGTACCCACACCCACGTCGGAGATGAGCTGACGGGTGATGGCATCGGTCACTAAAAACCGCAGTTTGTCGATGGTTTGCGTGAGATTGTCCTCATGGGGGTGTGCGGAAAACTGCCAGTAGGTGTGGGTATAGTGTCCGTTTTTGGAAAACACCAAACACTCCCCAGCCTTTAACTCTACAATATTTTTAAAGGGCGTTTTACCCATGACCCGTGCGGGAGATAAGGCAAACAAATGGGTCAACCCCTCTTCGTCCACAACGGGGTGAATGCCCGGATATTTCAGCAGTGCCTTAATTTCCGATGCAAAGATTAACACATCGCCTAAAATGGAGTAGTACAGGGGTTTCACGCCCATTCTGTCCCGGCAGAGGAACAGCCTGCCCTTGTTTTCCTCCCACACGGCAAAGGCGAAGATACCGTTGAGTTTATCCACGCAGGACGGTCCCCACTGTATGTATGCTAAGAGCAGGACTTCGGTGTCCGAATGGGTTTTAAAGATGTGTCCCCGGCTAATCAACTCGTTGCGCAGTTCATAGGTGTTGTACAGCTCCCCGTTGTATACCAGGGTATAGGACTCACCCGCCACCGCCACCGACATGGGCTGGGCACCGCCGATCCGATCCTGCACAATCAGCCTCCGATGCCCCAGGGCACAGGTGTGGGAAACCCAGGAACCCGCAGAATCCGGCCCTCTGTGGGCCAGAGATCGAACCATGTTATCTAATATATATGTTCGTTTGAGCGCACTTGAATGATAATCTACAAAACCTGCAATTCCGCACATAATAAACTCCATTCCGCCACTTGCGGCACAATCGTTTTGAAAGTCCATTCTATAATAAGAACAAACCCTTTGAGCTGACTATTTTTTATTATATGCAAGAAAGTAAGCTTTGTTGTAATGAAAGAAACAAAGCCCCATTGCGGGGCTATATTTCTACAAAATTTTCGTGAAGTTTGTTATAATATTGGTTTTCTTCAAATAATAGTATGTATACCTTATGCATAAAAAACAAGAGAATTCGACAAAATATGTTATTGAAAACCGTATGAAAAACTGCTACAATATGTTATATATTGTAATTTATAAGGTAGGGGCGCATATGAAGGAAACGTACACTTGTTGTCAGGATTGTTTATATTTAAAAAAAGAAAGTTATAAATATATCAGCAATTTCACGTTCCAGGAATATGAGAAGTGCCTCGTGGATGCACTGCCCAGCAACCCGGAAAAATGCGGGCATTATATTAATAAAGTAGAATTTGAACAAACCTTTCATTTAATAAATTGTTAAAATTTTTAAAAACCTGTGCGAATTTATTGTTTTTGTGATAAAATAGTGGCTAATCAAACAATAAAGGCGGGGTTGGTTCTTGGTATTTACCAGCGAGCGAAAGCGCAAAACAAGAAATCGAGTCATTGGCATTGTGGTTGCCGTGGGGGTGGTGCTGCTCTTTGCAACCATGATCACCTATTTAACCTATTCGGGCACCGTTGCCAAATACGGCCTGAACAAGGATTTGGAGATCGACACCGCCGTTTTAGAGATGAACAAGACCATTGCCTCTCAGGCGTTTATATACGGTTATCCCGCGGTGGAGATGTACGATTTTTTTTATCAAATTGCTGTGGACAAGGAGAGCCGGTTCTACACCCCTCTCAACAAATTTTTGCACGTAACCCGGTTTGCCCAGCCCCAGTACGAGACCATTCTAAACTCGGATGCAGACACATTAAGTTCGGTGGCTTGGGTGGACGTGAAGCGGGAGCCTGCGGTGATTTACTGCCCCGACACGGGGGACAACTATTATTCCATTGAAGTTCTGGACTTTTACAACAACTGTGCGGGTAGTTTCTTTAAAACCAAAACGGAAGTTTCCAAGCGAAATTTCATCATCACCTACAGCGGCTGGGAAGGTAAGATTCCTGCAGATACCCAGCAGATCACGGTGAACACACCCTATGCCTTTGTGTACGTGCGCTTAAAAGTGCCGGGGGTGACGGAGGTGGAGCGGCTAAAGAAGGTGCAGCAAAAGTTTAATATTCGGCCCCTGTCTTGGCACAACAACACCAACGAGTATTTTGGCACCACCATCGACTTTCCAAAGCTGACCCACGAGACGCCCATGGAATTTTATAACGCTCTCAACGCAATTATGCAATTAAATCCACCGCCCCAGTCGGACATGGGTTTAATCAGCTTTTTTAATCAAATTGGGGTTTCTCCCGGCAACGTGATTATGGAGGAGAATTTCAGCGAAATTGAGTTAAGGGGAATTAACGAAGGGTTTAGCTTGGGGCAAAATCTGCTTGCCTATTCGGATTACAAGATTATGGTGCCCTTAAAGGGTGGGTTTAGCATTGTCAGTGCGGCCAACGCTTATACGGGGGATTTTTACGCCCGTGCGTCACTGATGAATTTGGGCACATTTGGTTACAACCCCCAATATTTCTTAAACCTCTACGCCCACAAGGAGATGAACAACGAATTTTTGCACGGCAAAAACCGATATGTATTGACCTTTGAAAAACCGCCCGAGTGTGAGGAGGGTTGGTCGGTGACGCTGTACAATGCGTCCAACGACACGATGGTGAAGAACGATATGAAGGTGTATTCTATTTGCAGTTGGAATAACCCTTGGAAGTACAACGAGGATGGATCGCTATCTATTTACATTTCGCAGCAGTCGCCCGAGGACAAGTCTATGATCAACAACTGGCTGCCTGCTCCCGACGACAATTTCTATTTAACTTTGCGCATTTATTTACCCGGCGAGGATGTGCTATCGGGCAAGTGGGTGTACCCCACTATAACAAAAGTGTAACAACCGTTTTTTATGGGGCTTAAGCCCCTAACCCCGTTTTCGTGGGCGCTGCCCACACCCGCAAGGGGGAATGATTCCCCCTTGACCCCTCTTGTTGGGGGGGTCATTTTTATATGTTAAAACCTTAGCAAAGCGATAGCTTTGCTACAAAGGGTGCAGGGGTGATGCCCCTGCCTGGGGGTTTGGGGGCGAGTAGCCCCCAAATAATAACTAGCTAATATCTCCCCGTTCCTTCAGTTCGGAAACAATACGCTCAAACATGGGCTTATCAATCTTATACTTAAAGTAATAAATCAAATATCCCGCCAAAATAAACAAGAGAGGCAGCAGCAACATAGCAAGCTTCATAATAAACAACCCCTCGGAAGTCACATCGTTGGGCGTTGCCGCATCGTTGATGCCCGAAATAATCACCGTTGCACCCACAATACCCGTTGCAATCGCTCCCCCCATCTTGTTGATAAAGGGCTGTATGGAAAATGTAATGCTCTCGTTGCGCTTGTTAAACTTCCACTGGCCGTATTCAATGGTGTCTGCCAAAAACACCAGCATGAGCAGTTGAATAAACGCCTGACCAACAAACAGCAACACCCCTGCACAACCGATAAACAGCATATCCATGGGCGAGAAGAAAAAGACGATGTAACCCACCACAACCAAGATTGTTGCCAGCGTATAGAGCTGCTTTCGGTTGAGTCTCTTGGAAAACAGCGGAAAGACCAGCAGGGCAAGAATTTGCGAAACCCCTAAGATCACTGCAAAAATGGAATACATCTCTTCGTTCTTAAAGGCGTATTTAAAGAAATACAACCCAAAACTGGTGGTGGTCATATAACCGATCATAAACAGTGCCATGGAGATGGCGGTGTACAGCAACTGATCGTTTTTAAAAATGGCTTTAAACATGCCCTTAAGAGTGGTCTTTTCCTCCAGCTTATACTTGTGTCTCGGCTCCTTCACCCCAACGATGGTGATGAGCTGGCCGATATACATAATGGCAACAACCCCAATGGCAAAGAGGAAATATGCAGTTTTCATACTGCCCGTCCCACGACCTAAGGCTTCGGTTAAAGGAATGATCCCCGCAACCACAACAAACAACCCGATGTTGGCGCAAATGCGGGCAAAGGCGCCGATCTGCTCTCGCTGGGTTTGATCCAGGGTGAGAGAGGGCATCATGGACCAAAAGGAAATGTCGTTGGCGGTGAAACTCATACCCCACAACAGGTAAATTACTGCAAAGACGGCCACATAGGTCATACCCGTAAAACCAAAGTCGGTGAAGAGCAACACGGTGAATATGCCGCTGAGCAGCGCACCGAAAAGAATCCACGGCTTATACTTGCCGTACTTGGTGCGGGTATTGTCCACGATGGTGCCCATGATGGGGTCGTTGAGGGCATCAAACACCCGGGCAAAGACGAATATTCCCGTGATCCACCACATGATCTCACTGGATAGTTTTAAGATGTCGGTTAAATAAAAGATGAGGTACATGCTCACCAAGCTGTAGAGCATATCCCTGCCGATGGTGCCCAGACCAAAGGTATACTTGTTGCGCTTAAAGTGTTCGTTCACGGCACTTCCTCCTTAAATAATAAAGATCAATGTAACTCTTCTATCGTCTTTCATGTAATTCATTTACACAGTTACTTATGAAAGAACAGTGTTGCTTTTGTATTGTATATAAGTTTGAACCAAAATCCCCCAACAGACGGGTGTTTTGGTTGTAATAGGTGCCCATAAACTGATTGGCTAGTTTCACCCCCGAGGCAAGGGCTGCACCCGTCACTTTGTAGGACTCCACACAATCGGGCAGCATATAGTGCTTGTTGATGGTGCGGAGGATAAACCCTTCGGGGTGGAGTTTGATGGGGGATATGTGGTTGATCAGCGCACCAAACCGTTTGATGGAAATTCCCTGGGGAAAGGTTTCAAAGGTATAACAATCCTTTGGTTTTAAACCCTTCACACAAACGGTATCGCCCCCCGGGCTGGCCGTGGCTAGGGTTTGAAAGTTGCCCAAGATGGCATTCTCCCCCCCGCAGCACAAAAAGTTGATTCTGTTGTCCCGCTCTCTGTCGTATCGAAAGAACGTACCCTGGGTGAGGGTTTTGCGGTGCTGTTTATAGAAGGCGATTTGCTTTTGAATCTCCTTGCGCTCCACCCGGGAGAGAAAGGAGAGGTCCAATTCATAACCGAGTTGGCCGAAGGCCGCAACGTTAAACCGGGTGTACAGGGGTGTTTTGCGCAGGGTCTGCTGGTGGGGGGCAAGGGAAACGTGGGCACCCATGGTGGATAGGGGGTACAAGTAACTCAGCCCCTCTTGGATGGCCAGCCGCTCAATGGGGTCGGTGTCGTCCGAGGCCCACACTTGGGGCATAAAACAAAGCATACCCAAATCAAACCTGTTTCCCCCCGAAGAGCAGGATTCAAACAGCACGTCGGGATTTGCATCCACAATTCTTTTTAAAATGTCGTACAACCCCAAACAATAGCTGTGGAAAAACTGACCCTGATGGTTCACGTGAGCCGAGTACATGTGGCTCATGTGGCGGTTCATGTCCCACTTCACATAGGTTATGTTTGCACTGGCTAAGGTGTTGTTCACGTTTGTAACGATGTAATCCCGAACGTTTTTGTTACACAGGTCCAGCACATATTGGTTGCGCCCCAAACATCCCTTGCGACTTGAAATTTTCACAACATAGTCGGGGTGGGTGCGAAACAAGTGGCTGTCCTCGTTGACACACTCCGGCTCAAACCACAGCCCAAACTCCAAACCTAGCCTGTTGATCTTTTTTGCTAGAGTGTTAAGCCCACCGGGTAACTTCTTTTTGTTGACGGTATAATCCCCCAGCCCGGCTTTATCGGAATTTCTAGCGCCAAACCAACCGTCGTCCAGCACAAACAGCTCAACACCCAGTTTTGCCGCCTTGCGGGCCAGAGAGAGCAGCTTGCGCTGGTTAAAGTTAAAAAAACACCCCTCCCAACTGTTGTACAGCACGGGGCGCTCTGCTTCTTTAAATTTTCCCGAAACGATGTGGTTGTTGATAAACTCGTGGAAATTTTGGCTAAGGCCGTTGTACCCTCCGCTGGAGTATGTGAAAATGGCCTGTGGGGTTTCGAAGGACTCCCCAAAACCGAGATCCCACATAAAGCAGTGGGGGTTCATGCCCGTCATCACCCGCAGGGTGTCGTTGTTGTGTTTTTCCACAGCAGTGTAGTGGTTGCCGCTATAAATTAAGTTCAACCCATACACTTCCCCAAAATCTTCGCATACCTTACCCCGGGAGATGAGGATGCCCGGGTTGTGGCGGTTGGAACTTCCCCCCGTTGTGGAATCGTTCACATAAATGCCATAGTCTATTTTTCGGGTGTGTTTGTGGGTCTCTTTAATCCAACCACCGTCAAAGGTGGTCAACTGATAGTCCCCCGCACCCAAGTCCAACATGGCGCTCATGAGCTTGCGGATGGTGAGTTTCTTTTGGTTGTTGTTGGTGAGAATGGCTCGTCTTGCGAAAACGTTTGTCTTTTCAAAAACCGTGTAGTGCAGGGTTAACTCCACATTGTTCACAACATCTTGCAGCGTTACGACTAAAGTCTGTGCATCCGTTCCATAGGCCCCCGGCAGCTCTCCCGAAATGCATCCCTCCACAATTTTGTGGGAAACATACGTAAAATCGCAGACAAAGGTTCCGTCGGGCATGAGAATCTCCGCCGGACTGTGCCGGAAGTCCCCCGCACCTATGCCCGAGTATTCCAAAAGTGTGGTATCCAGACAATAAAAATCATCAGTTGGGTCGTAGGCGATGCTGCTGCCCGTCATAGCCGTTTGCTTGTGGCGAAGGGCTTCAAAATCCCCGTCGGCTACTTTTCTGCCGTAGTGCAGGGCAGACAGATGTTTAAACTTGGTGACTTCAAACAGATAACTGGTGTTTTCCGTCTGCAAGTGAAAGACGTTGTTCGCAACAGTAATCATGGTTACACCTTGAGCACGATGGCTTCGTAGGGGGAGATAATGTGGGGCAGAACCGTTCGCTCGTAGTTGGAAAAGGCGATGAACCCCTTAAACTTGTTCTCATATTTAATATACTTATGGCCAAAATTTAAAATGATGATATATCGGTTTTGGCCGTTCTTGCGCTCGTAGACCAGCAGGTTTCGCTTGTTTCGAATGACCCGGAAGGTGCCGTCGATCAACGCAGGTTCGGTTTTGCGCAGGGCGATGAGTTCTTTATAACAAGTGAAGATGGTGTTGTTGATGCTGGTGTCCACGGGATTACTCCGCTTGCCCCAGTCCAAGGGGGAGCGGGCGTGATCCCGTGTTTTTTTCTTAATCATCTTCCAGCGCAACCAAGCGGGGAAGTGATACTTTTGCAACAGTTTATCCACATTGATGGATTCCACGTCCCGAATGCTGTCCATGGAGGGGAAGTTGATGTTTTTTAAACCCCACTCCTCCCCCTGATAGATATAGGGGGTGCCCCTAAGGGTGAGGAGCAGCGTGGCTAACATTTGCGCACTCTGTTCCCGGTATTTGCCATCGTCTCCAAATCTGCTGACGCTGCGCGGCTGATCGTGGTTTTCCAAATAGTTTGCGTTCCAGGGCACTTCCTTTTGCCACTTGATGATTGTATCGATGAATTGTTTTTTATTAAACTTTTTCGATATCCACTTGACGAAAATTTCATCGGCTGCCATGTGTTCAAAGGAGAGCATCATGCTAAGCTCTTTTTCTTTTTCGTTGGTGAACAACCGTGCACACTCGGTGGTGATAAACGCACCTTCTCCCACGGTAAAACAATCGTAGTGGGAGAGCACATCTCGGTTCAGTTCCTGAAGCACGGCGTGGCAGCCGGGGGTGGACAAATAGTGCTCCGAACCGGTGAGAATGAGTTTCTTTTTGCCGTTGTCCAAGGTGTTTTTAAAGATGCAGTTGATCACATCACATCGAAAGCCAGCAATACCCTTTTTTAGCCAAAAGTGCATAATCTTCTTGATTTCTTCAATGACTTCGGGGTTGTTGTAGTTTAAGTCGGGTTGGCGTTTGGAAAACAGGTGCAGGTAATACTCGCCCGACTGTTCGTCAAACTCCCAGCACTTTTGCCCAAAGAAACCCGTCCAGTTGTTGGGCAGTTGGTTGCCCGGTTTGCCGGGGCGCCAGTAGTAAAAGTTGCGGTATTTGGAGTGTTTGTTTCGGCTTTCCATAAACCAAGGGTGTTCGTCGGAGGTGTGGTTGATGACTAAATCCATGAGAATTTTCATACCACGGCTGTCCGCCTCGGTGATTAACCGCTCCATGTCCTCCATGGTGCCGAACTTGGGATAGATCGAGTAGTAGTCGCTGATGTCGTAGCCGTTGTCATCCTGGGGGGAGTTATACACGGGGGACAGCCACAGGACGTTGACACCCAATTCCTTGAGGTAGTCCAATTTGGTTATAATACCGCCGATGTCACCCATGCCGTCTTTGTTGGAGTCGCAGAAGCTGCGGGGGTATATTTGATACACCACACTTTTCTTCACCCAGTCTTTCATAAACAACCACCTATATGTTATTTTCTTTTGGGCTCTTTTCTTGGGGGTTTGGGGCGAAGCCCCATATAAAAAAACTACTTTATATACTTCCGATACATCTCGTCGGTTACACCGGCATTGCGGATCATTTCACTGAAAAAAAGGCCGCTCTGCTTCACCGTGCGCTCCTGCGTCTCGTAATCGATGTGCACAAGACCAAACCGGGCAGAATTGCCCTCCAGCCACTCAAAGTTGTCGGTAAAACACCAGTGGTAATACCGCTCAACGGGTAACCCACTCTCAACTAATACCGCTATGTGATCGTATATATACTTGGCGCGAAAAGCATCTTGGTTGTCGCAGGTGCCGTTTTCCGTAATGTAAATGGATGCGCCGTACGCTTGGTACATCTCCTCACACACCTGGGCAATACCCTGGGGGTAAATCTCCCAACCCAAATCGTTCTTGGCACAATCCTTGCGCACACCGTCCGCAAAGCGGGAAACGGTGCTTCGGGAATAGTAGTTGATGCCGATAAAGTCGTAGTACTTGCCGGGTTTAATGCCCTCCACTTTTTTGATAGGCGAGGAAAAATGCCCCGTTAACATGGCCTTAGTGATGGCCGTTTGAAAGAATTTCTTCATGAGATTGGCACAAAAGACGTGATAGGGATTTTTTTGATTCTTAGGCTCAAAAACCCGCAAGTGCTGGGCAATGCTCACTTTCGTGTTCGAAAATCCCATGGCCTTGCGCTTGTCGTGGATGAGCTCGTATGCCCGAATGTGGCAAGCCGCTAAGTTGCCAAACACCCGCATGGCTAATCTAAAATTCTTCTTACCCGGTGGAAATAAGCCGAAGAAATAGGAATTCGTCACGTATACGTTGGGTTCGTTGATGGTGATATATTCCGAAACAATGTCCCCCAGTTTGTCGATCACATGGGAAATAAAGTTTAAGAAGATGTCAACGCCCAAAGCCGTCTCAAACCCACCCATTTTTTCAAACCAAATGGGGTTGTTAAAGTGGTGTAGGGTGAGCAGGGGTTCAATGCCCTTGTCTTTTAATAGAAGGATTTCGTTTCGATAGTGTTTGATGGCACTCTCGTCAAATGTCTTTGCATCCGGCTGGATGCGGCTCCACTCAATGCCAAAGCGATAGATTTGGATGTTCAA
Source organism: uncultured Clostridia bacterium (assembly GCA_964453645.1). GTDB lineage: Bacteria > Bacillota > Clostridia > Christensenellales > JAWKQI01 > CAYVRJ01. The sequence continues at coordinate 87,543 of CAYVRJ010000007.1, forward strand.
ATCGGATAGGAGCTGCACATCCTCCTGCCAGTGGTTGAAGTGTTCGCAGGCAATGGATGGATCGGAATGATCTTTGATCCTACCCTTTTTATACCAGCTATACCACACATTACCCGTGTTGCCCCCTCCTTCAATTTGAGTGGCAGCAGTGGCAACGCCAAGCGACATACGACTAACATTGAGTTTCATGGCTCACCTCATTTAATTTTGAAACAATCCCCCAGTGAAAACTTTGAATGACTCTAATTCGCGAAAACCAAATGGATTAAAAAGAATGATACCGGCAACAACCAAAAAAAGGGCAGCCAGTGTAATGAACAGTCCCAAACCCTTCCGCTTTCTATGTTTTTCGGAACGGGGGGGAAAAGAAGCTTCATTTGTGTTCATGGTTTTGTCCCCTATACAAATAATATAATATAATGAAAGTATATAATATATTATTTATGAATACAATCATTTTTTGATTTAAAAAATAAAAAAGTACAGTTTCCCGTACTTTCTAGTTGAGTGGCTTTTTTACACGCTGCGCACAACCGCACCCGAACGCAGGCAGCGGGTACACACGTACATTTTTTTGGGAGCACCCTCCACAACGGCAGTAACCCTGCGGACGTTGGGCGCCCATTTGCGCTTGGTCTTGCGGTGGGAGTGACTGATCTGGTTGCCAGACATAATGCCCTTTTTGCACACTTCACAATACTTAGCCATGTTTATTACACACCTGCCTTTTTGCTAAAACATTGGAACGAGAAATATAGTAACACCTTTTTTTCACATTTGCAAGCATTTTTTCTAAATTAAAACGACAATTCGGCTATAAAGAATAATTCGGCTCAAAAGTACAATGACAAAATAAAAAGTTTTAATCGTAAGAAATGGGATAAATTTTAAAAAAAAGCTTGCATTGGCAGAGGATTGTGTGTATAATATGCGTGTTGCGCTATTTTTGTGCAATTTTTAGCGGGAGGTTGCCGGACTCCACCGGGTAGTTTTCGCTAAAACTAAGAAAGTCCGCCAATCGGACGGCCATAATCACGCTTAAGGCTTTTGAAAAGCAGTGGAAACACTGTTTAAAAAATTAAGTATGACACACACGGCTAAGTGTGCAGAAGTGAAATGGCAACAAACAATAGGAGGATAGAAAATGGCAAGCCAAAAAATCAGGATTAAACTTAAGTCTTACGACCACAACTTAATCGACCAGTCGGCGTCAAGAATCGTGGATACGGCAAAGCGTACCGGAGCAAAGGTTTCAGGGCCAATACCCCTGCCAACAGACAAGGAAATCATCACCATCCTGCGCGCTCCCCACAAATATAAGGACAGCCGGGAGCAGTTCGAAATCAAAACCCACAAGCGCTTGATCGATATTTTAGAAGCGACGGCAAAAACCACCGATTCGCTCATGAGGTTAGACCTCCCAGCCGGTGTGGATATCGAAATTAAGCTGTAGGAGGTGTATGGATATGATAAAAGCGATATTAGGTAAAAAAATCGGCATGACGCAAATATTTGCAGAAGGCGGCAGAGTGATCCCCGTCACCGTTGTGGAAGCGGGCCCCTGCGTTGTCGTGCAGAAGAAACAAACAGAAACAGACGGTTACACCGCCATTAAAGTTGGCTTTGGGGAAACAAAGGCAAAGAGTGTTATCAAACCTGCCATGGGTGTGTTTAAAAAAGCAGGTGTGGATCCCAAGCGCCACTTAAAGGAATTTGTAGCAGCGGACATTTCCGAATATCAGATCGGCCAGGAATACAAAGCCGATGTGTTTGAAACGGGAGATAAAGTGGACGTTTCGGGTATTTCCAAGGGAAAGGGATTCAAGGGCGTTATCGCAAGATGGGGCCAACACAGAGGTCCTATGACCCACGGTTCCAGATATCACCGCCGTCCCGGCTCCATGGGTGCTTGTTCCAGCCCTTCCAGAGTATTTAAGAACAAGCGTTTGCCCGGTCACACCGGTGCTAGAAAGACCACCGTTCAGAATTTAGAGATCGTTCGTGTGGATGTGGATAAAAACGTTTTGCTGATCAAAGGTGCTGTTCCCGGTGCCAGAGGCGGTCTTGTGACCATCAAGCAGAGCGTGAAAGCGTAAGAAGGAGGTTAACTATGCCAAAGGTAGAACTATATAAAACCGACGGTACAAAGGCGGGAGAGAGCAAGGAATTGTCCGATGTAATCTTCGCCTGCGAAGTAAACAAAGTTGTGATGCACCAAGTTGTGGTTGCGCATTTAAACAACGCACGCCAAGGCACACAGTGTGCACTCACCCGTGCAGAAGTGCGGGGAGGCGGCATTAAACCTTGGAGACAAAAGGGTACCGGCCGTGCCCGTCACGGCTCCATCCGTTCGCCCCAGTGGACGGGAGGCGGCGTGGTGTTTGCGCCAAAGCCCCGGAGTTACCGTCAGGACGTAAACAAGAAGGTTAGAAAGTTGGCTCTTCGCAGCGCACTTTCCTCTCAGTTTGAAAACTTAAAAGTTTTAAATAATTTAGAGATCGAAGCAAAGACAAAGGCTATGGCACAGGTTTTAAAGAACTTGGATGCAACGAAGAAAACCTTAATCATTCTGGACAAAGTGGATGAAAACGCCATCCGTGCTGCAAAAAACATTCCCTTTGCTAAGACTGTGCAGGCAGATGCCCTTTGCACATACGATGTGCTCAATTGCAGAGCCATCATCGCAACGGCTAAGGCCATCGATAAGATCGAGGAGGTATACGCAAAATGAGAACCCCCTATGACGTCATCAAAAAACCGGTGCTCACCGAAAAAGTGTATGACACCATCAACGACAAGCGTTATGCGTTCGAGGTGGACATCAACGCAAATAAAACCGAAATTAAGCAAGCGGTGGAAGCAATTTTCAACGTGAAAGTTGAAAAAGTAAACACCCTGCGCACAATGGGAAAATTAAAGCGTCAAGGTATGTATATGGGCAGACGCCCCGAAGTGAAAAAAGCATATGTCATTCTCAAGAAGGATTCCAAACCCATCGAATTCTTCCAGGGCATGGCACAGTAAGGAGGAACCGAGAGTATGGCAGTAAAAAAGTATAACCCAACATCACCGGGCAGAAGGTTCATGTCGGTATCCACCTTCGAAGAGATCACATGCACCACTCCCGAGCGCTCCCTGTTGGAATCCAAGAAGCGCACAGGCGGCCGTAACGTTGCCGGCAAGATCACCATTCGCCACAGAGGCGGCGGTGCACGGCAGAAGTACAGAGTCATCGACTTCAAGCGCAACAAGGACGGCGTGCCCGCAAAGGTTGCAACCATCGAGTACGATCCAAACAGAACCGCAAACATCGCCCTGCTCCACTATGTGGACGGCGAGAAGAGATATATCTTAGCTCCCTTTGGCTTAAAAGTTGGGGACACAGTCCTCTCCGGCCCGGGCGCAGATATTAAAACCGGCAACTGCTTGCCCATCGCCAACATCCCCGTAGGTACCATGATCCACAACGTGGAACTGTTGCCCGGCAAAGGTGGCCAGTTGGTGAGAGCTGCGGGTAACGCTGCACAGCTCATGGCAAAGGAAGGCAAGTACGCCCAGGTGAGACTGCCCTCCGGCGAAGTGCGCATGATCCCCGTTGCAGCAAAGGCAACCATCGGTCAGGTTGGCAACTTAGACAACGAAAACGTGACCATCGGTAAAGCGGGCAGAAAGCGCCACATGGGCATTCGTCCAACGGTTCGTGGTTCCGTCATGAACCCCTGCGATCACCCCCACGGCGGTGGTGAGGGTAAATCCCCCATCGGCAGAAGCGGACCTGTTACCCCCTGGGGTAAACCCGCACTGGGTTACAAGACCCGTTCTAAGAAAAAGACTTCGGATAAGTTCATTGTGAAACGCCGGGGCGCGAAATAATTGACAATTTTCAGATAAGGAGATTTAGTAAATATGTCAAGATCGGTTAAAAAAGGGCCGTTTATCAGTGAAAGACTGCTAAAGCGCATCGTTGCTTTAAACGAGCGCAACGAGAAAAAAGTCGTCACAACCTGGTCGAGAGCGTCAACCATTTTCCCCGAGATGGTGGGTCACACCATCGGCGTACACGACGGACGCAAGTTTGTGCCCGTATACGTCACCGAAGACATGGTTGGTCACAAACTGGGTGAATTCTCCCTCACTCGCACCTTTAGAGGACACGCGGGAGATAAATCCTCCAAGGGAAGGTAGGTTAGAAAATGGCAACACGCATGAAAGAAAAAGCTGCAAAACGTGCAGAAAACAAAGATATGCGCCCTAAGGCACACTTAAAATATGCCCGCATTTCTTCTTCGAAAGTGGCAATTGTGCTGGATTTAATCCGGGGCAAGAGGGTTGCAGATGCAAAGGCAATACTCATGTCAACACCCAAAGCTGCATCTCCCTTAGTGGAAAAGCTGTTAAATTCGGCAATAGCGAACGCCGAGAACAACCAAGATTATGTGGCAGACGATCTGGTCGTCGCAGAGACGTTTGCAAACCAAGGCCCAACCCTCAAGCGCTTTATGCCAAGGGCACAAGGCCGTGCGACCCGCATCCGCAAGCGCACCAGCCACATAACCATTATTCTCGACAAGGCTAAGAATTAGGGAGGAAGAAAAAGCATGGGTCAAAAAGTACATCCTCACGGACTGAGGGTAGGCGTTATCAAAGACTGGGATGCTCGCTGGATCGCTAAGAAAAAAGATTTTGCAGCGTACATCAAAGAAGACTACGACATCCGCAAGTTCTTAAAGAAAAAGCTCTACGCTGCTGGCGTCTCCAAGATCGAGATCGAGCGTGCAGCGAATAAAATAACGGTAAACATCTATGCAGGTCGCCCCGGTGTGATCATCGGCAAGGGCGGTGCAGGGGTGGATGCTGTGAAGGCAGAGCTGAACAAAATGATCGGCAAATCCGCAGCACTGAACATCATCGAAGTGAAGCGCCCCGATCTGGACGCTCAGTTGGTTGCAGAAAACATCGCCTCTCAGCTGGAGAGAAGAATTTCCTTCAGAAGAGCCATGAAGCAATCCATCGGCCGTTCCATGAAGGCAGGTGCACTTGGAATTAAAACCATGTGCGCAGGACGTTTGGGCGGTGCAGAAATTGCACGCAGTGAACAATATCACGAGGGATCCATCCCCCTGCAAACCATTCGTGCCAACATCGACTACGGCGTGGCCGAAGCCCACACAACGTATGGACGCATCGGCGTAAAAGTTTGGATATACAAGGGTGAAATACTGGGTGATCCTCTGAAAGAAAAATACACGAGGGACGCAGAAGGAGGCAAAAAACATGTTAATGCCAAAAAGGGTTAAACGCAGAAGAGTGCACCGCGGCCGCATGACGGGCAAGGCGCTTTCCGGCAACTTCTTAGCATACGGTGATTATGGCTTAGTGGCAATGTCTCCCTGTTGGATCACGTCCAACCAGATCGAAGCAGCCCGTATCGCCATGACCAGATATATCAAAAGAGGCGGTAAGGTTTGGATTAAAATCTTCCCCCACAAGCCCGTAACTGAAAAACCTGCTGAAACCCGCATGGGTTCGGGTAAAGGCTCCCCCGAGTATTGGGTGGCAGTTGTTAAGCCCGGCAGAGTATTGTTTGAAATTTCGGGTGTAAACGAAGAGACAGCCCGTGAGGCACTGCGCCTTGCAATGCACAAACTGCCTTGCAAGTGCAAATTTATGAAACGTGAAGAAATTAAAAGCGGGGGTGAGCAATAATGAAAGCAAACAGCATTCGTGAGCTTACAGATGCCGAGCTGATAACGAAGCACAAGGACTTAAAGGAAGAACTCTTCAATCTCCGCTTTCAGTTGGCCACCGGACAGCTTAGCAATCCCAAGGTCATTGTGGGAATTAAAAGAGATATCGCCCGTGTGAAGACGATCATGCGTCAACGGGAAATGGAGCAGAAGGAGGCGGCTAAATCATGAGCGAACAAACAAGAGGCTATCGTAAAACAAGAGTCGGCGTGGTTGTGAGCGATAAAATGGACAAGACCATAGTCGTCGCAATCAAAACGAAGGTGAAACACCCACTGTACGGCAAAACCGTCAATCGCACCAACAAGTTAAAGGCGCATGACGAAGAGAATCAAGCTAAAGTGGGCGATAAAGTAAAGATCATGGAGACGAGACCGCTTAGCCGTGAAAAGAGATGGCGGCTGTGCGAGATCGTCGAAGTGGCGAAGTAGAGGAGGGACACACATGATTCAGCCAGAAACAAGGCTCAAGGTGGCAGACAACACCGGAGCAAAAGTGATACAGTGCATCAGGATTATGGGCGGTTCATATGTTCGCTCCGCCAATATTGGTGATGTGATCATCGCATCGGTGAAAACCGTAACTCCTGGCGGCGTCGTTAAAAAGAAGGATGTTGTCAAGGCTGTTATCGTTCGCACGGTGAGTGGCGTGCGCCGCAACGACGGAAGTTATATCAAGTTTGACGAAAATGCTGCCGTCATCATCGACAACAACAAACAGCCCAGGGGCACACGTATTTTCGGACCGGTAGCAAGAGAACTTCGTGAGAAGGACTATATGAAAATAGTCTCCCTTGCACCCGAAGTGCTCTAGGAGGATGCCATGGATAAAATGAAAATCAAAAAAGGTGATAAAGTAAACGTCATTGCTGGCAACGGTGCCCACTCGGGTAAAGATGGCAAGCAACACTACGAGGGTAAAGTACTCACCGCACTGCCCAAGGAAAGACGCGTAATCATTGAGGGTTACAACATGGTGACAAAACACCAAAAGCCAAGAGGTGCGGGAAAACCTGCGGGTATCATCCACCAGGAAGCTGCGGTGCACGTCTCCAACGTGATGCTCATTTGCCCCAATTGCTCCAAACCTGCAAGAGTGGGTTACAAAGTCCTTGGGGACAACACTAAGGTTCGCTATTGCAAAAAGTGCAGCGAAACCATCGATAAGTAGGAGGGATTGAAAAATGCCAAGACTCAAAGATAAATATAAAGCCGAGGTCGTCCCTGCCCTTATCAAAAAATTCGAATACAAAAACGTCATGCAGGTGCCCAAGCTTGAGAAAATCGTTCTCAACATGGGTATGGGTGACGTGAGGGATAACCCCAAGAGCTTAGATATTGCTGTGAAGATTTTAACGGACATTGCTGGGCAAAAGCCTGTTGTCACTGCCGCTAAGAAATCTGTTGCAAACTTTAAGCTGCGTGAAGGCATGAAGGTTGGTGCAAAAGTAACCCTTCGGGGCGACAGAATGTACGAGTTTATGGATAAGCTTGTTAACGTTGCACTGCCCAGAGTGCGTGATTTTAGAGGACTGTCCGACAAATCCTTTGATGGCAGAGGAAACTATGCCATGGGTTTAAAGGAACAGTTGGTATTCCCCGAGGTCAACTACGACGATATCGACAAAACCAGAGGTATGGATATCATCATGGTAACGACGGCAAAGACCGACGAAGAGAGCAGAGAATTGCTCCATTCGCTGGGAATGCCATTTAAAGCGTAGGAGGAAATGCAACGTGGCTAAGAAAAGTATGATCTTAAAGCAGCAGAGGGGCTCCAAGTTCTCAACAAGAAACTACACCCGCTGCACCATTTGTGGCAGACCCCATGCAGTGTTGCGCAAATATGGCATTTGCAGAATTTGCTTTAGAGAACTCGCATACAAGGGCGAGATACCCGGCGTTCGCAAAGCCAGCTGGTAGAGCGGATAACAAGATTTAAGGAGGAAGAAACGATGCCAGTAACCGATCCCGTCGCGGATATGTTGACTCGCATTCGCAACGCATTAGTAGCGAAGCACGAAACAATAGATGTTCCAGCTTCTAAAATGAAGAAGTCCATCGCCGAGATCCTGCTCACACAGGGTTTTATTAAGGGATATGAAGTGCAGGATGTTGCCCCTCAGGCAAATATCAAAATCACCCTCAAGTATGGACCAAGTGGAGAAAAAGTCATTAGCGGCCTTAGAAGAATTTCTAAGCCGGGTCTTAGAGTATACGCCAAAAAGGACGAAATTCCAAAGGTTTTGGGTGGGCTGGGTATTGCCATTGTGTCCACGTCCAAGGGCGTAATCACCGACAGAGAGGCGAGAGCCTTAAACGTTGGCGGCGAAGTAATCGCCTACATTTGGTAAGGGAGGAAATGAGATATGTCGAGAATTGGTAGACTTCCCATCGCAATCCCCGCCGGTGTAACCTTTAAATTGGAAAACGGTGTTGCAACTGTAAAAGGCCCCAAAGGGGAACTTTGCGAAAGAATTGCACCTTCCATCACCTTTGAACAAGAGGGGGATACCCTCTTTGTAAAGCGTCCCAACGACGCAAAGGAAAACCGTGCACTGCACGGACTCACCCGAGCTCTTGTGTTTAACATGGTGAAGGGCGTGACCGATGGGTTTGAAAAGGCGCTGGAAATCGTGGGCGTGGGATACCGTGCTCAGAAGAACGGCAATGTGCTGGTGCTCAACATGGGGTACTCTCACCCCGTTGAAATCGAAGAGCCTGCGGGCATTACCTTCGATGTTCCCAACAACACAAACATCGTGGTGAAGGGGATCAGCAAGCAAATCGTCGGCCAAGTGGCTGCAAACGTTCGTGCGGTTCGTGCCCCCGAACCCTACAAGGGTAAGGGCATTCGCTACAAGGGTGAACAGGTTCGCCGCAAAGTCGGCAAGACCGGAATGTAGGAATTGAGGTAGTTATTTATGATAAACAAACCAGATAAGAATGCAATCCGCAAGAACCGTCATCTGCGGGTGCGCAACAAGATTAGCGGTACGGCACAGCGCCCAAGGCTGAACGTCTTTAGAAGCGCAAACCACATATACGCTCAGATCATCGACGACGTCAAAGGTGTTACTTTAGTTTCCGCATCCACCATGGACGCAGAAGTAAAGGCACAGCTTAGCGGCAAGAAAAAGACAGAAGAGGCTTTGGTCGTAGGATCCGCCGTTGGAAAGCGTGCGATTGCTGCGGGTATTTCCGAAGTGGTCTTCGATCGTGGCGGATATCTCTATACCGGCAGAGTGGCAGAGCTTGCAAAAGGTGCAAGAGATGCCGGACTCAAATTTTAGGAGGAGTGAATTTTGGTACAGCGTTTTGAAGAAAACAGTGAGTATAAAGAAAAGCTCGTTGCCGTCAACCGTGTTGCCAAGGTTGTAAAAGGCGGCCGTAACTTCCGTTTCACAGCACTGGTTGTTGTGGGGGACGAAAACGGTCACGTGGGCTGCGGCATGGGTAAAGCGGCAGAAATTCCCGAAGCCATTCGCAAGGCAGTGCAGAGCGCAAAGAAAAACATGATCGAAGTTGCCATCGTGGGCACAACCATCCCCCACGAGATCATCGGCAAATTCGGCAGAGGTAAGGTTTTGTTGCTTCCGGCCAGCGAAGGTACAGGCGTTATCGCAGGCGGCCCTGCCCGTGCAGTGCTGGAAATGGCAGGCGTAAAGGACATTAAAACAAAGTCTTACGGCTCCAACACCCCTGCAAATGCAGTGAAAGCCACAATCGAGGGTCTGCGTGCGCTGAAAACCGCCGAACAGGTGGCAAAGCTGCGGGGCATTCCCGTTGAGCAATTGAGATAGGAGGGCAGTACAATGGCAAAAATTAAAGTCACACTTGTCAAAAGCCCCATAGGTTTTAAGTACGACCAGAGGAGAACGTGTGAAGCCCTTGGTCTTAAAAAGCTTAATTCCTTTAAAATTCACGAAGAAAACGACGCAATCCGCGGCATGGTGTTTAAAGTAAAACACCTGGTTCGGGTTGAGAGCGTTTAGGCGGAGGATACAATGGCAAAATTAAGCGAATTATCCCCAAATCCCGGGGCTAGAAAAGAAAAGAAGCGGGTTGGTAGAGGTCCTGGCTCGGGCATGGGCAAAACTTCTACTCGGGGCCATAAAGGTCAGTGGGCCAGATCGGGCGGCGGTGTTCGCCCCGGATTCGAAGGCGGACAGATGCCTTTGTCCAGACGCTTGCCCAAGAGAGGTTTCAATAATATTTTTGCTAAGGTCTACACAACAATCAACGTATCGGATTTAGAGAAGTTTGAAAACGGCACAGTTATTACTGTTGAAATGCTCAAGTCCGAGTGTGTCATTAAAAAAATCAACGATGGATTAAAAGTGTTGGGCGACGGCAATCTCACCAAGAAACTGACCGTTCAGGCGAAAAAGTTCACAAAAACCGCCCAGCAAAAGATTGAGGCTGCAGGCGGAAGTATTGAGGTGGTATAATGTTTAAGGTACTTCGGGATGCGTGGAAGGTTCCAGACATCCGCAAAAAGATACTTTTCACCATACTAATGCTGGGCGTTTATCGCCTTGGCTGTTATGTACCCGTACCCGGCATCAACGTCGAATACATCCGGCAGGCTGTTGGCCAATACGAACTGCTGGGTTTTATGAACGAACTCACGGGTGGTGCCCTTGGAAATTTAACCATTTTCGCACTGGGTATCATCCCGTACATCAATGCATCCATTATAATGAACTTACTCACCGTGGCCATTCCCGCTCTTGAGCGGATGGCAAAGGAGGGTGAGGACGGCCAGAAAAAGGTTGCCGCCATCACCCGATATGCAGCGGTTGCGCTGGGGCTCATCACCTCGGCGGGTATCGTCTTTGGTTTGGGACCAGATGCTGTGATCAATCAGAGCTGGTTCTCTTATGCTGTTATCCTGCTGTGCCTCACCGCCGGTACTGCGCTGATCATGTGGATTGGCGAAAAAATTACCGACAAAGGTATTGGCAACGGCATTTCATTAATCATCTTTATCAGCATTATCTCCCGCCTTCCCGGCTCGGTATACAATGCGATTAACGGATTGATCACCGGACAGGAGACGATTTCTATCTTCTCTATGGTGTTGTTAATTGCGGCTGCCGTGCTCATCATCGGCGGTATCACCTTTGTTGATATGGGCGAGAGAAGAATTCCTGTGCAGTATGCCAAGAAGGTGGTGGGCCGCAAGGTTTACGGAGGACAATCCACCTTTATCCCCATGAAGTTAAATTCATCGGGTGTACTGCCCCTCATCTTCGCCATGACATTGGTCTCCTTCCCCGGAATGATTGCCAATTTCTGGCCCCAGAGTGAATTTTATATCTGGTATAAGACTAATTTGGGTCAGGGAACCGTATTATATTCTGTGGTGTATGCGCTGCTCATCCTGTTCTTCACCTTCTTCTATACGACCATTAGCTTTAACCCCATTGAAGTTTCGAAGAACATGCAGCAAAACGGCGGGTTCATCCCGGGTATTCGCCCCGGCAAACCCACCAGTGATTATCTGAAAAAGATACTCAACCGCATCACCCTGTTTGGCGCTGTATTCTTGGCGCTGGTGGCAGCAGTGCCCACCATGTTTACAGGGGCTGGGTTGACGAATATGTTTAGTGCGACCAGCTTGCTGATTGCTGTTAACGTATCGCTGGAGACCACCAAGCAGTTGGAGAGCCAAATGCTCATGCGCCATTACAAGGGTTTCTTGAAATAGTGAGGAATTTTTGGAATAGAGGAAGAATTGATGAATCTGATTTTCTTAGGACCGCCCGGATCGGGTAAGGGAACCATGTCCGAGCGGACGAAGGCTAAATTCGGTCTGGCGCACATATCCACAGGCGACATGCTTCGCTCCGAAATTAAGGAAGGCACAGAGCTTGGCGACAAAGCTGCAAGTTTCATGGAAAAAGGGCAGTTGGTGCCCGATGAAGTGATCATCTCCATGGTGGATAAGCGGCTTAAAAACCCCGATTGTCAAAAGGGCTTCATCTTGGACGGGTTTCCCCGGACGCTGGAGCAGGCAAGGGCGCTGAGTGATGTGGTTAAGATTGATGCGTGTGTTGAATTTAGCTGCTCTGAAGAAAAGTTATTTGAACGGATCGGCGGCAGACGGGTGTGCAGCGACTGCGGTTATGTCACCCATGTGGGTTTGATAGGTAAAAGCGAAGTTTGTCCCAAGTGCAGCGGAAAGCTGATACAGCGCAAGGACGACACCGTGGACACCATTAAATCCAGATTGGAAGTTTACTACGAGCAGACAGCGCCTTTGATCGAATACTATGCGTCCCTGAACAACCTGATTCAAATTCAGGTGGAAGGCAGTGCCGACGAAGTGTTTGCGGACTTGAGTGCAAAACTCGACAAAATGTGCTGATGGTTGAATTAAAATCCTCTGCTGAGATTTTAAAAATGCGGGAATCGGGTAAAATCGCTTATGACGTGATGTGCCGGTTGGGGCAAATGGTAACCCCCGGCACCACCACCAAGCAGTTAAACGATGCCTGCGAGAAGATGCTGAAAAACTATGGCGCCACGCCCTCCTTCAAGGGCTATCGCGGATATCCCGAGAGCATTTGCTCCTCGGTAAACGACGAAATCGTCCACGGCATCCCTTCTAACAGCGTTGTGTTAAAAGAGGGAGATATTGTGGGCATCGACATCGGCGTTTTCTTCGGCGGATATCACGCAGATATGGCCAGAACCTTCCCAGTGGGCAGGGTGAGTGCCGAGGCGAAATTAGCCATCTTTATTGCCAAAGAGTGCTTTAATGCCGCTTTGAGTAAATATGTTCCCGGGGGCAGGCTCCACGAGGTGTGCGGAACCATTGAGTATATCGCACAGCAGAACGGAGCCACAGTACCCAGAGAGCTGATCGGTCACGGAATTGGCAGAAACTTGCACGAATCCCCCGATGTGCCCAACTATAAACCCATGGGTGCAGGCATAAGACTAAAAAAAGGGCTTGTGCTCGCCATAGAACCCATGATAAACTTAGGGGGGGCACAGGTCTCGTGGGACAAAAACGGCTGGACGGCCCGAACCAAGGATGCTCGACTGAGTGCTCACTATGAAAACACCGTTGCACTGACGGACGATGGTCCGGTCATTTTAACGGCAGAGTAGGAGCTGAGTCAAAGTTATGCGTGAAAAAACGGTTGAGCTGGGCAGGGTTGTTCGAAGTATCGCCGGGCGAGACAACGGAGGACACTTCATCATTGTAAAAGTTGTGTCCGATGACTATGTACTCATTGCCGACGGCGACAAAAGAAGGCTTAACTCGCCCAAGAAAAAGAAAATCAAACATCTTCACTTTTTGCCCGATGTGTTCGAGCAGATTGGCAAGAAATTCGAGGAAAACAAGAAGGTGTTCGATGCTGAGGTTGTTAGCGCACTCAAATCGCTGAGCGCCAAGAACCTTTATGAGAAAGGAGATTTAGAACTTGTCTAAGAGCGACGTTATTGAAATGGAAGGCATTGTAACCGAAACTTTTCCCAATGCAGTGTTCATGGTGGAACTCACCAACGGGCATAAAGTTTTAGCGCATATTTCGGGCAAGCTTAGAATGCACTACATAAGAATATTGCCCGGGGATAAAGTGACGGTGGAGCTTTCTCAGTACGATCTGACAAGGGGCAGAATCACCTGGAGAGCCAAAAGCTAGAGATTGATTATATTTTGGAGGAAATAAAAATGAAAGTGAAACCTTCTGTAAAACCAATATGTGAAAAGTGCAAGATCATCAAGCGTCACGGACGGGTTATGGTCATCTGCCAGAACACCAAGCACAAACAAAAACAGGGTTAACAATAGTAGCTGTGTGTGCGGCTGAGGGGTTTGTTTTAAGCACCCCTATTACATGCGGCTTTCATATATTTTTTATGTGCAAAAGGATCGGGTTGCCCTGCAACCCACAAATAATTCGGAGGTAAATGAATGGCACGTATAGCTGGTGTAGATTTGCCGAGGGAAAAGCGTGTAGAAATAGGACTCACCTATATTTTCGGTATTGGGCTTAAGACCTCGCAAAAAATACTGTTGGAAACGGGTGTAAACCCCGACATCAGGGTGAAAGATTTAGACGAAGCAGATGTTTCTAAGCTTCGGGACTATATCGACAAAAACTTAAAGGTGGAGGGTGATCTTCGCCGTGAAGTTTCGCTCAACATCAAGCGTTTAATGGAAATCGGCTGCTACCGGGGAATTCGCCACAGAAGAGGCTTGCCCGTGAGAGGTCAGTCCACCAAACAAAACGCACGTACCCGCAAGGGTCCCAAGCGGACTCAGGCAAATAAGAAAAAGTAAGGAGGAGTTTTTTGTATGGCACAGCCTAAGGCGAAGCGCGGTGCGAGAAAGCGCCGTGAGAGAAAAAATATCGACAGAGGACAAGCTCATATCCGCTCCTCTTTTAACAATACGTTGGTCACCATCACCGATATGAACGGAAATGCACTTTCCTGGTCCACATCGGGTGCGCTGGGATTCCGTGGTTCCAAAAAATCCACACCCTTTGCAGCGCAGATGGCTTCTGAAACCGCAGCAAAAGCGGCAATGGAGCATGGCCTAAAAACCGTTGAAGTGTTTGTGAAAGGGCCGGGATCGGGCCGTGAAGCGGCGATCCGTGCGCTCCAGCAGGCGGGTCTTGAGGTTACGCTCATTAAAGACGTTACCCCCATTCCCCACAACGGTTGCCGTCCGCCCAAGCGCAGACGTGTTTAAGGAGGAGTATTCATATGGCGAGATATACAGATTCGGTTTGCCGCCTGTGCAGACGGGAGGGGCAAAAGCTGTTTTTAAAGGGAGACCGCTGCTATTCGCAAAAGTGTGCAGTTTCCAAGCGTCCCACACCACCGGGACAACACGGACTATCGAGAAAGAAGCAATCCGAATACGGTTTGCAGCTCCGTGAAAAACAAAAAGTAAAAAGAGCTTACGGAATGCTTGAAACTCAGTTCCGCAAGTATTATACTATTGCAGAGCGCATGAAGGGAATTACAGGTGAAAATTTACTTTCCCTTTTAGAGCGCAGACTGGATAACGTGATTTACCGTTTGGGTATTGGACACAGCCGTGCACAGGCGAGACAAATCGTGTTGCACGGACACGTATGCGTCAACGACAAAAAGGTCAATATCGCTTCCTTCATTGTTTCGGAAGGAGACGTTATAACCATCCGGGAGAAATCAAGACAAATAACCCAGATCAAGGATCTGCGGGAGGGTGAAGTAAAATCCATGCCCAAGTGGCTCACCTTCGATTCCGCCAACCTGACTGGACGAATTGTTGCATTGCCCGACCGCGAGGATATCGATTTAACGATTGAGGAGCATTTGATTGTTGAGCTTTATTCCAAGTAAGTCGTAACAGGAGGGTGTTAAATGATTTTAGAAATCGAAAAACCCAAAATTGATTGTATCGAAATGTCGGCAGACAACAAGCACGGCGTGTTCGTTATGGAACCGCTGGAGAGGGGCTTTGGCATGACAATCGGCAACAGCCTGCGCAGGGTGTTGCTCTCGTGCTTGCCGGGAGGGGCAGTGTCTAGCATTAAGATTGATTCTGTGCTGCACGAATTCTCCACCATCGAAGGTGTTGAAGAGGATGTTGTAAACATCGTTTTAAACATAAAGGGCTTGGTGGTCATTATGCACACCGATTCCCCCAAAACCCTTCGCATCGAAGCAAAGGGCCCAAAAGTGGTGACTGCGGGAGACATTATCACAGATTCGGAAGTGGAAATCGTCAACCCTGAGATGTACATTGCGACCCTCAACGATGACGGGCAGCTCAACATGGAGATCACCGTGGAGCGGGGACGGGGTTATGTGATGGCGGACAAAAACAAAACCCACAACATGCCCATCGGGGTGATTCCCGTGGACTCCTTCTTCACACCGGTTCGCAAGGTAAACTTCAACGTGGAAAACACCCGCGTTGGGCAGATTACCGACTACGACAAGCTAACCCTCGACGTTTATACAAACGGCTCCATTAAGCCGGACGAAGCGGTTTCATTGTCCGCAAAAATTCTTTCCGAGCACTTGGCTCAGTTTATCAACTTAACCGATCACGCCCAGAGCGTGGAGATTATGGTTGAAAAGGAAGAGGATAAGAAGGAAAAAGTGCTGGATACCACAATAGAGGAACTGGATTTATCCGTTCGCAGCTACAACTGCTTAAAGCGTGCCAACATCAACACCGTACAGGAGTTGATTCAGCGCAACGAGGACGAGATGATGAAGGTTAGGAACCTGGGGAGAAAGTCGTTGGAGGAAGTGCAGCAAAAGCTGGAAGCACTGGGACTCTCTCTTCGGCTGGAAGATTAAAGGAGGAATTTACAAGTGTACAGCAAACTCAATAAGCCAACAGGCCAGCGCAGGGCGATGCTTCGGAGCTTAACAACGCAGTTGTTGTGGAACGGCAAGATCACCACAACACAAGCGAGAGCGAAGCAGATTGCCCCCATAGCCGAAAAAATAATTACCCTGGCAATAAAGGAACACGCAAACACAGTGACTGTTACAAAGACTGTCACCGAGACAGAGCGGGACAACAAGGGTAAGAAAGTCACTGCCAAGGTGACCAAGGACTTTTTAAACGATGCGCCTTCCAAGCTGCACGCACGCCGGAAGATGATGAGTTACCTCTACGACATTCCCGAAACCAAAGGGGAGAAGGAGAGCAAGGGTGATTACGCAAAGCGCACCAAGGATATTAAGCATCCGCTGATCGAAAAGATTTTCCGTGAATACGGTCCGAAGTACGAACAACGTGCAAAGGATTTAGGCACGGGCGGTGGATACACCCGCATGTTGAAGCTGGGACCCCGCCGGGGCGACTCTGCCGAGATGGTCATTTTAGAACTGGTATAATCAATTGTGAAAGGGCACATGAGTGAATCATGTGTCTTTTTTGTTGGGGGTTAAAGCCCTGCACCCCTTGTCGCAAAGCTTAAGGTATTAGCATATAAAAATGAACCCTAAACAAAGAGGGGTCAAGGGGGAATCATTCCCCTGCGGGTGTGGGCAGCGCCCCATAATTATAAAAAAAACGACAACTTTAATATTTTTTCTACAAAATGTTCAAAAAATATTGACAAGTTGTCCACGGTTGTGTAATATATTAAACAATACGTCGAAATTATATTTTAAAAATATAATCAAGCGGGAAGCTCATCGATTAATAGCGATGGGTTTTTTGCTTGCTATGGACTATTCGTATTAAAACAACACGTTTGCTAAAATCATAGACGCAACAAACACCAATCCCGAAATAATGCCAAAACTGATCAGCTTCTTTAATTGATTGCGGGTTAAGAAAAATTGGTTGCGGTACCCCCCGTATTTGACCAAATGCCGCTTGATCAACACCCACTTGGTATAGGGGAATTTGTACAGGGCTGCGTTGCCCACATGGTACAACAGTGTCATTAAAAATATAACAAAGGGTAATACCAACACGATGATTAACGGCAAGGCCAGCATATCGTTGGAACCCACGTTGTTGTTGGTCAGCGCCAGCGCATAGTTAAATACGTAGAGCACAAACAACAGTGCGGGGATAATCATGGACAGTGCATTCACTAAGGTGTTGATGGCTAAGGTGGCGATGTGTTCCGAAACTTGGGTGGGATAGGAAAGAATTTTGCGATACTCGGAGAGGGAGTGATACTTCTCGTGAAAGGACATCTCCTCCGAAAGATTTAGTTCATCTAAAATCTCTTCACAGGGGAAGATATAATCCCGAAGATCCATGAGGGCCATGTATTCCTCGTCGGTTAAAGGGTAGGACTCCTCAAACTCCATCTCCTTAATCTTAATCTTCTTATAATACAGCGTGTACACATCCCCCAGCTTGCAGGCGTTAAACACCTTGGCGCTTCGCACCACAAACCGATGTATGCGGGGGGTATCCGAATACATGGTGGGCAGGTATACAAAATATAGCCTGTATTTGTAATGTTTGTGACAGCACTGCTTGGAGAACAGCAGACAATTTTCTTTCATTAAAATATCATGCATAATTCAAACCTCGGTTTATTATACCGCACTCATTTGAATTTGCATAGTTTAAATTCCGTATTTTCCCTTTGCAGTGTCGTAAAAGAGGGGAAGTTTGGGTGGGTTAAACGTAAATACGGCATACATCACAAAAATAAGTACGATGATCGCCAAGCTGACCTTCCAATTGATGGTGCCCTTTGCGTGTTCGTACACGTGGATACCCATGAGTTGGCCCAATGCAATGACGATGAGCAGGAGGAGAATGTCGATGAACAGGGATTCAATGCCGAATGCTTCGGTGTAGAAGTAAAAGAGCAGGGGCATTGCCACAATGGAGACGACGAGGGAAGTGAGCGCCCCTAGGAACCATTTGTTTGGGTCTAGGTTGTACTGCTTGCCTTTGATGAGATAATAGAGTACCCAATAGAGGGTGATGGGCAGGAGCACCATCTTTGTGTGTTCAAAGACACTTTCGTTGGTTGCCGCAAAGGGGGCCACAAGGGCACTGTTGCCCGAGAATTCAAATAAGAAGTGAAAGAGTGATCCAATCAAAAACAAAATGGGAATACCCCACAGCAAATATCTTTTTGGTTGCTTTGCCATAAAAATACACACTCCTATACTGTTTATTTTTAAATATACGGCATTATACCACAGCATATGTGCTTATTTTGTCGAATGAAGAATTTTGTTTAATATAAAAAAACCACTTGTGCTTACAAACATGGTTGTAAATAATTGCAGTTATTGTTGGATTATAGTATATTGAGTGGGTAGAGAGTGCACCCATGGTGAACGGTTATGCTCCCCTATCACAAAAGATTGGGGGTGATACTATGGATATGAATTTAGCAGTAAGTCTGCTTCAGTTAGTAGTATCTGTTATCGCCTTGATTGTTGCCATTAGGCAGCGAAAGAATCGATAATATAAGAATAGCCGTCTTGCTCACTGAACGGCTGTTCTAAATAACCTTTTTTTGGAGCAGACCGTTTCACCCGGTCCACTCTTTACATTTATTATATAATTCTTTTGCCCCACTGTCAACATCTTAATTGAATATATTCTTACAAGCCGGAAATTAAATCAACTTCGTTTGACACACATCTCCCCTCATATTATAATTGCTGTGAGGAGAATGTGATTTTATGTTGTACTTTGGAATTGATGTGGGCACCCAGGGGGTGCGAGGAGTTGTGTGCGACGAAGTGGGGGCAATTGCAGCCACCCATGCTACGTCCTACCAATACTTAAACCTCGGTGCGGAGGAAAGTCACCGGGAACAATCCCCAACAGATTGGTGGAACGGCGTATGCGAAGTGATCAAAAGCTGTGTTCATCAGCTAAACCAAAAGGGGTTTCATTCAAATGAAATCCGTGCCATCTCCATCGACGGCACTTCGGGAACAGTGCTTTTGGCAGATGATAGCGGGAACCCGCTGGGAAACGCACTCATGTATAACGACGGACGGAGTGTGAAAGAAGCGGAATATTTAAACCAAACGCATCCGGAGCTGGGAGAAAAGCTTGGATATAAATTTAATTCGTCCTATGCTCTGCCCAAACTCATGTGGTTGTTTGAACACACCGATTGCAAAGGAGTTTCGAAGATACTCCATCAAACGGACTATATCTTAGGTAAGTTGTGTGGCAACTTCTCCTATACGGATTATTCAAACGCCCTTAAAACGGGTTATGATATATTGGAAAAACAATACCCCACGTTTATGAAAGAGTTTGCCTTTGGGGATAAACTACCTCAAGTGGGTGCGCCGGGCACCCTTGCGGGAAATGTCACAGAAGCAGTTGCAAAGGAATTGGGGCTTTCCACAAAAACAGCGGTGGTGCTGGGTGCAACCGACGGATACGCATCGGCACTCAGTGCAGGGGCAGTGGACGTTTCGGAATATGCCACAGTAGTGGGCACTACGCTGGTCATCAAAGGGGTCAGTGAGCGACTCATCAAAGACCCTCTGGGCAGGGTATACTGCCACTTGCACCCCATGGGTTATTATATGCCCGGCGGAGCCTCCAACGTGGGAGGGCGATGCCTCAACGAACACTTCGACAAGAGTGAGTTTGCAAAGCTGGATGAGGCGGTGAAACAAAACATCCCCACCTATGGCCGAATCTATCCCCTCACCATGCGGGGAGAGCGGTTTCCCTTTGTAAACCCCGATGCGGTACAGTTTGCAAAGAATCTGCCAACAGGGAAGGAAAAGCAGTATGGGGCATACTTAGAAGGGGTTGCCTTTGCCGAAAGGTTGTGTTACGACACCTTAAGCTCCCTTGGCGCACCGGCGGGAGAGGTGATCTACAGTGCGGGTGGAGGATCGAAGAGTAACGAGTGGTTAAAGATTCGTGCAAGTGTCCTAAACAAAACCATTAAGGTGCCCAAGATTACCGATGCTGCACTGGGTTGTGCCGTCATTGCCGCATCCAACATTGAATTTAAAAATATTGTTGAAGCTGCTAGGAGCATGGTGGAGATCGACAAAGTCGTGGAACCCGAAGTGAAGCTGTCAAAACCTTACGACGAAATCTATCATCAATTTTTAGACGACATACGTGAACACTACGGGTATACCCTATGAGTATATTTAAAGAGTGTGACGTTCGTGGCGTTTATGGCAGCGAGTTGACAGACTCCCATGCATATGCCATCGGCAGGGCAGTGGCCACCCGCTTTGCGGGTAAAAGCCTGCTGGTTTCGGGAGACGTGCGGGTCTCCACCCCTGTGCTCAAGTTACGGCTCATTGAAGGACTGCTGGATTCAGGAGCAGATGTGCTGGACATTGGAATAAACCCCACCCCCGTTGCCTATTTTGCCAAGACGTATTTGCAAAAAGACGTGCTAGTTCAAGTGACAGCGTCCCACAACCCCAGGGAGTACAACGGATTTAAAATTTATCCCTTGATCGACGACCTTGAATATTTAGTTACAGCAAATGAGTTTATGCAGGGCGAGGGAAAACTCAGCACGGGGTCGGTGACAGAGTTATACATACAATCAACCTTAAAAAACTTTGTGCCCCACCCCATGAAAGTGGTGGTGGATGGGGGAAACGGCTGTGTTTGCCAATGGATGCCCCGGATGTTTGGGCAACTGGGGGTGGAGGTGGTTCCGCTTTTTTGCGAAGTTGACGGAAGTTTTCCCAACAGAAGCCCCAACCCTGCGGTATATGC
This sequence comes from uncultured Clostridia bacterium, assembly GCA_964453645.1. Classification (GTDB taxonomy): domain Bacteria; phylum Bacillota; class Clostridia; order Christensenellales; family JAWKQI01; genus CAYVRJ01. Next base: position 108,473 of record CAYVRJ010000007.1, read on the forward strand.
AAATTTATCGGCGGTGTGCGCAAAGGTGCGGGAGACGGGGGCAGACTTTGGCTGTGCCTTCGACGGGGACGGAGACCGGGTGGTGTTCATCGACGAGAAGGGTAATGCCGTCACGTCCGAGCAAAGCCTCTCCCTGTTTATCAAACACCTGTGCAAACAGGGGGACAGCGTGGTGTACGACTTAAAGTCCTCCAGCGTGGTGAAGCGCACCTGCGAACAATTGGGCGTGAAGCCAGTGATGGAGCGCAGTGGACACGCTTTTATTAAGAAAACCTTTCTAAGTTTGGGTTCCACATTAGCAGGGGAGATATCCGGCCACTTCTTCTTTCAAGAGCTGGGTTACGACGATGGGCTCTATGGGGCACTTTGTATGTACGATCTGCTGAGCAAAAGTGACAAAACACTTTCGGAATTAGTACAAGAGGTGGGCAATACCAACATCACCCCGGATATCAGGCTGTTCGTACCCTATGAAGAGCGGGACGCACTGATGGAACAAGTTTTAACCTATGCCAAAAACTTTGACTATACCACCCTAGACGGGGTGCGTTTGGAACTAAACGGTGGTTGGGCGCTCATCCGCAAGTCTGTCACCGAGCAGGGTGTGACCCTGCGGGTGGAGGGGGAGGACACAGAGACAATCGTTCAGATGCTGCGAAGTAACATCCCCCTGCTCAAAAAATATTACGAGGTGAAGTGAGAAAATGCAACATAAACTTTGGGATGGAAGGTTTTTAGAAAAAACAGACAGTGCAGCCATAACCTTTCACTCCTCCATTCTGTTCGACTCCCGGATGTTTCAAGAGGACATTTGGGGCAGCATAAGCCACGCCCAAATGCTCTTCGAAGTGGGGGTATTGACGGAAGAGGAGTGCACAAACATTGTGGAAGGGCTTAGGGTTATCTTAAAAAAAATAACCGATGGTGAAGTGGAGTTTTCCACCGAAGACGAAGATATCCACATGAGTGTGGAGCGAATGCTCACCGAACTCATCGGCGAGGATGCAAAGAAGCTGCACACGGGCAGAAGCCGAAACGACCAAGTGGCAACGGACATTCGTTTGTATTTGCGCAAGGCTGTGGACGACATCACCTCCATCTTAAAGGAACTGATGGCAGTTTTGATTGATATGGCCAAAACGAATCTAAACACGTACATGAGTGCATACACCCACCTGCAAAAGGCACAGCCCACCACCTTAGCCCACTACATGATGGCCTACTTTGAAATGTTTAAGCGGGATTATTTGCGGTTTACCCAGTGCAGGGAGAGGATCAACGTACTTCCCTTGGGTTCGGGAGCTTTGTGCGCCACCACGTATCCCCTGGATCGGCACAGCGTTGCAAGGAAACTTTCCTTTGATGGCATCACCGCAAACAGCCTAGACGGTGTATCGGACAGAGATTTTATTTGCGAATTTCTCTCCAACGCAAGTTTAACCATGGTGCACCTCTCTCGGTTTTGCGAAGAAATTGTTATTTTTTCTTCCAACGAATTTGGCACATTTCGGCTTTCCGATAAATATTCCACCGGTTCGTCCATCATGCCTCAAAAGAAAAATCCAGATATGGCGGAGCTGATCCGGGGTAAATCGGGCAGAGTGTTTGGGGATTTAATGGCTATGCTCACGGTATTAAAGGGGCTTCCCCTGGCCTACAACAAGGACATGCAGGAGGACAAGGAGTGTGTCTTCGACGCATACGACACCCTGCGGGCATGTTTAAACATATTGATTCCCATGGTGAAGACCATGACCTTTGATGTTGCCAAGCTGCGAAAATCTGCCTTAAACGGTTTTACCAACGCCACAGACTTGGCGGATTATTTGGTGGGCAAGGGGATCACCTTTCGGGATGCCCACCACATTTCGGGCAAGCTGGTTGCCTACTGCGAGGGAGTCAGTAAATCCCTGCTGGATCTGACACTAGAGGAATTTAAGTCCCACTGCCCCGCCATCGAAAAAGATGTGTATGAAATGATTTCCTTAGAGGCCTGTGTACAGAGGCGGTGTATCCCCGGGGGGCCTGCCCGAGAGATGGTGGAGGCACACATAGGCCAAGGGTTGGAATTTTTAGCACAATAGGGTTCCCTTGAATCTTTGTTTTGTCCATCATTTTGTTGATTTCTCAATGAATTTCACGATTGTCAAAAAAACAGCATTGACAATCGTGAAAAGTTATATTAAAATGACATAGTTGATTTATGCGCCTGTAGCTCAGTGGATAGAGTGCCCGGCTACGAACCGGTAGGTCGCAGGTTCAAATCCTGCCAGGCGCGCCATAATTCATAAACGAAGTGAAATGAATTTGCAGCAAGCCAAAGGATTTGAAGCCCCGTTAAGAAAACAGTCCGGGGGACTGTTTTTAGGGGAAGGAAACAATAATATATCCTGCCAGGCGCACATTCGCTTTTATTGTAAAAATAGATATAAAGATTTAATTTTTCAATTTAAATATATATCCTATAATTTAATAATTTATTCCGTTAAGTTTAACGTTGAACTTGATGGTCTTTGGTTTAGCCGTTAGTTTGCGAAAATTTATTGGTTTATTGAGATCGTACACAAAAGATAAGTATGTAATTATCATTAAATAAATGTATTTACATATTATTCCCTGTTGTGTATAATAATTTGAGTTTATAATTTTTGGATTTGACATATAAAATATATTTTTGAGGGAGAAATTATGAACAGTGTTCTTAAACTGGAGAACATAACCAAGGTTTTCCCCGGTGTTAAGGCCTTAAACCGAGTCCACTTCGACTTGGCCGAAGGCGAAATCCATGCCCTCATGGGTGAAAATGGTGCCGGCAAATCAACTTTCATTAAAGTCATCACAGGTGTCAACATCCCTGAAGAAGGGGAAATTTTCTTAAATGGCGAAAAAATTGTATTTACAAAACCCTTGGATGCAACGAAAAAAGGCATTGCTGCCATTTATCAACACGTAACCAGCTATCCCGAACTCACGGTCACCGAAAACATTTTTATCGGCCACGAGGTGACGGGCAAGGGGGGGAAGCTCAATTGGAAGTATATGCACAACCGCACCAAGGAGTTACTCTTACTGGTTGGCTCGGACATTGAACCAACCACCGAAATGGGAAGCTTGAGCGTAGCCCAGCAGCAGATGGTGGAAATTGCAAAGGCGCTGTCTTTAGATGCAAACATCATCATTATGGACGAACCCACCGCAGCACTCACCGTTCGGGAAACAGCCGAACTCTACAACATTTGCAGAAAACTCAAAGAAAACAAAAAGTCCATCATTTTTATTTCCCATAGATTGGAAGATATTTACGAGCTGGCAGACCGGACCACTGTATTTCGGGATGGCAACTATATTGGCACGTGGGAAACGACTTCCCTGGATAAAAATGTGCTCATCGAAGCCATGGTGGGCAGAGAGATTGTCTCCCTGTTCCCCGAAAAAACGGCTGCCATCGGAGAAGAAGTGCTCAGAGTAGAAAATTTCTCCAGAGTGGGTTATTTTAAGGACGTGAGTTTTTCCTTGCGCAAGGGGGAGATTCTGGCCCTCACCGGCCTGGTTGGCTCGGGCAGAACGGAACTTGCCGAGGCAATTTATGCGGTGGCAGACCACTACGAGGGTAAACTGTTCATCGAGGGTAAGGAAGCTACAATTAAGAACCCATCGGATGCAGTGAAGAAGGGTATCGGTTACTTGCCAGAGGATCGGCAGAAACAGGGTTTGGTGCTCAAAATGTCCATCGGGGACAACATCGTACTCTCCGAACTCTCAAAATATACGAATTTTATCGGCCAGATCGACAAAAACAAGGCATTAGAAGAAGCCAATAAATTGGCACTGCTGCTCACAGTAAAGGCAAACGATGCATTTGAACTGACCGAATCCTTATCGGGGGGCAACCAACAAAAGGTGGTCATCGCCAAAATGCTCAACTCCGATTTAAAAGTGCTCATCATGGACGAGCCCACTAAGGGTATCGACGTGGCAGCCAAGAGTGCCATCTATGGCATTATGAACGATTTGGCAGCCAAGGGTTACGGCATAATTATGATCTCGTCCGAAATGGAAGAGGTGCTGGGTATGGCGGACACAGTGGTTGTCATGCACAACGGAAGGGTGACCGGCCAGTTTAACAGCCGTCCCTTCTCGTCTCAGACGCTCCTAAGAGCATTTATGTCCATCGGTGAGGAGGAGCAAAAATCATGAAGACTAAATTCCGTTTTTCTAAATATAGAGAATTCATTCTTTTGGCCATCATCGTCATTATGTCGCTGCTCATTCAAGTGGGCAACAGCAACTGGCTGACTTTAACAAACATGTTGGACGTGCTCACAGATACGTCCATCCTCGTTATGCTCTCCTTTGGTATGATGCTGGTCATCGTGTCTGGGGGCATCGACTTATCCGTTGCAGCCATACTGTCCTTTACATGCATGCTTGCCCCAGCTATTATGCTGGATTACCCCGGCACATCAGCCTTGGTTGCAACCGCAATTGCCGTGTTGTGCGGCGGTGCCATGGGGCTTGTGAACGGACTGCTCATCGCCAAGGGAAAATTAATCCCCATCATCGCCACACTGGGTATGATGAACATCTATCGTGGGTTAAACATTATTCTCATCGACAAATACGGCGGTTGGATCACCTCCTCCCAAATGCCCCAAGAGTTTATGGATCTGTCCCGCGTTTCTTTCCTTGGCATTCACATCTACATTTGGTTTATGTTAGCCATGCTGGGTTTCTTCCTATATCTCATGAAGCAGACCAAGTTCGGCAGACGAGTGTATGCCGTTGGTTCCAACGCAGATGCAGTGCGCATCTCGGGCGTGGACGGTTCGGCCATTCAACTGTGGGTATATACCATCATCGGGTTGATCGCTGGCTTTTGTGGCCCTCTGTGGGCGGGACGGTATTCCTTTGCACAGGGTGATTCGGCCATGGGGTTTGAAATGTTTGTCATTGCCTCCTGCGTCATCGGCGGCGTGAGCGTGAACGGCGGCATCGGCAAGGTGTTGGGGGTGTTCATGGGCGCACTGCTCATCGGCATCATTAAGAACGCTCTGCCCATGCTCATGGTTTCCCAGTTCTGGCAATTGGCATTGCAGGGGGTTATCATTCTTGCGGCTGTCATACTCAACGCCATGGTGCTTAGGCGCTCCCGGGGTAATATCCTGAAGGAAAGGAAGATTTAACAATGAATAAACGTGAAGATAGATTTACAACACTGAAGCCGGACTTTTCCCTCAAACGTTTCTTCTTTCGCTGGGAGTGGATGTTGGTGCTGGTGATTGTCATCGTGATCATCATCAACGGATCGCTGTCCAGCAAGAATTACACCTTGGGCACTGTGCTGGACTCCTTTAAAATGTATTTGGACAAGAGCTTTTTGGTGTTCTCCATGGCCTTTGTCATACTGATCGGCGGAATCGATATTTCGGTGGCATCCACCATCGCTCTGTCGGGCACCGTCATGGGCGTTGCATACGTCTCGGGTGTGCCTATGATTCCCGCCATGGTGCTCTGTTTGCTCACGGGTCTCATTTGTGGCATGATCAACGGGTGGCTCATCACCAAGTTTAAAGAGTTGGCCCCTATGATCTTAACCCTGGGCACCCTGTCCCTGTTCCGGGGTACAGCGTGGATCGTCCTGGAAGATCAGAGTGCGGGGGGATTCCCCGACTGGTACTATCAGGTGTCCAACGGCACTGCCTTTACCATTGGCGACGTGAACGTGCCCACTATATTGATTTGCTTTTTAGTTTGTGTTGTGATATTCTGTTATGTGTTGCACAAGACATCATTTGGAAAAAAACTGTACATCATTGGGTACAACGCAGAAGCGGCAAGGTATTCCACCATCAAGGTGGAGCGGATCAAGTTTATTGTATACACCCTGTCTGGACTGATGGCGGCTGTATCTGCAATCTTCTTGACCTCCCGCATCTCCACTGTTCGCCCCAACATTGCCCAGAACTACGAATTGGAAGTCATTGCAATTGTGGTGCTCGGCGGATTTAAGACCAGTGGCGGCGTGGGAAATATGCTGGGACCGTCTTTGGCTATGATTCTCATTGCACTCATTCGCTTCGGCTTGGGCCGGGTGGGTGTGCGCCCCGAGATCATACTGGTTATCGTTGGAGCTTTGCTTATTATCTCCATTCTCCTGCCCAATATTGTTTCGATGGTATCAAACAAGAAAAAGAGCAGGCTGGTGGAAGCTAAGCAGCTTAAATAACAGCCGTTTACGGCAAATTCAAGGAGGAAAAACATGAAAAAGTTAGTAGCTATTCTGATGGCACTGGTTATGGCAATTGCTCTGTTCGCATGCGCTCCTGCTGCACCCGCAGAACCCGTAGCTCCCGCTGAGCCCGCTGCACCTGCAGAACCCGCAGCTCCCGCAGAACCCGCTGCACCCGCAGAACCCGCAGCTCCCGCTGAGCCCGCTGCACAGGAGTTCAAGGTTGGTGTTGTTGTTAAGGGAACAGGTAACCCCTTCTTCGATGCTTCCGGTTCCGGTTTTGGAAAAGCTTGCGAAGAACTGGGCATGAAGTTCGACCAGAGAGGCCCCACAGATTCTACTGCTGAAGGTCAGATCGAAATCATCAACAACTTCATCGCTGAAGGCGTTGACGCAATCGTAGTAACAGCAAACGATCCAGACGCTCTGGCTCCCGCTTTAAAAGACGCTATGTCCAAGGGAATCAAAGTTGTTAGCTGGGATAGTGACGTTGCAACCGATGCAAGAACACTGTTTGTTAACCCCGCAGATACTTTCTCCGTTGGCGCAGACCAGATTAAAGCTGCTGCTGAATTGATGGGCGGCGAAGGCGATATCGCAATCTTAAGTGCTGCTGCAACAGCAACCAACCAAAACGCTTGGATCGAAGCAATGAAAGAAACCCTCAAACAGCCCGAATACTCCAAGATGAAACTGGTTGCAACCGTATACGGCGACGACAAACCCGACAAGAGCTATCAGGAAACACAGGGTCTGTTAAAAACATATCCGAACGTGAAGTGCATCATCGCACCCACATCCGTTGGTATCGCTGCTGCCGGCAAAGCTATCACCGATCAAAATGCAATCGGCAAAGTGTTCATCACTGGTTTAGGACTTCCTTCCGAAATGTCTCCCTATATTAAGAACGACGCTGCTCCTATCGTAATGCTGTGGAACCCCGTTGATCTGGGATACGTTTCTGCATACACAACCTATGCACTGCTGTCTGGCGCAACAACTGGTAAAGTTGGCGAAACATTCAGCGTTGGCGCACAGGGCGAAAGAACTGTTGGCGAAAAAGGCTTTGTAAAACTGGGCGATCTGTTCAGATTCACAAAGGACAACGTAGACGAATTCGCAAAAATCTTCTAATTTAAGTATATGAAGGGGGGGAGTACATCCTCCCCTTTTTATAACAATTTCCATACACACAACAATTCATACCGATTCCCTATTGACAATACTTATTTAATACAGTACAATTAGTTTATCGTTAAACCTATTGAAACAACGGCAAGTTAAACGTTAAACCCAAAACCACAGTAGTGTAAGGGAGAAGATGTTCACATGACACACTTTAAATTTTTAGGTTTTTCCACTTTTTTAATAACAACCGACGAGGGTCTCAACGTTTTGATCGATCCATATATGGATGAATCGCCAAAATGCCCCGTCAAGACAAAAGATCTTCCCAAAATAGACTTAATCCTTGTGAGCCACGGAGCTTTTGACCACATGCAGGACACCGCAAAGATTGCAAAACGAGACGGTTGTAAGATCATTTGCGGGGGAGAGGTGATGCAAAAGCTGCTGGACGAGGGTGTGGATCAAAAGCAGATCACCCAAACTGTGTGGGGGCTAACCGTTTTAGAGTGCGGAGTGACCGTTCGCCCGGTGGTGAGCATGCACCGCTCCTCGGTGCGGCTGTCAAACGGAATTGCACTGGACGGCTTCGCCCTTGGGTTTATGATTTACATGCCCGACGGCACAAGGATTTATAACGCCAGCGATACAGCACTTTTTTCGGATATGAAACTGATCGGTGAATTATACAAGCCACAGGTTGGACTAATCAACGTCACAATTGAAAACTGCTTTGACTTCCTCCCCGAATTCTTAACAGGTGAGATGGACCCTTACGAGGCTGCACTTGCATGCCAGTGGCTGAACTTAGAATACGCTGTGGCTTGTCATTACACCGACATCAACAACAAGGATATCACTGAATTTGTGGATCATCTGAATAAAATGAAAAATAAAGAGGGTAACCCCAAACCCGTTGTTCTCGACTTGGGTCAAACCTTCACCTACCCTGTTCAATAATAAATTGAGGAGAATAAACCAATGAGCAAAACAGGATTTATCGGTCTTGGAATCATGGGTAAACCCATGGCAAAAAATTTGTTAAAGGCGGGACACTCCCTGTTGGTCTACGATATCGTTGCAAAAAATGTGGACGATGTGGTGAGTGCAGGTGCAACTGCTGCCAAGGACATAGCACAGGTTGCTTCCGAGTGTGATGTAATCGTCACCATGCTGCCCAACAGCCCCCACGTGTTGGAAGTGGTGCTTCAGGAAAACGGCATTCTTGCAAACGCCAAGAGCGGAACAATCATTGTGGATATGAGCAGCATTTCCCCCATTGCATCCCAAGAGATTGCAGAGAAGTGTGCGGCAAAGGGAGTGATTTATCTGGATGCACCCGTATCCGGCGGAGAACCCAAGGCAATCGATGGCACCCTGGCAATTATGGTGGGGGGAGACGAGACTGCCTTTGAAAAGGTGAAACCCCTGCTACTCAACATGGGCGCCAGTGCGGTGCTGGTGGGCAAGAGCGGAAGCGGAAACGTGTGTAAGCTCAGCAACCAAATCATCGTTGCCCTGAACATCTCGGCCATGAGCGAAGCGATGGTGTTGGCTGCCAAGTGTGGCGTGGACTGCGAAAAGGTGTTTGATGCCATTAAAGGAGGCCTTGCGGGTTCCACTGTACTAGGCGCAAAGATGCCCATGGTGTTAGACGGCAACTTCAACCCCGGATTTAGAATAGAGCTGCACATCAAAGATTTACAAAACGCATTGGATGCAGCCCATACCGTGGGTTCCCCCATCCCCCTCACTGCCGAGGTCATGGAAATTATGCAGGGGTTAAAGGTTGCGGGTAAGGCGACCAACGACCACTGCGGCATTATCGAGCACTATGAAAAATTGGCAGATGTCAAAGTGCGCAAAAACAAGTAAGAGGTAGAATGTGATGGATAAAAAAGAATTTTTTAAGCAAGCCATACCCTGCTTGACGGACTTAAAAGCTCCCAAGGGTTTGGATTTAGAAACCCAAAAGAACATGTTTCGCACCATGTGTGTCATCCGTGAGTTCGACACACAGGTGAGAAGTTTGTGGATGAAAAACGAAATTTACGGCCTAGCCCACTCCTACGTTGCGGCCGAAGCCATTGCTGTGGGTGCGTGCACAGCCCTTAACCGGGACGACTACATCACCTCCACCCACCGGGGCCACGGGCACACCATTGCAAAGGGTGCCAACGTGCGGGCTATGATGGCGGAGCTGCACGGCAAGTTCGAGGGGCTCAACCGGGGTAAGGGTGGTTCCATGCACATCGCCGATGTGGATATCGGCATGTTGGGTGCCACGGGAATCGTGGGCAGTGGCATGCCCATTGCGCTTGGTTCGGCTATATCTGCCAATGTGCTCAAGAACAAGAAAGTAACCATTTGTTTCCACGGGGACGGGGGCACCAACCAAGGCGTGTGGCACGAAACCTTAAACATGGCTGCCGCATGGAATCTGCCCGCCATCTTCTTAATCGAGAACAACCAACACGCCATTGCAACCGACCTTTGCGCCATCTCCAAGGAGACCAACCTGTACAAACGTGCAGTGGGTTACGGCATCGAAGGGGTGCAGGTGGATGGATTTAACGTATTTGAAGTATATAAAGCTGTTGAAAAAGCGGTGAAGAAGGCGCGGAACGGCGAAGGCCCAACCTTAATCGAAGCCAGATTTATGCGCATTCTCGGGCACTTCGTGGCGGACGATCAGTGGTATCGCAACGTTGAGGAGGCAGAAATGTTCTGGGAAATCTGCCCCATCAAGCGCATGAGGGACTATTTTGTGGATAACAAGCTGTTAAAGGCCGAAGAGGTGGATGCCATCCAAAACGATGCCATTGCAGAAGTTGCGGATGCCATCGATTACGCACAAAACAAGTGCACCGAACCGCCTCTGAATACCCTCTACGACGATATCTATGCCAACGGCGAAATCATTGTTTAAGGAGAGTTTAGTATAATGGCTATTATAACTGTGAGAGAGGCGTTAAACGCAGCCTTTAAAGAAGAAATGGCAAAAGACCCAACGGTGATCACCATGGGATGTGATATTGGAAACAGGGGTGGACCCTTTGGAATTACCATGGATTTATTAAAAATGTTTGGCAAGGATCGGGTGATCGACACACCCATCTCCGAACCGGGGTTTGTTGGTGCGGGCGTTGGTGCAGCCGCAACGGGGCTTCGCCCGGTGGTGGAAGTGCTCTACTCCGACTGGATCACGCTTGGGATGGATCAACTGGTGAACATGGCTGCAAAAATGCGCTATATGTTTGGCGGTAAAGTGAATATGCCCCTGGTGGTGCGTGCACCCTTTGGCATGGGCGGCGGTGTTGCCGCACAGCACAGCCAATCCTTTGAAGCGTGGTTCAACCACGTTCCGGGATTTAAAGTGGTTGCCCCCATCGAACCTTATGACGTTAAGGGAATGTTAAAAGCTGCAATTCGGGACGACAACCCCGTTATATTCTTTGAACACAAGCGTAGTTATGGCATTAAGGGTGAAGTGCCCGACGGTGCGGAAGGGGAGAACTACACCGTTCCCTTTGGCAAAGCGGCCATTCGCCGGGAGGGCAGCGATGTGACCATTGTTGCCTATTCCATGATGGCCATCCGCGCCAAGACAGCCGCCGAAGAGCTGGCGAAAGAGGGGATTTCCTGCGAAGTCATCGACTTGCGCTCCCTGATGCCCTTGGATTACGAGACAGTGATGAATTCCGTGGGTAAGACGGGCAGAGTGGTTGTGTGTCAAGAGGCAAACCTAAGAGGTGGATTGGCTTCAGATATCGTGGCCGAAATCATCGACCGTGGGTTTGATTTGTTGGACGCTCCTCCCGTGAGAGTGGGTGGTCTGAACGTACCCACGCCCTACAACAAGTATTTGGAAGAACTTTGTATACCCGGTGAGCAAAAGATCATCGATGCAGTGCGTAAAGTATTGTCGGACATGTAAGGTTTTTCGTAAAAGTATGTTTAATGACTATTTGTGCCGTAAGTGAAACGGCAGAATGGAATTTTTCGTAAAAGCTTGTTAATGACTATTTATGCCGTAAGTGAAACGGCAGAATGGAGTTTAGCGTGAAAGTTTGTTTAATGACTATTTGTGCCGAAAGTGTAACGGCAGAATGGAGTTTAATATGGCAAAAAACATGACCTTACCCAAAATCGGCGTAAACATGACCGAAGCCACCATCACCAAATGGTTGATCTCCGTTGGGGATACGATCGCCGAGGGAGATGTTGTTTGCGAGGCAGAGACGGATAAATCCACACAAGAGATTTATGCCACCGAGAGTGGCATCGTTGGGCAGCTGTTGGTTGCGGAAGGTGAGACGGTGCTGTGCCACCAAGACATGCTGATGCTGCTGGCCGAAGGGGAAGAGGCTGCACCCCTGGTGAAACCAACCCCAACAGCCCCCGCAGCTCCCGCCGCACCAAAGCAAGCGCCTATGGCTGCACCAAGCCAGCTCAACACGGCCATTGCAGCAATTGTTAAAAAGTCAGCACCCACCGCTGCAACAAACCAACTCAACACGGCCGTTGCAGCAATTGTAAAAAAAACATCTAAGGTGCGTATTTCTCCCTTGGCAAAGAAAATTGCAAAGGAGATGGGCATCGACATTTCGCTACTCTCTCCCGCAGCTCCGGGTGCACGCATTGTAAAAAAAGATGTGCTCTCCTTTAAGAAACCCAGCGTGAGCACAACCGTATACACACAAAATGAAGTGCAACCCATGAGTTCTGTGCGCAAAGTGATTGCAAAGCGCATGAGTGAATCGTATTTTGAAAAACCCACAGTACCCTTAACGGCAGGTGTGGACGCAACGGCACTGCTGGCACTTCGAAGCAAGTACAAGGAGCGGGGCTTTAAAATCCCCATGGATGCAATCATTGCAAAGACAGTGGCTGTTGCCCTTCAAAAGCACAAGATCATCAACTCCAGGCTGAACGGGGACAACATTGAAATTTCGGGAGACATCAACGTGAGTGTTGCCGTGGACACCGACCGGGGGCTGACAGTACCCGTGATTCGCAACACCAACCACAAATCCATTGTGGCCATCGGGGAAGAGCTGACAGAGCTTGCCCAAAAGGCCAAGGAAAACCGGTTGACACCCGATGAAATGGCTGGTTCCACCTTCACCATCACCAACTTGGGTATGTTTGGGGTAGATAGTTTTGTGCCCATCATCAACTATCCCGAGTGCTGCATTCTCTCCATTGGGGCGATTAACAAAACCTTTGTTCCCGATGCCTGTGATCAACCTGTGCTGCAAAGCAGGTTCAACATAACCCTGGTGTTCGACCACAGGATTGTGGACGGTGCACCTGCTGCACGGTTCCTGCGGGATGTGGTGGCAATGCTGGAATGCCCCGAGCTCATGCTGTAAGTGGTAGAAGCTATGGAAAATTTTGATATACTCATTATCGGCGGAGGGCCGGGCGGATACGTGGCAGCCATTCATGCAGCCTTGTCGGGTAAAAGTACAGCAATCGTTGAAGCCGAAAACTTGGGGGGTACATGCCTGAACTGGGGCTGTATCCCCACCAAATCCCTCCTTCGAAACGCAGAAATTTTAAAAAATATTCTACACAGCGAAGAATTTGGCATTACGGTTGGGGATGTCACCGCCAATTACGAAAAGGCGTATACGAGAAGCCGTGCCGTGAGCGCAAAGTTGGTTTCGGGCATCGATTATTTAATGAAGAAAAATAAAATAACTGTGTTTCGAGAGAAGGCTTCCTTTGTTTCTAAAAACCAAATTCAGCTTAACAGCGGCAAAATCATGCATGCGAACAATATCATCATTGCAACGGGTTGTGTGCCCATGGCCTTACCTATGCTGGACTACACCCAACCCAATGTGCTGAACTCCAAGGGGGCACTCTCCTTAAAAACAGCACCGAAGAGCATTCTCATCATCGGTGCGGGTGCCATTGGCATGGAGTTTGCAACGGTGTTTGCAACGTACGGTGCGAAAGTCACCGTTGCGGAGATGCAAAAATCCATCCTGCCCAACGAAGATACCGAAATCTCCGATGTGCTGGCAAAGAAGTATATTTCTGAGGGCATGGACATATGTGTAGAAACAAAGGTATCCAGTGTTACAAACGATGGCAAGACCATTCGGGCAACGTTGACGGGTAAGTTTCAAAAGACGGTGGAGTGTGAATATATTCTGTGCGCTGCGGGGATTCAACCCAACACAGCGGGGCTTCACCTTGAACATGCTGGAGTGAGGACGGACGCCAGGGGTTATATTACAACAGACGATTTTATGAGGACCAATGTGCCAAACATTTACGCCATTGGGGACATCAACGGGCGATTGGCGTTAGCCCACAAAGCCAGTGCCGAGGCAAAACTTTGTGTGGATACCATTTGCGGTGTGGATACAAAACCCATCAACTATGCAAACGTGCCCAAGTGCACGTACACAACCCCCGAGATTGCCAGTGCGGGGTTAACCTTAGCCATGGCAAAAGAAAAGGGTTATGCCGATGCAAAAGAGGTCGTGTTCCCCCTATCGGCCAACGGCAAGGCCATCTCCTACGGGGAGAGTGAGGGGAAAGTGAAGCTGGTGTTTGACAAAAAGTATGGGGAACTGCTGGGTGTACACATGGCTGGCCCCCATGTGACCGAAATGATATACGGCATTGTGGGTTATTTGGGTCTTGAAATGACCATAGACGAAATGGCACATATCATAAACCCCCACCCAACCATCTCCGAATCCATTATGGAAGCGGCTCATTTAGCCATGGGTCAAGCCATACACATCTAATTTACGAAGAGGTGATATTATGATGAGGTTACAAGACAAAGTTGCATGGATCAGCGGAGCCAACAAAGGCATTGGCGAGGGCGCTGCACGGTTGTTTGCCAAGGAGGGAGCCAAAGTGGCTATGATTGGCAGAACGACTTCTGAGGGTGAGGAAATTGTAAAGCAGATTAAGGCCGCAGGGGGCGAAGCATTTTTCCAAAAGTGTGACGTTACCAAACCCGAGGAGATTAAGGCTTCCATTGATGAGACCATAAAACGCTACGGCGGTCTCGATATTTTAGTGAACAATGCGGGCACCGTGGGGGTGAAGATGCTGCACGAGTGCACCATTGAGGAGTGGGACTACCTCATGGATTTAAACGTGAAGTCCATGTTTTTGGCCTTTAAATATGCCTTTGAACATATGGTGAAAAAACCCATGAGTTATGTTGTAAACGTTGGTTCTATTTCATCCTATGTGGGGCAGGACTGCACGCCCATATACACAACGTCTAAGGGTGCGGTGCTCAACCTGACAAAATCCATTGCGCTGGATTATGCCCGGTACGGCATACGGTGCAATTGCGTGTGCCCGGGTATTACGGAGACGCCCTTGCTGCACACCCATCTCAACACCAATGCCGATCCTGACGGGGCGCTCAAGGAGAGGCTGAACCGGGTGCCCATTAACCGTTCGCTCACCCCGGAGGACGTTGCAAAGTCTATATTATATTTTTCCTGCGAGGATTCGTCGGGGATTACGGGCACGTCGCTGGTGGTGGACGGGGGGTATATCACCTGTGCCGAATGGAATGCTGCAAAATACAATTGATTGATCATATGTTTCTCTTGTAAGGGGTGTGCGAAGTCGTGTCGCACACTCTTTGCTTTATATGGTTTATGGTTTTTTTCTTGGGGCTTTGCCCCAAACCCCGTTTAGGGGACTTTTTGTAAAAGCGCTTGTGATAAGAGGGGTCAAGGGGGAATCATTCCCCCTTGCGGGTGTGGGCAGAGCCCACGAAAAGTCCCCCTTATCATCAAACCATTAACCCAAACTTTTTTAATATTTCACTGTCGTTCTTGGTGTTGAGGGTGTAGTAGGTGTCGTAAATCACCATGCCAGGCTTAGCCGCAGGTGGTTTTTTAATATTCTTGCGAAAGGTATAGTCAATCTCAAACTTTTGTGCGTTACGCTGCTTGGAATAATAACCCGCCAGGGTCGCAGCTTCAATCAGCGCAACATCGGGTATTTCCCCGGACATCTTTAAAATCACATGGCTGCCCGCCCCCTTGGCGTGTAACCACAGATCCGTGGGTTTGGCAAACCGCAGGGTGAGATAATCGTTCTGCCGAGAATTTTTGCCAACATAAATCTCATACCCATCGGAAGAAACAAATCTCATAGGCTCGGACAAGGCCTCCACAGGCTTTTTCACCTTACCCTTGGGGTTGTAGTAACCGTACTTGGCTAACTCAAACTCCACTTCGTCTACCTCTCCGTGAGACCCACAGTTTTGCAGGGCATACTCACAGTTTTGCAAAAAGGCAATTTCCATCTCGTTGGCCGCTGCATTCTCTTGGGTGATCTCCTTGGCAACTTTTAACTTGTTGTACTGCTTGTAATAACGCCCTGCGTTGTCCTTCACCGAATATCTTTCGTCCAGCGGTATTTCAATAGGTTCGAGGTTGTTAAAATAATCCTCCACAACGATGGACTTTGCGTTCTTTGGCACCCGGTACAGGTTTGCCGTGATCAGATCGGCATACTTGCGAAGGGTGTCGGCATTTTGGCAAGAAAGCAACGTCTCCAACTGAATGGCTAACTTCTTCTGCCGCTTCTCCAAGTGGCGCCCGATGACCTTTTGCAGCGTCTTCATGCGGTTGTGCAGTTCGTTCTTAAGGCGTTTTTGCAGATTTTGTTCGTCCAGTTGGGCGTTAGCATCCACTGGGGCATACACCTCACCTCTCACAAACCCTTCAAAAAAGTTCTTTAACCGAGTGGCAGCCACATGGGCTTCCGCTTGGGTGAGCACACCTTCCGTATACACCGGTTTTGCAATTTCAATGACCTCATTGGCAATTTTCTTGGAAAAACCCTGCAATCCATCGGCTAATTTGCTGGATAGGGGTTTCCCTCCCCCTTCGAGAATCAGGGCTTCTAACTCCTCAACGCTTAGGCAAAGGGGGTCTTTTTTATTCAAGGGTGGCAGTTCATAGGGAATGCCGGGCAGCAGTGTGCGCATACCCACATCCAAACTGGCGTGTTTAAAACACTCTAGGATGGTCTTTTTTTCATCGGTGAGGATGATGTTGGAATACCTGCCCATGAGCTCTGCATAGAGCTGTACATTGCGCCTCACCCCCATCTCGTCCCGAGCCAGCAGGTGCAGGCAGACAATGCGCTCAAGGCCGTTCATGGAAATGTCCGTGATGATGGCGTTGGTCAAGTGTTTGCGCAGATACATGCAGATGGAAAAGGGTTTGTCGGGGTATTTTTGTGGGTGCTTGGAGAGATAGATGGAATAATCCGAAGAGTTGATGTTGATCTTTAACCGTCCCCCCCGCAACACAAAGTGCACCTCGTCCCGTGCGGGCATGTGAATCTTTTCGATCTTTTGGCCTACGACCGTTTCCTTTAATTCGTTTACAATGGTATATAATAAAAATCCGTCCATGTATTAACCTATGCTTGTGAGCAATTCTTCCACTTTTTCTACAGAATCAGCGATATTGAGTTCCCGCCGAAGTTTTGCAGCACCATCCATTCCCTTTAAGTAGTGGGGGGAGTGGGTGCGAAACTCCCGCACTGCCCGGTATTCGCCCTTTTCCTCCGCCATCAGCTTGAGCTGGCGAAGGGCGGTTTCCATCCTTTGTGTTCGGGAGGGGGGAGTATACGGCTCTCCCTTGAGGGCACAGTGTATTTCTTTAAAAATAAAGGGGTTACCCATGGCGCCCCGGGCAACCATCACCCCGTCACACCCCGTGTAGTTGAGCATATGGAGTGCATCTTTAGCACAAAAAATATCCCCGTTGCCGTAAACGGGAATGCGTACAGCTTGTTTGACCTGTGCGATCACATCTAAGTCGGCACGACCGGCGTAATACTGCTGCCGGGTGCGCCCGTGAATGGTGATGAAGTCGCAGCCGCTGTCTTCGCACATCTTTGCAAACTCCACGGCATTGACGGACTGTGCATCCCATCCACTTCGAAACTTGACGGACAGGGGTTTGTGCACCCGCTTGCGCACCGATCCAATGATTTGCTTTGCCAAGGGTATGTCCTTCATGAGGGCACTTCCCTCACCGTTTTTCACAATCTTGGGGGCAGGGCACCCCATGTTGATGTCGATACACAACACGTCATCCCGTTGGCACAACTGTTCCCCCATGGGGGCCAGCAGTTCCGGCTCCTTGCCAAAGAGCTGCACGCCGCAGGGAACCGTTGTCTTTAGCAGGGCAAATGTGTTTGCGTTTTCATATTTTAAGCCGCTTGCACTGATCATTTCAGTAAAACAAAGCTGTGCTCCTTGTTCGAAACACAGCGTTCGAAAGGTATTGTCGGTAATACCCGCCATAGGGGCAAGAATGACTCGATTATTGACCATTCGTCTCTTCTGGTTGGGTGAGCACAGCGGGTTTATCTAGCTTTTCAATGAGTTCCATTTTGTCGATCTTCCAGTTTCCCTCCACCTTGACTAAGGTGATTTCGTATTTTCCGTCCTGCCACTCGGGTGGGGTGGGTTCTTCTCCCGGCTGCAACAGTTCGGCGGGAAGTTCCCCGTTGATAATGGGCACCCGCTCCACAGCCGTCACCTGCACTTCACTCTGCCAGGGCAGAACCACCACAAACTCGGTGAAAGTCTGGTGGTTGATGCTTCGGATCACATATTTTTCATACACGTCCGAATAGAGTTGTGCATCTTTTTCCAAGAAAGCGTGGGTAAACACCTTGGAAACTACGCCGCTGTCGTCCCCCATGGTGATGACACAGGCACGCCTGTACAACCCGTCTTTGATGAGTACGTTGATGTTCATGTAGTCCCTGCCCACAGAGAACGCAAAGGCAATGGAAAGGCCAATACAGATGACCAGAATCACCTGCCCTAATGTGAACGAAAGTGCCCGCAGCACGTACTCGGAGGTGGGACGACGGTTCTTCATATTACAGTTTAATTTCTCCCGTTGAGAATATGGCGATTACGCCGTCTTGGTTCCAAATGATTGCATTTTCTTGGGAAGAATACAGATTTTCAAACTTTTTGCCATACGCTTCATAGACTTCTTTGGATTGAGCTCCATACAAATTCGGGGCACAGGTCATAAAGCCGTAGATGGTGGTGCCGCTGGGCAACGGAAATTTGGCAACAAGGTTGTCCCCCTGTTTGACGATATCCACACTGCCTAAGGATTCTCCCAAGGTGGATTGAATAGACATGTGGACGATGGCACCGTCCATGAGATCGGTTGTACCCTTGAGAATAATTTCTCCCCCCGAGGTTTCATACGTCAATTGACCCTGAATGTATACTTCATTGGCACCTTCGCTCTTTGGACGACCAGAACTGGGCGTTCCGCAGGCACAGGCACTTATAAATAACATCATAACTAACAGTGGTAAAATTAATTTTTTCATTTCGTTCCCCTTCGCTTGTCATACCCGGGACGTTGAAACTAAAATTGAATTTTTATTCTCCAACACCCCATCTTATTTTATATTATTTTGTGCCATTCGTAAAGGGTTTTTGTACCAACGTTATGAAATTGATTTGGCTATAAACGCCTGAAGGTTTTTATAATAGAGTCCGCAGTATGGTTTCATACAAAAAAACACTCTTTTCGACAAATATACATTATATTATATAGTTTAATCAATTGAAAAAATCTGAAATGAATACATACAAAAAGTGTTTGGGTTTCCAAAGGGTATTTTTCAAGAATACCCTTTGGTGAGGTTTGGGGCTTAAGCCCTAAAAAACAATTCTTTACGATGCCGCAAAGGACAGCGCCGTTGCCAGCGTGATGGACCCGTCTGCATACTCGGGTGCAAAATCCACAATGTCTTCGGTGAGACAATAGTTGATGTCGGCAATAAATCCCAACCGCATCAGCCTGGTGTAGTGCATGGAACCGTTTAAAATCGTGTGTAAATTTTCGGCATTGGAGGAATAAATCTCGGTGCAGAGAATACCCAAGTCGTCCAATTCTAAATCTAACGTATAATTTTTTAACTTTGCAATAATAGCCCCTGCCGTCACAATATCGTCGATGGAAAACTTACCATCGGTGCCGGCGCAAATAATCGCCACATCGTCTTCTTGCTCGGATAACTTCTTGGCAACTGCCGTTGCGTTGATCAGCGCACCAATGATGGTTCGCTTGAACTGAGAGGCGCTCTGAATGGCCTTGGAACCGTTGGTGGTGCAAAGGATAATGTTCTTGTCCTTCACCATTTCCCGGGAATACTCCAGGGGCGAATTGCCGAAATCAAAACCCTGTATCTTCTCGGCGTTGCGCTCCCCTCCCAAAAGTATATCTTTGTTGGAACGCTTAACCGCAATTGCCTGTTCAATATGCTGCATGGGCGCAATGTTGAGGGCACCATTGTTGAGGGCTGTGATAATGGTGGTGGTGGCCCTGAGCATGTCCACGACAACGGCAATCTTTCCCTTTGTGTCTGCAGGTTTGATGTGGTCCGATGAAGCGTATACACTAATTTTCATTCTAACAAATCTCCGTCTGTACTATGTTGATAGGTTATAACATACACTATTTTTTGCATAAAAACAACCTGAATATATTTCCTGTACCAACACAACACCATTATAATACTATAAAAAAATATTTACAAATGTGATGGCAGCAGCAATTCCCGCAACCTCTGCAATGAGGGAAGCGCCCACGGTGTACCTGGTTTTTTTCACCCCCACACTGCCGCAATACAGGGCTATTGTATAAAACAATGTTTCACTGGAACCCATCATCACACTGGCCAGCAGGCCTGTGTAACTGTCCGGGCCGTACTCCTTTAAAATAGAAGCGAGTATGCCGTTGGCCGCACCCCCCGAGAAGGGCCGGGTGATAGCCAGGGGCAGCACTTCGGCGGGCATGTGGATGAGGGAGAGCACGGGGGAGAGCAGCCTGGAGAGCAGTTCGAACCCTCCTCCCACCCGAAAAAAAGCAACGGCAAACACAAATGCCACCACATAGGGGATGATGCGTATGGCGATTTCGAACCCCTGTTTGGCACCCTCCACAAAGGCCTCGTATACGGGAGTTTTTGCATATAACCCGCAGGAGACGCATAAGACGATAAAGGCGGGTATGATAAATGTAGAAAATGTTTCCAATTTATTTTGCTCCAAATATTTTTCCGCATAAAATGCCCACAAGGGTGCTCACGGTGGTGGCCAGCAAAGTGGGCACAATGATGCTGGCACTCATGGTGGATCCCAAGGAATTGCGCAGGGCGATGACGTTTAAAGGCAGGAGCTGCACCGATGATGCGTTGATAATGATAAACATACACATGGCGTGGGTGGCAACCTTTTTATCCGCATTGAGTTTTTGCAGTTCTTCCATGGCCCGCAGGCCAAAGGGAGTGGCAGCATTGCCCATACCCAGCATGTTTGCGCTTAAGTTCAGGGCAATGTACTGTGCACTTTCGCTACCCTTTTCCACGCCCTTAAACAGCCCTCCGATGACCCGAGAGAGGCCGTTGGCTAATTTCTTTAGCATACCCGCCTGGCGCAGCACATTGATCAACCCCAGCCAAAGGGCATAGCTGCCCACCAAGCCGATACACATTTTTGCAGCATCGGATGCAGCGTTGATGGAAGCTTCGCCTAAGGTTTTCATGTTGCCGGTGAACAAAGCAATAATAAAACCCAGTAAAATCATGGCAGAAAAAAGATAATTAACCAAAATATACCTCATAATATTCCATTTTACTATCAATATATTTATAAAGTAATAAACTTATGACTGGAATTGCTAAAAATTGTTTACAAATAAATGAGTGATTTTTATCAGATTTTGTTGACAATTGTGAATATTGTTGCTATTATAATTTCAATATCAATATTTTTATGCGAGGGTGTAAGTTATGAAGGCAACTAGTATCGTAAGGAAAGTAGACAACTTAGGTCGCATAGTACTTCCCGTTGAGCTGCGCAGAATCATGGACATTGAAATTAAGGACCCGGTGGAGATATTTGTTGATGAGGATAAGATCATCTTGAAAAAATATCAGGTTGCTTGTATTTTCTGCAAGAATACCGATGATGTCATTGATTTTATGGACAAAAAGGTATGTAAAGACTGTATTTCTAAGCTCAAGGCCTAAGTTTGTCTAAATCATTTTAGTGAAATCAGTAATTTCTTAATTCTATTTTTACTAGCATTAACTTGAGAAGCTGCCATTTGTGCAGCTTCTTTGTTTGTGACTCCCATTTTTTGAAGCTCCAATAAAATAGAAATAATTTCCTCGTCGCTGGACTCCTCCGATATTTTACCATCCACAATTAGGACAATTTCACCCTTTGGTATATTATTTTCGTAAAAATGTGCAAGATTAGGCAAAGAATCTTGCAAAAATTCTTCATGTAGTTTTGTTAACTCCCGGCAGACCATAGCCTGGCGGTGGGGATTTGCGTTAAGGGCCAAGTCGTTTAACGTCTTTGATATACGCTTGGGGCTTTCAAAAATCACCACAGGCAGAGTGCTTTCAAGAATAAATTCCAGTGCTTGGGTGCGCTCCTTGCCACTCTTGGGTAAAAAACCTAAAAATGTGTGGGATTTGCCAAAGGGACAGAGACAAAGTGCAGCGGTGAGGGCGCTGGGGCCGGGAATGGGGCAAACGGTTATACCGTGCAAAGTGCAGCGGCGCAGCAGCTCGCAACCCGGATCGGAGATGAGGGGGGTACCCGCATCGCTGCACAGGGCGATATCTTTTCCCTCCTGCAACAGTCGAAGGATTTCATCGATCCTGTTTGAGTCCGAATACTCGTGCAGGCTGATCAACGAATTTTTAATGTTAAGCTTACTCAGCAAAAGCCCCGTGTGCCGGGTGTCCTCACAGGCGATCAAATCCACCTCCCGCAAAATGCGCAGTGCACGCAGGGTGATGTCCTCCAGATTGCCGATGGGTGTTGCAACAATATATAACATTTTCACACACGTTCCTTTCGCTTAAGTAATAGTAACACGTTTATACAACAACAAAGAAGCGTATCACTAATCGTTTTTGGAATAAATACCGGGAAGGAGGATGACTCCCGATGCAGCCTGTTTCTTTCCCTCCACCAAGACATAACTGGAGGGTTTCTCCCGGGATGGGTAAATGGGCTGTAAACGCTTGGGTTCCAGCTCATAGGTTTGCATGAGTTGTGTGAGCTCGCAAAGCCGCTGTGCCCGATGGATAATAAAAAACGTGCCCCCTGTGCGCAGTACTTCTGCCGCACTTCGCACCACATCTTCCAGTGTGATTAAAATCTCGTGGCGAGCGACGCTCCGCTCATAACAGGCCGAAGTTAAACCCGAGGTGTCGTAGGGAGGGTTGCAGCTCACGCTGTCCACCTCTCTTGGCAGCAGGGATTTGGCATTTTTCACATCGCCGCAAATCATTTGGATTTGATCGTTGATTCCGTTGAGTGCAAGGGATTGGTTGGCCAATGTGATATTTTTTTCCAAAATTTCAATGCCGTAAATGGTGGCTGTGGGCACATGCCCGTGGAGTAACAGGGGGATGATGCCGTTGCCACTGCAAAAATCCACGTGAACACTTCGTGGCTTTAAGCGCACAAAGTTGCTAAGGTGCACAGCATCTGTGCCGAAACAAAATAAATCAGGGTCTTGAACAATTTTCAAACCCTTGAGTTGTAAGTCATCGATTCTCAGTTCAGCCATTGTAAAATTCTAAAACGGAAGATATGTATGGTTTGAGGTCGTCGTAGTTGAGGATAACCCCCGATACGATGTTGCGAATGTTGCCGTCCGGGTCGATCACATAGGTTGCGGGCAAGGAGCGGACGTAATAGTGTTTGTCATAGACCGAATTGTCTTCGTCGAAGAGGATTTCTAGGTTGAGGCCATTTTCTCTTGCAAAGTTAACTACATTTTCTTTATTTTGTGAAAGGGTCATGTCTTGGCGTTCGCCGGTGCTAATGCCGTAGAACACCACATCTCCAAAATCCCGCTCAGCGTTTGATAAAAATTCAAACTCCTCCACACAGGACTTGTTCCACGTTGCAAAGAAACACAGCACCACAACTTTTCCCTTTAAATCGCTCAACCGAACCATGTCCCCATTGATGTTTGGAAGTTCAAAATCGGGGGCGGGAATGTCGTATAAGGAATTGATAATGGACATACCCTGTTTGCTCACGCGTTCATCGGAATAATTGATGGCTTCAATTCTATCGTACAGCATGGCGCAACTGCAAAATATAATGATCATAATGAGCGCCAACGACAAAAGAAAAAGTCTTTGCATGGGTCCTCGCTTCAACGAAATAAATATACTTTAATATATCAAACATACGATAAGAAGGGAAGTGTTTTTAAATTAGTTTACAATATCTTAAAATCTTTTTCATAGTGTGAGGGGTACATGCTTTGGCCGTTGTATGAATTCCTTCTTATATTATATGTCGGTTAAACACTATAAATGTCACCTTTTTTCTATTATTGACAGAGGCAAAGGATTGTGAAAATATTTATTGAATTTGGCTATATAGAGTCAGTGATCAATGAAATTATTTTTTTGGAGGGTATTTAAACATGTTGAAGTTTCAAAAGGCGGAGCAGGATAGATCGCTGCCCGAATACAATGTGGACAGGAACTATAACTCCAAGTTGGAGTATATACCCATAGATCAAATACGGCCAAACCCGTATCAACCCCGAAAGATTTTTACCGAGGAAAGTTTGGACGAGCTGACCCAATCGCTGATCGCCTACGGGCAGCTTTCTCCCATTACCGTGCGGCGCACGGGATACACCCACTTTGAGCTGATCGCTGGGGAGCGTCGGTGGAGAGCGGCGAAGCGTGCGGGGTTCACCCACATTAAAGCCATTGTGCAAAACGCTGTGGAACAGGACAGCGCCATGATCGCGTTGATCGAAAATTTACAGCGTGAAAACCTGCACTTTTTTGAAGAAGCCGAAGCATTTTTAAATCTCATGCGGGATCACGGATTTACTCAGGAGGAATTGGCGGTTCGGCTGGGTAAAAACCAGTCCACCATTGCAAATAAATTGAGGATACTAAAGTTGCCCAGAAAGGTAAAGGAAAGTATCATTATGGGCAAGCTCACCGAGCGCCATGCCCGGAGCCTGCTTCGGCTGCACAATGAAGAGATGCAGCTCAAGCTCATTTCCCAAATTCGGGAGAACAACTTATCGGTTAAAATTACTGAGGAGTTGGTGGAGGAGGCCTTAAATCGACTGTATGGTGAAATGCCCGAAACCAAGCGGGAGCAAAACGTGCTGTTTTTGGTGCGGGATCCCAAGTTGTCGTTAAACGCCATTCGAAAGACCTGCGACAAATTAAAGTCGTCGGGTGTTGAGCTTCACCTGTCCACCAAGGAACATTCGGACAGGATGACCCTCACCATCGATATTCTGCGCGGATAAGCGAAAGCTTTTCCATATATATTATCGTCCCCAATACCCCTAATTTTTGCAGGTGCTTTATGCCCTGCCTTTTTTTTATATTTTTTGCGTTTGACAAATTTGTGAAGTAGGTAGTATAATAAATATGAAGAGAGTGTCCGATAGACGGAGCTCCTTAAACGTAATAAGTTACCTTAATAACCGCTTTTGGGAGATGGCGGTTATTTCTTTTTGGCTCGTATGAACTCGGTGTACACGATTATAAAAATAATCAAAAGTACAATCAATTCCATAGTTACCACCTCCCCTCATATTCATTTGGGGAAGAAGACTCCACCTACCGCGCATCTTTGACACTCTCTATTAGAATACCATATTTCGACAAAAAGAGCAAACATATTTTACAATATTATTATGTTGCCTTTTTTTTTATTTGGAGATATTATATAAGATAGATAATTATATTAAAAAAGGAAGCATAATGGTTACAGGGAATACGAGCGGAATAAAAAACAGTATCCTTCAACGGCTGGAAGGATTGTACGAAATAAAAGTTCTTCGGGATGAGTTTGCGAGTTTTGATATTTTAACCGAAATGGCAGATATCACTGGCCTTACAAACCGTGAAATTTCGGTCTATTTAGATAGGGCGGGTAACGTGAAAAACGTCTCCGTTGGGGATGCATCTAAAGTGGATTTACCCTTCCTCCGGGTGAAGCGGGGGAACGAGGTGCTCTCGGGCATTCGCTGCATTCACACCCACCCTTCGGGCACATCCAAACTCTCGGATGTGGATATTGGCACGCTGATGGCGAGCAGGTTGGATGCCATGGCTGCCCTAAGCGTTTCGGAGGGACAACCCGTTTCCCTCACCTGTGCCGTGCTTGGCCAAAACTTTTCGGATGTGGTGCACTTGGGTACCTTTCCTGCCCATCGGCTTCCCGCTGCTTTAATGAAGGAAATACGTTTGGCAGACGATCGGATAGACGAATTTTTAAAGTTAAAGGGCACCGACACCCAAGTGGAGCGAGCCATGCTGGTGGGCGTGAACGCTTCCCCTGAGAGCATGGAAGAGCTGGAACGGCTGTGTCAAACCGCCGGAGCGGAAGTAATTCACGTGGAGGTGCAAAATCGCCCCTCACCCGACCATCGGTTTTACGTGGGTTCGGGGCAAGCACAAAAGCTTTCCCTTTTAGCTGCATCCCTTTCGGCAGACTTAATCATCACGGATGATGAACTCACCCCCACCATGAAAAAGAATTTGGAAGAAACCACGGGAGTGAAGATTATCGACAGAACCGAACTGATTTTAGATATATTCGCCCTGCGTGCCCGCACCAAAGAGGGTAAGCTGCAAGTGGAGCTGGCACAGCTCAAATACGATCTGCCCCGGCTGACGGGGGAGGGGATTCAAATGTCTCGAATGGCGGGTGGTATCGGAACCCGGCGAGGCCCCGGCGAAACCAAGCTGGAGTTGGATCGGCGTATGCTCCGGCGAAGGATATTCGAACTGGAAAAGGCCTTGGAAGGGGTTCGGGCAGAGCGCAACTTGCGCAGAAGCAAGCGGGAGGGCACGCCCTTGGTGGCTCTCACGGGTTACACCAATGCAGGCAAATCCACCCTGCTCAACGCACTGTGTGATGCAGACGTTTTTGTGGAAGACAAGCTCTTTGCAACTCTGGACACCACCACCCGAAAAGTATCACTGCCGGGGGGAAAAGAGGTGCTCTTTTCGGATACCGTTGGATTTATTGAAAAATTACCCCACGAACTGGTTGCTGCCTTTCGCTCCACGTTAGAAGAAGTGGAATATGCAGATTTAATTTTAAACGTCATAGACATCACCTCTCCCTCTCACGAGGTGCACACCCAAGTGGTGGACGAGGTGCTCACCACCTTGGGATGTGGAGACAAACCCAAACTTCGGGTGTACAACAAGTGTGACGGACTGGATGACAAACCCAAGGACAGCGAAAACTCGGTGTTTATTTCGGCTAGAGAAGGCATAAACATTGAAGCCATGCTAAAAAAAGTGGAAGAAATACTGCTCAACCAAGCGATAGAACATACGTTCGATGTGCCCTATGCAAGGGGGGACGTGCTCTCCTTTTTGCAGCGCAATGCGGCAGGGGTGCGGTTGGAGTATTTACCCGAAGTAACCCGCATTGCGGGTCGATGGGAAAACAGATATATAGAAAAAGCAAAGGAAATGTTACATGGAATTTAAATTACATTCCAAGTTTGAACCTTCGGGCAGTCAGCCCGATGCCATTGAAAAACTTGTCCGGGGGATTGAGGAAAATAAAAAACACCAGGTGCTGCTGGGGGTAACGGGTTCGGGTAAAACATTTACCATGGCAAATGTAATCGCCAAAACCAACCGCCCTGCCCTGATTCTCTCCCACAACAAGACGTTGGCGGCACAACTCTGTTCGGAGTTTCGAGAATTTTTCCCTGAAAATGCAGTGGAATTTTTTGTGAGTTACTACGACTATTATCAGCCCGAAGCCTATGTTGCGGCCAGAGATTTATATATTGAAAAGGATTCCAGTGTAAACGACGAGATCGACAAACTGCGCCACTCGGCCACCAGCGCCCTCAACGAACGACGGGACGTGATCGTGGTTGCGTCTGTTTCGTGTATTTATTCCATCGGCGATCCCGAAGTGTATTTAAAGATGAGTATTTCCCTGCGCCCAAGTATGAATATCACCAGAGACGACTTAGTGCGGGCATTGGTAGACATCAACTACACCCGAAACGATATCGAACTGGCACGGGGTAACTTTCGAGCCCGGGGGGATGTGGTTGAGGTATTTCCCATCAACTCTTCGGGCAGCGCCATTCGCATTGAACTGTTTGGGGACGAGGTGGAGCGGATTACCGAGATCGATTCCCTCACGGGCAAACAAATGTTCGATTTAGCCCACACGGTGATCTTCCCCGCAACCCACTATGCCACCGAGCGAGAAAACGTTCGCCGTGCCATGCAGCAGATCGACGACGATTTGGAGCAGCAGTACAACCACTTTTTAAACAGCGGTAAGCTGTTGGAGGCGGAGCGGCTCAAGCAGCGCACCCAGTACGACATTGAGATGATGCGGGAACTGGGCTTTTGTTCGGGGATCGAGAATTACTCTCGGTATTTCGACGGGCGTACACCCGGTCAGCCGCCCTACACCCTGCTGCACTACTTCCCCGAGGATTTTATTTTATTTATCGACGAGAGCCACGTTACCCTGCCCCAAGTGCGGGGCATGTACAACGGCGACCGTGCCCGCAAGGAGATGCTGGTGAACCACGGCTTCCGCCTGCCCTCGGCCTACGACAACCGTCCCCTCAAATTTGAAGAGTTTTGTGAGCGCATCAATCAGGTGATCTACGTCTCGGCAACCCCCCAAGTGTACGAGCGGGAGCAGGCTAAGGGCGAAATTGTGGAACAAATCGTTCGCCCAACGGGGCTGCTGGACCCAGAGTGTATCGTTCGCCCTGTGGAAAATCAGGTGGATGACCTCTTGTTTGAAATTAAGCAGACGGTGGAACAGGGGTTCCGGGTATTGGTGACAACGCTCACGAAAAAGCTTGCGGAACGGCTCACGGAATACTACACCCAAATGGGTATTAAAGTGAAATATCTGCACTCGGATATCGATACGCTGGAGCGGTTGGAAATTATACGCTCCCTTCGGCTCAAGGAGTGCGATGTGCTAATTGGCATTAACCTGCTGCGGGAGGGGCTTGATCTGCCCGAAGTGGGATTGGTTGCCATATTGGATGCGGATAAGGAAGGGTTTTTGCGAAACGAAACGTCGCTGATCCAGACCATCGGCCGTGCGGCGAGGAACGTTGAAGGCAGGGTTATTCTTTATGCCGATAAGATTACGGGTTCCATGGACAGGGCGCTCAGCGAGACCAACCGCAGGCGGGAGGTACAGCACAAGTACAACGTAGAGCATGGGATTACGCCCAAGAGTGTACAAAAGGAGATTGCAGATGTGTTTGCAATTTCCAAGACGGTGTCCAGCGGTGAGGGGCTATCGGCAGGAGATATTGAGGCACGGATAGCGCTGCTCACCGATCAGATGAAAAAGGCTGCTGCGGAGCTTGAGTTTGAGGTTGCTGCAAAGCTTCGGGATGAGATTACTGAGCTGAAGAAGAGTGTGGGGTAGCATGTGCAAGGGGGACTACTCGTCCCCCTTTAACCCCCTCGGCAGGGACTGAGTCCCTGCACCCGCGATTCCCCCTTGACCCCTCATAATTAGCAATGTAATTGCTTTTTGGGGGAATAAATAATAATAAAAAGTTTTTGGGGTTCTCAGGGGGCTTTTTACAAAAAGACCCCGAGTGGGTGTGGGCAAAGCCCACAAAAAATCATAAAAGACTACAATATAAAGGAATATATATGAAGAAAGACATCATATTTGTTAAAGGGGCGAGGGAACACAATTTAAAAAACATCGACGTGGAAATTCCCCGCAATAAACTGGTGGTCATCACAGGGCTGTCGGGCAGCGGCAAGTCCTCCCTAGCCTTCGACACCATCTACAGCGAAGGTCAGCGAAGATATGTGGAGTCCCTGTCGGCTTATGCACGGCAATTCTTGGGGCAAATGGACAAACCCGATGTGGATTACATCGAAGGGTTATCCCCTGCAATTTCCATCGACCAAAAGACCACCAGCAAAAATCCACGCTCCACCGTGGGCACCGTAACCGAAATCCACGACTACCTCCGGTTGCTCTACGCCCGGGCGGGCATCCCCCACTGCACCAAGTGCGGCAAACCCATCGAACGGCAAACGGTGGATCAAATGGTGGACATCATCATGAAGACGGGAAAAAAGATCATCATTTCCGCTCCCGTGGTGCGGGGCCGCAAGGGTGAATATAAAAAATTGTTGGAACACACTCAAAAAGCAGGGTTCACTCGGGTGAAGGTGGATGGCATTATCTACACCTTAGACGAAGAAATTCCCATGGATAAAAATAAAAAGCATACCATCGATATCATTGTGGACAGGCTGATCATCAAAGAGGGTATCGAGGGCAGATTGGCAGAATCTCTGGAAATGGCCATCCATCTGGCCGAGGGTTTGTGTAAAGTCATCGATGCGGAGACCGAAGAGGAGCAACTCTTCTCCCAAAACTTCTCCTGTCCCGACTGCGGAATATCCATCGAGGAGATTTCTCCCCGGATGTTCTCCTTCAACAACCCCTTCGGCGCATGCCCCCACTGCCACGGTTTGGGTAACATTTCTCGCATGGACGAAGATTTGATCGTACCCGATAAATCCCTGTCTTTAGCCGAGGGAGCCATTAAAGTGTCGGGGTGGAACAGTGCAAACGAAGATTCATTCGGAAATCAATATTTAAAGAGTTTAGCCAACGAATTTAGCTTTTCTTTGGACGCTCCCTTTGAGGAGTTGGACAAAAAAATAAAAAAAATTATTCTCTTTGGAACCGAGGGCAAGAAAATTCAAATAACCTATGCCACCGAGCGGGGCAACGGAACCTTTATGTCTGCCTTTGAGGGTATTATTCACAATTTGGAGCGAAGGTACCGAGAGACCAATTCGGATATGATTAAAAACGATTTGGAACGGTATATGAGTGTGATCCCCTGCCCCGAGTGTAAGGGCAACAGGTTAAAACCCGAATCGCTGGCGGTGAAGGTGGGTTGTAAAAACATTGCAGAACTCTCCAGACTCTCTATTGTAGATGCAATCGAATATGTGGAAACCGTTAAGCTGTCCGAAAAACAGTTGCAAATTGCCGAGCGGGTGCTCAAGGAAGTGCTGGCAAGGCTCAACTTTTTAAAGGACGTTGGGTTGTCCTATTTAACCCTGTACCGTGCATCGGGCACCCTTTCGGGGGGCGAAGCCCAGCGCATTCGTTTGGCCACCCAAATTGGTTCGGGATTGGTGGGGGTTGTATATATATTAGACGAACCGTCCATCGGTCTGCACCAGCGGGACAACACAAAACTGCTGTCCACCCTAAAAAACCTGCGGGATCTGGGTAACACCCTCATTGTTGTGGAACACGACGAAGAGACAATATTAGAAGCGGACTACGTGTTAGACATTGGCCCGGGTGCGGGCTGCCACGGGGGTGAGGTGATCGCCTGTGGTACTCCAGAAGAAATTTTAAACAACCCAAACTCCATCACCGGGTTATATCTATCGGGGGCCCAGACCATTGAAATGCCCGAGGTGCGCAGGTTACCCAAAGGGTTTCTCACCGTCACTGGGGCTAAGGCAAATAATTTAAAAGATATCGATGTAGAATTTCCTCTGGGGGTCATCTGTTCGGTCACCGGGGTTTCGGGAAGCGGTAAGTCCACCTTAGTGAACCAAATTTTGTTCCGTGCCATCGCCCAGCGGCTCAACGGCTCTAAAGATAAGGCCGGGGAGTTTAAGGATATTTTAGGGTTGAACCAAATTGATAAAGTGGTGGACATCGACCAATCCCCCATTGGACGCACTCCCCGCTCCAACCCGGCCACGTACACCGGCTTGTTTGGAGAGATACGGGATTTGTTCGCCCAAACCCGAGATGCAAAGACCAGGGGTTATAAACCGGGACGGTTCTCCTTTAACGTGAAGGGGGGCAGGTGTGAGGCGTGCAGCGGAGATGGAATTATAAAAATTGAGATGCACTTCCTGCCCGACGTGTTTGTGCCCTGCGAAGTGTGTAAGGGCAAGCGGTACAACCGGGAGACGCTGGAAGTAAAATATAAGGGCAAAAACATTCACGAAGTGTTGGATATGACGGTGGAAGAAGCTTGCGAATTCTTTTCGTCCATACCCTCTATAATAAACAAGCTCTCAGTGCTCAACGAAGTTGGGTTGAGTTATGTTAAACTGGGGCAGAGCTCCACAACTCTCTCGGGAGGGGAAGCCCAGCGGGTGAAGCTGGCCACGCATCTCTCGAAACGCCAGACGGGTAACACCCTGTTTATATTAGATGAACCCACCACCGGGCTGCACATTGCGGACACCAAGCGGCTCATAGCCATTTTGCAGCGGCTCACCGACAAGGGTAACAGTATTATTGTCATTGAACACAACTTGGACGTAATCAAGTGTTCGGACTATATTATAGACATGGGTTATGAAGGGGGCGACAAGGGCGGCGAGGTGATCGCCAAGGGAACGCCCGAAGAAATAGCGCAAGTTGAAAACAGTTATACAGGAATTTATTTAAAAAAACACATGAAAATTTAGAAAGTGTCAAAGAGAACACTCCTAGCGTATACTATAGAAGAACCAGGAGGTGCCTAATGAGACAATTTCCGACACATGCTTTTTGCTGCTTTGCAATGATAATCACGGGTGTGGTGCTGATATTAATTTCCTTGCCCGGGTGGATCTATCTGGCAATCGTGGGATGTGTGCTGGTGTGTGTGGGGTTTATGTGGCTTAGGCCGAGGTAGGCGCCGAACGTTGGGAGGTAGTCATATGAAGATCTACTGTATTAGAGCACCAAAGATTCTAAGAGGGATACTTCGTCGGCTGTGCAGACGAAAATAACATACGGGGCAGTGATTTTTCACTGCCTCAAACAATTTCTTAAAAAAATGTGATGGCGAAAAGCGCCGAAATTTGGGGCTTTTTAACGGTTTATGAATAAAAAAACAAAAAAAAATAAAAAAAACTCAAAAAACGTGTTGACAATAGTTAAATGATTTGTTATTATAATCAAGCCGCCGGAA
>CAYVRJ010000008.1:0-118432 GCA_964453645.1 uncultured Clostridia bacterium
TCAGTCCTCCAATGTTGCTTAATATTATTTTGTCTAGCTTTTTGGGTTCAGATCAGTCCTCTGCAAAAGAAGCGGTTATAATACCTTCTTTTAAGGAGTCCCGTCTATCGGGCACTCTTTTTATTGATATTATATTCCATTCTAATAGCTTTGTCAATATATTTACAAACATCGCATATCTGTGGTACGATACAGCTATGGAATACATACCCTGCAAAACCATTGTAACAAAGAATAAAAACACATCTTGGTTTGGAACCGATTATAACATGAATATTTATCGGGGATGCAGCCACGGCTGCATTTATTGCGACAGCCGAAGCGACTGCTACAGGGTTGTGGATTTCGACAGGGTGCGTGCTAAGGAAGATGCACTCAGGGTGATCCGAGACGACCTTTTGCGCAAAGTGCGCAAGGGTGTTGTGGGCACGGGTTCCATGAGCGACCCTTACAACCCCTTTGAAAAGGATCTTAAACTCACCCGCAACGCTTTAGAGCTGCTCAACGCCTTTTCATTCGGTTCCTCCATTGCCACCAAAAGCCCCTTAGTCACCCGGGATGTGGATATTTTAAAAGATATTTCGTCCCACTCCCCGGTTATCGTAAAAATCACCATCACCACAGCAGACGATACCCTTTGCCAAAAAATTGAACCCAACGTTGCGCCCACCAGCCAGCGGTTTGCTGCCATTGAAACACTGTCCAACCAGGGACTATACTGCGGTGTCCTTTTGATGCCCATTCTGCCCTATATCAACGATACGGTTGAAAACGTAGTGGCGCTGGTGCGCTTGGCTAAGGAACGTGGTGCACACTTTGTTTATCCCGCCATGGGGGTGACCCTTCGCAGCAACCAGCGGGATTATTTTTTTGAAAAGCTGAACGAAACCTTTCCTCCCGGCCTTGTAGACAAATATAAAAAAACCTTCGGGGAGCGATACAGCTGCGGTTCCCCCAAATCTAAGGCTTTGTTTGAAGCCTTTGTGAACGAGTGCGAGAAATTATCCATGGTGTATCAAATGAAAAACATCGTGGGCAGGTACAAAAGCGGGTACGAAAACAGCCAACTCTCATTTTTTGAGTAAACTTTTTGAAAAAACCTTCGATATTGAAGAAAAGGATTATTTTATCAAAAGAAGAGAATTCTGACATAATCCTAGACACATCGTTGACAGACACCTTTGGTTGTGATACCATCAAGATAAGGGTATTCTGTTCTCAAGACTGCATAGCGTATAATGCGGCGGAGCGGGACGAAAGTATATAGTTATGTTTTTGACGGGGGTCAAAATATGGATATCGAATACTATCCGGAAATTAAAGAAATTGCGGAATATTTAAAGCATATGAAATTTCGCAGCCGATTTTTTGGCGGGTGCGATCAGGAGAGCGTGCTCTATCATATGCAGGAAATCACCAACAAATATAAAAATTTTATAGAAAACCTCTTATCCAAGCTCACAAAGACCGAAAACAACGAAAAGGAGCTTTCCTTTGAGATTTCATTACTTCGGGAAAAAAAGCTGGACGATGCCAAGCAAATTGCCGTATTGCAAGAAAAGCTGGATGCGGCTATTTTAGCTGAAACGGAAAACTCCCGTCGGCACGAGGGGTTTGACCAAACTCTGCTGGAAATCCGGGAGTTGCAGGAGACTCTCAACAGGCAGGCACAGACCCAGGCACAAACCTTGGAGACCATTTTAGAAATGCGTTCGACCCAAGAGACCACCAACGAAAAGGTGGACGGACAAGCTAAGAGTTTAAACGTGCTGTTGGAGCTTCGGGACATGCAGCACGCAGCCACCATCAAGGCGCAGGAGCAATCCAAAGCCTTTGAGGAGGCACTCAAGCTCAAGTTAGACGAGCTGGAGGCGACGTTAAAAGACTATTTTGAACAGCAAAAGAAACTCATGGCGGAGCAGGACAAGGCACCGAACCAAACGCCCTACCAGCAGCAGTACGTGCCCTATGCCCCGCCCTACGTGCCCCCATACCCCCAGTTTATGTCCTATGCCCATGGAAACCCCGGTTTGCACAGCCAACCCCAGTATGAAGTGCCAACCCCAACTCATAAGCCCTTTGTGGAAGTGAACAGCGAGTTGTTTAACAACGGTGCGCAGATTCCCAGGAGATCTGAGCGTCACGTTTCATACCCCAAGGATTGGGACCAAGGGGAATCGGGTATGCCCTACAACCAGTTCCGGGGCAGCCTAGAGACCATGCTCTCGGATATCGAAAAGGTGGAGGAGCGCATAAAACAGGGTTATGCAGAGATGGCAAGCCCCGATAAAGAAAAACAAAAGCGTACGCCCCAATACTATGAGCGACTATAAAAGCCCCTTTGAGCTGACTCCCAAGGGAGTGCTGGATAAACGAATCGCAGAGCTCAGGGCTAAGAGACATTGGCGTAACCAAGTCGTGCCCATCCTGGTTACTTTTCTGTTCTTGTTTGTGTTGTTTAACATTGTCATCGGTTGGGGTACGGTTTCGGGCAGTTCCATGCAGCCCGCACTGTTTAAAGGGGATGCCATCGTCTTTTGGCGGTTGAGTGGTGAATATACCCACGGGGACATTGTGCTCATCAAACCCGACGAACGGTTAAAGGAATACACCAAGCGCATTGTGGGGGTGCCCGGCGACACCGTGGATATCGACGACAGTGCGGGAACGGTGATCCTCAACGGCCAGCGCCTCAGCGAAACCTTTATCTTTGGCAAGACCAACTCAAAGACGGCAGAGGGGGTGACATTTCCCATTAGGCTGAGTGAAAACGAATACTTTGTTTTGGGGGACAATCGAGGAAATTCCACCGATTCCAGAAATTTTGGTGCTGTGGAGGCTTCCAGAATTGATGGAAAAGTCATTTTGGTGCTGCACAGTCCCGAATAATAATTTTTATTTGGTTTTTTGATTTTTTAACAAACATTTACACAGAAAGGGGTAGAATGGAATTTTTTTATGGCAAAAAAGACGTGGAATGAAAAGCTGCAAAATTCAAAGGATATGCCCAGAGTGGAGACACTAGACGATCCAAAGGCCATTGAGCGATTTGGGGGAGCCAAGATGCTCATCGCACCTCCCTTAGAGTACGAAGGGCTGATGCAAAAGGTGCCCCAGGGGAAGCTGGTGACCACCACTCAGCTGCGGGAGAAGCTGGCAAAAACCAACGGTGCCGATTTCACCTGCCCATTAACGGCTGGAATATTTGTCAACATCGTGGCAAATGCGGCTCAGGAGCGGGGCGGAGACACTCCCTACTGGCGCACTGTGAAAAAAGATGGGGAGTTGTGTGAAAAGTTTCCCGACGGGCTGGACGGACACAAGTTTCTGTTGGAAAAAGAAGGCCATGCCGTGATTCAAAAGGGAAAGCGGTACTTTGTTGAAAATTACGAACAAAAACTCATTCATTTAGACGATCTATAAACAATTTATACTACAAAAGAAAAGGACTGCAAAAAATAGCAGTAACGTGTAATCCGTATGGAAAAAACATCTGGAGGTCAGTGCAGCAGGCGGCAATACATGCGGCAACTCATGATGCAAAACGGGTTGCAAGGTATGCCCACTGTGGACGTGGTGGAACTGATCTTATATTACACCATTCCTAAAAAGGACGTACGTCCCATTGCTGAGGAACTGGTCAATAAATTTGGAACAATCGATAGAATGGCCAAGGCATCGTCTGCCGAGCGCAAGAGCATTCGGGGAATTGGAGATAGGACGGACGAACACTTTGCCATGATGGGCATGTTTATCCCCCACGTGCTGCGCAATCGGCACGGTGAATTCCCCCTATTCGATTCAATGGAAAAACTCAAGGATTTTTGTGCTTCGCTGCACGTGATGGACGAATACGAGGTGTTGTATTTGTTGTGTTTGGATGCCAACCATCGGCTCATCAAGAAGGAGACGAAGATCACCGTGGGCACCCCCGAGAGCATCAACGCCGAACTAAAGCACATTTTAGATGCAGTGGCAAACACCAAGACGGTGAATGTTGTGCTGTGCCACAACCATCCCAGCGGTACGCTGGAGCCTTCTGTTCACGACATTGACTCCACCAAAGTGATTCAAGTTTTCTTGGATCGCATAAAAATAACCCTTCACGACCACATGATTGTCGCCGACAACTCGGTAATCTCCATGCGGGAGCTTGGGTTTATTCAGGATATCAATTCAGCATATCAATTGAAATAGCCAATTGGCGACTGGGAATATACGCATTAAAAACGCAAATCTGTTTTGTTATTTGCGTTTTATATTAGTATCGCACAAAAAACACAAAGGGTGTTCCGCAAATATTACACAAAAAGGGTGCGGAACCCTTTTCTATTTTGCCGCAAACGGGGCAAACGAAGTAGGAGACGGTGTCGTCCGCATAGGTGCCCACTTTGTTCATGGTTTGAAACTCCTGCAAAAAGAGTTTGGCGTGGGACTCCTCGGCACCGATGGCATAGGTAAAGATGGTGGAAGCCCCTTGATAACCCTCCGCCAGGGCATCGTTATAGAATTTGGGGTACATGTCTGCGTATTCGTACATTTCGCCCTCGATGGCAGCCTTTAGGTTTTTAGCTGTAGTACCCACCTCACCCCGCACGGGAACGGCGGGCGTGTGGGGTTTCATGGCTTTGGACAAGTTGTACTGCCGGGCGTTGTGGATTTGTTCTGCATATGCGGCAGCGGTGAACAGCCGTTGAATGGACGTGTGCCCCTCCCGCTGGGCGGTTATGGCAAACTCCGAATAGTTGTATTTGGCGGTACTCTCCCCCTGTTGGGCAGTCAAAAGGTTGTCATAGGTTTTGGGCGCAAGATCGTAGGCCACGGGACGGTTGGAAAAGATGTTGTATCCAACAAGACCTCCCACAATCACGATAAAAACGATTAAAACGATGAGCAGTGTTTTCATGTGTTCCTCCAAGTGAACCTAGTTAGTTTGTTGATCCATAACCCATTGAATCATGTGGCCTGCTTCTGTTAAGCCAACGTCCTTGGCTTGTTCCAGATATATGCGAACGTTTTCGTATTCCTTAAAGAAATAGGCACACTGCATGGCCATAGCCAGCATTTCCGCATGCCTTTTCTGGGATTCATAGTTTCTCTTAAGCCCCTCTTTTGCAAAAGAGTAGGCTTGTTCATAAAAACCGTGTAAGAACAAAAGGTGTGTAACGTAGTAGGCATTTATTTCGGCTTGTAAAGATAAATTGCCAATTAAATAAAGCGCTGCACTGTGGCCCTTTGGCTTAATATTTAACAACTCTTCGATTAATTCCAAGGTAAAGGTGTCGTCATCGGGTTGGGGTAAGTCGCCATCGAGTCCGCACAGGGCGTTGAGAATGCGCTTCACGGTTTCATCACCTTTTTCATAGATATCGTTTAAGAGTTCTTCTTCGCCGCTGGCTATGGCAGTGCCCAAAGCTTTGGCAATGGAGTCGATTTTGTTTGACCACATGAGCAAATACCTGTCATAGGCTGCTTTATACTGTTCCATCACCAAAAGCATGCGGGTTTTAAACAGATCGCTGTCTTGACCCAGTTCCATCAGTTTATTATATGCTGCCAAAAAGGACCACCCCGGCTCAAAGCTAGAGAGCACACCTAAGGCGCTCTTCACAAATTCAACGGATTGCGCACTCAATTTTTTATTAATGATGGTAAACAACTTTTCGGGAGGCTCATCCTTCATAATCAATTGAGCAATATTAATGAACGAAACGTTGTTCAGTTCATAGTGAATGGCTTTTTCAATATACCTGCTGGCCTTTTTCTGTTCGAAGATGGTGGCATAGAGTTTGGCCATGTATGCATAACCCAAGGCATACAGCTTGGGATGAGTGGATATGTAACTCTCGTCCTTTGGTTTGTAACTGTCGATCATGGAAAGGCCCTTTTCCATATTTACCAACATATTTTTATAGTCGAAGTTAATATAATGCGCACAACCCTTTAAGATATAGGCAGCGGGATGACGAGGGTATAGAACGGTGACATCCTGAAACAGCTCCATAATCTCCGTTGCAGGTTTGTCGTTTAGCAGGTTAAAGGAAAACAAGTAGAGCACGTAGTTATCCAAGGGTAAATAGGAGAAATATTTTTTGGACTGAATGAATCTCTTGGAATGCTCATAGGAATATTCCGGCCTGTTGATGTTGTAACTCTCTCTGGCTATATAATAGTCCACCAAGGGGTGGGGATCGTCCATTTTACTCTCGGCAAGCAGCATCTGCAAGTTGCGCTCCGAGTGATCGGCGATGGTGGCATCCATGTAACCGTCGTGGTATAGAATAATTTTCTCAACGTCGTAGGGGATATAGCGCACAGCATTATCCTCCGCTGAGCCTTTATAACTCAAATACTCGTGAATGCGGTATTTAAACCGCAACCCCACGTTTGTCCTGAAAATTCTGGCCACGTAATCTCGGTTCATGATCACATAACTGCCGTCTATGGCAATTTCGGAAATGTTGCGCATCTCCAAACAAATCAAATGGTCATTTGGTGTGACCGAGTCGAGAATTTCGGGGATATATTTTTCGGTGCCCTCGCCAATCCATTCGTCTGCATCAAAAAACAACACCCAGTCGGCCTTGACTTTACTCAGGGCGTAATTTTTAGCTGCGGAGAAATCGTTGATCCATTTGAAGTAATAGACTTCCGCCCCCAAACTCTTTGCAATTTCCACAGTTTTATCGGTACTGCCCGTATCCACCACCACGATCTGACGGCAAATGCTTTTTACACTGTTGATGAGCCGGGCGATACACCGCTCTTCATTTTTGGCGATGAGTGCCAAAGCTAAGGTTGTTTTTTTGTTACCCAAAGGTACCCCCAAAAGTTCTTAATTATTTACTTATTATAACATATGCGCAAGTCATGTCAAGGAAGAGGTTTTGTTCAGCATAGCCGCATCCACCTGCTTTTGGGCTTTGTCGAAGCGCCCGTGGAGCAGCTTTGCAACGATGGTTGCGGGAATGAGTTTTCCCACCCCGCTAAATATTCTGTTCACAAACCCGGGAATATATTTGTGTTTTCCCCGCAGTGCCAGATCCAATGTGTTGTTCACCACCCGCTCCAATTTGTTGGTGGTGGCATTACCCCAAAACCCCTGGGCGGCAATGCGCAGCATAATCTCATCGGTGGTCACCAGCCCACCGGGGCACAAAACCAGCACCGAAACGTTTTCGTCCCTAAGCTCGTGGGAGAGGGCAATGGAGAAATCCAACAAAAACCGCTTGGATGCGGAATAGGTGGCCTTTAAGGGGATGGGGTAGTGGGAGGCAAGGCTGGATACGTTCACTATAAAAAACTTTGGACGTCGAACGGTGAGGACGTTGTGGGTCACCCGCAGAGTGGCTTCGATATTCACCCGCAGGATGCTGCTGATCTCACGGAAGGTTTTGTCATAAAAACCACCCTCGTGGTCGATCCCCGCAACGTTTAACAGCATGTCAAAGGACATATCGTTGTCCTTGGCGTATTCCATGAGAGCTGCAACTTCGGCATCGCTGGTGATGTCGCAGGGGCGGGTGAGAACGGTGATGTCGTATTGGCGTTGAATGCCTTGCTGTAATGTGCACAGGGTTTCCTCACATAAATCGGTGAGCAGCAAGTTGTAACCCCGCTGGGCGCAGCAGACAGCAAAGGCCCTGCCCAACCCCCCAGTGGCACCGGTGATCAAAACGTTCATTCAACCCTCCCAAAGGTTTTAATACCGCACAGTTTTTGGCTTAACGCAAACAATCGGTCTGCATTCTCTCGGTTCACTTCAATGCTGTGTTTCTTTTCCTCACAAAGGTAATAATACAGCCCCTCTTCGGGGTTCTCCTGGGTGAGTAAATACCAATAGGTCTTTGCGGGAATACTGGGGGCAACCCCTCCTCGCATTCGAAACGACCAAAACAGGTTCACCAGCCCCGAGGTCTCCTTGTGCCCAATTTCCGTCTTAACAAGGCCGGGATCCACGGCATAGGCGGGCAAGTAACTTTTTAGCGAATAAGCAAATAAAACGTTACACAGCTTTGATTGCTTATACGCTAAAAGGGGGTTGTATCGTTTGCTAAACATGATGTCGTCCCAGTGTATTTTCATACCCTTGTGGGAGTTGCTGGAAGTGAAGAGCACCCTGCCCTCTCCCCGCTGCAAATTGGGGAACAAGCAATGGGTTAGGAGAAAGGATGAGAGATGGTTGAGGGTAAACTGCTGCTCATACCCCTCCTTTGTGGTGGTGTAGTAGCTGCGCACCCCGCCAGCGTTGTTGATTAGCGCAAAGAGTTCTCCGTTGGCACAGCTGTCGAGATAGATGCCAATTTCTCTGCCCACGCGTTTTACGTCCTGGAGGGACACGAGATCGGCACAAAAGAATGTCATGTGTTCGGAGTGGACGCCAAGGGATTTTAGCGCATCATCACAACGGCTTTTAGACCGCCCAATGCCTAAAACACGAAAACCCGCATGCAACAATTCCCTGCACACGGCAAAACCAATACCCGACGTGGCTCCCGTGACCACAACAGTTTTCATGGATCCCCCTCCCACACGATTGTTCGTGCTCACATGCTAAAAAAGACAGGTGTATCTTTTAAAACGATTGATTGCGTCAATCGAACAGAGTGCTCATTTCCCCA
This sequence comes from uncultured Clostridia bacterium, assembly GCA_964453645.1. Lineage (GTDB taxonomy): Bacteria > Bacillota > Clostridia > Christensenellales > JAWKQI01 > CAYVRJ01. Next base: position 8,622 of record CAYVRJ010000008.1, read on the forward strand.
AATTTTTTCTGGGTATCCGCTCCCTCTATCTTTTGCTTGGGTTCAAAGGTACTGTCAAAGGTGATGAGCTCCTGCGCATCGGATGCAAAGTCGTAACCCATGATCAATCTGCCCCCAATACCCTTTAGAATTTCATCGCTTAAGGTTAAAATTAACAATGCCCGGGGGAACTTTCCGTCTTCCCGGCAGATGTTGAAGTATTTCACACTTCGAAAACCAAATTTGTAGTAGTAATCGGGGAAACCGTAGATGAGAATAGCGGGGAAATCCATTTCACGGGCAACGTTGATGGAGTGTTTGATCAGCGCCTTGCCAAAGCCCATGTTTTGGTATTTGGGCAAAATGCTCACCGGGCCAAAAGTAATCGTCTCGATTTCCTCCCCGCTAAGGGCGATTATTTTTGATTTGGTGTAATAAATACTGCCGATAACCTGATCATTTAGACAAATTACAAAATTAAGTTCAGGTATGAATGCAGGTGATGATCGCATGTTGTGAACAATGAGGTGTTCGTTACAGCCGGGAACGTATAAGTTCCAATACGCTTCCCTGGTTATTTCTTCTGTAATGCGAAAATCCTTCTCCTCTTCAAGCCGAATTGTGTAATCCATGTAAACTCCTTCACACTTTTCTGCCTTTAATATAACACAAACAAAACGTATGAGCAACCAAATGTATGACAATTTTCTCGGAAAATCGCAAAAAATCGCAAAAAAAATACCTTCAAATGAAAGCATTCGAAGGTATTTTTCAACAATGTTATTTTTCGATGGCTAAAACGTAATCCAACTCTTTTAAGTAGGGATACACGATGGCGGGCATATCCGACGTGGGCAGAATGCAGTCGTCAATTTGAATGCCAAGCTCTTCTCTCATAAACTTCTGGCGCAGTTTCATCCGGGCATAGGCCTTGGGTGCCATGGCTTCCATTTCCTTTTGCAGGGCGCTGTCGGCTACGATGATGCCGTCTTCGGCGTGAACGGCAAAGTTTTCGTCCTTGAGTGCAGAGGTGAAGTCGCACTGAATGAGCATACCCGAGCGAATCTTTGCCTGACAATCGGCATTAAAGGGAGTGTTGGACCACTCGTCGGTGTGGATTAAGTGTCCGGGGTTCAGGGCGATACCCGCTTTTTTATAGTCTCCCACCACGGACAGAACGGCTTCATACACTTCTTTGCCGGTTACACCGATTTTAATGGCCTCATACCACTTGGCAACAGCCAAGAAATAGGTGTCGTACAGTTCTTCCGCACGGGCACTTAAATCACCCTTGGACACATAATAGGAAATTTTGTGGCACAAGGAGCGCTTAAACGCCATGCCGGCACCCACCAGATCTCCATCTTTTAAGGGGCGAAGGGCAGGGCTTGCCAAAGCAAAGAACAGGTTTTCCCCAAAGTTGATGTTGGGGTATACGTTTACAGGATCGCCGTCTATGTTTAAATACATGGATGCTTCCAGCTCGGTGATACCGGGTTTTAAATTGGAAATGACGTTGTATGTGTTGCGGGAGGACTTTGTCCCTGCGATTTCACCCAGGATCAGCTCCTTGGCATCCAGGAAGATGCGCAATCCATCCTCGTTGCCCGCCATGAGTTCGATGGCGTTGCTGATGTTTGCCTTGGAGACCACAGCTAAAATTTCATCCATGATAAAGCAGGGTAAATCATAGGTGTGCTGATAGTCTGCAAAATCGTAGCGGTCGAAGTACTTCCAGCCAATGATACCCACTTTGGACTGTTGGTTTAAACCATAGTTCTTTAAAATATCCTGAAGCGCAACGGCAGCATCCTTGGGCTGGCCGGGCAAGCTGAAGGTGGGGTAACACAGGATATCGATGTCGAAGGGGATTTTGGTGGCATAGGTGATTCCCTCGTCTCCAGCTACAATGGCATTCTTTCCATCCCTTGAAAGGATGAGCAAGCATTCTTCAAACCTCGGGTCATAACCCGTAAAAAATTCCACATTGGAGGCGTGCTCTCTGTCGGCATAAACTAAGATGTGAGAATAATCGGTTTTCTTGAAAGCAGTTTCAATGCGCTTTTTAAAGTCGTCGCCAGTGAATTTGGGCAGCTCGGAATAATCGATGGGTGCCATGGGCAGTGGTGCTACTTTTTTGCGGATTACTTTTGTCATGGGGCATTCTCCTTATATCGTTTAATAATGCATAGGCAGTGATACAAACTTATTATCACATCAATTGGATATTTGCGCAACAGTTTTTTACGGTTGCACAATATTCATCATCTGGGCAACCATGGCGCTGTCCCCCACCAAATAAACCTCTTCCGAGGGGTACAGTGCACCGCCAAAGTGAATGGATGGGTTTTTCATGGTGCTGCGGTCGAAGGTGTTTTTGTGGAGCATGGCGTGGATCATGGTGGCACCCGTCTCTTCAATGCACTGCTTGGCGTTGTGCAGCTCAATACCGCCTCCGGGCTGAATTTCGATTCTGCCCTTGGCATGTTCGATCATGCGGCGAATGAGGGGCGCACCCTCCTGAACGGCAGGCTTTTGTCCGCTGGTGAGCACCCGGGTGACACCCAAATCAATCAATGTGTCAAGGGCAGCAAAGACATCGGGCACCACGTCGATGGCCCTGTGAAAGACGCTCTGCTTTGCACCAATCACCGACAGCATCTCCTTGCACCGCGCTTGGTCCACCGTGCCGTCCTCCTTTAGAAAACCAAACACAATGCCCTCTGCGCCGTGTTCGATGAACAACTTTGCATCGGTGAGCATGGATGTATACTCACACTCTGTGTAGCAAAAACCACCCTCTCTCGGCCGAACCATACACATGACGGGCATGCCGGGTACACGTTTTTTCACTTCGATGAGTGCGCCCAGGGAGGGGGTGATGCCCCCCAAAAACATGGAGCTGTTCAGTTCCACCCGATCGGCACCACCAGCCTTTGCAGCCAGCACATCGTCTACCGAACCGCAGCACAGCTCAAACAAAACTCTCTTATTGTTCATAAAAAACTCCATTCCGCCGTTTCACTTACGGCACAGGTAGTTAAACATGATTTTTTCACGTCATTAACCTCCCCAAAAAATTAAACTACATAAATAATAGCACCCTTTAATTTTTTTGACAATATCCACGATTGGGTGTAAAATTCTATAAAAAAGAGAATGTATATGAAAAAGTTTGTTTGTTTCGTGTTGGTGTTCGTTGCCGTTGTCCAAACGTCCCTTGTGGCGGCGGATAACGGGTTTGAGTCAAATTTTGTGTATTGTTCTTCCAGCCAGACGACTTGGGATGAGTCCCTGGGGGTTTTTGCCTATTCCACGGTATATTATACAATTAAGCAAGACAATAGCCCTTGGCCCCCCGTCTTAATCACACGAGTGGAAGGGGGTTGGGTGGTGAAGGATCCCGCCATGCGCTTGTCCAACCGAGAAGTGAAAACAGGTTGTGTTGGGCTGGATTCGAACCTTCGTTCTGTTTCAGATGTGCAAATAAACTACCCGGAGGAAAATACTTTCGATTATACCACCAATTTTTCCAACTATATCATTCAAGGTGCAACAAAGGCAACCTCCTGTGTGACCATACAACTTTCGGGCACGGATGACACGTGGGTTTTGGAACACACGATTTTTTAAATAATTTAAATTAGTCCAGCTTGCGCCGAAGCTCCACCACTTTGCCAAGAATGGTCACGGGCAGTTCCTCGATTTCCTGCTTGCCGTAAAAGACGGGTTCGTAATCGGGATTAAAGGGGGAAAGGGTGATCCCCGCATCGTGGAGAATCACTTTTTTGATGGTGGCTTCGTTGCCGTTCACCAAAACAATGGCAATATCCCCGCTGTTCACTGTGGACTGTTTGTTGACAATGACAATATCTCCCTCACAAATGCGGGGCAACATGCTGTCCCCCTTGATGAGTAACCCGAAGTATTCCCCTTGCCTTGCCATCTCTTTAGAAATTTCTTCGTAATCGATGATATTTTCAATGGCTTCAATGGGTAATCCTGCCTGCACCATACCCAGCACGGGAATTTTCACACCCCGATTCTCTTGGGTTTCTGTTCCTGTGAGATAATCCACGTTCACATCAAAATATGCAGCAATTTTAAGCAGCGTGGCATATTCGGGGTTGTTTTTGCCGCTCTCCCACATGGCCACGGTGGATTGCTTCACACCCAGTGCGTTGGCTAGGCTAACTTGAGACAATGCCTTTTCTTCCCGCATACTTCTTAGCACGACACTCAACATATCACGTCACCTCTGCCCTCAGTGTATCACTATAAATGATATATGGCAAGATATTTTTTTGTTTTTATAAGATATTTATGATTTTAAATGTTGACAGATCATTTCAATTGATATATAGTAGGTGTATAATCATTTAAAATGATGGAGGTACCAATGACGATTTTTACTAAAGAGCAGGTAGAAAAACAATGGGTGGACGGTTTACTCTACCAGTTTTTTGTGGATTGCTTGTCCCCCCGCACGGTGGGCATTTGGGAGGAACTGTTGGGCATGCGCAAGCGAAAGTGGGGTTTGGCTCATCGGCAAGCCCAAGTGGCCAAGCGGCTGATCCGCTCCCTGCCCAACACTGTGGCACAGCTCAACGAACGGGCTGGGGATATGGCCCAGATTTATGAGCTACTGTTTTTAAATGGGGAAAATCAAGACGATCAAATAGTATAGGGTTACTCTATATAATACTAGATTCCTTGGATTAATGAAGTCACAAAAAAGAGGAGCATAGCCCCCTTGGAGCCAGCTCCCCTTTTAAATTTTTTTATTGGTTTAGTAAAGTTTTTTCGGTTTCCAGATCAAAGAAGTGCACCTTCTTGAGATCAACCCCCAGCCGAATCTTTTCGCCGATGTTGGGACGGCAAGAGGGTGCCACCCGTGCGGTGACATTTCGGTCGCAGGCGGTGGATTGATAATAGATATACGTGTCACTGCCCGTAGGTTCGCAAGCGTGTACACTCACTTCGATGATGCTGTTGTGCAAAATAGCCAGCCATGCATCTTCGCTGTAAAAATCTTCGGGGCGAATGCCCATATACACTTCTTTGCCACAGTGATCCCCGTTAAACCGCTTTGCGATCTCCTCGGGTATTTCCAAACGCTGTCCGTCCAGTTCTGCAAACACTTTATCGTCTTCCTTGTTTAACACAACCTTAAAGATGTTCATCTGAGGACTGCCGATAAACTCTGCAACGAACTTATTGCAAGGATATTCGTACAGGTGCTGGGGTGTGCCCTCCTGCTGCATAAAACCATCTTTCATAACCACAATCCGGGTACCCATAGTCATGGCTTCGGTTTGGTCGTGGGTAACGTAGATGAAGGTGGTGCCCAGATCTCTGTGGAGTTTGGAAATTTCGGTACGCATGGCCACGCGCAGCTTGGCATCTAAGTTGGAGAGGGGTTCGTCCAACAAAAACACCTTGGGGTTTCGAACCATGGCACGGCCCAGGGCAACGCGCTGACGCTGACCGCCCGACAACGCCTTGGGTTTACGCTTTAAATAGTCTTCCAACTGCAATATTTTAGCAGCAGCAAGCACCCGTTCGTCGATTTCGTTTTTGGGCAGCTTGCGCATTTTAAGGCCAAAGGCCATATTTTCATACACAGTCATGTGGGGGTACAGGGCATAGTTTTGGAAAACCATGGCAATATCTCTGTCCTTGGGGGGAACGTCGTTCACCAGCTTGCCGTCGATAAACAGTTCTCCCTGGGAGATTTCCTCCAACCCAGCGATCATCCGAAGGGTAGTGGACTTTCCGCAGCCCGAGGGGCCTACAAACACGATAAACTCTTTGTCCTGAATTTCCATGGTGAAATCGCTCACCGCTGTGACATTACCGGGATAGACTTTGTAAATGTTTTTTAGTAGTAAACCTGCCATCTCTTATTCCTCCGCAAATTGTTACTCCTATATTATCCCAAAACGGAACCGTCATCAATTGACAAATTGCACAAAAATTGATTCTATACAAAGCCGAAAAAATATACTTGACAAACATTTTAGGCTGATATACAATTTGGTTAACTGGTTGACCAGTTGACCAATTCATGAAATGAGATATGCTATGTCAGATAATTTTTTACTCACCGCAGGCATTCGGAATATAGAAATATCTCAAATTATAGAAAAAATTAAGGACTATTTAACCGAAAACCAGTTGACAGCCGGAAGTAAATTACCTTCCGAGCGCAACTTGAGCACACAGTTGGGGTGTAGCCGCAACACGCTGCGCACAGCCCTTCGGGAGCTGGAGCGGCAAGGGGTGATCATCACCAAACCGGGAGCAGGTTCGTTTGTGAGCGGGGTAACCCCCGATTATTCCATGGTTATGCTGTTTGTCAAGAAAAACTTTTTAGAGCAGTTGGAAGTAAAAATGCTCATCGAGGTGCAGATTATTCGCCACGCTGTGCGCTACGCCACCCCCGAGCAGTTGGAAATTTTAATTGGCGTTGCCAAGAAGATGATGGACTATTCCAAAAACGGTCTCTTTTCTGCCGAACTGGACGATGCCTTTCACAAACTGTTGTGCAAAATTTCTCCCAATCCGCTCATGCGTCAAATGGTTGAAAACATGACCGATATTTTTGCAAATTACTGGCACACATTTTTTGAAGACTACATGATCAACATGCAATCCACCGATTATTCACTGGCCCTCACCATCCCCCATCACTTAAATTTGGCACTTGCCATCAAAGAGGGCGACGAAGAACGGGCTGTATCCGAATATATGAAGATATACAATTTAGACGTACAAATTTTTAACACACTCATAACTGACAAAGAGTTGAACTGATTTTTCCAATGCATCGAAGTACAACATACATTCAACTGCAATTTTAATTGAAGATTAGTATAGCATAAGGAGACAACCAACCATGGATCAATTGGACGAGAAGCTGTTGATATCAACGCATTTCGGTGAGGAGCCATATTCCTATTTTAATTCGGTGGTTCCCCCGATCTTTATGAACTCACTGCACGTGTACAACAGCGTGGACGAGTACAACGCTGCCCACTATTATTACGGGCGCTACAACAACCCCACGGTGGAGCTGATCGAAAAAAAGATCTGCGCTCTGGAAAACGGCAAGCGAGCACTGATGTTTGCCTCGGGTATGGCTGCATCCAGCAGTGCCGTCACCCACGCTTGCAGGGCGGGAAGCCACATTATTTGTCAAAAAACTTCCTACAACCCGGTTAAAAAACTCATCGACAAAGTTTTAATAGAAAAATTCAACTTTGAAGTCACCTATGTATTGGGAACAGACTTAAACGAAATCAAACAATCTGTTAAGGACAACACCCATTTAATTATGATCGAATCCCCCGGAACCTTCACCATGGACATTGTGGACATAGAAGGGGTGGTGGCCATTGCCAAACAGTGCGGTGCCAAGGTGTATATCGACAACACCTATTGCACCCCCATCTTTCAAAATCCGCTGGACATGGGCGTGGATTATGTAATGCACACCCTGTCCAAGTACCTAGGGGGCCATTCCGACTTAATCGGCGGTGTTCTTATTGTGAACGACGAAGAGGTTGGCTTGGACATTTTAGAAAACGTTCGAGCGCTGTACGGCGGCATTATCGGGCCCATGGAGGCTTGGATGGTGCTTCGAGGGCTGCGCACCCTAGGTGCACGCATGCACGCCCATCAGGAGACTGCTTTAGAAGTGGCACAGTATTTGGAAAACCATCCAAAGGTGAAAACAGTCTATTACCCCGGCTTACCCTCCCACCCCCGTTATGAGCTGGGCAAAAAACAAATGCGGGGGTATAACGGGCTGCTGTCCTTGGAATTAAACGGTACACTGGAACAGTCCAAAACTTTTTGCGATACACTCAAATTGTTTGGCAAGGGGTGCTCCTGGGGAGGGTTTGAGAGTTTGGCTATTATGCCCCTCATGAATTCCAGCGACAGCGAAGTGGCGTTTTTTAACTGCTCCCGCAATTTAATACGGCTCCACTGCGGTTTGGAGGGTGCCAAGAACTTAATTTCCGATTTAGAAAATGCATTTGCATCTATATAGGTCATCAATCAGTTTCCAAAAAAAACATGGAGGAAATGTAATGAAGAAGATCACAATGCTCGTTATCATCGTTGCAATGATCGCAACAGCACTGCTGGGCTGTCAGCCAACCGCAGTACCGGCAGCTCCGGCTGCACCCGCCGATCCCGCTGCTCCCCCCCAGGATGCACCAGCCCCTGCACCCGCAGGTGATGTCACCCTTCGCTTTATCGACGTATCTCCCGGACCCGTCCGCCAGGCATACTTTGAAGATGCTTTTAAGCGGTTCGAAGGGGAGACAGGCATTAAAGTGAAATACGAATCCGTTCCCTGGGACGATGCAGCCAACAAACTGACCGTAATGGGCGCTTCGGGTCAACTGCCCGACGTTATGACAACATGGGCAGGATGGCTGGGACAATACGTGCCCGCAGGATGGGTTATTCCCCTCAACAAGTACATCGACCCGGTGAAGTCCGAGTTTACAGACGTTGTCACCAACATCATCTGGAAGTCTGAAACCGAAAACTTCACAAACATCTACACCGTACCCGACGGGCTCATGGTGAAAGGTATTTACTACCGCAAAGATTGGGCAAAAGAAAAGGGCATGAACTTCGACGAAAACTGGACGTATGACGATTACTTTAAAATGGTTGAAGGCATGTACGACGCAGGGCAAAACCACTACGGTGCATCTTATCGCGGTGCCAGAGGCGCCTTCGATCCTCTGATGGCCTATATGCAATCCTTTACCGGTGGCAGAACCTATGACGACGAGGGCAACTGTCTGTTAAACTCCAAGGAGAGCGTGGCAGCGTTTATCAAGTGGACGGATGTCTACAAGAAAGGTTTTGTTCCCAAAGAATCCATCAACTGGGGATTTGTTGAAATGGTGGACAACTTCACAGGCGGACTCACAGGAACCCTCATCAACGACTCCGAAGTTGCAGCAACCTGCCTTGAAAACATGAAGGACGAACAATGGGGCGTTATGCCCATGCCTCTCTCCACTGTAGACCCCAACTTGCGCTTAAATACAGTGAACAGCCCCTATTCCTACACCATTTCGGGACACAGCAAAAACCCCGATGAAGCTTGGAAGCTCATCGAATTCTTAACAAGACCCGACAACAATATTGAATACTGCAAGTTGACAGGTTTGATCCCCATTAAAAAATCCGTGGGCGACGATCCCTTCTATGGCGAAGATGGCCCCTATGCGGGATTTGTAAAACAGTTAAACGATCCCAAAGTGGCAGTGCCTCCCCTGTACGGCCCCATGGAAATCACAGACCTGCACCAGGGTATGCTGCACGAAGAAGTGCAAAAATATCTGCTGGGCGACCAGAGTGCAGAGGACACACTGAATAAGATTGCCAACGAACTCACAACCAGAATGAAAGCATATTTGAAAGACAACCCCGGTGCTGTTGTTGAACAGGCAAAGAAAGTAGCAAGCTGATCAATAATAAACGAAGGAGGGTGTTTCGTATAAGCACCCTCCAATCACTTTTTTGTTTTCAATTAATTTGGAGGTATCTAGTATGGATCCATCCGCAAGATGGTATATTTGGGCCATTGTGGGACTCATCATTCTCATTTATTTTTATGTGATATCCAGCAAAAACAAAAAGGAATACGGCAGAATGAACAAACAGCTCCTGGAGCCGTATTTGTTTATCTTCCCGGTGCTGCTCATCCTGTTTGGCCTGTACGGTTATCCCCTGGTGGACAGCATTGTCATGTCCTTTCAAAACTATAAACTCTCCGCACCCAACAACATCGGGTTTAACGGAGTGGACAACTATGCAAAACTCTTTTCCGATCCAGATATGGGCTTAATCTCTGCCAATTCTGTGATTTATGTCGTGGCATCCGTTGCACTGCAATTTGTATTGGGCATGATTTTGGCGTTGGCACTTCGCAATAAATTCAGGGGAAGAAACATTTATCAATCCATCGTCTTTTTACCCTGGTCCTTTTCTGCCTTTGTGGCAGGTTTAATGTTTCGTTGGTCCTTTAACGGCGAATACGGAGTGGTGAACGATTTGCTGCTAAAGACGGGGCTGATCGGCGAGCGCATCCCTTGGCTGGGCACACCGGGGCTTTCCTTAGCCGTGGTGGTCTTTGCCATGGTGTGGATTGGGGTTCCCTTCTTCGCTATTATGATCTTAGCTGCCCTGCAATCCATTCCCAACGACGTGTACGAATCTGCAAAGATCGACGGTGCGGGATCGTTTAGAAAATTCTTTGCCATCACCCTGCCCTATATCAAACCCACCGTCATCATGACATTGCTGCTTCGCACCATCTGGATTTTTAACTCCTTTGACTTTATCGTCATCATCACCGGGGGAGGGCCTGCAAACTACTCCCAGACGCTGCCCAGTTATATGTATTCCAAGGCCTTTTCCAGCTACGACTTTGGTTTGGCTTCTGCCCTGGGCACTGTGCTCATGACCATACTCATCATCTACGCTTTGGTATTCCTTCGGGTTACCCAATACAATAAGGCAGGTGACTTTTAATGAGTTATAAGACAATACGTTTGCTGCAAAAGATCGGTCGGGTCGCCCTGCTCACATTTTTCTTTTTGCTGGTGGTGGCGCCCATTTACTGGATGTTTGTCACATCGGTGAAAACCCACCCCGAGATCATCAACGCCCAAAACATCACCTATTTTCCCCAAACTTTCACCTGGGGAAACTACGAATCCCTCTTCGCCCAGTTGAGTTACGGGGATTATTTAAAGAACAGCATGATTGTGTCTGTGACAACAGCCGTTGCCGTGACCATTCTCTCCATATCCGGGGGATATTCTTTGGCGCGGTATAAGTTTCGGGGCAAGACCTCCATGCTCACCTTCTTCCTCTTAACCCAGATGATCCCGGCCATACTGGTGATCATCCCCATTTATATCGTGTATGCACAGCTCAGCATCATCGACACCCTGCCCTCTCTGGTCATCTTTTATATTGTGGTGAACCTGCCCTTCTGTGTCATCACCATGCGCAGCTTCTTCGAGCGCATACCCGCAGCACTGGAAGAGGCCTCTTGGGTGGACGGGTGCACCAAGTTTGGCGGATTGATTAAGATTATACTGCCCGTGATGTTTCCGGGTATTGTGGCTGTGTTTGTATTTGCGTTTATCGGTGCGTGGAACGAGCTCATTGCCGCAACCATCTTTACAAACACTTCCGAAATGTGGACCATTCCTGTGGGACTGAAGTCCCTCATCGGCAAGTACGACGTGAAGTGGGGTGCCCTCATGGCAGGGGGTGTACTGGCCCTCATTCCCACTGCGTTGATGTTTGTGTTTGTACAGCGGTTCGTGGTGGAAGGGCTCACAGCCGGTGGCGTAAAAGAATAATCATAAGAAAGGTTATTATCATGAAGAAAGTAATTTTAACGGAAAAAGCACCTGCTCCCATTGGGCCCTACTCCCAGGCGGTGCAGGTGGGCAACACTCTGTATTGTTCGGGGCAGATTCCCCTGTGCGCCGATACCGGCGAGTTTGCGGGAAGTGATATTACCACCCAGACGGAAAAGGTGTGTGAGAACGTTCAAGAGCTGCTCCATGCGGCAGGGTTTACCTTTGAGAATGTTGTGAAAACCACGTGTTTTTTAACGACTATGGGGGATTTTGCTGCGTTTAACGCTGTGTATGAGAAGTATTTTGTCTCCAAGCCTGCTCGGTCTTGCGTTGCGGCTCGGGAGCTGCCCAAGGGTGCGCTGGTGGAGATCGAAGTCATCGCTGTTAATTAAAGTTTTTTATTGGGGCGTTGCTCCAAACCCCGTTTATTTTCATGGGCGCTGCCCATACCCGCAAGGGGGTGACCCCCTTAACCCCTTATCGCAAAAGCGATAGCTTTGTGACAAAAAGTTTTTGGGTTTCCAAAGGGTTTTTTTTCAAAAAAACCCTTTGGCGGGTGCAGGGCAGAGCCCACGAAATGAGGGGTTCAAGGGGACGAGTAGTCCCCCGATGACTTTCACCCGCTATCTGGGGCCTACATGCTTGAAAATGTCTTGAGCGTTCTTTTGGTCCAGCAGCAGCTGATCGTATTGCCGCTTTAGATCCGAATACAAACCGTAATCCGTCACCCGTATTTGGGCGGAATTCCTCTCAAAATACTCAATCTTACCCTTGGCGGTAAGCTTGCTCCAATCGCCAATAATACTGTCGGCCTTGCCGTTTTTGCTGCTGCCAGCCGAACTGGAACTGCCACCAGAAGGCGACGAACCTTTGGATGCAGCCGCTGCCGCAGCAGCCGCTTGCTGAGCTGCCTGCCTGTCCCGAAGCTCCTGCTCTCTAAGTTTCAGATTTTGCATCTGGAAGTACAAGTTGTTGTTGTATTCCATCACCGCTTGGGCTTCCCTTTGTTGTTCCGTCTTCAGCTTGGAGATCAACCCCTCAATCTGCTCCAACCGAGTGGTGGAAAGCTTGTCCACTCCCTCGGCTAAAAGGGCACTTAAGTTGGAAATATCCCTGTCCAAATCCTCGATGCGCCGCTGCTTCTCGTTTAAATTACCCAGCAACATATCCCGCTCCTCGCTGTGTGCACGGTTTTGCACGTCCAGCGCATAGGTGGATCGACCCATGCCCCGGGATAGGGCGTAATCCGACAACTGCTCCCGCTTGTTTGAAAAAGCACCTGCAATGGCGTTTGCCTTGTCTGTATAATCCTGTTCAGTGCGATTTTTAGTGAGCTCAATATCCGACTTATTGCGGTTGTACTGGCTTTGCAGTTGGTTTAGGGCCAGTTCGTGGCTGCGAAGGCCGGTGAGTTCGGCAATGCGCCTCAGTTCGCCGTCCGACATGGGCGTATATTCCTTAAAAGACGGGTTGTAACCCGAAGCAGAGGCACTGCCGCCGCTATAGGCGGTTGAGGAACTGCTGCTCCCAAAAAACTTTTGATAAGCAGCTTCGGTTTTATCCCCCCAAATGCCGTCCACAGCCAGCCCTGCGCCCAGCTTGTTCAGCTCCAGCTGCATTTGTTTGGTGCTGTCCCCCCTGGTACCGTAGTATTGTGATGCCATGGTTTTCCTCCTTGTATTTTTTACATATATGTGATTTCAATGGCTGGCGGCCCGGCACTCGTCAGCCCGTATGCCCAAAAATAGTTGGACTTTTCGGTGTCGTACAAGCCGATTGCATTGATGGTTCCAGCCTTAAAATCCAAAGCCACTTGGGTGGGCAACCCCATCCACACCGCTCCTGAGGAGGGAACGTTACCCACATAACCGTAGTCGGTCACAGTGACTGGTTGGGCGGTGGAATTCACATCTCTTTTGAGACCGGTTACGTGGATCTTGGTGTTTTGTGCCGCAAAACCACCGCAGTAAATATTGAGCCGCACTGCCATGATGGACTTGTTCTGCAAGTCGTTGTAGATGGCGTTGCCGTAGTTGAGGGTGGAGTAATACAAAACGCCGTCCGAATCCCTACCGTGGTAGATGCGGGACACCCCTTCCAAACGCTGCCCGTTGGCAAATACGGCGGACGTTGTTGCCACGTATTTCTTAGTGGTGTTGGTGGAAGCGGTATAGTCGATGCTGGAAACTTTTGTGCAAGTTCCGGCACTCAGCACCACTCCCCCGTTTTCCAACTGATCCCGCATGAGCATGTAGTTGGGCCAAGCATCGATCCCCGTGACGATGGAACCGCTGGCCTTCACCGAATAATAACAGGAACCGGTGACCGAACGCATGTTGACAATACTGCCCGCCTCGGCGCACAACCCCACGTTATACCCTTTAATAGCTCCGCCCCCGATGCTGCCGCTGGCGCAGTACACCCCGATGCCGTGGATCAACGGCCCAGCACCGCTGCCCTTGATGAGGGTGCAGTGGTGGACGTTTACCGGGGTTTTGTAGCTGTAGATGGTGGCAATGCTGCCGGGACGGTCGTCCTGAATGGTGATGCCCTCCATAAACAATCCCCCGCAGTGCTCCACAATGACTTTGCCAAAAATTTTGGGATCACTGCCGTAGCCGTAAATGCCAAAGCGAAGCTGTCCGGGAAAGCTGTAGGCGTTGATACTCTCGAAGAACAAATCTCCTGTGCGCAGCAAAATATACACCGGAATGTTGGTGATATAGGGCAGGCGGCGCAGGGCTTCCCCGATGGTTTTTAGGGGTGCAGCCGAGGACGTTCCCGCATTTACGTCCGAACCATAGAAGGAGGAGACGTAAAAATCCACGATGGTGGGGTCGTACTTCGCTAACGTCATTCCCCCCACCCGAAGCTCTTGGGTGGACAACTTGTCAAACCCGTTCATATCGGCACTCATGGTGAGCTTGGGTTCCCCCGAATTGGGGTTTAAGGGGTCGAGAATCTTTAGAGAAAAGTTGGATGAAGTGATGGATACCCGATCCCCAAACACCTCGATCCCCGAAGAAAACACTTCGTTTTCTGCCGCCACCCAGTCCAGAGGTTCCATACCCCGGGTGAGTTGTATGTCGGTGATGAGGCACTTCTCCCGGCTAAACACCTCCAAAAATGCACTGGTGATGTCCTCGGGGGTGGTGAAGGAAACCGTCACTTTTTCGTATTTATCGGTGAGGGGCTGTGTTTTTTCAAATATTTTTATGTCCCGTGCTGCCGCATTGGAGCCCTTTTGCCCAAACAGGGTGATTACCACGTCTCCGCTTTTGGCGTTTGGTGCCTTCCTCAACAGACAGGAGAAGCTGTGGAGTTTTGCAACTTCCAACTTTAAACCGTATTGGTACAGCCAACCCGAAACCGAGATGACCTTGTGCCCCAGGGTTTCATCGTCCACAGTGGAAACAACCCCTTCGGTCTCATAACCCGACAGGCCGTGTTCGCCCCTGCCGTTGCGGATGTAGTTCACCCTGCCCCGCTCCCCAGCCATGAGTGAGATGACATCTGCATTTTGGGTGATCAGCTTCTTACCCTCGTTCACTTGAAAGTCTTGGGCGGTGATACCCCCCATGAGTTTCACCCAAATCATCTCCAACTGGTCGTTGAGGTTTTTTAAGGAGAGGGGCGATGTGTCGATGATCTTCTTAAATCCAAACTGCATGGTACACCCACCTCCTATCTCTCCATATCCACGTATACGTCGGGGGGCAGAATCTCAAAATCCCCACCCTCCACGTTTTCAAAGCGAAACTTAATCCTCCTGCCCTTGCCATACATCCGGGTGCGCTTATAGCGCAGGGTGGGTTTTAAGCACATGAGCTTTTCCTTCACCTTGCTGTCTAAAAACCAAGAGAGTTTTAAGTTTCCGCCGCAGCCGTGGGTCTCCATCCTAAGCAGTTCCTTCTTGCTGCCCGCAAACCCCAAGTCCATAAAGGGTGTCTCCCACAGGGCGTGAATGGGTTCTCCCCCGAAGGTATCCCCCTTGTTGTATTCATAAACCACACCCGTGCCGTTGGATATGAGCAGCTTTTGCCCGTATTCCAAAAAGCTGTCCACCCGAAGGCCGTATTTTAACATAAACGTGTTTTTTACTGTGTCGTATTCGATCACGGCGTTGTTCACTTGGTTGTCGTCCATGGGCAGGGCGATTAAATAGATATTGTCATAAAATACACCCACGGCATTTTTCACATATGTTGGGTTGATGCGGGACATGAGATCCCGAATCTTCAGGGAAGCAAAGGGCACCGTTTGGTTGCCGTCGTAGAGACACAACCCCTGCCTAGATAGAAAGAACACCCGTGAGCCGGTGGAGACGATGGAATCCTTCGCTACAGGGCCAACGATGCCGTAAATCTTGTCGATCTGATAGGTGCCCGGGTATGTGCCAAACACCCGGAACACGCAGTCCGACTTAAATACCACCACTTCGTTAAAAATGGTTTTCACCGCAATGACACTGCCCCCGTCGAAGGTGGGGATATCGATAAACCCTGATTGCTCGGGGGTGGTGAAGTCCTGGGGATCGAAGGCCACCGAATAGTAGATGCGATCGGGTTCATTGGGTACCCCTGCCCCCCACATGCGCTCAAAGTGAAGGGTGATACAGGAAAACCGCGGGAGCTGACCCAGTTCCTGTGCCGTTGTGCCATCCCACTTCACGGGGAAGTCCACGCCGTTGCTCATAAAGATGACGTCGTCCTCTCCCAGCATGTAGTTGATATACGAATACTTGCCGCCGTTGCGGCCTTGTTGTATTTTTGTCCACCCGTTTTGCCCCAAGCAGTAGAGGGCGCTGTGGGTGGAGGCAATGAGAATTTCCTCATAACCCGAGTTGGACCGCTTGTGGAACTTGAGCAGTCCCACAATGGGTTGATCCAGCGCAAAGTCCGAATAGGGTGCATAACCCTTGCACCGGCGCAGGGTGCCTTTGCGGGTGTCTACATTTTGGGCGTTTGGGGAGAGGGAGAGGGGAATTTCTTCCGCCGACTGCTCGATGCCCATAAACACGGGAAAACTAATCTTTGTTTCTGCCATAAACCACCTCAAAACTTGTTGGTTAAGGAATCAAATCTAAGCCCCGCATCGTTGTTCACAGCCATAAAGTGGGCATAAAAAGCCTGTGCCTTGTTCCGGCTCTCCCCACCCCCCCGAAGCAGCATGCGGTATGTGGCATAGTCTGCCAGAGCGCTGTGGGTGTGGGGTGGCAGGGGTGGCATTTCGTCCAGCGAAACTAGATCCTCCGGGGGTGTGGTGTAGATCACCTTGAGTTCCTCGGAACAGGAGGTGAAGATACCCTCGGGTTTTGTCTCGAAGTTGATTTTTCCACCTGCGGCGGTATAGATGCACAAAATGCGCACGATGGGCCGCTCAAAGGCACTGTGGGGGATAAATCCCTCCTGGGGTTTTACCATCTGCTCGGTGACGATGGGGTATTTAATACACAGGGTGCGCAACCCTTCGTTGATGTAGCCAAGGATGTCGGCAGCTAGTTCCTCCATGGTGATGTCGTCCACATCCTCCCCCATGTTGGAGAGTGTTTGTTTGATGATTTCTTCTGTTGTCATGATCAACACCCTAGATAATCCCTGCATTTTTCAGCAGCCGTGCCACACTCTTGGGCACTTTCACGTTTTCACCCCGTTTGATCACGAAGGTATACCCGTTGATACAACATTCCACTTGGCCCTCCCCCGAGCCCTCCATATTTGGGATGTAGACGGGGATTTTCTTTTCCTTTTGCAGTGCTTCGCCGGTTTTGTCCAGCGGTTTGCGCATTTTTGCCTTTACTGTCATGTTTACGACCTCCAATTTGTTTATTTTTGAAACACCCTCATTGAGCAGCAAAAATACTTACATAAAACTTGCAAAACAAAAAGAAGCCCTTGTAAAACAAGCACTTCTGGTTTTGGTTGGATTTTCCCGATCTAAGAAAATTTATACGTATTGCCAAATAATACGCATTCGCAGTGGTGACCCATTTATAATACCCACACACTAGGTTACAAAAGTTTTTGGGGGGAGTCCCCCCCCATTTACTAAACTTTATAACTCTGCTAGTGTTTCAAAATCGTTTTTCAAACTGCCGTACAGTTTGCGGTATAATCCATAAAACTTAGCGTATGTTTCTGTGCTGGCCGCTATGGGGGTGTGGGTCTTACCTTTCTTCACAATGGCCCCGCAGGCCTCTTGCACGGTGGCGTATTCGCCCGCTGCAACCATGGCGAGAATCGCAACACCCAATGCTGGTCCCTCGTCTGCGTGTAGGGTGCTCACCTCTATGCCGTACACATCCGAGAGCATTTGCCGCCAGAAGGGGCTTTTTCCACCACCTCCGCACACCATCATGTCGGAGATATCCACACCCATTTCAGCAAATACATTGACACAGTCCATTTGGGAATACGACACCCCTTCCATCACCGCCCGGATCAGGTGTGCCCGGGTGTGCATTGCCGACAGGCCAAAAAATACGCCCCGGCAGTTGGGGTTTAAGTGGGGGGAACGCTCACCCATGAGATAGGGCAAGTAGAGCAGCTTTTCTGCACCGATGGGCACATCTTTGGCTAAATCGTCCATCAGTATATACGGATCGGTGTTTTGCTCCTTTGCCAAATTCACTTCTTGGGTGCAGCAAACGTTTCTCAGCCATTGCAGGGAAAGCCCCGCAGATTGAGTGCAGCTCATCACCGTCCACTTGCCGGGAACGGCACTGCAAAAGCTGTGCACCCTGCCCTTTGGGTCGATGGAAACTTTGTCCGCATATGCAAAGACAACTCCCGATGTGCCAAGGGTGGTAAAGGCCCTGCCGGGCAGCACCGTGCCCGTGCCGATGGCTGCAGCAAAGTTGTCCCCCGCTCCGCCCACAACGGGTGTCCCCGCCAAAAGGCCTGTGCACTGGCTGGCTTCCTGGTGCACGCTGCCGGTGACCTCCACCGATTCGTATAACGCACACAGCAGGGATTTGTCGATGTCAAGCTTGCCTAACACTTCGTCCGACCAACAGCGGTTGGGTACGTCCAGAAGCTGCATACCCGAGGCATCCGAAACCTCCGAAGCAAACTCACCCGTGAGTTTATACCGTATGTAATCCTTGGGCAGCATGATGTGGGCACACTTTGCAAACACTTCGGGTTCGTTGTTTTTCACCCAAAGGATTTTAGAAGCAGTAAAGCCGGTGAGGGCTGGGTTTGCGGTGATCTCGATGAGCCTTTGGGCCCCAACTTTTTGGGTAATCTCGTCGCACTCCCGGGCGGTGCGCTGGTCGCACCAGATGATGGAGGGGCGAAGCACCTCTCCCGATTTACCCAGCATCACCAGACCGTGCATTTGCCCCGAAATGCCCACCCCCTTCACATTCTTTAGGGGTATGCCGGCAATCACGGCCTGAATGCCCGCAACGGATGCATTCCACCAATCTTGCGGGTCTTGTTCGGCCCAGCCGTTGTGGGGCTGAAACAGGGGATATTCCACAGTGTGAGAGGCAACGGGTTTGCCGTCACTGGAAAACAGAACCGTCTTTGTACCGCTGGTTCCCAAATCAATACCAAGATAATAGTTCACGCTGGTTTCTCCTTATGTGTATTTTAAATATGAGAATGACTATTTGATTATACTATACGCTTATTTTTTTGTATAGGGCAATTGGAATTTTACATAATAAAAAAAGGGTATTTTTATAACCCTTTTATATCAATAGATATCATGATGAAATAAACTATGAAAAACTATTTTGTGAAATTTTTCTTTTTAACAACCACTGCCAGTGCACCTAAGGACAAGATAGCCAGGAAAGCCCACAACACAACGTTGGATGTGTCCCCCGTCTTGGGGTTGCTGGGTTTGCTGGTTCCGCTGGGCTGGGATCCCCCAACCACGGGGCTTAGGGTTGTGCCTGTCACTGCAAACTTTGCAAAGACTGTAGTATCTTCCTTGGGCACAGTGATGGTGAACGTGTTGCCGTTGGCTAACTTCTCTTGGCTCACGTTGTACCAACCCTCAACGATCATCCCCGAATCGGGCACAGCCGTGAGTGTCACTTTTTTACCCGGCAGATACGCTCCACTTCCCTTCACAGTTCCCCCGCCGTTCAGCGCCGAAGTATAAATTCTCACCGAACCTTTGGGTGCAATAAACATAGCTGTGTAGTTCACTTGGGAGCTTGGCTCTGCTGTAAACTGATACGTAGCATTGGTAGAAACCACAGCACCGTCTCTCTCCCACTGCTTAAAGGTGAATCCCTGTGCTGGTTTCGCAATTAAGGTATAGGATTGTCCGTCGTACAGCCATGTTTCGTTGACCGTTCCGGCATTTTCCATGGTTGGATCGATGTTCACCTTGCCGGCAGCACGCTGGAATTTTGCAACATAGGTATCGGCAGAAATGGATTGTTCCACCACCAGTGCGTTGCTGGAAGAAACCTTCGTTGCACCGTCTGCACTGTACCAACCGATGAACTTCACACCTTCCTTCGCCACTGCCACGGCAGTCAAACTGCCCGAAAAGACTGTTTGGCGAACGTATCCCTCGCTGTCCTTGATGGACGTGCCGTCATCGGACTTTGCGGGAACGTAGAGAGTTCCGTCGGATTTGTAATAGGCTTTGGTTTCAAGGTTTAAAACCTTACCACCCGTCTCGTAATAGGGCTCTAGGGTTACCGATTCCGTCACTGTGAAGTTATACTTAAAGTTTGCCGGATCGGTTAAGGGTTTGTACACGTTGTTCACCTTAAACCCTGTAAGCACGGGATCGCCGGGTACACCAGCAGCACCTGTCTTGTACTGATTGGCTGTCAATGTGATGACTGTTCCCCTGTCCACCATTGCCGATGTCAAAGACGTGGGCGATGCGGGCAGCGCCACACTGGCACCCGAAACACTTGTGATGTTGTCTCCCTTGAGAGTAACCTCGTATTTGCTGGGTTGTGTGGGAGCAGTTTTGTAACTGATCTTCACATCAATGGTCTTGGTGGACGTTGCGCTTCTTCCGTCTGCAAACAGGCTGTCGATGTATACGGACGAAATGACGCCGTCTGCAAAGACTTTTGAACCCGCATAGATGGAATCCACCACTTTACCCTGGGGTGGGGTTACACTGATTTCAACATTTCGTGGAGCACTGTCATATGTAATTTCTAAATATTCTCTTGTGGAACCGTCGATCATAACGTTTGAGCCTGCACCTGCGTCTACTTTGACAATTAACTTATCACCTGTAATCACAGCGGCGCTGACGCCCATAGGAACAATTGAGACCATGATAGCAATTGTCAAAACGATTGCCATAAACTTTTTCATTCTGGCCCTCCTAGTTGATAAAATATACAGTAATAGTAACATGTACATGCTTTAAAATCAATATATTTATAACAATTACTTTAAATTGGCAATTTTGATAAAATTTCGTATCAATATTAAAATTTGCAAGTTGCTAAAAAGTGTGTTACAACTATATAGAAAGGGTGTGTGTCAAATTCTATGCGCGTAGCTGTTGTTGGTTCCAGAGATATTGATGTGGAAGACTTTTGGGAGTTTTTACCTAAGGACACCACCGAAATCGTTTCGGGGGGAGCCAAAGGAGTAGACACCTGTGCCAAACATTTTGCTCTGAAGAACAATTTTGAATTTAGGGAATTTCTTCCCAATTATAAATTTTTTGGAAGAAAAGCACCCCTGCTTCGCAATAAAGAAATAGTCGATTACAGCGATTTGGTCATTGCCTTTTGGAACGGCAAAAGCAACGGTACCAAATTTGTAATCGACTATGCTCTGTCAGTGAACAAACCCATTGTGGTGTATCCCTATGAACTAGCTCTTATACTAAACACGAATAGACATACTGAATAAAACGAAGGATTTTTGTTGGTTGACGATGTAGCAAGCCCCAGGAAGGCTGGTTGCCTTTCAAGGGTTGCTAAAGAAGTCAGACGGCAAAAAGGCAAGTTTTATCGTTGTGTATTCGAGTGTTTAGTATGAACCTCAACTCACGTTTTCAAACTGTGAGTTGTACAGATTCGCATAAAAACCATTTGCGCTGAGCAACTCACTGTGGGTGCCCTGTTCAATAATATCTCCATCTTTCATCACCAGAATCAGATCCGCATTGCGTATGGTGGACAGCCGATGGGCGATGACAAAGCTGGTTCTGCCCTTCATCAAATTATCCATGGCCTTTTGAATGAGCAACTCCGTCCGAGTGTCCACGCTGCTGGTGGCTTCGTCCAGAATGAGAATCTCGGGATCGGCCAGAATCGCCCGTGCGATGGTTAACAACTGCTTTTGCCCTCCCGAAACGTTGTCGGCCTCTTCGTTTAAAATCATGTGGTAACCGTCGGGCAGGGTGTGCACAAAGTGATCCACCTGTGCTGCCACGGCTGCGGACATCACTTCTTCGTCTGTGGCATCTTGCTTGCCGTAGCGGATGTTGTCTGCAATGGTTCCGTTATATAGCCACGTGTCTTGCAGCACCATGCCAAACAGCGAGCGCAAGTCGTTGCGGGCAAACTCCCGGATGTCGTGCCCATCGATGAGGATGGCACCGCTGTTCACGTCGTAAAAGCGCATGAGCAGTTTGACCATGGTGGTCTTACCCGCACCGGTGGGGCCAACGATGGCCACCTTCTGCCCCCGCTGAACCTTTGCGGAAAAGTTGTTGATAATCGTTTTATCTTCGCTGTACCCAAAGGAAACGTTTTTAAATTCAACGCAACAATCGATGTTTTCAATGCCTATGGGATTTGCAACATCAGGCGCTTCCTCTTCTTCTTCCAAAAATTCAAACACACGCTCGGCGGCGGCTGTGGTTTGTTGCAACACGTTAGAAATGGTGGCAACTTGTTGAATGGGTTGGTTGAACTGGCGCACATATTGAATGAACGCCTGAATGTCCCCCACGGTGATGATTTTTTCCACCGCCAAGGATCCTCCCACGATACAAATGACCACATAACCTAAATTGCCGATAAACATCATGAGGGGCATCATCATTCCCGAAAAGAAATTTGCCTTCCACGCAGCGCTATACAGCTTCTCGTTGTGGCTTTTAAAGGTTTTTGCTGCTTCCACCTCGCCGTTAAAGGCCTTCATCAGCACGTGGTTGCCGTACATCTCCTCGGTGTGGGCGTTCACATGGCCAATGTTGGCCTGCTGTGCCCCAAAGTGTTTCTGGGAACGCTTGACAATAAAACCCACCACAACCCCCGAAACCGGCAGCACCACCAGTGCGATGAGCGTCATGGTCACGTTAATGGTGAACATCATCACCAAAATACCGATGAGGGATGTGACCGATGTAATAATTTGCGTCAAACTTTGGCTCAAACTTTGGTTAATGGTGTCCACATCGTTGGTGATCCGAGAAAGCACTTCCCCTGTGGTGGTTTTGTCGTAATAACGAAAGGGCAGTTTGTGTATCTTTTCGTTGATATCCCTGCGCAAGTTGTACGTCACCTTCATCGTCACGTTACTCATGATAAACCCTTGTATATAGGCAAACAGTGCGCTCAGGCCGTATAACCCCAGCAGATAGAGTAAAATGCCTGCAATCTTTTCAAAATCAATACCCTCTTTGCTGCCCGAGGCCATGCGCATAATACCGCCAAACAGTTCGGTGGTGGCTTCGCCTAACTTTTGCGGGCCTAAAATCGTAAAGATGGTGGACGCAACGGCAAAGACCATCACCGTTATAATAGACCACTTGTAAACCCCCAAATACTTGACGAGTTTTTGGATGGTGCCCTTAAAGTTCTTGGCCTTCTCCACAGGCCCACCCGGGCCTCCTCTCATTGCGTTCATTGTGCCACCTCCTTCTCAATGCCAAAGAGCTGCGTGGACGCAATCTCGTAGTACTGGGCACAACTTTTGAGCAACTCCTGGTGGGTGCCCCTGCCCACAATTTTTCCCTCATCCAGCACAAAAATTTGTTCTGCACCCATAATGGTGCTCACCCGCTGGGCGACCATCACCACCGTCGCTTCTTGGGTATGTTTTTTAAGCTCAGAGCGCACCTTGGCATCGGTTTTAAAATCCAGTGCGGAGAAGCAATCGTCGAAAATATAGACCTTTGGTTGTTTCACCAGTGCACGGGCGATGGACAGCCTTTGCTTTTGCCCCCCCGAGACGTTGGTTCCCCCTTGGGATATTTCGGAATCGAACCCATTTTCCTTGTCGCCAATAAACTCCATGGCTTGGGCGATTTCTGCCGCTTCTCTCATGGCGGCATCTTCCGCATCCTGATGCCCGTATTTGAGGTTGGAGGCTATGGTGCCCGAGAGCAGCATGCCCCGCTGGGGTACATAACCGATCATCTCCCGCAAGTCGTGCTGGCTCATGTCCTTGATATTGATACCGTCCAAAAGAATTTCTCCCGAAGTGACGTCGTAAAACCTTGGGATGAGGTTGATGAGGGTGGATTTACCCGAACCCGTTGAACCGATGAATGCAACCGTCTCTCCCGGACGTGCACAAAAGGAGATGTGGGAGAGCACGTCTTCCTCCGCTCCGCTGTAGCGGAAGCACACATCCCTAAATTCGATGACACCCTTTTTGGGTATATCGGTCACCGGAACGCTGGGTTCTTGAATGACAATTTCGGTGTTCAGCACTTCACGGATTCTTGCGGCCGAAACCATAGCCCGGGGGATGAAGATAAACATCATGGATATCATGAGGAAACCCATGATGATCTGCATGGCATACTGCATAAAGGCCATCATGTCTCCCACCTGCATGGCACCGTTGCCCACCAGCCCCGAACCAATCCAAACGATGAGCAGCGAAGTGCCGTTCATGATCAGCATCATGGCGGGCATCATTAAGACCATCACTCGGTTGATAAACAGGTTTGTTTTTGTTAAGTTGGTGTTGGCCTCCTTAAACCGCTCTCTTTCAAACTCCTGGGCATCAAAGGCACGGACGACCATCAGCCCCGTCAGTTCCTCTCTCGTCACCAGATTGAGCCGATCTATCAGCTTTTGCATCATTTTAAACTTCGGCATAGCCAGTGCAAACACAACGATGATCAGCCCCAAGAGCACCACCACCGCCAAGGCGATGATCCACCCCATGGAGGGGGATTTGCCAAGGGCCATAAACACCCCGCCAATGGCCAACAGGGGGGCGTAAATCATCATGCGAATGCCCATGGTGAGCAGCATTTGAATTTGCGTTACATCGTTTGTGGAACGGGTGATCAGCGACGCAGAGCCAAATTTATCGAACTCATTGTTGGAAAACTGTGTCACCTTGTCAAAGACGTCCATGCGTATGTTTTTTGCCACCCCTGCCGCAATGCGAGAGGAGATTAAACTCACAATTACTGTGGCCGTTCCCCCCAGCAGGGCAATACCCAGCATGGTAAACCCTGTGCTCACGATAAAATCTGTGTCTCCCGCCACAATACCCACGTTGACAATGTCGGACATATAGTTGGGTAAGTTTAAGTCACACAGGGTTTGGAGCAAGAGCAGCGCCACACATCCCAAAAGCCCCCACAAAAAGGGCTTTAGGTATTTGCCGATCAGTTTCAAACTACATTCCTTCTTTCTATGTATAAATTTCCAAAATTGGCTTCATAAGGTAAACAGTACTTATTATACTCTTAAAAAGTAAAAATGCAAGCCAATTAATAGTTTGCTTACATTTTATAATAAATTTATTTATATTATTCTAATTTATACTGCCATATCTAATGCTGGCTCTTCGGCATCTGCTGCCTGAGGTTTGGATTGAGTTTGGGTGGTTGTCTTGCCTCCCGAAACGTATGCCTTGCCGCACTCGGGGCAAATGGAGGTATAGAGCTGCACTGCCTGGAACACAATGTCTTGCCCCAAAAACTCCGCCTTGGACTTCTCCCTGCTCACGTGCTCCTGCTCGTGGGCTGCCACCACCGATGCCGCCTGCTCGGGGGAGACGTTGGTGGGTGTTTTCATGGAAACCCCCGGATCGCTGGAACCGTCCACATAGGTGCGCTGGGCGCAAGTCTGGCAATTGGCCTCGAACTCCTGTTTCTCCCGGTATTTTTCGCTGATGTTCACCGTAAACCCTTGGACGTAGTCGGTGTACTCCCCAACAAAGGGAGACTCCTTCTCCTGCACATCCCGTTGGTTTTTGAGGGGTGATGTGTTGTTTAGGCTCTTATTAACGGGCAGAATGGATTTGTTGTTGGATACATTCACCATAGGAATCCCTCCCATCTATGTAAATACTATCGAAATATTTCAGTAGAAACTTAACTAAATTTGATGCAATGCAAAGGATTCCTTCATCTCTTCTCGAAGCTCCTTGTCGCTCACCCCCACCAACTTAAACTCACACACGTTTTGAGCTTCCTTGGGTTTTAGGAAGAGCTTCCGCTCCCCGATGACCGCTTTAAAATCTTCGCAGATATCCTTTCGCTGGGAAAAGAAAGCCTCGATCTCGGGGTGAAGGTAGATTAAAAATTCGTTGAAGGACGTTTCGTTTAAGGCACGGATCACTTCCCTGCGGATGCTGAGCACCACACTCTCCAGATTATCCACCATACCCTGCCCCCCGCACAGGGGACACTCCCGCTTGGTGAGGGTGGACAGCTTGCGGCGCACTTTCTTTCTCGTCATTTCCACCAAACCAAGGCCGGTGATCCCCAGCACGTTGGTTTTTGTTCGGTCGTTTTTCAGGGCATTTTTTAGGCACTCCAGCACCTTCTCCCGGTTTTCTTCCCGCTCCATGTCGATAAAGTCGATGACGATGATACCCGAAACATCCCGCAGTCGAAGCTGCTTGGCGATCTCCTCCGCCGCCTCTAAGTTGACGCTTAAAATGGTGTTTTGCAGATCGTTGTCCCCCACGTACTTACCCGTGTTCACATCCACCACAGTTAATGCCTCTGTCTCATCGATGATGAGGTATCCCCCGCACTTGAGCCACACCTTGCGGCCTAGGATGCGGTTTACTTTGGCGGAGATGTCGTAGTGGGTGAAGATGTCGTAGTGGGCATCGAAGTATTCGATTTTATCGGACAGGCCGGGGGCGATGATGTTGGCCACTGCCTGTACTTTTTCAAAGTATTCCTTGTTGTTGATGACAAATTTGGAGATATCGTCCCCCAACATGTCCCGCACAGTGCGAAAGATTAAACTCTCTTCTGCGTGGAGCAGCCTGGGTGCGGACAATAACTTAAAGCGTTTGTTCACCCTGCCCCACAGCTTCTTTAAAAACTCGATTTCGGCGACGAAGTCTTGGGCGTGCTGCCCCTCCCCCGCCGTGCGGATGATGACGCCCATATCCCCAATGGCAATGCGCTCCACTTCCTTGCGCAGCCGCTCCCGCTCGGACTCGTGCTCGATCTTGCGCGAAACTCCGATGTGGTTCACCGTGGGCATGAGCACCAGCGAACGCCCGGGCAGGGTGATGTGGGTGGTGACCCTAGCCCCCTTGTTGCCCCCCGGCTGTTTGAGCACCTGCACCATAATATCTTGCCCCACCTTGAGCATTTCGGAAATGTTGGGGGCTATGTCTTGTGTTGGGGAAATGTTGTCGGATATATTGTTGAATTCGAAGTCTGACTTGTCGGCTAAGATATCTCCCGCATACAAAAATGCATTGCGCTTAAGCCCAATGTCGATGAATGCCGCTTGCATTCCCGGCAGAACGTTGGCAACACGCCCCTTGTAGATATTACCCACCAGCCGTTCCCGCTCCCTGCGCTCGATTTGCAGTTCGCACAATTGCCCGTTTTCCAACAGGGCAATGCGAACCTCCAGCGGATTCACATCTGCAACGATTATTTTTTCCATATCCACAACCTTTATAAAAATTTAAACTTCTTGATCCATCAGGGGCAGCAATTTTTCATTCAAAAGGTCAAGGCGTTCAATAGAAGCCTCTTGTCCGAGAGCCTTTAAAATGTCTGCTGGGTTTAGCGTCTTTGCACTGGAAAAGTGCACCGTTATTATGATACGCTCATTCAATTCTGTCCATGCATGAATGAGGGGTATTGCGTCAAAGGAATTTCCCTTTTTGTTGGTGATCATCAATTGAGGGGAGCGAAGGGAATCGACGAGCTTTTTAAAATCCGAACAGCTGGATAGCTCATAGGTTGCATACGCAACAGAGGCCATTAGCTTCTTGCCAAACAGTTCAAATGCTGCAAGAATGGTGATACCCGGGGGGCACACGCAACAGAGGGCCTGCAAGACAGTTTTTAAATCCAACCTGTCGGTTAGCACAAACTCAAAGTAGTCCCCCTTTGTGGCCACACCTACGGGCAGGGGGGAGGCAAAGGAAAGGGTGATGTGGGGGTTGAATCCCGAAGAGTATTCGCAGGAAAGGCCAGAGCGAACGAGCATGCGCTGTATACACCGCTGCATGTCCAAGTGCGCCACGTATTTGGCCCGATCATCCCGTGCAAACTTGATACCCACTCTCATGAACAGCCCTCCATTCCGCAGCCCACACAGCCGTTCCGGCAATCGGGGGTGGTTGTTCCCTCTTTTGCCCGCTCTGCCTCTGCAACAAAGAAGGCCTTGGCAACACCGCAGGAGATCATGTCGAAGGGTAGTGTTTCATCATAATCAAAATCCCGGTTGGCATAAAACGATGGGTCTATGCCACACTCGACAAAGGCCTCGTTCCAGATGTCGTAATCAAAACATTCGTTCCATGCGTCAAACTTAACTCCCTTAGCAACCGCACAGACGATGGCCTTTAGCAACCGCCTGTCCCCCCGGGTGAGTATCGCTTCTAACCGACTCACCTTTGGGTCGTGGTAGTTGAATTTTACGTTTTTAAGTTTTTTAAGCTGATCTTTTAAATAAAACTGCTTTTCCCGCAGGGTGTCGTAGTCGTCCTGCCCATTGTAAATAAATGGGGTGAAGGGCTTGGGCACAAAACAAGATGCGGAAACCGTAATGTGGGGGGGGCGTGCACGCTTTTCCTTGGGCAGTGTGTAATACTCCTCCCGAATCTTGTAGACCAGATCGGCAATGGCGTCCAGATCCTCGTTGGTCTCATGGGGTAACCCCAGCATGAAATACAGCTTCACCGTGTCGTACCCCGACAAAAAGGCACTCCGCACGTTTGTCAGAATGTCTTCCTCGGTTAAATTTTTGTTGATACGATCCCGCATGCGCTGGCTTCCCGCCTCGGGGGCGATGGTCAACCCCGTCTTGCGCACAGCTTTGATGAGCTGGGTCAGCTCACCGCTGATGGAATCCACCCTCAAGGAGGGCAGTGCTACCGACACGTGTCTTTTTGAAAAATACTCGGTGAGTGTTAACAACAATTCGTTGATCCGGGAATAGTCCCCGCTGGACAGGGAGCACAGGGATATTTCATCACAGCCGGTGTTGGCAAACAGCTCCTTCGCCTGAGAGACGAGCACATCCAAGGATTTCTCCCGCACCGGGCGGTAGATATACCCCGCTTGGCAAAACCTGCACCCACGGGTACACCCACGAAAAATTTCCAAAACCATGCGGTCGTGGACGGATTTAAAATAGGGAACCAAAGGTTTTGTGGGGTATACAGCCTTGTCTAAATCCTCGACCACTCTCTTTTGAACGGGCAACTGGGCATGTTCATGGTTGGGTTTGATTGTATCGATCCTGCCATCGGCTTTGTAAGAAATGTCGTAAAAAGAGGGCACATAAATCCCCGCAAGCTTTGCCGCTTCGGCTATAAATGCTTGTTTGTCCCCTTTGAATTTTTTGTATAAGTCCAGCAGCTCGCCGGTGACTTCTTCTCCCTCGCCCACCACAACCAGATCAAACACTTCGCAGATGGGTTCAATATTAAAAACCCCTCCTCCGCCAGCAATGATGATGGGATAGGAATCGTCCCGCTCTTTTGCCAAAAGGGGAATGCCACTCAAATTGAGCATGTTGATAACGTTGGAAAACAAGAGTTCGTAACCGACGCTGATGCCTAAAATATCAAATTCCTTGAGGGGTGTGTTTGTTTCCAAGGAAAATAGGGGAATATTCACTTCCCTAAGCTTTTCCTCCATGTCCACCCACGGGCTGTAACACCGCTCGCACCGGGCATCCTGCCTGCTGTTGATGATGTTGTACAGGATAGAGGAACCCAAGTGAGACATGCCCACTTCGTAGACATCGGGAAAACAAAGGCAGTAGTTTATCTCCGCTTCAGCCGCTACATTTGCGTTGTATTCGTTTGCGGTGTACCTAGATGGGTTGGTGACACCTTTTAATACTGTATCTAAATTTATCATATTCATAACAATGCTTTTCAGTATACCATTCTTTGCACACTTTGGCAATCAGTTTCATTTGAAAATCTTCGAAACAATCTTTTTCGTTGGTTTTTTATTGAACAAATATGGATTTTGGGATATAATAAAGTTAGAAATTTATTATTTTTAAATACTGCGGTGGATTGGCGTGAAAGATTGTTTCATCACCATTCGTGCCGCAAATGAAACGGAGGAATGAAGTTCTTATGCAAACTCAAACAATGCCACTGGTAGCAATGCGGGGTGTGGTTATGTTCCCCGAAATGATGCTGCACTTTGACGTTGGCAGGGCGAAATCTGTCAACGCACTGGAAGCGGCAGTGGAAGGCGATCAGCTCATATTCCTCACAGCACAAAAAGATATGCGCACCGAAGAGCCGGAGTTTGAACACCTGTACACCATGGGTGTCATCTCTAAGATCAAACAAATTTTAAAACTGCCCGGCGATATCATTCGGGTGTTGTCCGAAGGGGTGAGCCGTGCCCGCATGATCGAATACGAAGATCAGGACGACATGCGCATTGCCATCGTGGAACCCATTGACGAACCGGCCTGTGCGGACGAAACCAAGAGCGAAGCCCAGATTCGCACCCTGCTCTCCCTCTTTGAGCGCTACGCCCATAAATCCAATCGCTTGTCCCCCGACATGGCGCTGCTGGCCAACGAAATCACCAGCCCCGGGCAGCTTGCCGATTTAATTGCGGGCAACGTGCTCGTGCGCATCGAAGATAAACAACGGGTGCTGGACAGCGTGGATCTCGACATGCGGGTGAACACCCTCATCGAGGTGCTGGCACGGGAAATTGAAATTGCCGGGCTGGAGAGTGAAATTGCGAAAAATGTAAAAAAACAAATCGATAAATCCCAAAAGGAATACTACCTGCGGGAGCAGATGAAAGTCATACAAAATGAATTAAACGAGGGAGACGTGAGCGAAGCGGAAGAGCTTCGTCAAAAGATCAAAGAGCTGCCCTTAACCGATGAAGCTAGGGTTAAGGCAGAAAAGGAACTGAGCCGCATGGAGAAGATGTCCTCTTCCTCCCCCGAATCCTCCGTTATCCGCTCCTACATCGACTGGATACTCTCCCTGCCCTGGGGTAAATCCACCGAGGACAACATGGATTTAAAAAATGCACAAAAAGTTCTGGACGAAGACCACTACGGTTTGGAAAAGGTGAAGGAACGCATTGTGGAATATCTGGCAGTGAAACAACTCACCAAAAATTCCAAGGGCCCCATCCTGTGCTTTGTGGGGCCTCCCGGCGTGGGTAAAACGTCCATCGCTCGCTCCATCGCCCGTGCTATGGGCAGGGAGTTTGTGCGCACGTCCCTTGGGGGTGTGCGGGACGAAGCCGAGATCCGGGGACATCGGCGTACGTACATCGGGGCCATTCCCGGACGTATCATCCACTCCATGAAACAGGCGGGCACCATGAACCCTGTGTTTTTGTTCGACGAAATCGATAAAATGTCGGGGGATTTCCGGGGTGACCCTGCTTCTGCTATGCTGGAAGTGTTGGACCCTGAGCAGAACAGCACCTTTCGGGATCACTATTTAGATATCGACTTCGATCTCTCAAGCGTCATCTTTTTAACCACCGCCAACTCTCTGGACACCATTCCCCGTCCGTTGCTTGACAGAATGGAAGTGATTGAGCTGTCCAGTTATATGGAAAACGAAAAGCTAATGATCGCCAAGCGGCACCTCATCCGCAAGGAGATGGATGCCCACGGCTTAAAACAAAAAATGCTGCGGTTTTCGGACAATGCCATTTTAAAAATGATCAACGGGTATACCTCCGAATCGGGTGTGCGCAACTTGGAGCGCACCATCGCCAAGGTGTGCCGCAAAGCTGCAAGGGAAATTTTAGAGAGTGATTTAGAGGGTATCACCATCAAACACTCCAACTTGCAAAAATATTTGGGTGTGCCCAAGTATTCGGAGGACGAGAAGCAGAAAAAACCCAAGGTGGGGGTTTGCATGGGCCTTGCATGGACATCGGTTGGGGGTAAAACCCTGCCCGTGGAAGTGGTGCACATGAGCGGCAAGGGCGGACTGAGTTTAACCGGCCAACTGGGGGATGTGATGCAGGAGAGCGCAAAGGCAGCCCTTGGTTACATTCGTGCCAAGAGTGAAACTCTCAAATTACCCCATGATCTTTTTGAAAATACAGACATTCACATTCATTGCCCCTCGGGTGCCATCCCCAAGGACGGTCCATCGGCGGGTATCACCATGGCCACTGCGGTATACAGTGCACTGTCGGGTAAGCCCGTTCGTTCAGACGTGGCGATGACGGGAGAAATCACCCTGACGGGCAACGTCATGCCCATTGGGGGGCTGCTGGAAAAGGTGATCGCTGCCGTGCGAGTGGGCATGAAGACGGTGATTATCCCCAAGGACAACAAGCGTGATTTGGAAGAGATTCCCGAAGAAGTGAAGGCCAAACTTGAATTTGTCTTTGCCGACAACATTATGCAAGTGTTAAAAACGGCAATTGTGGAATTTTAAAGGGTTCAAAGTATCCTGTGATATTTCGGTTGCGCATTGGCAATGTACGCTATTGTTTTGTAAAAGAAGATAATAAATACATAATTAAAGATATCAACAATCGTGAAGATGTATATAAAACTTAAACAGTGAGGTCTAATGATTAAACAAAGCGAATTTCTAAAGGGGAGGTGGTGTATTTATGATCAGTGAACAGCAAGAACTGATTAAAATGGTAAATGAATTGCCCTTTGAAAAAATTGGAATGGCTTTAAAAGCGATAAAATGGGTGAACACTCAGAATAATGTTGTTTCATTAGAGCCTCATGAACTTGAAGAGATTATGCAGATAATGAATGAAGATGAATGGACTTCTAATGAAGAAATGCGAGAGCTTATTGATGGTATGGTTAATTGAAAACGATTATATTTTCAAAGCAAGCCAAGAAATTCTTGCTCTCCCAATCCAAAAAACAGGCCACAAGAATTTTTGATGCAATAAATCAAATGTCAGCATGGGATATTGCAAGGGTTGAGGGAACACAAAATCCAACTCTATTCAGATTAAGAGTTGGTAAAGTAAGGGTAATATTTTGTTATGAAGATGAAGTAATTAGAGTAATTAAAATAAACAATCGCGGAGATGTATATAAAACTTAAACAGTGAGGTCTAATGATTAAACAAAGCGAATTTTTAAAGAGTATGAAGGGGGTCAAGGATTACGTGGATTACGGTTTGCCCGAAATCGCCATTGCGGGCAGATCCAATGCAGGTAAATCCTCCCTCATCAACTGCATCACCAACCATTCAAAACTTGCAAAAACAAGTTCCACACCGGGTAAAACCCGTTTGGTGAACTTTTTTAAACTCAACAGAGAAGTGGTGCTCACCGACTTACCCGGCTACGGGTATGCCAAAGTTTCTAAAACCGAAAAGGCCAGTTGGGACAGCATGGTTTCGGATTATTTTAACACCACCAAAAATTTGCGGTGTATCTTTGTTTTAATGGATATCCGCCACAGCCCCAACGAATTCGACAAACAAATGCTCTATTACTCTCAGGTGATGTGCATCCCCTTTGTGTTGGTTGCCACCAAGGCAGATAAAATTGCAAAATCCAAACGCCCCCACTATGTGAAAAACATCTTAGCCGAACTCAAGATTCAGGCGGGGGTGGACACAGTGGCGTTTTCTTCTCTGGACAAGACGGGTAAGGAACAGGTCACCGAACTGATTTTTAAATATGCAGCGCTGCCTAAGAGCGAAGAAGCGGTGGAAGAATGAAGGTGTTTGCCATTGGTGATCTCCACCTGTCTGGTAAAAATCCCAAACCCATGGAGATTTTTGGGGACAACTGGACGGATCACTTTCAAAAGATAACGTCCCATTGGCAGGAGTGTGTGGGTGATGAAGATCTCGTTCTCCTGTGCGGGGATACCAGTTGGGCTATGCATTTGGAAGATGCACTGCCCGATTTAACCCAAATTTGCAGCTTGCCGGGGCATAAAGTGCTGCTTCGGGGCAACCACGACTACTGGTGGAGTTCGCTGAACAAAATTCGCCCTGTCTTGTTTAACAACACGTATGTGTTACAAAACGATTGTTTGGTGTTTGGAGATGTTGCCATCATCGGTTCCAGAGGCTGGAACATCCCCGGCGACAAGAGCACGGGAGAGGATCAAAAGATTTATCTCCGGGAAGCGGGACGACTGACCTTGTCTGCCACCAAGCGAGAGCTTGCGGGAAAGACGGTTTTCGGCATGATGCACTTCCCCCCCTTCGACAACAAAAACCCCAGTGCCTTTACCCAAATTTTTAGCGAAGCAGGGGCAAAGCACGTGGTTTATGGACATTTGCACGGCGAAGCCCACAAAACCATTGCACCCGAAATCGTAAAAGATGGGGTGGTGTACCACTTGGTGTCCTGCGATTACTTGGAGTTCCGTTTGAAACAAATCCAATAAAAAAGAGGGTTTGTTTTGAAAACCCTCTTGCACAGTTTCTTATGCCCGTTTGATGTCGGCGCCCAGCGCCACTAACTTCTTCTCGAGATTGTCGTACCCTCGATCAATATATTTCACATTATAAATTTCCGAAACCCCTTGGGCCATCAACCCCGCAACCACCAGGGCAGCGCCCGCCCGCAGGTCGCTTGCCGTTACCGGCGAACCCATGAGCTTATCCGTTCCGTTGATGATACACACCCGCTGGTTGATGTTCATATCCGCACCCATGCGCTTTAATTCGTTTACATGGCCAAAGCGAGATTCAAAAATGTTTTCCACAATCAGCGAAGTCCCCTGTGCCGTTGCCAGCAAGGCCGAGATGGGCTGCTGCAAATCCGTTGGGAAACCGGGATAGGGCAGCGTGGTGATTTGCACCGCTTTTGGCTGTTTTCCCCCAAACACCCGGATATAGTCTCCCCCCTCTTCGATGCTGATGCCCATTTCTACCAGCTTGGCAGAAAGTGCCTCCATGTGATGGGGAATTAAGTTGTTGATGGTGACATCACCCTTGGTGGCGGCAGCGGCGATCATCAATGTACCCGCTTCGATCTGATCGGGCACTACGCTGTAGGAACACCCTTTCAGGGATTTTACCCCCCGAATTTTAATCACGTCCGTACCAGCCCCGGTGACCCGTGCACCCATGCAGTTTAAATAGTTAGCCACGTCCACCACGTGGGGTTCTTTTGCTGCGTTAAAGATGGTGGTTTTACCCGAAGCTTTCACAGCGGCCAGCATGATGTTAATCGTTGCACCCACCGAAGAGATGTCTAAATATACATCTGCACCAATCAGCCCCTCCGGCGCACAACCAATCAGCTTGCCGTATTCCAGCTTCACTGTGGCACCCAAAGCTTCCATACCCTTGATGTGCTGATCGATGGGCCTCAGCCCAATCTCACACCCTCCGGGCAGGCAAATTTCCGCCCTGCCGAAGCGGGAGAGCAACACGCCCAACAGGTAATACGAAGCACGCATACGGCGCACCAGTTCGTAATCGATGATGTACTCGGACACGTTGGTTGGGTCGATGGTAATGTTTCCGTTACTTGATAATTTTGTATTAGAACCCATGTTCACCAAAATATCTGCTAAAATTTTGGTGTCCTCAATATAGGGCAAGTTTTCAATTTCACTCGGTGTATCTGCCAGCAGCGCAGCAGGAATAATTGCAACTGCCGCATTCTTTGCTCCAGATACACAAACACTTCCGTGAAGGGGTATTCCCCCCCGGATGATGAGCTTTTTTTCCATTATTTCTCCAAAACCAAAATGAAAGGGGTTTGCCGCAAAATGAAGTGACCCTTCTTTTGCAGCAAATATTCAAAAGTTTCCATAAAGAAACATTTGCTCCCCCAATTATTTAATCAGTCAGCCGTATAGGGCATCAATGCAACCATGCGTGCACGCTTGATTGCCGTTGACAACTGGCGCTGGTGCTTTGCACAAGTTCCCGAAGCACGTCTTGGCATAATCTTGCCACGCTCGGTGGTGAACTTTTTGAGGCGCACAGTGTCCTTATAATCGATATGTTCGATCTTATCGGCACAGAAAATGCAAATCTTCTTCTTAGGCCGTTTCATACGGCGAAAGTTGGCTTTTCTTTCCTCGTTC
The DNA here is from genome assembly GCA_964453645.1 of uncultured Clostridia bacterium. Lineage (GTDB taxonomy): Bacteria > Bacillota > Clostridia > Christensenellales > JAWKQI01 > CAYVRJ01. The sequence goes on from CAYVRJ010000008.1 coordinate 44,362, forward strand.
ATTGTTTTCTCCTCAATATAGATTGACTAGAAGGGCAGTTCTTCGTCGTCTAGGGGTGTGAAATCCTCACTGGGGAAGGGTGGTGGGGTTGGCCCCCTGTCACCGTCGATGCGTCCGCCTCCGCTTCCGCTGCTTCCGGTGCCCAAAAATTGAACATCGTCCGCCTGAATCTCCGTGATATATCTCTTTTCGCCCTGCTGCGTGGTATACGAGCGGGTGCGAATTTCTCCTGCGACCGCACAGGGTCTGCCCTTTTGCAAGTATTTTGCACAAATGTCTGCCAAGCCCCGCCAAGCGACAATATTCAAAAAATCTGCTTCCCGTTCCCCGTTGGACGAAGCAAACCTGCGGTTTACAGCCAGGGAGAAGGTGCACACAGAGATATCGTTTGGCGTTTTCTTAAACTCGGGATCTCTCGTCAAGTTCCCAATCAGAAACACTTTGTTCATAAAAAACTCCATTCCGCTGTTTCACTTACGGTACAAATAATTATGAAACTATTCTTGCACACTAAATACCTACTTCTCGTCGCTTATAATCATAAAGCGCATTACGTCTTCGCAAATTTTGAAATTACGTTCCATTTCGGGCGGGAAGCTCGCTTCCGCCTCGAAGTGCGTTAAGACGTAAAAACCGTCGTGGATGTAGTCGATGGCATAGGCCATTTTCCGCACACCCCATTCGTCCACATCAATCACCTTGCCGCCGTTGCTCTCCACAATGCCCGAAAAACGTTTGATCAAATCGTTGCGCTTTTCGTCTTCGAGGTTGGGCTTTAGGATATACATGCACTCATACTTTCTCATTCTTTCACCTCCTCCTTGGACTTTAGGCCCCACAAACACAGCTGTGGAGCAAAGGAATACCGTGTCCATTTTGACACAAACACAATTATATCAAAGTCTTTTCCATTTAGCAACAGTTTTTTGATTTGTATGAACGGAATTGCCAATCTATTTACAAACTTTGTCCAATTGTTGTATAATTGGCTATACCATTAAAGGGTGCCAAGATACACGGCAGGCGGAGTCTTCTTTGCTCACAAACGGTTCAAATCATTCTATATATACTATAAAAAAACTTGACAAACACATATAGAATCTGTATGATAATATCATCCAAGTACAACGTTAAACTCGACGAATATCGATTACTTTTGAAAGGTCTTATTTATGGAGCTTTTTAATCAGGAAGTGGCAATTATCACGGGTGCAGCTCAGGGGATTGGCAAAGCCATTGCAACAACCTTTGCAAAAGAAGGTGCCCGACCCATTTTGTTTGATGTGAATGCAAAAAAAGGCCTTGCTGCTGTCCAAGAAATAAACGATTTGGGTTATTTTGCAACATTTATTCAATGCGACGTGAGCTCAAAAAAAGACATTGAACGGGCTGTAGAACAAGCTGTCGCCCAGTGCGGGGACATCGACATTCTGGTGAACAATGCCGGCATCCTGCACAGCACCGAAATCGAAGATATCACCGAAGAGGAGTGGAACAAGATTTTAAGCGTGAACCTAAGCGGTGTATTCTTTATGTGCCAACAGGTGATTCCCACTATGAAAAAAAATAACAGGGGCAGCATCATCAACTTAAGCTCCCTCGCCGGGCGCATGGGTGGGCTGAAAAACGGTCTGGCCTACAGTGCCACCAAATCGGGAGTCATCGGGCTGACCTACGGCTTGGCAACTCGTCTGGCAAAATTTAATATCAACGTAAATTGTGTGGCCCCCGGACCCACCGAAACAGATATACTTTTGACATTTACTGAAGAAAAACGCAAGGATTTAGCTCAATCCATACCATTGCAGCGGTTCGGTACCCCCGAGGACATTGCCAACACCGTTGCCTTTCTCGCTTCCAAAAGATCTTCCTTTGCAACAGGCGCAGTACTGGACGTAAACGGCGGATCCTTCGTGGGATAAATCTATATCGAAAGAGGTTAAACCTATGAAACCTTTGTTTGCATGTGCAGATTTTACATTCCCGTTACTCGAGCACGAAAAAGCGCTCAAATTAATTAGCCTGCTGGACTTTCAAGAGGTGGACATCGGCCTGTTTGAGAAACGCTCTCACATCCAGCCCTCCACCGAATTTTCAGACATTTCCAAAAATGCAAAGAAGTTGAAAAAAACATTAAAAAGTGTGGGCCTCAACCCTGCGGATGTGTTTTTGCAGTGTGACACCGACTTTTCGGTATATGCCATCAACCAGCCCGACGAGGACAGGCGAGACTTTGCTGCCGATTGGTTTAAAAAACTGATAGAGTATACCCAAGAACTGGGCGGAAAACACGCCACCATCTTACCCGGCGTACACTTTGAAGAAGAATCCTTTGAAGATTCCTTTGCACGGATGTGCGAAGAGTTGGCTTGGCGGGTTGACTATGCGGCAAAGCAGGGAATCACTCTGAGCACCGAAGCACACTTTGGCTCCATTGTACAAAATCCAAAAGATGCAAAGCGCATGGTGGAGAGCGTGCCCGGCCTAACCCTCACCCTGGACTACACCCACTTTGTGCGCATTGGTGCACCACAGGAGGAAATGGACGATCTGGTGCAGTTTGCTTCTCACTTCCACGCCCGGTGCGCAAACAAAGAGGAAATGCAAACCGTGTTTGCACAAAACGTCATCGACTATTCAAAAGTCGTTGCAAAAATGAAGGAAACCAATTATGCAGGGTTTATCGGCATTGAGTACTACTGGAACGAATGGGAAAACGGCAACAGGGTGGACAACGTTTCAGAAACCGTCATCATGCGGTCGCACTTGACCGAATTGTTTAACAAATCACTTAATTAAGTCGAGCCTCTAATAACAAGCTCCGAATCCATCGTTACATGTGTGGGTTTGGAGCTTGGTTCTTTTATCCGGTTGAGCAGCACGTCGATTCCCGTGTAGCCAAGCTCATACTGGGGTTGGCGCATGGTGGTCAAGGGTGTCATTAAATATTCGGCAAATTCAATGTCGTCGTATCCCGCAAGGCGCACATGGCCGGGTATTGCATACCCCCGGTTGGTGAGCACCTTCATGGCACCCACAGCAATCATGTCGCAGCCGCACATCAACGTTTCAATCTGCTCCCCACTGTCCAGCCACTGTTCAACCCCCCTGCACCCCGCCTCGAAGGTGGGTTCGCATGTGCGCACCAAGCGCTCGTCGTAGGGAATGCCGTGCTGCTTAAGGGCAGATTTATAACCCAGCAATCGATTGAGTCCACTGCTGTTGTCTTGGCTCAAGGATAAATAGTGAATCTTTTTGCTGCCCGTCTCGATGAGATAATTGGTGAGGGTGTGGTTTCCCTTTACGTTGTCGTTGGAGACGCAATCGAAGTCCCCTCCCTCGGGATAGCGGATGATATAGGTGACGGGTATGGAAAAACTTTTAATATACTCAACATCTTGGGGGCCTAGCAGCAGGGATGCCACCAGCACAATGCCGCTGACTTTCTTGCTGGCCAGGGTTTCCACCGCATGTTTTTCTTTGTCGTGCAGGCGATCGGTGTTGCAAAAGATTAAATCGTATCCGCTCTCCTCCGCCCGAGCCTCCATGCCCTTCATGGCACTGGAAAAAAACGAATAGGACGTATCCCCGATGATCACCCCAATGGTGTTGGAAGAATTGAGCCGCAAACTCTTTGCAAAGTTGTTGGGCACATAGTTGAGCCTCTTTGCAGTTTCCAGTACACGTTCAACGGTTTCGGGCCGCAAGCTCCCCTTGTTGTTGAGAGCCTTGGACACCGCTGTGGGGGAGAGCCCGCACTCCTTTGCAATGTCTACAATGGTGGTGTGCCTGTTTTTGCGCATAACAACTCCTGTTCACAATCACTGTCTGGAATTACTATACACCAACTCTATAAACAAGTCAAATTTAATAGACAGATTATAGAAAGCACTCGGTTCTATTGACCAAGTGCTCTCGCCTTACTGCTGATTGCTGAGCAACCACTCTCGCATGTCCGATGCGTGTTTACCCAAATCGTCTGCTGTCTTTTCAAAAATTTTTACTGCATCTTTGTCTTCCACTTCTTTGGAATAGTTGACAAAGTCCCGGATTAATTCCTTTGTGTTGTCCCATGCTCTGAGCACCACATCACGGGTGGTGATGTGTACGTCTTGATCCTTCATAGCCCACTCCTCGACTTGTATATTTTGTAAACTTAGTATGTGTGCTACAAATTATAAATATTCAAAAATTAGATGCCATACAGCACTTTTGCATTTTCAAAGGTGATTGCCTGCATTTCTTCATAGGACTTGCCGTGGAGTTCTGCCAGTTTTGCCACAACCAAAGAGACGTTTTTTGGCTCATTTCGCTCTCCCCGCTTGGGGTGGGGCGAAAGATAGGGGCAATCCGTCTCGGCCATCAGCCGATCCAGGGGAACAACCCTTGCGGCTTCCAAGAGTTTTGTTGCATTTTTAAAGGTGAGGCTGCCCGAAAAGGAAATGAAATACCCCAAATCCAAGCACGCTTTGGCCGTTTGGGCACTGCCCGAGAAACAGTGCATCACCCCGGACACGCAAACATTTTTTACAATATCCAAAAAATCTTGGGTCGCCTCCCGCATGTGAAAGATTGCGGGTTTTTTCTCTTGCTTTGCTAACTCCAATTGTTCTGCAAACACCTTGCGCTGCACGTCTCGGGGGGAAAAGTCGTAGTGGTAATCAAGCCCCATCTCCCCAAGAGCCACCACTTTTTCTTGGCGCAACATGGCGGAGAGTTCGTTTAGATACCCCTCTTGTGCCGATGCCGCTTCGTGGGGATGAACGCCGCAGGAGCAATACACCTTCTCGTTGGCCTGTGCAAGGGTAATGCCCAACAAAGAATCGTCGATATCACATCCGGCATTTAAAATCAACCCATCGAAGTTGTCGATGATAAACTGCCTGTCCTCTAAGAAGCGTTGGTCTAAGAGATGGGCGTGGCTGTCGAACAGGGGCATTAACCCTCACCCAACTCTTTCTTCATGTCGATGCGGGGGAACAGGGCTTCCCCTTTTGTTACCTTCACGGCCTTGTGCCCACCAAAGCAGTTTGAACAAACCGAATCATACGTTCTGAATTCCTCGGGGGTGCAGAGTTGTTCAAACATCTTTTGCCCCGTGGTGGTGAGGAAGGGGGTGAGTAATACCCCAACGATTCGCAGCCCTTCGGCCAACCGATAGAGCACTCCGGCTAACACGGCTTTCTTTTCCTCGTCTTTAGCCAGTGCCCAAGGCATGGTTTGGTCGATATATTTGTTCAACCGAGAGACGTATTCAAAAATGGTGATCATGGCTTCACTCAAGGCAAATCCCTGCATAGCCGTTTCAACCGTTTTATACAGATTTGCACCCATGGCCATAATTTCATCGGCAAATTCATCTTTTTCTGTGTTTTCGGGCAGTTCACCCCCGAAATACTTTTCGATCATTGCCACGGTGCGGGAGAGCAGATTGCCCAAATCGTTGGCTAAATCTGAATTGATGCGCATAATTAAGGCTTCGTGGGAATAGTTTCCGTCTTGGCCAAAGGCAACATCCCGCAGCAGGAAGTAGCGCACAGCGTCCACTCCGTATTTACCGCACAACTCCACCGGGTCGATGACATTGCCCACTGATTTGGAAATCTTTCCGCCGTCCAGCGTCAGCCAACCGTGGCCGAAAATCTGTTTGGGCAGCGGCAAGTTTAACGCCATGAGCATGATGGGCCAAATAATCGTGTGGAAGCGAATGATCTCTTTACCCACAATGTGCACATCTGCCGGCCAATACTTCTTAAACAAACTGTCGTCGTCTGTCAAATATCCAAGGGCGGAGATGTAGTTGGACAGGGCATCCACCCAAACGTATACCACGTGCCCCGGATCGAAGTCCACGGGGATACCCCAAGTAAAGGAAGTGCGGGAGACGCACAAATCCTCCAGTCCCGGGAGCAAGAAGTTGTTTAACATCTCGTTTTTGCGGGAGACGGGCAGAATAAACTCTGGGTTATTGTTGATGTGTTCGATCAGCCGATCCGCATATTTAGAGAGATTCATAAAGTATGCATCTTCTTTTGCAAGCTCCACATCCCTGCCGCAGTCGGGGCACTTGCCCTCTTTGAGCTGCCGGTCGGTGAAAAACGCTTCGCAGGGGGTGCAGTACCACCCCTCGTAGCTTCCTTTATATATATCTCCCTGATCGTATAACTTTTTAAATATCTTTTGTACCGCTTTGATGTGCCGCTCATCGGTGGTGCGGATGAAGTCGTTGTTGGAAATGTCCATGAGCTTCCACAAGGAGCGAATCCCCGCAACAATTTCGTCCACATAGGCCTTGGGGGTGGTGCCGTTCTCCTTGGCCACCCGCTCGATCTTTTGGCCGTGTTCGTCTGTCCCCGTGAGGAAAAACACGTCGTAACCCAGCAAACGTTTATACCGTGCAATGGAATCCGTAGCCACCGAACAATAGCTGTGCCCTATGTGCAGTTTGTTGGACGGATAATAAATTGGTGTAGTGATATAGAACTTTTTCATCAGTATACCTCATTTTTGCATATCTATATCTAATATACACCAATCTTGTTTAAAAATGCAATAATTTATTTTAGTTGCATCATTACACTTAATTTTTGTAATAAATCAACTCAAGAACCGATAAAACAAGAGCAGCCGTCTAACCACACTGAACGGCTGCTCTAAATAGTAATTTCTTTATTTGGAGCAGACCGTTTCACCCGATGCGCTCTTTGTATTTAATATACAATTCCTACATTTCTGTGTCAATATCTTAATTTTTTTATTTTAATTATTTTTAGCTTTAACTCGCTAAATTATTATTTTAGCTCTTTTTTAACCAATAGCCAATGCCGTTGACACTGTATGCAAATTCCCGAAACTCGTGCAAATGATTGGGCGGAGTCAGGCCAAAGTCACCGGGAACCCCCAAAATCACCTCACCGTCCTTTTCCCCCACGATCAAATGGCTGCTCGCCCGGTTCAATTTCTTCCACCGATACATCCCATATGCGCCGCCAAAAGGGCGAATGTCCTCCCCGTCCTCCTTCATGAGGGCAATAATTTCTACAGCCTTCCCATCAGTTTGAGCAGCATGAGCATTTGCATAGGGAAAAAAATTGCCGGAAAGAACCTCTTTACTCTCCTCCTGCGTGCCCTGCTGCATCTTCTCCCGTTGCATCTCTTGCTGTTCCATCTTGAACCTTTTCTCGTCTCCCCGCATCTTCTTTTCTTCGGTGCGAATTTCCATCTGCTCTAATCTGCTGCGCTCATCTTCGGCCCTGCGGCGAGCCATCTCTCGTTTCTTTTCCTCTTCAAACTTCTTTTTTTCCTCTTGCAACAACTGACGCTCCCGGTCTAACTTGCGCAAGTGTTCCTCCACTTGCAGTTTAAAGTTACTGTCGGGAGGGTATTTGCCCGCATCCTCCACCGTCATCTCTTGGGGTAGGCCGATGGGTGTCGTCTGTTGATTGTTTTGGCTCTGCTGCTCCTCCATCCTCTTTTTACGGATAATTTCGTCCACTTGCTGCTGGGCGCTCATGGATGAATTCCCTCCCGCAGGCTGCCCGTATATATCCACAATTTCGGGAAGGGTATAGGGAGCACTGCTGTTTGTCTCCTGAGGAACATAAGGGGTTGCTTCGGGGAAATACTCGTCGTCCGCAGGCACATCCTCCACAAAGTGAGGGAGTGGATTGGGGGGAAACTCCTCTCCCGACAACTGCTCGTCGGGCATATCGATGGGCAGGTTTTCCATCATCTCATCGGGAATCTCTTCGGGAAGAGGCCCTGTCATCATGGGCATAGGTACCTCAGTTGTTGTGGGCATGGGTGCTGTGGGTGCTGTGGGCATGGGTGCTGTTGGTTGAGGTTGTTTCTTAACTGTTGCCATAACGGGTTTTGCATTGTCTAAAATAATTTCGTCCTGAGGTTGTTTCTTTTTTAAATTCAACAGCTCCGACCGCACTTTTGTCCAGTCGGCCTCACCGCCCTTCATGACAATGTTGTTGTCCACGTCCACCACGACAATACCCTGCACATCTCGGGGAGACACATAAAAACTTCCGGAAAAGTCCATCAAATATATTTTATTGTTGATGACGGCATACACTTTTTCGTTTTCGGCACCCTTCACATAAACCTTGTTGCCCTCCACTCTGGCCATTGCAATTAAATCTTTTCCTTTTAATATAATTTTCCTATTCATACCTTCACCGCCCAGTTTTTTTTACTTAATTAATATGCAGGACAAATCTACTATATTCGGGGGCTTGGCAAATACTAGATGCATAATTATACTGTATATTATGCATCGCAAATGCATGTGTTTGAGAAATATAGAAGTTTGTGTAGTATATACTGTCATTTTTACCTGTGGATAACTTTTCGTATTCACTGTATAACCGGGGATTTATGCACCGTTTTATCAACATTATCCACAGGCATACCACAATCCACCGCAATTCAGCCCCTTGTAGGTGTGGATTTATCCAGTGGTTATCCACAGGCGCATTAGAAATGAATATTACATTTCCAGTGTAAAATTTTATTCATGTATTTTTATGTGTATACATTTGGGGGACAATATCTAATAATTATACATATGTATGCGAATTGCGGAATATACTGAGAAATAGGAGGATTTATGGATTATTTAATGTTGGTGAATCAAAAAACTCCCTTGCACCCTTCCTTCGTGCCCCCGGAGTTGCGTGAGATAAAATTACAGTATTTGAATTTAAATGTTGAAAAAACAGGAATTTTATTGTGTCAAAAAGTGTGTGATGCATTATTAAGCATGACAGATTCTGCAAGAGAGGAAGGTGTGTTTGGTTTTTTGCTCATGAGTGGGTATCGGAGTTTTGACTATCAGCGCCAGTTGTACGAAAAAAAGTTAGCCGAGAACCCAAACTATGGAAAAGATGCCCCGCCTCAGGTGGCTCGGCCGGGGGAGAGCGAGCACCACACGGGGCTTGCCCTGGATCTGGTGTGTGTTTCGTATCCTCATTTGGAGGTGGCGTTTGCAGAAACCCACTGCGCCCAGTGGCTCTTTCAAAACGCACACCGCTTTGGGTTTATTTTGCGCTATCCTGCGGACAAAGTGCACATCACGGGCATTGGCTACGAACCTTGGCACTACCGCTATGTGGGAGAAACTGCTGCACTTCAAATGCATAAAAACAATTTGACATTAGAAGAATACCTTGAAAAAAGGGATTCCTATACATTATAATATATACATGAACTTTTATGAACAAGTCTATGAAAAAGTGAAGCTGATTCCAATGGGAAAGGTGTCCACCTACGGGCGCATTGCCATGATGTGCGGCGTGCCCCGGGGCGCACGGGCGGTGGGTAACGCCCTCCACCACAACCCCTATCCGGGGGTGGTGCCCTGCCACCGGGTGGTGAACAGTTGCGGCAAGCTTGCCAAAGCGTTTGCCTTTGGCGGGATTGAGGCCAAGAAAAAACTCCTTCAGAGCGAAGGAGTGGAAGTGGCAAATGATGCTGTGGATTTAAAAAAGTATCTCTGGTCGGAATAAACTTATTTCGTTCCGAAGATTCGGTCTCCCGCATCACCCAGTCCGGGCAGGATATAACCGATCTCGTTTAACCGTTCGTCCACAGCCCCGCAGAAGATGGACACATCGCTGTGGGCTGTTTTTAACCGTTCAATTCCCTCGGGTGCAGCGATGATGCACATAAACTTAATGTTGGTGCACCCCCGTGCCTTAATGTAATCGATGGCAGCCACGGCACTTCCGCCGGTTGCCAGCATGGGGTCTAACACAAACACTTCTCGGGAGGAGATGTCCTCGGGTAATTTGCAGTAGTACTCGCAGGGTTCCAAAGTCTCGTGATCCCGATACATGCCGATGTGGCCGATCTTTGCAGCGGGCACCAGCGCTAAAATTCCGTTCACCATACCCAGCCCCGCCCTTAAGATGGGCACCAGCGCTAGGGTTTTCCCCGAAATCATTTTGCCGATGGTGCGGGCAAGGGGTGTTTCTATTTCAACGTCTTTTAAGGGCAGTGTGCGCATGGCTTCGTATGCCATGAGGTTTGCAATTTCTTCCACAAGCTGGCGGAATTGCATGGAACCGGTGTTCACATCTCTTAGCAGCGTTATCTTATGCGTGATCAGTGGGTGGTCGAATACCACAGGTTGACTAGACATGAATGCGTACCTCGTATTAAAAAATTTCATTATACAGTATTATAGCAGTATGTTTTTGAATATTCAACAACAATTGAATAAACCCCGCACATGTTTCATGCGGGGTTTTTCACTTTTATCTAATTTCCATGCTTATTTTTAATCCCTTGCCGATCTTTAGCATCTCATCATCGGTCAATCGTCCAATCTTTTGCTTTAGTCGGGTTTTATCCAGCGTCCGCAATTGTTCTAATAAAACCGTGGAACCGCTGTCGTTTAAATCTATATTGATGTGTGTGGGTAAAATTTTTTCGGTTTTTGTGGTCATCGCCGCAACGATTACCGTGGGTGAAAACCGGTTGCCCACATCGTTTTGTATAATTAAAACAGGGCGAATACCTCCCTGTTCAGAACCAACCACAGGATCGAGATCTGCATAATACACATCCCCCCTCTCAATCATCGTTTCGTCACCTCGCTTGCGAATAATCTTTGGCTATACTATTGTATTCACAAGCTTTTCAGTGGGTTAATGCAGAATGGGAGTAAATGTCTGTCTTTATTTATAAAAAAATTTCTCCAATGGTATCCATGGGGGTCATGGAGTATTCGCCGAACTTGCGGGCAGCACGCTCCCCGGCCTTGCCGCAGACGAATGCGCCCATGCTAGCTGCATCGTATCCACCCAACCCTTGGGCCATAAACGCTGCAACCACCCCCGAGAGCACGTCTCCGCTGCCCCCCTTAGCCATGCCGGGGGTTCCCGCACGAACGAGGCAAACCTTTTCACCACCCTTGTCGGCAATCACAGTGGTTGCCCCTTTGAGCAGCACGGTCACATGGTTTTGCCGGGCGTAGTTGACTGCCGCAACCACGGGATTTTGCAAAATATACTCCAACTCCAGCCCCGTCAAGCGGGAAAACTCCTTGGGATGAGGGGTAATCACCACTTCCCCCGACGGCCTGTTCAGTGCCGTTTTGTCATAGGACAGGATGTTGAGGGCATCTGCATCCAACACCTTTGCAATCTTTAAGGTGAGCAAATATTTCAAGGTGTGTTCCATGCCCTGCTGTTTACCCATGCCCGAACCGATGCAGACGCAGTTCTTGCCCGCAAGGAGCTCGTCGATGGTGGCTTCGGGAATATGTTCAAACTTATCTCCCGTTCCGGCCACGGGTTGGATCACCGCCGAAGTCAACTTCTTGGCGTAAATGTCGTGCAAGTGAGTGGGAATTGCGGCATACACCACTCCGGCACCGGCCTTGAGGGCACCGTTCACGCACATCACCCCCGCCCCGGTATATCCCACACCGCCGCAAAAGACGATCAGGTGCCCGTAGCTGCCCTTGTGGGTGTTGCTGCTGCGCTTCACAGGGGCCAATTCCCACAGACCCGACGCATACACTTGGTATACAGCTTTGTTAAGCACAGGGCTGCCCTCATCAATGCCGATCTTGTGCAGGCTCAGCTTTCCCACGGCATCACAGCCGGGATAGAGGAAGTGACCCGGTTTGGGGTATTGGAAGGTCACCGTTTCGTCGGCAACCACACATTCGCCCATGATATGTCCGTTTTCACCATTCACCCCCGAGGGAATGTCAACAGCAATGGTATATGCTCTGGATGCGTTGATGAGTTTAATGGTTTCCTTGTAAATTCCCTCCACATTTCGACTCAGGCCCGTTCCGAACAGGGCATCCACGATTAGGTCTTTGGAGGTGATGTCCCAAAACAAGCTGTTGAGTTGTTCTTGGGAAGAAATGCGGGTTATGTCACCTTTTAAGAAGTACTGTGCGTTGAGGAACGCATCGCCCTTGGGGATATCTCCAATGAGGATGGCTGTGACGTGTTTACCCATGGTTTTTAGCTGACGGGCGACTGCAAAGCCATCTCCGCCGTTGTTACCCGAGCCGCAGAACACATAGGCACGGTCGTAGCCGGTGCACAGGGCGGAGACGGCAAATGCTGCATTTTCCATGAGCACGATGCCCGGAATTTTGAGCGTGCCGATCATGTACTTGTCGTTTGCCATGCTCTCTTTGGGTGTTAGTGCGATCATACTTCCTCTCTTTTTCTCGGGGGCTACTCGCCCCCGAATCCCTCGGCAGGGACTGAGTCCCTGCACCCCTTGTGCAAAAGCTATCGCTTTTGCTGGGATATATTTAATAGACTTCGCAAAGCGATAGCTTTGCACGAAAAGTTTTTGGGGTTTTTAGGGGGATTTTTACAAAAATCCACCTAAACGGGCGTGGGCAGAGCCCACAATAAAATAAAAACTCTCAATCTTCACTATCGTCTTGTATCACTTGGTTGGCGCAGGAGCTGGCGCAGTCGTAGGAAAAACCCTTGTTCATCAACTGGCGAATGAGCTTCTGCCGGAGCTTGCGCTGCTCGAAACCCTGGTTCTTGCGCACAACTTCTTTCGCTAAGCTTAAGGCTGTCTCATCTTCACCCTCATAGGCCACCAGGGCATCTTCAATAATAAAAGAATCCACACCCCTTTGGCGCAGCTTCTGCTCGATGGCGTAGCGGGAAAGCTTGTTTTGGTTGAGGGAAACAAAGTTTTCCGCATAACTCATATCGTCCACATAGTTGTAATCCCGAAGCTTGTCCATCGTACTATCTACCGCCTCTTGAGGTACATCTCTTGACCGCAGATAATTTTCTACTTCAGCACCCGTGCGCTGTTTGAGTGATATGTACCCAAGAGCAGTATCAAAGGGACTTTTTACTGCTCTTTTTGTCTTTTGTACCATACAATTGCCTTTTTGCTTTAGTATACACTACTCTTCATAAAGAAACAATTGTTATAAAGAGAAGGGGTGAGTTATTTTTGTTTGTCTGAACCATCCTGTCTTAACCACCTAAGATATATATATTCAGAAAACAAAATTGTGTTCCTTCTTTTTTTCTATTGCATTTTTATGCAAAGTAATGTATATTAAGTATTAAATAATTTATTTTGTTGAGGTGCAAATGAAAAGTGTAAGTGTGTTGGGTGCAAACGGGTATACAGGGGCAGAACTGGTAAATATTTTGCTCTCCCATCCCGAAGTTTCCCTTAAATATTGTGTGTCCCGCTGTTATGCGGGCCAAGAGCTGTCCTCCGTCTACGGTGGTTTTGTTAACAGTGGCGTCACCTTAAGTGAAATGAATATCCAGAAGATATGCAGCGAAAGTGAATATGTATTCCTCGCCTTACCCCACGGGGTGTCCATGGAAACAGCCAAAACCTGTGTGGACATGGGTGTTAAAGTCATCGATTTGAGCGGAGACTACCGCTACGACGATATTTCCGTCTACGAAAAGTGGTACGGCAAACCCCACAAATACGAGGAATTAAACCAACAGGCCGTGTATGGTTTATGCGAAGTGTATGCAGAAAAAATAACAAATGCGAATATCGTCGCAAACCCCGGGTGTTACACCACTGCTTCCATCCTGCCCCTCTACCCCTTACTCAAGGAAAAAGTTGTGGACAATAAAAATATAATCGTGGATGCACTGTCGGGGGTATCGGGTGCGGGGCGCAAGGAGGATCTGGTCTATTCCTTTTGTGAAGTGGACGGTTCCGCCAAAGCCTATGGAGTGGCCACCCACCGCCACACCTCCGAAATCGAACAGGAGTTATCGAAGGCCTTCGGCGGGGAGACCCTGATCTCCTTCACTCCCCACCTGCTGCCCATCAAGCGGGGTATCCTTGCAACGGTTTATGCCAACCTAACAAAAGATGTGACTCGGCAGGATATTTTAAATATATATAGAAAGTTTTACTCCTCCCCCTTTGTCACTGTGTTAGAACAGGGCTTGCCCGAGATTAAACACGTGGCAAACACCAACAACATCCACATTGGGTTTGTCATCGACGAGCGGTTAAACAGGCTTGTGGTCGTGAGTGCCATCGACAACCTGCAAAAGGGTGCGGCAGGGCAGGCAGTACAAAACTTTAACATCATGGCGGGGCATCCTCAGGAACTGGGGCTCAACCGCTACACCACCGGAATATAAACAAGGGAGCGTATACATGGAAAAATACATTGAAAAAGCAGATATATTAATTGAAGCACTGCCCTATATTCAAAAACTTTCGGGCAAGACCATCGTTGTGAAGTACGGCGGTGCCGCCATGCAAAACGACGACCTCACCAACAAGATTTTGCAGGACATCACCCTGTTAAAATTTGTAGGGGTCAACCCCATTGTGGTGCACGGAGGTGGGCCGGACATCAACGCACTGCTGCTTGCGCTCAACATTGAGCCAAAGTTTGAAAACGGACTGCGTGTGACCGACGAAAAAACCATGGAAATTGTACAAATGACCCTCACCGGCAAGATCAACAAGGCCATTGTAGCCAAACTCAACGCCATGGGGGGCAGAGCCATCGGCCTTTGCGGCATCGATGCCAATTTAATAACCGCCAAGAAACTCCCCCCCAAGAACGGTGTGGATTTGGGGCAGGTGGGGCAAATCACCGGGGTGAACACCAAACTGTTAAACCTGCTGACCAAGGACGAATACATTCCCGTCATCGCACCCATTGGCATTGGGGAGAACGGGGAGAGTTACAACATCAATGCAGATACTGCCGCATCGGAAATTGCCGTGGCCCTCAAGGCGGAAAAGCTCATGTTCCTAACGGACACCGACGGGGTGCGCACCGATGCCAACGACCCTGAAACCCTGATTCACTTTATGTCGGTGAGTGACGTGCTCTCCCGCATCGAGGACGGAACCATTTGCGGCGGTATGATCCCCAAGGTGCAGGGCGCCATTAACAGCATTCAGTGCGGGGTGAACCGCACCCACATCTTAAACGGAACCATCCCTCACCCCTTATTATTAGAAATTTTTACCGACTCGGGTATTGGAACCATGATAACGAATGAGTGAAGGAGGAATCATACCATGAACTTTACAGCCTATATTCAAAAGGATGCAGAGAGCGGCATGTATGTGGGTATTGTTCCCGCACTGCCGGGTGCCCACACGCAGGCAAAAACGTTAGACGAACTCAACGCCAATCTTAAGGAAGTGATTGAACTCTGTATGGAAGACTTGGATGAGGAAGAAACAAAATTGCTGCCAACATTTGCAGGGATTTCTCAAATTGAGGTTTCTCCGTGAGTAAACTGATCCTAATTGATGCATATACGCTGGAACGTTTGTTATTTTCTTTGGGGTTTGAGAAAATTAGACAAAAGGGCAGCCATGCTTTTTACAAGCACGCTGACGGCCGGTGTACGACAGTACCTTTTCATTCTAAGAAAGTACTGCCCCGACCATTGTTGAGAGACATTCTCAACCAAATTAATCTAACGGTTGAAGCGTATAACACTTTGATTTCTCAGTGAGGTTACAAACATGAACATGAACTACGAACAATTAAAGACCTTGGACGAACAGTATTACTTTCCGGTTTTTGGGCAAAGGCAGGAAGCTGTGTTTGCCCGGGGAGACATGCAGTATATGTACGACATCGAAGGCAAAAAATACACCGATTTTTTGGGTGCCATTGCCTGTGTGTGTCTGGGTCATGGACATCCAAAATTTAATGCAGCACTCAACGAACAAATTGCAAATTATATTAGCTGTGCAAATTATTTCTATAACGAACCCCAGGCTAAACTTGTAGAGCTGCTGTGCACAGCCACCAAATACGAAAAAGCCTTCATATGCTCTAGTGGGGCAGAGGCCAACGAAGGGGCGATTAAGCTTGCCCGGAAGGTTCACTTTAACAAGGGGGAAAACCGCACCCAGATCATCACCTGCACCAACAGCTTCCATGGGCGCACCTTAGCAACCCTTGCGGCAACGGGGCAGGATCGGTTCCACGCACCCTACAAACCGCTGATGGAAACCTTTGATTACGTTGCGTTTAATAACTGTGAGGAACTCAAGAGCAAACTATCTGGCAACACCTGTGCTGTCATTTTAGAGGTCATCCAAGGGGAGGGTGGAGTGATTCCCGCAACCCAGGAGTTTGTAACCCTCGCCCGAAAACTGTGCGATGAGTACGGCGCACAACTCATCTTCGACGAAGTGCAAACGGGTATGGGTCGAACGGGAAAGCTCTTAGCCCAAGAACACTTTGGCATTTTGGGGGATATCACCACCCTTGCAAAGTCTTTGGGTAATGGATTCCCTGTGGGTGCGTTTATCGCCCGAGGAGAAGCGGCAAAGGCTTTCACCGCCGGAGACCACGGCTCCACCTACGGGGGCAACGCTCTGGCCTGCACGGCTGCATACACGGTTTTATCCACCATATTGGAAGAAAACTTGTGTGAGCGGGTTGAACAGATGGGTGTTTATTTTATGGAAACCCTAAAAAATAACCTAAAAAACAAAAAAAGTGTATTGGACATTCGTGGAAAAGGGCTTATAATAGGAGTAGAACTTTCAACAGATTATTCTGCCCCTGCTCTGCAAAAGGAGCTTCTCAAGCGGGGATTTATGATTTGCACTGCGGGAAGAAACACCTTGCGTTTCCTGCCCAGTTATTGTATACAAAAATCAGATATAGATTCATTAGTCGGTGCGTTGTTGGCAATTCTCTAGTCGGAGGTGCAAAATGGAGAAGGTTTTGGTAATCGGTTCGGGGCCCATCACAGCAGGTCAAGCGGTGGAGCTTGATTATGCAGGCATTCACGCCATCCTCGCCTTAAAGGAAGAAAACGTGCAGACGGTGGTGCTCAACTCCAATGCAGCATCGGTGATGACGGACAGAGCCTTTGCCGATACCGTATACATCGAACCGGTGACCCTTCACAACATTTTGCGCATCGTGGAGATCGAGCGCCCACAGGGTATTATCGCCTCCCCTGCCGGCATCTTGGGGTTTACCCTGATGCAGGAGCTGAAAAACCGAGGAGATTTAGACAAACTGGGTGTGGTTTTCTTAGATGAACCCACGGTGATGAAACACTACGGCAACAAAGCCTCCACCCTGCACTCCCTGTCCCGGCTGCAAATACCCGTGCCCAAGAGTGCAACGGCAACAACACAAAACGAAGCCATTGAAGCTGCGAACAATTTGGGATACCCCGTATTTGTCCGTCCCACTCTCTTAAAAGATTCTCAAGGGGCACAGGTGATTTACGACGAATCCGAATTACTTGCCTTTATTTCCACCAATATGACCTTGTCCCCCACCCACCCCCTGCTCATCGATCAGTTTATCGTGGGTAAGGAAGTGGAACTGGACGGGGTTTCGGACGGCACAGACGTGTTTATTGGGGGGATCGTGGAGCACATCGAGGGCACAGGGGTGCACTCCTGCGACTCCATTGCCGTATACCCCACCCAAACCATCAACCCCCGCATCGTTCAAACAATTGCCGACTACGGCATTCGCATCGCCCGAGAGTTTAAAATTAAGGGTGTGTTTAACATCCAGTTTGCCCTAGATGCATACGACCACATCTATGTGTTGGACATCAACATGTCCGCCTCCCGCACCATGCCCGTGTTGTCTAAAGTGCAGCCGGTCAACCTGTTCCGCGTGGCAACTAAGGCAAAGATCGGCATCTCCTTGCGCCAGCAGGGTTTAAAGACGGGGTTACAAAAGCGCAAAGAAGATTTGGTCACGGTGAAAGCCCCCGTGTTCAGCTTTGCCAGCCAGCGAAACTTGGAGATCTTCCTAGGGCCTCAGGTGAAATCCACCGGGGAGGTCATCGGCACTGCCAAAACCTATGGCGCTGCCCTGAAAAAAGCGTTTATCGCCTGCGGCATCGGCATCCCCCACCGTGCGGTGCTCTTCTCCACCGGCCCCAACGACTTTCCGGGGGTGTACGATTGCGCCATTCAAATGTTTAAGTTGGGGTTGAAAATCTATGCAACCCCCCGGACGGGTGCATATCTGGAATCCCGGGGCATGGACATTACAGTCATCTCCCACGACAACATCTTTGAATTTTTGTCGGGCAGGGCGGTGGATCTCATCCTCAACACCCCCACCAAGGGTGAGGAGTTTGCAAAGCGTGGGCTGTTGCTCAGAAAGTATGCGCTGGAGCTGTCTTTGCCCATCGTGACTTCCCTAGACACCCTCACCGCCCTCATCTTTGCCATGTGCGACGAAACGCCCCACGAGGACGTTATGACTCTGTAAACAAACACTTTTACTATATAAGGAGAATTTTATACATGGACTTATACAGCTATAAACCGCAAAACAAATTTTCGCAAAAGCATATGCTGACGCTTCTTAACTATTCACGGGACGAAATGTTGCAGATCCTCTCTTTGGCCCTCAAGCTCAAGGCGCAGAACAAGAACGGAATCAAACACCACCTGCTCTCCGGCAAAACCCTTGCCATGATCTTTTCCAAGAGTTCCACCCGCACACGGGTTTCCTTTGAGACAGGGTTTTATCAATTGGGGGGGTACCCCATGTTTTTAAGTGCACAGGACATTCAGCTCAACCGGGGAGAGACCATTGCAGATACGGCTAAAACCCTCTCCCGCATGGTGGACGGCATTATGATCCGCACCTTTGCCCAAAAGGACGTGGACGATCTGGCTAAATACGGCAGTGTTCCCGTGATTAACGCCCTCACCGACGACTATCACCCCTGCCAGGCTTTGGCCGATCTGCTCACCTACTTTGAACACAAGGGAGATTTTAAGGGTAAACTGTGTTTTGTTGGAGACGGCAACAACGTGGCGAATTCCCTGATGATCGGCTGCTTAAAGGTTGGTTTGGATTTTGCAGTGGCAACACCCCCCGGTTATGAGGTGAACTCCGCACTGGTGGAGCAATGCCGTGAAATCGCAGCCGTGAGCGGCAGCACATTAACGGTCACCCACTCCCCCCAGGAAGCGGCAAAAGATGCCGATTGCATCTATACCGACGTGTGGGCCAGCATGGGTCAGGAAGGTGATGCGATAGAAAAACATAAGGCGTTTGGCGGGTTTCAAGTAAACGAAGAGCTGTTTGCAAACGCCAAGGGTAACGCTGTATTCATGCACTGCCTGCCCGCCCATCGGGGAGAAGAGGTCTCTGCCGATGTGATCGACGGCAAGCGCAGCGTGGTGTTTGACGAAGCGGAAAACCGCCTCCACGTGCAAAAGGCCTTGATGGTGCTGCTCATGGGGGACAAGCATGAATAAAATCGAGTTTCGCAAAGCACAACCCGAGGATATTCCCGCAATTTTGGAAATAACCAAAAAGGCGTTCACCCAATATGCAGACACCATTAAAAACCAAAACGTTGCTGCTCTCACCGAATCTCGGGAGAGCGTTGCCTTTGATATGGAGCACAAACACATCTACGTCTGTTTGGTGGACGGTTCACTGGTGGGTTCGGTGCGGTTCGAGGTGCTTTCGCAAAACATTGCCTATCTATCCCGCTTTGCAGTGGATCCGGAGATTCAGTCGCTGGGTATTGGCGGGTTGCTTTTGGAAAAGGTGCGCCTGGAGTGCCTAAACTTAGGTGTGCGGGCAATCACCCTCTACACCGCTTCTAAGATGCGCTCTACCGTTGCGTTTTATTTAAAAAATGGCTACTACATCCACAATATCACCAAGAACCGGGAGTACATCCGGGCGTTCATGGTGAACGAGCTGACAGAAATGGACGAAATGTTTGATTATGAGGCCATTGTGGGGGATAAATAACCTCATATCCATCGAACACAGTTACAAATGTTACTCACGAAGGGTGCAGGGACAATGTCCCTGCCGTGGGGGTATAAGGGGGACGAGTAGTCCCCCTTGGCTGACCCAAACAATAAATCTGTACGGAGGTGTACATATGCTGCTGAAAACAGGATTACTCTTTCCCGCAAAAAAAGCGGGTAAACCGGTCATATCCGATTTAGTACGCGTTTACGATATCGAATTTAATATCTTGCAATCTAAAATCGTTCCCGGCCAAACAGGCCGCATGATCATCGAACTGTCGGGCGAAGACAAAGCCATCGCCGACGGACTCGAGTACTTAAAATCTCAGGGTGTCACCGTCATCGAACTCAACGAATCGGTGCACCGAGTGGAAGAAAAATGTGTCAACTGCGGTGCGTGTACCGCAGTGTGCCCCTCGGGCGCATTGTTTATGAACAGTGAACACTACTTGGAACTCAACCAAGAGGCATGCCTCATTTGCAACGCCTGTGTGGCTGCCTGCCCCATGCGGGCACTGATCTCCCAGGAAGATAAACTCAACGTTGACTTTTGATTTTACAAACCGCAGAGAATATTGGCGGGAGATGGGCCAATACGAAAACGGCTTCACCGCAACACACGGTTATGCCGGATTGTTTGTGTTGGCTCCCAAGGAATTACAACCCATAGCCAACACTTCCCTCAAAAAATACTACGGTCAAATCCAAGAAGCCATCCGTGCTAACCCACTGTTTGAAACTTCGCTAAAACCCATAGAGATGGATTGTCCCTCAGAAATTGCAACCCAAATGAAACAGGCTGCCAAACGTGCAGGCGTTGGCCCTATGGCCGCCGTGGCCGGTGCTGTCGCCCAATGGGTGGGCAAAGATTTGCTGGCCCACACCTCCGAAGTGTTTGTGGAAAACGGTGGGGATATCTACTTATCCTCCCGTGCCCAGCGAACCGTTGGGGTGTATGCGGGGGATTCGGTTTTGTCCATGCGGGCGGGAATTGTGTTGCCCCCTGGGGAATGGGGCGTGTGTACCTCCGCCGGAAGGTTTGGTCACTCCAAAAGCTTCGGCAAGGCCCACGCTGCTCTTTGTGTTGCCAAAGATACCGCCCTTGCGGACTGCTGCGCCACTGCCCTTGGCAATGCCATTCAAACTTGGAACGATTTAGAAGGGGCACTGGAGCAGATTTGTGCCATTCAGGGGATTGTGGGGGCACTGGCCATCATCGACGACCACATCGGTTATGCCGGAGAGATTCGTGTGGTTGGGTTATGAATTTTATATGAAATATTCTCAAAGAAAGTGTATTTAAAAGCCAAAGAAGTGTATATTATACATATACAAATGCGAATGAGGTATTATGGAAAAGTTTGTCGAAATCGAGACCCACATACATACAGTCCCGGTGAGCCCTTGCAGTTATTTACAGCCCGAGGACATCGTCGATTTTTATAAAAAACACAACTACTACGGCATCATTCTCAGCAATCACTTTCTTCCCAGCATTTTTCCCAAACAGCTTCGGAGCTGGGAGTCTAAAGTGGATTATTTCTTAAAAGATTATTATACAGCTAAGAAGTTGGGAGAAGCAAAGGGGCTGAACGTTTTTTTAGGCATGGAGATCAACTTGTCGGGCACGGTGTGCGACTTTTTAATCTTTGGTCTAACCGAAGAGTTTCTCTATGCCCATGAAAATTTTTATGACCTATCCCTGCCCCAACTGTTTGCGCTGTTCCACGGGCAGGACATGCTTATGTTTCAGGCACACCCCTATCGGTATGGCCTAGAACCTTGCGATCCCGAGTACTACCACGGCATCGAAGTGTTTAATGCCCACCCTAGGCACCCCTCTCGCAACCAAATGGCCATCAAGTTTGCCAAGGAGAACAATTTGTGGCTCTCGTCGGGCAGCGATGCCCACTCCTACGAGGATATGGGGCGAAGTGGCATCATGCTGCCCCCTGTTACAAACACCCAAGAGGTGTGCCAGTACTATCGAAAAAACGGTTCCCCCGAGCTGATCATCGTGTGTGAGGGCGTATGAACAGACGATTCTTTCTTCCCTTCATCCTGTTCGTTCTCCTGATGCTGGCCCACGGTTTTATCGAACCCATGAAAATCTACGGGGATATGGTAGAACTTGTAAGCAAAGATGTGCCCGCTAGCTTTGAGGGGTACAAAGTTGCCTATATCACCGATATTCACTCGGGTCCCTTTATGAACAAAAACAGGCTCATGGCCCTTGCACGGGAAATCAATGAGCAGCAGCCCGACGTTGTTTTGCTGGGGGGCGATTACGTGCGCTACAGCCCTTTTGAATTTAAAGATATTCAAGATTTTTTAGCTGCATTAAAACCCAAAGACGGAATCTTTTATGTCTTTGGCAACCACGACTATTGGGCGGATATTCTCGTCTGCGCTAAGACATTTAAAGATGCGGGTGCAACCCTGCTCATCAACAACAGTGCGGCAATTAGCCGGGGGGAGGATAAAATCCTGCTTTTGGGCACCGACGACTTTATCGAGGGCAGTGTCAGCTTAATGAGCACCTACGAGGGTGTGAACCCCGAGGACTTTGCCATTCTCATGGCCCACAACCCAAAGACCCTGTACTTCCTTCGGGAAAAGTACGGCAGTTTAACAGATATCGCCCTCATGGGGCACACCCACGAGGGGCAAGTCTCCCTGTTTGGGTTTTTTAACCCCTTGGGGTTCAACAAATTTCTAAACTTCTATACCCCCACCCTGCGTGAGTGGGAGGGAATTCAATACATCGTCTCCAACGGGTTTGGCATGTCGGGCGCACCCGTGCGCTTCTTCTGCCCCCCCACGTATCACCTGATTACACTGTCCCAGTCGTAAAAATAATAGGAGGAATGAGATATGAAGTTTTTGCAAAAGCTGTTCTACGGCCGCAATGGCCCCGACGTGTTGGGTATGGCGGTATTGGTGTTTGGTTCGGTGATCTCGTTTTTTCCATACGGAGAGTTTGGCACGCTAATCACCTTGGCATACACTGTCTTTCGCATGTTTTCAAGGAATGTGGAAGCCCGGAGGAGAGAAAACATAGCCTTTGTGAGCTTTTTTATCAACATCAAAAACTACTTCAAGGGGTTTTCCAAAAACAACGATCCAACCCACAAAACCTATTGCTGCTCTCGCTGTTTGCAGCAACTCCGGGTGCCCGTGGGCAAGGGCAAAATTGCCATCACCTGTTCCCGGTGCGGAAATAAATTCATCAGACAAACTTAAAAACAAAGTCGACCATTGCAAGTTAAACGCATTTTAACTTGCAATATTGTTATTGCCAAGATAAAATATTGCATAGAATAATAAAAAAGGATGTGAGTACAGTTTGATCATTGCAGATGAGCAACAGCGTCTACAGCAAGTGAACGCAAATTTAAACGAGGCAGGTGATGCACTTTGACTTGGGTGCACTTGAATCTGAACTGCAAAGCTTAAGGGATAAAACCAACGAAGAGGGGTTTTGGAGCGATATCGCCCTCTCCTCTAAGGTGAACAGACAAATTAAAGTCATTGAGGACAAGCTTTTCTCTTTTGCAAAATTAAAGTCTCGGTTGGACGATGTCGGAGTTCTTTTGGAACTTGCGGAGGAAATGGACGATGAAACCGAATTTAACCACGCAAAGGCAGAAATCACTTCTCTCGAGGGGGAAGTGGAGAAAGTCCGTCTAAAGGCCCTGCTCAAAGGCCCCTACGACTCCAACAACGCAATTCTCTCCCTCCACGCCGGAGCGGGGGGCACCGAAGCACAGGATTGGGTCTCCATGTTATACCGCATGTACACCCGGTATTGCGAGCGCAACGGGTATGCCGTCACTGTGCTGGATTATCTGGACGGAGACGAAGCTGGCATTAAGAGCGTGACATTCATCGCCAAGGGGTTAAACGCCTATGGATATCTCAAGGCCGAAAAGGGCGTACACAGGCTGGTGCGCATCTCCCCCTTCGATTCCAACAAGCGCAGGCACACTTCCTTTGCCTCTTTAGACGTTATGCCCGAAATCGAGGATGATGTTGAGGTGAGTATTTCGGACGACGATTTAAAGGTGGATACTTACCGCTCGTCGGGTGCCGGAGGGCAGCACGTAAACAAAACCGAATCGGCGGTGCGCATCACCCACATACCCACGGGTATTGTGGTGGCCTGCCAAACGGAGCGCTCTCAAATACAAAACCGTGAGACTTGTATGCGTATGCTCAAGTCCAAACTCATCGAGCGTGCGGAAGAGGAGCGGTTGTCCAAGATTAGCGATATTAAAGGTGAGATGAAAAAAATCGAATGGGGTTCACAAATTCGCTCTTACGTGTTCCACCCCTACAGCATGGTGAAGGATCACCGCACCCTGTGCGAAACGGGGAACGTGACGGCTGTAATGGACGGTGATCTGAGTCAATTTATCAACACCTATTTGATTATGTCCTAATACTAATATCCAATCAATATAGCGCACTATTTTTGGTTAAATCAACGTTCTGCTGTGTTGTCGTCAGTCGCAAGACCACCAGTATTACTCCCTCTTCCGCCTTGCATAACGTTGATTTTCCTCAAAAATCTTTGCGTTTCTTAATCGGATATTAGCATAAACACACGGGGGAATGTATGAAAAAGTGCAGCATATTCTTTTTTTCAGGAACGGGAAACACATATTTTGCAGCAAAGAGAATTGCCGAGGCTTTAAACGAACAGGGTCTGGACGCTGTTAGCTTGCCCATCGATTCCCTCACCATGGCGGAAATAGAGTGGGAGGCGAAGTCTTCGGACATACTGGGCATCGGTTATCCCATCTATGCCTCCTCCCTGCCCGCACCCATCGAGCGCTTTTTAGAAGTATTACCAGAGGTAAAGCAACCTCGGTGCTTCTTTGTGTTTTGCACCCATTCGGAAAATTCGGGAGACGGAGTGCACACCATTGCAAAGAAATTGTACTCCAAGGGATATATCATCATCGGTGAAACACGCTTTGCCATGCGCTCCAACATACCCTTCGAACCATTTCATAAAAAACAAACGGACATTACGGAACTAAACCCCGAGGAATTTGCAAAAAAAATTGTTGCGGCACGGCCTGTGGAGATTCACGAGACCAAACAATTTCACTTGGGTAAAAATAAATATAAAAAGTTGATGAAACGATTTGGTGCTGAGCTTGGGGTGAACAAGCGATTGTGCACCTTGTGCGCATCTTGTGCAAAGTATTGTCCTGTCTCGAACATTTATATGGATGAAAATCAAGTGAACTTTTTAGACAATTGCGTTTCCTGCATGCGGTGCATTAATTTTTGCAAAAACTCTGCCATCACCTACGCAGGCAAAGAGCCAAAGAAATATCCAGGTCCCTACAACGACTTTCACCCTGCACACATTTACGAAAAGCGATGAAAAAAATAGGCATCGTTTGTGAATACAATCCCTTTCACGAGGGGCATCTCTATCACATACAGCAAACCAAAAGAGCCTTTCCCCATTCACAAATTATTTGTGCCATGAGTGGCAACTTTGTGCAGCGGGGGCAAGTTGCGGTTTTTGATAAATTTTCCCGGGCAAGAACAGCATTGGAAAACGGTGCTGATATTGTGGTGGAAATGCCTGTGATTGGCGTGCTCACTTCTGCCGGAAATTTTGCCAAGTGCGGCATCAAGCTTTTGGAGGGCTGTGGAGCAGAGATCATTTCCTTTGGCTGTGAGACAGATAACCTTGAGTTACTCATTAAAACAGCTAAAATTTTAAAAGATGAACCCATTGAATTTAAAACCATTTTAAAAAGTAAATTAGCAACAGGAATGTCCTATGCAAAAGCAAGGCACGAGGCCTTGTTGAATTTCTTGGGCCAAAGTCCCTTAGCAACACCCAATGCGACCCTGGGCGTTGAATATATCATCAATATGGTCAAGTCTCAACCCTTTTTGGTGAAACGTCATCCCAATTACAGTGCAACTGCTAAAAGAAAAGAAATGGATCACCCCATCTGCAACGATGATTTGAGCCAAGTTGTCACATATTGTTTGCAGGACTTAAATTATTTATTAACGCTGCCAGACTTCGGAGAAGGTTTGGCACAGCGTTTGTTTCACTCGGCACAACGATATCAGAAATTTTCGGATATCGCCATGGACGTGAAGACAAAACGCTATGCCTATACACGAATTCAAAGGTTCATGTTGTGTGCACTGCTACGCATTACAGCAGATAAACAACAACGATTCTTTAAGTCACACCCAAACTACGCAAGGGTTCTTGGTGTTAAGAGAGAATCACTCAATCTTATGAGCGAGATTTTATTACCGCTGATTACAACACCTAACATATGCAATGAATTTCTCGAAACCGATTTATTTGCTTCAACTATATACGGATTAACCAGAGAGAACTCGCCCAACCAATCGAGTGAGTTCTCAAGGTTGATTATCGTCTAAAAGTCAGTTTTCCAAAGTCCATGCAAGTTACACAGTGCATAAGCAGCAACAGGTTTATCGTTTATTAGGGCAAATTTTGCTACAGGTTCGTCACCGTCTAGTGATTTGCGCTGTCCGCCGCAGTTGGTTTCAAGATAAATGAAATCAATGCGATGTTTTTCCTCCATAGGGTGATGTTGAGAGCCAATATCGACTGTTACGATATCATTGTCGATAGAAACTTTCGGCTTATGCTTTTCAACACTTGCCTCACCGCTGTTGGGAATCAGCTCCTGCATTTGTTCGCCGCAGCACATCATGGGAACTCCACGATTTACAATAAGCCCGACTACATTTCCGCAATGTTTACACATAAAAAATTTTTGATCGTTCATGTGTTTCCTCTTGCTTGGTTACAATCGCTGCAACCTCTGCTTCCACCTTCCATGATGGGCAGGGATTCATTGGGCCTGTCACCTGGCGCTTTACCCGCTAGTATGTCTTCCAGCTGGGCTGCGAAAACATTCATAGGTAGCGCACACATTGCAAAAGTTAAAATGCAAACGACAGATTTTTTAAGGTTGTTTTTCATTTTAATTCTCTTTGTCACATCCTCCTTTTGATATAGTTTATGTTCTTATTATGTTGAGGATGGTGATGAAATACACGGAACATCTTTTGGGTTATTTGATAGTATTTTTTTTGAAAATTTATTTTAATTGGGGACAATTTTGGGGCAAAGCCCCAAGAAAAAGACTTACAAACTTTTTTAAAAAAATTAGAGGTACACACAATATAGTATGTACCTCACTTTAGTAATTTAAACCTTTAAACTTTTGTGATTTTAAAATCTTTGGTTTTTCAAATCACGTAAGCTTTTGTTACAAATTTTAAATTTTAAAGAATGCCCGAAACTACGCCGGAACCAACGGTTCTTCCGCCTTCACGGATAGCGAAGCGCAGACCTTCTTCAATTGCGATGGGTGTGATCAGCTTGATTTCCATCTGGATGTTGTCGCCAGGCATAACCATTTCTGTGCCAGCGGGCAGATCGATTACACCAGTAACGTCGGTTGTTCTGAAGTAGAACTGTGGGCGGTAGCCGTTAAAGAACGGTGTGTGACGTCCGCCTTCTTCTTTGGTCAGAACGTATACTTCGCCTTTGAAGTGGGTGTGGGGGTTGATGGAGCCGGGTTTCGCTAAAACTTGTCCACGCTCGATATCTGTTCTCTGCACACCTCTTAACAGTACGCCGATGTTGTCGCCAGCGATAGCCTGATCCAGCAGCTTTCTGAACATTTCAACACCTGTAACAACAACAGAACGCTTTTCATCGGACAGACCAACGATTTCAACGGTCTCTTGAACTTTAACGGTTCCTCTCTCAACTCTGCCTGTAGCAACTGTACCACGGCCGGTGATGGAGAATACGTCCTCAACAGGCATTAAGAAGGGCTTGTCGGAGGGGCGCTCGGGAGTGGGGATGTAGCTATCTACTGCATCCATCAGCTCGTAAATGCACTTGCAATCGGGGTTATCTTTTACTTCGTCAGAACCGGAAGCAGCTTCCAGTGCCTTGAGTGCAGAACCCTTTACAATGGGGATCTCGTCGCCGGGGAATTCATAAACGGAGAGAAGCTCTCTAACTTCCATTTCAACCAGCTCTAACAGCTCGGGATCGTCAACCATGTCGGTTTTGTTCATGAACACGATGATGAAGTGAACGCCTACTTGGCGAGCCAGCAGGATGTGCTCTCTTGTTTGGGGCATGGGGCCGTCCGCAGCGGATACAACCAGAATAGCACCGTCCATCTGAGCAGCACCGGTGATCATGTTTTTAACATAGTCGGCGTGGCCAGGGCAGTCAACGTGTGCATAGTGGCGCTCATCTGTCTGATATTCAACGTGAGCAGTATTAATTGTAATACCACGCTCCTTTTCTTCGGGAGCCTTGTCGATTTCGTCATACTTTGTAGCTTCAGCCTGTCCGCTTTTTGCGAGAACAGAGGTTATAGCAGCAGTTAATGTGGTTTTACCATGGTCAACGTGACCGATGGTTCCAATGTTTACGTGCGGCTTATTTCTTTCAAATTTAGCTTTTGCCATTTCTTTTTAACTCCTTTAAAATGTTATATTTCATGTTATTATTGATTATTATACTTGAGTGTCAGTTTTTCTGCAATACTCTTGGGCACTTCGTCGTAGTGGCTGAACTGCATGGTAAACGTTCCTCTTCCCTGTGTGCGGGAACGGAGATCTGTTGCATATCCAAACATTTCAGACAAAGGCATGGAAGCTTTTACGATCTGTGCACCGCCTCGAAGGTCTGTGCCCTCAATGCGTCCGCGGCGTGCGTTCAAGTTGCCCATGACATCTCCCAAATATTCCTCGGGTATGGACACTTCCACCTTCATCATAGGTTCTAACAGTGCGCAATCGGCCTTTTTCAAAGCTTCTTTTAACGCCATGGAACCTGCGATCTTGTAGGCCATTTCGGATGAATCCACGTCGTGATAAGAGCCGTCGATCAGCTTTGCCTTAAAGTCCACAACTTCGTAACCGCCTAAAATACCGTTCTTTGCGGCTTCGAAAATACCTTCGGAAATGGGGTTGATGTATTCCTTGGGAATGGTTCCGCCCACAATGGCACTTTCGAACAAGAAACCTTCACCCGGCTGTCTGGGTTCGAATTCCACCACGCAGTGGCCGTATTGGCCCCGGCCGCCCGACTGGCGAACGTATTTACCCTCGGCTTTAACAGCCTTGCGCATAGATTCGCGGTATGCAACCTGGGGTTTACCAACGGTGGCTTCCACTTTGAACTCACGCATCATACGATCCACGATGATCTCCAAGTGAAGCTCGCCCATGCCGGCGATGATGGTTTGGCCTGTCTCCTCATCGGTGTAGCTTCTAAAGGTGGGGTCTTCCTCCGACAGTTTAGAAATTGCAAGGGACATCTTCTCCTGACCAGCTTTGGTCTTGGGTTCGATGGCCACCCGGATAACGGGTTCGGGGAATTCCATGGATTCCAACACGATGGGGTTCTTTTCGTCGCACAGGGTATCACCCGTGCCGATCAGCTTAAAGCCAACCGCAGCAGCGATATCACCAGCTAATACTTCATCGATCTCCTCACGGCTGTTGGCGTGCATCTTTAAGATTCTGCCGATTCTCTCCCGCTTTTGCTTGGTGGAGTTGTACACCTGAGAACCCGACTTAAGCGTACCCGAGTACACTCTAAAGAACGCAAGTTTTCCAACAAAGGGATCGCTCATGATCTTAAATGCAAGGGCTGCAAAGGGGGCTGTGTCGCTGGCTTCCCGGCTCTCTTGGGTGTCTTTTCCCGGAACATCTCCGGTAATCGCTTTGACGTCCAAGGGAGAGGGCATGTACTCCACGATTGCATCCAACAGGAGCTGTACGCCCTTGTTGCGATAAGACGTTCCGCACACCACGGGCACCATGTCCATGTTGCAGGTGGCACGGCGGATGGCCGTGTTTAATTCTTCCACAGGAATTTCAATTCCCTCAAAGAATTTGTTTAAGATTTCGTCGTCGTAGTCGGCAACAGCTTCGATGAGCTTTTCCCGGTATTCGTTTGCAATTTCTTGCAAATCTGCGGGAATCTCTTCAATGCTGATATCCTTACCTTGATCGTCCTTGTAGATGTGGGCCTTCATGGTGACTAAGTTGATGATACCCACAAAGTTTTCTTCCTTGCCGATGGGCAACTGAATGGGAACGGGGTTTGCAGACAACCGCTCCTTCATCATGCCAATGGCGTGATAAAAATCTGCGCCCATGATGTCCATCTTGTTGATGTAGGCAAGTCTGGGTACGCCGTATTTGTCCGCCTGGCGCCAGACGGTTTCGCTCTGGGGTTCTACGCCGCCTTTGGCGCAAAAAACAGCCACAGCACCGTCTAAGATACGCAGGGAACGCTCCACCTCCACGGTGAAGTCCACGTGTCCCGGTGTGTCAATGATGTTGATACAGTGATCCTTCCATTGTGCGGTGGTAGCAGCCGAAGTGATGGTAATACCTCTCTCCTGCTCCTGCTCCATCCAGTCCATAACCGCATCGCCGTCGTGGACTTCGCCCAACTTGTATGTTCTACCCGTGTAGAACAGGATACGCTCGGTAGTTGTCGTCTTGCCGGCATCTATGTGTGCCATGATACCGATATTTCTTGTTTTTTCTAAGGGAAATTCTCTGGGCATTACGACTCCTTACCAACGATAGTGTGCAAAAGCCTTGTTCGCTTCTGCCATTCTATGCATATCTTCACGTTTTTTAACACTGGCACCCATGCTGTTGGATGCATCCATAATTTCCGAAGCTAAGCGCAGCGCCATTGTGCGCTCCGAACGCTTGCGGGTGTTGTCGGTCATCCAGCGGATGGCAAGAGTTTGCCGTCTGGCATCCCGCACTTCGATGGGAACTTGGTATGTTGCACCGCCCACACGGCGAGCCTTTACTTCCAAAACAGGCATAATGTTTTCCATGGCCTGTTCAAACACTTCCATGGGCTCCCGGCCTGTCTTTTCTTTAATAATATCAAATGCGCTGTAACAGATTCTCTGAGCTGTGCCCCTTTTTCCGTCCAGCATGATTTGGTTGATTAATTTTGTGATTACTGTGCTGTTATAAATTGGATCCAGCAGCACTTCACGTTTTGGTACACCACCACGTCTTGGCATGTGTGTACCTCCTTTCCGTAAATATCAATATTTAAAAGAAGAATTATTTCTTGGGACGTTTTGCGCCGTACAAGCTGCGGCTCTGCATTCTGTTGGCAACGCCTGCGCTATCCAGTGCACCGCGCACGATGTGGTACCGCACGCCGGGTAAGTCTTTTACTCTTCCGCCGCGAATGAGCACAACCGAGTGTTCCTGCAAGTTGTGGCCGATTCCCGGAATATACGCAGTACCTTCCATACCGTTTACCAAACGTACTCTGGCAATTTTGCGAAGAGCGGAGTTTGGTTTCTTTGGGGTCATGGTACGAACGGCAGTGCAAACACCCCTCTTTTGGGGGCACTCCTTCAGTATGGGCGAATTCGATTTATCTTTTAAAACCTTTCTGCCCTTTCTAACTAACTGATTAATGGTTGGCATATGATGTATGCTACCTCCAATAAAATTTTAAATATATTTCAAATTCTTGTGCAACCCACAAAAGAATCAACTATCCTCTTTTAAAAAACCAACGACAGCACATCCCACATCGATGTGAACGGCTGTACCCAACTCGGCCATGGTATCTGCAAAATCCACAGGAACGGACAAACTGAGCATGGCGCTGTACACCTTTGCGAACAGCGCACTGTCTGTATCCTTGGCCAAAGTAACACTTCTAAGCCTGCCCTCTTTGGCAGCCCGCAGAGTTTGGCGCATTCCCACGACCATATTCTTCTTGTTTTCAAAATCTCTCATACGTTTACCACATAAACGCTAAGTATTTTATCATATTCTCATAGCATTTGTCAACTGCCCATTAGCTTTCCCCGGTGGGGACGTTTTTTTGTAAAGATCAACTTTTGATCCCTGTTTCCGTCGTCTTTTTGGTTTTGAACCAAAAACCAACCCTTTTCCCCCATCTCGTGTACGATGGGAATGTCGAAGACGTTTAACTTAACGCGCTTGTCTAACTTCTTATACAACACGTTCCACCACAGGTTTGCAACAACCAGCCCCAGGATGACAAAGGCGATGAGCACCAAAAAGGGTGTAAACTCGGTGGGCGTACCCAGCAAGCCCATCAGGGCAGGTATGGTGATAAAAACAATACCCAAAACGATAAACAGTGCCAACACACCCCACTTTAAGAAATCCAGCATAAAGTACGACTTCTTACAATCGCTGCAACAGGAGATGTAGGTGGGCAGGAGGGAACCAATGGGGTTGTCAATTTTTTTGCCGATGCCAAAAAACATAGGTTTCTTCGTCTTTGGCTCGGGGTGTGCCATATCCACAATGGCGTAACACGTCTGCTTCTTAGGGGTTGTCCTGCAAAAGTGACAGGTGTCCCCCGTCAGCTCGTCGAAGTCCTCGGGAAGATTTTGGCACATCACTTCAAAGTTGTGATGTGCACTGGCCTGATCGTCCCCCTTGAGGGTGGACATAAAGCACCCCTCACAGCTCTCATGGTTCTGCCACGCACAAAACCTCGTATCTTTTGCAACGCAATCCGCTGTTCTTTCCATGGTCCCCTCCCAAAATTATAAACTACAAATCTAAATTCATTTCGGACAATACGCTCATGCGCTCATCCTTGGTATTTTTGATGACCTCAATATTTTTATACCGCTTCATACCCGTTCCGGCGGGGATGAGTTTTCCGATGATGACGTTTTCTTTTAAACCCAGCAGGGGATCCAACTTGCCCTTGATGGCTGCATCGGTGAGCACTCGAGTGGTCTCCTGGAAGGATGCGGCCGATAAGAAGGAGTCGGTTGCAAGGGATGCCTTGGTAATACCCAACAGTGCACGCTTTGCGGTTGCCTGGCGCAAGTTGTTGTCGGCACAGTACTTGTTTTCCCGCTCGAATTCAAAAATATCCACCAGCGTTCCCGAGAGCATGTTTGTATCTCCCGAGTCCTCGATTTTAACTTTTCTGAGCATCTGGCGAATAATAATTTCAATGTGCTTGTCGCAAATTTCAACGCCCTGTAAGCGGTATACCACCTGCACTTCTTTGAGCATATACTGCTGAACGCCCTTGATACCCTTGATCTTTAAGATATCGTTGGGGTTGATGGAACCTTCTGTCAACTCGTCGCCCGCTTCGATCACATCGCCGTCCGAAACCTTTAACCGTGCGCCGTAGGGGATGGGGTGAATTTCTGCTTCGCCCGCATCGTTGCGAATAATCACTTCACGGCGTTTCTTTGTATCGTTAATGGAAACTTCGCCAGCAATGCTGGAAATAACTGCAAGACCTTTGGGTTTTCTGGCTTCAAAGAGTTCCTCGACACGGGGAAGACCTTGGGTGATATCCTCTCCCGCAACACCGCCGGTGTGGAAGGTTCTCATGGTGAGCTGGGTGCCCGGTTCGCCGATGGACTGTGCGGCAATGATACCCACTGCTTCGCCAATGCTCACATCCCCATCGGAGGCCATGTTTGCACCGTAACACTTTGCGCACACCCCGTGTTCGCTGCGGCAGGTGAGCACGCTGCGAATGGCAACATCTTTAATGCCAGCCTTCACAATTGCCTCTGCAATATCTCCGGTGATCATCTCGTTGGCTTCAACCAACACTTCACCCGTTTCAGGGTGAACAATTTTATCCACAGCCACTCTGCCCCGGATGCGGTCTTCCAGCGGTTCGATGATCTCCTTGCCGTTGGTCATATCCGAAACGGTGATACCCCGGACGGGTTCCTTTACGTTTGCAAAACAGTCGATCTCACGAATGACCACGTCTTGGGAAACGTCCACCAAACGACGGGTCAAGTAACCCGAGTCGGCGGTACGAAGGGCGGTATCCGCAAGTCCCTTCCGCGCACCGTGGGTGGAGATGAAGAATTCCAAAACGGTGAGTCCTTCCCGGAAGTTTGCACGGATGGGAATTTCCAAAATTTCACCCGAGGGATCGGCCATCAGTCCTCTCATGCCAGCCAACTGACGGATTTGGTTGGTGGAACCTCTCGCTCCCGAGTTCGCCATCATGTTGATGGGGTTAAATACATCCAAGTGCATCATGAGTTCTTTGGTCACCAACTTGGTGGTTTCGTCCCAAACCCGAATGATGTTGTCCTTCTTACCCTTGGGGGTGAGCAGACCACGCTTAAAGTCGTTTTCAATTTTAACAACTTGTTGTTCCGCTTCGTCGATTAAACGCTGCTTCGCTTCGGGGATGTTGATGTCGCTCACCGAGATGGTGATAGCACCGATGGTGGAATAGTGGAAACCCAAACGTTTAATGCCGTCTAACACCTCGGAGGTGTTGGTGGCACCGTGCTTGCGATAACACATATCCACAATTTTACCCAGCAGCTTTTTATCTGCAACTTTGTCTATTTCCAATTTATTTGCGTTTTCCCGCAAGGTTCTGTCCACAAAACCTAAGTCTTGGGGAACGGCTTCGTTAAAGATCAACCGGCCTGTGGTGGTCTCCACAATGTCGGACACGGTTTCGCCCATAAACTGGGAGGTGAGTCGCACTTTAATCTTCGCCTGTAAGTCGATGTTACCCGTCTGGTAGGCGATGACAGCCTCTTCACGGGAAGCGAAAATAGATCCTTCGCCCTTTGCGCCATCCCGGGAAATGGTTAAATAATAGGAACCGATGACCATGTCCTGGGTGGGGGATACAACGGGTTTGCCGTCTTGGGGTTTTAAGATGTTGTTTGCCGCAAGCATCAAGAAACGGCTCTCCGCCTGTGCTTCCACAGACAGGGGCACGTGCACCGCCATTTGGTCGCCGTCGAAGTCGGCGTTGTACGCCGTACACACCAGGGGATGGATTTTTAAAGCTTTACCCTCCACCAGCACCGGTTCAAAGGCCTGAATGCCCAATCTGTGCAGGGTGGGTGCACGGTTTAAAAGAACTGGGTGATCGGAGATCACGTCTTCTAAAACGTCCCACACCTCGGGGCGCATCCGCTCCACCATACGCTTTGCGGATTTTATATTGTGAGCATAGTTGTTTTTTACTAACTTTTTCATGACAAAGGGTTTAAACAACTCCAGTGCCATTTCCTTGGGTAACCCGCACTGATACATCTTCAGCTCGGGGCCAACCACGATAACCGAACGGCCGGAGTAGTCAACACGCTTGCCCAGCAAGTTTTGTCTAAAGCGACCTTGTTTACCTCTCAGTAAGTCGGAGAGGGACTTTAACGGCCTGTTGCCCGGGCCGGTGACCGGCCTGCCCCGTCTGCCGTTGTCAATGAGTGCGTCCACGGCTTCTTGCAGCATACGCTTTTCGTTGCGCACGATAATATCGGGTGCACGGAGCTGCAACAGCCTGTTTAGGCGGTTGTTGCGGTTGATCACCCTTCTGTATAAATCGTTTAAGTCCGAAGTTGCGAACCGTCCACCGTCCAACTGCACCATGGGGCGAAGTTCGGGGGGAATGACGGGTACAACGTCTAAAATCATCCAAGAGGGGTCGTTGCCGCTCTTCTTAAAGGCTTCAACCACTTCCAAACGCTTGATGAGCCGCAAACGCTTTTGCCCTGTGGAGGTTTCGGATTCCGTCTTTAATTCCACAGCCAGCTCATCTAACTTTATTTTCTTTAACAGTTCCCGCACAGCTTCTGCACCCATTTTGGCAACAAAGCTGTCCTCCCCGTATTTTTCCACCGCTTCGTTGTACTCCCGGTCGGTGAGCAGTTCTTTGTATTGCAGGGGCGTATCCTTGGGATCGATGACGGTGAACGCCGCAAAGTACAATATTTTTTCCAAACTCCGGGGGGACATGTCGAGGAGCAGACCCATTCTGGAGGGTATGCCCTTGAAGTACCAAATGTGAGAGACGGGAGCGGCAAGCTCAATGTGCCCCATGCGCTCACGGCGCACCTTCGCACGGGTAACCTCTACTCCGCACTTGTCGCACACAATACCCTTGTAGCGAACCCGTTTATACCGGCCGCAGTGGCACTCCCAGTCCTTGGTTGGCCCGAATATGCGTTCGCAAAAGAGGCCGTCCTTTTCGGGTTTGAGGGTTCTGTAGTTGATGGTCTCGGGTTTTTTCACTTCCCCGCGGGACCACTCTCTTATTTTTTCGGGCGATGCAAGCCCGATTTGCATTGAATCAAAGTTGTTTAAAACGAACAATTTCTTCTCCCCCTTATTCGTCCAAATCGTCTAAATCGTCAGCCAGCCCAACTTCGGACAGGATATCTAAATCGTCTATAGATATCTCGGAGAAGTCCAGTGCATCCAACTCGGATAAATCCAGCGTTTCGTTTTCGTCCATCATTTCTTCGGCTTCCAGTGCCAAAAGATCCACTTGGGTATCTGCAAGGCCTTCGATCAGCTCCAGATCGGCGTTGAGGATAGAAGCATCTTCTTCCACCGATTCTTTGATCGAAATTTCTTCCTGTTCATCAGAGAGCACCTTCACATCCAGACACAGGGACTGCAACTCCTTGATGAGTACCTTAAAGGATTCGGGAACGCCCGGTTCGGGTACGTTCTCACCCTTGACAATCGCCTCGTAGGTCTTCACACGGCCGAGCACGTCGTCGGACTTGACGGTGAGTATTTCTTGCAGAATGTGTGCAGCGCCATATGCTTTGAGGGCCCACACTTCCATCTCACCAAACCGCTGACCGCCAAACTGGGCTTTGCCGCCCAAGGGCTGCTGGGTGACCAGCGAGTACGGCCCGGTGGAGCGGGCGTGGATCTTGTCGTCCACCAGATGGTGCAGTTTTAAGATATACATATAACCAACGGTTACACGGTTTTCAAAGGGTTCTCCCGAACGGCCGTCGTATACCACCGTCTTTCCGTCGGGGTTTCGCTTAAGCTCGGTGAAGAAATCCATAATGTCGTCCTCGGTAGCACCGTCGAATACCGGGGTGGCAACCTTCCAGCCCATGAGGCTGGCAACGTAACCCAAGTGGACTTCCAGCACCTGCCCGATGTTCATACGGGAGGGCACGCCCAAGGGGTTTAACACGATGTCAAGGGGTGTGCCGTCGGGCATGAAGGGCATATCTTCCTGGGGCATAATGCGGGAAATAACACCCTTGTTGCCGTGGCGTCCCGCCATTTTGTCACCCACCGAAATTTTTCTCTTTTGAGCGATGTAAACGCGGATTAATTTATTCACACCGGCAGACAGTTCGTCTTTGTTTTCACGGGTGAACATCTTCACATCCACGATAATACCGCCTTCGCCGTGGGGTACTCGCAGGGAAGTGTCTCTCACTTCTCTTGCCTTTTCGCCAAATATGGCCCGAAGCAGTTTTTCTTCGGCAGTGAGTTCGGATTCACCTTTGGGGGTGATCTTACCCACTAAAATGTCTCCGCTTCTAACTTCTGCACCGATGCGGATGATCCCCCGTCCGTCTAAATCTTTTAAGGAATCTTCACCCACGTTGGGCACTTCTCTGGTGATTTCCTCGGGCCCAAGTTTGGTATCCCGTGCCTCACACTCGTACTCCTCGATGTGGATGGAGGTGAACACGTCGTCCCGCACCAGCCGATCGGAGAGCAGGATCGCATCCTCGTAGTTGTAACCCTCCCAAGTCATGAAACCAACCAAAACGTTTTTGCCAAGAGCCAGTTCGCCCTTGTCGGTGGAGGGACCGTCTGCAATGATGTCCCCCGCTTCAATTTTATCGCCCACTTGAACGATGGGGGTTTGGTTGATACAGGTTCCTTGGTTGGAGCGGGAGAATTTGATGATGTTGTAGTCCCGCACCTTGCCGTTGGCTTCGGCAATCGAAATCTTCTTGGCCGAAACCTTTTTTACAACACCGTCTGCCTTAGCCAGCACAACCGAACCGGAGTCGTGTGCTGCCTTGTATTCCATACCCGTGCCCACAATGGGGGATTCGGGTTTGATTAAGGGCACCGCCTGACGCTGCATGTTAGAACCCATCAGCGCACGGTTTGCGTCGTCGTTTTCAAGGAAGGGGATCATGGATGTTGCCACGGAAACCAACTGGCGGGGGGAAACGTCCATCAAATCCACGCTGCTAATCGGCACTTCTAAGATTTGATCCCGTTGGCGGCACATGATCCTGCTGTGGATAAACTTGCCGTCGGGGGTCAAGGGTTCGTTGGCCTGTGCAACGATATATTTATCTTCTTCATCTGCTGTGAAGTATTGAATCTCCTCGGTGACAATACCCTGTTCCTTGTCGATCATGCGATAGGGTGCTTCGATGAAGCCGTATTCGTTAACCCGAGCATAGGTGGACAGCGAACCGATCAGCCCGATGTTGGGGCCTTCAGGGGTTTCTATGGGGCACACCCTGCCGTAGTGGGAGTGGTGTACGTCTCGCACGTCGAAGCTTGCACGCTCACGGTTCAAACCACCGGGTCCTAGGGCGGACAGCCTTCGCTTGTGGGTCAGCTCTGCCAACGGGTTGGTCTGATCCATGAACTGGGAGAGCTGGGACGAACCGAAGAATTCTTTGATGGCGGAAGTCACCGGGCGAATGTTGATTAAGTTGGAGGGGGTGACCATCTCCATATCTTGAATGGACATGCGCTCCCGCACCACCCGCTCCAAGCGGGAGAGGCCCACACGAATCTGGTTTTGCAGCAATTCACCCACAGAGCGCAGGCGGCGGTTGCCCAGATGGTCGATGTCGTCCTCGGTGCCGATGCCATATTTTAATCCAATAAAATACGAAACCGAAGCGAACACGTCGTCGATGATGATATGTTTGGGAATGAGGGAGGGCACAGCAGCTTTTAATGTGGTTTTTAGCTTTTCTGTGTCGTCTCCGCACTCGTTTAATATTTCCATTAAGGTGGGGAAGTGGACTTTTTCGTTGAGGCCAACTTCCATTGGGTCGAAGGGCAGGTGGGGGGCTGCATCCACAAAGTTGTTGCCCACAACCTTAATCTTCTCTCCGTCCGCACTGATATACACTTCGTTGATACCCGAGAGCTCAATGGCCTGTGCCGCTTCTTCGGAAATAATGTCTCCCGCTGCGCAGAGCATTTCACCCATGGATACGTCCACCACATTTTCAGCAGCAACTTTACCCACGATTCTCGATGCAATGGACAGTTTTTTATTAAACTTATATCTGCCCACTCTGGCTAAGTCGTATCGCCTTGGGTCGAAGAACAGGGAGTTTAAAAGCTGCTTGGCGGATTCCACTGTGGGTGGTTCGCCGGGGCGCAAGCGTTTGTATATTTCAATGAGCCCTTCCTCCACGGTGGAGGTGCTGTCTTTTTTCAGGGTTGCATCCAAATAAATATCGTCTCCGAACAGGGAGGATATTTGTGCATCCGAACCGTATCCAAAGGCACGGAGCAGCACGGTTAGGGGCAGTTTTCTGGTTCGATCCACCCGCACCCACATGCAATCGGAACTATCCACTTCGTATTCAAGCCACGCACCCCGGTTGGGAATGACGGTGGCCGTATATAACATTTTACCAGATTTATCGATGGCGGAATCGTAATACACCGAAGGGGAGCGCACCAACTGGGAGACAATAACCCGCTCCGCACCGTTGATAATAAACGTGCCCTTTTCGGTCATCTTGGGGAAATCCCCCATGAACACTTCCTGTTCCTTCATTTCACCCGTCTCACGGTTGATCAAACGAACGGTGACCCGCAGGGGGGATGCATAGTTTACGTCTCGCTCTTTGCACTCCTCCACGTCGTACTTTGGCTCATCTTCGATCCTATAGTTCACAAATTCCAAAATGAGATTTTCGGAATAGTCGGTAATCGGCGAGATGTCGTCAAAGACTTCTTTAAGCCCCTTTTCCAAGAAAAGCTTGTACGAATACTTTTGAACCTCAATAAGATCGGGCATCCCCAAGACTTCGTCGATCTTGGAAAAGCTCATCCGACGGACAGTACCTAGCGCCACTTCATGAACCATAAAAATACACCACTCCAAATCTATGTTTATATATGATATTAAATTATTGCGATTATAACCAAAAAGTTTAATGGTAATCATTCGGGTTAATCCACGAATAAATTTATAAAAACTTTATCAAAAGTTCACAGTATGTTTACCATTTCCCCCTATTTTTAGGCTATTATCCCATTTTCTTATTATATCAATACAGTTTGATATAATAACATACCAAAAACAAACTGTCAAGTATAAAAATAGCAGCTAAGGCCATATATTTTGAACAATTGTGCGAAATAGTATAAACATTGATTGTATATATAAATGCATGTTATAATCATACAGTATTGTAAAAAGAAGGGGGATGTTTTTATGAAAAAGAATCTCAAAGAATTATTGTTTGGTTTATTATGTGTCGTAAGCGTCTATGGACTGGTTGCACTGCCAAAGCTTTTTAATGAATTACTCTATGTATTACATTTAGATTTTCACTTACCTTGGGTGTTGGCTGGAATATATTTTCCGTTCCTCTGTCCATTTCCTCTGGCGATTTTTTTAAAGCGCAAGCATCTTGCCACTGTTTTTAAAGGCAAGGGTAAGCTTCGAATTTCTTGGGCGAATATCCTTTTAGCTTTGTTATGTCTTTCTATGGTTCAGTTTACATTTATGAATATATTTTATCTTGTGACCAAAGCAGGATTTAATATGAGTCCTCTCTTTATTCCCGGCTTTTTCTTTGCATACTTTGCTTCGGGAATATGTTATAGAGAGGAAGAAACAACCTCAACAAACGCATAAGCGATCAAGGGGGACGAATCCCCCTCACTGTACTTATTTCACGTTCAGAGGTTTAAACACATCGTGCTTGGGCAGGGGCACACCCTGGGTGAGGGTGAACGTTCCCGCCTCAATGCGGCCCTTGAGCACATTGGCAATCTCCACCGCCTTCACCAAACTGCTCAGCGGCGCAGTGGGCACTTTTTGACCGTTCAGTTCCACTTCTCCCCCCCGCAGTTCCGCATAGGAAACCCGCCTGATGGCCGGGCGAACCCTAGAACCCACTCCGTAGTCGAATACGTTGGTGAATAAGTGTTCGTTAGACACAGCTAATTTCTCCGCAATGTCTTCGTCCAGCACCGGAATGGGTATGCCCACCCCCACAAACAATGAGCATCCATACTTCTCATAGGTAGCTCCCCGGATGTAGTCCGTGCTCATGCCCTTCATATCCCCAATGAGAGCCAGGGTGTATCCAGCGTAACGCACTTCGCCGTCGTCGTAGTTTTGTTTGGTGTTCACCGCCTGAGTGCCCTCCCAAGCCACATACCCCTCACCGCCCCCAAGGAATATTCTTGTACCCATGCCGATGGTGCGCAGTTCCGGGTCTTTGAGCAGGGGTGAGTATTCCCCCGAAGTGGAATAGGTGATGTTACCCATGTTGGGCAGCAGAATACCCATATAGGTGTACAGGGTCTTTTTTTGGGAATTTGTTGCTGCCGCATAGTTTTGATAGACGTTTCTCGGGTTAAAGAGATACGCCTGATTCATATCTGCAAGGGAAATCTTTGTGTCAATATCCGTTAGGGGATAGCAGTCGGTGCCGTAACTCTGCGCCTTGAGTCTGATGCTCTTTCCCCCAATTAAATCCTCGATCACGTGGGCACCGCCGTATTCCATCCCTTTGGTTTCGGAGGGCTGAGTGGCCCCGATGTACGTGTCCACTGCGGCTAATCCGCCGTATGCACTCACATCGTTGAGGGTGATCTTACCCATGCGGATGGGTGGATCGGAGTGGCCAAAGTTGAGTATTGCCCCCGAGGAGCACATGGGGCCAAAGGTGGCCGTCGTCACCACATCTGCCTTTTTTGCGGCAGCCTTCACTCCCTCTTCCTTTGCCAGTGCCACAAACTCTCCCGCTGTCAGCACGGTGACCTTTTTCTTTTGGATTTTGTCGTTGATCTCCTCGTATGTCCGTTTCATGTAAAAAACACCTCTATGATTACTATCTATTATCATACACCAAAGGCACAATAAAAGGCAAAATAAATTTTTTGCTAAAAATGAAGAGTGCCCAATCGAGCACTCCATTTGAAAAAATATTATTTGTTATAAAAATCATTTGTATAAAAAATCAGATCATTTGACCCCCTCAAGTAGATTCAAACTTTTCGTGCAGTACGCTGGCAAATGTCACCTTGTCCCGGGTTCCGGGCTGTTTTCTGTTTTGTCCAACAGTGCTTTGGTTTTCCAAATGAATACCGTCTGCACTTCCCTTGGATTCTACCCGGAGCGCAGTGGAATTCTTTACTCTGTACTCAGGTGACCGCTGTATGACTTGCACTTGGTCTACTCGAATCATTCCAAAGACCTCCTATTTTCAGTCTCTACTACCAATATCGTAAACATTTACATTTAATTAATATCTATCGCTAGAAATGTTCATAATTTATTCAAAGAATAAGCAAAAAAGGAGTGTTAAACCATGACCGAAGAATATTTAGCCCGAATGAAGAGAGCACAGTCCACCGATTCCATGTACGACGAAAACGATTTGGTCTCCACCAACGAGTGTACCGGTTTGATCCCCGGGGGTGACCTCACAGAAGCTCAGGCCGAACAATACGGCGAACTCTACTCCATCCATCCATCCAAAGCCAATCGATAATCAAAAAACTGCTCATTTCCCAATATTTAAAGGGGAGTGAGCAGTCTATTTGACATAAAAATTCATCTTCTCCGATACACTTTTAATTGCTTGTATGATTCCTCAATTTCTTGCAGAACGATGTTCACATCCTTAAATGTGTTTTGAGGGCATATGCTGATGCGCACCGCACCGCCCAACCGCTCTTTGTCAAAACCCTGTGCGCTGAGCACTCTGGACGGTCCGCTCTTGGAGGAACAGGCCGACCCAACGCCAATATAAATTCCCTTCTCCTCCAGTGCATGGAGCAGCACTTCGCCCCGAACACCTATAAAGGAAGCGTTTAAAATGTTGCCGCTGTGGTGGGGAGGCAAGTTGAGCACACACCCGTCGATCATTTTTAACCCCCGGATGAGCCGATCCATCAGTGCGTTCATGTGTTCGTGATACCCCCGGATGTTTCCCATCCAAGCTTCCACCGCCCCGTGAAAGGCCAGAATACCCACGGTATTTTCGGTGCCGCCCCGCAGGCCGCCCTCCTGGCTCCCCCCGATGGTGAGGGTTTTCACCGAAACATTACCCATAACCACCAGTGCACCGCAGCCCTTAAGCCCGCCGATCTTGTGGGCCGAAATGCTGTACAGATCAGAAAAGGTAGCCCCTTCGATGGGTTGCTTTAAAAACGCCTGCACTCCGTCCACATGGAGTAAGGTGCGGGCATTAATCCGCTTGATAGCACGGGCGATGGATGCAATATCGTTCACTGCACCCGTTTCGGAATTCACATGCATGATGCTGATTAGCGCCGTGTTGGGGCGCAGAGCAGCAACTATGTCTTGCGGGTGAATGCAAAAGTCTTCCCTTGGGCTTATAAAATCCACCTCATACCCCATTTCCCGCAGGGAGACAAACTTTTCATAAACGGAGGAGTGTTCCACCTTAGAACAAATGAAATGGGCATTTTTTTTAATAGCGCTGTGAATGGCTAGGTTGTTGGCCTCAGTCCCCCCCGATGTAAAGATTACTTGCTTTGCCCCAAA
Organism: uncultured Clostridia bacterium; assembly: GCA_964453645.1. GTDB lineage: Bacteria > Bacillota > Clostridia > Christensenellales > JAWKQI01 > CAYVRJ01. The sequence continues at coordinate 87,722 of CAYVRJ010000008.1, forward strand.
CAGAGAACCGATGTAGCGCCGAGCTGTGTTCACGTCGTTTGAAACGGATACACTAGGCCCGTAAAGCGCAGAAGGATTGTGCCACTTCTCCTCCATTGCCACCCTAGCGGCATTGACCGCCTGCACAACAGGACGGGTGGTTGCCGCATTATCTAAATATATTTCCATAAACGTATCTCCTATTAATACACATTCTAACTGTAATAAACAGATTTTTCAACCTACTATATAGTATACAAAGATTCCACCCTTTTGGTGCACTCATTTTGCCGTTGACTTTACCATTGGGGTTTACTATAATTTTATACGTGAACACACTAACAAACTTTATGAAGAGCGGCTTGCTGGCCTTTCAGTTTTTAACCCGATTACCCCTTCGTTTTAACCTGACGTTAGACGATCGGGCGTTTGCCCGTGCCCAGTGTTTTTATCCGCTGGTGGGGGCATTTGTCGGGTGTTTTAGTTTTTTCTTCTTTTATATACTGCGTGCAAACTCCTTCTTAATTTGCTGTCTCGGGGCAGTGGTGGCCCACTACGCCATCACCGGGGCTTTTCACTTAGACGGCACGGCAGACTTTGCCGATGGCTTTTTTTCGGGTAAACCCAAGGAAAAAATCCTTGACATTATGCGGGATTCCGCAACCGGCGTATACGGCGTGCTGGCCATTGTCGCCTGTGTGTTGCTGCGCCTAACCCTGCTGGTTGAAATGCAGTACGCCTTGCATCCCTATATTCTATTCGCTGCTGCTGTTTTTGGTAAAATACCCGTTGCGGTGTGCAGCTTTGGCAAGTATGCCAGGCAGAGTGGCAAGGCGGAGCAGATGTTAAACCACACAAGTCCCCTGTACCCCCTCATTTCCATGGGCATTTGTTTTGCAGCGCTGTACGTGCTGCTGGGGCTTATGGGCCTTGCCATTGGCCTTATTCTCGGTTTGTTTGGGTTTTTGATGCTGTTGTGGTCCACCAAGAAGATTGGCGGGGTCACCGGGGATGTGTTTGGGGCGTGTTGCGAAGGGGGAGAGATTCTCTACCTGATTGTATTATTCCTACTGGAAAGGAATTTGATTTTATAATGGAACTTTATTTGGTGAGACACGGACAAACGGAGTACAACGCCAGCAACCTCTTTTTTGGCATTACAGATGCACCCCTAACCCCAAAGGGGGAAGAACAAGCGCAGCACATGGCAGAAAAATTAAAAGATATTACTTTTGACCACTGCTATTGCAGCCCGTTGATTCGGGCAAAGGATACGGCACAAGCCATTCTCAACAAAAACGACCATCCATTTGAAGTTGAGCTTTTGCAGGAACTGCGGGAAGTGGACTTTGGGGAGTGGGAAACCCTTTCCTTTAGCCAGATCATGGAGAAATTCCCCGAAAACCTAAACTCCTATGTGACGAACTTTTTTGACCACACCTTCACCGGGGGGCAGAGTATTGCAGATTTTTTAGGGAAGGTGAAGGACTTTCTCACCATGCTGCAAAACAAAGAACCCTATGGGCGAATACTGATCGTGAGCCACATCGGGGTGATTGGAGCCATACTCAACCTGCTGTTGTTTAAAGATATTAAAGACCTGTTCGTGTTTAACATTCCCACAGGGGGGCTGAGTGTCGTCAACATGAGTGACAACTACCCCCGTTTGACGTATCTTGGAACTTAACCAAATACCCACACGTGGAGTATGGCCAAGGATTCCCGCAGATAGTTGTTAAACGCCGTGTACCATCCGCTGTTGGCGCGAAGAGAATGGGCATCGGTATACCCGGCCTTTTTAACATTAATCATAGCCCGGTATATGTGAAAGTCGGTGGTCACCACCACCGTGGAATAGTCTTTGTCAAAATAAACGTCCAGCAGTTCCTTGGCATATTTTAGGTTCTCCTCGGTGCTGGTGGACTTTTGCTCCATTATAATTCTGTCCTCGGAGATACCCTTGTCCAACAAATAACGCTTGGCTGCCAAAGCTTCGGAAATGTCCTCCCCCCTGCCCTGTCCCCCCGTTGCCACACAGACTGTGTCTGGGTTTTCGTTTAAGTAACCAATGGCGGTATCTAGGCGGTATTTCAAGGTGAGGGTGATGTTCTCCCCCCGAACGCCTGCCCCCAGCACGATGAGTGCATCTGCGTTGGCAGGGGGCACCACACTGGCGGCCGACAGCATAATGATCGTTGTCACCACCAGCAGCAGGATATATGCCGAGTACCCTGCTGCCATGAGCCACACGATCCACTTTATTTTAACTAAGCTTGAATAAAAGATCCCGAACAGGAGCAGCGGTGTGCCCAGTATTGCGGGAAGTACCACCCCAAGGTTCATATTGGAAATCTGCATAATGTAGAGCGTGTCCAATATGAGTGCCGACCCAATTAATATTAAAATCCATTTCATGTATTGTATATTTCCTTATTTACCTAAAAAACTTTTTGTTGCAGCAGCGATTATCTTGCTCATATCTGCAAGGGAAACCTCCACGCTTGACTTAAGCCCTTTAATATAGTCGTTTTGGGTTTTACCCGTCTGCTCCCGAGCCTTTGCAGGATCGGTTGCGTACCAAACTTTTGCATCGGCATAGAGTTTCTCCGCCCGTTGCATCACGTTGGATGCCCTGCCCGCCAACAGCCCCACTTCCACAGCCACGTCGCTGCCCAGATTTGGCGTGGACATGAGGATATCCAGCGCAACGGTGATGATTTCCGTTTGGTTGGCTTTACCCGACAGGAGCAGGGTGACAATCTTGCCGATGTTTTCGCTGGTCACAGCTTTGGAAAAATCGTTTTCGTTCAGCAGTTTTACCGTTGCATCCACCAATTGAGTTAACTCCTTGGCATAGACCCGGGAGCGTTCGTTTAGGTTTTCAAAGGTGGGTGGGGTGTAATCCAAGGCATCGTATTTGAGCTGTTCCTCCACAGGGGTGAGCACGCTGATATAAATCTTCATCATAGATGCGGCAATCTCTTTTACCTGTTCGTCCGAAACGATGTCCTGCTTCACAGGGCCTACGGCAAAGGAAATGCCCTTTGGGTCTTTTAGGCTGATGGTCTGCCCCAAAAGTTCCAGTTTACCCGAAAGCACCGAATCCACCATGGGTTTTACCCGGTTGTACAAACTTTGGTTGGGGTAATCCTTGTTGTGCTTGTTTAAAAGGGTGACGCTGCTCTGTATGCTCTGGGCTAAGGACAAAGCTTCGTTGTACTGAGTGCCGTAATCTTCCGAGGCACTCACCGTGTTTGCAAGGGCACTGATAAGCACCAGGCACACAAGGGTATAGATAAAAAACTTTTTCATGGCACACACCTCCTTATACCATAATAAACCAAACTGGACATGTGCGCCATAGATTCGATGTTTTTTCACAAAATGTTTTATGAAACTTTGTATTTAGTATTAATTCAAGAAGTACATTGCAGGGACCATCACGGGCACAATAGCCGTGAACAGCAACCCGTGAACAAAGGAGACTGCTGCGGTGTTGGAATCCACATATTTTGAAATAACCGTGAGGGACACGTCCATGGAGGAGGCTGCCGCAATGGAGATGCTGCCCTCGTAAAACTTTTTGGAGCACAAATAGGGCACAAACAAAAACACAAAGGCCTCTCGAAATACGTTGGACATAAAGGCAACGGCCCCCAGTTCCGGACTGCCGATTTGGGAGAGCAGCACACCCGACAGGGAATACCAGGTGAACCCCGAGGCGATAGCCAGTCCCTCGTTGATGCCCATGTTTAACACCAGGGCCGCCAAGGCCCCGCCCACGAGGGAACCGACGATGGTTCCAACGATGACAAAGGCAGCAGACTTTAACATGAGTAGGAAGAAGGCCAGTCCACTTTTTTTGTTGGCAAAACCAATGTCGATACCCACAAAAAACAACAGTGCGTAGAGGATATACATTGCGCTGTTTTCCAAAAGCGGGTTGTTCACCTGGGGCAGAACAACCCCGGTGAGCACCCCGGCAATCAGTGCGCCAATGAGTACAAATGTCATTTTCACGACTTTTTCCTCCTCTTTAACAATGCAAAGATGAGGGTGGTGACTAAAAAGGAAAACAGGGCGCAAAACAGGGCATAGACCGCCGCATATGCCCCCAGAGTGCCGATGGATGCGATGAGTTCTTTGTTGTTGCCGATGTTAAATCCCATCAAAAAGATCAGCAAAACCAACAGACCGAGTTGTATCTTAGCGGAGAGCTTACTCTCCTTCTTTTGCAGTACACCCAACACAATACCCGCTACTAAAAATATAATAATAAAAATATCCATTAGATTTGAAATAAATTCGTACTCAAGTATTTTTCGCCCCTGTCGGGGAAAATGCATACGATATATCCGTGGGTGAGTTCTCTGGCCACCTGTTGTGCAGCGATTAAAGCAGCACCCGAGGACATGCCGCAGAAAATCCCCTCGTTTTTAACAATGGCCCGTGCGGTGTCGAAGGCCTCCTCGGTGTCGATCATGATGGTGTGGTCGATGAGGGTGGGGTTGTAGATGGAGGGTACGATGGCTTCATCCATATTTTTTAATCCTTGGATGTAGTGGCCCTTCACCGGGTGTGCGCTGACAATCTTAATGGAGGGGTTTAACTCCTTGAGCCGGGTACCCACCCCCATAATGGTGCCCGAGGTGCCCAGTGCGGAAACGAAGTGGGTGACTCTGCCGATGGTATCCCGGATGATTTCCTCGGCTGTGCCGTAGTAGTGGGCTAGTTTGTTATATTTGTTGGAAAACTGGTCGGGCATGAAGTATAGATCGGGTTCTTTTGCCACCAGTTCCCGGGCATAGCGAATGGCCCCGTCGGTGCCCTGAGAGGCTTCGGTGAGGATAACTTTTGCACCAAAGGCTTTAATCATCTGCTGCCGCTCCACGGATACGGCACTGCTCATGATGATTTGCAGTTCATACCCTTTGATTGCCGCAATCATAGCGAGGCCAATGCCGGTGTTACCCGAGGTGGGTTCGATGATGATTTTGCCTTTTTTCAGTTCGCCGCTCTCCTCTGCTTGCTCGAGCATTTTGAGGGCGATGCGGTCTTTAATGCTGCCCGTGGGGTTTGCACCCTCAATTTTGGCATACAATTCCACGTTTGGGTTTGGGTTTAGCTTGTTTAGGCGGACCAGCGGCGTATTGCCGATGGAGTCCAGTATGCTCTTATAGACGTTCATTTCTTCCTCCAAAAATAATTTAAAAACAACTCTTTTCTTTTTGGGGCTACCTTTTCTTTTTGGGGCGCTGCCCCAAACCCCACAAGGGGGAATGATTCCCCCTTGACCCCTCTTGTTTTATGTTCTTCAACTATGCCTTTAGCAAAGCGTTAGCTTTGCGACGAAGGGTGCAGGGGCAATGCCCCTGCCGAGGGGTACGGGGGCGAGTAGCCCCCGAAAAAAAACCTACACCTGCCAGTAGGGGCGCATGCGGGGTGCTAGCACAAACTTCTCACCGGATACAGTGCCTAGCTCGTCTAACACCGCCTGAGTGCCCACAGTATAGGCAATGGGTATCCCCTTCTGCTCAGCAACATCTTTTAACAAAACCTCGCCAAACAGTATATCCTCCGGCGACGTATCGTCTGCTAGATTCGTATTGTTAATCAATGCCGTGGCACTCAGCTTGGAAACGTGTTCAATAATACCCATGGACTCAACAATGCTCGCTACATCCTCCTGAAAAGGCCGTCTGGCGTTCACCACAAAATAAATCTCCACAGCATCCCCCAAGGCGTGAATCTTATCCGCATAGGCACCCAGTGCGGTGGCACCCGCACTGTCCCCCCCGCAGTCAATCACCACACACTGGTCGGTCTCAAAGGCAATGTTCACCTTGGCACTCAGCGCAGGAACATCCACCGCCGTACCCGCAAAGTTGGGGCTAATAATCTCAATCCCCTCAATGCCACTGTCCGAGGAGCGAAAATAGGGGTTTACAATATCTAAATCAATTAATAGACAACTTCCGCACTGTTCTTTTAACTTTATGGCTGTAGCCAGAGAAATTTCTGTCTTGCCACTTCCGTAATTTCCAAAAAATATGTTGATCCGTTTCACCTGTGATTCTCCTGTATGTTTACTTGGGTTTGTAAGTTTCTATAATGACCTGTGCAGCTTTCAGCCCGTCTACGGCGGATGAAACGATGCCCCCGGCATATCCGCTGCCCTCGCCGCAGGGATATAACCCCCCAACACTCACACTCTGCATGTTCTCCCCCCGCACGATCCGCACCGGGGAGGAAGTTCTCGTCTCCGCCAGGGTGAGCAGGGCGTCATCTGCTGCAAAACCCTTTAACTTTTTATCAAAGGATAAAAACCCCTGTTTGAGCCCATTGGTTATGTATTCGGGAAGTTTTCGGTTTATGTCCCCCGGCAGAAAGTTAGTGACCGTGGGTCGTATGCTTCCAAAGTGTTTCGTACCGTTTCCCTTTAGAAAATCCCCCAACCGCTGCACGTATATTCCTTCTTTATGATACGCAGACTTCTCCAGCATGCGCTGAAATTCAATGCCCCCCAAGGCACCGTCGGGCAGATCATCTGTCCCCACGGCCACCACCACGGCACTGTTGGAATTGACTCCGTCTCGGGCGAAATAACTCATGCCGTTGACACAGGTGTACCCCTCCTCGGTGGACGAATCCACAACCTCTCCCCCCGGACACATGCAAAAGGTATACACCCCTCGTCCGTCACAGGTGTGGGTTAAGTGGTATTCCCCAAAAAGACGGTTATGCCCCGCATAAGGCCCCAGTTGGGCGCGCTCAATCTCTTGGCGCTGGTGCTCAATGCGCACCCCCACCGCAAAGGGTTTTTTATCGAGCGTTACCCCGTTCCTGTGCAGCATGGCATAGGTATCCCTGGCGCTGTGCCCTATAGCCAATACTATGCACGATGTTTCAATCTTGTGCCCTTCATCCGTTCGGTACCCAACAACTCTGCCGTCCTGTACAATTAAATCATGCAGCCGCTTTCCAAAGCAAAAGGTTGCACCCCGCTGGATCAAGTGCTTGCGCATGTTCACAACCACCTTGCGCACCACATCGGTGCCCAGATGGGGTTTTGCAACAAAACGAATCTCCTCGGGTGCACCCAAACGAATGAGTGTCGAAAGAACGTCTTGCACCCGGCTGTCCTTAATGCGGGTGGTGAGCTTGCCGTCCGAAAAGGCTCCCGCTCCCCCCTCCCCAAAACAAACGTTACTCTCGGGGTTTAAATTTCTATGTGCCTTTAACGCTTCAAAATCCTTCTCCCGCTCCTCCACCGGCTTTCCCCGCTCGAGGATGACAGGTTTAAATCCGTATTCGCTCAATAAATACGCACAAAAAAGCCCCGCAGGGCCTGTGCCCACCACCACGGGTTGTTCGTTGAGGGGTTCATTACCCGGAATGACTTGCGAGTTTTTTGGCAACTCAAATGCTGGGTAGAGGGCGGTGTTGCCTACAACCTCCACCAACAGGGTTGCGTTAAAGACAATATTGTTTTTTTTACGGGCATCCACTGAACGTTGAAAAAGACGCACACCCACAACATCGTTTGTTATGGATTTCGGCACATAACAAATGAGGGAACGTTCGTCGTAATCCACGGGAAGGGATATATTGTGTAACAAAAATTTCATCTATCGAATGCTGACCTTTACTCTCTCGGGTGCACATTTGAGGGAAACACCGTCTACCGATTCAAATTCCACGGCAAAGGTGCCATCACCCCCAGGTGAGTAGGTGACAAATGCTTTCACCTTGTCTTCATTTAAATCATTTAAAGCGGAAATGCCGCCGCTAGCCGTCACATCGGTGCGCTCTGCAACCCCTCGCTTGCCCTCGGGTAAGTTGCGCACTTCCACGGGAACATTCTTAAAGGTTTTTTCCGATTGCTTCTGTCCAATGTGTACCGTTACCCTCACATAATTGGAGTAAGTGACGATAACCCCACTAATTCCCTTGAGGGGCAGAGAAAACGTGGTGTCTTCCTTAAGCCCGCTGATATCCAAAGGTTCGGTGAGTACTTCGGTAATGGCCCCCAACTTAGCCGAATCTCCCGCAACAAACACGTTCTCGGGGCGAACGGTGAGTCCTAAAAACTCATAACCGCTCTTAAGGTTCTCCATGCCAATTATGGCGGAACGTGGGTTCACGGGGACAGATTTTTGGGGAAATACCGGAACTTTTAAGATGGCTGCCGGCAGGTTGGTAAACCCTGTGATATCCAATTGCTCTCCCCCTTCGGAGAGCACTGCTAAGTTCACGCTCTGGTTCACGGAACTGGTAATCCCCGTGGAATCGAAGTGGTACACCGCCTTTGCCGCTTGCTCCACCACCGACCGTGCCCCGGATAGGGTGATGAGTTCGGGAGTGGTTTGGGGAGTGCCGTAGTAGTACCCCTGGGCGTGCTGCCCCGAAGAAATGATTTCCACCGGGACATTTTTGCTGATATAGTCGTCCACGTTCACCGTGATGCGAGAGGGGGAAACCGAGAGCACCTTGCCGTATTTGGTGACTGCCCCAACTTTGACCACCACTTCTCCGTGGGAGTTTACTTCGGATAAATCCACCACCGCCGAGACGTTGTCGGCGTTGATATATTGCAGTTCCAACTGCTTTGCCTGAATCACCACTCCGGCACCGCCGATCATCTCGTCGATGTTGTCGGTGACCACAAATCCCTTGTCTTTGAGCAGTGCCACGTTTTCAATCTGCACCCCCACGTCGTGTACCGTCTTTTCCCGGGGGGGATTGGTTTCCGCCATGACGTACACCCACACGATGAGGGCAAACACCACTGCGGCTATCTTTAAATACATGTTACTCTTGAGCCATTTCAGGGAAAGGGACATTATGTTTTTCACGGCTGACCCCCCTTTCGCTTTCTACCAAAGATTTTCGTTTGGGTTTTAGGCAAGTAGGTGTCGTTGAGCACTTCTAACAATTGTTTGGAATTTAAGTACCGGGTGAGCATGCCGTTTTGAGCCATGGAAATAATACCCGTCTCCTCGGATACCACAAAGGTGATGCTATCGGATATTTCCGAAATGCCCAGAGCAGCCCGGTGTCTGGTGCCCAGTTCCCGATCGATCCGGGTGTTGGTGGACAGGGGTAAAAAACAGCCTGCTGCCAGAATGCGCAGCCCCTGAACGATCACTGCACCGTCGTGCATGGGTGAGTTGGGGAAAAAAATACTTTCGATCAATTGGGTGGTGATGATGGCACCAAGCTTTGTGCCGCTCTGCACCACATCTTTTAAACCCGTTCGCCCCTCCAGCACCACAATGGCACCCGTCCGAGACTTGGAGAGGTTGAGCAGGGCCTTGTGCATGTTTTCTACGCTCTGCTGGGCATCCCCCGTTACTGCTTCGCCCGAGGCAAAGATTTTGCCCCTGCCCAGCCGTTCCAGGGCAGCCCTGAGTTCGGGCTGAAACAAAATGACGATGACGATGGCCCCTGCGCTGATGACATAATAAAGAAGCCACTGCATGGTTTGAAGGTTGAGGGTGGAGCATACAAAATATAAAATGAGTATGACACCCACACCACGAAGCACCTGCATTGCCCGAGTATGGCTGGTTATTTTCAGCAGCCAGTAAATGACGACGGCAACAAAAGCGATGTCGATCACGTCTTTAAAGGCAAACTGAGATATGGCGCTTTGCAATACGTCCAGCAGTGTATCCAAATTTCACCGTCCGATAAAAATATATCTTACATTATACAACATTTGAAAACCCTGCGCAAGTGTGCAGACAGTTCGTTCACGTATTGTTTTTAAGCATAAAAACCGAAAGGATTCTCGAAATATAGGAGAGAGAGGCGATTTCTTCCGAAGACCATATGCGCTTCCTTGTGCACTGATCAAACCCAATAAACCCTTTTATCTGATGTTTATCCAATAAGGAACAAATGAGCACCGATTTGACCCCTTGATTCTTTAGAAAACCATACACTTCCGCATCACTGCTGGGTATATCGTTTTGATAAAATACTCCGTCTTCGCTAAATGCGCTGTACAGGGGTTTTAGTTCCTCGGCGGGAATGTTCTTATAGGCCTCGCCCAGGGGGGCGATGTCCAACTTGTGCCAAGTGAACACGTTGCTCACCCGATCCTGCTTGTCGTGGAGGAAAATATACACCCGATCGGTCTTATATTTCTTGCCGATGATGGAGAGGATCATGTTCACCGTAGCCTCGGTGTCGTTGGTCTCGTAGAGCATTTGGAAAATGCTGTAGAACAGATCGTCTGCAAAGTAATTGGAAACCAACCGTCCCTTCTCCTCGATGGGGGCAATTTCACTCACCGAAATGTTTTTCATCTCCGCGTTATAGATGGTGTAGCGGTTTTTACCCCTGTGTTTGGATTGATACAGGGCGATATCCGCCATGTGGTACAACTCCCCATAGGTCTTGCCGTGCTGGGGATAAAAGGCAATGCCCACACTGCCCGAAATTTGATAGTCGTTGTTCTCCCCGGTGTAGGTGTAGCGAAACTCTTCGCACAACTCCGTTGCCTTTTCTACCGCCACACTAATATTGGAAATGTTGCGCATGAACACCATAAACTCATCGCCCCCGATGCGCCCCACGATGTCGCTATCCCGAAACAATCGTTTTATTTTTCCTCCAATATCTTCCAGAACTGCGTCCCCCGACTGGTGGCCAAGGTTGTCGTTCACCCCTTTGAAGTCGTCGATATCGATGATGAGCATGGCAAAGTGTTCGCCCACAGGGCTGGATTCCAAACACTGTTCGATGCGTTTTTTGCACTCCTCTTTGTTAAACAGTTTGGTGAGGGGATCGGTCTCGGCCCGAAGGGTCAGCTCGTCCAACCTCTTTTTTTGATAGGTGATGTCGTTCATCTTGCCAATCACCTTTTGGGGACGATTGTTTGCGTCCATCAAAATGCTGTAGTGCACCACATACCACACCAAGGAGCTGTCGGGTAATTGCAACTGAAGTTCCGCACCCGTCCGGGCGTTGGAGCCATCCCGGGCACCTTCCACCATTTCCAGCAGTTTACCCATGGATTCTTTGGCAACAAGGTTACACGAGGTTATGGAAGTTGAAAAATTCTTAAGAACATCGGGGATTTTAAATCGTTTGGAAAAGTTTTTAGAAACCTGAATGGAGTCCGACCCAATGTCATAATCAAAAATTGTGTCCTCGGTCAGGCCAAAAATAGTTCGGTTGTACTCCTGTTCTTTATCCAGCAGGCTCTTGTTGTTGTATAGATTTACATGGGTTTTCACCCTGGCCCGCACAATGCCCTCCCGAAAGGGTTTTGTAATATAGTCCACTGCCCCCAAGGTGAGCCCCCGCTCCTCGTCCCCCTCGCTGTTGAGTGCAGTTAGGAAGATTACGGGGATGTTGGCCGTTTCCTTTTCTCGCTTTAATTCCTTAATCACCTCAAATCCGCTGATTTTAGGCATGATAATGTCTAGCAGGATGAGGGAAGGTTTAATCACCATAGACATAGCCACTGCATTTTCAGCATCTGTCACGGTGTACACGTCGTAATCCCGATCTAAGATTTCGCTCAGGCGTCGCTGCATAAATGTGTTGTCATCTACAATCAAAATTTTATCCACAATGCTCCACCTCGTTTTTCATCTCTTTTTTCATTTTATATGTATTGTGATGTGTTTTTTCGAATTTTATAAGTAGACCAGTTCTTATGTGCAGTATAGCATTTTTGATTCATCGTGTAAATATATGATTGTATTTTTTTATTCATTTTAGTAAAATCATTTGCATGGTATGACATCTTGTGCTAAATTAATACTAATTTTGATTTTTTTGGAGGTTTTTGCGTTTGAATATTGCTATTGTAGACGACGATTCTTTGGACGCATTAAAAACGGCAAGCTTTGCTGACCAATATTTCAAAAGTGTTAAAATGAGTGTTCGCATCTCCACCTTTTTCGACCCTCGTTCCTTTTTGGATTCCCTGCACACCATCAAATACGCTTTAACCGTGCTGGACGTGTATATGGAGGGCATGAACGGCATTGAAGCAGCCTTTCAAATGCGGAAAAAGGACGACAAGTGCGTTTTAATTTTTTCCACCAACAGCATCGAACACGCCATTTCGGGATATAAAGTTTCGGCTTCGGATTATCTGTTAAAACCCTACTCCTACGAGGAGTTTGCCCAGGCTTTGGATCGGTGTAAAAAGGGGTTTGTCCGACCGTACATTGAAATCAAAGAGAGCCGCATCATGATGAAGGTGTTTGCAGACGAAATCCTCTATGCGGATTATTTCAACCACTATGTGCAGGTTCACACGGAGAAGAGAACCATCCGCACCTACATGCCCTTTTCGGACTTTCGCATCATGTTAAATCCATACCCCCAGTTTTTAAACTGCTACCGCAACTGTGTGATCAACATGGACAAAGTTGTTAAAATGGACAAGTCGGATTTCCTCATGACAAACGGAATGCGCATCCCCATGCCCGCCAAGCAAAGGGGCACCCTGCATCAGCTCTATTCCGACTACATGTTTGAAAAGGTGCGCTGCCTGTAATTGCTGATTTTTTCGCACCAAAACGCAAAAAAAGCTTGCATTTATAGTGAACATTATGTTAATATGAGTTGTATTCATAGTATGCTCGCAAAGAGTGGGAAATCCCCACTCTTTTAATTAGGAGACATAAACAAGATCAGGAGAACCATTTGTCAAAAAAAATTGAAACCATTGTATTCGATATTGCAAACCCCATAGCCGAGGAACTCGGGTATGAACTTTGTGATTGCGCATATGCAAAAGAGGGACAAAACTTTGTTTTGACCTTGTATATAGATAAAACGGGAGGGGTTACCCTTGAGGACTGTGAAAAGCTGTCCCGCAGGGTGGAAGTTGTGTTAGACGAACGTGACCCGATCCCCGAACAGTACTACTTGTGCGTCTCCTCCTTGGGTCTCGACCGTCCTCTCAAGACGGACAGGGATTTCCTCACCACCATTGGAAAAAAAGTGGATGTAAAATTGTTTTTGCCAATTGGCGGAAAAAAGGAGTATGTGGGTGAACTCGTTTCATTTAACGAAGGCTGTGTGGTCATAAAGACGTCTGAAACAGAACTTCAATTTGAACGCAAGGATATTGGGAAGATTTCTATACACCTTGATTTTGGAGGAAACGAACTTGAACACTGAATTCATTCAAGCACTGGAAATTCTCGAAAAGGAACGGGGCATCGACAAAAATACTCTCATCGAATCCATCGAAGCAGCCCTGCTCTCCGCCTATAAAAAAAATTACGAAGGGGATAACGCCCGAGTAGCCATCGACTTTGAAGACGGCCAGATTGACGTCTATGCCGTTAGAACCGTGGTGGAAGAGGTGAACGAACCCCAAAACGAAATATCCCTCAGCGATGCAAAATCCAAAAACCCCTCCTTTGAAGTGGGAGATGTGGTGGAAGAGTTGATCACACCCAAGAGCTTTGGCCGCATTGCCGCACAAACGGCAAAACAGGTTTTGGTGCAGCGCATCCGGGAAGCGGAGCGGGGTATTGTATACGACGAGTACACCCACCGGGTGGGGGAAGTGGTGAGTGCCACTGTTCAGCGCTCGGACAAAACCTGCTGTTATGTGGAACTGGCTCGCACCGATGCCATTATGCCCTCGGCGGAATATATTTTTGGCGAAACATTAAACACAGGGGACAGGGTTAAAGTATATATATATGATGTGAAGAAAACCTTAAAAGGCCCTCAAATATACATCTCCCGGTCGCACCCCGGTCTCATCAAGAAACTGTTTGAGATGGAAGTGCCCGAAATTGCACAAAACATCGTGTCCATTAAGAGTATCGCCCGGGAAGCGGGTATGCGCTCCAAAGTGGCGGTGGCCACCAACGATTCAAACGTGGATCCCGTAGGCGCCTGCGTGGGCCAGCGGGGCATCCGCATCGAACAAATTGTTTCGGAAATTAACAACGAAAAGATAGATATCATCCCCTGGAGCAGCGATCCCGTGGAGTTTATCACCAACGCCCTGCGCCCTGCAAAGGTCACCAGCGTTGCTGTGAACGAAGTGGATAAAACCGCCCGGGTGGTGGTGCCCGACAACCAGCTCTCTCTCGCCATTGGCAAGGAGGGGCAAAACGCCCGGCTGGCTGTGAAATTAACGGGTTATAAGATCGACATCAAGTCGGCAAAACTGCTGGACGACATGTTCGACAAATTTGCAGAACTCACCGAAAACCTCTCGGAAGAGGAGATCGAAACCGAACTGTACGCCAGCGAACTGGATGAACTATACGGCATACACGCAGAGGCTAGCTTTGAGCAAAACGCCGATTAGAATGTGTATCGCCTGCCGGAGCGGCAAACCCAAGGGTGAGCTCCTCCGCTTAACCGCCGTAAAAAACGGCACAGTGACACTGGATAGGACTAAAAAAGCCCCGGGCAGGGGAGCCTATTTGTGCAGGAGCCTTGTGTGCTTGGAACGAGCCGTAAAGATTCGGGCAATCCAGCGTGCCCTTAGGGCAGAGGTGGATATAGAGTCTTTGAAAAGCGAACTTTGTGCAGAAATAGAGGGTGTGGATTGATAGGAAATCAATATTTGGGTATGGTGGGCCTGGCCAACCGGGCGGGAAAACTAAAGATCGGCACATTTCTCGTTAAACATGCACTCAAAGAGGGTAAAGCCCACTTAATCGTCATGGACAAGAGTTTGTCCCAGCGCCAGGTTTCGGAATTCCATCGATTGTGTGAATTCCAAGAAGTGCCCCTCATCGCCACCCACAGCGACGGGGAGCTTTGTAAGCTTCTCAACAGAGAGAGTGCCAAGATCGCCTGTGTCACAGATGCACGGCTGTCTGAAGCCATATATAGCAAATTTTTAAAAGACGGAAGTTTTCCGGAGGGAACTGATTGATGACTAAACTCAAAGTGCTTGAGCTCAACAAAAAAATATCGAATGACGCCGAAGACTATATGTCTAAGTTTGAGGCTGTCTCCCTGAACGCACAGGGTTCGTTGGGCACACTAAAAAAGCTGGAGGCAGATCTACTCATGCGCCAGCGGGAGGAACAGGAGCGGTTTGCACAGACCATTGAAAAGCAAGCCACTGTTGACGTTGCCGCTATTGAGACTGCGGTGAAAAACCGCCAGGAGGATGTGAAGAAACACATCGTCCCGTCTGCAAAGCAGCCCGAAATTGTGAACAAGGTCGTCATTCCCCCCAGCGAACCTCAAAAAGTCGAACAACCAGAGGTGAAGCATGCGGAAAATCCAGCGCCTAAGGTTGAGATGAAAGAAGAGAAACAGCCGGTTACAGCGGCAGAAAATACTGCAACGAGTGCTCAAGGCACTCCAGCACAACAAAGACCTGAAAGGCGGGAAGATCGTCCTGCTTATCAGAACCGGAATGATCGCCCACAAGAGGATCGGCCCGGATATCAAAACCGAAATGATCGCCCACAAGGGGATCGACCCGGGTATCAGAATCGGGGGGATCGGCCCTATCAAAACTGGGGTGATCGGCCCCAAGGGGATCGACCTGCATATCAAAACCGGGGAGACAGACCTCAGGGGGATCGGCCGGGATATCAAAATCGTGGTGATCGCCCACAGGGAGATCGTCCCCCCTATCAAAACCAAGGGGATCGACCCGGATATCAGAACAGGGGCGATAGACCGCCTTATCAAAACCGGGGAGACAGACCCCAGGGAGATCGTCCACCCTATCAAAATCAAGGAGACCGTCCGGGATATCAAAACCGGGGGGATCGTCCGCCCTATCAAAACCGTGGCGACAGACCTCAGGGGGATAGACCACCCTATCAGAACCGTGGGCCTCAAGGAGATCGTCCGCCCTACCAAAACCGGGGAGACAGACCTCAGGGAGATCGCCCACCCTATCAGAACCGTGGTGGATTCAACCAAGGTGGAGGAGGATTTGCCAAGGATAAGGATGACGACGCACAGCGCCGTCCCCAAACTGCTGCTCGCCCCAAAAAACCTGCTGCTGCACCACCCGCCGGGTTGGAAAAGCACAAGAGCAGCTTTGGCCAGAAAAAACCCACCAAAGATTCGGATAAGAACAAACCCCCCCAAAAGAAGGCCATCAAGGAACGGGGTTATTATGACGACGAAAAGATGGGTTCCCGCAAGCACAAGGGCAGAAAAGAAAAACCTGCCATTGTCTTTGAACCTATTAAAATAGACAAAGCCACCATCACCACCGAAATGGTGACCATCAAAACCTTAGCTGAAAAGACGGGTAAACCCGCTTCGGAAATTATTAAGCACTTGTTCCTCTTGGGAATGATGTGCACCATCAATTCCGAGATTGATTTCGATACGGCAAATTTGGTTTGTTCGGAATTTGGCATAACGCTAGAACAGCAGATCGCCAAGACTGCCGAGGAGACGATGATCGACGAAGCCGGTGAAGATACCGATGAAATGCTCATCACTCGCCCACCCGTTGTCACCATTATGGGTCACGTAGACCACGGCAAAACCTCCCTACTGGACAAAATTCGCTCCACCAAAGTCACCGAGAGCGAAGCGGGAGGAATCACCCAGCACATCGGTGCCTATCAGATCGAGAACAAGGGTCAGGTCATCACCTTCTTAGATACCCCCGGCCACGAGGCGTTCACGTCCATGCGGGCAAGGGGTGCACAGGCCACCGACATCGCCGTGTTGGTTGTTGCGGCCGACGACGGCATTATGCCCCAATCGGTAGAAGCCATTAACCACGCCCGCGCTGCCAAGGTGCCTATTATCGTTGCCATTAACAAAATAGATAAACCCGATGCCAACCCCAACAAAGTCATGCAGGAGTTAACCGAACACGAGATCCTGCCCGAAGAGTGGGGCGGCGATACCGTCATTGCCAAGGTGAGTGCGCTCACCGGAGAGGGTATTGACGAACTATTGGAAATGATCCTACTGTTGGCAGACGTTCAAGAATTTAAAGCCAATCCCAACCGCAAGGCCAAGGGTACCATTATTGAAGCACGGCTGGATAAGGGCCGTGGACCCGTTGCCACTGTGTTGGTGCAAAACGGAACGTTGCGCATCTCCGATACCATCGTTGCGGGTACGGCCTTTGGTAAAGTGCGTGCCATGCTCAACGACAGCGGTCAATCGGTGAAAGAGGCACTGCCCTCCCAACCCGTGGAAGTCATCGGCTTTAGCGAAGTGCCCGTTGCGGGCGACATTCTCTTTGCCGTTGAACAGGATAAACTCTCCCGCCAAGTGGCAGAAGAGCGCAGAGACAAACAAAAGGCAGAGATGATCAAAACCTTACACAAGGTTTCATTAGACGATCTCTTCTCCAAAATTGCAGAGGGTAACCTGCCCGAGTTGAACCTCATCGTCAAGGCAGACGTGCAAGGCTCGGTGGAAGCGCTGACCCAATCTTTGCAAAAGCTGTCCAACGAAGAGGTGAAGGTGCGCATTATCCACAAGGGTGTGGGTGCCATTAAAGAGACAGACGTCATGTTTGCATCGGCTTCCAACGCCATCATCATCGGCTTTAACGTTCGCCCGGACAACAGCGCCCGGGAAGTTGCAGAGCGGGAACAGATCGACATTCGGCTGTACCGGGTCATCTACAACGCCATTGAAGATGTTGAAAAGGCCATGAAGGGCTTGCTGGCTCCCACCTTCGAGGAAGTGATTTTAGGTCACGCACAGGTGAGAGAGCTGTTTAAAGTATCCAGCATCGGAACCATTGCCGGTTCCCACGTCACCGACGGCAAGATTGTGCGCAACGCCAAGATTCGTTTGCTTCGGGACAACGTGGTGGTCCACGAGGGAGAACTCTCTTCCCTCAAACGCTTTAAGGACGATGCAAAAGAGGTGGCAACAGGTTACGACTGCGGTATCACCTTACACAATTACAATGATATTAAAGAGGGCGATGTATTTGAGGCATTTGAAATGAAAGAGGTTGCAAGATAATGACATCGGTTTCCAGAACATATCGCATTGCAGAGGAGATTAAGCGGGTTATATCCGAAAATCTCCCCGCAGTAAACGACCCTCGCATGTCCAAGATGGCTTCGGTCACTCGGGTGGACTTGACGAGGGATTTACATTTCGCCAAAGTATATGTGAGCGTATACGACGATGCGGAAAAACAGGCACTCACCATCGCTGCCCTCAACCACGCCGAAGGGTTTATGAAACGGTTTGTTGCCAAATATGTAGAAATCCGCACAGTACCCAAACTCACCTTTATTTTAGACGACAGTGCGGAATATTCCCAAAAGATCAACAAACTGTTAGACGAGGTTAAGACGTGACAGACCTGCACAGAATTGCAAAAGCCATTGGGGAGTCCCACGACATCATACTCATTGCGCACATCAACCCCGACGGAGATTCGGCAGGTTCCACCTTTGCCCTGTACAACCATTTAAAAAGCATGGACAAGGGTGTCGTTTGCGTTTGCGACGGCACGTTGCCCAAAAAATATCAATTTTTAAACGACTACGGCACCTTTTCCCCCATTGAAGACTATATAAACAAACGGTTCGATTTGTGTATCTGCGTGGACTGTGCGGATATTTCCCGGTTAGGGGCAACAAAACCCCTCTACGAAGCTTCCCGCACCACAGCCAACATCGATCACCACATCACCAATCCCCTCTATGCAGATCTCAACTATGTGCTCAGTGCCTCCTCCACGGGAGAGCTTATGTTTGAACTGTTGACTTGCTTAAACTGCAAGTTCGATGCAGTGATTTCAAAGCTGATTTATACCGCCCTGTCCACCGACACGGGTAATTTTACATACAGCAACACAACCCCCAAATCTCTCTCCATCCTCTCCCAGATTGTGAAAAACTACGACCACGCATCCTTTGCACGTTTTCTCCACCAAACCAGAAGTGCTTCGGATACGCGGCTGATCTCCAAGGTCATCGATCACATGGAACTGTTCGACGAGGGTCGAATTTGCACCAGTTATCTCACAGCGGGAGAGATTGAACACTTCGACAAACCCGATTTCGAAACGGCAATCACCTTTTTAATCGACATCGACACGGTGGACATTGCCCTGTTCTTTCGCCAGATCACCGGCAACTCCCACAAGGTGAGCCTTCGCTCCAAGGGGGACTTGGACGTCTCTGCCCTTGCTGGTAAGTTTGGGGGGGGAGGGCATAAAAACGCTTCGGGGCTTCGCTTAAACATGCCCCTTCAAAAGTGCAAAGATGAAATTTTAGCTGCTGCAAGGGAAGTAATCAACACTCCATGATTGTTAATTTATTAAAACCGCCGGGGCTTAGCTCCAATACGGCTGTAA
This sequence comes from uncultured Clostridia bacterium, assembly GCA_964453645.1. Lineage (GTDB taxonomy): Bacteria > Bacillota > Clostridia > Christensenellales > JAWKQI01 > CAYVRJ01. The sequence continues at coordinate 106,971 of CAYVRJ010000008.1, forward strand.
ACATCGTCAAATATATCTACGGTGCAAAAAAAGCTGGGCACACGGGCACCCTAGACCCGGGTGCATCGGGCGTACTGGCCGTTTGCCTGAACGAATCCACCAAGCTGGCGGAAAGCCTCATGGATTCCCCCAAGACATATATTGCAGAAACATACTTTGGTATCTCCACCGACACCCAGGACAGCTACGGCAAAGTACTGGAGTGCTGTGAAGTTAACGTTTCAGCAGAGGACATTACAGGAATTCTCCCCGACTTTTTGGGAGATATCCAACAGATTACCCCCAACTTTTCGGCTGTGAAGCAAAACGGAGTGCCCCAATACGTGCTGGCGCGAAAGGGCAAGGAGATTATCCCCAAACCCCGGGAGGTCACCATCCACAGCATTACCCTGTTGTCTCAGACGGCACCCAACCGATTTTTAATGGAGGTATCTTGCTCCAAGGGTACGTATATCCGCACCTTATGCGAAGATATGGGCAAAAAACTTGGCATACCCGCCCACATGTCCTTTTTACTGCGCACCCAAACTTCGGGATTAACCATTGAAAATGCCAAAACTTTTTCTGAACTTCGGGAGGAACAATGCAAATAGGTCTGGCCTTGGGCACATTTGACGGGGTGCACAAGGGGCACTGCAAGGTGATCGAAACCCTCAAAGAACAGTGTGCAAAAAAAAACCTTCTCCCCTGCGCCTATACGTTTTATAACGTTCCCGCTGAACATTTATCCAACATCACAAACATTCGGATTATGAACCCGGAGGAAAAGCAACAAACCCTGGGTGAATTTGGTTTACACAAAATATTTATCAGCGAATTTGACGATGCCTTTGCTAGCATCTCCCCCCACGACTTTGTGAAGAGTTTGGGTGAACTTGGGGCCAAGCTGCTGGTGGTGGGCGAAAGTTTCACCTTTGGGCAGGGCGGCCATTGCACTCCCGCCGAACTTTCGGCCATTGCAACAACCCACGGCATGGACGTGGTGATTTGCGAAACGGTGTATAACATTTCGTCCAGCAAAATTCGGGAACTGATCAAAGGGGGGGATATCCTCAACGCCAATGCACTGATGAAAAACCCCTACAGCGTGTTGGAAACGGTGGTGCACGGACGGCATCTGGGCACACAACTGGGCTATCCCACTGCCAATCAGGTTTGCGAGAAATATAAACTACTGCCCAAAAACGGGGTGTACGCCACCAGAGTGACCATCGACGGCCAAACCTATCGGTGTATCACCAACGTGGGGGCACAACCCACCGTACCCAAGGGGGAGATCACCGTGGAAACCCATATCATCGACTTTCACGGCGACCTGTACGGAAAAACCCTCAAAGTTGAATTTTTATACAACATCCGTCCCGAGAAAAAGTTTTCAGGGGTTGATACCTTGGTGGAACAGATCAAAAAGGACATCGCCTTGGTGGATCTAACTTAATTTTAAAATATAGACCCTCTCTATTTGTTTTAATCTAAAATCCCCTGCAACAGTGCAACCACACTGGTGTTGAGTGCTTCAAATTTCTCCTTTGCATCGGCTTCATCACTGCCGCTCACACAAATATACGCCTTTAATTTGGGTTCTGTGCCCGATGGGCGGAACACCACACTTCCGCAAGCCAATTCATAGATCAATACGTCGGAGGAGGGCAAATCAATGGCCTCTTCCTCGCCGTCGGCATTCTTGCGTACGCCAGATTTAATGTCCCAGCAGGCCGTCACTGCAAACCCTGCAAAATCTTTGGGTGGGTTATTGCGCAGGGAAACGCCCACGTTGGTTATCTTTTCGATCCCCTCTTTACCCTCTTTTGTAATGGAAATCACCGTCTCCACGTATACGCCGTACTTTGCAAATAAATCTTGCAGTGCATCGTAGAGGGTTTTACCCTGGGTTGCGTAATAACACGTAACGTCGGCGATGAGCATGGCCGCAATACACGCATCCTTATCCCGCACAAAGGTGCCCGATAAAAATCCAAAACTCTCTTCAAATCCAAACAAAAACTTTCCTTTGCCCGTCTCTTCGCTAATCGCAATTTGCTCGGCAATGTATTTAAATCCGGTGAGCACCGTGCGCATGGCAACGCCATACGCCTTGGCAATTTTGTCCGCCAAGGGGGAGGAGACGATGGACCGCACCACAAATTCATCCCCCGTCAATTTCTTTTGGGAGAGGATGTATTCCAAGAGCAGACACCCGATTTGGTTGCCGCTTAGCAGGGCAAACTGCCCGTCGGGCTTGCGCACCGCAACACCCAATCTGTCGCAATCGGGATCGGTGGCCAGCATTAAATTTGCACCGTAGATATCTGCCAACTCTTTTGCAAAAGTAAATGCATCCGGGTCTTCGGGGTTGGGCGCTGCAACCGTTGGGAAGTTGCCATCGGGCAACTGCTGCTCCTTCACCACCTGCAACAAAACGCCTAAATCACCCAACACTTTCGTAACGGGGATGTTACCCGTGCCGTACAGGGGGGTGTATATGATGGATTGATTTTTTGCTTCCTTAGCTAAAATATCGGGGTTGATGCACAGTTCCTTGACTCTGGCGTAGTACTGTTCGTTTATCTCTTTCCCAAGGTATGTGAGATACCCGGAGTGTTGGGCTTCGGAAATGGACAAGGTTTCGATGCCAAAGACATCGTCTATTTTCTGAATATAGGCAACCACTGTGTTTGCGTTTTCGCTGGCAAGCTGCCCGCCATCGCTGCCATATACTTTATATCCGTTGTACTTGGCAGGGTTGTGGCTGGCGGTAATGGCAACACCCGCACAGCAGTTTAGTTCCCGAACGGCAAAACTCAACTGGGGTACCCCTGTGAGCGTGTCGTATAAGTATGTCTTAATTTTGTTGCAGCACAGCACACAGGCCGTTTCCATGGCAAATTCCTTGGATAAATTGCGGCTGTCGTAAGCAATGGCCACGCCTTGCTCTGCTCCGCCCACACTGTGGATATAATCCGCAAGCCCCTTGGTTGCACGGCGAACCGTAAAAATGTTCATGCGATTGATACCCTGCCCCAGCAGACCCCGCATACCCGCAGTGCCGAAGTCCAAATATTTATAAAACGCATCCTGCATGACAGTTTCATCGTTTTCGTATTGCTGCAAGAATTGGGCGTAGGGGGTGCCGTTGAGTTCTTTCTTCCACAACTGATAGTATGTTCGATAGTTCATTTGTGCCTCCAAAAAATATTCAGACTTTCCATAGATTATATAACAATACTATCCAAAAATAAATAGCAAATTATTTTTTTGGATGATTTGGGAACAATAACTATGACTCAAGCGTTTTACTTTTGAAAAGTTTTTAAACATTGAAAGGAACTGTAAAATGAAAAAACTATCTATGATCTTAGCAGCAACGCTGCTTGCAGGAGCTCTTGCCGCCTGCACCCCTGCCCCCGAGACAAAACCCGTGACCCCACTGCCCTCCCCCGAGGAGATGCCCGTGGGCACAGCCACCCCCGAGGATTTAGAAATTCCCCCAGCCGTCATTGAAGATGGTGTGGGCGAAGAACAACCTCCGGTTGAGGTTGAACCCCTCACCTTTGAGGGTACCTATGGCGAAGCTTTAACAGCTTTAAAGCTCACCGAGTACCCCGCCATGACCGATGCTACCCCCGAGCTGATCGAAGAGTTTTACGGTATTAAACCCGAAAAATACACCCAGCAGCGTGTGGTCATGTCCCTGATGAACGTGCGCACCCATGAGATCGCACTGTTTATGGCCAAGGACGAAAAGGCTGTTGCCGACATTAAAAAAGGCATGGAGAAGCGCATTGCTGCCCAGAGCGAAATTTTTAAAACCTATTTAGCCGATCAGTATGAGTTGCTGCAAAATGCAGTGATCAAATCTGAGGGCACTAAAGTTGTTATGGTGGTTGGGGAAAATGCCGAAGCCATTGCAACTCAACTGCTGGCAGAAATGAAATAAGCCCTATGGTTTTTTCGAGTATATTATTCTTATATGTGTTTTTGCCCATATTTTTAATACTATACTTTGTGCTGCCCAAGGGCGCTAGAAATGTGAGCTTGCTGATTGCAAGCTTGCTTTTCTATGCCTGGGGTGAACCCATATACATCGCCCTCATGTTGTTTTCCACTCTGGTGGACTACACCTTGGGTTATCTGGTGCAAAAGCACAGGGAAAATAAAAGAAAGGCAAAGGTTTTTGTCATTTGTTCCATTGTCATAAACCTTTCCCTTTTGGGCTTTTTTAAATACTACGACTTCTTTGCAACTGCCATATTTCCCTTTTTAAACTTACCCGTGTTAAACTTGGCACTGCCCATCGGCATATCGTTTTACACCTTCCAAAGTATGTCCTACACCATCGACGTGTATCGCAAGGACGGGGACGCACAGCGCAACTTCATCGACTTTGCATCCTATGTGACCATGTTCCCCCAGCTCATCGCAGGGCCTATTGTGAAATATAAAGACATCGCCCATCAACTCCGGGGCAGGAAGGAGAGTGTTGAACTCTTTGGGGAAGGGGTGTCCCAATTCCTGTGCGGCCTTGCCAAAAAAGTGCTGTTGGCCAACAACATTGGACTTTTTTGGGATACGGTGAAAGCCCTGCCACAAGACAGCACCAGCGTGGTGTTATCCTGGCTGGGTATTGCTGCCTTTGGCTTTCAAATATACTTCGATTTTTCAGGTTATTCAGACATGGCCCTGGGCCTTGGCAAACTGTTTGGCTTTCACTTGCCCCAAAACTTTAACTATCCCTACACCGCCAAGAGTATCACAGATTTTTGGCGCAGGTGGCATATCTCTCTGTCCACTTGGTTTCGGGAGTACGTGTATATCCCTCTGGGGGGCAACAGGAAGGGTGCCTTTGCTACGTATCGAAACTTACTGATCGTCTGGGCACTGACGGGTTTTTGGCACGGTGCAAACTTTAATTTCCTGTTTTGGGGAATTTACTTCGCCATCATTTTAATGCTGGAAAAGGCCTTTTTGTTGGATTGGCTCAAGAAAATTCCCTCATGGGCGTGCCATGTGTACACCCTGCTCTTAGTGGCCTTTGGGTGGATTTTATTTGCCTTTGAGGATCTAAACGCCATGGCCTCTTATGTTGGAACCATGTTTGGCACTGTACCCTTTTGGAATAACGATACCAGTTATTATTTGTTTAATTACGTCATCATTCTCATCGTTGCGGTCATTGCGTCCACCCCCCTGCCCTTGCGGTTTTTAAACAAACTCAAGGGGGAACGGTTGTATCAATACGCAAAGGTCGCCGCATGTGTTGCCACCCTGTTCCTGGCAACAGCCTATTTGGTGGACAGCGGCTATAACCCATTTTTATACTTTCGGTTTTAGGAGGAGTTGTGAAGAAATTTTATCTGGCACTCACCATATTTTTTACAGTCGCTGTGATAACCATGCTTCTTTTGAATCTATTGGTTCCCGACGTATCGTTTTCGGAGAACGAAAATCGTTTCTTAGCCCAATCCCCAGCCTTTTCATGGGAGAAACTGTTTTCGGGGGAGTATACCAAAAACTTTGAAAACTACCTCACCGACCAATTCCCCTATCGAGACTTTTTTGTGAGCACCAAGGCTTTTTCGGAAAACGCACTGGGTAAAACTGAAAATAACGGAATTATCCTTGGCAAGGAGCAGCTCTTCCAAAAGTTTGATACAATTGACTACGAACAACTGAACAAAAACATTCACTATGTGAACAGCTTTGCCAAGAAGTCCACCGTTCCCGTGTATATACTGCTGGTGCCCGAAAGTTTTGAAATTCTCTCCCACAAACTTCCGGATTACTCTCCAAATCACTCCCAAAGAGAGGTGCTCAACTACATTTATGCCAATCTGGATGAAAGAATTGTTCCCGTGGATGTGTACAACACCTTAGTTAAGCACAAGGAGGACTATATCTTCTATCGCACCGATCACCACTGGACCACCTACGGGGCATACCTTTGCAACAACGTGCTGTTAGAAGCGCTTAATAAACCTGTCAACACGGAGTATTCTTCCACCGTTGTTGCCCAAGAGTTTAACGGAACCCTGTACTCCTTCTCGGGGGTGCGGTGGCTCACACCCGATGTGGTGGAACAGTTTACCTTTGAGGGTATGGACGAAATATCCGTACACATATTCGATACGGATACAGAGATGAAAGGAATGTTCGACACAAGTTATCTTGAGAAAAAAGATATCTACAGCTACTTTTTGGGGGGCAATCGCTCGCTGCTTCGAATCGATGCAAAGGGGTTGGGAAACACCTTGTTTATCAAGGATTCCTTCGCCAACTGCCTGATGACTATTTATGCAAAAAATGCAAACACTGTCCACGCAGCAGACCTTCGCTTTTATAAGGGTAATCTTATGAGCTATTGTGAGCAAAACGAAATTGATGAAATTGTGCTGCTGTACAGCGTTTCGGATTTTATTAACGATCAAAACTTTGTCATGCTGAGTCTGTCTTAGCAGCTTCTTTGCCCCGGCATTTCAGGATAAAGGGGGCTAACACGATTAAGCACAAACCCGTGATGATGAGGATGTGTTGAATTTCAAAGATATCACCCAGTGGCCCAAACAGCACCATTCCCAAGGGCATGGCCACGGATACGATGATCTGCACAATGGAAAACACCCTGCCCAGCATGTTCTCCTCCACACTCTCTTGAATGATTACCGTCTCGGTTGTGCCAAAAATGGGCATAAAGATACCCGACAGCACCAAGATACCCAAATAAATCCAAAAGTTGTAAATCAACCCCATGAGTGCAAAGGTAATGCCAAAGGCAGCACAGGAAAAGCACAGGGTGAGCAATCGGTTTTTAAATCCACCCCAGAGGGTCATGGCGATCCCTCCGGCAATGGTGCCAATGGTCCACGCCGTCTCGTTGGCGGTGAGCAGCCAAACGTCTGCACCAAAGGTTCGCTCCACCATAATGGGGGTTAAAAACGCTGCGGGAGATACTAAAAAGAAAAACAGTGCGTAGAAAATTAATAAATTTTTAATGAGGGTGTGGCTCTTCACATAGGACAAACCCTCCCGAATCTCTCCCCACACGGTGGTTTCCTTTGGCTCCCTCTGCCGTTCCACCTTTAAAAATACCATGAATCCCACGGCCAACAGTGCTGTGATTACATCTACTAGCATGGTGTATTCAAACCCCATGGTGGAGAGGATTAACCCGCCCACGGCTGGGGACACCAGCATCATAGCCGAACTCAGGGAGGAATGGATGCCGTTCACTTTGGTGAGTTTGTCCATGGGTACAATTTGGGGCAATATGGCGCTAATTGCCGGGGTCTGTAACCCAACGCCAATGGAGCGCACCACTGATATAATAAAAATGAGCACCATAGACTGGATGCCCGCAAAAAAGCATAACGCAAGGATGAGGGTGGCAACGGCTGTGAAGCTATCTCCCAGCATGATGATGATCTTTCGGTTGTAACGGTCTGCCCACACCCCTGCAAAGGGGGAAATGATGATTTGGGGCACAAAGGAACAAATGATGGACAAGGCCATCATGGAAGAGGAGGACGTTTGGATGACAATGTACCACATCACTGCATAACCCACCACCGATGAGCCAAACAGAGACAAGAGCTGGCTTGTCAAAAATATTGCCGCTTTTCCTCGCCAAGGGTGCACACGTTCGTTCATAATACCTTCTTATTCTTGGATGGATAGGCTTTTACTATACAAGAACCCACGGTGGATGTCAACGATATATAAAATCTTTTGCAAAATCCAATTTGCCACTGACTAAATGGTTGTATTCCCGATTCAACACCTCCTCGATGATCGTTTCTGTTGTCTCTTCCCTCAGCAATGCCCGTATTTCATATAACTTTGCTACCTCATCTTTCAAAATAATTGTAAACTCTTTCATAATTTTACCTCCACAACACCATCATACTACCATATCGAATATATTTATACAATTATTTACGGTTATAGTTTTGGTAGTATTTTTAACATTATAATAGTAATAAAAATGAGGTTCGAAGAATGTTTAAAATTAAAAATGAATTTAAAAATGCAAATATATCCCGCAGTATTCGATTTACAGAAAAACTATTTGAGGATTTATCCAAAGTTGCACATGAAAACGACATTTCATTTAATATGCTGGTTTTACAATGCTGCAAATATGCGTTAGAACATTTAGAAAAAAATAAAGATCAATAAGGTCAAAAGGCTGACAAGAAATGCCCAGATGCTAGGAAACAAAAAATCCCGCAAGGGATCGTACTTCGAGTACGTGACCGAAGCGGGGTTTTGTAGTTGACAACGCAGATGGGCGTTTATTGTCAGCCTTACTCGCTGGTTCGATGGGCCTGATGCCAGGCCTCTTCCCGCGCCTCCTGCTGCATCTCGGGGATCACCTGCGCCCTGCGCTGGTTCTTCTCCATTAATTCCTTCTTCAGCTTCTCGTCAGAGGTAGATGCAATCATCTCCTCGGCTGCCTCCATGTTCTGCTGGGTGTTGCGAATCGTCTCCTTGATCCGCTGGGCATTGTTCTCTCGATTGTCTCGTTTGCTCATTTTAGAATATTTTTTCTCCTTTCTAATCGTTTTCTAATCTTTGTTCGATATCTCGAATTTCCTTCTTCATAGAACCAATGGCGTGATGCCGATTTTTATTCCTTTTAATCAGTTTCGTCCGCTCCGCTTCATAAGGAGTTGTGTCCATCAATTCCTCGGATATCTCAATATTTTCTTGGGTTGTCTTCATCTTTTGTTTTAACTTTCGAAGCTTGGCTTCGCCCTCTGCTTCGAATATCTGTTTTGTAATTTTTTCTTCTTCCATACTTACCTCCAACTTTAGTTTGTTCAATATCCAGTAAAAAATAATCGTATTTATTATCCAACACATACTTGTCACAAAAACTTAACCAAATATTAACACACTTCAATGGTTTTCTATCATTAAAATGTTGTAGAATTATAGCGTAAAATAGTATATAATAATCAGAATATACTTAAATGAGGACTTACGAATGTTAAAAGCGTTTAAGGGCAGCAAATTTTTTCCAATTATTTTAATAACCCTGGGATTGTTCGTCATGGTGGTTTCTTCTGGAGTTGCCCTCACTGACTTTTTTTATAAAATGTATGAAAACGAACTGCGGGTGGAAAAAGAACGCATTAGCGAAATCGCTGTGCGCAACAGCCACACCACCATCAACACATTTAATAATTTTGAAAGCATCCTCACCACCGTTGCAAAAACCATAGAACAATACGATGTAATCTATTCCGCCGAAGTGATTAAACTCTTAAACGATGTGCTGGATTATCAAGGTGGATTTCAATATTTCGAAAGCATGTATGTGGTGCTCAGCGATGGACGGTGTTTTTCTACCGACGGCAAGTTATACACCCTCTCCGAGCACAACAACGAACACTATCTGGATAGACTGCAAGAGGGAAACATATTTTACACCGGGGTCTATAGACCCCAGTATAAAGATGGTACAGCCATCTCCATCAACATGCCCTTAAAAAATAGGTCGGGAGAGTATTTTGCTTCCCTTGCGTGCAGCATCTCCACTGAATGTTTGTCCAAATATTTTAGCCAACACCGGTTCGATGGGCTTGAGTGCTTCCACTTGGTGGATGCTGCCGGTGGACAAATTGCAGGTACACAGGCCAATCACGATTTTGATATTTATGTGAACTACTACAACGCTCTTCAATCCTTTGCCTTTCACGAGCGAGAGATTTCCGATGTGTTTTTAGACATTAGCCAGAGTAAGGACGATTTTATTAAATTCTCTAAAGATGATAAGGTGTATTACGCCTACTACCGCCCTGTGGGCATGAACAATTGGTATATGTTTTCGGTGGTGGAAGAGGGCGTGGTGTATCATAATACCGTTGCACGGGTGGAACTTTCTGTTAAATTTACCATTTTTATTCTTCTCCCAGCCCTGCTGATTTTCTATATTGTGTATTATTTGCAGGTGCGCAGCCGCAGGGAAGTGGAGCTGGAGCGCAAGAGTTTCGTTGCACTGGCCCAGCAGTACGGCGATGCAATCTATGAAATTGAAGTGGGGCACGAACATATCAATGCAGATTCCGCCCTGACCATGATCATGGGCACCCGGGAACAACAAGGCAAAAAAGCCACGGGTTCGGAATTAGTCTATAAAGAAGATTTGGGGCTGTATCAACAGTTGATCGACGAGATCTTGTTGGGTAATAGCGTTAAAAATATTAAACTTCGAGCCAACGGGGGCAAGCGAAACTACTACTGGACCAGCCTAACGGCCGTGATGGTGAAAGACCACAAGAACAACCCCCACAAGATCATCGGCATTGTGAAAAACATAGACGAAGAGGAGCGCACCACTCGCCAACTCATTAAAAACACCCGGTGCGATATGATGACGGGACTGCTCAACAAAGTTGCATCCCACCAGCTCATCGAAGAGGCCTACCACAGTGCAGCCTATGACGACGGCAAACTCTGTGCCCTCATCCTCATCGATATCGACAACTTTAAAACTGTCAACGACACACTGGGGCACCAGATGGGGGATCGTGCCATTGTGGACGTGGCCCGCAGGCTGAAAAACTGTTTCCGGGATACGGATATTTTAGGCAGAGTAGGGGGAGACGAGTTTATAGTCTTTGCCCACAGCATTTCGGACGTGTCCCTCATCGAGAATAGAGCACATCGGCTAAACTCCGCCCTGCGGCTCACCTATGAAAAGGACGGCAATAAAGTGGATATTTCGGTGAGTATCGGCATTGCCCTCACCAAAGGCCAGTGTGAGCTGGGTGAATTATATAAGCGTGCAGACGATGCACTGTATCACGTGAAGCGGGATAATAAGGACTCCTATTTTATTTCCCCCTTTACGGATTAATGTTTAAACTTTTAAATGTTGCACAAACTAACAAAAAAAGGAGTGTGCAACATGAACGGCAATGCAGAACTTTTAAACTTTGTTTATCAAAATTCACAGATGGGGGTGGAGACCATCGGGCAACTGTTAGACATATCAGAGGACGAATCCTTTAAGAAGGAATTGAATTCCCAATTTGACGAATACAAGAGCATCCATGTGCGGGCAAAGGAAATGCTCAACGAAAACGGGTATGACGAAAAGGGAATCTCCACGCTGGATAAAATCAAGACATACATCATGATTAACCTGCAAACCCTCACCGACAAGTCCACCCACCACATCGCCGAAATGATGATGATCGGCAGCAATATGGGTGTGATCGATGCCATTAAAAACATCAATCGATACAAACACGCAGAAGAAAATATTGTGAACCTCATGAAGCGTTTGCTGACCTTTGAAGAAAATAATATTCAAACACTAAAAGCTTATTTGTAGGTTTCTTCAATGTATTGACAGGATATTTGTGTATGGTATAATATACGCAAATATAATCACGGGGGAAAACCATGGCAGAAAACACAAGTACAGACCTTAGGGGTAAACTGATATATCAAATATA
>CAYVRJ010000009.1:0-103675 GCA_964453645.1 uncultured Clostridia bacterium
AAAAAAGTGAACCCCCTTTGTTAGTATTTTGTCTAACAATTGGGGTTCACTTCAGTGAGAGGGCGGTTAATTTTTTGCAACAAGGATCAGAACTATCAGAGACATTATAAAGAGAATGATCAACGTTAGTTTCTGTTTCATGTGCTCACCTCCCCTCTACAAGGGAAGACCGCCTACCATTTATTCACCCAGCACTACAATACCATATTTCGACAAATAACACAATACAAAAATTACATATAAATCAACCACCTGCCCTATTTTTGCAATTGTTTACATGAAATATATATGTTATAATAAAATATGTACGATCACAAAGGAGTAAATTCATGAAACAATTTAAAATTCTTGAAATCGATCCCTATCTGGCACCCTACGAGAGCGACATAAACTTGAGAATGGAAAACTATGCTTCCATGAGAAAAACCCTGCTGGGCAGCGGCAAGAGCCTAAAAACCATCGCCAAGGAACACACCTACTACGGCTTTCACACTGTAAAGGGCGGATGGGTCTACCGGGAGTGGGCACCTGCTGCCGAGGAGATCACCCTGTTTGGAGATTTTAACGGCTGGAACAGGGAGGAACACAAGCTGACTAAACTCAACGATGAGGATTTTGAAATTTCCTTCTCGGGTAAAATTCCCCACGGCTCCAAGGTGCGCATTCGCATCCGGGCGAACGGTCGTGAATTTGAACGGATTCCCCTCTATGCCAAACGGCTTGTCCAGGACGAACATACCAAGGCCTTTGATGCGGTTATTTGGTCGACCAAGAAGTATAGTTGGAAGACAGAAGCGTTTGTTCCCAACAAACATCTATTTATCTACGAGTGCCACATCGGCATGTCCTCGGAGGAGGAAAGGGTTGCAACGTTTAGCGAATTTACACAACATATATTACCTAGAATCCATCAACTGGGTTACACTGCTGTGCAGATTATGGCCGTGATGGAACACCCCTACTACGGCTCTTTTGGATATCAGGTGACCAACCTCTTTGCCGTCTCCTCTCGCTTCGGCACCCCCGAGGAGTTTAAAGAGCTGGTGGATACCGCCCACGGTTTGGGTATTGCCGTGATCATGGACATCGTCCACTCCCACATCGCACCCAACACCGAGGAAGGTCTTGCGGAGTTCGACGGCACCGATTATCAGTTTTGCCACAGTGGGGGCAGGGGCAGCCACCCGGCGTGGGGCACCCGGCTGTACGACTATAACAAACCCAAGGTGCTGAAATTTTTATTGTCCAACGTAAATTATTGGCTCACGGAATATAAATTAGATGGGTTTCGCTTCGATGGCATTACCTCCATGCTCTACCACCACCACGGCTTAGGGGTTGCATTCTCGGACTACAGCCACTATTTCTCCACCAGCACCGACACCGAAGCGGTGACATATTTGCAGCTTGCCGCCGAAGTCTGCCGGGAGATCAACAAACACAGCATCCTCATTGCTGAAGACATGAGTGGTATGCCGGGCATGTGCCTGCCCATCACCGACGGGGGTATTGGCTTCCACTACCGCTTAAACATGGGATTACCCGACTATCTCATTAAAATGATGAAGATGCGGGAGGAAGATTGGCACCTAGGCACCCTGTGGCACGAGCTGGTGAGCAGACGGCCCAAGGAAAAAACCATCGGCTACACCGAATCCCACGACCAAGCTTTGGTGGGGGACAAGACCCTGATGTTTTGGATGGCCGATCAGGAGATGTACTGGCACATGCACAAAGACGACAACAACCCAACGGTGGAGCGTGCCATGGCTCTGCACAAGATGTTTCGGCTCATCACCTGCGCCTGCGGTGGAGAGGGGTATTTAAACTTTATGGGTAACGAGTTCGGGCACCCCGAGTGGGTGGACTTCCCCCGGCAGGGCAACGGCTGGAGCTGCTACCACGCCAGAAGACAGTGGAGTCTTGCCGACAATCCCGATTTAAAATATCAATATCTACTGGCCTTTGACAAAGCCATGCTCAAGTTGTGCGCCCAATCCGAGGAAGCCGCAGTGTTTGTGATGGTGCACGAGGACAACAAAGTTTTGGTGTTTGAAAAGGGCAAGTACACCTTTGTGTTTAACTTCCACGGCTGGAACAGCTTTGTATACGACTGCAAGGGGGATTTCGAGATTGTGTTGCACACTGCGTGGAAGTCCTTCGGTGGGTATGTGGACGAAACGATAAACGAAGGGTTGATCCGTCCCGACGGTGTTGTGGCCGATCGCAGAACGGCGATCGTTTTGGAGCGAAAAAATAAATAATCGTCATATTTTTGAAGGCTAAAGTGTAAAGATATTTTGAAATATATTGATTTATTGGAGCCTTGACGTTATTATAGTAATATGAAAAAATTCGCCGTTTTGATCACAGCACTGCTGTTTTTGCTCTCTACCGGAAGCGTCTTAGCCGCACCCATCGCAGGTGTGGATGAGTTAAACGTTTATTACACCGGTTTGGAAGACTTAGACGACATGCACGAACCCCCCGAGAAGGTGGATATGCTACTTGTGGTGGCTCACCCCGACGACGATCTCATCTACATGGGCGGAGTGATTCCCTACTACGGGGGAGAACTGAAAAAGAGTGTGCTGGTTGTGTATATGTCCAACTACAACGACGGTCGAAAAAATGAAGCCAGAGAAGGGCTGAAAGTTTGCAAAAACAACATCTATCCCCTCTTTGCGGAGTTTCCCGATAAACTCACCAAAACCTTGGAGGACGCAAAAAAACTTTGGGCAGAGGAGGAGACGGTTGGATTTTTAGTTTCTGTCCTGCGCAAGTATAGGCCCGACGTGGTGGTCACCCACGATGCAAACGGGGAATACGGCCACGGTGCCCACATGCTCACCTCCCTTTCGGTGCGACGGGCAGTGGAAAAGTGTGCGGACGACACCTTTTATCCACAGAGTGCACAGGCCTTTGGCACCTACGAGGTGAAAAAGCTCTACCTCCACTTGGGGGATAATCGGATTAAAATGGATTGGAACGTCCCCTTACAGACTTTTGAAGGGAAGACTGCCCTAGACATAGCAAAAGAAGCGTTCTTACAACACGAGTCACAACAGCGGTACGGGTTTAAAGTCACCGACGAGGGGCCGTATACCAATGCGGAGTTCACCCTCTCCCACTGGACGGTGGACTGCGACCCGCTGTCCTTGGATTTCTTCGAGGGTACGTACCCTCTGGACGAAACCCACGAGGACGTATCCGACGTTTTTATTGAAGAAGAAAATGTGGAATCCCTGCCCGAGGCCAGCCCCGCACCCTCCCCCACTGCACCTGCTTTAGAAGTGGTGGGAGTGAGTGCCGGTCAATCCTTTATTGTTTTTTTGACCATCTTGTTTGGCCTTGGGTTTGTGTTTTCCCTCTACATGTTTTTTAGGAGACGTTGATTTGAGAAAGTTTCTTGCACTCACCCTGCTGTGTTTAACCCTCGCCGGCTGTAGTTCCACCTACGCCATGGCAACAGCAAACCTACCCGATGTCTTCTATGAGTTCGACTTCGAAGAGCAAGGTGTTGTGCAAGAGCCAGAAGAGTTGGAAATCGCGGAAAACCCTGTGGATATCGCCGAAGAGGTGGTACCGCCCTCCCCCACCGAAGACGTGTTCTACGCTGCCCCGGGAGAAGAAATTGTGGTTGCCGATCCCGAAGAAGGGTATTGGCAGTATCTGTCCAACACCTTAGCCATCAACATTTGCCGGGTGGAGGACAGGGAGCGCAAGTGGATATATTACTTGGCGGATATCCGTATGCGGGGAGATGAAAAGGTTTTAGCTGGATTCTCGGGGGGGCAAGCCCCGGGCGTTAGGCGGGTGCTGCCCCCGGTGATCCCCCGGACGTATGGTGCGGTCTATGCCCAGAACGGCGATCTGTTAAACCACGAAGATCGGGAACTGAAGGGCATCATCATTCGGGACGGCATTGTGTATTTAGACAATAAAAAGGCCGACACACTGGCCTTTATGCCCGACAACAGCTTAAAAATCTTTGCACCGGGAGAAGCAACGGCACAGGAACTGCTAAACATGGGGGTGACCCAAGCCTTTTCCTTTGGCCCCTGGCTTATAAAAGACGGGGAGATCAACCAAGATGCCAATCGCTCCAGAGTTGCAGGGCGCAATCCCAGAAGCGGCATCGGCATGTTGGAACCCGGTCACTTCCTGTGCATCGTAGCCGACGGGCGCCAGCCAAAGTCCGTTGGGCTTTATATGACAGAATTTGCCCAGCTCTTTGCCGATCTGGGCTGCACACAGGCCTATAACCTAGACGGAGGTTCGTCCTCCTCCATGGTGTTTATGGGGGAATCCCTCAACACCCACCGACAGGGCGCACCCGGCCAGCGTGCGCTGCAAGAGATGTTTATGTTCGGCAACTCCTTGCAGGTGCCCTCGGTACAGGACAAAATTTATCATTCAGGCAACAAGTATTTTCATGAAGATGATTGAAGCAAAACGAGTTAAATATAACTATACGTCCCAGGACTCCATCACCCTTGCCTTAAACGATGTAAACATTGTAATAGACAAAGGTTCCTTTGTTTGTATTATTGGGCACAACGGCAGCGGCAAGTCCACCTTTGCTAAGCTGCTCAACGCCTTTTGTCTGCCCACGGCGGGGGAACTCACCGTTGCGGGGCTGAGCACAACTTTGGAAGAGAATTTATATAAAATTCGCAGGAGCTGCGGTATGGTCTTTCAAAACCCGGACAACCAGTTGGTGGCCGGAGTAGTGGAGGACGACGTGGCCTTTGGGCCGGAGAACATCGGCCTGCCCCCGGCACAGATTCGGGAGCGAGTGGACTTTGCCCTTAAGGCAGTAAATATGTACGACCACCTCCACGCCTCCCCCAGTTTGCTCTCGGGGGGGCAGAAGCAGCGCATCGCCATTGCGGGAGTGCTGGCGCTCAACCCAGATATTTTGGTGTTCGACGAACCCACCGCCATGTTAGACCCTGCGGGGAGACGGGAAGTCATGGAAGTCATCCACTCCCTGAACAAAGACGAGGGTAAGACGGTGGTGCTCATCACCCACCACATGGAGGAAGCGGTGGACTGCGACCGCATTATTGTCATGGCAAACGGAGAAGTGCTCATGGAGGGCACCCCTGCCGAGGTGTTTAGCCGAAATGAGGAGCTTGCTGCCAACCGGCTGTCCCTGCCCGTTGCCGCACAAATTTTTCACAAATTAAATATAACCGGAGAGATGCCGCTCCACCTAGAGGATGCGGCGGAGCTGATATGCCAATTGCTGCAAACAACATAAGTTATACGTATTCGAAAAACACCCCCTTTGAACACACGGCTGTTTCTGACTTAAGCCTAACCATTCGTGAGGGGGATTACATAGGAATGATCGGACACACCGGTTCGGGTAAGACCACCTTAATTAAGATATTGTGTGGTCTGTTGCCCCCGTCCTCGGGTACCCTCACCCTAAACGGTGAAGAGGTCTATAACAAAAAGTTCGACAAGCGAAAACTTCGCCAACAGATCGGGGTGGTATTTCAATACCCCGAATACCAGTTGTTCGAAGAGACTGTAAAAAAAGATATCGCCTTTGGCCCCACCAAGCAGGGGCACTCCCCCGAAGAAGTGGAAAAACGAGTGTGTGAAGCCATGGAACTGCTGGGTATCCCCGAACATTTGGGGGACAAATCCCCCTTCGAGCTCTCGGGAGGGCAAAAGCGTCTGTGCGCCTTAGCGGGGGTGCTGGCCATGAAACCAAAGTTTTTGTTTTTGGACGAGCCTGTGGCCGGATTAGACCCCGTTTCCCGGGAACACCTGTTTGAGGTGATTCAAAGGCTCAACGCACAGGGAACGGCCATCATCCTCATCACCCACAGTATGGACGACTTGGCTCAACACGCCAAAAAAGTGTTTGTGTTAAACGGTGGAAGGCTTGCCTTTGCGGGTACACCTGCGGAAATTTTCTCCCGCCCGGAGGAACTAAAGGCCATGGGGTTAAACGTACCCCAGGTGAGCGAACTGGTCTTAATGCTCAAAAACCGTGGAGTGGTTCTGCCCAGCGATCTGGTGACGGTGGATCAGTTGATTGAATATGTAAGGAGCAAACGTTGTAAACATGCTTAAAAATATAACCTTGGGGCAGTACTTTCCCGGAAAGTCCATCATTCACCGCTTAGACCCCCGGACAAAAATACTCATCATCGTGGCACTGATCGCCCTGGTGTTTTTGATTAAAAGTTTCTACGGCTATTTGTTTTTGCTGCTCTTGGTGGTGTGCACCATTTGGCTTTCGAAAATCAACGCACTGGTGGTGCTAAAAAGCTTAAAATCCATTTGGTTTCTCATCACCTTTACGTTTCTTTTAAACATATTCATCCTAAACGAAGGGGAAATACTCTTTCAATGGTGGATATTAAAAGTCACTCAAGGGGGGCTGATGCGGGCCATCTTCTTGGCGCTGCGGCTGGTGTTCCTCATACTGTTCACCACCCTGCTCACCCTCACCACCTCCCCCATCGCCTTTACCGACGGACTGGAACGGCTGTTAGCCCCGCTCAAGCTCATTAAATTTCCCGTCCACGAGCTTGCGCTGATGATGACCATCGCCCTCAAGTTTATTCCCGTGCTGGTGGAGGAGACGGATAAAATTATGAACGCACAGGCCGCCCGGGGAGCGGATTTTGTTGCGGGTAACATTTTTAAACGCATTTATGGCATGATCCCCATCTTAATTCCCCTGTTCGTCTGTGCATTTCGCCGGGCGGACGAGCTGGCACAGGCCATGGAATCCCGGTGTTACACGGGAAGTGTGGGCCGCACCCGGCTTAAGCAACTCAAATATTCGAAAAATGATTATCTGGCACTGGCTGCCTTTTTGGCAACAGCCGTGCCCTGCGGAGTATATCTATGAGAGTCGTCATCGTACTTGAATATCTGGGCAAGAACTACTGTGGATTTGCCCCCCAAAAGAACGGAATATCCATCGCTCACACGGTGGAATTTGCCTACGCCCACTTGACGAAAGAGCGAATCACCGTGGTGGGCGCCAGCCGGACGGATGCCGGGGTGAACGCCTTAGCGCAGCACATCCACTTCGACACCAACACATCCATCCCCCCGGAGAAAATTTGTTATGCTTTAAACACCTATCTGCCCGTGGACATTCGGGCTGTGCGGTCCTATCAGGTGGACGACAACTTTCACGTTCGGTATGAGGCTAAGGTGAAGCACTACCGCTACACCATTTTAAACCGTCCCCACGCCAGCGCCATCCACAGCGACACGGTGTGGCACGTGCCCCGCAAGCTGGACATAACGGCCATGAAGCGCCAAATTGCCGCCTTCGAGGGAACCCACAACTTTTCTGCCTTTTGTGCAGCGGGAGCCCAATCTAAAACCTTTGTGCGCACCGTCTTCTTTGCCCGTATTTTAGAAAAGGAAAACGGACTCATCCACTTGGACTTTTTAGGCAATGGTTTTTTATACAACATGGTGCGCATCATGACGGGTACCATCGTTGCCGTGGGACACAACAAGATCAACAGCGTGGAGGGAATCATCAAGTCCCGGGATCGCAAGCGGGCAGGCCCCACAGCACCCCCCCACGGGCTCACCCTGTATAACATCGTATATTAATAAATTTGGAGGAAGAATAGACATGCTGTCTTTGGCTGCAAAAATTTTAAAAAAGCATCTGGTTAGCGGCAAAATGGAGCCGGGAGAAGAAATTTCCATTGTAATTGACTATACCCTCACTCAGGATTCAACGGGTACTATGGCGTATTTGCAATTTGAAAGCATGGGTATCCCCAAGGTTCGCACCAAACGCTCCGTTGCCTACATCGATCACAACACCCTGCAAACGGGGTTCGAAAACGCAGACGATCACAAATACATCGAAACTGTCTGCAAAAAACACGGTGTCATCGTCTCCAAGGCGGGGAACGGCATCTGCCACCAAGTGAACCTGGAGCGGTTCGGCGTACCCGGCGGTACCCTCCTGGGTTCGGACAGCCACACCCCAACGGCCGGAGGTATTGGCATGTTAGCCATCGGTGCCGGTGGATTGGACGTTGCCGTGGCCATGGGCGGAGGCGCATACTTCCTCACCATGCCTAAGATTATTAATGTGGAGCTCACCGGTTGCTTAAAAAACGGAGTGAGTGCCAAGGATGTCATTTTAGAAGTCCTTCGCCGTTTGGGCGTGAAGGGCGGTGTTTCTAAGATTGTGGAATACACGGGTGACGGGGTTTCCACTCTGTCTGTGCCCGAGCGGGCAACCATCACCAACATGGGTGCGGAGCTGGGTGCAACCACTTCCATCTTCCCCTCGGACGATGTAACCAAAGCTTTTTTAGCTGCTCAGGGCAGGGAAGATGATTTTTCCTATCAATTGCCCGACGAGAACGCCCACTACGACGAAAAAATCACCATTGATTTATCCACCCTGGTGCCCATGGCGGCATGCCCCCACAGCCCGGACAACGTAAAAACTCTGTCCGAAATCGGGGAAATTCCCGTGGATCAGGTGTGTATCGGAAGCTGCACCAACTCTTCCTATGCAGATATGATGAAGGTGGCAGGTATCCTCAAGGGTAAGAAGGTGTGTGAAACCGTGAGCCTGTCCATTGCCCCCGGCTCCATGCAGGTGCTCACCATGATCGCCAAGAACGGTGCTCTTACCAGCATGATCGAAGCGGGAGCAAGAATTTTAGAGTGCGCCTGCGGGCCGTGTATCGGCATGGGCCAGTCCCCCAAGAGTAACGCCGTTTCCCTGCGCACCTTTAACCGAAACTTTTTTGGCAGATCGGGCACCAAGTCTGCGGATGTGTATTTAGTCAGCCCCGAGACGGCCGCACTGTCGGCCATCCACGGTGTGTTAAAAGACCCAACTTCCATCACCGTTGAAGCAGTTGAGTTGCCCAAAACCTTTGCGATTAACGACAATCTCTTGGTGTTCCCAGGGGAATCTAATGAAGTTTCAGTGGTTCGGGGAGAGAACATTAAACCCTTCCCCATCAATGAAAAACTGCAAAGCACCATAACTGCCAAAGTGCTGCTGATCATGGAGGACAACATCACCACCGACCACATCATGCCCTCCAACGCAAAGCTTTTGCCCTATCGCTCCAACATCCCCCATCTCTCCAACTTCTGTTTAACTCCCGTGGACGAGGAGTTTCCCAAGCGGGCAGTGGAATTGGGCGGTGGATTCTTAGTTGCGGGGGAAAACTACGGCCAAGGTTCGTCCCGAGAACACGCTGCACTGGTTCCCCTGTATTTAAAAATTAAAGGGGTCATTGCAAAATCCTTTGCCCGGATCCACAAATCCAACTTGATCAACTCCGGTATCCTGCCCTTGGAATTTGCCAATCCCTCGGATTACGAGACAGTGTCTCTGCTAGATGAACTCACCATTGTGAATGCACGAGATGCCATACTTTTGGAAACCTTTGAAGTGGAAAACGTTACAACCAAAAAACGGTTTGTTGTGAAGTTGGATGTTTCTCCCCGCCAGCGTAAGATCTTATTGGCAGGTGGTCTTTTAAACTTCACTAAGGAACAATCCTAGTTGATTTTAAAAGATAACTGGTTGTTGCATAAAAATGAAACCTCTTGGAAAAACTACCAATAAATAAAACAGGGAGGTAGTGAATGGAGAGGTTTAAGGCGAATAAAAGCATCAAATGTTCTGTTGCGCAGTGCGAACACCACTGCGATTCAGAAGAGTACTGCTCACTGGACACAGTTACGATTGGCACCCACGAAACAAATCCAAAGATGGAACAGTGTACCGATTGTATGTCTTTTAGGCCAAAGCAGTAATGTTTTGTCTCACAGGAGGTGCGCAAAAGAGATGTACCTCCTGTGAAATTTAAAACAGCCTCGCCAAAACCATAAGTTAAGTTGTGGCGAGACCATTTATTTGTTTATCTCAAGAACTTGTTTAAGTTACTTGGTAGCGTTTCTCTGCTCGATTTCATCGATCATTCTCTTTACCATGTATCCGCCAACATATCCAGCTTCTTTCGAAGTGAGGTTGCCGTTGTAACCCTGTTTCAGGTTAACGCCCAACTCGTTAGCTATCTCAAACTTCATGTTTGCAAGAGCAGCTTTACTCTGCTTTCTGCCCATTTGGTTGATCTGAGTACCCATGGTATTGCGTGTGAAATTCGTGTTCATTTTTTCCTCCTTGTGTTATTTCATCTTTGTATTTTAGTTACTGCATGTTTCCGCCATGCATCTGTTTAGCCTGGTTGATCATATTCTTAACCATCTGACCACCTACAGAGCCGTTCTGTTTTGCTGTCAAGTCACCGTTGTAACCCTGTTTCAGATTTACGCCGACTTCGCTAGCTGCTTCATACTTTAACTTATCAAGGTATGCGCGTGCTTCAGGTATTGAACTTTTTGCCACGTTGGTTTTCACCTCCTCTTAATAATGTTTCTGGTATTAATGTAACCAACGTCTTGAATAATACACTGGTAATTTATTGATTAATTAGAAGTTTAAACTTTCAATTAAAATTGTATTTGTGTTATAATAAATAGTATGAACATTCAAAGCGACATCCATTCAATTTCGGGAATTGGAGAAAAAACAAAAAACCTTTTTTTTAATTTACATATACAATCCGTGATGGATTTAATTTATTTTCTCCCGAGATATTATTATGATTTTTCAAAACCCAAACGAATTATAGACATACAAAACAATGAGCGTGTTTGTATGCGTTTAACGGTTACATCTGAACCAAAACTCACCTATATTCAAAGAAACCTAAACGTCATTAAATTTTCAGTCAAAGACGATTCAGGCGTGGGTAAAGTCAGTATATTTAATCAACCCTATGCGGTTAAAAATATTCTTCAAAATGAAACCTATTATTTTTACGGTCTAACAAAACGGGATCAATTTGGCTTTTCCATGACAAACCCTTCGTTTTCAAAAGAATTGACCCTGCCCATCTTGCCCGTGTATAAACAAACCAAGGGGCTTTCCAACAAAAAAATAATTTCCGTCTTGCAGTCCGCCCTGTCTGTTATAAACATTGAGGAAACGTTGAGCCAAAGGGTTTTGCAAAAATACAACCTGTGTGATTTAAACACTGCTATTTTAAACGTCCATCGCCCCAAAGATATGGAAACCCTCAAACAAGCCCAATACCGCTTGAGTTTTGAAGAGCTTCTGTATTTGCTGTTGGTTGTACATATGAAAAATAAAAACGATGATGCGGGTATTGTTTTACAAGATTGTGTGAAAGAGTTTACTTCCCTATTGCCCCATACCCCCACCAATGCCCAGCAAAGGGTGCTATTAGAGTTAGCCGAAGATTTTTCAAAAACTAGGTGTGCCAACAGGCTGCTGCAAGGAGATGTGGGCAGTGGAAAAACCCTCATCGCCCAGTACTGCCTGTTTGCTGCCGCCAAGAGTGGGTATCAAGCTGCATTCATGGCACCCACCGAAGTGCTAGCCACCCAACACTTTCACTCCACAAAAAAATTGTTTAAGGGCACGGGAATTGAAACAGCCCTGCTCACCGGCTCCACCCCAGCGACAGAGCGCAAGGCCATTTTAGAGGGTGCCAAAAATGGGGATATCCACATCCTCATCGGTACTCACGCACTGTTTTACAAAAGCCTTGCCTTTAAAGAATTAGCCGTTGTGGTCACCGACGAACAGCACAGGTTTGGAGTCATGCAGCGCAAGGCTTTGAGCAACAAGGGTTCTCCCCACAAGCTCATCATGTCTGCAACGCCCATTCCCCGGACTTTGGCAAAAATGCTCTACGGTGGGCTTTCTATCTCGGTGTTAGACGAACTACCCGCAGGGCGATTGCCCATTAAAACCAAACTCGTGGGTGAGCACAAGCGCCACGACATGTATACATATATAAAGGAACAGGTGGATAACGGAACCCAGGCTTATGTGGTGTGCCCCAAGATCGAGGGGGACGAAATGGGCAAGAGTGCACAAGAAGTGTTTACCGAACTCAAAAAGATATTTAAAGACAATGTGGCACTCATCCATTCCAAGTTAAAGAACGATACCAAGCAACAAATTTTTCAGGATTTTTATGACGGAAAGATCGGCGTGTTGGTGGCCACTACGGTGATTGAAGTGGGCTTGGATGTGAAAAACGCAACCATTGTGGTCATTGAAGATGCCCACATGTTTGGCCTTTCCCAGCTGCACCAGCTTCGGGGTAGAGTGGGCAGGGGCAGAGCCCAGAGTTGGTGCTTTTTGGTATCTAACGAGGAAAACGAACGGTTAAACGTGCTGGTATCCTCCACCGATGGGTTTTATATCGCCAAACAAGATTTATTACAACGGGGACCGGGAGAATTTTTAGGCACAGCACAAAACGGAGTGGGAGACCTATACTTTCGACATTTGATCAACGACAACCAGTTGATGGAAGAAACCAGAGAAGCACTCTCCTATATTCTTGAAAACCCCCAGGAGTTCAACCGTTTGAGGGATGTGGCACTAGCAAGGTTTGGTGAATAAAAAAATGCCCCCTAGGGAGCATTTGAACTTGATGGTGATTAAACTTCCGCTGGAACTTGGGTTTTTGCTGCTTTCTTGTTTTTTAAAGCACCCTGTAAATAAAGGATTGGAAAGAGTATGCCCAGCACTCCAAACATGTAACTTTCAGTAAAAACATTTGCTATTGCCAAAACAATGGCAAGGATACCAAGAATCATACATATGTTTGCTTTTTCGAGTTTTTCACAATTTATAAGGCCAAAAATACCCATAAAGAGCTGAAAACCGCAGACAAAAAAACTCACAACTGAATCTAGCAGCATTGTTTGACCATCTACGCCAAATTCATCAATTAATTCCACACCCATCGATGTTGCAGCAACACCTCCCAAAAGGCCAATGGCAGAAATTAAAATGCCGATACCTCCTGCAATGATGATTAAAATGCCTGAGGTTTTTAACAAAGATTTACCCGGTACAACAATTGCGTTCATTGAATATAATCCCTCCAAAATTAATAATAAACGAGATTATACCAAAAATGTTTTTAATTGTCAAATCAAAAGTTTATTTCTGGAAAGTTGACGAAATGTTGTTCAAATAGTAGAATAACAGCGTAGGAGGGCACACTGTATGAGCGTATTGTTTTCCCCTTCCCTCATGTGTATGGATTTACTCAACATGCGGGAGGAATTTGAAGTATTAAACCAGCACTGCCAGATGTACCACGTGGACATCATGGACGGACACTTTGCCAAAAATTTAACTCTCTCCCCCGATTTTGTGCGCACCATCAAAAGAGTAACAAAATTACCCATCGAGACCCATCTCATGGTGGAACATCCATCCCAGTTTATCGACCGATTTATAGACGCCGGGGCGGACATCATCACCTTTCACGCAGAAACCGTTGCAACCGATGCCTTTCGGCTGCTGAGCCGCATACGCAAGGGCGGTTGTAAGACGGGAGTTTGCCTGTGCCCTGCAACGCCTATTTCGGCAGTGGAGGCCTATTTGGACGAGATCGACTTTCTCACCGTGATGACGGTGGACATCGGATATGCGGGGCAAACCTTTATTCCCCAAATGTTTAAAAAAATCAAGGCCTTGGACGCACTGCGCAAACAAAACAATCTCTCGTTTGTTATGCAGGTGGACGGTGCCGTGGGTTTTGATGTGTATCAGGAGTTGTATGAATCGGGTGTTCGCGCCTTTGTCATGGGCTCCAGCGGGCTGTACAAAAAGGGTTTGGATATTTCAACCGCCTGTGCACAAATGAAACAGGAATTTTTTAAAGCCACTGGAGTAAACGTTTAATCCCAAAACAAACAGCCTTCAAAGTGGCTGTTTTTTATTTGCAACGACCGCCACGTTAACACTGTTTATTCATTCCATAAAAAATAAAATTGTTGCAATTGATAGGACTCTTTTGGTATTATATATGTAGTAATTATGTGAAATGTAGTATTTATAGTAGATAGGTTTGGGAGTATGCCGGTCAAACTAAAGATTTGTTTTGTTTGTATCTTTGCCTTATTGCTGTCCGGGTGCGGAATCGCACACGATGGTTTTGACTTTCTCGAAAAACCGGTTGTTCCCGCTGCTCCCTCGGAAAACTCCAGTGTCGTTCCAGGCTCCCGGGATTCCATTCCCCTCGTGCTCACCCCCGAAGCTTCGGGGAAAGAAAAGTTAGGCAAGGGAGATGTGGCCATCGACGTGTCCAATAAAAATCAGGGTTACGTGATGGTGAAATACCAAGGGGACAACGAAAAGGTGAAACTGCGCATTACCGGCGGGGACAAGAATACCTATACCTACGACTTAAGCCAAAACGTGTTCGAAACCTTCCCCCTCACTTCGGGAGACGGAAAATATAAACTCGAAGTGTTTGAAAACACCACGGGAGATAAATACAAAGTTTTATTTACAAAAGATATTAAAGTCACCCTGGAGGACGAGTTTCTCCCCTATCTTTACCCCAGCCAATATGTCAATTTTGAAAAGAACAGTGCTTGCGTGGAGATGGCTCAAACCTTAGCGAAACCCGCCAACAACGACTTAGAGGTCATTAGTAGCGTGTATTATTATGTGGTCAAAACCGTGGCCTACGACTACGACAAAGCCGATACGGTGAAGAGCGGTTATCTGCCCAATGTGGACGAGACCCTTGCCACAAAGAAGGGCATCTGCTTCGATTATGCCGCACTGATGACAGCCATGCTGCGCTCCCAGCGCATCCCCTCCAAGCTGGTGATCGGCTATTCGGGGGCGGTGTACCACGCTTGGATTAGCGTCTATACAAAGGAAACGGGTTGGATTGAAAATGCCATCCAATTTAACGGCAGCGACTGGACGCTGATGGACCCAACCTTTGCGTCCACCTCGGGTTCGGCGGAGTACGCAGGAGAAGGAAACAACTACAACGGAATGTATATCTATTGACGGAGGAAAAAAATACTCATGGCTAAGAAAAACATGCTGACAGGCAGTGAAATAGCTTCCTTTTGTGAACAATTGGGATTTATCATTAAATCGGGCATCTCCTTGCGGGAGGGGCTGCTGCTCATGAGCGAGGACTCGGCGAACACCCGCTTGGGCGCTGCCCTCTCGGGAAAGATTTTGCAGGCACTGGAGTTTGGCGACACCTTCGCCCACGCCTTGAAAAAAACCGGGATGTTCCCGGCTTATGTGATCAACATGGTGAACATCGGCGAAACCTCGGGTAAACTGCAAGAAGTGCTGGAGTCGCTGAGCGCCTACTACGAGCGCAGCGAAGCCATTTCCCGCAACATCAAGAGTGCGGTCACCTACCCATTGGTGATGATTGTCATGATGATTGCCGTTATCTTCATTATCATCGTGGAGGTGCTGCCCGTGTTCCAAGGGGTGTTCCAGCAGCTGGGCAGCGAACTCTCGGGGTTTGTCCAGGGTATCATGCAGTTTGGCGAAGCGGTGAGCAGATCGTCTGTTGTCATTGCCGTGGTTGCAGCTGTTATCATTCTTGGGTTTTTCCTGCTGCGGGGCACCCAAGCCGGCAAAAAACTGTTTGCAGCGCTGTATGAAAAGATGTTTCGCAAGAGCGCCTTAGCTGTGGCATCGGGCAGATTTGCCTCCGCCATGACGCTGATGCTGCAAAGCGGCATGGACGTGGACTCCTCCCTGGACATGACGTATCAATTGATCGACAACAACAATTCCCGCAAAAAGATTGAAATGGTAAAGAACTCCATGCAAATGGGTGGAAAAAGTTTTGCCCAAGCCATTGTGGATGCGGGGATTTTCACAGGGCTCTATGGCAAGATGATCACCGTGGGGTTTAAAACGGGTACCCTAGACGTGGTCATGGGTAAAATTGCTTCCCACTACGACGACGAAATCAACAGGAGAATCAATTCACTCATTGCGGCACTAGAGCCAACGCTGGTGGTCATCCTGTCTGTCATCGTGGGATTAATCCTGCTCTCCGTCATGCTGCCCTTAATGGGCGTTATGTCGGCCATTGGGTGACAACCATGGCAGTCTTTCGCAGTAAAAAGAAACATGCAGGAAACCTCTTGCGCACACTCTTCCCCGTTTTGTTCTTTCTCTTTATTGCGGTTTTTGTTGTGATGGGAGTACAAAACGTGTTCACATCTTCGGGGGCAGAGCAACTGAGGGTTATGGAACAGGCCATTCGAAGGTCTGCCGTTCAGTGTTACGCCATCGAGGGGCGGTACCCCGAAAATTTGACATACCTTGAGGAAAACTACGGTTTGCTCCTCAACAAAGATAGATTCATCTACCACTATCAGCGGATCGGCAGCAACATCGTTCCCGAGATATGGGTATTTGAGAAGTGAGGTCAATTGCATGGAAAGACGCAATCACTTAACCGATATACTGTTTGTTTTAACGCTGTTTAGCCTGTTTGTTGTGCTGGCACTGTTTGTTGTGGTGCTGGGGGCAAACGTGTACAAAGGTATTTCAAAAAATATGGACTCCAACTACAGCGTCCGCAGTTCCCTCACCTACCTCACCGAAAAGATTCGCCAGTCGGACACAACGGGAGGGTATGCGCTGCGCACAACCGAAGCGGGAGATGCCCTGGTGCTCACCACCGTTGAGGGTAATGAAACCTACGACACGTGGATTTATTTATGGGATGAAGAGCTGTGCGAGCTCACCGTGAGCGGGGGAGAACTCTTTGCTCTGGAAGACGGCCAGCCAATCATGCCCCTAAAATCCCTTCAAATGACCCATGGGGGAGACGGTTTGATTCACATCAACCTCACCGACCATGAGGGCAAAAATTTCGAAAGCTACGTTCTCATGAAGAGCGGCAAGGCGGGTTGACATGGGAAACAACAGAACGAAACTTTTTTTGCTGGAACTGATTTTTATCATACTGTTCTTTGCCTTTGCGGGAGCGGTGTGTATTAATATGTTTGCAAACGCAAAAATCCTCAGTGAAAAAAGCACCGATCTCACCATGGCCTCCCTCACCGCCCAGTCTTGCGCCGAAGTGTTTAAGGCATCCAAAACCCAAGAAACGTTTCTTAAAACCTTGGATGCAGATGTAGAAGGGCAAATGATCACCCTGTATTATGACACAGAGTGGCAAAAAACCGATGCCGCAAACAGCACCTATCGGGTGGAGATTCACCTGTCCGCAAACGGTGGGCTGACCACGGCACGGATTTCGGTTGTTAAAAAAGATGTGGTCATTTACGACATGATTACAAAAAGGTTGACGTAATATGGAAGCAAAGCAAGTGCATAAACATAATAGCGGGGGCGTATCCATCGGTGCAGGGGGTATCTCCATTCTGGCCATCTTTGTGGTGTTGTGCCTCACAACCCTGTCGGCCCTGTCCATGGTGTCCGCCCGGGCGGACTACGTGCTGGCAAAAAAAGCAGCACAGGCCGGGGCAAAGTACTACGCTGCCGATTGTATTGCCGAGGAAACCCTTGCAGATATTCAAAGCTGTATGGCATCGACAGATTGGCTGGGTGCATTAAACCAAAGAGGCTTTTATGCCGATATTATTGAAAACACTGCCATCCTTCGCTATACCATAAACATTGATTCCAACAACAAGAGGCTGGCGGCCGAGATCCACTTCGCACTGGACGATTTAGGCCAGCCCACCGGCGCTTGGCAGCGGATGAAGTGGCAAACGGAAGTGATGGAATCATACGAGGGGTCTGAGGACACCTTAAATGTGTTCAAATAGGGTTTTTATACCAAACATAAATAGAGATCGTAAAAAAACGATGGAGTTTTGTTGCTATATATGAGTGTTTCGTATAAAATTGCCCCTCAAATAAATTGGGAGTTTTACGTGTATGAATGCCGAAAGTATACTACGATTTGCGGCAGACTCCAAGGCTTCGGATATTTTTATCGTTGCCGGTCTGCCCGTTACATTAAAAGTAAATAACAGCATCCGTCGCTTTGGCGGGGACAGCCTTAAACCCGAGGACACCGAGAGTGTGATTATGGGCATCTATGCCCTCTCCCAGCGGAATCCCGAGCAAATGAAAAAGAACGGGGACGACGACTTTTCCTTCTCCCTCAAAGGCATTTGCCGCTACCGAGTGTGCGTGTATAAGCAACGTGGTTCCATGGCAGCCGTTGTGCGCATTATTGAATTTAGTCTGCCCGAGCCAGCCCAGCTTGGCATTCCCGAAATTATTTTAAACCTTGGCAAAAAATCCAAGGGGTTGATTTTAGTCACTGGCCCTGCGGGCAGCGGCAAATCCACCACCTTAGCTTGTATTATTGATCGCATCAACAAAACCCAAAACCGCCACGTGGTCACACTGGAAGACCCCATCGAGTACCTGCACCGCCACGAGCGAAGCATCATCAGCCAGCGAGAGATTGTCACCGACACCGAGAGTTATTCAACCGCCCTTCGGGCTTCCCTGCGCCAAGCCCCCGATGTCATTTTGCTGGGGGAAATGCGGGACTACGAGACCATCAGCATTTCCATGACAGCCGCCGAAACCGGCCACTTAGTCATCTCCACCCTGCACACCATGGGTGCGGTCAACACCATCGATCGCATTATTGATGCCTTTCCCCCCAACCAACAGGGGCAGATTCGGGTGCAGCTCTCCATGGTTTTAGAGGCGGTGGTTTCCCAACAACTGGTGCCCACTGTGGACGATCGGGCGGTTCCCGCATTTGAAATTATGCTCACCAATCCCGCCATTCGCAATATGATCCGGGAATCCAAAACCCATCAGGTGGATTCCATCATCTTCTCCTCCACAGCCGAGGGTATGGTGAGTATGGATTCCAGCTTACTCTTCCTCTATGAGCGGGGTTTAATCGCCCCCGAAGAAGTGATTCGCCGCTGCGCTTCTCCCGAAATGCTGCGCAAAAAAATGTCCAATAGGTGAATATGATAGCAGACGTACTCATGAACGAAAACCAATTAAAAGTGTATCTCTTTGGCGAATTCGAGGTCTTTTTCGGAGATCTACCCATTGTCACCAAGGAGACGCGCAACAGCAAGGTCATTCAATTGCTGCAATATTTTGTGTGCAACCGCAACAAATTAATTCCCCAAAACGATTTAATCGATATTCTACTCCAAGACGAAGAGTCGGATAACCCTGCGGGTACGCTGAAAAACTTGGTGTACCGCTTGCGCAAGCAGTTGGAGGGGGCAGGGCTTTCCAAGGATAGTATCGTTTATAAAAAAAATGCCTATGGCTTTTTCTGCGATTCCCCCCTCTATATCGATGCCGAAACCTTTTTAGAACTCGTTTCCATGATGGATTCGGCAAAGGATGGGGATTTGTTAGATATTTGCATCTCTGCACTGGAGATTTACCGGGGTGATTTCTTGGAAAAAGCTTCGGATAAACCTTGGGTGGTGGACTATTCCTTAAAATTCCAAGAGATGTACTTTACATGCCTGGATACAGCCTTTGAGCTTGCGGGCAGGCTGGGGGATTTTAACCGCATCATCAAATATTTGCGGGTGGCCACCCTGCTCTACCCCTACGAGGAAAATCTGCACATCATGCACATCACCTGCCTGTACAAGATGAACCACATCAAAGATGCACTCAAGGCCTATGAAAACGTCTCCTCCCTGTTGTTTAACGAACTGGGGGTATCCCCATCGCAGCACTTAAAGGATTTATTCAACACCATCACCGATGGCATGAACGAAGTGACCGAAAGTATATTCGATATACGTAAAAAGTTGAGCGAAGCCGACTACGGCGAAGGCCCCTACTTTTGCAACTTAGGTGTGTTCTCGGACGTGTATCGGTTTGTGGTGCGCCACATGGAGCGCAGCGGAAAGTCTGTTTTTCTCATGTTGTGTAACATGCGGGAGTCGGACGGCAGTATGCCTAAGAGCGGGGAGCGCATGAATCAAATTGATCTGTGCTTTCACGATGCGGTGAACAAAACCTGCCGACGGGGGGATGTGTACACCCGGTACAGCAAGACCCAGTTCCTGCTCATGCTGGTTGAAATTAATATGGAGAGCTGTGATGTGGTTGCAGAGCGGCTCAAGAGTTGTTTTTATAAAATGCCCAAAATGGGCAAAATTGTTTTGGAGTGCAAGTGCATTTCCGCAACGGACGTAGATCAAATCATCAACGACGATGGCGATCATGAGCCTTGGAGTTAATGGAGTAACTCCACTGCCAAGTTGATCAACTTAATTAATTCCAATTCACTCTTAAAATTTTGTGTGGTGTTCTTCTCCACCCACGTGAGTTTTCCCTGCCACGTGGCGTTTTGCCTGTACTGCACGTGCAGCACGAAAGTGGCCTTTTTTCCCTTGTGCTCTTTTTCAAGATCGTCCAAGTTTAGGTTAATCTTAGTGGGGGTAAATTCCTTGCCGAAGGTTCGATGGCTGGTGGAGGAGACGGGTAATTTCACCGCATCAAACACGGATTCCATTTCTAAAAGCAGCTGATGAATGCCGTCGAAGGGTTTTTCCTGCCCCAAGGCAACGTGAAACACTCTGCCACTCAGCTCCTTACTCTCGTCAATACAAATAAACGTTTTATTTTGAATGTAGCCGATTTCTGCCATTTGCTTCTCTTTCGTATGATTCTCTATTTGTGGTGGTATTGTGTAACAATATTGTATTATAAATAAAAACCCCTGTCAATTTAAAAAGAGCGGATACCCGCACTGGGTAACTCCGCTCTCTTTAATTGTATCAATATCTATGCGTGTTGTGGTTCTGGCTCTTCAATGGTGTCCTGATTGTTGTCGTCACCGTCATTCTTGTATTTCTTCACTGCGAAGATACAGATGACGATTTGAACTGCTGCAATTGCCGCCATGAGCAGCGTCCATTTATCCACGATCACCATCGGTAATCTCATATCCTCGGTGAGGATGAATGCGATCACAGAGATGATGGCGGGGATAATGCTCATGATGCGCAAGAAACCTTTGCGTTTGAGGACACTCTTGTCTTCCCCATCTGTCTGCTGCTCCGCTGCACTTTGTTCGGCAACAGCATTTTCGTCCGTTTCTTCCTTCTTGTTCTTGCCCATGAAGTAACCCATGAGCAGGATCACTGTCATAAACATGGTGATCACAACGAGGATCAGGTTGAGCAGCGCCCATTCGGAGCGGGCTGCTCTGGCTGCCAAGGGAACATCCCCTTCGCCGATTTCGGTTTCTGCAGCACCACCGGGTACGCCGTTGTCACCGATATTTTGGGTTCCAGCACCAGTGCCTGTGCCCGTTCCGGTTCCGTCAACTGTGCCCGTTCCGCCGGTTCCACCGGTACCGCCCGTGCCACCGGTTCCGCCGGTTCCACCTGTGCCTCCAGTTCCGCCGCCTGTGCCGCCGCCACCGGTTCCACCGCCGCTGGGTGTGGGAGCTGTTGCAGTTACGGTGAGTACGCCGTTCACAAAGTTTACAAAGTCATAGTTTTTGCTCACCAGCGAACCTTTTGCCACGCTGATTGCATATGCACCCACGGGAGAGTTGGTGATATACAGGGAAGTAAATTCAGCCTGGCCTTGGATGTCGTTCTTTGTTGCTGTATCGCCGTTTTTAAATCCTCTGTAGCTTGCCGAGTAGGCGGGTGGGGGTGTGCCCACGCCGATGGTCAAGCTGTTTGCAACCACTGTGAGAGGTGCAGGGGTGATGGTTAACTCACCGGCTGCCACTTCTTTCTCGGTGCCAAAATTTAAGGACTTGGGAACGATCTTAGCCCGAATGGGATACTTGCCGGTATTTTCGCCCGTGTCACGCTCGTATCTCACTTCATAGTTTTCGTCCTGGCCTGCCAGTGCGCCTTTGTCGATTAGGGCGAACTCGGGATCGGGATCGCCGTATACCTTGGAGCCATTACCCACCTTCACTGTTGAAATGTCGATGGTCTTGGGCAGAATCTTCAGATCGCCGTCTTCGCAAGTGATCTGGTAGTTGCGGTTGCCCGCTGCAACGGGATCGTAGGTGGTGACCAGTGCACCGATATATTCGCCCGCATCCGCACCCTCTGTGAGTGTTGTTGCGACTTGAATCTTCAGGTCAGCCACTTCACCCTTCAGGTTTTCGTCGTTTGAAAGGTCGGTGGACCAATCGTATTTATCGGGTAATTTTTGGCCGTAGGTCAGTTCAACATCGTTTGCCCGGACTTTGATACCCTTCTTGTTAATGTTGACTGTTCCTGTGGTTACAACACGGGTGTTGTAGTTCCTGCTCTGTGCCTTCACATAGACGCGGTAGTTGCCTGCATCTCTAAAGGTGGGCAGTGTCTTACTCCAGCCAGCTCCATCGGGATTGCTACTAACTGTGTTGTAGAAGAGTTCGCTATCTACAACATCTGTCACTTCAATGCCGTGCTCTGCGCCGTCGTAGTCTCCGTCGTAGTTTGTGATGACGGGAAGCTGTGCATCAGCTTTAACCAAGGAGAGAATACCGGGTTCCACTTTAATCACGTAGTTACCCTTAACGTCTCTGCCCCCTGCTGTGATCGTGGCGCCCGCAGCGTTCACTTTCAGTCCGGGATAAACGTCCACATCGGGACCTACTTTTTCACTGGGGAGAATGGTTCCGCCAAATTCGTGGCCATTCACCAGATTCTTCACTTCATAACCTTCCAGTGCAAACTGTTCGCCGTTGTAAACCTTCACGTCATCAGATGTGACGATGGTTAAGGGGCGTTGATCCACTCTTAGGGTTCCCGGTACCAACGAGATGTCGTAGTTGGGGTTGTTGTCATAGACCGCATTGTTGTAGCTGGAGCCATAGTTGGTCTGCGAACCGTTGATGATCATGTTCAGCCCATCGCCATTCACTAAATTACCCTCAGATACACTGTAGGTGTTGGCCGTTAAGGGTGTATCGTCGTAGGTCTTGCTTGCGCTGCCCGTTGTCACGGTGATTTTTCTGGGTGCAACTGTCAGCGTTCCTTTGATAAACTCAAAGTTGTAGTTGGTGCTTGAGAAGTTGTTGCCCCTTTCTGCAATGATGTCGTAGGTGCCCTTGGGAGAGGCCACGGTGTAGACACTTGTTAATCTGGGCATTCCCACGATGTCGCTGGATGTGACGTTATCTCCGTTTACAAAACCGCTTAAGGTATAGGTAAAGGCTGGAGCGGGATTGCCATAGTCCACCGGTTTGTCATCTGCCTTCACGGTGAGTTTCGCAGGCGTGATGTTTAAGGTTCCTGCATTCACTGCGCCCGTAAAGTCATAGTTGGGAGATGTGGGGGTGATGGTGGCAGTAATCCGATAGTTGCCAACGTTTTCACCCTCTCTGGTGCTCTGTTTTTCACGGGTAAACTCGATCCTGTAGCTTCCGCCCACCAAACTGCCGGGATTCGTCAGTTCAAAAGTGGGATCGGGCTGGCCGTATACTTTGGAAGTACTCTTCACTGTAACGGAATCGAGTTCTGCCACCTTCTTATGGATGGTAAAGGTGCCCGGTTTATAGGTGATTTCGTAGTTTTTGTTGGTGTTGGCATTGCCGGTTGAAGCAACCAGAACGCCCACATAGGTGCCCGCATCGTTCACAGCAGCGTTGGTGCGCCTAATATCCACACTCAAAGTGCCCTTTTGTTCACCGGGAGCCATGGTTGTGTTATCCGCTAAGGACCATGTGAAAGTGGGGTCACTTTGACCAAAGGTTTTTGAAGTATCGTCCACTTTAGCTGTGATGGCTCTCTTGGAGATATTGATATATCCGGTGCCAAGATAGGTTGCATAGTTGCTGTTCACAACTTTTACATGAACGGTGTAGTCCCCTGCATCCACAAAGGAAGGATTGGTTGTGGTCCAACGGTTGTCGTTTTCCACATTACTTGCGGTGTTGTAATAAACCGTGTCCCCTGCAATCAGGTTGCCAACGCTGATACTGTGTGCACTTGCGTCATACGTGCCGGTAAATCCTGTAACACTTCTCTCCACCACTGCGCCTTGGGTGATACTCAAGGTGTTGGGCTCAACTTTAATGTCGTAGTTGGCTTTCACATTGGTGCCAAGTGCATTGATGACGATTGCCGAAGCATCTACCTTCAAGGTATCATACACACCGATTTCGCTCTTACCTTCGCTGGGTTTGATGCTGCTCTCAACCAAGGTTTGGTTTGGGGCTAAACCTGCGTAGGTGAACTGATCCAGCACATGGGTGCTGCCGTTGTACTGAACGGACTTACCCGTTGTTGTGATGGTGAAGAGCCGTGGTTTCACGGTGAGTTTGCCTGGAACAAAGGTGATGTCGTAGTTTTTGTTGGTGTATTCCACTACGTTATCCACAGAACCCACATCGGTGATGGAATTCTTAAAGGACAGACCTAAATCGTCGTTGTTCACAACGTTACCCGAAGTGATGGTGATCAAGTTTTTATCCCCAGTTAAGGCTGTTCCGTCATAAACCTTTTCGGGGCTGCCGGTGCTCACGGTGAGTTTTCTGGGTTTGATGGTGAGGACACCGGGGATGGCATTTGCATTCACCGTATAGTTGGGGAAGTTACTGGGAACGACGGGAGTCACTTGGTATCCGCCATCCCTCACATTTTCACCAAGTTCACGGGTATAGGTGATGCCCAAGTTGTCTTTATTAAACCAAGTGGGTTGGTTTGCGGGGGTGATCGTCACGCTGAACGCGGGATCCGTATCCCCGTAGTTCTTCTCTTTGTCTACTGCCGTTACATCAATGGTAATGCTGGCTTTTGTCACTTCTAACTTGCCGGGTCTGGTGGTTACCGTGTATTCGCTACTAACATCCACACCGCCCCGCATAATCTTATAGGTGCTGATCACGTTATCGGCAACACCAACGCTTGTAATGCTGCTGGCTGCTGTCATGGTGACCTGCAGCGATTCATTTGCGGTGAGATCGTTACTGCTTGCGCCCACTGCTCTTAACGCTGTGCCGTCGTAGACTTTTTCTGCTGAATTTGCAGTGATTAAAATATTTCTGCGCACAGCGAAGATTGCTCTGTATTCCATGGAGCCTAAGATATCGCTGCTGGATTCGGGCAGAGCGGGAGACCATCCGGTGAAGTAATAACCCGGGTTGGCGACGGGGGTGGGAATAGCGCCAATGGCTGCGCCCCACTTGGTGCCGTGGGCGATATTACTAAATACCTTGGTTCCGTCCACTGTTCCCTGAAGCGTTCCGTTGGAACCTGCAACAAAGGTGATTGCGTATTTGTTCTCGGACCAAATGGCCACAAACGTAGCATCGCCAGTTGCCGTATAGTCTGCGCCAACGCCATAGGTGGTAGACGTTCCCTTTAACTGCCAGCCAGTAATGGCATATCCCTGGCGGTTAAACATACCCGCATCGGGTAAATTGGTGCTGGGTGCACCGATGGGCACGTGGCGAACAGCCGTTTGGTTGCTGCCATCTCCCGATTCAAACGTCAAGGTGTATAAACTGCTGGTGGGTGCAAAATCTGCTGTCATGGTTGTGGAACCGTTGACAGTATATATTTCACCTGCGTAGTGTAACTTGTTGTTGACGCTGCTGCGCCATCCGATAAACGCCATACCCGATGCCACCAAGTTGCCCGAGTTTTCCATAATACGGGTTTGGGTGCCGATGTCGTAGGAACGTCCGTCGGTGGGGGGGGTACCCGAAGTTGCAATGCCTTTTTCGTACGTCATCCTAAAGCCGCTGGTCTTCCAGTTTGCATACAGCTTTAAGTTTTGGTTAATGGGCATGTCGTAGGAGAATGCCACGGGCTGTGAACCCATCATCCAATACCAGTTGATGAACTGGCCGTATCCGGGAACAACTTCGCCGGGAGCCACTGCATAGGTGACACCGTCCACGATCATGGTTACGCTGTCCCCTGGTCTTACATAACCGCCGTTGGCAACGCCCGAAGTCTTAATAACTCTGCTGCCAAGGCCTCTGTCGTGGAACTCAACGATGTTGTCGTTGGACTCCCACTTTGCAAAGAGATCCAAGTTCACTCTGTTTGCCGATGCACTCACAATGTCCCCCTGCCAATCCACGGGCAAGTTGAAGTCTGCATCGTAGTACCAGCCTGCAAAAATGCTGTTTGCCTTTTCGGGATCAGCCGGTTTATAGCGTCCAATGTCCTGGCCGTGTTTCACGCTGGATACGCCGGGAAGGGCATTTCCGCCGTTGGTCACAAACCGGATGTTGGTGCGGTCTCTATTATAATAGAAGTTTCTCACATAAACGGTTTTACCGTCTTCGGTTCTTGTGGCATTGTTGGTTGAAACAAAGGTAACGCCGTCTATCTGTTTGCCGGTGATGTCCGCTGAGCTGGGCAGCATTTGGGTGTATTCATCGGACAGGGCATACTTTCTGCCCGCTGTGCTGCTGTTGCCTGTGAGCGCATCTGTACCGTTCTGGCCCTCTAAGGTTTCAAACCAGTAGTTCACCGAGTACAGGTTTTGGGAGGTGACCCATCTTGCGTTCCAGTTGATGACTGTTCCCGAACTGGGCAGCAAATCGGGCACCAAGTATCTGCGCATGGTGAGCATGGTGGTTCCCGAACCGTTGGCATCTGTCCAACCTTCTATTTTGTAGATTGAATCATTTTTGCTTGAATCATATCGTTTAATGGTAACAGTTTCGCCGTTGGAAGGCCACTGGTTGTAAACGTCCTGCTCAAACTTACCTGTAAAGGTATACGTTGCATACGTTCCATTTTTGCTGCCATCCGCCCACGTCCAAGTTGCCGTATCACCCGACGAAAGGTTCAGCCTAAAGTTTAGGGTGTACACAACCCGGTTGTAATACACGTTGACAACGCTCAGGCCGTTGCCAAGCAGGGTGGTTTGGGTTGTTCTTGCATATTCGAAGTATTTAATAGTCTTCTTATACGAAGCTGCAACGTCTGTGATCACCGATCCGGCGGGGCCTTGAGCCGACACAGAGTCGTAGAACATATAGTCGCCAATGCCCTGGGGATCACCCTTCACGTTGGGTTTTTCAATCCAGTAGGCAATGGTGTAGTTTACAGTCTTGGGTGTCCAAACGGCATATAATCTCAAAATATCCTTTACAGGAGTTGAGAAATCGTACTCCGCACCGTTTTGGCTCACAGACCAGTGAGAAAAATCAAATCCGTCCCGAGTGGGGGCAGCGGGCCGCTGTGCGTTTTCGCCGTCTACCACTGTTTGGGGTTCGATCTGCGTACCTTCAGAGAAGAAGAATACGTAGTGGGTGTTGGAGAATTTGGGCACTAAGTCCAAATCTCTGGTTGCCGGGCTACCGAAAGCAAACTGGCTGTCTTGACCTTCAATTGTCCAATATATAAAGCGTTGATTTTCGGGGGGAGTGACAACAAAGCCGGTTTCAGGAATGGGTGCACCTGCGTCGATATCTTTGGAATCGACGACAAATCCATTCACCTTAAAGCGGATGAGGTACTTACTGCTAAACTGTGCATAAAGGCCAATGTCTTGCTGGATGGCCGATGAAAAATCATACTCTTCCAGTTCTCCCTGGGCGTTGCGAATAAACCAACCCCTAAAGGATACTGCGTTTGCCGGATAGGCCGAAACATCGGGTGCGGGCTGTTGGGGTATACTTCTGCCCTTCACCGTTTGAATTTTGTCGCCATACTGCTTGCCATCTACAAACAGGGTGACATAGACGATCTGCTCTTCCTCTTCTAACCCAAGGGGTGCAAGTTCGAGTTCTTCTTCTAAAGGTTTCTCCTCGTCCTCTCCTCCGGGTATCGTGCCCTCTTGATTGTTTTCTTTTCCTTCATCCGAGGGTTCTTGTTTGTCGGCATCCACCGAACCCCCCTCGTTGGAAGCACTTCCTCCTTCGGAAGCAAGCCCGGGATCGGAAGGCCCAGGATCTACATTGGAACCGCTCTCAGCTCCTTCGGTTCCGCCCTCAGCTGGGGATTCCACAGCCGGAGCATCCACAGGGATATCGTCGTCGGCAAAAACGCCCAGCTGTACCATGCCGAGCACCATGATGATTGCCAACACAACCCCGATCAATCGTTTCATAATCATTCCCTCCATAAATACTTGATATAAGTCCTTTTCATGTAGCAAGTAACTCGTTTATAATGAAGTATACACTAGATGTTACTCTCGTCCACTGCACTGTCTAATAGTTTAATGAGTTCCAGTGCAGAGCGGAAAGGTTTCTCCTCGTTTTTTTCCACCCACTTGACCTTTCCCTGCCAGGTGGCGTTTTGGCGATATTGTATTTGCACCACGAAGGTTGCTTTTTTTCCGGATTCATGCTGAGTATTCATAACTCTTCCCTTCCACAAAACAAATGATCAAACATTTATCGTCAGTAAAATACTTCCTATCATGAAGATATTATTCTATCCATTTATTATTATATATGTTTATAGTCACAAAAACGGTCTCAATTTGGTATAATTTCATAATTTTTTAATTATTTTTTCTAAACTTCTGTGACCAAGTCTTTCCCATATATATGCGAACTGTCCAAGAAATATCAGCTTTTTGAGTACTTCATGTGACAGCCTACACATTTCCCCAAAATAATGTATGGTTCGTCACAGCGCATACTATATGTAGAATCAAAAACTCCCGACTGCACAAGCAATCGGGAGTGACACTGTTTAATTATTTATTTTATTATATAGAGTCAGTGATGGTTTCGTACACGTCGTCGAAGCTGTACACCCTAGAGATGTTGTGACCATCGCACTCCTTGTTGTAGGGAGCGTCGAAGCACAAAATTTTAAAATATTGGCTCAGCTTCTTGATGTTTTCAATGGAATCTTCGATCATCACGTCAATGCCGTTTTTAATACAGGTTTCGGACTTATCTTCCGAACAAAAATAAATTTTGTCATATTGAATGTCGTGGCGCTTGAGCCACCGTTTTACAAAAAACCGCATGAGCATACCCAGCAGATTTTTCTTGTGGGAGAGCACTCTGGAGGTGATGATAATGATCTCATTGCCCTCCTGCTTTAATTTTTCGATGGTATCTTTGGCACCGTCTCGGGGCGGCAGTTTCGATGCATATTGAAATACGTGGCGAGTCCAAAACTTTTTTAATTCTTTGAAACTACAGCCAAAAATTTGAGAAACATCTGCACCCGAAGCATTGACGATTTTTTTATCTTTAAAATGTCTTTCTCCAAACTTTAAATTGAAATTATGTAAGTCGGTGAGTACGCCGTCGATATCTACTCCTATCTTCAACACTAAAACCTCATAAATATAATTTTCTTATATACCTATTATATCGCAAAGTTCGCATTTTGAAAACACCACACTTTTTTCCGAAAATGTAAATTTTAAAAAAAATCAAGCTTTTTTCTTATAAAATAGTTAAAATTATATATTAAGGAAGAAATTTTCAATTTATTATAGTATTTTAAACTAAATTATCTAATAAAAAATTTTGGGTTTCCAAAGGGTATTTTTAAAAATACCCTTTGGCGGTGCAGAGCTTAAGCCCTGCAAAGAATAACACCCTACTTTTCAATCAAATACGGCGTGTGGTTGAGCTTTTCACAACCCGACTCCGTAATCACATACCCGTCTTCAATGCGCAGCCCACCGAAGTTCGCCTCGAACATGGGAATATCCACCGACAAAACCATACCCGGCGCAAGTACATCCCTGCTGCTGGGCCCACAAATGGGTGGCTCAAACTC
This sequence comes from uncultured Clostridia bacterium, assembly GCA_964453645.1. GTDB lineage: Bacteria > Bacillota > Clostridia > Christensenellales > JAWKQI01 > CAYVRJ01. The sequence goes on from CAYVRJ010000009.1 coordinate 29,533, forward strand.
AATCACACCCACCGAGTGCAAACCCGAATAGAGGAAATACTCTCCAAATCCAGCATCAGCAACAACCTTTCGGCCCAATCCTTCCACAGTGCTGCCCACGATACCCGGCTTTAAATTCTCGTAACAAATTTTTTGCGCCGCAACGGCTGCATTTAGCGCCTTCACATACGTCTCACCGGGATCGCCCACCGTTACCGTTCGACCAATCGCCCCGTGATACCCTTCGTATCTGGGCGCAAAGGTTAAAATCACCGCATCATTGGCTTCCACTTTGTGCATAAGCGTTCTGGCTAAGATGGGTTTTGTGTTTTTGTTGGATGCAACAATGGTGTCGATACCCATCCCCTCCGACCCAGCCTTGCGCATGGCGTATTCGGCAGCAGCCGCAATTTCTCGTTCGTACACTCCCGGCTTGATCACACTAAGGGCAGCATCAATGCCAAGCTGGGCCAAATGATACGCATATTTGATGACTTCAATTTCTGCCTTGGATTTTACCGCACGAAGTTTATTAAGTTCCGCCGAACAATCCACCAACTCTGCACTGGACAACACCTTCCCAAAGGAAGTATAGGTTTCGTAACTCATTAAATCTTTGGCGCCAATACCCACTCTTTTTATAGAAGAAACGTCGGTGTGTTGCGCTACGATGTCGATTAAAGGCGTGAGGGTGGCAAAGGGATAGTCCTCGTCGGGGTGGGTGAACTCCTTCAAGCAGCGAATGTCCGCAATCACACTGTGAAGGTTTGCATACCCCACTGATTCGGGGCCAACGAGCAGAATGGGGTCACCCGATTTAAACATGAGCACACATGCCGGTTCGAAGTGGGTTTGTAGGTTACACAACCAGCGAACCAGTGCGTTGCCATAGGTTGCGTGGTCGTCCGAATAGGCGATGAGCGCATCTAACCCCTGCTCGTCCATCATTTTGCGCACCTTTGTCCATCGCTCACTGTATTCTGTTTTGGGAATTGTGGGTAATGTGTTCATGTGTAAAAATTCCTTTCAGTCGTATATTCTTATTAGCTGGAATAAGCTTGAAATTTATGTCGAAATATAGTATATTAAATGTGAGCACACCGCAAGGTGAACGACTGTGTTCCTTTCTACAAAAGAAAGGAGTGATGTTTATGGTTCTGTTGGTTTTTGCAGTTCAAATTCTGCAGTTACTAATTTCCGCTTATCGCTCTGTTTGTAGCCCTTACTGCCAACAAACACAAGTAAGCAATAAGAAACAGCCGTCAACTTGACCGTTCGGCTGTTTCCGTCTTCTAATACATAAGATTGGAACACCGTTCATCGGTGTGTTCGTTATATCTATTATAAAACGAGCAAATGCCGTTGTCAACCTTTGCACCTTTTGTTTATTAAAGTAACGTCACTGTGAATAATAAAATTCTATGGCATTTATGACATAATACTAGTGTTTGATAGTATATTATTTTGTTCTTGAGGTGTATTAGCATGTATTTTCCAAGACTAAAAGATTTAAGAGAAGATCGGGACTTAACCCAAAAGGAAGTGGCACATTATTTAAAAATTGATCAAAGGGTATACAGCACTTACGAAACGGGTATTCGTGAGATACCCTGTCATCACTTGATTTCCCTTGCCGATTTTTATGACACATCCACTGATTATATTTTGGGAAGAACCAACAACCCAGCTCCGCCTGTGCAAAAGAGTAGATAACGCTTTTAAAGCAGGGATAAATTTTCAAACTCATCCCATCTGAATAAATTTACATAATTCTATTGACATTGTCAACTAATTTGCGCATACTATGAATTAGAAAGCATTAGAGGTTGACCTACTATGGCTCAAACAAACATTAACATTCGAATGGATGAAGATTTAAAAAAAGAATTTGATTTGTTTTGCAACTCTGTAGGCATGAGCATGACTGCGGCAGTGAATATTTTTGCAAAAACTGCCGTTCGTCAGCAGCGTATCCCCTTTGAAATCGTTGCCGATCCTTTTTATAGCCAAAAAAATCAGCAAAGGTTGGAGAAGTCAGCAAATTCATTAAATGCAGGGTTGGGTGTTCAACACGAGTTGATAGAAACCAATGATTAAAATTTGGTCTGAAGAAGCTTGGGAAGACTATGTGTTTTGGCAAGCCCAGGATAAAAAGACGTTAAAACGAATTAACTTACTCATCAAAGATATAGAACGAAATGGTTTCTCCTCTTTGGGTAAACCTGAACCACTTAAAGGAAATTTGAGTGGTTTTTGGAGTGTTCGTATCGATGAATTTAACAGACTTGTTTATAAAATTCAAGACAATCAATTGCTTATCTCTCAATGCCGTTCACACTATTAGCATCATAATAATGGAAGTTTATCCCAACCAGTTCACTACAGTTGCATAATCCGACAAAAAATGATATACTATGTCAATACTAATAAAAGGAAATACTTTTGTTATGATTCGTTTATATGTGGGTTTGTTGGCACTGTTGATGCTGTCCCTGCTCCTCTCCTGCGCTCCTGCCATTTTAGTGGACGAGCCTGCAAAGCAGCCTACCCAACAACCAACGCCAACCCAATCAGCAGCGTTACCCACCCCCATCCCAACGCTTAAGCCAACCCAAAAACCCCAGCCAACCCCCGAACCATCCCCCACAGAAGTGCCATTACCCCTTGCGGGCAAAATCATTGGGATTGATCCGGGGCATCAAAAAAAGGCAAATAGCGAGCAAGAGCCGGTTGCCCCCGGTTCCTCTCAAACTAAAAATAAAGTGTCATCGGGCACCCAGGGCAGGTTCACCAAAGTGCCTGAATATCAAGTGAATTTAGATGTTGGGCTGCTCCTTCGGGACAAACTCATGGATGCGGGTGCAACCGTTGTCATGACACGGGAGACCAACGATGTAAACATTTCCAACGTGGAGCGGGCACAGTTTTTTAACGAAAACAACACGGACTACGCCCTGCGCCTCCACTGCAACGGCAACAACAACCAAGAGGTACACGGTGCGTTTATGCTCTGCCCCAAGGTAAATCCGTTTCTTCAAGACTGCAAGCGTGCATCCGAACTTATGATTCAGTCGTACTGCGCTTCCACGGGAGCAAAAAACTTGGGAGTGACCATTCGTTCGGATCAAACGGGATTTAATTGGTGTGAACGGATGATCGTCAACATTGAAATGGGTCACATGACCAACCAAACCGAAGACAACAACTTAACAAACAAGGACTATCAGCAAAAGATGGCCCAAGGGCTGTACGAGGGTATTCTAACCTACTTCGAGGTCGTTCAATAACTATTTGTCACATCAGTGAAACGACGAAATGGAGTTTTTCGTAAACAATTGTTTAATTACAATTTACACCATCAGTGAAACGACGAAATGGAGTTTATCGTGAAGCGTATTCTATTGATTCTTTTAACGGTTTTATGTATTTTTGCCAGTACCAACGTAACACTGGCCTTTGAGTGGCTGTTGTACAACGAAAATACGTATGCTCCCGACCAGCAAAACGTATACACCCTAAACAGTTTCTATCGGGACGTGGAGCGATTAAAGGAATCCTCCATCATTTCGGTGCAAACCATTGGACAAACTGTATTTAAGCGGGACATCTTGCTCATCAAGCTGGGCCGGGGAGAAAAGAAAATCTTTGTCAATGCGGGCACCCATTCCCGGGAAAACGCCAACACCCCCATTGTGATGCAAAGCCTGTTTGAACTGACCAACGCATACAATCAAAATCTCTCCATTGAAAAGCTGGATGTGAAAACTTTGCTATCCGAATATACATTCTATATCATTCCCCTGTTAAACCCCGACGGGTATGAGATTTGCCTTAGCAACTGGAACAGCCAAATGAAAACCAACGCCAACGGGGTCAATTTAAACCGCAATTTCCCAACGAAATACTGGGGTAACCCGGAGCGTATCAAAGTCACCTCGGGGAATCTGTTTCCGGGAAGTTTTCCCGCTTCCGAACCCGAAACAAGGGCGGTGATGTCCTTGGCCTCCGAACACTCCTTTTTGTTTTGCATTGACATACACTCCCGTGGACGGGGCATTTATTACGAAAAGGGTGGTCTCTCTCAAGAGGATATCAAGGGCACAAAAACTGTGGAGGAACTCAACCGGCTGAGCCGGGAAGTGGGGCTTCTCTGCCGAAGAATTGCAGACTACGGCCGATTAAACGAAAAAAAAGTTGTTTTGGGGCAGGAGGGCAGTTTAACAGATTATTTCTTTGAGCACGGCGTGCCCACCCTCACCTACGAAACCCTGCCCGGTCGCTCCCCCCAGCCCACACAGTTCGAAGCCATCCAAGGGGAATACCAGCGGATCAACCTGCCCTATGCCCTGTTGTCCGTGGCACAGTATTTTAATACTCAGCACGAATAGACAAGTTTTCTCGTTGTGTATACGAATGTTTCAAATCAGGATCAACCAGAGAAGTAATACATCCACCAAAGCTCAGCACGGGTTAATGTATCCCCGGCATTTTTAATGTAGAAGTATTGGGGTTCATCCATATATTGTTTTGTGGCTTGCTGCAAGAAAATTTCCATAGTTGCGGGTTTGTTGGCCGTCTCCTGCTCTTCTCCCCCTCTCACTTCAAATAAATTACCCATGATAATTTCGGTGTCTTGCGTCACTTCCAAGGTGTATACATCTGTATTTTCATTGACAACTTCCAAAAAGTCGTTGCCGTAGGGTCGGCCTTGTTCGTTTAAATCGTCGGCCAAGTGGCTCCTCACCGCAACGATGTCCAAGTCCACAAAGTTTTTGCCCTCCCGTTCATACACCTTGCGCACGGCTGCTAAGGTTCCCTCCCTCTTGTTTGCTGCCGAAACAGAATAATAGTACACCGGGTTCTTGGCCACCAGTGCCGTTGGGTTGTTGCCGAGAATAAATTCATACGCAGCGTATTCCACCCCTTCCCCGTTTTTCAGGCTCAAGGTCACGGAATAACTTTGATCTGCGGTTTTTACAAACCCTGTGATTTCACTTTGATTGTCCCCCCTGTCCGACAACTCCATGATGTAGGTATCTTTGTCTTTGTCGTAGGTGATGGTACTTCCCTTGGGCAGGGGCAGCAGCACACTGTTGTTCTCGAAGGCTGCGGCTGCGTATTCCATGAGTTTTTGAGAGGGCACTTCCACGGTTGTTTCGCCACCTGCGGGTAAGTTGCCGTGGTTTACGCTCATCAAATACAACACATTCCAAAAGAAGTCCGGGGTCACGGAATAAATCATCTCCGTATCCGTCAAGGCCAGTGCTAAACTGTCCAGCACCGGAGTCATGGCTAAAATTTTGCTGCCCACTTCCTCGGGAGTGGCCGTTGGGGCGGGTTCGGGGGTGGGTAAAACTTCTTGGGGAACAACTGTTGGGGTTGGTGCGGGCAGCGGCTCCATCCGATCGGGGGGCTGTTTTGCACTGCACCCGACAATGAATATTAAAACAACGGTTAAATAAATCAGCCTTTTCATGGTTCATCCTCTATATACATATAAAAATTTCTTTTATTAGTCTTATTATAACAAATTTTGAATGAAATACTTTGTTATTCTTTAGCAATTTTTTCATTTAATCATACTATGAAATATGGGCTTAAAAACATAAAAGGAGAAATTGAATATGAGTTGCAATGCAAGTCTGTCATTTGACATATTCACAGCAGATGAGGCAAAACCCGTTCCCAACGCAACCGTTGCGGTGACCGGGGTGGACAGCAACGACACATTTCAAGTGACCACCGACGAAAGCGGACGAACTGAAGAAATTTGCGTGAACGCTCCGCCAAAGGAACAAACCCTGTCTCCCACGTTTATCGGCAACCCGTATTATCGGTATAACGCCGTGATTACCGCCGATGGATATACCAAAGCCACTGTAGAGGGCATTCAAGCCTTCGACGGCATACACTCCATCGAACCGGTGGAACTCATTCCCAAGCCCGTTGGCCCCCCCTATGAAAACATGGTGGACGATTACGTCATCCCCGAAAACGCTTTGCAGCAGACGGTAGTAAACGAACAGGAGTACGACAACAAGAGCCCTAGGATCTTAAAAGAGGTGATCATCCCCAGCAAAATCACCGTGCACTTGGGCAGACCCACGGACAGCTCCGCCAAAAACGTGACGGTCTCCTTCCCCGACTATATTAAAAACGTTGCCAGCAGCGAGATATACCCCACGTGGCCGGACAGTTCCCTTCGGGCAAACATTTATGCGCAGATATCCTTGGCCTTAAACCGGGTGTTCACCGAGTGGTATCGCTCCCGGGGGTACAACTTCGACATCACCAACTCCACCAGTTACGACCAATATTATGTCCACGGGCGAAACATATTTGAAAACGTAAGTAAAATTGTGGATCAGATTTTTAACGAATACGTGCGCAAGCAGGGTACCATCAACCCCTACTACACAGAATATTGCAACGGCACCACCTCCACTTGCAAGGGTATGTCCCAGTGGGGCACGGTGACACTGGCCGAAAGGGGGTACACCCCGCTAAATATTTTAAAAAACTATTACGGCAAAGACATAGAACTGGTGGCCACCAACAACATTAAAGCGGTGACGGAATCCTATCCGGGCACACCCCTTCGGCTGGGCTCTGTGAGTGACGATGTAAAAATCATCAGCGATCAGTTAAACCGCATTCGCAAAAACTATCCGGCAATCCCCGAGATTAAAAATCCGGGCACAACCTTTGATGCACAGGTGGATGCTGCGGTGAGGGTCTTCCAAAAGACGTTTAATTTAACCCAAGACGGCATTGTCGGTAAAGCAACGTGGAACAAAATCTCCTATATCTTTACGGCCGTGAAGAAACTTGCGGAACTCTCCAGCGAGGGCATCAAGGAAGAAATCCCCGCAACCCGCCCAACCAGCCTGCTCAAGGAGGGTTCCAGAGGAGACGTGGTGCGCTTGGCACAGTATTTCTTATCCGTCATCGCCAACTACAACCGCAGTGTGCGCCCTCTTGCGGTGGACGGCATCTTCGGCCCCGGAACCAAGGCATCGGTGATCGATTTCCAAAAGGCCTATGGGTTAACCCCCGACGGCATTATTGGAGAAAAGACGTGGGCAGCACTGTACTCGGCATACTTGGGTATTATTGAGCAGACCGGCCTTGCCCTGAAATATCCGGGATATCTCTTAAAAGAGGGCTCCAGGGGTGATGCGGTGCGCATTATGCAGGATTATTTGAAGGTTATCGCCAACAACAACCCAGCCATTCCTAAAATCACCCCCGACGGTATTTTTGGTGCCAAGACTAAGGAAGCAGTTCGGGCTTTCCAACAGGCCTACAAGTTGGATGTGGATGGCATTATCGGCAATAAGACGTGGGATCGCATTGTGGCGGTACGGCTTTTGTATAAGTAATCATAAAAAATACCTTTGAAATCATTTGAAACAATGCTATAATAAGAGTGTACATGTGAAGTGTACACTCTATTTTCATGAGTTTTAGGAGGAAATCGTGAGTCTTAAAGTTTGTTTTTCCACCTTGGGTTGCCCCGAGTGGAGCCTTAAGGAAATATTATCTACCGCAAAGGACTTAAATTACGATGGCGTGGAAGTTCGAGGTGTGCACAACGAACTGTACGCCCCCAAAATAAAGGAATTCCAAAATATCGATGAAGCTAAGGAACTGTTCAAAAAGTTTAACATAACCCTTACCTGTCTCACTTCCCAGAGTTACTTATTTTTAGACGACGGAGAGATGCTAAAAGAAGCGTACGATTATATCGATTTAGCTTCTGCCCTGGGCGTACCCTATGTGCGGGTGCTGGGGGATAAAGACCCTGCCCCCAAGGGAGAGATCGACGACACACTGGTGAAGAAAAACCTCATATCCGTGTGTGAATACGGCAAAAAACACGGTGTGAAGCCCTTAATCGAGACCAACGGGGTATATGCCGACAGTGCTCGGCTTAAAAAATTGTTGTCGGGTATTGAAAATGTTGGCGTTGTATGGGATGTACACCACCCCTACCGCTATTTTAACGAAGCTCCCGACACCACTTATGGTAATTTAGGGGAATATATCAAACACGTTCATTTAAAGGATTCGGTACTAACAGACGGCAAGTTAAAGTATGAGATGCTCACCTACGGGGATATTCCCGTTCTTCCGGCCATTGAGTTGCTTAAAAAGCAAGGGTACGACGGTTACTACTGTTTGGAGTGGGTGCGCAGGTGGGATCTTTCGCTGGAGGAGGCGGGTATTGCTTTTGCCCACTTTGCTGGCGTGATGTGTGCACTGTAGGTTTATTTAGGGGGACTACTCGTCCCCCTTTCACCCCCACGGCAGGGACTGAGTCCCTGCACCCCTTGTATAGGGTTTATTTAAAATATCCCATATGAGAGGGGTCAAGGGGGAATGATTCCCCCTTGTGGGTGTGGGCAACGCCCACAAAAAACGAGGGGTACGGTGCAAAGCCCCATATGAAAAAAAGTCTGAAAACAGAATATCGTGTCATGATTTGCAGATAAACGGCATAAGCTTCATTAGAGATTGTTCGAGGTGATAAGGTAATGAAAAAGATATGTGCCGTTATTTTAATTGCGATGATTGCGTTTTATACAGTGCCCGTCCATGCCGTAGAACCACCTGCGGGAATGGACAATTCCGCTGAAAGTTACGTGCTGATGGACAACGCCACCGGCCAACTCATCTTAGAGAAAGATGCCGAATCCAGAAAACCCAGCGCCAACCTCTCCACCAACATGGCGGTGCTCATCTTCTTGGAAGATATGGCCAACGGCAAACTCAAAGAAGACGATAAAGTCACGGTCTCCCAAAACGCTTGGCGTGCCACGGGTTCTAAAGTGTTCCTAGACATCAACGAAATCTATCCCGCCAGCGAACTCTTAAAAGCCGTTGTCGTGGCCTCCGCCAACGATGCCGCCATCGCCCTTGCCGAAAAACTCTACATGAACGAAGAGGCCTTTGTCGCCCGCATGAACCAAAAGTGCAGCGAGCTTAATTTGATGGATACTAAATTCGAGAGCATTTACGGCAAAGATTCGGCCAATCAATACACCACTGCCAAGGACATGGCAACGATTATGCGGGAAATCTGCAAATACCCCCAATACTTTAAGTGGAGCAGCATCTGGCTGGATACCTTCACCCACCCCTCGGGCCGCACCACCGAAATGACCAACTTTAACAAGGTTGTTCGCTTCTACGACGGAGGAGACGGTGGTAAAACCGGTTCGTCGGCTAACGCTGGTTTTTGCCTGGCAGCAACAGCCAAGCGGGGAAGCGATCGGTATATCTATGTGGGCCTTGGAGATATCAGCAGCGACAATCGGTTCGAAAACGCCCGTTCCGCCTTTGACTACGCCTTTAACAACTATACCAGCAAAACCCCTGTGCAGGGGGGTAAAGTTGTTGCCCGGGATATCCCCATTCTCAACGGCATTATGGATTCCATCAACGGCATAGCGAAGGAGGATATCTCCCTGCTACTAGGCAAAGAAGTGTCGGACAATATGGATAAAGAAGTGACCCTCATCGAAAACCTCACAGCACCCATTGAGAAAGGCCAAAAGCTGGGTGAAATCGTGGTGAAAAACAACGGTGAAGTCATTGGCAGGTGTGATATTATCAGCGAAACCAGCGTGGATATCAATTCGTTTTCTCACTCGGTGAACCGCATTGTCAACGTTTGGTTAAAGTTTGGGGAAGAGTAACACATCCATTTTTTACACATAAGATGTATAAAGGGGGTGTTACACCTTGGAAACAACGGTTGAACTGCCCGCCGAAGTTATTGAACAGCTAAAGATTATAGATGCAACCATGTTAAACACCAAGAAGCTAATTGTTGCAGATATTTTGGATTTGTATGCAATTACCATAGAGCGCAAGAAATTATTGTGCAGCGTTATCGATGGTGAAGACTGCGCATGTCTGCCCGATCCGTTCCCCTTCAAGGCCACGTCAGGGGTGATTGCCACCTCTGCCACCAAGGCATTTGTGGATATAGCGGCCACAGTGGCTGCAACGCCTTCGGCAACATGCCAAGAGCAGCAGGCAAAAGACACGAGTTACTTTATTAGCTTACTTGGTTTAATAGCTTCCGCAATGGGCTTTTGTGAATTACTTAAGGAAGAGAATGTGGCGAACAACGAAGTTTTAATTTCGGAGATTCCACCCGTTTGATCATAAAGAAAGTTTTCTTGGGGCGCTGCCCCATACCCCTCGTTTCGCAGGGCACTGCCCTGCTTAGAGCTTGGGGGAATGAATCCCCCTTAAACCCCTCACATGTTCAATTATACCCTAATCTTTGCATCAAGAAGTTTTTGGGTTTCCAAAGGGGATTTTTACAAAAAACCCAATGCAAAAAAGCCCATGATAAACAATGGGCTAACTATATGAAACCTAAGAAACGTCGCTTACGCCTGAGAAGCCTTGTTAAGAGCAATGGCCATTCTTGCCTTCTTGCGGTTGGCCTTGTTCTTGTGAATGGTGCCCTTTCTTGCGGCACTGTCCAGCGAAGACTGCACGACATCGTATTCCACCTGAGCGGTTTTCACGTCACTAGCAGCTACAGCAGTTTCGAACTTTTTAATTTTATTTTTAAGTCCTGTCTTGATGGACTTGTTGCGCTCATGTTTGACAGCAGTCACCAACACACGCTTTTTAGCAGATTTAATATTAGGCATATTTGTACACTCCCCTGTTTTATACTGCAAGTGGTATTATATCATCACAAATACTGAAAATCAAGCATTTTTTTTATATTATAGATAATTTATTGAAACCATAATTTTAATTACACTTTTTAGATGTTTCACAAACCCTCATTCACCTTCTGTTATTGCCACTTCTCCCCCGGAGTCTCCCCCAGCATCCCCAGAACTCTGCCCAGTGGAATTTTCAGCAGTGGCATAACTGCCATGTACCGCAGAAACAATGCCTTCCTCTTTCGTCTCTTCGTCTCCGCTAATATCCTCTTGCTTCTTATTCGAAGGCTTTTCGTTGATTAATGCCAAGAGCAGAGCACGCATATATAAATCGGGAGCATATTTCATTAAGAACATTTTGTCCTTCATAGAAACTTTGTCACCCTTCATAATGCTGTGTGCAATCTTCGAACACTTTGCATAGTTTTCCAAACCATACAGGTCGTCCGGGGCATTTTTTAAGTCCTCAATGGCCTTTAAATACTCTCCATATTTGCCCGAGGGAACAAAGGAATCCAACTCTTGCGGTTTTTTTAAAGCTTCACTCTTTGTTTGATCGATGATTCCTTGGATGTATGTCTGGGTTACAGACTTTGTGCTACTGGTTGGTGTGATCATAACAAGTACCTCCCGTTTACACTATCGAAACAAAACTATTGATTATTTAGCAATCAATGGTCAAATTGGATGATACTACCCAAATTCAAATTTATGTATTGCAGCATTTGTCGAATTATGGTATTGTATATGGATAAGAGTGCACTGGGTGGACGGTTGATGCTCCTCAATCACAAAAGATTGGGGGTGATATAATGGATATGAATTTAGCAGTGAACCTGCTTCATCTCTTAGTATCCGTTATCGCTCTGATCGTTGCAATTAAGCAACTAAAGAACCGATAATAGCAAGAACAACCGTCACGTCGAACTGAACGGTTGTTCTAAATTATAAACTTCTTCATTTGGAGCAAACTGTTTCACCACAGTGTGCTCTTTGTATTTATTATACAGTTTCCTCAGCCCTCTGTCAAGACCGCGTCTTCCAAAGTTTCCTCTATTCTTTGTGGAACAGACAGCGTTTCAACGGGTGCAACACGTTCAACAGACGATTTTGTCTCGTTGGAACTCTTTTCGTCGTCCTCGTCTCCGCTGATATCCTTGAGGCGACTGTCCTTGGGTTTGTCGCTGTTAATGGCGTAGAGTAGAGCACGGGTGTATAAATCGGGGGCATTTTTGATTAGGAACATTTTGTCCTTCATGGAGACTTTCTCCCCCGCAATCATGCGCTGTGCAATTTTCACGCACTTTAAATAGTTGTCTGTCTGTTTGGATAATGCGGGAATTTGTTCCAGCTCTTCCACGGCCTGCAAATATTCGTTATATTTATCCGAGGGCACAAAGGAATCCTGCTCTTTGAGCGGAATCCCTCCCTCATTCTTTGTTTTATCGACGAAACCTTGAATGTATGTCTGTGTGATAGAGTGTACACTGTTGATCTGTGATATCATAACCAACATCCTCCGTTCACTCTCAATATCGAAACATTCTTTTAAAAACTTAGCAATTATTGGTCAGAAGGGGTTAAAATGGACAACAGCTTCTGATCCAACTCGTTGGCCGTAATGTGGCCCATGGTGCGCAAGCGGAAGTTCATGGCTGCCACTTCCAAGATGATGGCCAGATTTCGGCCAGGGCGCACGGGGATGGTCATCTTTGGGATTTTAACGCCCAGTATGGTGATAAACTCTTGGGTAATACCCAAGCGGTCGATGCCCGAAATATCTCCCGGTTCTAAATAGATGCACAGTTCGATGGACTTTTCCTGCATAACCGAACCCAAACCATAGAGCGTTGCCACGTCGATAATACCCATGCCCCGAATTTCCATCATGTGGCGGACGATATCGGGGGATTTGCCGATGAGTTCGTTGTCCGCAAGTTTGCGAATCTCCACCACGTCGTCGGCAACCAAGCGGTGTCCACGCTTCACAAGCTCCAGTGCGGTTTCGGATTTACCAACGCCCGATTCACCCATAATCATCATACCCACGCCGTATACGTCCATAAGCCCACCGTGGCGGGAGATGGAAGGTGCCAAGGTGTTATCTAAATACTGTGTTGCTTTGTGGGAGAGTTTGGTTGTTGTCAACCCCGACATGAGCACAGGTACGTCGTATTTCTTGGCGTATTCGATCATCTCGTCGGGAGGGGTTAAGTTACGCCCGATGATGACGCAGGGAAGGGGATGGGAGAAGAAATAGTCCAAACGCTCGGAACGGATTTCGGGGGGAAGGTCTTGCAAATAGGTCATCTCCACCATGCCGAAGAGTTGAATCCTCTCCTTTGCAAAGTATTCAAAATAACCCGACATTTGTAATCCGGGACGATTTAAGTCGCTGGTATCGATCTCCATTTTGTCACGCTTGCCCAGATAGATGATATCTAGTTTTAGCTCCTGTGCAAAGTCGCGAATGGACAGGTTTCTCTTCATGTACTATGCCTCCAGAATAAATTTTTCCAAAGCCTTGGCAACGCCTAAGTTGTCGTTTGTATCGGTGATGTAATTTGCGTATTCTTTCACGTGGGGTAATGCGTTCTTAACGCAAATGCCTAGCCCCGCAAGTTTTAGCATTTCAATATCCACTTCGTTGTCCCCGATGGCAATGACCTCTTCCTTTACTATGCCGTAATAGTTGAGTAAAAATTCAAGAGCTGTGCCCTTGTTGGTGTGAGGCTCAACGATATCCACGTACATGGGGCGGGAGCGGAAAAAGCGCAGGTTCGGAAAGTCCTGCTGCATTTGCTTTTGAATTTCCACGATTTTATCAGGATCGTCGATGATGAGTGCCTTTGGGGATTCCACGTTGGGGTTTAGTATATAGTTGCGGTCTTCAATGCCGTTAAACTTCTGATGTTTCGCATAGTGGGCTGAAAAGCGGTTTTCCTTTGCATAGATAAAATCTTCGTTGGTATAGAGCTGAATGTGAATGTCTCTATCTAGGCAATATTGAACCAACGCATGTGTCGTTTTGGGATCCATGGCGTTGGAGAATAGGTTGGTTCCGTCGTAGTTTGTGATGAGGGCACCTGCATAGGTGATGCAGGGGGTAGTCAGGCCCAATTCTTTGATGAATATCCGTGCCGAGCGGATCATACGGCCGGTGGCGATGATGACAGTGACACCTGCGTTCACTACCTTTTGGATGGTTTGTTTTGTATAGTCGTCTATTGTTGAGTTGCTAGTAAGAAGCGTGTCGTCTAAGTCGATGGCAACGAGTTTGTAGTTCATTGATGTCCCCCAAATTCCTCATAGTACATATATATTTATTATACAGTGAATTTAGAAAAAAGCAAAGTATTTTGAAAAATAATTGCGATGTTTGTTTAAAATGGGGCGTTGCCCCAAACCCCACCAAAGGGTATTTTTAAAAAAATACCCTTTGGAAACCCAAAAACTTTTTGACGCAAAAGCATTCGCTTTTGCTAAGGCTTATTCTTAATTATCCCCTTAGCAAAACGATCGCTTTGCGATAACGGGTGCAGGGACTAGTAGTCCCCCTAATAAATTACCTACTTAAACACTTCATTCTTTAGCATGTGGTAGTCGTCAAACGCAATGCGGCTCATAAACCAAATGGACAACAGCGCCGTGGCATACTGCACAGCAAAAATAACAACTAAAATCGCAAACTGATACAAAATTGCCGTGGCAGGATTCGCCCCACCAAGAATCTGCCCCGTGGTCATACCCGGCAAAGCAACAATCCCCGTTGCAGCCATGGACGCAATAATGGGGCTCAACGCCTTCTTTATGCCCTCCTTAACAAACCCGCTTAGTGCCTCCGCCTTGGTCGCCCCATAACACAGTGCGTTTTTATACTGCACCTCCCGCTTCTTCACTTGGGTCAGCACATACTCACAGCTAAGAATCACACTCTTTAAACTGTTGCCCAGCACCATACCCCCAATGGTTATTAAATATCGTGCCGTAAACACGTTATCGAGGGCGAGAATTAATCCGTTAAAATAGAGGAGCAGCAGGGACACCGGCAGCAGCAGGGATATAAAAATAGCGGCGAAGGTGGGTCGAATCCTAAACTTTGCCCCCGATATCACACTAAAGGTGGTGATTGCGATCATGAGCAGGATATACCCAATATTTAAAAATACGTTGTCGTAGTAAAACAGTACGTTTAAATAAAACACAGCCAGTGCGAGCTGCACCCCCATGCGCAGCACCGAAATGATAGTCTGTTTGTTTAAACCAAGCTTTAATTTATGGTTGGCAAAGAGGATGGGCAGTATGAGCAGCAGACAAAACAGCACCCCCCAAAGGGTTATTTCCTGACTCATAAAAAACTCCCTTCCACCGTTTCACTCGTGGTACAAATAGTTATTAAAGAATCTTTCAAACGAAAGTAACCTCCCTGTAGTTAAATCCCTCCTCGTGGGAAATGATCAGCACCGTTGCAGACAGTTGGTCAATCATGGAAATCACCGTTTCACGTGAAACACTGTCTAAGTTGGCAAGGGGTTCGTCCAACAAATAGAGTGGGTTGTTTAAGGTGCATGCGAGTGCGAGGGACAACCTGCACCGCTCCCCCGCACTCAAACTTCCAAGGGTTTTATTAGATAGCTCCAACTTAAGCTTTTCCGCCCATTCATAAAACACAGTATTCTCTTTTTTGGCGTTGGCAGCATAGTTTAAAATTTCGTGCACATACTCTTGTGCCGGTATATCTGTTGCGGGAAGTTCCCCGGCATAGGAGATTTTCTTTCGAACGTCGTATACTGTTTTTGGAGACAGGTGTATTCCGTCCACCCAAATCTCTCCCTTATCGGGTTTCACAATACCCATGATGGAGCGAAAGAGGGTTGTCTTTCCCCTGCCCGAGGGTGCACGGAGCACAACTTTTTCTCCTTTATCTAGGTTTAAAGAAAAGTCTTGAAACAGGACTTTTTCTCCATATGATTTACTCAAGTTTTTTATTTTTAACACGTCGTCACCTCTTCTGTATTATAACACAGGAGCAATAATTGATGTTGATTTTTTGGCAGATTGGGTCTATACTATCAGTAGGTAAAATTTATATAAAGGAGGACTTTCCAATGCGTATTTTGATTAACGCAAAGAATATGGAGGTATCCGATTATCTGCGGGACGTGGTTGAGAAGAAAGTCGGCAAACTTGCCCGCTATTTCCAGAGCGGCACCGATGCACACGTCAACATGTCGATCCAAAAGAGCAGGCACATCGTGGAGGTAACCATTCCTTTCGACGGCATTGTCATGCGGGCGGAAGAGGCCACCGGGGATATGTATGCATCCATCGACGGAGCGCTCAAAAAGCTGGAGAGGCAGATTCGCAAACACCGAACCAAGATTGAACGACGGCTGCACACCGATGCCTTTGTAGGTGCACCGGTATACGAAGATGACGGCGATGCATTTGAAGATTTAGAGCTGATGCGCACCAAGAAGTATACGGTTAAACCCATGTCTGTTGAAGAGGCGATTATGCAGCTTGAGATGCTCCACCACTCCTTTTTCGTATTTGTTAATTCCGAGACCAATCAAGTAAACGTCATATATACCCGCCACGGCGGGGGCATCGGCTTGTTAGAGCCGGACTATTCTTAAGAGTTTATTCGGGGGCTTCTCGCCCCCGTACCCCTCGGCAGGGGCATTACCCCTGCACCCATTACCGCAAAGCTATCGCTTTGCTAAAGTGTTGATATAAAATACACCTTAGTAAAAGCGATAGCTTTTGCTATAAGAGGGGTTCAAGGGGGAATCATTCCCCCTTGCGGGGTTTGGGGCTTAAGCCCCATAATAACCCCCCCTTCATAATACGATCTTCCCATTTTTTATTGTAATGACGTTTGGTTGGCTAAAGCAGGAGAAATCCTCCTGTGCCGTGGTGATGATCAGCTGGTTGTTTGAAAAACAATCGATCAACCCCCTCTGCCTGCTCAAATCCAACTCGCTAAACACGTCGTCTAACAAAATAAGCGGTACCTTCTTGGCAAACTTCTCCACCAACGCCGATACACCAAGCTTCAGCGCAGCAATCAACGTCCGCTGCTGCCCCTGAGAAGCATAAAACTTGGCATCCCGCTCATCAATGGTTACAATAAAATCCTCCCGATGGGTGCCGTACAGCGTGGTTCGCATCTCACATTCACTCACAAAATTTTGCTGATACTTTGCAAACAACTTCTCCGCCACATCTTCCTCCTCACAACAGGGCTTGTAGCGAATATAAATACGCTCCTTTGTGTTGGATATGTGCTGATAAATATCTGTGAGTGTGTTGTTCAGCTCCCCAATAAATATCCTCCTTCGGCGCACGATTCGGTTGGCGTATAGGGCGAGCTCTCGGTTATAAACCTCCACAAGAGAGACAATTTCCTCTCTTTGGCGGTTGCAGCGCAACAACACATTCTTTTGCTGCAAATTTTTATTGTAGGTGAGCAGATCAAAGTAATAAGACGTTTTAATCTTGCTGATTTCAATATCTAAAAATCGTCTGCGGAGCTGGGGTGAATCCTTGAGCAGACGAAGGTCGTCGGGCGAAAAGACCACGCACTGAACGTGGCCTAAAATATCCGATAACTTTTTAATGGGCTTGTGGTCGATCTTAATGGACTTTGCCTTTTTTTCGATCAACCCTTCAAACTCCAGGGGGATGTCCCCCTCCTGGTAGGTGGCTTTTAAGTAGGCGTACTCCTGATCGTGACAAATCAGCTCGCTGTCCCTGCAACCCCGAAAGGACTTACCCGTGGACATAAAGGCAACTCCCTCCAACAGGTTGGTCTTTCCCTGGGCGTTGGCTCCGCAAATCACGTTGACACCCTTGGAAAAGGGCACCTCTTCCTCCAAAATATTTCGGAAATTGCGCAGGCGAAGCTTGGTGATGATCATGTTTTATTCCATTCCGCCGCTTCACTTGCGGCACAAATAATCAGTAAAGAATCTTTAGACTAACCCCTCAGTTGCACGGGCAGCACAATATATTCATAGGTGTTGTCCTCCCGATAAATGCGGGCAGGGCTGACGGATGTGGTGAGTTCCACGGTGACCTCTTCCTCTTCGATGCTTTTAAACACTTCCAACAAGTACTTGGCGTTAAAGGCGATGGTAATTTCCTTACCCTCCATGTAGATGTCCAACACCTCGTCGGCATTACCCACTTCGGAGTTGGAGCTAATGGCCATGACGTTGTCTTTAGCTGAAAACTTAATTAAGTTATTGGTCTCGTCCTTGGTGATGACCGAAGCACGCTCGATGGCCTCCTTAAATGCAGGGGCGTTGAGAATGAGTTTGGTGGTGGCCGCAACGGGGATGATGCTCTTGTATTTAACATAACTTCCCTCGATCAACTGGGTGAAGAGCTGCCCACGTTCGGTTTTAAAGAGTACCGAGTTTTTGTTGAAGTAGATTTCCAACATGTCATCGGTATCGTCTAAAATTTTAATCAGCTCCTTGAGGGATTTTGAGGGGATGACCACTTCGTCCTCCTCAAAGGATGAATCTAAGTTCACTGTGCGCATGGCCATGCGATAGCCGTCTAACGCTACCACGTTGAGCACTCGTCCCTCCAACTGAAACAATACACCCGTTAAAATGGGTTTGTCGTCGAAGGTGCCGCAGGCAAAGATGACTTGGTTGATGGTTTTGCGAATAACTCCCTCTTGGACGTATACCGGTTCCACGGGAGAAATTTCGGGAAAGGGCGGAAACTCTCCGCCAATGAGCCGAAGGGTGGACTTAGCCTTGCCGCATAAAATGCGAAGGGTGCTGTCGTCCGTTGTAATTTCAATTTCCCCGTCGGGATATTTATTAATAATCTCCAAAAACAACCGGCAGTTCACGGCAATTTCTCCGTGGGCGGTTACATTGGCGGGTATGGTTGTTTTAATAGCTAAAGTACCGCTGCTGCCCATCACCTCCAAGGTGCCGTTAGACGTGGTGGTGAGTATGGCGCACTCGAACATAGGGTTCACCGACTTAGGGGAGATGGCGTGAGAGACTGTGGTGGCAGCCCGCTGGAGCTCTTTTTTTTCGCAGGTAAGTTTCATCGTTTTTTGTTCCTTATATTTTTATTAATAATTAGGCAGTAGCAGTAGTAGGGGGTGTTGATAATGTTGATAAGTGGTCTTTTGCCCAAAATACAGCCACTTTAACCCCATGGATCAAAAGAATAACCTGTTGATTGTGTGTGTATACTTCTGAATGAATTCTTTTCGCTCAACTGCGGGTGTAAGTGTTTATACACACAAATCCACAGCATTTTAAGACCTATTCCACAGCCTCTGTGATTTCCGCAAACCGGGACTGTGCCCCCACCCACTTGCAGTCCACGGTGCCCGTGGGGCCCATGCGCTGCTTGGCGATGATGAGTTTGGAGGTGTTGTCTGCGTTTTCGTCGTAATAGTTTTCACGGTGAATGAAGATAACCACGTCTGCGTCCTGCTCGATAGAGCCGGATTCCCGCAGATCCGAGAGCATGGGCAGCTTGTCCCCTCCCCTGCGCTCGCTGGCACGGGAGAGCTGGGATAAGAGCAGGATGGGTACGTCTAGCTCCCTTGCGGCAATTTTCATACTCCGGGTGATTTCCGAAATTTCCAACTGACGGTTTTCCGTCTTGTTGGTGCTGCTCATGAGCTGCAAATAATCCACCATAATCAGCCCCAACCCCTGTTCGATCTTCATCTTCCGGGCCTTGGCCACCATTTCGGTGACGTTCATACCCGGGGAGTCGTCGATATAAATGGGTGAAGCGCTAATGGTCTCCATGGCGGGGATTAAGCTCTCGGTTGCAGCCACCGTCTTTTGGGACTTGTTGCGGATGTCCTGAATGTCCACCTGTGCCACCGAACACATGATGCGGGTGGCCAACTGGGAGGCGGACATTTCAAGGGAGAACACCGCAGAGGGCACCTGCTTATCTAAGGTGCAGTGGCGCACGATGTCCAGGGCAAAGCTGGTCTTACCCATGCCCGGCCGTCCGGCGATGATGATGAGCTGAGAGCCTTGCAAGCCCGAAAGTTTTTTATCCAGCAGGCTAAACCCGGTGGAAAGACCTAAAATACCTGTTTTGGAAGTTAACGTCTTGGCAATTTGGTTGTAACTCTCCACTAAGGACGATTTAATGTGCTTGAGAGTGTCCTTATCCCGCTTTACAGCAATGTTAAAGATACTCTCGTGGGCACGGTTCACGACGTCGGATGCATTCTCTGTGGCGTTTAAGGCCTCTTTGGTGATGTTCTGTCCCGCTGATACCAGCTTGCGCAATGTGGATTTTTCTTCCAGTATGGCGATATAGTGCTCAATATTGGAAACATATGGAACAACTTGGGTGATGTCACTCAAATAGAGTGCCGTCTCACCGTTGGTGTGCCCCTGTTTCTCCATGCGGTCGTGTACCGTGATGATGTCGATGGGCGAATGCCCCGACAGTTCAAACATGGCGTTAAAAATATTTTTGTGGGTGGTGGAATGAAAATCATCCGCATTCAAACGAGACACTGCTATGGCCGCACTTTTTTCGGACAGCAGCATCGCACCTAATACCGAGCGCTCCGCATCTAAATTGTGTGGGAGTTCCATTATTCTTCCACGACCTCAATGTGCAGCACCGAAGTGATCTCTGCAAAGAGTTTAATGGGGATGTCGTATTTACCCGTCTCCTTGATGTGTTCCTTGAGCACAATTTTCTTTTTATCCAGCTCCACGCCGTATTTAAAGTGAAACTCCTCGGCAATTTCCTTGGATGTAATGGAGCCAAACAGTTTGCCGTTGTCTCCGGTTTTTACTTTAATGGTGAGGGGCATTTCGCTGATGCTCTGTGCCAACACTTCTGCATCGTGTTTTGCCACCTCCAACTTGTGCTGCTGTGCCTTTTTCTTAATCTGCTGATTGTTGATGTTGGATGCATTTGCGGGAGCAGCTAAATTTTTGGGGAACAGAAAGTTGCGGGCGTAACCGTCGCTGACTTCGTAGATTTCTCCCGCCTTGCCCGTACCCTTCACGTCTGCAAGTAAAATAACTTTCATTTCTTGACCTCCTTGTTATGTTTCATATATTCCTCAATGGTCTTAACGAGCATGTCTATGACCTCGTCTCCATTGGAGTTTTTAATCTTTGCCCCGGCGATGGTGGAATGTCCCCCACCTCCCAGCTTTTCTAAAATGAGCTGAACGTTTAAACTGCCAAGAGACCTGCCCGATATGGTGACCGAATCGGCAAGCTCTGCCACCACAAAGGAAGCGGAGATGCCGCTGATGGTGAGCAGGGAGTCTGCCGCCTGTGCGGCAAGCAGCATGGCGTTGGGCGTTCCCTTTTCCACTTTGGAGACTGCAATGCCTTCGGATAATATTTTAGACTGCTTGACAATCTCTGCCCGTGCCACAAAGGTTTTTAAATCGTCCTGATACAGGGAGCGGATGCTCATGGTGTCTGCCCCACACCGGCGGAGATAAGACGCCGCATCAAAGGTGCGGATGCCGGTGTTGAAGGAAAACCCTTTGGTGTCGATGACGATTCCCGACAACAGCGCTTCCGCTTCCAAGGGCGATATAAAAACCTTATCATCAAAGTATAACATGATCTCGGCGATGAGCTCGCAGGTAGACGATGCATAGGGTTCGTGGCAAGTGAGTTTTGCACTGCTCAAGTGGGATGTGCCCCGCAGGTGATGGTCGATCACCACCAGAGTTTGTGTTTTATGAATTAACTCGGGGCATTCGGTATTCTTTTCAATTTGGGTATCCACCACGCACAGCATGGAGGTTGGTTTCATCAAGAGTAGGGCTTCCTCCGTGCCGATGATCTCGGGTGTGTGTTTTGCGTTTTTCAGCAGGTTGATCAAGGGGCTGATGTTTAGGTTTGGTTTGTTCAGCACAATATACCCCTTTTTATTTAAATGCCGGGCAAGGCTCACCACCCCCACCGATGCAGAAAAACTGTCCAAGTCGGGGACTTCGTGGCCCATAACAAACACTTCAGAACTCTGCTCCATGAGGTTTTTTAAGTTTCGGCTAATCTGCCGCATCTTTACCTGAGACTTTCGATCCACATTCCGAGAAGTACCGCCGTAGAAGAAATGTTTCTCCCCCTGTTTTACAATGGCTTGGTCTCCCCCCCGGGCGGAACACAGTTCCAAGGTGCTCCGTGCAAATTCTTGGCTCTCCCGCAGGCTTTTACCCGAACCCACGGCAACACTTAAGGAAATTGGCTCTTCCGCCGAATTTTTAATGTCGTGCA
Organism: uncultured Clostridia bacterium; assembly: GCA_964453645.1. GTDB lineage: Bacteria > Bacillota > Clostridia > Christensenellales > JAWKQI01 > CAYVRJ01. The sequence continues at coordinate 51,476 of CAYVRJ010000009.1, forward strand.
CCCGATTGATGATGGAAAACTTGTCGCTCATCAACCCTTTGAGCATTTTCTTTTCAAATACGATGATAAATTTATCCCGATCGTACTGCTCGATGAGCCCATGGTTATCTGTTGCAAAGTTGTTCAGCTCCAGATACACCTTGGAGAGCACCTCGGTGTGTTCCTGCATCTTTAAGTTTCGCTGTAGTTCCTCTAAGTTGTCGATGCGAATGAGGCACACCACCCCCATGTGTTCACCGATTTTAGACAAATGCTTAAAGTTGTCGATGAACCGAAACAGGGTATACTCTTTATTTTCATAAGTGAGCTTTGAGGATTCTTTTTTATATTCACTGCCCGAAATCTCAATTTTCTTATCGCTTAATTGAGGAATGAGTTTATTGATATGCATGCCTGCCTTGGGATGAAGTGTCAGTTCCTCGAATGCAGAGTTAAACCAATAGACGGTTCCCTTTTCATCGGTGAGCACAGCGGGAATGTCCGGATAGATGCCCCGATAGTCGGGATCGTGTTTGATGGACTGAATCAGATCCTGAGCATTGCTAATTTTTTTCTTATTTAAGAGTGCCATTGATCATACGCTCCCGTATCCTCATAAGTTGACCCAACAGCCCAAATAAGATTAAGCCCGAACCCATGATCATATAGGTGAGCACTAATATAATGATGTGTACCGCTCGGTACTTTAATTTTTGTTCTAATATAAATGCCAGCAGAGCCAGACCGTTGATGGCAAAGACCATACCCGCACCGTCGGACAGCACCGCACAGGCGATGTCCACGTTGGGAATGTTGATTCCCTGACCCACAAAGGAAGCCAGCAGCACGATGAGCATACCGATGACCACTCCTCTTGGCAAAATGAGCATGGAGAATTTGCGCATGGGTGTGATGATTTCTTTTTTTGCAACTCTGTTTCTGCTCCACATATAGGTGCACAGTCCTCCACCCAAGCAATAGATGGAGAGTAATCTTGGCATATACACCAAGGGGAACAGCCGTGCGTAGGAATCTGCGTCCATGTTGCCGTATGCCCAGGGGTACATTTGCTGGGAGAAGCTAAAAATTTGTTTAATGGGTGTGTCCATGGCATCTAACATTTGGGGGATGCTTTGGCCGGTGGACAGGGTGAAGTAAACACCAATCAGCACCACCGACAGGCCAAAACCAACCACGGTATACAGCAGTCCGTCGTATGTGCCCAGTTTGCGTTTGTGCACGATGGTGAGCAGAGGTACGATGCACAGGTACATGATGGAGATGCTAATGCCCAGTATGGGGGCGATTAATCCCGCAAGACCGCTGATTAGCAGTGTGATGATCAGGGAGAGCAGCGTGCCCCGCACGCAAGCTGTATAGACCAAGTGGGGTAAAACAAAGAAGCCCATCAGGATGATGACGAAGATGAATCCAAATAAATTCCCCACCGATACAACCGAATCTAACAGTTCAGCATTTAACATGTGCGCACCACTCTTTCTTAATGTTTCACGTGAAACAATATTGCTGTTTCTTTTTCTTGGGGTTGTTTCTTTTTCTGTGGGCTCTGCCCAAACCCTGCAAGGGGAATGATTCCCCCTTGACCCCTCTCATAACAAAGGATATCGCCTTTGCAAATGTTTAATTTATATACTCCCTAGCAAAGCGTCAGCTTCAACGGGTGCAGGGGTAAAGCCCCTGCCTTGGGGGTTATAGGGGGACGAGCAGTCCCCCTAATAGAAACTCATTACGAATAACTTCTTTTTCAACCCAGTACAAACAGTATTGTATTTGCTAGCACACAAATCGCCCTAGCAAATGCGATAGCATTTGCGTTATATGGGGTCTAGGGGGGATTATCCCCCCTAGTGGAGTTTGGGGCAAAGCCCCAAGTTAAGAAATTGTTTCACGTGAAACATTCTTACACTCTACTTTATTATGTCCGTTCCCATGTAAGGTATTAATACTTTTGGAACATTCACACTTCCATCGGGATTTTGGTAGTTTTCCAGAATAGCTGCAACAGTACGCCCAATGGCAACACCCGATCCGTTGAGGGTGTGCACAAACTCTGCCCGTGCCCCAGCTTCGGGTCGGTATTTAATGTTTGCCCGACGTGCCTGATAATCCTCAAAGTTAGAACAGGAGGAAATCTCCACATAGCGATCATAACTGGGCATAAACACTTCAATGTCGTAGGTCTTAGCAGAGGAGAATCCCAGATCCCCCGCACACAGAGCCACTGTCCGATAGGGTAACTCCAGCAGGGAGAGGACTTTTTCTGCATTGGCAGTGAGTTTTTCCAGCTCCGCATAACTCTCCTCGGGTTTTGTAAACTTCACCAACTCCACCTTGTTAAACTGGTGCTGGCGAATGAGCCCCCGGGTGTCCCGGCCTGCACTGCCCGCTTCAGCTCGAAAACAGGCTGAGTAAGCGCAAAAGCTCAAGGGCAGTTCCTCAGCCGTAAGGATGGTATCCCGATACATGTTGGTCACGGGGACTTCCGCAGTGGGAATGAGGAAGTAATCGGTGTTTTGTATCTTAAATGCATCTTCTTCAAACTTGGGAAGTTGACCCGTTCCCGTCATAGATGCACGGTTGACCATGAAGGGAGGAAACACTTCGGTGTATCCACTCTTCGCATGGGTGTCTAACATATAGTTTATTAATGAACGCTCCAATTTAGCACCAAGTCCACGATATAATGTAAACCGTGCACCGGTTATGTGGGCAGCAGTCTTAAAATCTAAAATATTTAAATCTTCGCCGATCTCCCAGTGGGGTTTTGGCTGGTATTCAAAGATACGGGGTTCCATCACCCGGCGAATTTCCACGTTAGACGTTTCGTCGGCACCGTCGGGGGTTTGTTCGGACGGAATGTTGGGGATGCGCAACAGAGCGTCGTTTAACTTCACTTCGATGGCCGAAAGCTTTTCATCTAAATTTTTAATTTCGTCCGAAACTGCCTTCATCTCATCCATGAGGATTGTTGTGTCCTCCCCCTGCTTCTTGAGCTGGGGTATGCGCCGTGAAACCTCGTTGCGCTGCGCCTTTAAGGTTTCGGCAATGACCAGCAAGCTCCTGCGCTGTTCGTCCAGTGAAGAGACAGACTGAATCAACTCGTCTGCATTTCGCCTCTTTAGGGCTTCCCTCACCCCTTCCGGGTTTTCTCTTATTCTCCTTATGTCTAACATAAACGCTCCTTTACTATATCTTAATAAAATGCGACTTTAAAATTACATGCGCTCGGGGGCACCAATGCCCAGCAGGGACAGGCCGGTTTTCAGCACATCCATGACTTTTAAAACCAAGGTAAGCCGTGCGGCACTTTGCCCCGGGTTGTCCCCGTCCACAATGCGGGTTTCGAAATAATATTTATTAAAGGCCTGTGCCACATCCACCAAGTACCGGGAGAGCAAATATGGCTCATACTTCTCGGCAGCACTGTAAAGCACGTTATAAAAGTCGTTTAACAGTTTGCAAAGGGAAAAGGATAAAGGCGTGGCCATATCCGAAAAATCGGGTGTTGATTGTGCCATCTCCCCCGCCTTGCGCATTAAACTGCAACACCGGGCGTATGTATACTGTACGTAGGGTGCTGTTTCGCCATCGAAGTTGAGCACGTTGTCCCAGTTAAAGACCATGTCCTTAATGCGGGAGGAATAGAGTGCCGAAAAGATCACAGCTCCCACGCCCACCACTTGGGCAACACTTTCCTTTTCCGAAAGATCGGGATTCTTTTCATTTATAATATGTAGGGTTTTATCAACAGCAGCGTCTAACACATCGTTGAGTAACACCACGTTCCCCTTGCGGGTGGACAATGTGCCCGACTCTAACGAGACCATACCGAAGGCCACGTGCACACACTCCTTCGCCCAATCGTTGCCCATGAGTTCCAATACTTTAAAAAATTGCTGAAAGTGTAGGTTTTGCTGATAGGCGACGACGTATAAGCATTTGTGAAAGTTGAACGTGTTTTTGCGGTAGTAGGCGGCAGCTAAGTCTCGGGTGGCATAAAGCGTTGCTCCATCGGATTTGACGATCAGGCAGGGCGGCAAACCGTATTCGCTTAAATCCACCACCTGTGCCCCGTCGGACAGGGTGAGCAGGTTCTTGTCCCTAAGCTCGTCGATGATGGGTGTCATCTTGTCCGAAAAATAACTCTCCCCCATGTAGTAGTCGAAGTGGACGTTTAACCGCTTGTACACCTCTTTCACTTCAGATAAAGTGATCTCTTTAAACCACTCATTGATCTGTGCTGCCTCCGGATCGTTTTCCTCGATCCGCTTAAACCACGACCGTGCGAGATCGTTGAGGCTTTCGTCCTTTTCGGCTTCCTCGTGGAAGCGCACGTACAGGGAGAGCAGCGCCTGCACCTTGTTTTGTTCCACATCCTCTTTGTTACCCCAGAGTTTGTAGGCAGCGATGAGTTTGCCAAACTGGGTGCCGAAGTCCCCCAAGTGGTTGATACCCACCGAGGTATATCCCAGGTGTGCATAAATTTTATACAGTGCGTTGCCGATGACCGTGGTGAGCAGATGCCCCACGTGAAAGGGCTTTGCAATGTTGACCGATGAAAAGTCGATACACACGGTCTTGCCGTTGCTCGCAAGGGGTGCACAGGCCGTTTCTCTCAATAAGACGGATTCAACAAAGGATTGCTGGGCAACAAAAAAGTTGAGATATCCGTTCACCGGCTCGATCCTTGAAAACATGGGAGATTTGCCAATGGTTTGTGCCAGCTCCGAAGCAATGACAACAGGGCTTTTTCGAAGCTCTTTAGAGAGCTTAAAGCAGGGCAGTGCAACATCCCCCATAGATGGGTCGGATGGAAATTCCAAAAGGTCTGCAATATTGGCAATTCCGGTTGTGGATTCAACCAGTTTTGCACATTCTGATTTAATGTCCATCATTTCCTCGATTCAGATAATTATTCAACTTAATATACCATATTATTAATGATACCGCAACGTAAAAATATACAGTTTCAAAGGCAAAAGAAACGGTATATTCACAATTTATAGTTTCTTCACACGGATTTTAAGGTTGATTTTTTGTTTTTATGTTGGTTTGAAATTGTATTGCATTTTTTTCAATAAAATGATATAATCCTAAGGTTATGAAATGGAGTAATCTTAGGGTTTATGGGCATTAAGAAAAAACAACTGTGGCGAATATTATATATCGTGCTCACGCTGGGTATCATCTTTTTGGCAGGTGTGCTGGATCAGAATCTTCCCGACGTCATCAATGCAATCAAAAGTTTGAATATTTGGTGGATACTCATCGCCACCACGGGTATTTTACTCTTTTGGGTTTTGGAAGGTGTCATCATTAAATACCTCTCCTCCTTCCTGCACGGCAGGATTTCCTTTATGCGCTGCCTAAAGATTGGCATCATCGGCCAGTACTACTGCGCCCTCACCCCCGGCGCTTCGGGGGGGCAACCCATGCAGGTGATGTATTTAGCCAGAGAAGGCGTGAAGGTGGGTATCTCCACTTGCATGATGTGCATTAAATTAATTTGTTATTTAAGTGCCACCAGCACGTTTATCCTGCTGGGATATATCCTCTCGGGGGAATACATTTACACCTATCACAACCAAGCCTTTTGGCTGGCAATGATTTGTTTCGCCATCAGCGTACTGGCCATTGCCGCAACCATCATTTTGTTTTACAACGACAAGCTCATTCAAAATGTGGTGCACTGGTTCGTCCGGGTGCTGCACAAATTACACATCATTAAAAACCAAGAAAAGCTGTCGGCCAGTGCCGATAAACTCATTGCAGATTTTAAATCTTCCAGCACTTACTTCCGTCAGTACAAAACAAAAGTTGCCATCACCTATTTGCTCTCGGTGTTGCAAATGTTTGGGTACTACACCATCGTGGGTTTTTTATACATTGCCACGGGTATGTCGGGGGGCAGTTTATACGAAGTGCTGATCATGCAGGCATTTTTATACACCACCGTGTCCTTCATCCCCACGCCGGGCAGTGCGGGTGCCGCCGAAGCAGGGTTTTACCTGTTTATGGCAGGGTTCTTCCCCGCAGGGCTCATGTTTGTGGTGATGGTCATTTGGAGAATTATCACCTATTATTCCAACCTAATCGTGGGTGCAACGATGGTTGTCGTCGATGAGGTTGCCGTGATGAAGCGGAACAGAAAATTAAATAGCGCTCAAAAATCTTAAACAGAAGTCCAATAATCTTGAGAGGTCAACACTATGTACAACTTTGCGAAGAGACTAGACGGAATTACAGGTTCTGCCATACGGCAGATTTTTGCCCTTTTGGCAGACCCGGAGCTAATATCCTTTGCGGGGGGTAATCCCTCCCCCAAGAGTTTTCCCTCGGAACAACTTTCCGAAATTGCCAAGGATTTAATTAAAAACCAAGGGGCAACTGTGCTGCAATACGGCAACACCGTGGGCCTGCCCTCCCTCATCGGAGACGTGGTTTCCATGGCGAAGGAGCTTTCTATTTCCTGCGAGAATAAACATGTCATCATTACATCGGGTTCCACCCAAGGGATTGGCATGGCCACCAAGGCCTTCATCAACCCGGGAGACACGATTTTAACCGAAGACCCAACGTTTATCGGTGCCCTGCAAACGTTTTTTGTCTACCAGGCAAATGTAAAAGGAGTTCAAACCGACGGTGAAGGACTCGTGCTGGATGATTTGGAAGCAAAGATTCGGGAGTTTAAGCCAAAGTTTTTATACACCATCCCCACCTTTCAAAACCCATCGGGTAAGACCATGTCCTATGATCGGCGCAAAGGTGTGTATGAAATTTGCAGCAAGTATGGTGTGTTGATTTTGGAAGACGATCCTTACCGTGCCGTGCGGTTTACGGGAGAGCATTTGCCCCCTATGAAATCTTTTGATGTGGATCACATTGTGATTTATCTCATGAGCATGTCTAAGATTATCTCTCCGGGGTTGCGGGTGGGTGCAGCCATTGCCCACGAAGATATTATTGCCAAGTTAAACATTTGCAAGCAGGGTGAAGATGTGCACACATCCAATTTATCCCAAGCTATGGTGCACGAGTATCTCACAACCAATGCATTTGCAGCAAATTTAAAGAGTACCATTGGGATGTATCACGAGCAGTGCCAGTGTATGGCCGAGTGTTTACGCCGGGAGATACCAGGGTTTACATTTGAAGTGCCCGAGGGTGGGTTGTTCATTTGGGGCAGTTTACCCGAGGGGACGGATGCCACGCAGGTTTTCAAGCGTGCGGTTACGAACAAGGTTGCGTTTGTGCCGGGCACACATTTTTATGCCGGTGGTGGGCATCTCAACACCTTGCGGCTGAATTTTTCTATGAGCAGTGTGGAGCAGATTGAAGAGGGTGTGCGCCGCCTAAAGCGTGCCATTGACTGAGAATTTTTTTTAGTGGGCTCCGCCCACGCCCGTTAGGGGGACTACTCGTCCCCCTTGAACCCCCACGGCAGGGACTTAGTCCCTGCACCCCTTGACGCAAAGCTCGCGCTTTGCTAGGGTTTTCTCATAAATAATTTAGCAAAGCGATAGCTTTGCGACAAAAAGTTTTTGGGTTTCCAAAGGGGATTTTTACAAAAATCCCCTTTGGTGGGGTTTGGGGCAACGCCCCACGTAAAAGGGAGGCTGATTGCCCCCCTTTATATCTATCCCTGAATCAGTTCCTTTAGCTCCAGCGCATAGTTCTCAATTTCAACGATGTCGTCTCCCTCCAGCATAATGCGCACCAAAGGCTCCGTGCCCGACGGCCGAAGCAGCAGCCTGCCCCTGCCCTTCAACTTCTTTTCAATATCATCCCTAAGCGCCGTAACCCGCGTATTCTGTAAAAACGCATGGGTGTCGGGCACATGCACATTCACCAGCACTTGAGGTAGTATCTTGATAGCACGAGATAACAGTGACAACGGCTTGTCGCTGCGCGCCATCACACCCGCCAGCATCACACCCGATAAAATTCCGTCTCCCGTGGTGTTGCTGTCCAGGAAAATCACGTGGCCACTCTGCTCACCACCCAAGTTGTATCCGCTCTTGAGCATCTCTTCTAATACGTACCGATCGCCCACCGCTGTGCGAATGAGGGCAATGCCGTTCTCCCGCATAGCAATCTCCAACCCCATGTTGGACATCACCGTTGCCACCAACGTATCTTTTAAAAGGATGCCACGCTTCTTCATGTCGATGGCGCAAATAGCCATGATGCTGTCCCCGTCTACCACGCACCCGTGTTCATCCACGGCAATGAGTCGATCCGCATCGCCGTCGAAGGCAAGGCCAACGTCCGCCTCACACTCCACCACCAACTGGCGAATCTTATCGGGGTGGGTGGAGCCGCAGTGGTCGTTGATGTTACAACCGTCGGGAGTGTTGTAATAGGGGAATACCGTGGCGCCCAGCTTCTCAAACACTTCGGCAGCCACCGAACTGGCAGCGCCGTGGGCACAGTCCAACACGATCTTCATGCCGCTTAGTTTCGTTCCCGCACCGCTCAAAAACTTGATGTACTCTCCCGAAGAGTGGCTGAGGGTGATCCTTCTGCCCACCTTTTCGCCCGTGGGCAGGGGGACTTCCGTTTGCATCAACGCTTCAATTTTATCTTCCAGTGCGTCGGGAAGTTTAAATCCATCTTTATCAAAAAACTTGATTCCGTTGTATTCGTATGAGTTGTGGGATGCGCTGATCATCGCTGCCGCATCGGCACTGTACACCCGGGCGAGATACGCCACTGCCGAAGTGGGCAGCACACCCAGCACCACGGCCTCCGCACCCACCGAGCAAATGCCCGCAACCAGTGCAGATTCCAACATTTCCCCCGAAATACGGGTGTCTCGGCCAATTAAAATGCGGGGTACGTGCACCGCCCTTGTGAGCACCGATGCCCCCGCCTGACCCAGCTTAAACGCCAAGGTGCAATTCAACTTTTCGTTGGCAATGCCCCTCACTCCGTCCGTTCCAAACAGTTTACCCATTCACACTCCTCCTCACTTCTTTAAAAAGTTGGTTATGGATGCGGGGCGTGCAGCCGAATTCCGCATAAATCCACCTTTAAACGATTTCACATCACTAATAGTTATGACAGCGTGATCTGTAAAATTCTGAATAATTTCAACTGCTTCGTTAGCCCGCTTGCGCTTGAGCGTTAAGAGCAGCACCTGTTTTTTTTCGTTCATTCCCTTGGCTTCCAAGGTGGTAATGCCAAAACCCTGCTCCCGCAGTTTGGCGGCAAGTTGTGCCGCTTCGTCGTTGGAGGGCAGGAACACTTGCAGGGAACACAAGCCAAAGGCTAACTTCTCCTCCAGCAGGGAACCCGAAAAATTTCCCACCGCAAAGGCGATGACAAACACGATGACTTTATAAAAATCCGATTGAAATCCTGTGAGCACAGTGCCGGTGACTAAAATCCACAGGGTAATTTCAAATATTGCAACAAAAGTACCGATGAGTCTCTCTCCCCGGGATATGAGCACAATGCGAAGGGTTGCAATGGTCACTTCGGCAATTTTACCCAAAAAGATAAAGAGATACACCCAAACGTTACTTCCGTTAAAAAACTGAATCAATGAATCAAAAAAATTATTTTCCATGGTATAACCTTCTATATATATAATATCTTAGCATTATACGTTTCAAACGCCCATTTGACAACTAAAATTATTCATTTTCTTGCCCTTGGGGCGAAGGAGATTGAGAAGGCTCAATATTTCCCCCGATCACCGTGTTTACAGTGGGGATGTCGATATCCAGCTCCTTGTCTTTTTGATCCAAGTAGTAGGAAACAATATCTTTGGCGGTGGGGGTTGCTTGTCCGGCACCGTACCCGTTGGGGATAAACACCACCACGGCAATCTCCGGTTTATCAAAGGGAGCGAAGGCCACGAACCAAGAGTTGTTCTCCAAGTCGATGGGAGAAACTTGGGCTGTACCCGTTTTTGCAGCCATTTGGTCTTTATATTTAAAGTCTTTAAAGTAGGCTCCGGCCGTTCCGCCAGCATCGGTTCTGAGCACGTCGGACATGCCTGTTTTAATGTCCTGCCAAAACTTTGGTTTAGCGTTGATCTTGTTCACAACCACCGGCTGCACCTCTTCTAACACCGAACCGTCGGGATTGATGATTTTGTCCACAATAGACGCTTTGAACACCGTACCTTCGTTGGCCAGTGCAGAGATATAGACCGCAACTTCGATGGGGGTCACCAGAATGGGCTCCTGCCCGATACCCGTTAAGATGGTGCGGGTGGAGTTCCAGTTTAATTCGATGAGCCAGTCTCGAATCTTGTTGTCCCAGCCCTTCGCCGAGGAGATGGAGGAGGGAATGGACAACTCTTCGCTCAATATTCTGCGAATTTCCGCACCCATGGTGTTCGCCGGTGCACCCGTTCCCGCCACTTTAATTAAACGGTCGGCAGCATTGGTGATCTCGGTATCCTGATAGACAATGTTTCGCCCCCCTTCGCCGATTTCCCGCAGTGTTTCCTTTAATCTGTTGTATACCAGAATGGGGATGGAGGAGCGTTGGTTGTTGAGAGCCTTTGTGTTGTCGTATAACACTTGCTGTCCGCCAATCTGCCCCGTGGCTTCCAAGGGAAGTTCAATTCCCGTCTTGCTGGAAAGCCCCAGTTCTCCCGCCCAGCGGTTAATTTTTTCGATACCCATTTCTTCTGCCAGGGTGTAGAAATAAAAGTTGCAGGAGTTCTTTAAGCCGTCTGCAACGGTTTGGTGTGCATGGTTCACTTTGTTTTTATACCAGCACTCGGGCACTTTACCCTTGTACTCCCGGTTAACGGTTTTTTCATACTTGGTTTCACAGTCGATCAGCTTTTTCGTGACGTCCAGGTCATCCATGAGTGCACCCAAGGCCACACACATCTTAAAGATGGAGCCGGGAGTGGATTTGGAGGAAATGGCTTTGTTAAACAGAGGGGCAGTCTTTGGGTCCTGTAATTTATCAAATTCACTTTTGGAAATTCCCCCGGTAAACAAGTTTAAGTCGAAGGAGGGATAGCTGGCCATGGCCAACACTTTACCCGTGTTCACGTCCATCACCACCGCAGCCCCCGAGTTGGCAAGGTTTAATTTGTCCACTAAGGATTGGGTGGGGTCTTTGTCGTACTCCGCTTGGGTGATGCGGTTAGCCTTGATGAGCATGGTGTCGTAGCCGTCTTTTGTGCCTTCCCCCGCATATTTATATTTCATATATCGATCTTCTTGAATTTGCCTGAGTTTAATAATATTATCTTCCAAGGCTTTTTCCAGCTTGAGCTGCATTTTAATGTCGATGGAGAGCATCACCGAGTTACCCGATTTGGGTTCGGTTTCCCGGAAGGTGCGCATGATCTGCCCCCGGTTGTTCACCTCCACTTCCTTAAGGCCGTGCCTGTCCGCCGTGTTGGGGGTGAGCACCAACTCCATGGAAGATTCAATCCCTGCAACGCCGATTTTGTCGTTGGGGGAATAACCCAGAGCCTGTTTTTCGGCAATGGTTTCTTCGTCGACCATTTTACCCATGTAACCAATGATGTGTGCAGCTGAATCCCTTCGGGGGTAAATGCGAATGGTGCCCTCGGCCACTTCGATGCCGGTGAGTTCCAAGGCATAGGTTTCAAGCTCTGCAACGGTTTGAATGTCCACGTTGTAGGAGAGAACCACGGGTAAGTAGGCTTTGGCTGCGTTTAATTGCACTTCCTGCCAAATGGAGAGCAGGGGCCGTGCCTCCTCGTAGGACAGTTCGCTGGGGATTTGATATTTGGTGCGCAGGTGGGTATAAATATCTTCGGGTTCTTCAATGGACGTGACATACATATCTGAGCGCCAGCGCTTTTCCCGCTTGGCCACCGCTTCGGAGTTGGTGATGCCGAAGTCGAAGATGAAGTCACCCTTTTCATTTTTTTTAATTGCGAAGGTATCGATGATGGTACCGTTATTTTTTTTAATGATTTCAACGGTGCGCATGAGCACGTTGGTATAATACGCACGGTCGTCCGCCGATGTTTTCGAGGAGTCTTTATAGAAGTGGACGTCGTAGCTGCGCTGATCGTAGGCCAGAGGGATGCCGTTGACATCCATGATAATACCCCTAGAGCCTACTTGGGTGAGGGTACGCCACTTGCGGGTGTTGGAGACTTCTTCGTACTCCGCACCTTTAACGATGGTTAAATCTGCCAATTGCAAAACGAGACCTGCAAAGGCGAACAGCACTGCCACCATGACTAAAAAAACACGTTTATTTCCTGCAAAATCGATCTTCATAGGGCAATTATATCATATTTTGTATTTACAACAAGAAAAAAGTTCATGAACTGTTTGTTAATGTTTATAATTGCGGAATTTTAAAAGGGGACTACTCGTCCCCACTTCTTTGTGGGCTCTGCCCACACCCGCAAGGGGAATGATTCCCCCTTGACCCCTCAAATCGCAAAAGCTAACGCTTTTGCTTATGTATCATAATATATATATCCCTTAGCAAAGCGATAGCTTTGCGTAAAAAAGTTTTTGGGGTTTTTAGGGGGCTTTTTTCAAAAAGTCCCCTAAACGGGGTTTGGGGCTTAAGCCCCAAGAAAAACTCCCTATCCGTTTTTCTTCAAACGCTTGGCAAAACACAGCAGCGCAAAACAAAACCCCAGCAGCAAACTGGCACACCCAATAATCAAAAACAACATAATGGGCGGTTCCACAACCTGCTCCACAATCTCAACCTTACACTCGGCTGGTGCATTCCCCTCTGCCGTCTTGGGGAATAAATCCACCAACTTTTCATCAAAAATCACAAACTGGTTCTTGGCAACGTTACCCCGTGCCAAATAAAACGTCACATTGCTGCCCACCTTCGTCAACACTTCTTCCGTCATGTTCAGCTTGTAGTTGTGCTTGCCTTCATTCAGCGAATTACCCGAAATATTCTTGAACCACACCGGGTAGTACTTGTTGAACGGATCATCGCTGTTGCAGGCTAATATGGCAATGTCGTTGTAGTCGGTGGAGGGAATGTCGTTGATGTGGGTGTTTAACTCAAAGTTTAACCGATATCCAACGCTGGTGTTTAACTCCACGTTCGATACAGCACTCTCCACCCTGTAAGGGCTCTCGTATACGCCGGTTTGCCCGTTATCGTCAAAGGTTGTGAGCCGAAGGAAATAATCCCCCGTTGCTAAATAGTTGTTATAGGTGGAATATTCGTAGAGCAGGGCAAGCTTGTTTAACTGGTTGTCATAATAATAACAAAGGCCAGGCTCCCGGAGTAAAAAAAGCCATCCAAAATCGTATTGCGGTCTGCCGTTTAACTCAAATATGGTTTGATACACGGTAAACCCTGCGGGATCCAACACCTCCAAGTGGGTGAAATCCCCCGTCAGCTTTGGCAGATCAAAATAAATGGGTGAAAGGTTTTTGTCGGGTAGTTCGGGTGCTGCACTCATACCGATTGCGTTACTCACGGTGTAGAGGGCTTTCTCGTCGCTCTTTTGCAAGGGCTGGGGCACGGGGTATTCCCCCGCAAGTTTTGCAGCTTGATATAAATTAATTAAACCCGAGCCGTAGGTTCTCTCAGACATATCCCCGCTCAGGGTTGCAGTTTCATAGAGGATGTCCATTATGTCGGACAATCGCAGGTGAGGGTATTTAGACTTGAGCAGCGCCACACAGCCGCTCACCACCGGTGCGGCCATGGATGTGCCCGAAAGATATTGATAGTCGCCGTACTTGGATTCGTTTTGCAGATATTCTACGCCATCCTCGTTGACCACGGAAGAAAAGATGTCCACCCCCGGTGCGGAAATGTTCACCTGCCAGCCATAGTTCGAGAAATAGGCGAGTTGTTCTTGATCGTTCACGGCAGCAACCGAAATCACCCCCGGCAGATCGGCGGGTTGTGAAGTTTTGGACTTCATGTCGTTGCCCATGGCACACACAACGATGATGCCGGCGGCAGTGGCCTTGCGCACAGCGGTGTCGATGTTGGGGTCGTAATTTTCTGAACCCAAGCTCAAGTTAATGATATCCACATTGTTTTCAACGGCCAGCTCGATGCCCCGGGCAATGCTCACCAAAGATTCCATACCCGAGGTGTCCAGTGCCCGAATGTCTAAGAGGGAGACCCCCGGTGCGATACCGATGTCAATGGAATCCACGGGACTTTTTCCGCAGATAATACCCGCAACGTGGGTGCCGTGGCAATCGATTTTTGTTGTATCCCAAGTGCAGTTGTCCGTGTGGATCACTTCGGTGTTTGAAAACACATCGATATGCTTGACAACCGCCCCTGTGAGGGCTTTGTGCTTGCAGTCGATACCCGTGTCGATGACGGCCACGGTGATATTGGAACGACCCTTGCCCAAGAGTTTTCTCGCTTCGTCAAATCCGATGGACTTTAAATGTCCGCCGGGGGCGATGTCGTAGGCGGACACAGTGACAGGCAGCAAGAAGAGAAGGGCAAGAATGAGGAGTGTACCTCTTTTTAACATGAAATCCTCCATTCCGCCGTTTCACTTGCGGCACAAATAGCTATTAGAAAATCTTTCACGTGCATCCTCACTAATCTAATATGGATTTAATTTCTTCATCCACAACCACAACGTCCACTTCCCGCTCGGTTTCCTTAAACTTAATTTCTTCAATCTTATATTCGTGGATGGCAAAGGTTCCGTCGGGTAGAGCCACTTTCACTTTGGTTTTTTCGGTGAGCACGTTGTTCTCCAGAACAATGCCTTTACCCGCAGGAGTGCGGACCGAACTGTTGATCCGGGGCATTTTGCGCCGCTGCTGCTCGTATTGCTCCTGTTCGTAATTTAAGCAGCACATGAGGCGGCTGCACAGCCCCGAAATTTTTGTGGGGGAGAGGGAGAGATTTTGCTCCTTGGCCATTTTAATGGAAACCGATTGAAAGTCCCCCAAGAAGCTGGCACAGCAGGCAGGGCGGCCGCAGGGGCCAAGGCCACCGATCATCTTGGATTGATCCCGTACGCCGATTTGCCGAAGCTCAATGCGGGTGCGGAACACCGAAGCCAAATCCTTCACCAGTTCTCTAAAATCCACCCTGGTTTCGGCTGTAAAATAAAAGATAATTTTGTTGCCGTCGAAGGTATATTCCACTTCGGTGAGTTTCATCTCCATGTTGTGTTTGGCTATTTTCTCAAGGGCAATGTTGTACGCCTCTTTTTCTCTGCGCTTATTGTCCTCGTGGCGTTTGTCGTCCTTTGGGGTGGCCTTGCGGATTACTTCCTTAAAGGGTTTGGGCACTTGATTGTCGGGTTTTTCCCGGACGGGCAGCACCACTTCCCCATATTCCACCCCCCGCACCGTTTCCACGATGGCGTGATCCCCGGCTTCGAAGGAATACTCCCCGGGAGAAAAATAATATATCTTTCCGGCACGCTTAAAGCGTATTCCTATTACTTTTGTCATGTACAACCTCCAGTATATTGATGAACATTGCGTCCACGGTTATGCGCACGTTGGCGTTTTGTTTGATGGCATTTGCTGTATAATCGATGATGTCCCACAGGGCGATCAGCTCTTTTGGAGCATATTTCTTTGCCGTCCTTTGAAGCATGGGCAGAAAATCTATGTTTTTCACAAACTCTGCCGTTTCAAAAGTGAGTAGCATGTCCAAAAAGGCGCTCTTCATAATCTCCAAGGCAGTTTGGGTTTTATCCTTAATGCCCTCGAAATACGTGCTGTGGGCGCTGAACGCATATGTATTAGTATTACATATTTTCTCAACGATTGCAAAGACATTTTGACGGATTTCAAAAAAATCCTCGTCCTCGTTTAAGGTTAGGGCGAAGAGCGCATATCCACCGCTCAAGCGGCAGAGTAGTTCTGAGCGCTGCTCATCCACCCCTGCCCCCAGCACTCTTTGCAAGCAGTCCGGGTCGGGCTTAAGTTTTACAATACGGCACCGGGAGAGCACCGTTGCAAGCAGGCTTAAGTTTTCGCTGAGTAAAAGGATGGACGAGTTGTCCGGGGGTTCCTCCAACACCTTGAGCAGTGCGTTTTGGGCTTGCACCGTCATGGTGTGGGCGTCGTGTATCACGGCAATGTTCATATCTCCGTCAAAAGATTTGTTCGCCAAAAAGGGATGGATTTTGCGCACATCGTCCACTTTAATGGTCTTTTCCTCCGTTTCAATGTGGAGGATATTTTTGTGCCCCAAAGCCATGGTTTGAAAGTGGTTCTCCCGCACGCACCGATGGGGGCAGTGGATCAACTGTGTTCCAAGCATGTCTTAAGCTTTGCCTTAATTTTTTCGTGGGTTTGATTTTTAGAACCCGATACGTCAATCAGCTCGAAGCGATCGTATTTTTCTGCCAAGTGCAAAAACCCCTCGAACACCCTCTGATAAAAGGTTTCTTCCTCTTGTTCCATCCTGTCCCGCACAGGGTTTCTGCGCTTTCGGTGAAAGGACTTGTTTGGGTCTAAGTAGAGGAAAAAGGTTTTGTGGGGCAGTAGTCCGTTTAGGGCAAAGGCGTTGATGTCCATTACAGCATCTAAACCTAAGTTGCGCCCAAACCCCTGATACGCTAAGCTGGAGTCCAAGAACCGATCGCATATGACGATCTTATTCTTATTTAAGGCGGGTAAGATCACTTCCTCCACGTGTTGTGCCCGAGCTGCTGCAAAGAGCAGGGCTTCCGCCCGGGGCGTGATTGTACTTTGGGTGCCGAGCAGCATCTCCCGCAGTGTTTCGGACAGGGCACAGCCCCCCGGCTCCCGGGTGAGCACCACGTCGTGCCCAAGGGAGGTTAAGTAATCGTATATCAATTTAATTTGGGTGGATTTACCCGCCCCATCCATTCCTTCAAAGGTGAAAAATTTACCCATGTCTACTCCGTCACATACATTTTGTTGTCTAAAAGCCCGATGATGTCGTACCCCTCGGCGGAAGCGGCGAGAATATAGTCGCACACGTCTGCGCAAATCTCCTGTCCGGGTATGATTGCCGGAATGCCGGGAGGATATACCGTGACACTCTCCTTGGCGATCCTGCCCTCGCAAAACTCGATGGGCAGATACTTCCCCTTGGCATAAAACGCTTGGGTGGGCGTTATTTTGTTAAAGGTGAGGGGCAGGGTGTATGGGTCGAAGGTGTACTCCGCCCTGCCCAAAGGAAGTGCGTTGAGGCTTTCGCACAGGGCCATGAGTTTTTCTTGCCCGTCTGCAATGGAGAGCAGCAATAAGATGTGTTTTCCATCGGCTAACTCCACAAAAAAACCTTGCTCCATCAAGTGCTCCCTTGCTAAGAAACCGCTGATTCCCCGCATAGACACGTCGATCAACACCCGAGTGAAGTCGTGGTACACTGCACCGTTGTTGGGCACGAAGTCGTAGAGCGGGAGATACAGGGTGCTGTCCAAATTGTTTGCAAATTCCGCTACCGCCGATGCTAGCGAAAAGATGTTGGCTTGCCCCACATCACCCATATACGCAATGGCGTAATCGATGGAGGAGAGTAATATATAAGAAGGGCTGGTGGTCATAAACAATTTAAAACTCTGCTCCATGTCCTTGGTGCTAATCAGGGAGTCGTACCCCAGGCACAGGGCACTGCACTGGTTCATGGCAGGCAAAGTTTTGTGCAGGCTGTACACCCAAACGTCTGCCCCGCACTCCGCCGGATCGGGGGGCAGCAGGGAGGAATAGGGAAACGCAGCAGCGTGTGCCGAATCCACAATTAAGGGCATGTTTGCATCGTGGGCGATCCGTGCAATTTCGGATAGATCACAGCACAAGCCGAAGTAATTGGGATATGTGATATAAATCCCCTTGGAGTCGGGGTAGTTGATGGTCATTTCTTCGATATCTTTGGGGGATACACAGCCGATCACTCCACTGTCGCTCATTTGGGTGTTCACAAATACGGGTTTGGCACCCGTTAGGGTTAAACCCGAAACGGCACTCATGTGGCAGTCCCGCCCCATGATGAGTTTGTCTCCCGGGCGAAGCAGAGCGTGGAACACGGCGAGAATGGCTGCCGTTGAGCCGTTGACGGAATAATACACTTTTTTTGCATTGATGCGCCGTGCGTACAGTTCTTGGGATTCCAAGATGGCACCGCTGGGGTTTAAGAGGTTGTCCGCACCGGGAATTTCGGTTAAATCTGCCCGCAGGAGTTCGCCCCCAAAGAAACCCGTATCGCCCTTGTGGCCGGGCATGTGGAAGCGGTGCTCGTCCTTCACGGATAGCTCTTTAACTTTGGAAAGGATGGGTGTCTCCCGCATGGTGTATAATTCCCCAATTTTAAAATTTATTCTACATTATACCACCCAAACCCGTATTTCACAAGGTTTTCTTCTACTTGTGTGATTTAATTATGAAAGCAGAGAAATATAGTTTAGAATTAAAGAATTAAGGCATTGACAGAGCGATAGGAAAAATATATAATAAATATAAAGAGTGCACCGGGTGAAACGGTTCGCTCCAGTTATTTAAAAAATAATTTAGAACAGCCGTTCAGCGCTACTTGACGGCTGCTCTTGCTTTTATCGGTTCTTTAGTTGCTTAATTGCAACGATCAGAGCGATAACGGATACTAGAAGATGAAGCAGACTTACTGCTAAATTCATATCCATCATATCACCCCCAATCTTTGTATTGGGGAGCACAACCGTCCACCCAGGGCACTCTTATAGGGTATATTTTACAATACCATATTTCGACAAATAATGCAACAAAATACTATCTTTATTAATCTTATGCAAAAAAGGTATTATCAAATATCCAAAAGGTCTTTGGAAGAAACATGAAATAACTTACAAATCTGCACAAATGTATCAATATCCATTTGCCGCCTTCGGGTCTCGTACAGCCCGTAAACCGATTGGCTCAATCCCAGTTTGAGACTCAACTCCACTTGGGTCAATCGATGCTTCTTTCGTAAGATTTTGATTCTATCTATATAATCCATGTATTCACCTCAAAAAAATTTTACTATCAAATTAAAAAACCGTATTGAAAACATGCAAATAGTATGATAAAATAATTCAAAATGTATGAAATAAGAGTTGTATGGACAATTTTTTGATGAGTTTATCAGAAAAACAAATAGAAGAAATAAAAGCAATTACGCAATTGCTTTTATTAAAAGAATTCAATACTAATGAAGAATCGTGCTATAATGATTTTCAGTTTATTCTAAACATGCTAAATAAGCAAAACAAAGAGAACTGAATAAACTGATTAAAAGTATTCACGGTTACCCTTCATATTCCGTATACTGTTCGGCAACAATATCTGCTTCGCTTAAAAGATGAATGGCAAATTCGTCGGGGTAGGGGTGCAAATACACCACTCGGGAAATACCCGCATTGATGATCATTTTTGTGCAAATGGCACAGGGCTGATGGGTGCAATAAAGCGTTGCTCCGTCGATGGAAACGCCCATCTTAGCCGCCTGAATGATGGCGTTTTGTTCCGCATGAATGCCGTAACACAACTCGTGGCGAGTGCCGCTGGCAATACCCTGCTTGCGGCGAATGCACTCTCCTCGCTCCTTACAGCTTTTAATGCCCGCAGGTGCCCCGTTGTACCCGGTGGTGAGAATGCGCTTGTCTAAAACAATCACGGCACCAATGGCACGGTTCTCGCAAAAGCAACTGCTCCAATGGGCAATTTCGCAGGTGAGATCCATAAACCGTTTGTCCCATTTATCCAAAGCACAAACCCTCCTCTTTGTAATAAAAGAAGCGGGTGATGGGAATCGAACCCACGTAGCCGGCTTGGGAAGCCGGTGCTCTGCCATTGAGCTACACCCGCATATATATTATTTTATTACTGTATATGTCGTTTGTCAACTGTTTCAACAGCCATTGGTTGGTTATATTTTAAACTTAGTAAAAAAGAAGGGGGATTGCTCGTCCCCCTTGCGAATGTATCTGACAAATTTTTTATACGCTCTTTTTGTTCTGCCGAAGCCGTGCCTGATGGTTCAGCTCCGCCTTGCGAATGCGAATGTTCTGGGGTGTCACTTCCACCAATTCGTCGTCCGAAATAAACTCAAGGGTCTCTTCTAAACTCAAAACTTTAGGTGGCGTTAAGCGCAGGGCATCGTCCGAACCCGAAGCACGAATATTCGTCACGTGCTTTTTCTTGCAGACGTTCACAACAATGTCGTCGCTCTTGGGGGAATACCCAACCACCATACCTGCATACACCTTTGTACCCGCACCGATAAACAAGATACCCCGCTCCTGGGCGTTGTACAGCCCGTAGGTCACCGCTTCGCCGTCCTCGTGGGCGATGAGGGAACCAAAGCTTCGGCGTTCAATATCTCCCTTGTAGGGGGCGTAGCCGTAAAATATGGTGTTGAGAATACCCTCTCCCCGGGTGTCCGTTAAAAACTCACTGCGGTATCCGAACAGTCCTCGGGAGGGAATGAGAAACTCAAGCTTCATTCGATCGCCGTTGGGGGTCATGTTCACCAGCTCAGACTTGCGCTGGCCTAGTTTTTCTATAATGCTGCCCACAGATTCCTGGGGCGTATCGATGATCAATTCCTCGATGGGTTCGTTTAAAACGCCATCCACTTGCTTGTATAGCACCCGCGGGGGGCTGACCATAAATTCATAACCCTCTCGGCGCATATTTTCGATGAGGATGGACAGGTGCATTTCTCCTCTGCCCAACACTTTAAAGGAATCCTTGGAATCTGTGTCCTCCACCCGAAGGGATACGTCGGACAGCAGCTCCCGATACAGCCGCTCTCTCAAGTGACGGGTGGTA
Organism: uncultured Clostridia bacterium; assembly: GCA_964453645.1. Classification (GTDB taxonomy): domain Bacteria; phylum Bacillota; class Clostridia; order Christensenellales; family JAWKQI01; genus CAYVRJ01. The sequence goes on from CAYVRJ010000009.1 coordinate 72,175, forward strand.
ACAAATTTACCTTCTGTCCCCGCCAAGGGGCTGTTGTTTACCGAAAAGGTCATCTCCACAGTGGGTTCAGAAATTTTCACAAAGGGCAGGGGAACGGGGCTGTCGGGGACACACACGGTGTTGCCGATGTTCACATCTTCAATGCCCGAAAAGGCGACGATATCTCCCGCTGTGGCTCTATCCACGTTGATGCGCTTTAACCCCTCGAACTGATAGATGGCGGTGACCTTTGCCTTGCGGCTCAGATTTTGGTCGTAATAATCGCACAGCACCACTTCTTGGTTTTGCACAAGGGTGCCCTGCTCGATGCGGCCAATGCCGATACGCCCCACGTACTCCGAATGATCGATGGAGGATACGAGGATTTGCAGGGGTGCATCGTCCTCTCCCTCGGGTGGGTCGATGTAGGAGAGAATGGTTTCGAAGAGGGGTTCTAAGTTTTCGCTCTTTTGATTAAAATCCAAGGTGGCAATCCCCTGCCGTCCCGCACAAAAGACGATGGGGCTGTCCAACTGGCTCTCGTGGGCATCTAAGTCGATGAGCAGGGAGAGCACTTCGTTGGGAATTTCGCTGAGCCGTGCGTCCGGCCTGTCCATCTTGTTGGCCACGATGATGATTTTGTGGTTCAGATCCAGTGCCTTTTGCAGCACAAATCGGGTTTGGGGCATGGGGCCTTCGAATGCATCGACCAACAGCACAACGCCGTTGACCATTTTTAAGATGCGCTCCACTTCCCCGCCGAAGTCTGCGTGGCCGGGGGTGTCCACAATGTTGATCTTCACCCCTTTGTACACGGTGGAGGTATTTTTGGCAAGGATCGTGATACCCCGCTCCCGCTCCAAGTCGTTGGAGTCCATGACGCGTTCGGCCACCACTTGGTTTTCTCGAAACACACCGCCCTGGCGGAGCATTTCGTCCACAAGGGTGGTTTTGCCGTGATCTACGTGGGCGATGATTGCAATATTTCTAAGGTTTTCTTTTCTCATAAACTTCCTTTTAAAATAAATAATCGCTGCGAAAATTTACTCTCGCAGCGACCAGGCTTAGCCTTATTGGTGACCCCAAGGGGAATCGAACCCCTGTTACCGCCGTGAAAGGGCGATGTCTTAACCGCTTGACCATGGGGCCTAGCACACACTCATATATAATAACTGCACTTTCTTCATTTGTCAACATTTTTTCTAAAAATATTGAATGTTTTTTTCTGGTTTTTTATGGGGTTTTTTATGAGGCTCTGCCCCAAACCCCGCCAAAGGGTATTTTTGAAAAAATACCCTTTGGAAACCCAAAAACTTTTTGACGCAAAAGCTAACGCTTTTGCTAACATGTTATATATATCCCCCATACAAGGGGTGCAGGGACTCAGTCCCTGCCGAGGGGGTCACAGGGGGACGAGCAGTCCCCCTTATATTACCCCTATTCGCCGAATGAAATGCCGATCTCCCGTGCCACATTGACAATCTGATGGTCGGGGGGCACCAGCTTGGTCTTGCCCGCAACGGCACTCAAGGGGTTGTGCATAATCGTGCCGTTGAGCAGCGCAACACTCACCCCATAACACTCATTCTTAAGAAGCTGTGCCGCATAGGTTCCAAACCGGGTGGACAACAACCTGTCGTAGGCCGAAGGGCTGCCCCCCCGCTGAATGTGCCCGGGTAGCACCGTCCTCGTCTCAATCTTAGCGGAATCCTGAATCTCCTTGGCGATCATGTCGCATACGTTTAAATAACCCTTGTTGGTTCGCTTTTGTAAACGCTCCTTGCGCTTCATGGAACTTTCATCCTTGGTCATAGCCCCCTCGGCAACACACACAATGGAAAAATCTTTGTTCTGCTTGGCTCGGCGAAGCACCGCATCAACAACAGCATCCATGGAAAAGGGAATCTCGGGTAAAAGAATAATGTCCGCTCCCCCCGCAATACCCGCATAGAGGGTGAGCCACCCGGCCTTGTTGCCCATAATTTCAATGACCATCACTCGCCCGTGGCTGGCTGCCGTGGTGTGGATCCTGTCCACCACGTCTGTTGCAATGTCCACCGCCGTGTGAAACCCAAAGGTCACGTCGGTGCCCCAAATGTCGTTGTCGATGGTCTTGGGTAAACCAATGACGTTTAACCCCTCTTGGGCTAATAAATTGGCAGACTTGTGGGTGCCGTTGCCCCCCAGTATGAGCAGGCAGTCCAGCTTCATCTTCTTATAATTGCTCTTCATGTTTGCAACTTTGTCCACATCGTCCGAAATCACCTGCATGGCGGAATAGGGCTGGCGGGACGTGCCTAAAATGGTTCCGCCTAAGGTGAGGATGCCCGAAAAATCCCGTTCCTTCATCTCCTTGTACTCGCCGTTGATCAGCCCCAAAAAGCCATCCTGTATGCCGATGATCTCCACATCGTCGATATTTTGATATGCCGCTTTGGCAACACCTCTGATGACTGCGTTGAGCCCGGGGCAGTCTCCGCCCGATGTGAGTAAACCTATCCTGCGTTTCATACCAAATCCTCCCACTTTTAATTAACCTATGTACTACTTCAAAATGATATATAAAAAATTACGAAAAAGAAATTATTAAAAAAATACATAAAGTTTTTGGGGTTCTTAGGGGACTTTGTTCAAAAAGCCCCCTAAGCGGGTGCAGGGCAGAACCCTGCCAGAAGACAATTTCAGTGTAGTACTCCTGCGCACAAATGTCAAGGCGCTCAGCTCATATAGGTCTTCACATCGTCCAAGGATATATTCTCGTGCAGCGCAATATTTAAAGCGTTGGCAATCACCCGTGCACATCCCTCCACCACAGCATCAATATCCTTGGGTGTCACAATCATCTCCGCACCTTCGCTGGACGAAACCTTTTCAATCAGCTCTTGCAGCTCGGGAGATATATCTTGAGTCAACCCCTCCGCTTCCATAGATTGTAATATCAGCGCTTCCGCAATGGTTGCCGCAAAAACCACCAGCGGCACTCCAATGCCCAGCACTTTCACGTTGAGTGTCTCTTCATCGATGGCCTTGCGGCGGTTGCCAATACCCGAACCGGGAGATATTCCCGTGTTGCTCAGTTGGAACGTGGTGCGTATGCGGGATACGTTGCTGGATGCCAAGGAATCAATGGCGATAACCAGCCCTGGATTGGTCTTTTTGGTCAGCCCCTCGATGATCTCCCCCGTCTCAATACCCGTGATACCCAGCACGCCCGGGGCAATGGCGCTGATGTCGTTGATGCGGTTGTCGATGGCTTCAGGGGCGTATTTATGAATGTGGCGGGTGACGAATAATTTGTCACACACGCTGGGGCCCAGGCTGTCGGCGGTCACGTGGCGGTTGCCCAAACCCACCACCAACACACCTTTTTTCAGCTCGTCCCGGGAGATCAGCCCTTTAATTTCCTTTGCCAGCAGTTTGGCTGTGAGTTCTTCCTCCTGCCTGTCCCCCCGGGCTACGGCGTGGCTCTCCACGGTGATATACTTGCCCTTTTCTCGGCCAATCGTGCGCTTGCCCTCTTCGTCCAAGACTTCCACCGTAGATATTTTAATGTCTCCCACCGAGTGGGTTTTGAGAGACACTCCGTTGATTTCTCCACCTAAACTTTCGTGGGTGTCCAGTGCAATATCAGTTCTTTGCGGCATAGTCGCTCCTTTGTAATTAAATTTTTGTATCGTGTCTTTTTTTGCAGGGCGCTGCCCTGCACCCGCACAGGGGACTTTTTGAAAAGAGCCCCTGAGAACCCCAAAAACTTTTCGTTTTTGAACTTGTTTCTTTTATATTGTTATAAAAAGAAGTACCGGGTATCCGATACTTCTTAGTTTGTTTTTATTTGAAATTTTTATTCTTAATAAATAACGGTGGGTGTTCGGCCAATGCCCACAGCATCTTTGGTGAGTTGTGTCCACGTGTTGCACCCGGCGATGCCGTCAACACCCAGCTTCCGATCCCGTTGGTATTCCCGAACGGCGTTCTCGGTGTGATGGCCAAACAGTCCATCCAACCCTCCCGTGAAGTAATCCAGAGCATTGAGTGCATCTTGCAGGGTAAACACATAGTTCCCCTTGCTGCCCCGCTTCACCAAGGGATATCCCCCCGCTTTGCAGGCTGAGGGCGACCACCGCTTGTCGAAATGCACCCATCTTGGGGTTAAGTTGATTGGTTCCACATAAGACCATTTGCCAAAGCTGTTGGCAGAGCTGTGCAGCGCCTTGCGCCCCGCATCACTTAAGTTTTGCCCTGTGTCAAAGGAAGTGCCCGCATAGTGCTGGGATTGGGGGGAATGCCCGCCCTCCCATATGCGTTTAAAAGCAAATCCAACGTAAATGGGCTTGCCATAGTATGTCCGGAAATCAGAAAATGTTTGCATGGTGCGCTTATCCGACCACAAAATATTCCCCATAGACGAACCCTTAAACTCTTTTACCGTTAAATACGTATTCTTAGTATAGGGCATGGGATCGTTGAGGTTTCTTATGTACTTTTCCACCGAATTGGCATCGTTGTTGTATATATAAACGATCATAACGTTCACCTCTCTGCATTGATATCTTTTATATAATATTCTTGGGGGAAAGGGATTGATACTTTACAAAATTTCACCAATATGATATAAAATGAATATGAATAAAACAAAAGACGACATCATGGATATTATTGATTCCATCAAGGTAATCGATCCTGCAAACATTTTAAAGGACGAGCTGATTGTGGAAACGGTGGAAACACAGGAGACAATTTTCGTTGAGGAAGTGGACGTTCCTTTAGAAGAGGAAGAAACGGAAGTCTATTCCCGCACCTCCAAGGCAGCATCGGCTGCATCGGCAGCATCGGCTGCATCGGCAGCATCGGTTTTTCCCGATGAAAAGCCTTCCTTTCCCCTCTCCCTCAAGTGTTTGTCTGCCCTAGCCTTTGGGGTTGTGTTTTACTTTTTCCTGTACACAGTGGTGAACCTTCGCTATTTTACGTTAATCGCAACAGCTGCCCAAGCGTTTACGTTTTGCACGCTGTTTAGCGGCATCTATGCCATTACCCTTTTGTTTTGCCTGTTTGTGCGGGAGGTAGATAGCCTTAAGAGTCTCATTGCCGTTTCGGTGTTTTTGGGGCTTTCCACCTTTGCCTGTCTCACTCTCATGGATTTTACACCATCTGGTTCGGCCAGCAGCCTTGCCATGATGCCCTACGAATATTTAAACCGTGCCGTATCCCTTTTGGATTTAAATCCGGTTTATGCTGCAAAAGTGCTGCCCATTGCCGCCAACGGTGCGTTAGCCTGCGGGGTGTTAAAACTCACCTCCATGTGGAGCGAACGTAATTTCACCTGTGTGGCTGCATTTGCCGGCACCTTGCTCCTGCCCCCCGTGCTGTTTGCAACATCCCTGGGGGATCACTTTTCCGTCTTTGGAGCTTTTGCGGTGTTTGGGATTTATTATTCCCTAAACGAACGCCCCACCTTAGCTTCCCTGTATTTATCCGTTGCCCTGTCCCTCTCGGGCATGGGGTTGTTTGTATTACCCGTGCTGCTGGTGCTGCTGTTCGTGCGCCAGTTTCAAACCCCCCACATCCTCATCTATATTATGGTATACGTGGTGTCGGTGCTGGGACTTTCTGTTGTTTCCCCCAGTGGGTTTTCGGGGCTTTCAAACTATTACCTGCAATTCTTTGTGGCCGGGGACGGATCGGCTCCCAACCTGTACGCCATACTAGGCAACGGCAGTTACATGGCCAACAACTTCAGCATTCTCTTGTGCTTATCAGCGCTGCTGGGCCTGCTCTTCTTTGCTTATGCCAACCGGGAGGTGCTGGAGCAAAAGTCCGTGCTGACCCTCTCCCTGTTGTTTTCCATCAGCATCCCCTTCTTTTTGCCGGGTGCCACTGTGGGTTGTTTTGTGCTGAGCGCTGTGTTAGCCATCGCCTACGGGTTTACCTTTAAAAACCGACTGCCGGTGTGTATACTCATTATCGTTTCGGTATTTTTGCCCTTCTGTGCCCGTTTGTTCGGTGCCCCTGCCCTGTATGCAACGGCGGGTGCCGTTGGTTTGGCGGTGGGTGCGGTGTTGATACTCAGTCACCTCATGGGGTTTTTAGAGGCGGAGCGGCAGGAGTTGTTTGCATCTTAAAACCTAGTTGATCGGTATTTCATTTGTATAATCGCCTCCGTTTGTGCAAACCCTAAGGGCAAGCGAAAACGGAGGTTTTTGCGTTTCATGAGGATTTGTGCCGTGTGTGAAACGGCGGAATGGAGTTTTTAATGCCAAAGGACAGTCAACCCGACAACAAGTTAGCACGTATGATGAAATCGAAGGGACAAACGCCCCTCACCGAAGAGAATCACAACCAGAGCAACAACACAAAGAAACAATCGGCCGAAAAAAATGATGTGTAGGAGATAGGTACAATGGCAAAGGCAGGAATGAGAAGGCCCGACCCTTCGGAGCCACACGGCACCCAGAGCAACAAGAAGCAACACTTTAAGAAGAACGAAACACAACCTGTGCCCGAAATTCAGGGCAAGGCGAAGTCTGGGCACAAAAAAGCAGGAAATATAGTGGATGTAGGCGAAGATCAGTAGCAGTTTGCAAGTGCGGTGCAAGGAACCCATTGTATGATTTTAGCATACTATGTCGTAGATATTACGAATAACTCAAATTTCACGGCATATATGTAATATCAGGAGGGTTTCTATGGATTTCATGAGCTTTATTGTTGAACAGGGACTGGTTATAGCCGCTGCGCTCTACGTTGTAGGGGAGATATTTAAGCGGATTCCCCAGTTTCCCGATTGGCTGATACCCGTTATGTTGATGGTTTTGGGTATCTTAGCTGCGGGATTCTCTCTGAATGGAGGGTTCCACGTAGAGAATATTATGCAAGGTGTCTTTGCTGCAGGTGCGGCAGTGCTTGCGAATCAGACCATTAAACAAGTTTCCAAACGTGAATAGATATCAATTAAACCCGGGGTTTCCCGGGTTTTTTTAATTGGGGATAATTGGGGTTCCACCCCAAACCCTGTTTAGGGGACTTTTTTCAAAAAGTCCCCTAAAAACCCCAAAAACTTCTTGTCGCAAAGCTATCGCTTTGCTAAGGTTTTTTTAAAATTATACTTTAGCAAAAGCGATAGCTTTTGTGTTGTGAGGGGTCAAGGGGGAATCATTCCCCCTTGCGGGTGTGGGCAGGGCCCACGAAAACAAAGGGTAACGGGGACGAGTAGTCCCCCTTGTAGAATATACTACAGTGTTTTAATTGCAACTATGTACTGCTCGATGACGCTCACCAGCCGGTCGGCATTCTGTTCGCCCACCACAATCACCTCTTCTAAGGTGAGAGGCTGCCGAAGCACCCCCGCAGCCATGTTGGTCACACAGGCAATGGCGTTCACCCGAATGCCCGCATGGGAAGCAGCCGTAGCTTCCATCACCAATGACATGCCCACCAGATCAGCACCAAGGGTGCGCAGTGCGCGAATCTCCGCCGGAGTCTCGTAGGCTGGGCCGGGCATATAGGCATACACACCTCTTTCCAAAGCCACCCCGTCCTTCTCGCACTTCTCCTGCAATATGTCGTTGACCTGCTCGTCGTAAATAAAACTCATATCGCAAAACCTGGGCCCAAATTCGTCTAAATTCGGCCCAACTAAGGGGTTGTTGGTGGTGAAGTTTAAATGGTCGGTCACAAGGCACAGGGTGCCCGGCTTAAACCGTTCGTTCACCCCGCCAACGGCCATGGTGGCCAGCAAATTCTTCGCTCCGCATTTAATTAACGCTCGAAGGGGAATCACCGTCTGTGCCGGAGTGAGCCCCTCGTAGCAGTGGAGTCTGCCCTGTTGCAGGGCAACTTTCATGCCGTGAATCTCTGCAAAGGCCAGCCGTCCCTTGTGGGAGGGTGCACTGGAGACGGGAAATCCGGGAATATCTTTATAGTCGATATACGTCGCTTTGTACAGGTTGTCTGCATAAGCGCCCAACCCCGAACCAAGAATGACAACAATTTCGGGTTTGAAGGGCATATTTTTTTCTAAAAAAGTGACTGCACTGTTTATTTCCAACATGGTCTTTCTCCTCTGTATGATCAATATATTACCATTAAATCACTCTTGTTCAAAATTGTCAATGGAAAAGCTTTTTGAGAGTTTTTCCACCGCTTTCTTTTCGATGCGGGATACGTAAGAGCGGGATATGTTTAACTTCGTGGCGATTTCACGCTGGGTGAGTGCTTCCCCGCCGTATAGGCCAAACCGCAGTTCCAGCACAAATTTTTCCCGGGGGGACAGTTCTTTGGCTAAGATGCCGTACAGCTTTTCCACTTGGATGGTGGTATCCACTTGGTCGATGACACTCTCGTTCCCCGTGTCCAGCACGTCTAACAGAGAGATTTCGTTGCCCTCTTTGTCGGTGCCGATGGGGTCGTTTAGGGACATTTCCCCCACTAATTTTTTGGTGGTGCGCAGCGCCATGAGGATTTCGTTTTCGATGCACCGGGCGCAGTAGGTTGCCAGCTGCGTTCCCTTTTTGGTGTTGTATGTGTTAATCCCCTTGATCAGCCCGATGGTGCCGATGGAGATGAGATCGTCGTTTTCCAGACGGGAGTTGTCGTATTTTTTGGCAATGTGGACGACTAAGCGCATGTTGCGCTCGATTAAAACTTTGCGGGATTCTTCGTCGCCCGAAAGGTAACTTTGAAGGTATTTTGTTTCTTCGTCGGGGGTGAGGGGTTTGGGCAGTGCTCTGCCCTGAGTGAGGTATCCGGCAAACGCCAGCACATCTTTTAGCAGATATAGAAACTCAAACATAATTCCTCCTCGCATATAACCAAATAATTATCTATATGCGAAGATGGGAAACGAAACTACTCTTTTTTGTGAAACCTATTGAGGGGGACTACTCGTCCCCCTGTGACCCCCTAGGCAGGGACTGAGTCCCTGCACCCCTTATTTACGGGCCTATTAGCAAAGCGCTAGCTTTGCGATAAAAAGTTTTTGGGTTTCCAAAGGGGATTTTTATAAAATTCCCTTTGGTGGGGTTTGGGGCAACGCCCTGTCTAGGGGCACGGGGGCGAGTAGCCCCATAAAAAATTGAGAAATTTAAAATATGGACTGACGGGGCAGAGCGTTGGTGTCAAGCCCGGCAAAATCCCCCACCACAAACTGATGGTGGGCAGCAGCCCCAATCATCGCCGCATTGTCCGTGGTGTATCGAACATGGGGCACATACGCCTGCACCCCAAGCTTTTTTGCCAGTGCTACAAATCGCTCCTGTAATAAACCGTTGGCACTCACCCCTCCCGCCAACGCTATTTTATGAAACCCAGTGTTAAGCACAGCACGCTCCACGTTTAAAAGTAAGGTGGACACCACGTTCTCCTGAAAGGATGCCGCAACATCTGCCTTGGAAAAGCCCTCCCCCCGCTCTAACTTGCGCAGATGGTTGATCACCGAGGTTTTTAATCCCGAAAAACTAAAATCCAAATGATCCTCCCCCTTAAACGAAACGGGGTAGGGGTATATGGGCTTGCCCTGCCGTGCCAACTGCTCCAGCAGCGGCCCGCCGGGATAACCAAGGCCCAGCACCCGGGCAATTTTATCAAAGGCTTCTCCGGCCGCATCGTCTCTGGTTTGACCCAGCAGCTTAAACTTTAAATAATCCACAACCTCAACAATGTGGGTGTGCCCCCCCGAGACCACCAAGCATAAAAAGGGTGGCGTTAGCGTTGGGTGGGTCAAATAGTTGGCGCAGATGTGCCCCGCAATGTGATTCACCGCAATGAGGGGCTTGTTTATGGAATAGGCCAGTGCCTTGGCATAAGACACTCCCGTCAACAGGGCGCCCACCAAACCCGGTGCATTTGTCACTGCAACGGCAGAAAGTTCAAAAAAGGATACACTCGCTTCCGCTAAGGCGCTGTCGATCATATGGGGCAGGGTTAGGGCGTGGTTTCTGGATGCCACTTCGGGCACCACCCCGCCGTATTCCTTATGCAACTCTATTTGAGAAAAAACGGCGTTGGAACGGACGATTTTACCGTCCTCCACCACCGCACAGGCTGTTTCGTCACAAGATGTTTCAATGGCTAGTATGAGTGAATCCAATTAAATCCTCCGAAAACGCTTTAAGTAAAGCAGGGTTCCCGCCGACAGTGCGGGCAGGATGGCAAACAGCAGCACAAAGCGGAAGATTGCCGATGTGACTAAATCGTAGAAAAACTGTCCGGGTACCATGAGTATGAGTATATCCGTTGCGGGATTTAATATCCACAGGTCGTTTGTAAAAAATACCTTGTGGAATACGAACCAAAAGGATTGGAAGGAAACCATAGCCCACACCCCGATGATCAACACCAGCGAAAAGAAGATGGCACAAGCGATCAAGCAGTTTTTGCACAGGTTTTTCACAACATCCTGTCTATGGAGCAATGCGGACAAGGCAACCAACAGCACGGCTAAAACGTATGCGTATATTTGAAAGTTCAGGGCGTTTACGCACAAGTCTTTCACATCCACCATGTGGCTCTTTTCCTTTTCGTTAAACACTTCCCGGACTTCGCCGTTCATTTCAAACTGCATGTCCAGAGTTTCCCGCTTGCCCGAGGTGTAGTCCAGCAGGTTGTTTGTCACTTGGTTTAAATCTGCCTGGCTAATGCCAATGATGTCCGCTTGGTGTAACTTCATGTATTCCGAAACATAAAACTCTGGGTTTAGGGCATAGGAAAACACGGAGGAGAGCAAAATGCCCAGTATGAGAAAAAGAAAGCCTAGGATTGCCGAGATTTTAGAAAAAGTTCGTTTCATCATTCGTCCTCCAATAGAACCACCCGGGCGGGTGCACCGTCGGTATCTGTGCGCAGGGGCAGGGCACAAATGACATACCGCTTGGGTACGATGCCCCCCAAGTCTAAGTTTTCCAACAGGGCGACGCCCAAGTTTAAAATGGAGCGGTGCATGTCGTCGTCTCCAATGGAGAGGTCGTAAGTGCCGATCAAGTCCAACCCGTGGTTTAAAATCTTTTTTAACAGTTCAGGGCGCAGGGGAAACAAAAGGATAACCCGCTTCATCCCCCGGTTTAGTTCGGAGAGCAAGTGGTCCTCGTCCTTACACACGCAGCACTCCCCGATGAGCTTGTGAAGCTCCACATCCCCCGCCTGCTTGCCGTATTCGATAAAGTGGGAGGGTGCATCTAAATGGGTACCCGCGTGGGATGAAAAAGAGAGCTTGCAAAGCCGATACCCGTAGCGATCAAAGGTTGCAAGTTCTTTTCGTTCGTAAGGGGGGTCTCCGGGGAAAATCGTAATATCGCTGTTCAGTTTTTTGGTGATATCGATAATCCGCATAGAATTTTATTAAAACTTTTCTTTTTTTGTACGAATGACCTTGCCGTGGGTGCGATACAACCACACCACGTAACCCACAACGCCCAAGAAACCCAGACCCATAAACACAGTGCCTAAAATGGGGGGTAAGCCGGGAGTTAAATCGAAGATACCGCTGGCAATCAGCACGGGGCCTTCGTAATAGCAAAGAATTTTTGTCATCCTTTTGACGCTGTCTTGAATTTCGGCTGGGTATTCGTTTTTATAAACCTGACCTTTGCCGGTGAACGCACAGTAGAGCACGTATGCGCCGATGGCAATAAAGAAATACGCCATAAAAGCAAAGGGATTTGTCCCCTGTGCCACTTGTGTGTCTACCATGATGCGGGCAAATTGAAACATGTTAAGTCCTCCAATACCGTATTGTTTAAATTAAAATCAATGGGGTTACTCTTCGTTAAAAGAGGTGCCCCTATTCAAATGCTTGAGCAGCTTTGACTTAATGCGCTGGAGTGCGTTGTCCACGGACTTCACAGGTTTGTTTAGCAACTGGGAAATTTCCACATAGGACTTTCCTCCAATATAATAACTCAGGACTTTCAGCTCCAGCCGGGAGAGCATTTCGGACATCTTTAGTTCTAAAACGTTTAAATTCTCCTGATCGATGATGATATCTTCGGGGTTTAAAATTCTCGACTGGGTGAGGATGTCGATGAGTGTTTTTTCGGATTCGTCGTCGTAGACGGGTTTGTTGAGAGAGACGTAGGAATTGAGGGGCATGTGCTTTTGTCGGGTGGCCGTCTTGATGGCCGTGATGATCTGCCGGGTGACACACAGTTCGGCAAATGCCCGAAAAGAGGCCTGCTTGTCCTTTTTAAAATCCCGAATGGCTTTGTATAACCCGATCATACCCTCTTGAATGATATCCTCCCGGTCTGCACCGATGAGAAAATAGGAACGGGCTTTGGAGCGAATAAAGTTTTTATATTTGATGAGCAAATATTCACAGGCACGGCTGTCCCCCTGCTGGGCAATGGCTACGATGTCGTCGTCTGAAAGTTCTGAATAGGAAGAAAAGCGTACCCCCACTTCCTTGTCCGAACGCTCATAGCTGTTATATTCATCGCAATCATTTGTTATAATGCCGATCAAAAAGCCTCCCTGGGAAAGATATTATTCAACACTCCCCTAAACATATGTTAATTAATTATATATTTTAGGGGAGCCTTTGTCAAATGTACTATTTTCTAATTGCTGCTCTCCCATTTGTCGAATGCAGCCATCACTTTTTCGTAGGTTTCGTGGCACACGTCGGGCAGTTTGCTCCCCCAAGCGGCTGTTGCTTGATCAAAGCCTTTGACGAATGATTCTTTTAATGCACCCACCTTGGTGCTGTCCCCCCCGGAGAGGTTCATGGCCATTTGCATAATCCGCTCAGCCACGGCATCGGGGGAATAAAACCCACCCGGGCCAAGCTGGGCTTGTGCCGCAGAAATTTCGTCGGGGGTTGCCTTATGCACCCGCTTGGTGACGATATCCGCTAACTTTTCTCCGGAATAAGCGATTCTTCCCAAATCGGACTGGACGTTAAAGAATTTGGAAATGATTTGTGAAAAGTCACCGATCTTGCGCTCCGATTCCGATTGTATGCCATGCACACGGCTGTCCTTTGAATAGAGGTACGATGCACCTTGCACCGATTTTTCAAAGTAAACCCCCGGAATGGCGTCTCTTGGTCTTGCGCCAACGCTGCCAACCCTTGCTCCCTGCTTTTGAATGGCAAGGGGAACAACACTGCTTCCTACAGTTTTGATGTTCATGTTAAGCCTCCTGCTAACAAAAAATTTTTTATACGTTTACTATCGAAACATTTTACAAATTTTTAATATACACTTTTTAATATATACCTTCACACATTTTTCGACACATGAATATGATATCTATAGGGCTTCTCCTAAAAGGTTTTTTATCGCCATTTGTGCCGCAAGTGAAACGGCGGAACGAAAAAATTATTTTCTATGATTTGAGGTGTATTGTTTGGACGGTTTTTTTGCAGGAGCAGTGGAGTCTTGTGTGCTGGTGACAGCCCTGTGTGTGGATTCCTTTGTTGCCAGCTTTGGGTACGGTGCCAACAAGATTAAAATACCCACGGTGTGCGCACTGATCATCAACGGCATCTGCACATTGTTTTTGGGCATATCCCTCCTTGCGGGCAGCCTTATGAAAGATGTGTTAAACAAAGAGTCTGCTTCCATCATTTGTTTTGTGGTGCTGCTCTTTATGGGGCTCATCAAACTGTGCGACAGTTATATTAAATCCTATATTCGAAAACATAAAAAAATGGAAAAACAATTCAAGCTTTCCAATTTAAACTTTATTTTCAGCATTTATGCCGACCCGGAAGTGGCCGATGCAGATCACTCCCGCACACTCTCCCCCGCCGAGGCGGTGCTGCTGGCCATTGCTATGTCCCTGGACGGCTTAGCCGTGGGCGTTGGTGCGGCGCTGAGCGGTATAAGCCCACTCTTTACCATCCTCATGTCCCTGTGTATTGGATTTGTGGCTCTGCTCTTTGGCAGTTTCTTAGGCCGCAAGGTTTCGGATAAAATGATGAAGGACATCACATGGCTGGGTGGTATTTTATTAATTGCCGTTGCCGTCATGAAACTCTCGTAATATTTGCAGAGAAAAACCGCATATGATTAGGCATGAAGAGATTTTTTGCCCTCATATGCATTTTGTTGTTGATAGGATGCACAAACACATCTGCCGGGGAACGGGTTGTGGAACCGGCCAGAAAAGCTTGGGTACAGGAGTATGGCGATACCGAGGCTTTTCTTGATTATGAAAACCACGTTGCCATTTATTACCCCGTGGGCGAAATTCTAACCCCCGACAAAGAAGTGCGCAAGTGGACTTTGGACTATCAAAAGAAAACCGGAACCCTCATCAACTACGACTCCTACATTTCCTTTAACAGGTATGCAGGGGTGTTACTCTATGGGGACTCGGTAACAAAGACCTTTAACATCGATTTAATGTCGGGTAAAGTCATGGATATTCACGACATTTTTAAAGACCCCGACGGTTTCTTATCTTTTATTGAAAGTAAATATAACAAACAACCCAAGCGGGAGTGGTTAAAAAGCTGTCTCATCACCCCCCAGGGGTTTTCCGTATTCGCCCCTGAGTTAGACCAAGAGGTGTTTTTTTCATACGAAGAGATTTGGGACTTCTTGGCGTTAAAAACGGATATTGAGATTGTGAAGTCCAGTTTCTTTCAAGAGAATCAAGACGAAACCATTGGCATTTGTTTTGCCCAAGATGTGGTTGTGCGCACAAAGGACACGGTTCGCTCTAAGCGGTTGGGTACCATCGACTTTGGCACCCGGCTTAACGTGCTGGAGCGGAACGTCTCCTACGGCTGGCACAAAATACTCTATCGGGGCACCGAGGCGTATATCACCGCCGACTACATTAAGTTTGATTCGGACGAAATCTTAAACCAAGCCTCCGATCCAAACATTGTAAAATCACTGCCCCCCATTCCCGAACCCATCGACCCAAACAAACCCATGATCGCCCTCACCTTCGACGACGGGCCGTCCAACACCACCGCAAAGATTTTGGATGTCATCGAAGAGTACGGGGGACGGGTGACCTTTTGTATGGTGGGCAACCGGGTGGAGAGCCGGGAGGACATTGTGGCTCGGGCAAAGGAATTAAACTGTGAGATCGCCAGCCACACCTGGGAGCACCGCATGCTGGCAGGGCTGAACCAAAGGGACATTCGGGAGGAATTAAACAAGACGAGGGACATTATTATGGGCGCAGGGGGAGGGGAAATTTCCATTCTTCGGCCCCCTTTCGGGAGGGTGGATGAATCGGTAAAAACTGTTGCCAAGGAGATGAACATGTCCATTGCCAACTGGTGTGTGGACACCTTGGACTGGAAGACCCAAAATCCCTCCAGCATATACAAGGCCACCATCGGCAAAGTAAAGGATGGGGATATTGTACTATATCACGATTTATTTTCTGCAACGGGGGAAGCGATGAAGGAGGTGATTCCTGAGCTGTTAAAAGAATTTCAGTTGGTCACAGTCTCCGAGCTGTTGAGCTTTTGCGAAGGAGGGGCTGTGCCCGGGGAAGTCTACCGTTGCAGGAAATAGACATAATACTAATATCCGATTGAGATGCTCAAAAATATTGCGTTATGTTGATTGGATATTAGTATAACCACAGCATGCAGTGCATACAGTGTTAAAAACCAGATTTTTTTAGGAGAAATGATATGGATAAAATAAAATTAGAAACCCAACAGTTTGAGATCTTAACCACCAAACGGAAAAGGGAAGAGGGACAGCAGCCACCCGAGAGCCTGTTTAAAAACATACGCTTTGAACACAAGGAAAAGGAAGACGCTTCCCTAAAATCCCTGGTCACTCAGGCAACGGTGTGTGGAGTGGCGGTGCTTGCCCTGCTGGCCGTTACGGTTTTCGACAAACCCTTGGCAGAAAATCACACCCAAAACAGCGATGCTGTGGCCGTTGCTTCGGAGGAACAAAACCCCGAGGACGACACCATGGACATCGGCAGGCTTAAGTTTGTGGATGCTGCAATGCCCGTGATGTCGGGGGAAGTGGTGATGCCGGTGATGGGTGAAATCGTCTCGCTGTACGACGGTGACAAGCGCTTGGGGATCACGCTCAGCGTTGCCACCAAGAGTGATGTGAAATCGGCAACCACCGGTGTGGTCATCGAAACCACTCCCGTATTAGTGCGGGTGGGCATGGACGACGGACGTATTCTCTCCTACAAGGGTGTCATCCCCAGCGTGGAAGTGGGAGATTGCCTAAACCCCGGGGATGTGCTGGGTAAATCCACAGCCGGTGAAGTGACCATCTCTTTAATTGAAAACGACAAAGCAGTGGATCCCTTAAATCTGCTGTCCAACATACGGTGAAACTGCACATCACCGACAAAATAACCATCAACCCACTGGTATTTTTATTGGCAGTGGGTCTTGCATTCTTTGGGCGCACCAACACCCTTGTGGCCTTTGCCCCCGCCATGCTGATCCACGAGTGCGGGCATATCTTTGCTGCAAAGGCTTCGGGGCTGCGTTTGGCCCAGTTTGATTTGCTGCCCTTTGGTGCCAATGTAAAAGTGGAGGGGTTGTACAGTGCAGGAGCTGCCCGGGAAGTGTTGTGTGCGTTTATGGGCCCCTGTGCCAACTTAGTGTTTGCAGCAGCAGTGATTTCCCTCAAGCACAACATGCAAAACCCCTATTTAGATGCCCTGCTGTTTTCCAATTTGAGTATTGCAGCCATGAATATGCTGCCCTGCCTGCCCTTAGACGGCGGGCATATTGTAAAAAGTTTACTCACCCTGCGGTTCTCGCCCAAGGCATCCAGCACGGCCTTGAGTATCATTGGCATTGTTTTTGGATTTATGATTATTTTATTTGGGGTTTATTGTGTGATGATCAACAGTGTAAACCTGACTTTTTTTGTGTTCGGTGGATTTTTAGTGATCAGTGCGGCGGGGGAGTTAAAGGAGGCTAAGTTTAATATTCTGCACTCCTTTGTGAAGACAAGGCACACGGATCTCATGGGGGTGAACGCCATTGCGGTTCGCCGGGGCACGGATCTTATCCGGGTGATCAAGCGGTTTGACGCCAACAAGTACAACATTGTGTACGTGTTGGGGGACAATCAGGAGTGTATTGCCACGCTGAACGAAAACGATATTATGCGCACGGCGCTCAAGTTTGGTGTGGAGGTGAAGCTGGAGAGCCAGACTTTGTCCCGACTGGGTTAGGGACGGAGCAACATTTTTATGGGGCTCTACCCCAAACCCCGTTTTCGTGGGCGGGCACACCCGCAAGGGGGAATGATTCCCCCTTGACCCCTCTTAATGCAAAAGCTATCGCTTTTGCTAAGGTATATGTTATTATGCAACCTTAGCAAAGCGATAGCTTTGCGATAACGGGTGCAGGGGTATGCCCCTGCCGTGGGGGTTAAAGGGGGACGAGTAGTCCCCCTAATGGGGTGTGGGCTTAAACCCACAAAAAAACGTGTTTACAGTTCCGTACCGTCGGGCTTAAACAGGGGAAGCTTTTGCAAAAAGAGTATGTCGTCCCGGCTGCTGGCATCTCCCTCAGCCAACACCGTCATGCGCCCGGCAACACTGCCCCCGCACTCTACCACCAGCTTTTCAACAGCCCTTAGGGATTCCCCCGTGGAGATTACGTCGTCCACAATTAAAATCTTGTGCCCCGCAATCATCTGGGCATCGGTGCCGTCGATGTACAGGCGCTGGATGTTGGAAGTGGTGATGGACTGCACGTCCACCGACAACACGTTACTCATATACAGCTTGGCAGACTTCCTTGCCAAAAAATATTTGTTCTGTCCGCTCTGCCTAGACATCTCGTACGCCAAGGGTATGCCCTTGGATTCAGCCGTGATGATATAGTCGTGTGCCGGAGCTTTTTTTAATAACTCACGGGCACAGGCGATGGTCAGCTCCACGTCACCAAACATCACAAACGCACCAATATATAAATCGTCGTTAATGGGACACAAGGGCAAATGCCGCTTAATCCCCGCTATCGTAATGGGATAATATTGCATAAAATCAATACCTGCTTCATAAAATTCTGCAAGTATTATAAGCTTCCCGCCAAATGTTTGTCAACACATCCATTCTGAGTTACTCATCTCCGCTATCGCTCTGATTGTTACTGTTAAACGTGACAAACATAAATAAGAAGCAAGAAACAGCCGTGCCCCTTGAAAAGTCAGCTGCTTCTGTCTTAAAAATCTAAAGATTAGGAACACCGTTCATCGGTGTATTCGTTATATTTATAATAAATTGTAAAAATGCTCTTGTCAAGAAAATGGATGAACCAGCCGAATAAAATAATTGACAAGTTCTAAAAAAAACAATATAATAGTAGTCGATTCTATAAACGAACGTGTTTTGCATAAAAATGCCCAGTCGAGGAGGTGTTTAGATATGGCAGTACCAAAAAGACGGACGTCCAAACAAAGAAAACATACGAGACAAGCCAATTGGAAACTCAAACTTCCGGGGATCGCCGAGTGCCCCCAGTGTCACTCTATGAAGCTTGCTCACAGAGTCTGCAAGGAGTGCGGATACTACAACGGCAAAAAAGCTGTAGAAAAATAATCAAAGAAAGCCTTGCCCCGGCAGGGTTTTTTTAAATTAACAGTGAGATTTCTTTAGAATTATTGTGAGGCAAAAATAGTTCATGAGCGCTTTTAGTGTACAAAAGAAAACAAGGCATTTGATTCAGGGGGCTATTATTGCAGCTCTTTACGCTGTGCTCACCATCCTGCTCCAGCCAATCAGCTTTGGGTTGGTGCAGTTTCGTGTATCCGAAGCACTGGTGGTGCTGCCCTTCTTCACCCCTGCCGCCGTGCCGGGGCTGTTTATCGGATGCCTCATCGCCAACTTAATTGGTGGATTTGGAATTTACGACATCGTTCTTGGAAGCATAGCAACCTTAATTGCTGCATATGTAACTTATAAAATAAAAAAACCAATTTTGGTGCCCCTGCCCGCTGTGATCGCCAACGGATTGATCGTGGGGCTCGTGCTCTATCTGGTGGGTTTCCCCTATTTGGAGAGCGTGCTGTGGGTTGGGTTAGGAGAGCTGGTGTGTGCCTATGTTTTGGGTCTGCCCCTGCTCTTCGTGTTAAAGAAGTATCAACATAAAATTTTTAATTAAAAAAGGATTTAGCGTGAAAGATATGCGTGCAATCGTAACAGTTATCGGCACAGACAAGGTGGGTATTATCGCCACAGTTTCCTCCACCCTCACCTCCGCCCACTGCAATATTTTGGACATCAGCCAAACGGTACTCCAAGAGTTTTTTGCCATGGTGATGCTGGTGGACATCAGCAAGCTGGAGGTTCATTTTTCCGAGCTAAAGGCTATGCTTGAGAGTGCGGGTGAAGAGATTGGCATGGAAATTCGCATACAGCGGGAAGAAATCTTTAATTCCATGCACAGAATCTAGGAGTGTTTAGTCTAAAAGATTCTCTTTTGACTGACTATTGTGCCCTCAGTAAAACGGAGTGTTAAAAAATGTTAAACCAATTTGAAATCATCGAAACCATTCGCATGATCCAATCCGAAAACTTGGATGTGCGCACCATCACCATGGGTATCTCCATTTTGGACTGTGCACACCCCGATCCCAAGGTTGCCTGTGATAAAATAAAACAAAAAATTTATGCCCACGCCAAAGATTTGGTGAAAACCGGAGAAGAAATTTCCGAGGAATTTGGCATTCCCATCGTGAACAAACGCATCTCCGTCACCCCCATTTCCTTGGTTGCCGCAAGCGCCAAGACTTTAGATTACGTCTGTTTTGCAAAGGCATTAGACGAAGCCGCAAAGGACACCGGTGTCAACTTTATTGGCGGATTTTCCGCACTGGTGCACAAGGGTAACACAATTTCGGACGACAAGCTCCTCCGCTCTATCCCCGAGGCTTTGGCGCAAACCCAGCGGGTCTGCTCTTCTGTGAACGTGGGAACGACCAAAGCGGGTATCAACATGGACAGCGTGGCCCTCATGGGGGAAATTATTAAAAAGACAGCAGAGCTCACCGCTAAAGACGACGGACTTGGCTGTGCCAAGCTGGTGGTGTTTTGCAACGCAGTGGAAGACAATCCCTTTATGGCCGGGGCATTCCACGGGGTGGGCGAATGCGAATGTGCCATTAACGTGGGCGTATCCGGCCCCGGTGTGGTAAAGTGTGCCTTGGAGAAGGTGAAGGGTGAACCCTTCGATACCGTTTCGGAAGTGATTAAAAAGACTGCCTTTAAGATCACCCGGGTGGGGCAACTGGTTGCAGTGGAAGCAAGCAAGCGACTGAATGCGAATTTTGGAATTGTAGATTTATCTTTGGCACCCACTCCCGCCAAGGGAGACAGTGTGGCTCACATTTTAGAAGAGATGGGACTTTCCTCCGTGGGTGGCCACGGCACAACGGCTGCCCTTGCGCTGCTCAACGATGCAGTAAAAAAGGGAGGCGTTATGGCTTCTTCCCACGTGGGCGGGTTGTCCGGGGCGTTTATCCCCGTTTCCGAAGATGCGGGTATGATCGATGCCGTAAAGAAGGGGACGCTTTCGCTGGATAAACTGGAAGCCATGACGTGCGTGTGCTCCGTTGGGTTGGATATGATCGCCCTGCCGGGAGATACACCACCCCACGTGTTGTCCGCCATCATCGCAGACGAAGCGGCAATCGGCATGATCAATCAAAAAACTACGGCTGTGCGCATTATTCCCGTGCCAAACAAGGGCGTTGGGGAAATTGTGAACTTTGGAGGACTGCTGGGTTATGCACCCATCATGCCCCACAGCTCCGCGGATTGTAGCGCTTTTATTGCCCGCAAGGGGCGCATTCCCGCACCTATGCACAGCTTGAAAAATTAGAATAACGGGTATATACTTTGCAAATGATAACGCAGAGGTGAAATATATGAAACGACTAAAGAAACGATCCGAGATCGAAGAAAAGTACCTTTGGAAATTATCCGATATCTTTGAAAATGCCGAAGCTTGGAATGCAGAGTACAAACAGGCAACCGACATGTTAGGTGACATGGGCAAGTACAAGGACACCATGCTTTCCAGTGCAGAGGAACTGTATGCCGCACTGTCCGCCATGGACGAAGTGTCCCTCATGGCGGAGAGGCTGTACGTGTACGCCCGGATGAGCCGGGACACGGACAATGCCAATTCCACAAATGTGGCGTTAACGGACAAGGCACACAGTCTCATGGTGAAGTTGTCGTCCGCACTGTCCTATGTGAACCCCCTGCTCACCAAGGCAAAGTCCTCCCAAATCGAGGAATATATCAAAGCCTATCCAAAGCTTGCAGATTACGACTTCTTCCTCCGGGAGATCATGCGCCAAAAGAAACACATCCTCACCGAAAAGGAAGAAAATATTCTGGCAAAGACGGGAGATTTTTCTTCGGGTGCAAAAGAAATCTTCACCATGCTCAACAATGCCGATATGACTTTTGGCCGGGTGAAGGACGAGTCCGGGGAAAACTGCGATTTAACCCACGGCAACTACGTGGTGTTTTTGCAGTCCAAGAATATTAAAATTAGAAGAAGTGCCTACAAGACCTATTATAAATCCTTTAAGGCCCACATCAACACGTTGGCTGCGGCCTATGCCACTTCTGTAAAAAAAGATATTTTTTATGCCAACGTGCGGGGGTATAAGACGCCCCTTGCAGGAGCCCTGTATTCGGACAACGTGCCCGAGAGTTTATATTTAAAACTCATTGAAATTATATCCAACAACCTTTCCACCATGCGGGAGTATTTGGATTTTCGTCGGGAGAAACTTTCGCTTAAGAAGCTGCACATGTACGACTTATTTGCCCCCCTCACCAGTGCCGACAACCGGGAATACACCTACGAAGAGGCGGTGGAACTCAACCTAGCTGCGTTGACCCCTCTTGGGGATGATTATTTAACGGTGCTCAAAGATGCCTTTGAACAGGGATGGGTGGATGTGTATGAAACCAAGGGTAAGACATCGGGGGCCTATTCCTGGGGTGCGTACGGCACCCACCCCTACGTGTTGTTAAACCACCGGAGCGATTTAAACAGTGTGTTCACCGTTGCCCACGAAATGGGTCACGCACTGCACACCTATTATTCCAACAAGACCCAACCCTATCCCAAATCGGGGTACACCATTTTTGTTGCGGAAGTGGCGTCCACAGTAAACGAGATTTTACTCACCCACTACTTGCTTAAAAAGGAGCAGGATGTGGAGATGAAGAAGATTCTTAACTCCCACTATTTGGATCAGTTTAGAACCACGGTGTTCCGCCAGACTATGTTTGCGGAGTTTGAGATGCTCTCCCACAACGCTTCTCAGGAGGGAGAACCCTTGACCCCCGAGAGTTTGTCTAATATTTACGGGGAGTTGAACTCCAAGTACTACATGAAGTCCATGACGGACAGCGATATCCTCTACGAGTGGGCACGCATTCCCCATTTTTACAATGCATTTTATGTATACAAGTATGCAACGGGGTTTAGTTGCGCTGTGAAGATTGCCAAGGAGTTACTTGCGGGCAACAAGGAGATGCAAAAGGGTTATTTAAACTTTTTGTGTTCGGGGGGCAGTGATTTCCCCTTAGCCCAGCTCAAGCTTGCTGGTGTGGATCTCGTTTCTGGGGAGCCTATTCAGGCCTGCATGGACGAATTTGCACAGGTGCTTAAAGAATTTAAATCGTTATAAACATATTTACGGGGGCTACTCGCCCCCGTTCCCCCAGCAAGGGGGAATGATTCCCCCTTGACCCCTCACAACACAAAAGCTATCGCTTTTGCTAAAGTATTTAAAAAATACCTTAGCAAAGCGATAGCTTTGCGTTAAAAAGTTTTTGGGGTTTTTAGGGGGATTTTTACAAAAATCCCCCTAAATGAGGTTTGGGGCAGAGCCCCAAGAAAAGAAACTTATCCGATGTTTTGCATAATGTACATAACCACGAACAGTGCAGCTAGAACATACATCATCACAGGCACTTCCTTAAACTTGCCCCGTGCGACCTTGATGATCACATAGGAGATAAACCCAAATCCAATGCCGTTGGCAATACTGTAGGAGAAGGGCATCATAGCCACTGTGAGGAATGCGGGAATGGAAATCTCAATGTCCGACCAATCGATCTTGAGCACACTCTTCATCATAAATACACCCACAATAATCAGCGCAGGTGCCGTTGCCGACCCGGGAATAATACCCACCAGCGGTGCAATCAACACGCACAGCGCCAGCAGTCCCCCTGTCACCAGGGAAGCAAGGCCTGTCTTTGCCCCTTCCTCAATGCCGGTGGAACTTTCAATATAGGTGGTAACGGTAGATGTTCCCAAGCAAGCTCCGGTCACCGTTGCAATCGCATCGGCAACTAAGGCCTTGTCGCCTCCGGGGAAGTTGCCGTCTTTGTCCAGCATTCCTGCGTTGTCTGCCGTTCCAATCAGGGTACCAACGGTGTCAAACATGTCCACAATTAAGAAACTCAAGCAAGCTGTAATCAAGGGCACAATACCCAGTGCCAGCATGCCGTTAAAATCAAATGCAAAGAATGTCTGAGAAATGTTGCCGATGGACGCCAGGGAGAATGTCTCCTGCCC
Organism: uncultured Clostridia bacterium; assembly: GCA_964453645.1. Lineage (GTDB taxonomy): Bacteria > Bacillota > Clostridia > Christensenellales > JAWKQI01 > CAYVRJ01. The sequence continues at coordinate 95,663 of CAYVRJ010000009.1, forward strand.
GGTGACCAGTGCGGTAAACCCAGCGTTGCCAAACCAGGGGATAAAGCTGATGAGGGTGGTCGCAACGATGCCGAAGAACAGCGCACCCTTCACCTTATACGCCAAGAGAATGGCTGTAATGATAATGCCGATAATTGCAAGAATAGCGCCGGGAGAGGCAATGTTACCCAAGGTGGTGAATGCTGAGAAGGGAGGTTCTGCACCAAAGGCTGTGACAATGCCGGCGTTGATCAGGCCGATAAATGCAATGAACAGGCCGATACCTGCGCCGATAGCACTCTTGAGGGGTGCGGGAATGGCGCTGATAATGCCTTTGCGCAGTGGGGTGAGGGTGATGATGAGAAATAAAATACCCGAAACAAGCACCACGCCTAAGGCTTGCTGCCAAGTATAACCCATGCCAAAACACACGGTGAAGGTGAAAAATGCGTTCAGTCCCATACCCGGTGCTTGTGCAAAGGGTACGTTTGCGATAAAGGCGGTGAGCAGTGTGCCAATGCCCGCAGATACGCAGGTTGCAACCATAACGGCAACTTTATCCATGCCCGTCATGGAGAGATAGAGGGGGTTTACAAAGATGATGTAGGCCATTGCGAAGAAAGTGGTGATACCGCCAATCACTTCGGTGCGCACATTGCTGCCCCGCTCCTTGATTTTGAACATAAATGCTGTCCTCCTAAAGAAATAAATTCGAAATAAAAAACAAACGGACGCACGCTCCAAAAGAACATTCGCCCATTACAATAAAATGACGAACGCTCATAGTATGCCCGTTTACGGCAGGCATGTAGAGACTTCCGCTCCCTATCAGCGGAATTATGTGAGCGAGTGTTTATTTTATTATTCCGATGTGTATTTTATCACTTTATGAACAAATAGACAACAATATTTTAAAATTTGTCGAAGGGAATAATTGGCTACAAACAGGTGATAGACATGGGGGTTTGCCCCTGTGCAGTGGAAAAACCACAGCGCTCATAAAAACCTATTTGATGGTCGTAGGAGATGAGCACAATGCGCAAATAGTCCCCATAGTGGGCTTTTGCCATATCCATAAGGGATTTCCCCACACCAGTACCCTGATATGTTGGGTTTACCAACACGTAGTGAATGTAGGCCACCATCACCTTGTCGTCCATGGCGCACAGCAGCCCAATGAGGGTTTCCCCCTCCCATGCGGAGTACACCTGTGAATAATTTTTCATGGCAGCAACTAACTTTTGGGGGTACTGCCCCGAAGCCCATTGAACGGATAAAAACAGCTCCTGCAATTGATCGCAAGTAAATTCTTTCGTCTCTTTATAAACAATATCCATGGATTTTATTATACCAGCTTGTGTGTCAAAAAACAACAAAAAGGCAGTGCTGATGTGTGCAACACTGCCCAATAGAGGATATGAAATTTATAATAAGATGCAGATCAGACCCCCGCTGCCCTCGTTGATGATGCGCTGCAATGTTTCCTGAATTTTTTGCCGGGCATCATCGGGCATGTGGGTCAATTTATTGGATAAACCCTCCCGCACAAGCTCGTTGACCGACTTGCCAAAAATATTGGTATTCCAAATCTTTGCCGGATCGGTCTCGAACTCGGACATGAGATAGCGAACCAACTCCTCACTTTGTTTTTCGGTGCCCACAATGGGGGACACCTCGGTTTTAATATCCACCCGAATCAAGTGCAGCGAGGGTGCAGAGGCCTTGAGTTTCACTCCAAACCGTCCCCCCTGTTTGATAATCTCGGGTTCTTCTAAAGTCAATTCATCCATAGACGGGGGAATTAAACCGTAACCGCTGGTGTATACGCTTTGAATGGCCTCTTCCATGCGGTCGTATTCCTTTTTGGCGTGAACCAGTCCCTTGATCATCGCCATCAGGTGGAAATCGTCCAGAATTTCGTTGCCGCACTCTTCGCCCAGTATCTGATAGAACAAGTTTTCGGGGAAGGAATAGGACACTTGGGCAAACCCCTGATCCAACCGCATGAGATCGATTTTTTTGCCCAGAATGTTGCCCCCCTCCGAGAGGTTTAACATCTTGGAGACATCTCGCATGGAGGAAAGGTCGCCCATACTTTGCTGCAAATCGCTGGTCAGCTCCTGCATAATCGGGTGCTTGGGAGAGAGAGCCAGCAAAAATTTTGGCACATTAATTTTAATTTCGTTAATGGGAAACTCATATAATATATCTAGCAACAGGTTGTCGATGTCGTTTTCGTTCATGCGCAGGATATCCATGAGCAGGACTTTTACTCCGTATTTCTCCTGCATGGCTTCCTTGAGAACCTGTGCATCCTCACCCTTGGGGTTGTTGGAGTTGAGGATAACCACAAAGGGTTTGTTCAGCCCCTTTAACTCGGAGATCACCCGCTCTTCCGCTTCGATATAACTGGAGCGAGGGATATCGGTAATACTGCCGTCGGTGGTGAGCACAATGCCGATGGTGGAGTGATCGTTGATCACCTTTCGGGTGCCGATGTCCGCAGCCTTTTCAAAGGGGATGTCGTAGTCGAACCAGGGGGTGCGCACCATGCGGGGAACGTCGTCTTCCAGATGGCCCTGTGCGCCACCAACAAGATACCCCACGCAATCCACCATGCGCACTTTCACCTTTGCTTCATCGGACAGGTTTATCTCCACAGCCTCGTTGGGAACGAACCTTGGCTGAGTGGTCATAACGGTTTTACCTGCAGCACTTTGGGGTAATTCATCGATGACCCTGTCCTTTTCCCCTGAGTCGGTGAGGTTGGGCAGGACGATCAGGTCCATGAATCTCTTAATAAAGGTGGACTTTCCGGTTCGCACCGGCCCTACCACCCCGATATACACATCGCCCCCCGAACGGCGTGCAATATCTCTGTAAATATCGTATGACTGCATATGGATAAACCTCCTTAGAATTGGGACTTTTACTCTTTCGTTTATCTATATGCACACAATTTTTGCTTATTACAATTTATTTTATGAAAGGAAAAAGCGAATCTTCAGGGACATATTCAATGTCCTCCAACTTGCAATCCAATATCTTGCACAAGTCTTCTGTTGTCCGCATACTCAAACACTTATTATGTTTCATCCGAGTAAGTGTATTCGGGTTGACATTATATTTTTCTCTAAGGGCATACGTTGATATATTTTCTATTATTCCTGCAAAAAATAATGTTGACAAAATTACTATGAATTATTATAATGAATTCATAGTAGATTAGTAGGTATTTCGTATGATCATTTCGTCTAAGGGGCGCTACGGCTTAAAGGCCATGTATTTAATAGCGGTAAACCAAACGCCTGTGAGCGTCAAGCAAATGGCACAGCAAGAGGAGCTGAGCGAACAGTATTTAGAACAGTTAATTGCCACTCTGCGCAAAGCAGACCTCGTTTGCAGCATCCGGGGTGCCAAGGGTGGGTATGTTTTAAACAAACACCCCCGTGAAATTACTGTGGGGGACGTGCTCCGTGCACTGGAGGGGGATTTTGCCCCCGCCGAATGCGTGTCCACCGGAGAGTGTGAAAAAGAGTGTTCCACTAAGAACATTTGGCACAAAATCCACAAGGGCATTCACGATGTGCTGGATTCCTTCACCCTCCAAGACATGATCGACGAAAACGAAAAGGAAACATAAATGGAAAAGATTTATTTAGACCACGCTGCAACCACCTATCTTAGCAAAGACGTGCTCAGCGACATGATGCCCTATTTCTTGGAGGTGTATGGCAATCCCTCCAGCATACACAGCTTGGGTCAAGAGTCCCGAAGCCTGATCAACAAGTGCAGGGCAGAGGTTGCACAAATTTTTAACGCCGATCCCAAGGAAATATATTTTAATTCCGGTGGAACAGAGGGCGATAACCATGCGCTGATCGGCGGTGCACAGGCTTATGCAAAGCAGGGCAAACATATCATCACCACAAAGGTGGAACACCATGCGGTGTTGGACAGTGCGGAATATCTGGCTAAAAACGGCTACGATGTGACGTTTCTGGATGTGGATCAATACGGCAGGGTCAGTGCAACGGATGTTGCAAATGCCATTCGGCAAGACACCATCTTGGTTTCGGTGATGATGGCCAACAACGAAGTGGGCACCCTCAACCCAATCGCCGAAATCGGCAAGATAACCCGGGAGAAAAACATTCTCTTTCACACAGATGCGGTGCAGGCTGCGGGGCATCTAAACATAAACGTAAAAGAATTAAACGTGGACGTGCTCACCATTTCCGCCCATAAATTTTATGGACCCAAGGGCGTTGGCGCTATGTATCTCCGCCAGGGCAAGCGTCTATCCAAATATATGCACGGGGGAGCGCAGGAGCGCAACCGCCGGGCGGGCACCGAAAATATAACGGGAATCGTGGGGTTAACATCGGCACTGCGCCGAGCGGTGGACTCCATGGAAGAGGAAAATGTTAGGCTTATGCTCCTTCGCGATAAACTCATCCACCGGCTGCAAACGGAATTTGCAGGTGTCACCCTAAACGGCCATCCAACGGAGCGCCTTGCCAACAACGTCAACCTGTGTTTTGCAGGAGTGGAAGGGGAAGCACTGCTGATCAACTTAGATATTTTGGGCGTTTGTGCGTCTTCCGGATCGGCCTGCATGAGCGGAACCTTCGAACCCTCTTACGTGCTGTTGGCCATGGGCGTGGACGAACAGTTGGCAGCCAGTTCCCTCCGGCTCACCCTTGGCCGGTGTAACACCGAAGAGCAAATTGATACAACCGTTGAAAAAATTAAACAAATTATGAAAAGACTGAAAGAAATATCACCCTATTAATAAAGCAGGAGAAAACACATGTACAACGAAAAAGTAATTGAACACTTTCAAAATCCACAAAACGTGGGCGTAATTGAAAATGCGGATGCCATTGGGGAAATGGGTTCCCAGCAGTGCGGAGACAGCATGATTGTTTATTTAAAAGTGGAAGACAATATAATTCGAGACATTAAATTTAAAACATACGGCTGTTGTGCCGCCATTGCCTCTTCTTCCGTTGCCACACAAATGGTTTTGGGAAAAACCATTGACGAAGCGGACAAACTGACCAAAGCAGCCATTGTGGAGGAATTGGGCGGATTACCTGAAGCGAAGGTGCACTGTTCCCTTTTAGCAGAGGATGCTATTCATGCAGCTATTGCCGATTATCGAGCAAAACACGCAAGTTAAATTTTTTGTTGAATAATTTGGCTTACAACTTCAAAAACTATTCTCAAGAACAAGAGTAAGGAGTAGTTTTGAAATGAGATCGGGATCTTTGTTGATGGGAATGGTAGTTGGCGTAACTGCCGGACTAGTAGCAGGAATGATTTTAATGCCAAAAGTTTCGCCGACTATTAAATCGGCGATGCGGGCAGGAAGATGTGCAATAAATACCAGGTTAAGGGATTTGGAGCACGAATTTTAAACCCGAACCAACGATCAAAAGAGCGGTATTCACCGCTCTTTTTGCATGCAAATTTTTAATATGGGGTTTCGCCCCACACCCGTTCGTGGGCCCTGCCCACACCCGCAAGGGGGAATGATTCCCCCTTGACCCCTCTTATAGCAAAAGCGTTAGCTTTTGCACAAGGGGTGCAGGGACTCAGTCCCTGCCGTGGGGGTTCAAAGGGGGACGAGTAGTCCCCCTTGCCGGGTTTGGGGCTTAAGCCCCAAGAAAGAAACCTATATCTTTCCGGCTTCAATATCTTCCATCATAGCGCGCGCACTCAACTTACCCGCACTCATAGCGAGAATGACAGTGGCAGCCCCGGTCACCGCATCACCACCGGCATACACCCCAGACACGCTGGTTCGCCCAGCTTCATCGGCAATAATACCGCCCCAGCGCTCGGTCTTAAGCCCCGGTGTCACCGAAGCAATGAGCGGGTTGGGGGATTGCCCAATGGCCACAACCACACAATCCACATCCAAAGTGTATTCACTCCCCTCCTGCTCAACAGGCCGTCTCCTGCCCGATTCGTCTGGCTCCCCTAAAACCATCTTGCGCAGCTCCAACTGCTTGCAGCGGTTGTCTTCGTCTGAAAGTATGCGCACAGGAGCGGTGAGCAGATGGAACTCAATGCCCTCTTCTCCTGCGTGGTGCACTTCTTCCGCCCGTGCAGGCATTTCCTCCTTGCCCCGGCGGTAGACGATGTATACGTGCTCTGCACCCAAACGCTTTGCACATCGTGCGGCATCCATGGCAACGTTGCCCCCGCCGATCACCGCAACTTTTTCATATTTCTTAATGGGCGTATCATACTTGGGGAACTGATACGCTTTCATCAAATTAATTCGCGTTAAAAACTCGTTGGCCGAATACACCCCGTTTAAGTTTTCGCCGGGTATGTTCATAAACTTGGGATACCCCGCACCCGAGCCGATAAATATCGCCCGATAACCCATTTCCTTTAACTCGTCGATGGTGAGCACCCGCCCAACCACCATGTTCAGCTCGATTTTAACACCCAACTCGGTGAGCGTTTGAATCTCTTGATCAACGAGCTCTTTGGGCAGACGGAACTGGGGTATGCCGTATTGCAGCACCCCACCGGCCGTGTGAAAGGCTTCAAAAATAGTCACATCATAACCCGCTTTCGCAAGGTCTGCCGCACAAGTCAGCGATGCAGGGCCCGAACCGATCATGGCGCATTTGATGCCCCTTGACTTGCGCTCAATTGCTTTCGCTCCACCGTGTTCCATGGCGTAGTCGGCCACAAACCGCTCCAGCCTGCCAATACCCACGCTCTCCCCTTTAATACCCCGCACACAGCGCTCTTCGCACTGGGTCTCCTGGGGGCACACCCGTCCGCAGATGGCGGGCAGGTTGTTGGTCTCCCGAATTTTTTCATAGGCCTCCACGAACTTTTCTTCCTTAATTAAGGTGATAAATTCGGGAATCTTTACTTCCACGGGACACCCGGTCTTGCAGGGAGCGTTTTTGCAATTGATGCATCGATGGGCTTCGTTCACAGCCATTTCCGCCGTATAACCAAGGGCAACTTCCGAAAACCCTAAAATGCGTTCCTTGGGATCCATCTCCCGCATGGGGGTTTTATGTTCCTGTTTATTCATACTCATACCTCAACAAAAATGATTTGAAACCTATTCCACTGTGAGCTTGCAGATGTGCAGGCTGTTTGCCTCTTCACTGCGATAGAACCCTTGGCGTTTGATACAATCGTCGAAATCCACCAAGTGTCCGTCGAAGTCGGGGCCATCCACACAGGCAAATTTCGTCTTGCCATCGATCAACACCCTGCACCCGCCGCACATACCCGTGCCGTCGATCATAATGGGATTTAAGCTCACCAGGGTGTGTATGCCGTATTTTTTGGTGATTTCGCACACAAACTTCATCATGATCAGGGGGCCGATGGCGATACACAGATCGAACTTATCCCCGCTCTCGATGAGCTGTTCCAACTGCTGGGTGACAAACCCCTTGGTGCCGTTGGAGCCATCGTCGGTGGTGACGATGAGCTTATGGCTGATCTTTTTCATCTCGTCCTCATAGATGATGTAGTCCTTGTTTTTAAATCCAATGATGCTGCTCACTTCTATGCCGTTTTGGTGGAGTTTCTTTGCGCTGGGGTAGGCAATGGCAGTACCCAGACCTCCGCCGATGACCACGGCTTTTTTTGTGCCCTCGGGGTAGTGGGTTGGTTGACCTAAGGGGCCTGCAAAGTCCAAAATGGTGTCACCCTCATTGAGGGCACCCAACTGGACGGTGGTTTTACCCACTTCCTGAAATACGATGGTGACTGTTCCGGCTTTTGCATCGTAGTCTGAAATGGTTAACGGGATTCGCTCACCCGTTTCGTCGATGCGCAACATGATGAACTGGCCGGGTTCTGCTTTTTTTGCAATGAACGGTGCTTCAATGACAAACAGTTTTACGTTTTCGTTGAGCACCTGTTTTTTCACGATTTTATACATTTCATAACCTCACAATCTGGTGTTTTTTCTTTTTTGGGGCTCTGCCCCAAACCCCGCCAAAGGGTATTTTTGAAAAAATACCCTTTGGAAACCCAAAA
>CAYVRJ010000010.1:0-77086 GCA_964453645.1 uncultured Clostridia bacterium
TGGCGACCCGGAAGGGACTCGAACCCTCGACCTCTAGCGTGACAGGCTAGCGTTCTAACCATCTGAACTACCGGGCCATGTGGTGGGAACAACTGGGATCGAACCAGTGACCCTCTGCTTGTAAGGCAGATGCTCTCCCAGCTGAGCTATGCTCCCACACGTTTCTTGCGCCAGTGTCCGTTACGTCTTAACGCAAGAGCTATTATATCTTGGAGCCATGGTATTGTCAAAACCGTTATACCTACATGAATCGCATTTATTGTTTATATCCTTTGTTTTTCTAACAAATACTTCGATTTACTAGCTAAGTTATAATATTTATCTTCTCGCTGCAAGCTCTCGTGCGATGTCCGCCGGTTTCATTCCCATTTGGCTGAGTAGCACCAAAAGGTGGTAAACTAAGTCCGAAGCCTCGTATGCCACTTCCTTCATGTCGTTGTTTTTTGCGGCAATAATCGTCTCGGCGCTCTCCTCGCCAATCTTCTTTAAAATCTTGTCCAAACCCTTGTTGAAGAGATAGTTGGTATAACTGCCCTCCTTGGGGTTTAACTTCCGATCCTCGATCACGCCAAACAATTCGTCCACAATGCTGAGCAGAGGCCGAATCTCCCCAATGTCGACAATTTCGTTGGAAAAGCAGCTATAGGTGCCCGTGTGGCAGGCAAGACCCGTCTGCTCCACTTTCGCTAAAATACAGTCGTAGTCGCAATCTGCATACAGGGAAATCACCCTCTGGACGCTGCCCGACGTCTCTCCCTTTTTCCAAAGGGATTGCCTTGAGCGGGAGTAATAGACCATATAACCCGTTTCTAAGGTTAATTTCAACGATTCCAGGTTCATATAGGCCTGCATGAGCACATCCCCCGAGGAGTAGTCCTGGGCGATGACACACACCAATCCATTTTCGTTAAACTTTACTTTTGAGAGATCAAATTTTTCACTCATTCCATCGTCCTCCTCACTGGTATATCATTTAAAAACATGTGTTCCTTTACTTGATGAATGGTCAGCTCCCCGAAGTGGAATAGGCTTGCGCAGAGCACCGCGTCTGCCCCGCTCTGCTGGATACACTGGCTAAAGTGTTCGAGTGCTCCCGCACCCCCCGAGGCGATCACCGGAATGTTTACGATATCGCACACACTTTTTAGCATCGTGATGTCGTAACCGTTTTTGGTTCCGTCGGTGTCCATGCTGGTGAGCAAAATCTCCCCCGCTCCCAGGGCCTGTACACGCTCTGCCCACTCCAATAGGTCTAACCCTGCATTCACCCTGCCCCCGTTTAAAAAAACGCTGTATCGGCCATTCTCGGCCATTTTAGCGTCAATTGCAACCACCACGCACTGAGAGCCAAACTTCAGTGCCGCTTCGGTGATGAGGTTGGGGTTTTTAATAGCTGAGGAGTTGATGGAAATCTTGTCCGCCCCCCGGGATAAAATGCGACGAAAATCCTCCACGGAACGTATTCCTCCCCCCACAGTGAGGGGAATAAACACACACTCTGCGGTTTTTTGCACAATATCTTCCATGATGTTGCGCTCCTCACAGGAAGCGGTGATATCTAAAAAACAAAGCTCGTCTGCACCCGCTTGATTATAGGCCATGGCGCACAACACGGGGTCTCCCGCATCCGTCAGGTTCACAAAATTAACGCCCTTCACCACCCTGCCGTTGTGCACATCCAAGCAGGGAATCACTCTTTTTGTCAGCATAATTTCAATGCCTCGCCCAGGTCGATGGTGCCCTCGTAGATGCTTTTACCCAATATCGCCCCGTATGCGCCGATATGCACCATATTTTCAACGTCGTCAAGGGTTGTCATGCCCCCCGATGCAATCACGTTTAGTCCCGTTTCTATCATCTGCTCGGTGGCATCCACATTCACCCCGGACAACATGCCGTCCTTTGAAATATCGGTGAACACCGCCGTCTTCACACCCATTCCAAACAATTTCTTGCCAAAGTCAATCACGTTGGTGTTGGTGTCCTCCGCCCAGCCCTTTAGCGAAAGCAACATGTTCTTGGCATCCAGCGATACGGCGATCCTGTCTCCAAACAGGCGTATAGCCTCCGACAACATGTTTAAGTCCTCGTGGGCGGCAGTGCCCAGAATCACCCGGCTCACCCCCATGGACAGCCGTTCTTCAATGTCTGCCAGGGTGCGCACTCCCCCGCCCAACTGTACGGGCACAGATACGCTGTCAAGTATGTTTTGCACACTGGACTTATTTACAAACCTGCCTTCAAATGCAGCGTTTAAGTCCACCACGTGAAGATATTGAGCCCCTTGGCTCTCCCACTTTTTCGCCATCTCGTCCGCTTGGCCATATACGACACACTTTTGCATATCGCCCTTTTGCAGACGCACACTCTTGCCGTCTTTAATATCGATTGCCGGAAATAAAATCATAACTCACAAAACCTTTTTAAAATATTTAGTCCCGTCTCCCCCGACTTCTCCGGGTGAAACTGGCATCCGTACACGTTGTCATGTTGAATAGCCGAAACAAAATCGTAACCGTAGTGGGTGAGGGACAAAATATCTTCCTCCCGCACATCCGTTGCGTGAAAGCTGTGCACAAAATACACAAAGCTGTTGTCCGAAAGAATAGACCCTTTCTTTTTCACCATCAGGCTGTTGAACCCCATGTGGGGTATTTTTTCATCCACCGCAAAGGGCACGACCCTGCCCGGTATCACACCCAACCCTTGGCAGTGCCCGTATTCCAAACTCTCGGCAAACAAGAGCTGCATCCCCAGGCATATGCCCAAAAAGGGCTTTCCCGAGGCGATGGCACCCTTCACCGGGTCGATTAAGTGTTTTTCCTCCAGTGCCTCCATGGCATCCCCAAAGGCACCCACTCCGGGCAGAACCACCCGATGGGCAGACGCTATAGACTCTTTGGAGGAGGTGACGATGCAGTCCTGCCCCAAGTATTCAAAGGCCTTTTTCACCGAGTGCAGGTTCCCCCGCCCATAATCAATGACAGCAATCATAACACACCCTTGGTGGAGGGAATGCCGGTTATGGCACCGTCGGGGGAGATGGCCTCCCGCACTGCCCGTGCAACGGCTTTAAAAACCGATTCCAGCTTGTGGTGAGGGTTTTTGCCATAGAGCAGTTCGATGTGCAAGGTGAACCCTGCGTGAAAGGTAAAGGCACGGAAAAACTCCTCGTATTCGCTGTATTCTTCTGTTGTTACGTGATAGACCAAATACGGCCTATTGGAAATATCCACACAGGCACGGCACAAACATTCGTCCATGGGGATATAGGCATGGCCATAGCGCTTAATCCCCGCACAGTCCTTTAGCTCCTGCCGAATGGCTCTGCCCAGCACAATGCCGCAGTCCTCGATGGTGTGGTGGGTGTCCACATGGGTGTCACCCTTGCAAAACAGCACAATGCCAATATTTGCATGCTTGGCAAATAGGGTGAGCATGTGGTCAAAAAAACCCACCCCCGTCTCTATTTTGGAGTGTTCGCTGTGCAGAGTCACTTCTGCAACAATTTGGGTCTCCAAAGTATTTCTCGTTATTCGCTCACTCATATAGATCCATTGTCCTCCTCAAATCGAATGCTCACCGAACGCTTGTGGGCGATCAGCCCTTCGGCTTCGGCCAGCCGCTCAATGTGCCCTGCGTCGCACAAAAGTGCATCCTTTGTATAGTGCACATAACTCATCTTCTTTAAAAAATCGTCCACACTCAGGGGGGAAGCAAACCGTGCCGTTCCATTGGTGGGTAACACGTGGTTCACCCCTGCAAAGTAATCTCCCACCGGTTCGGGGGAGTAACTTCCCAAAAATACCGATCCAGCATTTTTAATTTTTGAGAGATGACTCTTGGGGTTCACCGTCATGATTTCCAGATGCTCGGGGGCGATTTCGTTGGAAATGCGGATAGATTCATCCACACAACTCGTAATCACAATTGCCCCGTAGTTGTCGATGGATGCCTTGGCAATGCCATACTTGGGCAGGTTTGCAAGCTGCCGCTGTATCTCCCCTTGGGCTTCTTCGGCTAACTCTTGGCTGTGGGTCAACAGCACACAGGCGGCGTACTCGTCGTGTTCCGCTTGGGATAAAAAGTCTGCGGCAATAAACCGCACGTCTGCCCCCTCGTCTGCAATAATGAGCACTTCGGAAGGCCCCGCCAGCATATCCAGCCCCACATACCCATAGGACAACCGCTTGGCAATGTTTACATACAGGTTGCCCGGGCCAACGATCTTATCTGCCCGGCGAACGCTCTTGGTGCCCAGCGCCATGGCGATTACCGCCTGTGCACCCCCCATTTTATAGATGGTGGACACCCCGGCGATGTCTGCGGCCACCAGCGTCAGCGGGTTGATCTTCCCCTGTTCGTCGGGAGGTGTGGCCATGATGATATCCGAAACTCCTGCCACTTTGGCGGGCAGTGCGTTCATCAGCACGCTGGAGGGATAGGAGGCCTTACCCCCGGGCACGTAGATGCCCCCCCGCTCCACCGGGCGAATGATCAACCCCAGTTCCACTCCCGCTCTGTCGTGGTACTTGATGCTCTCCCGCTTTTGGGCTGCGTGGTAATCATAAATATTCTTAGCTGCAAGTTGCAGACTTTTTATCAACTCTTTGTCGGTAACCGCATACGCATGGTCGATCTCCTCTCGAGTCACAGCCAGGTTGGTTTCGTCCACACAAAACTTGTCAAAACGTTTGCAGTACGCAAACAGCGCCCTGTCTCCCTGGGTTTGAATGGCGCGAAACATGGCCTCCACAGTTTTAAAACTCTCTCCGCCGTTTAACCGCTGGGTTCGCTGCCTGAGTTGCCCATACACCAAATCAACTTCACTTTCCCTAAAAACCCTCAATGTTCTCCTCCATTGCCTTTAACAATGCCTTAATTTCTTCCGCCTTGGTCTTTAAGCTCACCCGGTTGACACACACCCGGGCAGATAAATCGCACACCTTTTGCAGCACACAAAGCCCGTTTTCCTGAAGCGTCCTGCCCGATTCCACAATATCCATGATCACATGGGAGAGGTTTAAAAGCGGGGCAAGCTCAATACTGCCGTTTAATTTGATGATTTCCACAGGGATACCCTGCTCCCGGTAGTAGTTCATGGCGATGCGGGGGTATTTTGTTGCCACCTTGAGGGTGGACGTGGTACCCTTTTGAAAGCCCGCAAACCCACAAATACACATGGAACAGTTGCCCATTTTTAGATCCAGCATTTCATACAGGGGCAGGTTTGCCTCCATCAACGTGTCTTTACCCACAACGCCCACATCGGCTACGCCGTGATCCACATAGGTGGGCACATCGGTGGGTTTCACCATTAAAAACCGATAGGTCTCCGATTCGTCGAACAACTGCAACTTGCGGTCGTCCAGTTCCTTCACTATTATACCACACTTTGATAAAAGTGACAGTGTGTTTTTGGCAAGTCTGCCCTTGGGTAGCGCAATTGTAATCATTTTTCCTCCCAAAGCTCGATAATTCTGCTGAGATCCAAGGCAAAACCGATGGCCGGGGTATCTGGCTTAAAAAACTTGCTCAATAAGTTGTCATACCTTCCCCCCGACAATATGGAAAACCCAATGTCTTTGCAAAATCCCTTAAACACGATTCCCGTGTAGTAGTCGTAGTTGTGGAGCATTCCTAAGTCGTAGGAGACGTAACTCCCATACCCGGATGCCTCCAATAGGGAGGACAGCTCCACAAGTTTATCAATATTTTTATCGTGGGGGGAGAGTTCCTTCGCTCGATCAAAGACTTCCCTTCCCCCAAACAGCGTGATCAATTCACACAGCACCTCTTTGGACTTTTTATCCACCCTTGCCATATCCAAGGCATAGTTTAACTCTGAAACGTTTTTGTTGTCGATGCTGGAGCGAATCTGTTCCGCCACTTCGCTGTTCACGTTTAGCGGTTCGATGATGTTTCGAAAAAAACCCATGTGCCCGATGTCCACGGTAATATTTTCAACCCCAAGAGCCTTTAAGGCCTCGATGGCCAGCGTTAAGACGGATACATCACTGGCCATACCCGATGCGCCAATCAGCTCAATGCCCCCTTGGATAAACTCACAAGCACCTGCCCCTGCGGGAGCTGCGCTAAAGGCACTGCCCATATAACACAGCTTTGCCTCCCCCGACATATTTGCCGCATACATCCGGGCGATAGGCAGGGTGAAGTCGGGGCGCAGAGTGAGCACCTCTCCGTCTTTATCGATAAATTTAATGAGATCACTCTTTTTGCCTAACCCCAGCACGCACGTGTCGTAATATTCATACATGGGGGTTTGCACTTCTAAATAACCGTTGTTTGCAAACAGATTGCGCAAAATATCTTCGGCACGGCGAAGTTTTTTGCACTGCTTGGGCAGGAGGTCGTAGACCTTGCCGGGGGGTTGGAGCCTAGATCGCATACGAGTATTCCTTTCTTACTTGCTACTATGTTAGTATATTAACATAGTAAAATAAATGTGTCAATCACAAAATAAAAGAGACGATTCAATCGTCCCCAAATTTTTATGATTCTTTATTTTTGCAAATTCTTCTCAAAGGCTGCAATTTCATCTGCCCCGTCTAAAATGCCCAAAATCAGCTCGTAGTCAAGGGTTTCAAAGGGTTGGATGGTCTGAATCGTACCCTTTTGCTTTTCTAATGCCCTACCGTCCAAGTAACAGTTGGAGGGTTCAATGCCCAAGGCGTACTCGTGGGCTAAGGGGTTCTTCCACTGGACAAACATGGGTAAATTCTTGGCCGAATATTTTAAATACACACCCAGCTTCAGTTCGTCGTTGATCACACCCACGGTGGAATATCCGTCTTTACACACGGTGTTTTCGTGGTAGTAGACTTGTTCGATAAAACCCACTTCAGGGGCCGTAAACTTGTCCCAATTGTTAAGCCCTGCGGCTGCACGGTCGTTCCGGGGTTTCACCCCTCCGCCCCCCTTCACAATGCGCACGCCGTCGGCGAGTAAGGGGTAACCGAAGTTAAAGTGGTAGAGGATCATAAAGTCCTCGGCAGTAGATGTCATGTTGGTGATGGCATCTTTTAACACCACTTCCTTTGCGCAAAGGGTGGTGGAAATCTCCCGCTCCAGGGTTAAGTTGTAGGAAAACATCCGTGTGTCCTGCATGGTTCCGCTCACGGACAAGTGATAGTCGTCCCCCACCCACTTGGCTTTTGCGCTCAAGTTAGCTGCCGGGGCGTGTCCGATATTGCCGTGCAGGGCGTGGCGCACGCCCTCGTCCACCGATTCGGGGCCAATGTTTAAAAGCCCACAGGTTTTCAGCAGCCCTGCGTGGAAGAATTGCTGAAAATCTCCAAACATTTTGTGATAACTGTTGGCGCTCTGCACCCCGTTCTTGGTGTAGTACGCAACGTTTGTCCCTTTGTATGAAAAATCCGCAAGGTCGAGGCCCATATCAGGGGTGAGGGTGAACCGAAGCCCCGAGGCGTTGTACACCTCAAAGGCTTTCACGCCGTTTTGATATGTGAGGGGTCTAACACCAGCAATCTGTTCAATATTGCCTAGTTTCTTGAGCAGTTCAACGTTCATGGCGACCTCCAAAAATTAAGTTTTAAACTCGTTCCATGTACTCCCCGGTTCTGGTGTCGATGCGAATGATGTCGTGCTGGTTGACAAACAGGGGTACGTTCACCTTGGCACCTGTCTCTAAAATGGCAGGTTTTGTGCCCGAAGTGGCGGTATCGCCCTTAAATCCGGGATCCGTTTCGGTGATTTCCAGTTCCACAAAGTTGGGTGGATCCACCGAGAAAGCTTCACCCTTGAAGAATTTAATGCTCACAACCATGTTTTCTTTAATGTAGGGAAGTGCCTCTTCCACCTTGTCGTGGTTGAGGGCCATTTGCTCGTATGATTCGGTATCCATGAAGTGATACAGTTCTCCATCGCTGTAGAGATACTGCATATCCTTCTTTTCAACGTGAGCCTTGGGATACCGCTCCGTTGGGTTGAAGGTTCTTTCCAGAACGTTGCCGTTCATTATATTTTTAATCTTGGTGCGAACGAAAGCTGCGCCTTTGCCCGGCTTGACGTGCTGAAAGTCTACGATCGTCCACACAGCGTTGTCAATTTCGATGGTAATACCCTTTCGGAATTCTCCGGCAGAAATCATTTATAAATCCTCCAAAATTTTTCTCTAAATATTATACAACAATCAATTCCCTTTGTGCAACGCTAAATATTATATTCCCGTCATTTTTTATGAGAACCATGTCCTCGATGCGCACGCCGCACAGCCGGGGCACATAAATCCCCGGTTCAATGGTGATGATCATACCTTCTTGTAAGACTTCATCGCTCTTTTGGTTCACCCTGGGCAGCTCGTGGATGTCGATGCCCACCCCGTGACCCAGCCCGTGGACAAAATATTTTTCAAATCCGTCGATGCGGATTGTCTCCCGGGCGACTGTGTCCAACTCCTTGCAGGTTATACCCGCCTTGGCTTCTAAAAGGGCACTGGTTATGGAGCGGTATACGCTGTTATACACATTCCTGCGCTCTTTGCTAATCTCCCCCACCGCAACGGTGCGGGTGAAATCCGAACAGTAGTTGCTCCTCTTTGCCCCAAAGTCCAAGGTCAGCAGTTCCCCCGACTGAATCCTTTTGTCGGTGGCTCGGCCGTGGGGCATGGCCCCTCTGGTGCCCGAAACAATCACCGGATCAAAGGAAAAGTCACACCCCCGCTTGCACAGGTAGTAGATGATTTCTGCCTTAATCTCGTGTTCGGTCACTCCCGGTTTGATGTATTTGAGCACGTGGACAAAGGCTTCGTCGGTGATGTTGGACAAACCCTTGATGATTTCAATTTCGTCCTCGTCCTTCACTTGGCGCATGGCACGAATTTCGTCGGTGACGGCACTGAGATCCCTTTGGGTGATTTTAGCATAGGATTCAATATCCTGCTTGCCGTTAATTACCTTAACATCAAAACCTTCTGTGCAGTCCAGTGCCTCTTCGTAATACAATTGGGTGACGAATAATAAACGTTCCCCTTTGGTGGCAAACACTGCCCCACCCTCTGCGTCGTATCCCGTGAGATAATAGGCATCGCTGCCATAGGCCAGCACCTTTTGAAATTTTTCTAGCAGCTTTTCAAGCCTGTCCATTTAAAAATTCCTCGTATGTATTTTTTAAGATCAATGCATCCTTTGCCATGGTGCCCCTAGATTCGCAAATGACCCTTGGCTCCATATTGTATTCACAAAACAGCTTCATCAAGGGCACGTGATCGGGGCCAAACTCTTCCTGATCAAAAGTCAGGTGCTTTTTCTCCCCCGAAGCTCCGTACTCAATTTTAGAAAAGTGTACGTGAATGATTTTTGCAACATCTCCCAGCGTAAACAGTTTTTCGATGATCTCCCGGTAATCCGACTCCGTGGCGATCCCCCCCAGGGTCCGTGCATAGATGTGTCCAAAATCTACGGCGGGAACGATTTGGGGCACAGCCTTACAGATGTCGATGACTTCGTCTAAGGTTCCAAACTGGTTCTTCTTACCCATGGTTTCACAACACAAGGTGATCCCCGGAAAACCCTCGGCAATTTCAATATATCGTAAAAAACCCTCCACAACCATGGCATGGGCTTCTTCTCTCGTCAGTTTGGAACAACTGCCAGGGTGCACCACGATCCTGTCTGCCCCCATATTATGTGCAGCAGTGAGGGTTTCTAGTATGTACTGGTCGTTTTTCTCCATTCGTTCGGTTTCGTTCACCGCAAGGTTGATATAGTACGGAGCGTGGCAGGAGAGACTTATGTCGTACTTCTTGGCTTCCTCACCAATTTTATTGGCAGTCTCTTCCTTTAACTTCACGCCCTTGCCAAAGGAATACTCAAAGGCGTTGAGCTGCTGCTCGTGTAGCCACTTCATTTGCTCAAAGGTGTGTTTATATCCCTGTTCATAAAACGCATCGCTGTTGCCAGCGGGTCCAAAACGTATCATGTAAAACTCCATTCCGAGGTTTCACTTGCGAAACAAATAATCGCAACACAATCTTTCATGTTAAATCCTCTTTCTATGTATCCATCTTAAAAATCAAACAAAATCAGCCCTTCCCTACTGATCGGCTGATTTTCAATAGTTAGGAATCTTTTGGATTTCATTGTAAACATTGTACGGCGCAACCTTGTTTTTGTCAATAAGAAGGGAAGTTAACCCCCCTGTCAACGACAAATTAAATTCTTGATAAAATGGCAATAATACTGTAGTATATTTATATGATATTTTGGCGAAAGGATTTTTAATCATATGCAAAAGGAATTTGTGGAGCATATCGCGAAACAGGGTGAGGACTTTTCTCGCTGGTACACCGATGTCATCATGAAAACGGATTTGGTGGACTACAGCGAAGTAAAGGGGTGTATGGTCATTAAACCCTACGGTTATGCAATTTGGGAAAACATGCAGCGTGAAATGGACAAAATGTTTAAGGCTACAGGGCATAAAAATGCGTATTTTCCCCTGTTCATCCCCGAGAGCTTGCTGCAAAAGGAAGCCGATCACGTGGAAGGGTTTGCCCCCGAAGTCGCATGGGTCACCCATGGCGGGCACGAAAAATTGCAGGAGCGCCTGTGCGTACGCCCTACTTCAGAGACCATCATCTGCTCCATGTATTCCAAGTGGATTCAAAGCTACCGGGATCTGCCCCTGCTCTACAACCAGTGGTGTAACGTGGTTCGATGGGAAAAATCCACTCGTCCCTTCCTGCGCACCAGTGAGTTTTTGTGGCAGGAAGGTCATACTGCCCATGCAACCGCTGAGGAAGCACAGGAAGAGACCATCAAGATGCTGGGAGTATACAAAGATTTTGCCCACAACGTCTTAGCCATTCCCGTGGTGACGGGGCAAAAGTCTGAAAAGGAAAAATTTGCAGGTGCCATGCACACATACACCATGGAAGCGCTGATGAAAGACGGCAAAGCTTTGCAGATGGGCACATCCCACAACTTGGGCACCCACTTTGCAAAGGTGTTTGACATACAATATTTAGACAAAGATAGCAAATTAAAACACGTACACCAAACCTCTTGGGGAACCTCCACCCGCATGATCGGCGGGGTCATCATGGTTCACGGGGACGACCGGGGCTTGCGCTTGCCGCCAAAAATTGCACCCATTCAGGTGATCATCGTACCCGTTGCGGCCCACAAGGGTGGTGTCATAGAAAAGGCACAGGAGCTGCTCAGCATGCTCAGCGATCACGGCATTCGGGTGGAACTGGATTTAAGAGACGCTTCTCCCGGCTGGAAGTTTAACGAGTGGGAGTTAAAGGGTGTACCCCTGCGGCTGGAAGTTGGCCCAAGGGACATTGAAAACAACCAAGTGATGATCGCCCGGCGGGATAACAATGAAAAGCAAGCCTATTCCATGGATGATCTGGCAACAACCATCCAATTCCTTTTAGATGACGTTCAGCAAGGGCTGCTGGCCGCTGCCCTGAAAAACCGTGAGGAGCACACCCTCAACGCCCAAAACTTTGAGGAGTTTACGACCAAAATGGAAAAGGAACCGGGGTTCATCCGGGCCATGTGGTGCGGCGAGCGGGGCTGCGAGGACGAGATCAAGGAAAAGACTGGGGCCACCACCCGGTGTATGCCCTTTGAGCAGGAGAATCTCTCCCATGTGTGCGTCCACTGCGGCAAGCCGGCAAAACAAATGACGTATTTTGCACGGGCATATTAAACCAACGGATCAACAACAAATGGCAAAGAGTGTTATAACATATACCAAAAATATAGACGAGGGTTTAACCACAAAGTGGGTTGAGCGGTTCTTGGAACTGGGTATGGAACTGGAGTTCCACCCCCAGTTTTCCTTTGAGACCATCAACGGGTATCTCCCGGTGAGGCTTAAGATTCTACACCCAAAGATTGAAGCCCTGATCGGCAACTTTAAGACGGGTATGGAATTATATCTCGATGGATTTGACATCGACGATTTAAAGCCCCAAAAGTCCTCTTTCTTTAAAAAGAAGGAAAAAGTTTCAGAAGCTGTGATTTCGCCCGAAATCGATGAAGTGCTTAAAACGTGTACTACTTGCATCACCTTTAACTTTGAAGAGGGGTTACCCGTGCGCCTGGCCTGCCTGAGTGCTGCGGTGATCAGCGAGATCACCGGTGGCGTATACCGCAACCCCCTCTCCAACAAATGGAGGTTGGGTAAAGAGGCAGTTCCCCCATTGGTCACAGCCGTAGAGGAAAACGAAGCGAAACAAACCCAGTGGAAAGAACGGGAGTTTACGGAGTGGTGAGGGCACAGGTGTTTACAGGAGGGGTGCAGCTAACCGCCCACTCCTCTAAAGTTGGCATTTTCGGGGGAACGTTTAACCCCATTCACTTGGGCCACACCTACATCGCCAAGTGTGTGCGGGAGGAGTTTGCCCTTGGCAAAGTGTATATGCTGCCCACGGGAGACCCTCCCCACAAGAGCCATATCTTGGACAAAGAACAACGGTATGCCATGCTGGAGCTGGCAGTGAAGGATACGCCCTATCTCCTGCCCTCCCGGCTAGAAATGGACAGGCCGGGTAAATCCTACACGGTGGACACCCTCAACCGGTTAAAACAGTTAAACGAAAAGAGTGAACTGCACTTTATCATTGGCTCGGATACCCTGCTGGAGATTCACACTTGGAAAGACGTGGACGAAGTGTTTAATCTTTGCGAATTTATTTGTGTGCTCCGGGCGGGAGACGATCTAAATTTAATCGCACAAACCATCAATACTTATTTTTCCATTTATAACAAACACATACAACTCTCCACCGCCCTCATTCCCGACATCTCCTCCACCCAAATTCGGGAAAAGATTCGGCGAGGAGAGAACACAGACGGGTTACTCCACCCCTTGGTGCAGGAATACATCGCTATGAACGGAGTGTACCAGTGAATAAATATGAAGAAATTGCAAAAAAATATATATCGGGCAGTCGTTTAACCCACAGTTTTGAAACGGCAAAGGAAGCACAAAAACTGTGTCTGCTCTACGGCGAAGACGAAGCCTTGGGTTATGCTGCGGGGCTGGTACACGACATAGCCAAACCCTTGGAAAATCCCGTAGAATTGGCAAATTCCTATGGATTGGAAGTGCCCCCCATCGTTTTGGCAAACCCTGCACTGCTCCACGGGCCGTTGGGGGCAGCAATACTTCGGGAGGACGAGGGTATCACCGACGAAAAGCTGTTGAGGGCGGTGGCGCTGCACACCACCGGTCAACAAAATATGACACTCTTTGAAAAAATCATTTACATTGCAGATTTAACAGAAGTTGGAAGAGACTACGAGGGTATCGACGAAATTCGTCAAAAATCATATGAAGATATTGACTTTTCTCTGATTTTGGCTTTTAATTATGTTATGAGGTATGTGCTCAAGCGTGGACTGGTGCTGCATCCGTCCACGGTGGATGCGTATAATCATTTTATTATGAGGAGGAAAAATGAGATTCACGGATGAAGTCTTAAAGTATGCAAAAGCTCTGTCACAAAAAAAGGGTGAGGACATCACACTCATTGACGTCGCCCACCTGACAATTCTTGCGGATTATTTTATTATCGCCACGGGCAGATCCACCACCCATGTTAAATCCATTTGCGACGAAATGATTTTAGAAATGTCCAAGCAGGGTATTCACCCCACGCGCAAAGAGGGATATAATGAAGGACGTTGGATTGTTGTGGATTTCCAAAACGTGTTGGTGCACATCTTCCACAAGGATGAACGGGAATTCTATAATATTGAGCGGTTGTGGGTGGACGGAGAAAATCAGATGAATTATGTGGCTTCACCTGAACAATAAATTCCTTTAAAATTAAAAAAAAACAGTTGTAAAAACTGATGTTATACAGTATAATAACTAACACACGGGGTTATAGCCCAGCTGGCTAGAGCGCTACGTTGACATCGTAGAGGTCGTTGGTTCGAGCCCAATTAACCCCACCAAAATCCTGTGGTGTTCGTGTTATCCTTAGTTTTAAACCCACAGATCAACTACGGGAGCACATGTCCATTGAACGATTAAGTCACGCCCGGGTGCAGCTTAATTGCTGTACTATTCGGGAAGGCTGAGGCGTTCGGCGTGGCACCCACCTGCCTATGGGCGGGTTTTAAAACGGGAGAACGGCACCTTGGGATTTTTTAATTTGAATTTCAGGACAGGCATACTTTCATGCCTGTCCTTTTATTTTATCCATATTTTGTGATAAAAACTTTTTAAGCTTTTTCATGTATACTTTTTAAAAATAAAACAACAATATATACGGAAAATAATTTTTGTAGGAGTTGTAACTTTTGAACAAGATACTGATTAAGCTTTGCGGAATAATACTTTGTTTGGCGTTTACCTTGGGTGTGAGCGTTCTTGCCATTTGTGGCGTGTTCGACGTACCCGAGCAGATTATACTCAGCCAAGACAAAGAACAAACGTTTCATTTCGGATTGCCCATCAGTCTCAACTTCAAGACCAACAATGAAAATATATTTACCCTCAACGGGTTGAGTCCCGATGAAAAGAAATTAGACCTAAACGGCCCCATCGTGCTCAAGGGAAACCAAGAGGGCGATGCCTTGATTTCTGTGGGCATTTTCGGTATTACCCTCAAAGAAGTTACAGTTTCCTCCCGAACCCAGCGATATTTGATCCCCGGTGGACAATCCATCGGCGTCACATTATATACCAAGGGTGCACTGGTGGTGGGCAGCGGGGAGATCACCGATGAAATGGGTAATGCGGTGAATCCCGCCCGGCAGGCCGGTCTACTTCCGGGAGATGTGATTGAAAAAGTGAACGGCAAGATTGTTGAAAATTCTGATCATCTCTCCGATCTAGTGGGCACAAACACGGGTAAACCCGTAAACGTCACCGTGCGCAGGGAGGATAAAACTTTGGAGCTCACCATCTATCCCGTAAAAGACATTGTGGACAACGTCTTTCGCATTGGGGTGTGGGTGCGAGATTCCACCGCCGGCGTGGGCACACTGACCTATTACGATGAGATGAACAACTCCTTTGGCGGATTAGGCCACGCTGTCATTGATGTGGACACCCAACAGTTGTTATCCTTAAAGAACGGTGAAATAATTGAATCCAGCGTACTTGAGATCGACAAAGGCCAGTCCGGTCGCCCAGGTGAGCTTCACGGCAGCTTTAGTTTTGTGAACAAACGGTTGGGCAGCATTCGGCTGAACACGGAGTTTGGCATTTATGGAACTTTATATGATAAAAATTTTATTCAAGGTAAACCCCTGCCCATTGGCTTGCAGCAAGATGTGCAGTACGGCAAAGCTTCTATTTTAACAACGGTGGACAACCAAGGCATTCAGGAGTACGAGTGTGAAATTATAAAAATAAATCCACAGCAGTTTCCCTCCCAAAAGGGTATGGTTATTAAAATCACCGATCCCGATTTGTTGAACAAAACTGGGGGCATTGTTCAGGGTATGAGTGGGAGCCCCATCATTCAAGATGGACGAATTATTGGCGCTGTCACCCACGTTTTCTTAAATTCACCCGACAAAGGTTACGGCATGTTTATCGAATGGATGCTAAAATGCAGTGATCGGTTAAATTAACAAAATATGCAATCCAAATTTAATCATGTTAGTGATAATCTATTGCAAAAAAATGAACGATATTATACAATATAATCACTAAAATGCTTATTTGAGCGTTTTATCAATTTATCATTATTATATGGGGAAAAAAGAATAGGAGGAAGCTTAGTATGTTTTTGTCTGAGGAAGTCAAAAAGGTAATTATTTGTCATTCGGACAGGGAATTTGTTCACGAACTAAAAGATGGATTCAACATGAAGAACGACTACTCTGTGTGTGCAGTAGCCTTCGACGGCAAAACCGCCCTTGAAGAGATTGTGCACCATGAGCCGGACGTTGTGGTGGTCGACGTACACATGTCGGAGATCGACGGATTTGGTGTGATCGAGCATCTGAGCGAGTTGGACATAAAGACGCCAAAGATTTTTATGTGCAGCATATCCGCAGACGAATACACGCTAAAGAAGAGCAAGAGTGTGGGTGTGGATTATCTGTTTATCAAACCCATCGATTTAGAAATTTTCTTTCGAAGGATCGACGAGATCACCCTTAAGAAATTTGAATCATCCCCCGACAACGCCGAAAATTTACATACACGAAACGTAGAACTCATCATTTCAGCATATATGAACAGCATCAGGATTCGGCCCAATATTTCAGGTTATTATTATCTCTTATCGGCCATTCGATTGGCGGTAAACGACATGTTGATTTTAGATGCCATGACTAAGAAACTCTATCCCACCGTTGCAGATGAATACAACACGACTCCCCAGCGAGTGGAGCGCTCCATGCGCCACGCCATTGAGACATCTTTTCGCCGAGGCTGCTTAAAGACATTAGAGGAGATGTTTGGCAACAGCATCAATGAGAAAAACGGCAAGCCCTCCAACAGCGAATTTGTTGCGCTGCTTGCCAATCGTATTCGCATCCAGATGTCCAATGTAGAATAAGTGTTTTAAGGGGGACTACATAAAAAAACCATTGGTGGGTGTGGACAGCGCCCACGAAACAAAAACAAATATATTCCCCTCCCTTTGCGCATATCCATTAGTGTAAGGGAGGGGATTGTTTGTTACTTGCCAAAAGTTATCAAGCCGTAGAAGATATACGCAAAAATAAATTCCTATATATAGCAGCAATACTCATCATTCTCATCGGTGCAGGTGCCGGGGGCGGATTCTATTCCAAATTACCTCAAACCGATCAGGAGTATATTTCTCGAACCATCATTTGGGTGATCCAATGCCTCAGATTAGGTGAATTTGATTACCTCTCTATGCTGATCAGCACACTGCTCACAACAACCGTATATTTTATATTGTTTTACATATGTTCCCTGCACGTAGGAGGCGTTCTCCTGCTCATTGCAACGTTTATTAGCAAAGGCTTTGCAACGGGTGTGATGGTTGCGGGCATCGGTGGTATGGGTAATCTACTCACCGTGATTGTGCTCTACATTGCCCTACTCATTCCAAAAGCGCTGATGATCATGGCACTTGTAAAAGGCGGGGTTACAGCTCTCAACTGTGGATGTAATTTATTTGTTAAAAGAAAAATCATTCGAAATTTTGGCATGCGACTACAAATGTGTTCAGCTAACCACATGGTATTGCTCAAATGTTTTGCCGTAGGTGTGTTTTGCTGTGGCTTTGAAACCTTTTTATCCACCCTATTGTTCCAAATTGCATAAAAAGTTTGTATAGAGTATAAATACTTATTTACGGCTATTTAACCAAATTCTTTAAAAGCATATACGAACCTAAATAATTTATCAACCAAAAAAAGCCTCGTAAGAGGCTTTTAATGGCTTGTAGTGTGACTATTAAAAAATTAATTAACTTTGTTCAATCGGGAACGGATTTTTCCGTTTCTCCGAACCAAATATTTAACTATTTGGACAGAACTTTTTTCTTAGCAACAACTGCTAATGCGCCAAGAGCAACGATTCCGAGCAGAGCCCAAACGATAACGTTGGATGTGTCACCAGTTTTGGGGTTGCCAGAGCCAGAAGCGGAACCTGTTCCCTTAGGAGCAGCGCCTGCTACTACGGGGCTTAAGGATGTGCCAACAACTGCGAACTTAGCGAATACAGCTGTATCTTCAGAACCAACTGTGAAGCTGAAGCTATTGCCGTTAGCCAGTTTTTCCTGAGAAGCATTGTACCAGCCTTCAACGATCATTCCAGCATCGGGAGTAGCTGTTGCAGTAACTTTTTTGCCAGGAACATATGCACCAGAACCAGCAGCCTTACCACCAGCATTCAAAGTGCCGATAGAAACATTTACAGCACCCTTAGGAGCGGTAAATACTGCGGTGTAGGTGTACTGTGAACCGGGAGCAGCTGTGAAGGAATAGGAAGCACTTGTAGAAACTACACTAGAAGCACCTGAGGTATTGTTTGTTCTTACCCAGTGCTTGAATGTAAATCCAGTAGCAGCCTTAGCTGTGATAGTTGCACTATCGCCATCATACAGCCACTTTGTGTTTACTGTTCCGCCATTTGCCATAACAGGATCAATTTCTACTTTTCCGCAAGCTTTCTGGAAGAAAGCAACGAATGTACCATTGTCAGCCTTATCAACAGACAATGTTGCAGCAGAAGAGTATTTGGAACCATTCTTGTACCAGCCAATGAATTTGTAACCTTCTTTGTGGCTAGCAATTGCAACTAAAGTAGAACCAAAGCCAGTCTGAACAGCACTTACATCATCAGCTTTAACGCCATCTGCATCATTAGCAAAATCGGACTTATAAGATACATTGGTGCTTAAACCAGTGAATAATGTACCACCAGCATCATATACAGCCTCAATAATTGCAGCAGCATTTACTGTGTACTCAAAAGTACCTGTGCTTGCTAAAGCATCATAAGATTTTAAGGGTTTGAAAACACCATTAACCTTAACGCCTGTTAAAACACCAGCACCACCTGTGATGGAAACAACAAGTGTAGATGCTCTATCAACCATTTCAGAAGTTCCAGCTGAGATTGCAGGAGTTGTACTTGAAACATTTGCTCCTAAAGTAACAAGGTACTTGTCGGGCATTGTTGCTTCGGGCTTGAAGAAAGCCTTAACATCAATTGTTATAGACTTTGAAGCTGTTCTGACCGGAGTAGCCGCACTAGCAGGACCGCCAAAAGCGTTCATAATGTACGCTGCAGGAATAACGCCGCCAGCAAAGGTTGTCTTTTCATCAGGAGTTGCATATTTGTCGACTACCATGCCTTTGGGAGGTGTTACAGAAACAGTAACACTACCAATGCTTGTTTGGCTTGTGTACTTGATTTCAGCAACATCAGTTACATTAGCACCAATTTTGCCGTCTGTACCGCCGTTTTTGTTAAGGTTAACAGTTAATTTGTCGCCGTCAACACTATCGTTAACAGCAGCGCTTACAGCCATAGGAACAATCGAAACGATCATAGCCACTACAAGAATAATTGCCATAATTTTCTTCATGAATTTTTTATCCTCCTTATCATGAAATATAGACTAATCATACCACATATCATAAAATATTCAATACTTTTTCTATTATTTTCGTGATAATTCATAAACTGTTAAAGATTTTACCCATTCATTCGACGTAGTAGTTAAAAATTTCGACTATTTGTGCACGATTTTTCAATACTTGCGACTAATCTTGCCAAACTTTCCATTTGGCATCCGCTCTTTGCCACATGTCGTTGAGCATACTCATATCCCGCTGGGTGTCCATGCAATGCCAAAACCCTTCGTGTTTATATACCATCAGTTGCCCGTGCTCAACCAGCTTCTGCATGGGATCCCGTTCAAAAATCGTGTTGTCATCGTCAATATAATTTAACACCCCCGGCTCTAAGATCATAAACCCACCGTTAATCCAGTTCACGTCCTCTCTGGACTTTTCCGAAAAACTGTTGGCAGCACCGCTCTTCTCATCAATGGAGAGCACCCCAAACCTGCCCCCCGGCTTAATGGCCGTAATCGTGGCAAGTTTTTTGCCCTGTTTGTGAAAAGCAAGCAGTTTTGTAATGTCCACGTCCGCTAAACCATCCCCGTAAGTCATCATAAAGGGTTCGTCCCCCAAATATTTGGCAAGGCGTTTGATCCGCCCTCCCGTTTGCGTTGCAAGGCCGGTGTCTATTAGCGTCACCTTCCAAGGCTCTGCAATGTTGTTGTGAATCTTAACCGAGTTGTTGTTGCTAAAATCAAAGGTCATGTCGGACATATGTAAATAATAATCTGCAAAAAACTCCTTGATCACATACCCTTTGTAGCCCAGAGGGATAATAAATTCGTGAAAGCCGTAGTGGCTATATATCTTCATGATATGCCAAAGAATTGGCTTTTCGCCGATTTCAACCATGGGTTTTGGCTTGATGTAGCTCTCTTCGCTAATGCGGGTGCCAAACCCGCCTGCCAGAATAACAACTTTCATAAAACTCCATTCCGCCGTTTCACTTACGGCACAAATAACCATTAAAAAATATTTAATGTAAAGCTCCTTTATATTTATATATACACGCTACATCAGTGGGTGAGCTGTGTCAGCAGGTTGGAGGCTGTGTCGTAGTCGTAAACCTCCAGGGCATCGTAAATCCCCCGCAAGATAACCCGCATACTGGCCTCAATCTTATACATAAACAGTTCGTCCAAGAGGATCAGTGCCTTTCTGTTTTGGTACTCGTGGATATAGTCGCACAGGTCGATGAGTTTGCTAAAGAGATCGTTGTCATCGATTGTAAGCTTGTCGTCCCCCTCTGTCGTCTCTCTGCGCACTTCCACATAGGGCCGCATATCGCTCAGCAGCTGCTCGTACAGTTCCATAAGCTTTGGATATCCCCGGTGCACCGTCTCTAAATCGTATTCCCTAGATGCAAATTCCAGTTCCTTTGCTAATTCAAAGATGGCCTTAGCCCCGATGGTTGCCCCTACAGACTTGAGGGCGTGGACTTCCACACAGAAGTTTTTATAATCCCCAGCCTCGTAATATTTCTTGATTTCGGGCATTTTTTGCATCCCCTCGACATACACGGTGTGTAGCAGCTCCATCACTCCGTCCATGGTGCCGCAGTAATTGAGGGGGACGCTCAAATCCACTCCACCGATCTGAATATCTTCCGCTATCGTTCCATCGCTCTCATCTTCCAAATCTTCCGAGTCTTCCATCTCTTCATCCAGATCAGTTGGTTCAAAAATTTCTAAAGCGTGTTCCAACTGCTCCACGGTTTGCCCCATGAGAAGCTGTG
The DNA here is from genome assembly GCA_964453645.1 of uncultured Clostridia bacterium. Classification (GTDB taxonomy): domain Bacteria; phylum Bacillota; class Clostridia; order Christensenellales; family JAWKQI01; genus CAYVRJ01. The sequence goes on from CAYVRJ010000010.1 coordinate 20,806, forward strand.
CAAAGGCGTTGTCTAAAAGCTCCGCTTCGTTTAACTCAATATCCGTTCCCGGTTCTTCCAACTCCTCAACAACTTGTGTTATAGCAGCTTCTTCTACAGCAATTTCTTCTGTAACAGCTTCTTCGATAGCAGTTTCTTCTGTAACAGCTTCGTCTACAGTTTCTTCAATTACTTCTTCGCCTACAATCTCTTGTGTGCTTTCATACTCTTTAGGTTCTTCAACAGTTTCTGTCTCTATGATCACTTCTTCAACAAGTGTTTCATCCGCAATCGTCTCTTCTATAATAACCTGTTCAACAGCCACTTCCTCTGCGAATAAATCTTCAACAACCACTTCCTCAACAATGGTTTCCTCAACAATTGCTTCTTCGGCGATCGTTTCCTCCATAACCAGTTCTTCTTCCACTGGTTCTGCAACGATCACTTCCTCCGCAAACGTCTCTTCAACAGCCACTTCCTCAACAATTGGCTCCTCAGCGATTACTTCCTCGGCGATCGTTTCCTCCATAACCAGTTCTTCTTCAACTGGTTCTGCAACAATCACTTCCTCCGCAAACGTCTCTTCAACAACCACTTCCTCAACAATTGGTTCCTCAGCGATTACTTCTTCGGCGATCGTTTCCTCAATAACCAGTTCTTCTTCCACTGGTTCTTCAGCGATGGCTTCTTCAGTCACTGTCTCTTCAACAGCAGGCGTTTCTTCAACAATTGCTTCTTCTACAATCGTTTCTTCTTCGTCCGCAGCCATTTCCGCAATTGCTTCTTCCAAAGATTCTTCACCCGTGTCGGTCAAGCAAATGTGTTCCGAAGGTAAGTTGTTATATAAAATATCGTCTAACTTCTTGAGGTCGATGGGTTTTGCTAAAAAGTCGTCGAAACCCTTTTCCAAGAACATCTCTCGCATACCACTGATGGCATTTGCTGTCAGCGCAATGACGGGTACGGTTTTGTAATACTCTGTGTCCATGGCTCGAATGTGTTCCACCGTCTCAATGCCGTCCATCTCGGGCATCATGTGATCCATAAAAATCATATCGTAGCGGTGGTCTGCAAGCAATTCCAAACACTCCTTGCCGCTCTTGGCGGTGGAGATTCGCATTTGGTAGGCCCTGAGCAGCCCCTTAGCCACGTGTAAGTTCACCTCGTTGTCGTCCACCACCAGGGCATGGGCACTTGGTGCCGTAAACCCATGGGACTCTCCCCCTTGGCCTCTAAGATACTTCTTCGTGTAGTCCTCGTCGTTGAGCACCGAGGCGATCGCCAAGCTGTACACGGGTTTATACACCGCACACTCGTTGCCCTCCACCGAAATGCTCTCGTCTTTGTTGAGTAAAATGACAATCTTGGAGTTGGGCGACTGATCCGCAATGCCGTCTTTAATCTGGCGGTATATCTCATTGTCGATGAAGATATGGGTGTAGTGCATACTGCTCAGCTTTTCCAAAAACTCTTCTTGGGAGCGGTAGATGTGGCAGGTGGAACCTAGGTTGTCAAAAGCATAGGCGATAGACTCTTTTTCGTTTGCCGAGTTGCTCACAAGCACGCTGACAAACCCCATCTCGTTAATTTTTGCCATGGGTTCCTTGTCTATGACACCTTGGGGGATTTTAACGGTAAATACCGAACCCACCCCGTACTCGCTGCGCACATCAATTTGACCGTGCATGAGATCCAGCAAGCACTTGGTGATGGAAAGTCCCAGCCCTGTGCCCTCGATGTTGCGGTTTCGCTTGGTGTCGAACCGGGTGAATACCGAGAAGAGTTGGTCTAAACTTTCTTCCTTAATGCCAAGGCCTGTATCCGAAACTTCGGCGCAGAGTAACACTTCTTCTTCACTCTTCGACTCCTCGCACCAGATGCGCAGTTTAATATGCCCCTCGCCGGTGAACTTTGCTGCATTGGACAACAAGTTGGTGAGAATTTGGCGAATGCGCACTTCGTCTCCCATGAGCAGCCTTGGAATATTACAATCGGCTTCTAAGAGGAATTCCACCGCCGGTTTGTCCGCTAGGCGCATGACCACGATGTTTGCAATGTCGTTAATAATGGAGGGCAGAGGGTACTCAATGGGTTCGATATCCATTTTACCCGATTCAATCTTGGAAAAATCCAATATGTCGTTGATGATGGTCAACAGCGAATCAGCTGCACTCTTGATCTCCTCCGCATGGGTGATGGTTGCGCTGTTGGTCTCCTCCCTCAGGATAAACTCCGCCATACCCATAATTGCGTTCATGGGGGTTCGTATCTCGTGGGACATGTTTGCAAGAAATGCACTCTTTGCGCTGGAAGCCCCCTCGGCTTCGTCTTTGGACACCACGAGATTGGCGTTCATGGTTGCCAGCTTGGCGTTCATGGCGGCTAGCTCTTCGTTCATGGCGGCAAGCTGCTGCTGGGCTTCGTTTTCCACAATAGCCGAACCGATCATATGGGCACAGTTTTTGGCAATATCCGACTCGTGGGTGGAAAAAGCTCGCTCCATCCTACAGTTGTCAAAGCGCACAGTGCCCCAAAATGCGTTGTTGATATAGATGGGGGTTGCAAACATAGAGGCAGTGCACATCTCCTCTGCATACACCAAACTCTTACCAGACAAGCAACTACGCCTAAAGAAAATGCTCTTGCAGCTGCTCACGCACTCCTTCCACTGGTCGTAGTCCGTTTCTTCCACATCCCTTTCCGAAAAGATGTGATCCATGATGGAAACTTCCTCTGTGGTCCACTCATAGATGACTTTGGATTTCCACTCCTCATCCTCTGTAATATTTTTTAAAATACACACCCTGTCCACGCCCATGGCGCTGCCCAGCATTTCAAGGACATCCAGCAACCGCTTCTGAAACTCCCCGTATTGGGAGGAGACCAGCCTGTCTGCAATGCGGTTTGCAACCGAGAGCAACTCGTCCCGCCTGTTTAGTTGCAGCTTGGACTCGTTTTCCATGATACACGAGCCGATCATGTTGGTGTAGTTTTTAATAATCTTTTGTTCGTGGGGGGTGAACAATCGCTCCTCTTCACAGTTAAAGAAGGAGACGCTGCCCCAAATGCTGCCCTCCAGCCATATAAAGGAAAATAGAGAGGAGACCGCACCCAGCAAGTTTGCAATGCGGATATCCTTACCCTTCATCTCTCTGGTTAAATATTGAATACAAGCGTCGCTGTTGGTTTGCACAAATAAATGCTGCTGTTCGATGTCGCTTTCGTCATATAAGAACTGGGTGCCCAGCAAAGTAACTTGGGTGTTCGACCACTCGTAGAGGGCATCTGCATACACGCCCTCCCCCGGGACGACCGTCGTCTTCCAAATCACCGCATGGGAAACCTCCAAGGCTTTGCCCAAGATCGCCAACCCTTTGTGCAGCCGCTCTTGTATATCCCCTTGGCTGGGCGCAATGAGCAGGTTTGCCATCTCGTTACCCGCAGCCAGCAGGGCATCCCGCTTTAGGAGCTGCATTTGCGCTTCCTGTTCGATCACACACGAGCCTACGATCATGGCATAGTTTTTGATGATGCTAATCTCATGGTCGGAAAATTCCCGCTCCTGCTCACAGTCGCAAAAGGCCAAACTGCCCCAAATGGTTTCGTCGGAGTACAGGGGCATGAACAGGAACGTGTGGGCTTGTGCCAACTCCAGGGTTTCCAAATCTTTTCCCACTGACTGAGAGCGTTGGATGGAAATGCTCTCCCCATTGCGCACGCACTCCATGAGTTGTTCCATGGTCTTTGGCTCAAAGTTTTCGGGGGAGAGATACATACCCAGGGTGGAGGTTGGTTGAGTTGTCCACTCGTATACGGCTTTACTCTTCATTTTATCAGAGCAGGACTTCCACACCGAAATTCTGTGCAGGGAGAGGGCGTTCCCCATGAGGCAAAGGCCTTGGGTGAGTTTTTCATCAAATTCACCGCTCTTGGCACCCAACAGCAGGCTTGCCACGTTGTTGCCCACCTGGAGCAGCTTATCCCTGTTAAAGAGCTGGGTGCGGGATTCGTTTTCCATAGCCGATGAGGCAAACATATTGGCACATGTTTTTAATAAATCAATTTCGTGTTTTGGGAAAATTCTCTCTTCCCGGCAATCGTCGAACCGAACAAAACCCCAAAACTCCTTGTCCATAAAGATGGGAAAGGCTAAAATTGATTTGGCATTGCAGTTGCACAAGAATTCCCTGTCCACTGTCTTGATGTCTTTATACAGGAAGTTGCAGTAGTTGCCTTCCTTCATAATCGCCTTAAACATGGGCAGTTTTTCTTTGTAGGATATGCCCGCCGAACAATCCTCCGCCGAGCAGTGGGGGGCATAGGGGGATGCCCACAGATATATTTTCTTAAAGCAAAGGCTTTTGCGCTCGTCTTCATAGTTTTTAAATATGGCAACCCTGTCCACTTGAAGCACTTGGCCAACAATCTCCAAGCTTTTTAACATACGCTCATCAAAACTTAAAGTGTGGTGGGCAATGAGAATCCCCGCCACTCTGTTCACCGCATCTCGCAGGGTGTCGTTGGACTTGAGGGTTTGTTCCAGCCGTTTTTTCTCGCTGATGTCCATTTGATAGAGGATCAGGGCATCTTCCCCCCCGCAGTTGCAGTACTGGAGGATGGAGCGCACCACACAGGGTTTTTCCCGGAGGTTGAGGGTCACGTCGTACTCGATCTGCCCCTTCTCCTTCACTTCCTTTATGCGACTTAAAAAGTATTCCGAAAATTCCTCTTTCGTTTTTTTTGTGTCGGACAGCAAGGTGTAGTAATCTTGAAACAGGTTTTGCATCAAGTCCTCTTTGGATTCGTAGCCGTAAAACTCAACAGCCTTTTGGTTGCAGTCCACGATTGTAAAATCATCCGTCACAATAACATACGAATATGGATTTAACGAAAGGATTCTCGCTGCATTCGCTTCCATTTGATAATTTGCGTTATTCATTCGTCCCTCCCGATAATAAATGAGCCGCACTGTCGTAGTCGAAGATTTTTAAGCAGTTTTTCACTTTACTCAGCTTGATGGCCAGCGGTTTATCCAGCGCTGTGGCGAGCATCTCGTCTAAGATGTCCTCCGCACGCTTGATGTTAAATTCGGCAATGGCAGCCGAAATGTCCGACAATTTTTTCTCCGCTTCCACCTTAGGCAGAGGGGCTTCTGCCCGGACGGCGGGTGCGTTTTGCTTGGCGTAGGGCTTAATGGCGTAGAGCAGGGAGCGGTAGTCGTCCATCAGCTTAAAGAAGCTGTCGTCGATTGTTTGCATGTTGCCCTGCTTTGCGGCAAACTCGTGGGCCTTCGCCAGCTCGGAGAGTTCAACTGCACCAATACTCTTAGCCACGGATTTTAAGGCGTGGACTTCGATGGCATAGGACTCAAAGTCTTTGTTCATATAATATTCGTTGATTTGCTTTAACTTGTTGATGCCCTCGTGGTACACCGTGTCCAGCAGGGACAGCACCGCTTCCTCGCTGCCGCAGTGGGCTGCCGCCACGGCCATGTCCATACCCGCAATGCGCACCGTGCTGGTTTCCTTCTTCTTTTCGTATTTCATGTTGTCTTTGTATTCGATTAAATAGTGGGGCAAAAATTCCTTTAACACTTCGTGCAGCCTGCCCAGCTCAATGGGTTTGGAGAGGAATCCGTCAAACCCCTCCCGAAGGAACATCTCCCGCATTCCCGCCACTGCATTGGCGGTGAGGGCAATGATGGGCACCTTTTTAAAATAGTCCCCCTCCCGCTGCCGGATGAGGCGAACCGTCTGCACCCCGTCCAGTTCGGGCATCATGTGATCCATAAACACCATGTGGTACTGGGTGCCCTTCATCATATCGATACCCATTCTTCCGCTCATAGCCGTGTCGATCTGTGCGCCGTAGGGCTCCATCAGCCCCTTGGCAACCTTTAGGTTCACGGCGTTGTCGTCCACGATTAATATTTTTGCGCAGGGTGCCACAAAGTGAGCCAACCGTTCGTTTCGCTTGGCGATATAGTTCCTGCTGTATATTTCGTCGTTTAAGATGGTGGCCAGAGCCAAGCTGTATATGGGCTTAAAGAGCAGGATATATTCGTCTTTTATCTCTATGCTCTCGTCCCGATCCACCGCAATCACCCGTTTGACAGGCACACCCTGCAAGCGATCCTTAATTTTTGCGTACTGGGTTGCATCTGCAATCAAGTGGGTGAATTCGTTGTTTAACAGGGCGTCCACACACGCCTCTCGATCCTCAAAGGTTTTAAACTTGGCGTGCAGATTGCCAAGGGTCCACTCGGCGGCAGAGCGCTGGAAGGGGGAGCTCAAAACCACTGCACACCTAACATCCTTGCGCAACTGGGAGAGGGGTGCGGAATTGGAGATGAGCTGGGGCAGGCGAAAGGTAAACTCGGTGCCCACACCATAACTGCTGATCACGTCGATTTCACCGCCCATCAACAAAATGAGCTTTTTGGTGATGGACAACCCCAGGCCGGTGCCCTCTACAAATTTGTTCTTACCCTCATCCAAGCGGGTGAAGTCCGAAAAGAGGTTACTCAGATCTTGTTCCTTAATGCCAATGCCACTGTCCGAGACGGCACAGCACAAATCAATGGTTCCCTGCTTCTTTTGATTTTCGCACCAGAGTTTGAGTTTTACAAACCCTGTGTTGGTGAACTTTGCCCCGTTGGACAGCAGGTTTACTAAAATCTGTCTCACTTTAATTTCATCGCCAATGAGTTCACAGGGCATGTTGGCATCTGCTTCCACCAAAAATTCCACATCCTTACCCTTTAAGCGAATGAGGGTCATGTTGGCAAGGTCGTTAATAATGGAGGACAGGGTATATTTGTCGGCAGTAATTTCCATCTTACCCGACTCAATCTTGGAAAAGTCCAAGATGTCGTTGATAATGGACAGCAGGGTGGACGAGGCGTTGCCGATCCCCTCTGCGTAGTCCGCAACGGTGTGGGAGGGCTGTTCCCGCAGGATTAACTCCGTCATACCCGAAATTACGTTCATGGGTGTTCTGATCTCGTGGGACATGTTTGCCAAAAAGGCACTTTTTGCCAGATCTGCCTGTTTGGCAAGCTCCTTTTGTTCGGAAAGTTCCCGCATGGCCTTGTGGGAGAAGGCGTAGTAATAGGACATAATGCCAAGCATGGCAAGCCAACTGCCAATGGTGGAGATTCCGTGGAGCACGTACATCATGGTTTTTGAAAAGGTGTAGATGGGAACCGCATCTTTAAATACCACATCGAATACATAAAATAGACACGTGCCCAACACTAAAATCATTGTTTTAATGACAATGTGCCGCCTTCGCTGCTCTCCTTCCGAACCCGGGGGCAGGGCAAAGCACAGCACGTAGGTGGGCAGCAAATAATATTGAAACCCAGCTTCCAATGAGAAGCTCACAATAAAACACAAAAGAATAAAGGATTCTAGCAAAAACCCAAAGTAGTAACTCTTAAACCAGTTGTCCCTGCTGGAACTGTTCATGAACTTGATGAGAATCGCAAAAACCACAGCCCCTACGGCTGCGGATGCGGCTGCCATATAGGCGCGCAAGAACAAAAAGAGAACCACATACAATCCGTTGGCAATCACCGCAAAATAATAGGCAAACAACATGGGCACGAAATACATCTTATCACTGTCCGGAATGTATTTCGGCGATTTTAAGAAGATGTTTTTAAACTTTCCTACCAAAACGACCCTCTCCATTCTTTAGCATATTGCTGTGAACACCATTCATTGGTATCCATTATACAGCACTTTTTATCAAAATAAAAGATGATAGTATATTTCTTGTAACTTTTTCAAGACTACGTTCCTATTTATATATACAATCCGTGTCTTGTTTTAGACCTTTAACCGATTGGCACACGCAAGGGCATCGTCGTAGTTAAAGTTTGCCATGTGCTCCCGGATGCAGAGCAGCTCCTCGGTGACCTCAGGGGGCCATTCAAAAGCAGCAATGCGGTTTAAAATATCCTCGATGCGGGTGATGTTCATAAATTCAACAGCCGTACACAGGGCACAGATCTCCTCTTGGAGATAACTCAGTTCGCCCACCAGCTTACCCTCCCCCTCTTCTTCTTCGGGAACATCTGCCGCAAAGGGTTTGATGTTGTCCAGCAGTTCCTTAAAGGCGGAGAGGAATGCGGGAATGTGTTCTTCGATGTATTCGATATCCTCGCTCTTGGCAGCCATCTCCAATTTTTGTGCGCTGGACGCAATGTTGCTGGCGCCAATGGTGGCCGATGCACTCTTGAGGGCGTGTATTTCAATTTTAAACCGATCCAAGTCGTCCCGAATCAGGCGGAGCAGGGAGTTGTACTTGGAAAGGCCGTCGGCGTAGTACACCGACAAAATGTACATATAATTTTCCTTATCTCCCCCCACCGAAATGATGCCCTGCAAGGTGTTTACTCCCTCGATGACCAGTTCGGGTTTTTCCACGGAAAGCACATCCCCGGCAGTTGCTTTTGACTGTTTTTCCTTGGGCAGCCACTTGGCGAGAATGTGGTTGAGCTTGTGCAGCTCCACGGGTTTTGCCAAGAAGTCGTCCATGCCCTCTTGCAAGAACATTTCTCTGGTGCCCAGTATGGCATTCGCCGTGAGGGCCACGATGGGCAGGTTCTTAAAATAGTCCCCCTCCAGCGCACGAATGGCAACCGTTGCATCGATGCCATCCATTTCGGGCATCATGTGGTCCATAAACACCAAGTCGTACTTTCCACTCTTCACCATTTCAATGGCATCCATGCCGCTCTGGGCTGTGTCCACGTTCAGCAGATACGGCTCCATAAGCCCCTTTGCCACCAGCAGGTTCACGGCGTTGTCGTCCACCACCAGCACCCTGGCCTCGGGGGCCGTGAAGTATTCGATGGCATTGTTTTGCTGCCTTTGCTGAGGATCGGACGATTCGTCCAGCACTTCGGCCACTTGCAAACAGGTTGCGGGCAGGAAGATGGTGTAGGTGTCCTGCTCCATATACGTCTCCCCGAAGTTTAAGAGCACTGCAATGTTTACATCGGCGCTGTTGGCGCTCACAATGCTTTTCACCTTTTTTAAGTGCAGGGAGGGAGTAAAGATAAAGTCGTATTCTTTTGCCACCACCATTTCGTTGAAGTGGGATTGGCTGGCGCACACGTCGCAGGTGCAGCCCAAGTTTTCCACCGTGTCCTTGATGGACATAGCGTATAACTCCCGGGGTTCTAACAACAGCACACTCTTTTTTGTCTCCACCGAAGCCAAGGGGAAATACTCTTCAAACTCTTGGCACAGCGTGACAGTGAAGGTTGCTCCCTGTCCGTATGTACTGCTCACTTCAATACTTCCGTCCATCATCTCGCACAGGCGCTTGCATATGGCAAGGCCTAGGCCGGTGCCCTCGATGCTGCGGTTTTTGGTGGTGTTCACCCGCTCAAACTCCACGAACAAACGGTTTAAATCCTCTTCCTTAATACCCGAACCCGTGTCCGAGACTTCAAACTTAAACATCACCTTGTTGTCGGTGCACTTGCCCGTGACGTTTAGGCAGATCATGCCGCTCTGGGTGAACTTAATGGCGTTACCCAAGAGGTTGAGCAGAATTTGTTTGATCCTACTCTCGTCCCCGTAGAGCACGGCGGGTAACCTGCTGTCCACATTGGTGATAAACAAAATGGGCTTATCCCCCAGGCGCACCCTGGCTATGTTGATGGAATCGTTTAAGAGGGAAGCTAAATAATACTCCGCCTTCACGATCTCCAGCTTACCCGATTCAATTTTGGAAATATCCAAAATATCATTGACAATGTTGAGCAGGTTGTTGCAGGCATTTTTAATACCCATGGCGTATTCGGCCGTTGCCCTGCCCTTGCTCTCCCGAAGGATGATCTCCGCCATACCCGATATGGCGTTCATGGGGGTTCTGATCTCGTGGCTCATGTTTGTTAAGAAGTTTGTCTTCGCCTTGGAGGAGAGCAGTGCCTCCTCGTGGGCGGAGCGCAGGTCGTCCTGCACCCGCTGCATTTCGGCCAGCATGGCCTTTAACTCCCGCAGATCCCGGGTGTACCCGCACACGATGTAGTCGTCCTTATATTTAATGCGCACCAAGGTGATCTCCGAAGGCATGGGCTCCCCGTTTAACTTTTGATGCATCCACTCGAACCGGCAATACCCCTCGTCAAACGCTTTGTTAATGTATTCAACAGCCATTTCCGCCGAGAGCCTGCCACAGGGCTGATATTCGGGGGACAGTTCAAAAAATTGGTCCAAATATTCCTGCTGGCTTTCCAGTTCGAACAGCCGAACGGCTTCGTCGTTGCAGGCCATATTTTGAAGTTCTCTCGTCCACAGGTTGCAGCACAAGGGCATTGCGTTGAGCATCAAGTGGTTGCGCTCCTCCATCTCCCGCACAAACGCTTCGGACTCCGCCTTTTGAATGACAGTAGCTAAGAGCACGCCGCTCATGGTGAGCAAACGCTCTTCCTCTTGTGTGAACAGCTCTTCGGCCTCACAGTTGTCCACGCCAATGAACCCCCAAATCTTTCCCTTGATGTTGATGGGGGCAATGAGAATGGATTGAATTCCCTGCATGGACAGAAGCTTTCGCTCGGTGGTGGAGAGATACCGCACCAAGCTGTTTAGGCACCTGCCCTGGGTGAGCATGGCTAAAAATGTGGGCAAGCTCTTGTGGTAGGGGACGGACATCAGATCGGGGTTACCCTGCTGGGTTTGCACACCGTTCACCCACTCGTACACTTGGGTGCAGCACAGCTCACCCTTCTCGTTGAGGTGGTTTTGCCAAATGTATACCCTGTTTTTTCCAAAGGTTTCGATGAGTTCCTTTAAACAGTTGTTGATGAGTAAATCCACATCTTGGGAACTGTCGTAACCCAGCAGTTCCTTGGCAATGTGGTTCACCATCCAGAGCAGCTTGTTCACTTGCTGCTCCCCTGTATCCGGAGGTGTTTCAACTGCCTCTGTCGGCTGCTCTTCCGGCTCCGGCTCTTTTATTGCTTGTACTTCCTGTATTTCTTCGGGTTGAGGTATTTCTAACTCTCTTACTTCTTCCCGTTGTTCCTCTATCTCTTCAATTTCGTGTATTTCTTCGGGTTCCCTCCATTCGCTGAGGGTACAACCCAGTTCCTCCTTGGCACTCTTGAGGTTATGAACGTCTAAGCGAAGCCCAAAAAACCGCAGGGGTTGGCCGTAATCGTCTCGCTCCACCCGCAAACCAATGTCCTTGGTGTGGATGTAGTGCCCGTCCCTGTGGCGCATGCGCAGTTCACAGGCATACGAGGGGGCTTCTCCGTTGATATACCCGTCCAACAGTTGTAGTGCAAAGGCTAAGTCGTCCGGGTGGTGTAAACTCTCCCACTCCTCCAGGGTGCCCTCCAGTTCATCCACTCCTGCCAAACGCAAATAGTCCTGGCTGTAGGTGATGAGGTTGTTTGGGATATCCCATTCATAGGTGCCCATACCATAGATGTCTAACATATTCAGAAGCTGGGATATACGGGGGTTCATTGATCGTTTCCTCCTTCGGAAAGATATTGGGTGTCGGCATTTTCCTTGGCGATTTGCCTAAAAATCTCTGTTGTGCTGGAAAAAACATCTACCAGCAATGGGTCGAAGTGGGAACCTGCATCTCCTAAAATAATTTCCACTGCCTGTTCGTGGGGCATGGGTTTTTTATAGGGACGCTCGGAGATGAGGGCATCGTAAACGTCCACAATGGCCATCAACCTGCCCGCAATGGGGATATCCTGCTCCGAAAGCCCCCTGGGGTACCCGCTTCCGTTCCACTTCTCGTGATGAGCGCCCGCAAAGGAAGCTGCAATTTCTAAAAAGCGCTTGTCGGTGACACTGGACATGGCGTATTTAATGGCGTTTTCCCCCATGGTGGTGTGTGTTTTCATCATTTCAAATTCTTCGGGGGTGAGCTTGCCCGGCTTTAACAAGATGTGGTCGGGGATGGAAATTTTACCCACATCGTGGAGCTGGGAGGCGTGAACCATAATACCCAAGTCCACTCCCGTCAGTTCCTCCTCGTAGAGGCACCGCTCCCGCACGGCGGACAGCAGCACTTTTAAATAGTTTTGGGTTCTCACCAAGTGCCCCCCGGTGGAACCGTCCCGCCTTTCCACCATGTCGGACAAGACGTGGACGATGGCGTATTGCAGTTCGGCAATGACCTTTGTCTTTTCCTCCACCATATTCTCCAGGTTTTGGCTGTAGTTGTACAGTTCCTTTTGGGAGTTAATCAGTGCCAAGTGTAACTCCACCCGCTTGCGGAGTAATGGAAAGGAGAAGGGTTTGGTGATATAGTCCACCGCACCTAAGTTCAGCCCCTCAAATTCGCTGTTGTTGTCGTCCTTGGCTGTGACAAATATCACGGGAATGTCACAGACGGGGGAAGGGGATTCCTTAATTCTTTTGATCACGTCAAACCCATTCATGCCGGGCATTTCCACATCCAAGAGGATTAAGTCGGGCGTAACCCGATCGAACACCGTGAGTGCCTTTTCCCCCGATGGAATGAGTATGACGTCATACAGTTCTTCCAGTGCCATCCTTGCAATGTTTAAGTTTGTAATGTTGTCATCGATGACCATCACTCTGGTTCTGCGACCGTTTTCCATACGAAACTCCCCCCTATCTTTTTTTATATTATTCAAACCTTAAATTTACTTAAGTCACTGCTGCTCTTTCACAACAAATCCCGAGACCAGATCGTGCATCATATTCGCCTGAGAGGACAACTCTTGGCTTGCCGCCGCACTCTCCTGGCTGGTGGCCGAGTTGGACTGCACCACCATGGAAATCTGCTCCACCCCAATGGCGAGCTGTGAAAGGGCATTGGCCTGTTCGCTGGTTGCCCGAGCGATTTCTCCAATGACTTCGGAAATGGCTTTGGAACCTTCCACAACCTCTGTCAGATCCTGTGCCGTATCTTTCGCCAGCTTCACCCCGTTTTCAATGGAGAGGATGGAGGATTCGATGAGCGTCGTGGTGTCCTTGGCGGCTTCTGCGCTCTTGCTGGCAAGGTTGCGCACCTCGTCTGCCACCACTGCAAACCCTTTTCCCGCTTCTCCCGCCCGTGCGGCTTCCACCGCTGCGTTGAGGGCAAGGATGTTGGTTTGAAACGCAATGTCGTCAATAGTTTTGATGATCTTGCTGATCTCGCTGGACTTTTCGTTAATTTCATTCATGGCGTTCATGAGCAGCTGCATGTGCTGGTTGCTGTTTTCCACCGACAAGGTGGATTGTCCCGCCATCTCGCTGGCCTTGGAGGTGTTTAGATCGTTTTTCTTAACATTGTCAGTGATGCCGATGATAGAGGCGGACAACTGCTCCACGGCCCCTGCCTGCTGGGTGGCCCCTTGGGCTAAGGCCTGTGCCCCGTTGGCCACTTGATCCGATCCGGCGTACACCTGTTTCGCAGAGGATTTAATCTGCTCTATGGTTACGCTTATTTGATGGATAAACGTGTGTATAGACTGTTCGATGTTTTCAAAATCCCCGATAAAGGGCTGTGCCAACTCGATGTTAAAGTTTGACTTGGCCATTTCACCCATCACCCGGTCGATGTCTAAAATATACGTCTGGATGGTCTCCATACATGCGCGCATGCTGTTTGCCAACGCTCCAAATTCGTCCTTGGACTGAAAGCTGATATGTGTGCGCAAGTTACCCGCAGCCATGGCCTCGGCTGCATGACGAATCTCTTTGAGGGGCTTTAGCTTGCTTCTCAAAATATAAATTAACAAACCCGAAATGAGCAGGGCAAGGGCCACACACGCCCCAATGCTGATGGCAATTAAGTTTTGAGTGGGGGCTTCCACTTCATCCATGGGCACCACTCCGCAAATCAGCCAATTCTTACCCGTGCCCCGCACTTGAATGGATGCCACGTTGAGCAGCACATTCTCGTTTAAAACATCCGAATAGGCAGAATCTGAGAATGCTCCCACATTTTTTGCAAGGCTCTCCATGTTGCCCTCAAACTGCGCTAGCCATGTATCCCTGTAGTTTTTCAGGAGCAGAGACTCTTTTTGATGGGTAGTGATCAACCCCGATGCACTCACCGTAAAGACATATCCGCTCTCCAAGATTTTTGCTTGGTTTAACAAGTTGTTGGCAACGGAAACGTCGATGTCTGCACCCACAACCCCCACTGCCTTGCCGTCAATCACAACGGGCATGGCAAGGGAATACACCGTTAGGTTTTGCCCATCCACTTCGTATAGATATGGGTCGGTGACATACAGCTCCCCTGAGCCCAGTGCACCCAAGTAATATTCTCCCGCAACCGGGTCGTCGTAGCCCGTGAGGGGGGTTATCGTTGCGTCCGAATCCCCTCGCTGGTATACATAGGGGATAAATCTGCCCGTGCTGTCGTGGTACTGTGCGTTGATATAGCTTGTATCCCCACCGTCAAAGGCGTTGGGTTCCCAGCATGTCCACAGCCCCAGCAGGGTGTCGTTTGCCGAAACCGCTTCGGTTAAGATTCTGATCACATCTTCCCGTCCGTTTTCCCTGCCCATATAGGATTTCACAATGGGGGCAACTGCCAGCAGGGTTCCGAAAGAGTTTTCCCCCAGAGAGCCAAACTGGTTGGCGTAGTGCTGTACGGTTTGCTCCACTAAGCTTTCGGATAAGTCGTTTGTGGTTCTGGAAGAATTGTTTGCGATGACCACAATTTGAATCAAGCTACCCACCAGCAGTGCTGCCAGCACGGGAAGCAGAATTGCGAGTTTAACACTCTTTTTCATTTCCAATACTCCTCACTAAAAAATAAAAAATCAATACCCTTCCACTGTCTATCTCGGTGGTTTTTTTTTACGCTTGGGAAGGTTTATAAATGGTATAACAGTCCTTTCCCTTACCCTTGGACTGATAGAGGGCAACGTCTGCATTGCGGTACAAGTCCTCGAACCCCAAGGCGTGCTGGGGACAAAGGGCAATACCCATACTGCACGAAATCTGATGTGTGCCAAACCCGCAGTCGATTTCCCGAAGGGTTTCACACAACAGCTCTGCTTTTTTTTCTACAATGGTGTCCAACTTGATGTTGCGCATGAAGACGATGAGTTCGTCACCGCCGATCCGTCCGATGATGTCACTCTCTCTGAAAAGGTTTCTAATAACTTCGGCAATTTTAATCAAAACTTTATCACCTGTGTGATGGCCCTGGGTGTCGTTGATGGTTTTAAAGTTGTCGATATCCAGCATAATGAGGGCAAAGTGATCCCCTTCCTCTGCACCCGCAAGGCACTCTTCAATTTTCCGATGAGTCTCCTCTTTGTTGTATAGTTTGGTGAGGGGATCGGTTTCTGCCTTTTTAATGAGGCCATCTATTCTGGTCTTTTGCAGGGTGATATCCGTGAGCCTGCCGATGATGCGCTGGGGTTTTCCCTCCCCCGTGAGCAGCACTTTGTATTGCAGCAAATACCAAACTTGTTCCCCCTGAGGGGTGATGAGCTTCAGCTCCATGCCGTTGCCCGCTTCCGAACCGGTGGTGGTGGCCTCTCTTACAACCCGCAAAAATTCCGGCATACTCTCGGGTGAAACAATACCCGATTCCACGAAAGCCTGAACCATGTTGCCCCTCTCTTGGGTGATGCCGAACCGATTGGCAAAGTTTTTGGAGTGGACAATGCGGTTGCCCCTCACGTCCACGTCAAAGAAACTGTCGTTGTTCAGTTCCAAGATCAGCCGGGAGAGTTCCTGCTCTCCCTTGAGCATTTGCAGGAGTTCCATGTGCTGAGTGATGTCTGTAAACACTGCCAAAAGACCGCTGTTTTCCCTTGCAAGCTTAGCCAAGGCAATGTGAACATACAAAAGCTTTCCCTTTTTATGAAACAACCTAAGTCCACTCACCGTGGCCGTTCCCTCGTCTCCCGCCATGCTGAGTGCATTGATGAAAATCTTTGCATCTTCGGGGTACATGAGGGGCATAAAGTTGTTGCACACTTTGTCTCTCGGGCTGCCCAGCAGGTCAAAAAAAGCATCGTTTGCCCACTGTATGGTTAAATCCCCCAAGAGGACAGCCGCACCTGCGGGGAGCTCTTTAAAATCACCTGAAAAATCTTCGATTGTCGCACTGTTTTTATTCCGTCCAATTTCATCCTTCATACAGCAAATGCTTCCCTCCAAATGCAACACATTACTATTTTATATTATAACAGTGTGCACCATAAAAGACAATAGTTGTTAATAAATTTCAAAAGTTTCTCAAAGCCCAATTGTATGCGGAATTTTTTCCGCAGCATACACTATAGAAAGTGAGCAAAAAATCATATTGACAATTTGCGCATTTTGTGCTTTAATAATGTTTGTTTAGTTTTGCTAAACTTTAAGTTTAATATTTTATGAAATATTGGGTTGGGGAAACTGATTGAATATCGGAGAAAAGATAAAGCGTCTTAGGCTTAAATATGGCCTTACTCAGGAGGAGCTCGCCGATCGGGCAGAGCTTTCCAAAGGCTTCATATCCCAATTGGAGAGGGACTTAACCTCCCCCTCTATTGCCACGCTCACCGATATTTTAGAGTGTCTTGGCACAAATCTGCACTCCTTTTTCAGCGAAGCCGAAAACGAAAAGATTGTGTTTGCCCAAGACGACATGTTTGTGAAAGAAAATCCCGATTCGGGCGAAACCATCACATGGCTCATCCCCAACGCACAAAAGAATAGTTTGGAACCCATTGCCCTGTCCCTAGAACCGGGGGGAGAGACGTACCTTGACGATCCCCACGAGGGGGAGGAGTTTGGGTATGTGCTCTCGGGCAGTATTTGCCTTTTCCTTGGGGATAAGAAATATCGGGTGAAAAAGGGAGAGTCCTTTTGCTTTAAACCAAACATGCCCCACTATATCAAGAACCTGAGCAAAACGGGTTCTAAGTTAATTTGGGTGTCCACTCCCCCAAGCTTTTGAGGGTGTTTCTGACTATTTGTGCCGCAAGTCTAGCGGTGGAATGGAGTTTTAAATGACAGACGCACAGTTGATCAACATTAAAAACGTGTCTCACCAGTTTAAGGAGACCAGAGCCCTTTCCGATATCAACCTCTACATCCGCAAGAACGAGTTTGTCACCTTGCTGGGCCCTTCGGGCTGCGGCAAAACCACTCTGCTCCGCGCCCTTGCAGGTTTCTTAACCCCCGATGAGGGTGATATTTTGTTCAACGGAAAGTCCATGCTGCAAACCCCTCCCCACAAGCGTCCCTTAAACACCGTGTTTCAAAAGTACGCCCTGTTTCCCCATTTAAACGTTGCGGAAAACATTGCCTTTGGCTTGAAAATAAAAAAAATGGATAAGCTTGTCATCGCACAAAAAGTGCGGGACATGTTAAAACTGGTGGGTTTGTCGGGTTATGAGAAGCGCTATGTGGATTCCCTTTCGGGGGGCCAGCAGCAGCGCATTGCCATCGCCCGGGCGCTGGTGAACGAACCCGAAGTTTTGCTGTTGGACGAACCCTTGGGTGCACTGGATCTCAAGTTTCGCCAGGATATGCAGCTTGAACTCAAGCGCATGCAGCAAACCCTGGGCATCACCTTTGTGTACGTCACCCACGACCAAGAAGAGGCCCTCACCATGTCGGACACCATCGTGGTGTTAAACAACGGTTTGATCCAGCAGATCGGCACGCCCGAGATGATATATAACGAACCCAAAAATGCCTTTGTGGCCGACTTCATCGGGGAATCCAACATTTTGCCCGGTGTGATGATCGAAGATTATCTGGTTGAATTTGCCGGAAGAAAGCACAAGTGCGTGGACTTCGGTTTTAAACCCAACGAGGCCATTGAAGTGGTCATCCGCCCCGAGGACGTGCTGTTAGCCCGGGGAAACACCGGGGAGTATTTCGGCAAGGTGGAGTCCAGCATCTTTATTGGCGTCCACTACGAACTGAGGGTTGCCGCCGACGACTTTACGTGGCTGGTGCACACCACCGAAAACCACCGGCCGGGGGACGTGGTCTCCATGTCCATCGCTCCCGATATGATACACATCATGAAAAAAGGAGGGGAAGATTAGATGCAGCGAAAGTACTTTGCCCTGCCCTACTTGGTGTGGATGATCATCTTTATTGTGGTTCCACTGGCACTCATCTTTTATTACGCACTCACCACCACCGCACCCGATGGTTCGGTGTCCTTCACCTTTGAGCATATCGTCAAGGCAACCAGCGAAGAGTCTTTGTTAATCCTCTCCCGCTCGGTGTGGCTTGCATTTTTGGCAACGCTCATCTGCCTGATTTTAGCCTATCCCGTTGCATATATTATTTCAAAATTAAAGCCTGTCACAGCGTCCACCCTGTCCCTGCTGTTCATCATACCCATGTGGCTGAACTTTTTGCTGCGCACCTATGCGTGGAAAGCGCTGCTGGACGACGGAGGGATCATCAACGCTCTGCTCATCTCTCTTGGATTTCCAAGGGTGCAGATGCTCTATACCGAGGGTGCCGTGGTGTTTGGTTTGGTATACACCTTTTTGCCCTTTATGATCCTGCCCATCTTCAACGCCTTTGCGAAGATGAACAAGATATACATCGAAGCTGCCGAGGACTTGGGAGCCAACAAATTAAAAACCTTCACCAAAGTGGTGTTTCCCCTCTCTCTGCCCGGTGTTATTTCGGGCATCACCATGGTGTTTATGCCCGCCATTACCACCTTCGTTGTGTCCACCCTGCTGGGCGGTTCCCACGTGATGATGTACGGGGATTTAATTGAGTTTCAGTTCATGCGCATTCGCGATTGGGGATACGGCTCTGCCTTATCCGTTGTGATGATGCTGCTCATGATCGTGAGCATGGCTATCATGCGCAAATACGATAAAAACGAGGGGGGATCACTGTTTTGAGGAACTTTATCAAACGTTTTTATCTGGCTATCATCCTTTTGTTTCTCTATGCGCCCATTTTGGTGCTCATTATTTTCTCCTTCAACGAACAGTCCACCATGGGCAGCTTTGAAGGGTTTTCGTTAAAGTGGTATGAAAAGTTGTTTCACGACCCCATCATCATGGAGTCTGTGAACACAACTCTATCTGTGGCCCTTTTGTCCGCCATTTTTTCCACCATCATTGGCACTGCTGCTGCCATTGGCATTAAGCAGTACAAGAAGTTTAAGCGAAACTTGGTGTTGAATCTTTCGTATGTCCCCATGGTGAACGCAGATATTGTCACAGGGGTATCATTGCTGCTGCTGTTCATCTTTACCACCATGGATCGGGGGTACACCACCCTGCTCTTAGCCCACATTACGTTCAATTTACCCTACGTTATCTTTGCCGTGCTGCCCCTCTTAAACCAGATGAACCCCGAGATTTACGACGCAGCACTGGATTTGGGCGCAACCCCCATGCAGGCCGTGAAAAAAGTCATCATCCCCGCCATTATGCCGGGTATTATCACGGGTTTTATCATGGCGTTCACCCTCTCCTTCGATGATTTTATCATCAGCTTTTTTGCCACCCAGGGCACCATCTCCAACCTCTCCATCTATATCTTCTCCATGGCGAGAGTGGGCATCAACCCTGCTATCAACGCATTATCTGCAATTATGTTCGTTGTCATCATCACCCTGCTGGTGGTTGTGAACGTTCGAACCAACATTGCGGCTAAGAATTTAAATCAACAGAGAAAGGAACTACCCAATTGAAAAAAATCCTCATTTTACTCACGACTCTTTGCCTGGTTGCTTCCAGTGCGTTTTCTTTGGTTGGCTGTTCTAGTACAACCACCATCAACGTGCTCAACTGGGGGGAGTACCTAGACGCCAATCTTTTAGCTCGTTTTGAATCCGAAACGGGTATTAAAGTCTCCTATAAGACTTGCCCCGACAACGAAAGTATGTACGCAGCCATATCGGCACCGGGTTCCAAAGTGGACGTGGTGTTTCCCTCCGAATATATGGTTCAAAAGATGCGCAGAGAAAATCTTCTTTCCAAAATAGATTACTCCAAGCTGCCTAATGCGGCTAATATTGCCCCCTTTATTCAGGAGCAAAAGTTGGACTTAAACCGGGATTACTCCGTGCCCTACACTTGGGGAACTGTGGGCATTCTCTACGACAACACCAAAGTGAGTGCCGAAGACGCTTCCAGTTGGAATTGTCTGTTTGATGAAAAGTATGCAAAACAAATGTATATGTATAACTCCATGCGGGATTCCTTTGCGGTTGCCCTCTTAAAACTGGGATACAACATCAACACCAAAAATATCGACGAGTTAAATCAGGCCACAGACTTACTCATCGCCCAAAAGCCCTTAGTCAAAGCCTATGGCACCGACGACATTCGCATTTCCATGCTCAACGGTTCGGGGGCAATGGGTGTTGTGTATTCGGGTGATGCAACCCTTGCCATGATGGAAAGCGAAAACCTCTCGTATTCCATCCCCAAAGAGGGTTCCAACATTTGGCTTGATTATGTGGCCATTCCCGAGGCTTCTAAGAACAAAGAAGCAGCACTGGCGTTCATCAACTTTTTATTAAGCGTTGACGTTGCAACCATTAACTGTGAATACATCGGGTATTCTTCCCCCATTGCGGGCGTTTTGGAAAACATGCCGGAGGAATATCAGGCGCTCAATTCCTTTAACCCCTCCATGGAAGAGATCAGCCGTTGTTCACCTTTTGAAGATTTAGGTGAAACCGAAAAAGTGTATGGCGATCTTTGGGTGAAGATTATGTCAAAGTAATAAACCAGTAAAAAGTAAAATTAAAAAGTTGACCGAACTCAATGTTATGAGTCGGTCAATTTTTTGTTACCAATATAAAACCAGTACACTCACTCATGAAACGTATCGGCCTGTTTCATAATGAGGTCGTAAATAGACTTGCGCAAATTCACAATCTCATCCTTCATCTTCTGCCCGATGGCACCGGGAAACTGTTCGTAATAAATATCCCGCATGAGGTCTACCAGCTTTTTGAAATCCTTCTCCCGCTCCCGCATGAGCAGCACCTCTCTGGTTCTGTCTATGATGACTTCCACAACATATTCAATTTTTCCCGATTCCTCGTCCAGGAGGGGAATGGCAAACATATCAAAAATTTTAAGTGCACCTTTGATCACTTGCTCTTGGCGTTTGCTTTCAATTTTTTTGCTCTTCAAGGATCGCAGCACAGGACAATTGGGGCAGGGTGACTGACCAATCCCACCTGCTTTGTAGCAGATATATCCAACTACTTCATCTTCCTCAAGGCCCATGTAATTTAAAAAATAGTTGTTGGCAAGGAGAATTTCTTGGTTGGTGTCCATGAGGATGTACCCGCAGGGGGTATTTTCAAACACTTTCTTTAACAACAAATCCTCATTGATGGTACTGCTGTAATCTTCAATAGGTTGTTTCCCAAAAACGGCTGTATGCTCCGAAAGTTCCCGCTCCACCGTCTTTTTGTCCAGAACGATGCTCCTCTGGCTCTCACCGTCAAAATTCATGGAGATAAACGCCTGTGCAACATCCGGATCGAACTGTGTGCCCGCACAGCGAATAATCTCCTCCAATGCCGTTTCGTGGGAGAGGGCTTTGCGATAAGACCTAGTGGATGTCATGGCGTCGTAGGTATCGGCAACAGCCACAACCCGTGCCCCAAGGGATATCTCTTCCCCCGCCAGAGCATCGGGGTAACCCCTGCCGTCGTACCGCTCGTGGTGAGAGCGGACGATGTCCTTCATCTCTTTAAACCCGGAAAGCCTGTTCAGCATTTCATAGGAGACCACGGGATGGCTCTTGATGCTTTGAAATTCTTCATCGGTCAGCTTACCCGGTTTGTTGATGATGGAATCGGATATTTTCACTTTACCCAAATCGTGTAAACTGGCAGCAACGGAAATGTTGTTGATCTCGTCCATAGGCAACCCCATGGCGTGGGCCAAATTTACCGCATATTTTTTTACATTGCTGGAGTGCTCGGCAGTGTATAAATCCTTGGCTTCCAACAACAGGGAGAACAGGTTGAGAATTTCGCTGTAGTCCTTTTCCCGCTGTTCGTGCGCCAGCATCTCCTCACTGCGGTTCACCATAATTTCAAGGATATACTCCCGCTCGGGGGTTTTGAGCAGAGGAATTGCGTAGTCATCCACATAACGAGGCGTTCCATCAGCCAAAATATCTTTCCTTGAGATCATAGTCTTTTCGTCGGTGAGCAGCGCCTGCTGCACTGCGCAGTTGTCACACATCTTACCGCCGTTGGATATGTTATAACAGGTTTCACCCAGCGTACTATGCAGCTCCAAATTTCGCAATTTCAAAAAATAGCTGTTAATATAGTGGATTTTATATGTGTCATCCAAAATGATATACGCTATGGGTGTGTTATCGATTAATCTGCGAATCAGGCCGGGAGTTAATACATTTTTCATATCAAACTTCCTTCCAACGCTTCATTTATGACATAATTATTGAAACAATTTTTCACACTAAACCTCATCTACTTCTTCAAATTATAGTATATCATTTATTAAAAAAATTACAATATCTTTAAAATAAAAAATTGAGGAGTATATATACTCCTCAACCATATTTTTCAAATTTATATGCCTATTATATTAAACACAACCCTGTGCCATCATGGTGGTTGCAACTTTCATGAACCCTGCAATGTTTGCACCCACAACCATGTTACCCGGCTTGCCGTATTCCTTGGCGTATTTGTCGGATTGTTCGAAAATGTTTTCCATAATACCCTTGAGTTTTGCATCCACTTCTTCGAAGGTCCAGCTCAATCTCATGGAGTTTTGGCTCATTTCCAAAGCAGAAGTGGCAACGCCGCCAGCGTTTGCAGCCTTTGCCGGCCCAAAGAACACGCCGTTTTCCAAGAAAACGTTGGTGGCTTCCAGTGTAGAAGGCATGTTTGCACCTTCACCCACAGCAAAGCAACCGTTCTTCACTAAAATCTTTGCGCTCTCTTCGTCGATTTCGTTTTGGGTAGCACAGGGCAGAGCCACGTCGCACTTCACTGTCCAAATGTTTGTGCAGCCTTCAACGTATTTTGCGTTTTTGTGGATGTTTACATATTCAGAAATACGTGCACGCTTAACTTCCTTTAATTCCTTAATGGTGTCTAAGTTAATGCCGTTTTCGTCATATACATAACCACCCGAATCACTCATGGCAACAACTTTTGCACCCAGAGCAGTGATTTTTTCATGGGCATAAATTGCCACGTTACCCGAGCCGGAGATGACAGCAGTTGTACCCTTGAAGCTCTTGCCGTTGGCTTTTAACATTGCATCCATGAAGTAGATGAGGCCATAACCCGTTGCTTCTTTGCGGGCTAAGGAACCGCCGTATGTGAGACCTTTGCCGGTGAGCACGCCGTCGTAACGGTTGGTTAAGCGCTTGTACTGGCCGTACATAAAGCCGATCTCCCGTGCGCCCACGCCGATATCCCCTGCGGGAACGTCGGTATCTGCACCCACATGTTTCACAAGTTCAGTCATGAAGCTTTGGCAGAAGCGCATTACTTCGTTGTCGCTCTTCCCTTTTGGGTCGAAATCCGAACCACCTTTACCACCGCCGATTGCAAGACCGGTGAGTGAATTCTTCAAAATTTGTTCAAAACCTAAAAATTTGATGATACCTAAGTTTACAGAGGGATGGAAGCGAAGTCCGCCTTTGTATGGGCCGATAGCGGAGTTAAACTGCACCCGATATCCCCTGTTCACTTGGATATTACCCTTGTCATCGATCCAGGGCACCCGGAACAGGATCATACGCTCGGGTTCAACGAAGCGTTCCAGCAAATTAGCCTCCATAAACTCGGGATGGCGTTCAAACACGAGTTCTAAAGATTCTAATATCTCGGTGGCAGCTTGCAAAAATTCTTTTTCGTTTGGGTCTTTTTGCTTCAGTTTCGAAAGTACATCGCGAACATATTGTTTTGCTGTCATGATTTGATCCTCTCATATCGATATAAATATTTGTTATTGACATATTAACACATATAAATGCAAGATGCAAGTATAAATATTTCATTTTAATTGATTTTATAAAATGATAGACAAGGATGGAAATATGATATATAATAAAAAAATAGTCGGGGCATAGCGCAGCTTGGTAGCGCGTTTGGTTCGGGACCAAAAGGTCGCAGGTTCAAATCCTGTTGCCCCGACCAACGTAAGGGGCGACAGGATTTGAAACCCCGTTAAGAAAACAGTCCAGTGGACTGTTTTTAGGGGGAGGAACCCTTAAACTATCCTGTTGCCCCGACCACTTACTTTTCTTTTAGGAAAGTACGCAAAAGAAACTTTTCGTAACAGAACATGCTTGGATGCTGCGAAAAGGTACAGTTGAATATTTGCAAGTCTGATATTCACACACTGTGTGAATATATTTATATATAAGGAAAATCAGGCTAATTTAAGGCTATAAGAAGGAGGAAGTATGCACGACAACACAGAGAACCTAGGCGCAATCGCCAATCGCTGTAAAGAGCTCAGAGAAATCTGGGACGTATCCGTTGAACAACTATCTAAAGATATAGGAGTGGACGCCCTCGTCGTCGAGTTGTACGAATCCGGCAGCCATGACATCCCCATTAGTTTTTTGACGAAACTCGCCCATCGCTTTAATGTGGAAGTGGTGGATCTAATCACGGGCGGAAGCGCCAAACTCAAAACCTACACCCTGTGCCGCAAAAACAGGGGAGTTAGGGTGCAGCGCCAGGAGGAATACGAATACGAAGCATTGGTTTCAAACTTTTCTCACAAAAAGTGCGATCCCTATATCGTAACCGTTCAGCCCGACGAAGATAAGCCGTGGTATATGAACTCCCACGACGGCCATGAATTCGATTTGGTCATCGAGGGACAAATTAAAATGATGATCGAAGATCAGGAAGTAACCCTCAACGAGGGAGACAGTATCTATTTGGATTCTCAATATATGCACGCCCTTAAAGCCGTGGGAGCTACTGCAAAATTTCTAGCAGTCGTCCTGCCCTAAGTCTTTAATTTTTTAAAATTTCGGAGGTGTATATATATGATCGAGAGGTACTGTAAGACCCAATTTAAGGACTACAAAGATTTTTATCACAATTTTTATATTAACGTTCCCAAAAACTTTAACTTCGCCTACGACATTGTAGACGAATTTGCAACTGCTTCGCCCGAAAAACTGGCGATGGTTTGGTGCAACGACGAGGACGAAGAACACTTCTTCACCTTTGATGAAATGTCCAAGCGCTCCAACCAAGTTGCAAACATGTTTCGCTGCTACGGAATTGGCAAGGGCGATAAAGTTATGCTCACCCTCAAGAGGCGGTACGAGTATTGGTTCTGCATCTTGGCACTGCACAAGTTGGGTGCCGTTGTCATTCCCGCCACCCATCTCTTAACCGAAAAGGATTTAAACTATCGGTTTGATGCGGCAGAAGTTAAGATGATTGTCACCTGCAACGACGAAGTGCTGCTCTCGTCCCTGGACAAAGCTGCACCCAAGTCCAAGACCCTCAAGCACAAAATGTTGCTGGGTTTGCGGGAGGGATATATTAACTTTGACGAGTATAAGAACTATCCCCAAACCTTTGAGCGTATTCAAAACGAGAGCACCGATCCCATGCTGATTTATTTCACATCGGGCACAACGGGTATGCCTAAGATGGTGCTCCACAACTTTTCATACCCCCTGGGGCACATCCTCACCGCAAAGTTTTGGCAGGAGCTTTCTGATACCAGCTTGCACATCACTGTTGCAGATACGGGTTGGGCTAAGGCTTCTTGGGGAAAAATTTACGGACAGTGGATTGCGGGCAGTGCCCTGTTCACCTACGACATGGACAAGTTTTCTCCCTTGGAGCTGCTCAAAAAGGTGTGTAAATACAAAGTAACCAGCTTTTGTGCTCCCCCCACGGTGTATCGCTTTTTAATTAAGGAAGATTTGTCGTCCTATGACTTTTCACACTTAAGACACGCCACCACTGCGGGAGAACCCTTAAACGCAGAGGTGTACAACCAATTTTTAAAGATATCGGGTGTTAAAATTAAGGAAGGGTTTGGACAATCCGAAACAACTCCCTTAATCGCCACCTATCCCTGGGTGGAACCAATCCCCGGTTCCCTGGGTAAGCCCTCTCCCCTCTACGGCATTAAATTGTTAAACGACGAAGGGGAAATTTGTGAACCCGGCGAAGAGGGTGAGATTGTCATCGACACCCGGAACGGAAACCCTGTAGGGTTATTCTGCGGTTATTTAGCAGACGACGATCGGACAAACTCCCTGTGGTACGACGGTTACTACCACACGGGGGACATCGCATGGTACGATGAAAAGGGTTATTACTACTTCGTGGGCAGAGCAGACGACGTTATCAAGAGTTCGGGGTATCGCATTGGACCTTTCGAGGTGGAAAGTGCCCTCATCGAGCACCCGTCGGTGTTGGAGTGTGCCATATCTGCCGTACCCGATCCGGTGCGTGGGCAGGTTGTCAAAGCCACCATCGTACTCACAAAGGACTATGCACCCAGCGATGAATTGATTCGCACACTGCAAGACCACGTGAAACGGGTGACAGCACCCTACAAATACCCGAGAATTGTAGAGTTTGTAGAGGAGTTACCGAAGACAGTTTCAGGAAAGATCAAACGTGCGGACATCAGAAAAAAAGACAATGCATGATTAAGTTCGTGTCGGGGCAAAAAGTGGAGATCAATCTCCACGGCATGAAGTACGTGGAAGCAAAGAAGTATTTGGAGAAGTTTTTATCCACAGCCAATGGGGCCGTGAAGGAAGTACACGTGATTCACGGTTATTCCACAACGATTCTGAAGGATATGGTGCGTTGCGACTTAGTGCACAAGCGAATTAAATCCAAAACCTCCTCCATAAACCCCGGTGTGACCATTCTGCACATTTAAACATGTAAGAGTCGTTGAAACGTGATTTCTTCGACTCTTTATACTAAACACGAATAGACATAGTGAATAAAACGAAGGATTTTTGTTGGTTGACGATGCAGCAAGCTGCAGGAAGGCTGGTTGCCTTTCAAGGGTTGCTAAAGAAGTCAGGCGGCAAAAAGACAAGTTTTATCGTTGTGTATATGAGTGTTTAGTATTACTTTATTGAAGGAGTATTTTGCCATGAACTACATCACCGATATTGAGGGAATTTATGTGGGCCACTACACCGATGGGGAAAATAAAACTGGGTGCACTGCCGTACTCACCCCAACCGGGGCGGTAGCCGGAGTATCCATCCGGGGTGCGGCATCGGGCACCCGGGAGACCCCCATTGCAGACCCAACCCACTCCACCCCCCTCACCCACGGGATTATGTTGTGCGGGGGCAGTGCATACGGCCTTGCCGCCTGCTGCGGTGCCATGGACTATCTGGAGGAACACGGTTTCGGCTTTGATACAGGTTTTTCCAAGGTGCCCATCGTCATGGGGGCAGTGCTGTTTGATCTATCGGTAGGTAATGCCAAGGTGCGCCCCACGGCACAAAACGGCTACGAAGCGTGTGTGCATTCAAAAACCAATCCACGTCAAAAGGGGCAAGTGGGTGCGGGAACGGGAGCAACGGTTTCAAAGTTTTTTGGCTTTGAAGGGGCACAGCCCGGGGGCATCGGTTGTGCCACGGTAGAGTTGGGCGATGGAATCCTCGTCAGTGCTTTCGTTGCGGTGAATGCCCTTGGGGATATTTATGACGAGAGCGGAAATATTTTGGTGCACAGCAAAACGGGTTTATCTGCCAAAGAGTTTTTGCTTGGCGGAAAGATTACGTCCCTCACCCCCAACACCAATACCACCATTGGGGTTGTGGCCACCAACGCAAGGCTCGACAAAGCGCAAGCCAACCGTTTGGCAGCTTTTGGGCAAAACGGTTTATCCAAGGCCATTCAGCCCGCACAAACCTCCTTCGACGGCGATACCATTTTTGCCCTGTCCATTGGAGATAAAGTGTGTGACACCGATATTTTAGGACTTGCTGCCGATGTGTGTGTTCACCGTGCGATTATCGATGCAGTTACATAAAACTTGCAATCTTCAATAAAACAAGCAAAAATAAGAAAATTCTTGACGAATAATAAATATTTCAGTATTATTAATAAGTTAGGGGTTCACCCTTTATTGGTTTTATAGTTGTGGAAAGGAGTTTTCGCTAGATGAAGAGAAACAAGGGTATCGGCTTGCTTGTGGTTTTCCTCGTCATCGGCCTGTTAGCCACCGGCCTGATGTTTGGAATCACCACATACAACGAGAACGGTACACAGAACAAAATCATGAACAGCGTTTCGGACATACGCTTAGGTATCGATATACGGGGAGGGGTAGATGCTGTATTTGAACCTGAAGACCCAACCCTCAACATAACGGACGACGACCTCAACAATGCCCGTACCATCATGGAAATCAGGCTAGATAAAAACAACATCGCCGACCGTGAAGTGACTGTTGATTATGCGAGAAAGAGAATTATTGTCCGCTTCCCCTGGAAGGCAGACGAAACAAACTTTAACCCCCAAGAGGCCATTGCCGAATTAGGACAGATGGGTGTGCTCACCTTTCGGGATGTAGACGGCAATATCTTAATGGAGGGAACGGATGTGGCTTCCGCATACTACGAAAGCCGAAACGGTGCACCCATCGTGCTGCTCAACTTTAAACAGCAGGGTATCGAAAAGTTTGCCCTGGCCACCGCCGCTGTATCGGCAAGGGGAGAGGGAGAAAACTATATGCCCATCCTCATGGACGATGCCATGGTCTCCGCCCCCCGCTGCGAAAAAGTAATTACCGATTCTTCCTGTATTATTGAAGGAATCGGCTCTGTAGAAGAGGCGAAGAGCCTTGCAAATACCATCAGCGCAGGTGCACTGCCCTTTAAGTTGGTATCCAAGAGCAACTCGTCCATCTCCCCCACTCTGGGTCAATCCGCACTGGATATGATGCTGCTGGCGGGAATCATTGCCTTTGGTCTGATCTCCCTGTTCATGATCATTATATACAGGGTCCCCGGATTTTTGGCAGTTATCGCACTGGCCGGACAAATGGTGGGACAACTTCTGGTGCTGGCCACCACCCAATACACCCTGACTTTGCCGGGTATTGCGGGTATCATCCTAGCCATCGGCATGGGCGTTGACGCAAACGTAATCACCATCGAGCGCATCAAGGAAGAGCTTCGTGCGGGTAAATCCCTGCGTGCATCCATCGATGCGGGATATAAAAAGGCATTCTCCGCCATATTCGACGGCAACGTAACGGTTGCTATTGCGGCAATTCTGCTGTGGATTCTGGGCACTGGCTCCATGATTTCCTTCGGCATTACCCTGTTCTCGGGCGTAGTGTTTAACATCATCTGTGGCGTGCTGCTCTCCAGAATCATGAACAAATCGATTTCAGGGCTTGTGCGCAACAAGGCCTTGTACGGTTATAAAAACAAGGGAGGTGAAGAAAATGTCTAAATCCACCTTTGATTTCTACGGCAAGCGCAAGATATTCTATATCATCTCGCTGTGTATCATCGCTTTAACAGTTGTGATGCTCTTTGTGGACGGTGTCACCTTAGACATTCAGTTCCGGGGCGGTTCCATCATTAAATACGGTTATGAGGGTGCTGTCTCCCAAGACGAGTTCTCCGCAAAGGCTGCATCCGTTCTTTCAACCCCTGTGTCCGTTCAGGAAACCCAGGATTTCACCGGGGAGAACAAAGAAATTGTGCTCAACGTTGCGGGTAACAACGGACTGACTGCCGAACAGCAGGAAGCACTGTTTAACGAATTGACAGCAGCATTTCCCCAAGCAAAACTAACCGTTCGGGAAACATTTAACGTAGACCCGTACTACGGCTTTGAGTTCCTGCAAAAGGGAATTCTTGCGGTGTCGTTAGCGGTTGTGCTCATCATTATTTACGTGTGGTTCCGCTTCCGTTCCATTCACGGCTTGAGTGCCGGCGTCATGGCCTTGGTTGCCCTGCTTCACGACGTGGTGATGGTTTTTGCCATATTCGTTATATTCAGGATTCCCATTAACGATGCGTTTGTTGCCGTTGTACTGACTATTATCGGTTATTCCATCAACGACACCATCGTCATCTACGACCGTATTCGTGAAAACGAGAAGATATACGGCACCAAGAAGCCACTCAACGAGTTGGTGAACATCAGTCTCAACCAGACCATTGTGCGCACGGTAAACACCAGTTTATCCACGTTTATGGCTATGGCGACGGTGTTTGTGGTTTCAATTCTGTTTAACTTGGCGTCGATCACCAATTTTGCACTGCCCATGCTGGTGGGTATTGTGAGCGGTTGTTATTCGTCTCTGTTTATTGCGACGCCCCTGTGGGTTTCGTGGAACATGAGAGGCAAGAAGAAATAGTTTGAACAGTAGTAGAGGCCCCCGGATGCACTCCGGGGGTTTTAAATTGGCTTTTTAACGCAAAGCTATCGCTTTGCTAACATGTGAATTTCCCCCATACAAGGGGTGCAGGGAATCAGTCCCTGCCGAGGGGGTTCAAAGGGGGACGAGTGGTCCCCCTTGGTGTGGGCGGAGCCCACGAAACGAGGGTGCGAGTTTGGACTTAAGTCCACATAAAAAAGCAAGTTATCCACAAATCGTGTGGATAACTTGTTGAAAACTGTGTATAACCGTGTATAACTTTTAAAACGAACAGGAATTCTTGTGACTTATTCCTCACCCTCCTGTGGATAACCTTCCTCATTTTCCGTTTCGGGCAGCAGTGCAACACTCACAACGCTGATCTCCTGAGTCAACCGCATGAGCCGCACACCCTGGGTGCTCCGTCCAAATGTGGACACTTCCGAAATATTCACCCGGATCACCACCCCTGCATCGTTTACGATCATCAAATCCTCTGTGCCCGCAACCACCTTCAGCGCAGCCAACCGGCCGGTCTTATCCGTGACGTTGAGGGTCTTAATGCCACTTCCGCCCCGGTATTGCACCCGGTACTCGCCCTCGGGGGTACGCTTGCCGTAACCCTTTTCGGTGATCACTAAAATATCGCTGTCGGGGTACACCACGTCTGCATCCACAACATAATCGTCGTTTTTCAGACTCACGGCAATGACACCCATAGCCGTTCTGCCCATCTCTCGAACGTTGCCGATGGCAAACCGTATGGACATTCCGTTTCGTGTGCCCACGATGATATCGTCGTCGTCCACGGCTTTAAAGACGCAAATCAGCTCGTCGTCCTCACGAAGCCCCACGGCCAGCAAACCGTTTTGGCGAATGTTTGCATAGGCAGACATGGCCGTTTTTTTAATAAACCCTTGCTTGGTCACAAACACCAGATATCCCTCGTCGTAACCGCTTGCCGGGAACACCGCCGTCACCTTCTCGTCGCTCTCTAAATTGAGCATGTTGATGATGGCAAGCCCCTTAGCCGTTCTGCCCGCTTCGGGAATTTCGTAACACTTCTTGCGATACACCTTACCCTTGTTGGTAAAATACAAAATCTCCGAATGGGTGCTGGTGACAAACACGTGGCGTGCAAAGTCCTCCTCCCGGGTCTGCACCCCTGCAACCCCTCGGCCGCCCCTGCGCTGGGCACGGTATGTGTCTGAGGGTAAGCGCTTGATGTAACCAAAGTGGGTGAGGGTTACCGCCATTTCTCCTTCGGCTATGAGTTCGTCTAAATCGATTTCATCCTCCAAGGGAGAGATATCCGTTCTCCTGGCATCCGCAAAGCGGTTTTTAATCTCCGTCAACTCCTCTTTGATGATGTCCAACACCATCTGAGGGGTGGAGAGAATTTTTTGATAATACTCGATCTTTTTAAGCAACTCGTTGTACTCGTTTTCCAGCTTATCCCGCTCCAGCCCTGTCAGGCGTTGCAGCCGCATATCCAGAATGGCTTGGGCTTGCTTATCCGAAAATCCAAAGGTCTCCATGAGGCCGTTTTTAGCCGTGGGGGTATCTGCGGAGGAGCGTATTAATTTAATTACTTCGTCGATGTGATCCAGTGCCTTGAGCAGCCCTTCTAGGATGTGTGCCCGAGCCTGTGCTTTTTCCAAGTCGTACTGGGTTCTGCGAACGATTACGTCTTTTTGATGCTCGATGTAGTAGTGCAGTATTTGCTTTAGGTTGAGCACCTTGGGTTCGTTGTTCACCAGTGCCAGCATAATCACCCCAAAGGTGTCCTGCAACTGGGTTTGTTTATACAAACGGTTGAGCACCACGTTGGGGTTGCCATCCCGCTTTAACTCGATGACGATGCGCATACCCTGTTTGTCCGACTCGTCCCGGATATCGGATATGCCGTCCACCTTCTTTTCCTGCACCAGTTCGGCAATGCGCTCGATGAGGGTGGCTTTGTTTACTTGATAGGGTATTTCGGTGATAACAATACGCAACCTGCCGTTGCCGTATTCCTCCACGATGGATTTACCCCGGGTGACAATCTTTCCCCTGCCCGTCTCATAGGCACGGCGAATGCCGCTAAGCCCCATGATGGTACCTCCCGTTGGGAAGTCCGGACCGGGCATAATTTTAATGAGATCGGAAATGGATATCTCCGGGTCGTCCATGAGGGCCAGGCAAGCGTCGATGGTTTCTGCTAAGTTGTGGGGTGGGATGTTGGTGGCCATCCCCACGGCAATACCCCCTGTGCCGTTCACCAAAAGGTTGGGGAACCGTGCGGGCAGCACCGTTGGCTGCATTAACGTTTCGTCAAAGTTGGGGTAGTAGTCCACCGTGTCCTTTTCCAAATCTCTGAGCATCTCCATGGAGATTTTGGAAAGCCTTGCTTCGGTGTATCGCATGGCCGCAGGGCTGTCCCCGTCCACCGAACCAAAGTTGCCGTGTCCGTCCACCAGCATGTGGCGAATGGAGAAATCTTGCGCCATGCGCACCATTGCGTCGTATACCGAGCTGTCCCCGTGGGGGTGGTATTTACCCAGCACGTCACCCACGATTCTCGCACATTTGCGATAGGGTTTGTCTGCGCTTAGGTTTAACTCGCTCATGGAGTAGAGAATACGCCGGTGTACGGGTTTTAAACCGTCCCGCACGTCGGGCAGGGCACGGTTGATGATGACCGCCATGGCGTAGGAGATAAAGGATTTTTTCATCTCCTGTTCTATATCAATGGGTTGAATTCGCTTTCTATCCACAAAAAGTCATTCCTCTCGTTAAATATCTAAGTTGGACACCAGCTTGGCGTTTTGTTCGATAAACTCACGCCGAGGCTCCACCACATCACCCATGAGCAGGGAGAATATCTCGTCGGCTTCGATGGCGTTTTCTAAGGTCACTTGCAGCAACGTGCGGTTTTCTGGGTCCATGGTGGTGTCCCAGAGCTGGGTTGCGTTCATCTCACCCAAACCCTTGTACCGCTGGATGTTGATGTTGTCCCTGCCGATCTCGGCTAAATAATCCTCCAACTCCCTGTCCGAATAGAGGTATTTCTCCGTTTTACCCTTGCTCACTTTGTACAGGGGAGGTTGTGCAATAAACACGTGTCCTTCGTCGATTAACGGCTTCATATAGCGGTAAAAGAAGGTGAGCATGAGGATGCGTATGTGGGAACCGTCCACGTCTGCATCGGTCATACAGATGATCTTGCTGTACCGAAGCTTAGAGACATCGAACTCCTCTCCAATGCCCGCACCAAAGGCGGTGATCATGGAGCGAATCTCGTTGTTGCCAAGGGCACGGTCGAACCTCGTTTTTTCCACGTTGAGAATTTTTCCCCGCAGGGGTAAAATTGCCTGATATCGCCTGTCTCTGCCCTGCTTTGCACTGCCGCCTGCGGAATCTCCCTCCACGATGAAGATCTCGCACTGGGAAGCATCCTTTTCGGAGCAATCGGCAAGCTTGCCGGGCAGGGAGAGGCTGTCCAGCGCACCCTTGCGGCGGGTTAAGTCCCGGGCCTTGCGGGCAGCTTCTCTGGCCCTTGTGGCCATGATACACTTCTCGACAATTTTTTTAGCGAGAGCGGGGTTTTCCTCCAGGAAGGTGTTCATACCCTCCCCCACGATACCCGATACCAGCGCACGAATCTCGCTGTTACCCAGTTTGGTTTTTGTCTGCCCCTCAAACTGAGGTTCGGTGAGTTTCACGCTGATAATGGCTGTCATGCCCTCTCGAATGTCGTCTCCCCCCAGATTGGGTTCGCTCTCCTTTAATAATTTAAACTTCCGGGCGTAGTCGTTTACTACTCTGGTCATACCCAGCTTAAATCCCTCCAAGTGGGTGCCCC
This sequence comes from uncultured Clostridia bacterium, assembly GCA_964453645.1. GTDB lineage: Bacteria > Bacillota > Clostridia > Christensenellales > JAWKQI01 > CAYVRJ01. The sequence continues at coordinate 54,924 of CAYVRJ010000010.1, forward strand.
CCTCATGGGTGGAGATGTTGTTTGCAAAGGTGAAGATGTTTTCGGTGTACCCGTCGTTGTACTGAATGGCAATTTCCGCAAAGGAACCGCTCTCCTCCCCACAAAAGTATATGGGGTGCTCGAACAGAGGTGTTTTGGATTTATTTAGGTTTTCCACAAAGGAGCGTATGCCCCCCTCGTAGCAAAAATTGCTGGTTTTCTCCGTGGCTTGTTCGGAAATTTTAATGTTGATGCCCTTGTTTAAAAAGGACAGTTCCTTGAGCCTAGCCCGCAGGGTGTCGTAGGAAAACTCTAGGGTTTCAAATATTTCATCGTCGGGGGTAAATTCAATGGTGGTACCCCGCTCTTCCGTTTCCCCCACAATTTTAAGCTCTGTCAAGGGTTTACCCCGGACATAACTCTGGCTGTAGACCTTCCCCTCCCGCTTCACCGTTGCGGTGAGTTCTTTGGAAAGGGCGTTCACAACGGAAAGACCCACTCCGTGAAGCCCTCCCGAGACTTTATACCCCTCTGAATCAAACTTGCCTCCGGCGTGGAGCACAGTGAGGGCAACTTCTAGGGCAGACTTACCAGTCTTGTGCATTCCCGTGGGAATACCCCTTCCGTTGTCGCTCACCCGAACGCTGCCATCGGCAAACAGAGTGACTTCTATGTTGGTGCAATATCCAGCCATTGCTTCATCTATTGAGTTATCCACGATTTCATAGACCAGATGGTGCAGACCCCGGGCATCGGTGGAACCGATATACATGCCCGGGCGCTTGCGCACCGGTTCTAATCCCTCGAGTACTTGGATATTGTCCTCGTTGTAGGTGTTGTTCACTGACACTTAATATTCCTCCACTAAAGCTTTTAAAAAGTGATTACCCCGCCGCATGAGCGTGACGGAGCCTATAATCGAATAGTACAGAACGTGTTTTTGCCCGTGTCTCGCATACACGATGGACTTTGCAGCCTTGTCCCCCTCGATGTACACGCAGGTACACTTCTCTTGCAGGTTTTCCAAGAGAGAGAGGGTGTCCTTGCAGGACGTGATGTTTTGGGTATTGAATATAAATACGATGTCGGACACGGGAATGGCCGTATCTTTTCCCAAACTTAAGATCATAAGGCTCCTCAAAAACAACATTTCTTCATTATTATATTATATACTACTCTTGGAATAATTAAAAGTGTTTTTGGATAAAATATAATCTTTTTAACGATATGTTTATATTCTCAAAACAAGTGTTCACCATGGCAATTTCAGAATGCGTATGCATGCAAACAAATTGGCAGAGGATGTTTTAAATCTTGTTTTATGCGATTTGGAAGACCACGGTTGCGTGATCCCTAAGCCATCTGATTTAATCGAACAACTTCATATTGAAAGATAATTCAGAACAACCACAGGCATCATTACAATGTTGATATTCGGCCCCAACTGGTGACCAATCGGTTCCAATCTCAACAAGCATTAAATTAAAAAAGAACCTTTGCATACGCAGAAGCTCTTTTTGTTATTTGGTGACCCGCCGGAGATTCGTTTGTGTTCGCTTCGCTCACGGATTATCACTTCCGCCTACGAAACACCAAACCATTGGTGTTTCGCTTCACGGCGGTTCGAATCTGATTAAGCATTAAACTAAAAAAGAACCTTTGCAAACACAGAAGCTCTTCTTGTTATTTGGTGACCCGCCGGAGATTCGAACTCCGGACACCATGATTAAAAGTCATGTGCTCTACCGACTGAGCTAGCGGGTCAGGGAATGTGGTTGGTGTAATCAATGGCTGGGGTGGCAGGATTTGAACCTACGAATGCGGGAGTCAAAGTCCCGTGCCTTACCGCTTGGCGACACCCCATCGATTATTGCAATCTTTGTTCAAAACCGTTGCAGCTCCACAAAAGAAATTCCCAAGGGCACTGCGATTGTTTTGGGGTGAATAGTGGGAATCGAACCCACGGCCTCCAGGGCCACAACCTGGCGCTCTAACCGACTGAGCTATATCCACCACGTTTGGTTTACCCACAGATTCAATTTGTCCGCTTGGCGCGCCTGCAGGGACTCGAACCCCGGACACACGGCTTAGAAGGCCGTTGCTCTATCCACCTGAGCTACAGGCGCACGTCCCAATTTGTTCAACTTGCCCGCTTAAAATCCAGCACCTCTTAGCACACGCTGACAAGTATGTATTATACCAAAGGTCCTTCTTTTAGTCAACACTTTTTTGCAAAATAAATTAAAATTTGAGCTTAAAAATTTTATATTCAATTTATATTCACCTACTATACAACGACACCAAAACAAGAGCAGCTAAAAAACTGCTCTTGCCTCTTTGGCCGTATGTTTAAACGCCTAATTTGTTGATGCGAATCTGCTCCTGCTTTGTAAAGTTGGTAACCGGGGTGTAACCGGGCAGGGGTGCGATGCGCTCATGATAAGCATCGATGATCCAGCTTGGTTGGGGGAAGAAGTCTGCATCCAGCTCGTAACAAGGTGTGATCCAGTTCCGTGCGCCCACAACAACGGGGGGAGCATCCAGATAATCGAAGCACAGCTCGGTGATCGTCTGGGCGAATTCCTTCATGTGAGAACCCCTCTCGCACGCATCTCCCGCAATGATGATCTTACCCGTCTTTTTCACGGATTCGACAACCTTTTCGTAGTTAAAGGGCACTAAGCTGCGTGCATCGATGATTTCGGTGGAGATGCCGTACTTTTCTTGCAGTTCCTTCGCTGCGGGCAACACCCGGTACAGGGTTGCACCAATGGAGAGCACTGTTAAATCACTGCCCACCCGCTTCACATCGGGTTCGCCAATGGGAATCTCGTAGTAACCCTCGGGCACACCACCCTCATGGAACTCTTCGCCCACATCGTATATTCTCTGGCTCTCAAAGAAGATGACCGGGTCTGTGCCGTTTAGTGCAGCATTCATAAGTCCCTTTGCGTCGTAGGGTGTTGCGGGGAACACAACTTTTAATCCGGGGATGTGGGTGGTGAGTGCCGTCCAATCCTGGGAGTGCTGTGCACCGTATTTGGAACCCACCGACATGCGCAGCACGATGGGCATTTTCAGCACGCCAGCCGACATGGACTGCCACTTGGACAACTGGTTAAACACCTGATCGCCCGCACGGCCTAAGAAGTCGGCGTACATCAGTTCCACCACTGCACGTCCGCCTACCATGCCGTATCCAACGGCTGTGCCCACGATGGCACCCTCGGAGATGGGTGCGTTAAACACCCGGTGATAGGGCATTGCTTCGGTGAGCCCACGGTATACGGCAAATGCACCGTCCCAATCCCGGTTTTCCTCGCCATAAGCGATCATGGTGGGATCTTCGTAGAACTTATCCACCATGGCTTCAAAGATACCGTCTCTTAACTGATACATCTTATTCTTAGAAACAGGCTTGCCGTTTTCGTCATAGGCAAAGCGCACTTTCTTTGCAATTGCTTTCACCCTTGCATTTTCTTCTTTGGGCTGCAAGACATCGGGTTTTCGGCCCTCTTCCATAATCTTCTTTGTCTGGTTGGAGAACATAATAGAAGAAATGGCGTGGGGTGTCTTTTGCAGATCCATGCGGGGAGAAATTTCGTCGGAAGATGCCCACTTCATAACGTTTAAGATATCTGCCTTGACTTTATCCCGCTGTGCTTCGATTTCGCTCTTGGTTGCAACACCGGCATCGATCAACTGGCGTTCGAATTCCACAATGGAATCGTGTTGCATCCACATATCTTTTTCTTCTTTGGTGCGGTAGGAATCCGCATCCGAGGGGGAGTGTCCCGAGAAGCGATAGGTGAGCACGTCTAAGAGTACTGGGCCTTTGCGCTCATCGATGATCTTGCGCTTTCTCTTATATGCGTCGATTACGGCCAAGGGGTTGTATCCGTCCACCCGCTCTGCGTGCATTTGTGAAGGAGTCACGCCTGCACCGAACCGGGCAACAAATTCATAGGCCATGGTTTCGCCTCGGGGCTGACCACCCATGCCGTAGTTGTTGTTGAAGATGTTGTAGATAATGGGCAAACCACCTTTGTGTTCTTTATCCCACAAAGTGTTGTATTGATCCATGGCAGCAAAGTTCATGCCCTCGTATACGGGGCCGCAACCCATGGAAGCGTCGCCAATGTTACAAACCACCAAACCGGGTTTGTTGTTCACACGTTTAAACAGTGCACCGCCAGTGGAGATATCTCCCGAACCGCCAACGATTGCGTTGTTGGGGAAAGTGCCGAAGGGAATGAAGAATGCGTGCATGGAACCGCCCAAACCCTTGTTGTAACCGTTGAGCTTTGCAAAAATTTCTGCCAACATGCCGTAGAGCACAAACTCACGGGCCTTGTCCTTCACGTCTTTATAGGAGGAGTGTTTGTCCACCACGCTATATGTGGAACCTTCAAAGAAGTTTTCCATAATGTTTAACAGTTCTTTTTCGGAAAGTTCCTCAATGGCTGCCAAACCCTTGGCAATGATTTCCCCGTGGCTTCTGTGGGAACCAAAAATCCAATCCTCAACCTTTAAGCAATAGGCCTGGCCAACATATGCCGCTTCCTGGCCGATGCCGAGGTGGGCAGGGCCGGGGTTGGAATAGGCAACGCCTTCGTATTCGCCGGCAGTCTTGATTAAGTTGAGCATGGTTTCGAATTCACGGATATAAAACATATCTCTGTAAATCCGAAGAAACTCTTCTTTTGAATAGTTTTTCTTTTCGTCCTTGACCGTCTTTTGATATACGTTGACGGGAATATCTTCAAAGGCGATCTTTGAAGGTTTGCGCAAAACATTTGGGTCTACCAACAGTGTTTTTGTCATGGTCTCTCTCCTTTTTTATAACTGAAATATTGCTTCACGAATAATTTCCGAAACAGTGGGATGGGGGAACACAATCTTTTTAATTTCCTCCACCTTCATCTTTTTGGCGATCATAGCCGTTGCAGCGATGATAAATTCCGACGCATAGTTGGCGATCACGTGACAGCCAATGAGGGTGTCGTATTTTTTATCCACAATAATCTTAATGATTCCGTCTCCGCCGGGGTTTTCGGCCAAATATCTGCCCGAGAAGTTCATGGTGATGTTTTTCACAACACAATCGATGCCCTTCGCCTTGGCACTCTGCTCCGTTTCACCCACTCCCGCCACTTCGGGGTTGGTATAGATTACGCCGGGAATGGCTGCATAACTCATTAAGTCCTTTTTACCCACCATGTTGTTAATGGCAACTTCTGCCTCGCGGTATGCGGTGTGGGCTAACATGGACTTGCCGTTCACATCCCCCGCAGCGTACACATTGGGAATGTTGGTCTTCATGGTGTCGTCGGTGAGGATGGCTCCCCGCTCGGTGGCCACACCAATGGCTTCAAGGCCAATACCCTCAATATATGGCTTGCGCCCGATGGACACCAGCACAACATCTGCACCCTCTTCCTTTGTGCCCTCACTGCAAGTATACTTCACGGAATTCTTGGTGAATTCCACCACTTTGCAGTTGAGCAGGAATTTGATGCCCTTCTTTTCATAATTCTTTTGCAGGATTTTTGCGATGTCGGCATCGATCATGCCGCCGATCTGGGGCAGCATTTCAATGATGGCAACGTCCGAACCGCAGGAGCGGTAATACGAAGCCATTTCCAAACCGATGACACCTCCGCCGATGACCACCAGCTTTTTGGGAACGCTTTTGAGCTCCAGCATTTCACGGGAAGTGACACAAAATCCAGAGGAAATTCCCTCACTCAAGCCGGGGATGGGGGGAAGTACGGGCACTGAGCCAGTGGTGATGAGCAATTTTTTTGCGGCATAAACTTCGCTGCCCACACCCACTTCAAATGTATCTCCCTTTTTGCCAAGGATCTTTCCTTCGCCCTTTTTCACTTCAATTTTAGCGCCCTTGAGCTGCATCTTCACACCGCCAACCAACGCTGCAATTACCTTTTCTTTGCGGCTAATCACCTTTTGGTGGTCGATGGAGACGTCTTTGGCGATCACGCCGTACTTGTCGCCATGGGCTGCACCGTCGGCAACCTTTGCGCTGTAGAGCAAAGTTTTGGTGGGGATACAACCTTCGTTCAGGCACACGCCCCCCACTTCCCGCTTTTCGATGAGCAGTGTTTTTAAGCCCTCGTGCCCCGCACGCTCGCAGGCCAGATAACCGGCAGGGCCTCCGCCCAGTACAATTAAATCATACATTTAAAACTCCATTCCGCCGCTTCACTGATGGCGCAAATCGTCATTAAAGAATCTTTCACGTTAAAACCCTCCTATTTCGCCAGCAGTACGCTGAAGTTCTCCAGCGAACGACACAACTCGGAGAGGAACTTTTGTGCGGGAGCACCGTCGATGGCACGGTGGTCGTAGGTGAGGCTCAGTCCCATAGCGGGATATTGTTTCAATTCACCATTCACTTCTCTGGTGCGCCAAACAGTGGTGCACACGCCTAAAATTCCCGTTTGTGGTGGGTTGATGACAGGGGTGAACATTTCAACACCCAGTGCACCTAAGTTGGAAATGGTGAACGTTCCGTTTTGCAAAAGATCGGGGTCGATGGTGCCCGATTGGGCGGACAAAGCCACTTCCTTTGCCTTTGCAGAAATTTCGTTGAGTGATAATTTGTCTGCACCAAAGATGGTGGGAACCAGCAGTCCCCGCTCGGTGTCCACTGCCATCCCTAAGTTCACGCTCTCAAAATAGCGCATCTTATCTTCTAAGAAGTGTGCGTTGAGATCGGGGTGGTTTTTCAGCACCCGAGATACGGCAAACAACACGATGTCGTTGAGTGTTATATTATTTAAGGAAAGTTTTTCTGCATTGTCCTTTAACTGCTTCCGATAGTTTAAGATGTTGGTGGCATCAAAACTCATGTGGTGGGTGAGCTGTGCCATGGAGGAGATGGAGTGATGCATTGCCTTTGCTATGACTTTGCGAATGTTGGTGAGGGGTTTGTCGGTATATTCGGCAGAAGGAACTGAAACAGCCTTTGCCATGTTGGACTTGACTTGGGCAGTGATGTCCGAAATGGCCATGACATCCCGCTCGATAATCCGTCCGTCCGGGCCGGTGGGCGTTGCCAGGGTTGGATCAACACCCCGCTCTGCGGCTGTGTTCTTCGCCCGGGGGGAGATGAACAGCCTGCTCTCGTCAAAGCGCTTTGTTGCGGGAGCTGTACTTTGTGCCGCTGGTGCTACGACTGCTGCCGCTGCTGCTGGAGCTGCTGCTTCCTCTTTGGGGGCAGATGTTACAAAAGAAGAAATGTCCTCCCCTGCCTCTCCAATGATACAAACGTTTTCAAGACAAGGCACGTCGTCCCCCTCTTGCGCTAAAATTTTGAGCAGCGTTCCCGCCACTTTGGCTTCCTCTTCAAAAGCTGCTTTGTCCGTTTCGTAAGAAAAGAGCAGATCGCCAACGGAAACGCTGTCCCCCTCGTGTTTGTGCCACGAAGTGATGATACAGCTCTCCACCGATTGACCCGATTTGGGCATAATGATCGCTGTTGCCATAACTTAGATACCTCCGTTCATGATTCAATATATTATTTTGATAATTTATGCAACAATAATGTGAATTAGTAACATTTGATACCGATATATTAACACGATTTAACACGAGATGTCAACTGAATTTTGTTTGAATTTTCTTGAATGAAGATTGCAAGTTTTATTGAATTAGACCGAAAAGTTCCAACGAAAAAGAGGAGTGTGAAAACACACCCCTCCTTGGAATCACATCAATGTCAATCAGTCATCGCGGCGAAATCCACGCTGGTTTCTGGATGCCTTCCGAGCACGGCGGCAATCAGGACAACGCTGGGGTTCATTTTCAAAACCCTTTTCTCTGTAGAACTCTTGCTCACCTTCTGTGAACGCAAATTCCGTACCGCAATCCTTGCAAATCAACATTTTGTCTGCCATTTTGATTCCTCCATTAAATTTTAGGGATCTGGATCTGGTTTTGAGTATCCTCTCCCAAAAATTGATAAAGAGGAAAAGTCAAACAGATAATACCCGATTTTTGCAGTATTCCTACTGCTAATTACATTATATACTACTATTTCCAAAACGCAAGCATTTTTTTAAATTTTTATTAACTTTTTTTCAAAAATACGTATCATACTTTCTTGAACCGTATTGACACCCCCTCTTCCTTTATATATTATGGTAGCTGAGATGGATTTACAAGAACGATTTATCAAACATGTGCGGCAAAACCGTTTATTTTTTGCAAAGGAGCGGGTGGGGGTTGCCCTCTCGGGGGGCAGCGACTCCGTAGCGCTGCTCCACTTGCTACACTCCTGTGCACCGGTGCTAGACATACACATCCGGGCACTTCATGTGGAACACGGCCTGCGGGAGACCTCCGTTGACGATATGGTTTTGGTGCAATCCCTGTGCCAAGCGCTCAACATTCCCCTTCATATTCACCGAGCAAATCTTAAAAATATCCATACAAATGTGGAACAGGCTGCCCGGGAGGTGCGGTACCGCTTCTTTGAGGAATGCGCCAGGCAGTACGACCTCACAAAAATAGCGGTTGCCCACCACGCCCAGGACAGGGCCGAAACCTTTTTGTTCAACCTGCTTCGGGGCAGCGGCATGTCCGGCCTGTGCGCCATGGGGCAAGTGCGGGGCAATATCGTCCGTCCGTTGCTGATTTTTTCTAAAGAAGAAATTATGGACTACATTGTTGCACACAACCTGCCCTATGCTACCGACGAGACCAACGCAAACACGGAGTACACCCGCAACTATATTCGCCACCACATTCTTCCACAACTCAACCACATAAACCCAAAGGCCGTGGAGCACATCCATCGAACGGCAGACATCCTCGGGGAGGAAGATGCGTATTTAAGCGGTGTTGCAGAACAACAGCTCAAACACTGTGCACAACTTTCGGATGGACATATAGATATCGACATTCAAATCCTCAGGCAAAACCATCCGGTGATCATCCGGCGTTTGCTCCGTTTGGCAATGGATCAATGCTTTTCCCTCAAAAACTTTGAATACGTGCACATTCAACAAATGCTTCAACTCTTGGAAAACCAGTCGGGTTCGCAAATCCATCTAAAGGGGGGTATCCTCTGCCGGGTGGAGTACGGACACTTGATTGTGGTGCTAAAGAATAATATTGACACTTGTCATGTTAAGAATTATGTTGTATTATCAGAGATGGCGGCGACATGTGCCGATTTTTCAAACAAACCGGCAAACTGCGAGTATGTGGATGGCAGCAAGCTGCCCAAAGATTTGATTCTGCGCACCCGCAGGCAGGGGGATTACATCTATCCCTTGGGTATGTTGGGCAGGAAAAAGCTAAAGGATTACTTGTCCGACAAGAAAATCCCAAAACACCTCCGAGACAACCTGCAACTCCTAACTTCGGGCAGCGAGGTGTATATCGTTTTCGGCGTGGGGATTTCCAGGAAATGTGCCGTTTTCAGCCACACGGAAGAAATAATCAAAGTAGTACTGAATAGAGAAGGGGAATACCATGCATAGAGACATTGAATCGGTTTTAATTACAGAAAGTCAAATAAAAGATAGAATTGCAAAGCTCGGGGCAATCATCACCAAGGAGTATGCGGGCAGCGATTTATATATGGTTTGCGTGCTCAAAGGTGCCATGATCTGCTTTGCCGATCTGCTGCGGGAGGTGGGCGTGCCCGTGACGATTGATTGCATCGCCGCATCCTCTTATGGGCGTTCTTCCCAGTCTTCGGGTAATGTGCGCATCACTTGGGATCTCACCAACGACATCAAGGACAAAAACGTGCTGCTGGTGGAAGACATTGTGGACACGGGGCTGACACTTGCCCACGTGATGGAATTACTCTCCGCAAGACAGCCCAAGTCCTTAAAACTCTTTTCCCTGCTGGACAAGCCTTCCCGGCGCAAAGTCCACGTGAACATCGATTACTTAGGGTTCACCATTCCCGACGCATTTGTTGTGGGTTATGGTCTGGACTACGCCCACAAATACCGCAACTTAAAGGATATCTGTATCCTCAAACACGAAATTTATTCAAATTAACGGGGGAAAGTTTGCTTCCCATTCATAAATAATTTGTAAACATTAGAAATAATCCGAAAAAACAAGCTTTTGTGTTTGCAAAGGCTTGTTTTTGGTGGTATAATAACTTTTGATTTTATTTTTTAGGAGGCAGGCATTGAAGAAATCGTCTCGAGGACCACTGATTTATATACTGGCAATTGCACTGGTATTTTTAATAATATCATCAATGGGTGTATTTCAGGCGCCTGTAGATAAAAAAGTCGAGTATTCGGACTTTTTACAAATGGTGAAAGCGGGCAAGAGTGAAGCCCCTACTGAAGCGCAAAAGGAAAAGCTGATCAAAACTGTCAGCATTACCACCACCCTCACCGAAAATAAGTTGGTGGGTCTCTACAAAGATACTAAAATCAAACAAGAGGATTTTCCCGAAAAGTTTGATTTTTATGTGATACTGCCACCCCAAGACGTGTTTAGGTCAGACCTTGAGCAAGTGTTGGGCGTTGCAAACCCCGAGGACTACGGGTTTACCATTTTATACACCCCCCCACCCGAACCCTCTTTCTTCGACGAACTGTGGCCCTTCCTCATTCCTGTGGGGCTGGTGCTGGTTTTCTGGTTCTTAATTATGCGTCAAACGGGCAGCGGTGGTTCCAAAGCCATGAACTTTGGCAAATCCCGCGCAAGGCTCATGACAGCCGATCCCAAAAATGCCAAGACATTTGGGGATGTTGCGGGTGCAGATGAAGAAAAGGACGAACTTGCGGAAATTGTGGATTTCTTAAAGGAACCCAAGCGGTTCATCGAGCTGGGCGCAAGAATTCCCAAGGGTGTGCTGCTAATCGGCCCTCCCGGAGGCGGAAAAACCTTGCTTGCCAAAGCTGTTGCCGGAGAAGCGGGCGTACCCTTCTTTAGCATTTCGGGTTCGGACTTTGTTGAAATGTTTGTGGGCGTGGGCGCATCCCGTGTGCGGGACTTGTTCGACACCGCAAAGAAAAATGCACCGTGTATTGTATTCATCGATGAAATAGATGCCGTAGGCCGCCACAGAGGTGCGGGCGTTGGCGGAGGCCACGACGAGCGCGAGCAGACACTCAACCAACTGCTGGTGGAAATGGACGGCTTTAACGTCAACGATGGCATCATCATCTTAGCCGCAACCAACCGTGTGGACATTCTAGACCCTGCTCTCTTGCGCCCCGGCCGGTTCGATCGGCAGATCGTGGTGCACCACCCCGACATCAAGGGCAGAGAAGATATTTTAAAAGTACACGCCAAGGGTAAACCCTTTGCCAGTGAAGTGGACTTTAAAGTCATTGCCAAGCGCACCGTTGGTTTTACAGGTGCTGATCTCGAAAACGTGCTCAACGAAGCGGCAATTTTAACCGCCCGTGCGGCTAAGAAAGAGATCACCATGGTGGAAATTGAAGAAGCCATCACCCGTGTCATTGCCGGCCCCGAAAAGAAGAGCCGTGTGATCACCGAAAACGATAAAAAGTGTACGGCACTGCACGAAGTGGGTCACGCTGTGTGCGCCAAGCTTTTAAAAAATTGCGACAACGTCCACGAGATATCCATCATCCCCCGGGGTATGGCTGCTGGGTACACCATGACGCTACCCGAGGACGACCACGACCAGCACGTCTTTAAATCCAAGATGTTGGATCAAATATCCATGATGCTGGGCGGCCGTGCGGCAGAGTCTGTCATATTAAACGATATTTCCACCGGCGCGGTGAACGACTTACAGCGTGCAACCGACATCGCCAAGGGTATGGTCATTAAATACGGCATGAGCGAAAACATCGGCCCCGTGTTCCTGGGCGGCGGTGAGGAAGTGTTCCTGGGTAAGGAGTTTGGCCACCAGAAGAACTACTCCGAAGAGATGGCCTCCAAGATCGACCACGAAATTAAGGCGATTTTGGAAAATGCCTACAACATCTCCCTCCACATCATCGAAGAGCACAGGGAGAAGATTGAAAAAATTGCAGAAATATTAATTGAAAAAGAAAAGATCGACGGAGAGTATTTCACCGAGTTGTTCGACGAAGTGCCTACCTCCGCCTGATCACAGCACATAATCTTTTCATGCGAAACACGAATAGAGATAGTACCAAAATAATTTGTGCTATGGATATACGTGTTTCGTAAAATTTGCACAGATACGTATGAAAGAAAGTGTTGCTTTCGTATTATATATTATTAGTTTTTAGGAGAGTATGAATCTATGGCAACGACAATGGAAAAGCTGGTATCGCTGTGCAAGCAAAGGGGTTTCATTTTTCCCGGCTCCGAGATCTACGGAGGGCTGGCAAACACGTGGGACTACGGCCCCTTGGGCGTTGAATTTAAAAACAACGTCAAAGCTGCATGGTGGAAGAAATTTATACGTCAATCCCCCTACAACGTGGGGTTGGACTGCGCCATCCTCATGAACCCTCAGGCGTGGGTGGCATCGGGTCACGTGGGTGGTTTTAACGATCCCCTCATGGACTGCAAAGAGTGCCGAGAGCGGTTTCGTGCCGATAAACTCATCGAGGACTTTGCTTCAGAAAATAGCCTGACAATCGATGTGAACGGCCTTTCCAACGACGAACTTTCCAACATTGTGGAAGAGCACAACATCCCCTGCCCCACCTGCGGCAAACACAACTTTACGTCCATCCGCAAGTTTAACTTAATGTTTAAAACCTTTCAGGGTGTCACCGAGGACTCCACTGCCGAGATTTATCTTAGACCCGAGACGGCACAGGGTATTTTTGTAAATTTCAAGAACGTGCTTCGCTCGTCTCGCAAGAAACTTCCCTTCGGCATCGGGCAAATTGGCAAATCCTTTAGAAACGAAATTACCCCCGGAAACTTTACCTTCCGCACCCGTGAGTTTGAGCAAATGGAGCTTGAATTCTTCTGTGCTCCTGCCGAGGAGATGAAGTGGTTCAACTATTGGAAGGACTACTGTGCAAATTGGTTGTACTCCTTGGGTATGGATAAAGAACACGTGAAGCTTCGGGATCACTCTGCCGAGGAGTTGTCCCACTATTCCAATGCAACCACAGATATTGAATATTTGTTCCCCTTTGGCTGGGGTGAGCTGTGGGGTATTGCGGACAGAACGGACTTTGACTTAAAGCAGCACATCGAGCATTCGGGTGAGAGCCTGCACTACACCGACCCTGAGACCAACGAAAAGATTATTCCCTATTGCATCGAACCGTCTCTGGGTGCCGATCGTGTGGCCCTTGCGTTCCTGTGTGAAGCGTACGACGAAGAAGAGTTGGAAAATGGAGAAACCCGCACGGTGATGCGGTTCCATCCGGCGCTGGCGCCCTTCAAGGCAGCGGTACTGCCCCTGCAAAAGAAGCTGTCTGAAAAGGCGGAGGAAGTGTATGCCAAACTGAGTGCGCATCACAACATTGATTACGACGTAACCGGTTCTATTGGCAAGCGGTATCGGAGGCAGGACGAGATTGGCACACCCTACTGCATCACAGTGGATTTTGATACGTTGGAGACGAATATGGTGACTGTCAGGGACAGGGATACCATGCAGCAGGTGACAATGCCCATCGATGAGGTGCTCGCCTGGCTGAACGAAAAGTTAATGTTTTAAATATAAGGGGGAGCGAACAGCTCCTTTTTCTTTTCGTGGGCTCTGCCCACACCCGCAAGGGGGAATGATTCCCCCTTGACCCCTCTTGTCATTTAATATGTGGTTTTAAAATACCCAAAACAAGGGGTGCAGGGACTCAGTCCCTGCCGTGGGGGTGAAAGGGGGACGAGTAGTCCCCCTACATAGGGTTTGGGGCAACGCCCCAGGAAAAATAACATATACAGCCTATCAACCCACACCCATCTCGGCAAGCACACGCATCAGCGCAAACTTGGCGTGCTCATAGGTGAGCGCACCTTGGAAATACGCCACATAGGGCGGCCGAATAGGCCCATCGGCGGAAAGCTCACTGGTAGCCCCCGAAATAAACGTTCCGGCAGCCATCACCACTTTGTCCGCATATCCGGGCATGTCCCAGGGGGTGGGCGCATAGGCCGAATCAATGGGTGAGCTTCGCTGAATGCCCCGCATAAACGCAACTAACTTGGCTTCCGATAAAAAGCGGATGGATTGGGTGGTGCACCACCGGCTGTCCGAATAAGACGGCTGACAAGCAAACCCCAACTCCTCAAACACAGCCGCAAACAGCGCTGCTCCTTTGAGGGATTGCAGCGTGGTGTGGGGAGCCATAAACAACCCTTGAAAATAGGGCAAATAACCCGAAGCATTGGATCCCACCTCAAATCCGGTGCCCGGAGAGGTGAGCCGCTTGGCAATTAAATCGATATAACGAGATTTACCAACAATATATCCTCCCGAGGGGGCAAGCCCTCCCCCCGGATTCTTAATGAGGGAACCCGCCACAATATCTGCCCCCACGTGGGAGGGCTCTAAAGTGTCGCAAAATTCCCCGTAACAGTTGTCCACCAAAACAATAATGTCTTTGGAAATCTTCTTCGCCGTGGCAATCGCTTCTTTGATTTGTGCACAGCTTAAAGAAACACGCTCCGCATATCCCCGAGAACGCTGAATATACAACAGCTTGATCTTGTCGTTGCTGTTGAGCCTGCTGGCCATTTTAAATAAATCGATCTCCCCCGTGGGCAGCAAATCGATTTCTTCGTAATCCACAGCAAAATCTTTGAGGGAACCGCTGTCCCCCTTGGCATTCAAACCAATGGCGGGTAAAATCGTGTCGTATGGTGTGCCCGTCACACACAACATGGCGTTCAGCGGCCGCAACAGACCAAACAGGCACAGTGTCAGCGCATGGGTGCCCGAAACGATGTGGGGGCTCACTAAACCCGCTTCTGCTCCAAAAATCTCAGCAAATAGAGAGGAAAGCTTTTCCTTACCCTCGTCGTTGTAGCCGTACCCTGTGGTGGGAGAGAAGTGGCGCGTCTCCACGCCCTGATTGATAAACGCAGAAATTACCCTCGTCGAGTTCTCCATACAGACAGACTCTAACTGGGCAAATACTTCTGCAAGTTTTGCTTCCGCTCTAACTAGGAGTTCTGGTATATTATGCATAATATGTGTTAATTCGCATCTCCATCCCTAGGTTGTCTTTCAGCATGAGGCTGCTTCTCATAAGAGGACCTCTCATAAGACTGCTTCTCATACGTTGGCTTTTCTGAAAAACTAAAAAATACAGACTTTGCAGGCGTTATGGTTGATATTGCGTGTTTATAGACCATCAACTGCTTGCCCTCGCACTCCAAAATCACTGTGAAGTTGTCAAATCCCTTGACAAATCCCTTGATCTGGAAGCCGTTGATTAAGTGAATGGTGACAGCGACATGCTCTTTCCTCACTTGGTTCAGGAAAACGTCCTGAAGGATGATGGTTGGCTTTTGCATTGTATCCCCCTTAAATGGTTTTATTATATAAATTCATTTTATTTATTATAACATCAATGATTTCTTTTTTACAAGAATATTCAAGAATATTTATCCAAAGTATTTCTTCATTTCGCCGAAACCACGTCAACTGACGCTTGGCGTAGTGCCTTGTATTTTGGGCGATTGCTTTGATTAGCTCCCCTTTGTCAAGCTCATTTCTATCCATTTGATCGATCACTTCCCTGTAACCGATTGCCCGAATGTTTTTTAACTCTTCCCCGTATTTATGATACAGTGCGCTGGCTTCTGCAATCAGTCCACTATCTACCATTTTCTCCGTTCGCAGGTTAATGCGGCTATAGAGCTTTTCCCGATCCATGTTCAGCCCAATGATTAAATTAGCACCTTTGCTCTTCTTTTGGTCAAAGTTGTATTGCCCCTCCTCTCCCAGATGAAGCACCTCCAATCGGCGAAGGATGCGCTTTTGATCCCTTGGATGGATGCGCAATGCATCTGCGGGAGAGA
The DNA here is from genome assembly GCA_964453645.1 of uncultured Clostridia bacterium. Lineage (GTDB taxonomy): Bacteria > Bacillota > Clostridia > Christensenellales > JAWKQI01 > CAYVRJ01. The sequence continues at coordinate 70,839 of CAYVRJ010000010.1, forward strand.
GGGTTTGCAACCGTTTGTACAGTTCGTCAAGCCCCAGGGATTCACATTCGTTTTCAAGCTGCTGGCGCAGGGTGAAATCGGGTGGTTTGGAAAAATCTAAGTTATAAAGCAGGGCGTTGATGAATAATCCCGTTCCTCCGCACACGATGGGAACCTTTCCCCGTGCGGTAATGTCGGCAATGATAGCCTTCGCACGCTCCTGAAAGGCTGCAACGCCAAAGGGCTGCCCTATATCAATAATATCGATCAAATGGTGGGGGATATTTAGCATTTCTTCGGAGGTCAGCTTTGCAGTGCCAATGTTTAACTCCCGATAGATTTGCATGGAATCGGCACTGATTATTTCCCCGCCAATTGCAAGGGCCAAACCAACGGCCACATCACTCTTTCCCACCCCCGTTGGGCCAACAATAAACACGGTCATAAACGCATAAACCCCTTTTCAATTTGCTTGCGATGGATCCTAGAGACGATGGGCCGACCGTGGGGGCAGGTTGGCTCTTCACTTTGCGCATACATCTCCATGAGTAGCGCCACTTCCCCCTTGGACAGAGGAGTGTTTGCCTTAATTGCCTTTTTACACATGGCTCCAATGACTTTTTCATATAAAAAGGTGGAGCGGTTGAGCTGTGACAGCTCGAAAAACAACTCGTCCAAGAGCTTGACAGGGCTTAACCCCTGGCCGATTGCGGGAATTCCCTGCACTTCCAAGTGCTCATCTGTGCGCTTCGTCACAAACCCAATCTTTGAAATTTCGTCTGAATAGGCCAAAAACAGCTCTATTTCGTCGGGAGTCAACTGAATGGTCTCGGGAAACAGCAGCATTTGAGAGATGGGTTCACTGGCTGCAATTTTCCTCAACATATCGTCGTAGAGCAGACGCTCGTGTGCGGCGTGCTGATCCACAAACAACAGCTCCTCCCCCTGTTGCAGCAGCAAGTAGGAATCGAACAACGTCCCTAGGATAATATAGTCCTCGAGAGGTTTTTTTGCCATTTCCAACTGCACCGGTTCATCGGCGTGTTTTTCAACAACAGGGGGTTCAACGATGTTTTGTTTTCTCTCCAAAACGGGTTCATCCACCCTATGGGGGGTAGGCGCAAGGTGTTCTTCCCGCTGTTCTAATTTTAACACCTTTGGGGCAAACCCAACGGCAAATCCCTCGGGAATGCTGATGTTCTCCATTGTGGGTAAAGGTTTTTGTTGGACAGGGGCCACTTCCCTTTGTTTAATTTCCCCTTGAATGGGGTTTTGCCGCAGACAATCGTCCACCGTTTGGGAGATTAAAAAATCCACTGCGGACAGATCCCGAAACTTCACCATGAGTTTTTGGGGGTGAATGTTCACGTCGATATCTGCAGGGGGCACTTCCAAAAACAGCACCGCAAAGGGAAAATTTCCCTTGAGCAGCCGATCCCCATAGGCGTGCTGCAATGATTTACTCAGCTCCCCATCGGAGACGTACCGCCGGTTTACAAAAAACGATTGATGCCTACGGTTTTTCAGGGCAAACTGGGGTAACCCCACATAACCGCTCAGGGCAACATTGGATAGATTGTTGGAAACAAACCGAATCTTCGAGAGCATTTGAGCTCCGTAGACGGCAACGAGGGCACGTTCCAGGCTGCCGCTCCCGTCCGAGTGAAAGATTGTCTTTGCGTTGTTGATATAATTAAACGAAATTTCGGGATATGCCAAAATGTATTTGGCAACGATTTCGGTGATGTAACCCCCTTCCACCCCCGCATTTTTTAAAAATTTAAGGCGGGGAGGGGTGTTGAAAAACAGGTTGGAAACGGTGATTGTGGTGCCCGTGGGAATACCCAAGCGCTTCACGCCCCCCATCTTACCCCCGTCTACAGCCAGCCCCGAACCCATCTCCTCCTCGTCGGTCTTACTCACCACACTCAAATTGGAAACAGCCCCAATGCTAGCCAAAGCCTCTCCCCGAAACCCCAAGGTTTCAATGGAATACAGCTCCGCCGCACTACGCAGTTTGCTGGTTGCGTGGCGCAGGAAGGCGGTTTGAATGTCTTCGTTGGAGATGCCGCAGCCGTTGTCCGAAATGCGAATCTTCACAATGCCTCCCCCTTCGATGTCCACGGTGATGGCACTGGCCCCCGAGTCGATGCTGTTTTCCAACAGCTCCTTCACAACGCTGGCAGGGTTTTGCACCACTTCCCCCGCAGCAATTTTATTGATGGTTTTATCGTCTAACAGGTTGATCTTCATGGCTTTTGCTTCTGCACATCGTTTTGCATGAGAATATCCAGCAGGTGCTGCGCCCGATTGATGATTTTATCGGGCAGACCGGACAGCCGAGCCACCTCAATGCCAAAGCTGTCCATAGCCCCTCCGGGTACGATTTTGTATAAAAACACAATCTCCCCCTCACTGCGGTTCACCGTCACCTGATAGTTTTTCACCCCACACAGGGTGTTTTCCAGTTCGGTGAGCTCGTGGTAGTGGGTGGAGAAGAGCGCCTTTGCCCCCAGAATGGATTTGTCGCTCAGGTGCTCCAGCACCGCCCAGGCGATGGACAAACCGTCGTAGGTGGACGTCCCCCTGCCGATCTCGTCTAAGATCAGGAGAGAGTCTTTGGTTGCGTTTTCGATGATGTCCGCAACCTCGTTCATCTCCACCATAAAGGTGCTCTGGCCGGTGGAGAGATCGTCGCTGGCCCCCACCCGGGTGAAGATGCGGTCGGTGAGGCAGATATCCGCACTTGCAACGGGAAGGGCACAGCCCATGTGGGCCATGAGAACCAACAGAGCCACTTGGCGCATATAGGTGCTCTTACCCGCCATGTTAGGCCCGGTGATCACCATCACCGTGTCTTCCTGCATGTTCAGGTGGGTGTCGTTTTGCACGAAGTTGTCCTGTAGTTTATACAGCACCGGGTGTTTCCCCTCTTTAATGTTGATTTCCCCCTTAAGGTTCATCTTGGGTAAAACATAGTTGTTTTCCGATGCAACCTTTGCAAGGGAGTACAGCACGTCCACCGTTGCAACACACGTCGCGGTGTTTTGCAGGCGCACGACCGCCCCCTCGATTTGGTTCCGCACTTGAATAAAACACTCGTACTCTTCCTTTGCCAAACGCTCCTGTGCGTTTAAAATCTTGTCTGCCATAGCCGTCAACTCTTCGGTGACAAACCGTTCGCTGTTGGCTAAGGTTTGCTTGCGGATGTAGCGATAGGGCACTTTGTCCATATAGGACTTCGTCACCTCAATGTAATAACCAAACACTCGGTTATAGGCGACTTTCAGCCCCTTGATGCCCGTCTCCTGCCGTTCCGTCTCCTCCAATTGGGTGAGCCACTGTTTACCCTTCTCGGCGATCTCCCGCAGTTCGTCCACCTTCTCGCTGTACCCGGCCTTGATGATGCCCCCGTCTTTGATGGAGTCGTTTGGCTCGTCTAAAATGGCAGACTCGATGGTTGCCGCAATATCGGACAACACATCCATGGATGCCGCAAGTTCTCGCAGCAGCGGGCTGTCGCAGCAGGAGAGTATGTCCTTTAAGGGGGGCAGCTTGGACAGGGAATTTTTTAGGGATATACAATTTTTCGCATGAAAACTCAAGTACGACAACTTGGATGCCAAACGCTCCAAGTCCATGATCCCCGAGAGGGATTCCCCCACACTTTCCATTAAAGTCAGCCGAAACATCAGTTCAGCGATGGCCCCTTGGCGCTTTGTAATGCCGTCTATATCGTAGAGAGGATTTAAGATCCATTGTTTTAATGCCCTGCCCCCCATGGGGGTTTTGGTTTTGTTGAGCAGCCAGTAGAGGGAACCTTTCTTTTCGTTCTCCCGGTTGGATTGAATTAGCTCTAAGTTTCGCCTCGTGTTGCTGTCTAAAACCATGGTGTTTTTTTCAAACCGCTGGGTCAGCTTGTTTAAGTGGTGCAGGGCGTTTAGTTGGGTGGCGTGCAGATACTGGAGCAGTGCCCCCGAGGAGAGCACACACAGCTCTCCCTTGGGCACACAGCCAAACTGATCCATTAGGAGTTGTTCACAGGATTGTTTGTTTAAATCTTTTTCTTTTATGGTTTGAACTAAGATTTCTTGCCTGTTAAAGTTTTTTAATGTTTTTAAGGCTTTGAGTGCAGTTTCGTTTACCAAAACCTCTCTGGGTGTGATCCCGGCGATCAATCCTCCAATGGCAACAAACTCCCCGGTGACAAACTCTCCCGTGGAGACATCCGCATAAGCATACCCGCCCAGGGTATCGGACATCACGCAGCAGAGGATATAGTTGTTGTCGTCAGTTTTGAGCATATCGTCGTCGATGACCGTTCCGGGAGTGACTACCCGCACAACCCCTCGCTCCACAATCCCTTTACCGGGTTCGGTGAGCTGTTCGCATATGGCCACTTTATAACCCTTTTCCACCAGCCGTGCGATGTATGTGTTTGCGCTGTGGAAGGGTACGCCGCACATGGGTGCACGCTTTTCCTGCCCGCAATCCCTGCCCGTTAAAAATAACGAAAGCTCTTTCGAAGCTGTGAGTGCATCTTCAAAGAACATTTCGTAAAAGTCCCCCAAGCGGTACATGAGTATGCAGTCGTCGTACTGCTGCTTGATCTGCATGTACTGCTTCATCATTGGCGTCAGTTCTGCCATTTAAACAATCCTCCCCGAAAGCGTGGTTTTGTTTGCACGCTCAATATGAATATCAAATATTTTGCCGATCAGGTGTTCGTCCCCCGCAAAGTTGACCATACGGTTGTCCTCGCACCGACCGCACATTTCCCCTTCATTTCGCCGGCTTTTACTTTCCACCAGCACCCGGCGGGTGCAACCCACCTGTGCTTTGTTTTTTTCATAGGTTATTTCGTTTTGCAGGGAGATCAGCCGCACAATCCGCTCTTTTTTTACTTCTTCATCGATCTGCCCCTCCATCTCAGCGGCCTTTGTTCCGCTGCGCTTGGAGTACACAAACGTATAGGCACTGTCAAACCCTACCTCTTTCACCAACCGAAGGGTGTCCTCAAAATCCTCTTCTGTCTCGCCGGGAAAACCAACGATGATGTCGGTGGAAATGGTGATGTGGGGCACCGTCTCGCGCAGTTTCTGGGTGAGCCTTTTATAATGCTTTGTATCGTACTTGCGGTTCATGAGGTTTAAAATGCGATCGCTGCCCGACTGCACGGGCAAGTGAATGGACGGGCACAGGGTTTTAATCTCTCCAAATGCCGAAATAAGGCTGTCCGTCAAGTCCTTGGGGTGGGACGTCATAAAGCGTATGCGGGGGAAACCCGTCTTTGCCACTTCGTACAGCAGATGGGTGAAGGTGATTCCAAGCTCCCGGCCGTAGGAGTTGACGTTTTGCCCAAGCAGCATCACTTCGCCGTATCCCTCGTCCTTTAGTTTTTTCACCTCGTCCACAATGGCAGACAGCTCCCGGCTCCGCTCCCTGCCCCGCACATAGGGTACGATGCAGTAGGAACAAAAGTTGTCGCACCCGTACATCACGTTTACAAAGGACAGTGGGTAGGTGTTGCGCTGCATGTCCTCGCTCTCGTGGGTGGCGGGGGTATAGGTGAACGTAAAGTTGTTTTTTCGCATATGGCTATTCAGCAATTGTTCCAGAGTGGACAAATCGTTGGTGGAAAACACACCGTCCACAAATAAAAAACTTTTTTGAAGCTTCGTGCGGATATATTCCTGCTCCACCATGCAGCCACAAATAAATATTTTTAAGTGTTTTTTTTCTTCTTTTAAAATTTTCAGCCAGCCGATGTTGCCAAGAATTTTGCGCTCCGCACTCTCCCGCACGCAGCAGGTGTTGACAATGATGAGATCGGCGCTCTCCTTGATTTGAGCCTGTTCATACCCACGGGTGTGGAGCAAACCGGCAATTCGCTCCGAGTCGTGCTCGTTCATCTGACAGCCGTACGTTATAATAAAATAGGTTTTTGCCATGTAATTACCTCAATGTTTGATCAGTTTATTATATACTGTCACACAAACATTTTCAATAAAAGATTAAAAATGAAGGAAAGGTATTGACAAAGGTTTGATTTTACTGTATATTAAATTGCGTCGCAAAAATACAGCTCACGGGGTGTAGCGCAGTCCGGTAGCGCACGTGCTTTGGGAGCATGGGGCCGGAGGTTCGAATCCTCTCACCCCGACCAGCGATAAAGACCGCAACTTTTGAGCAAAGGGTAAGCGATCGTACGGGGCCTTAGCTCAGTTGGTCAGAGCGGTCGGCTCATAACCGATTGGTCCGGGGTTCGA
>CAYVRJ010000011.1:0-71734 GCA_964453645.1 uncultured Clostridia bacterium
AAACTTGTTTACGAACACCACCGCCTGGGGGCTTGTAACCAGTGAACATTTGCATGGCTCGCTCGTAGGTCTCGTCTCTTGGGTTATCGGTGAATATTCTGATTTGCATGTGTTTTCACTCCTTCATTTATTTCCACTTGAAACGTATTCAAGAGGTTGTGCTTCTAATGGACTTCTAAAAATGCTTTAAAATTTAGAAGTTTTCACTTATACTGTTATAGTAAGTATTTTCGGATTTCGGCGCTACCGACATATGAAAAACCCCCGAAAAATCGGGGGTTTCAACAGATAATGATTAAGGCTAGGTAATAAAGAATAATGGTTAACGGAAGTGTTATTGTACAAATGGGGTTCAAGAGGCCGGAGGTTCAAATCCTCTCACCCAGACCAACGGTGGAGTAAAGTTCGCTTTGCTCCACTTTTGTTTCTCAAAAATTTTGGATTTCACCACCCCGTCAGCGACCCGGCTGCATTCTGGAAACCTCGACTATGCAGAAGTATCATTATTCCGTATGTGTCATATATAAACCTGCCATGGTTTACTTTTGGCAAGGTGTTCTCGCCCGCATAAAATGATGGTTTTAGCGCATCAACCAATTTGACTTGCGTTTTTTAGGGATATACGGATTTGGCAAATTGCCCGATAGTATTGAAATGGCCTTCGATTAAAAAAACAGCTCTATGTAAACACATAAAACTGTTTGTCAGGGTTCAAATCTTTCTATCCGCCAACCGGACAAATCCAGATTCCACTAACACAATGTTGATAAAACCAAACTCAGTATTGTGCCTAGAATTACATAAATACAGATTACCAATTTCCCCTATGAATTTCCTCTCGGGCGATTTCCACCCATCGGACGGCGTTGTTCGGATTTCCGCCCAGCGTGTTGTTGTCTTTCATAATCAACTCCGGAATACAATCCCTCGTACAGCGCAGTGCCCTTCTTAAATCAGAGCGCACCACCTCTTCATCCATATTCTTGATGGCCAGATACGCCGGTGAAGGTTTCACAGAGGCGATATAGCGCTTGCCCAAGTATTCGGGTATGCGCTCCCAAGCCGCCCAAGGTGAACAGGAAACTCTCCTCAACCTGGGCAGTTTAGATACGTATTCCCATCTGGGGTCAAAGGCTTCACAGCAGCCGTAACAGTTCAGCCCAAACCGCTCTGCAATCCGCTTGTGATAGGGAAAAATAAACTCCCCATAGTGTTTGGGATCCACCGCCGAGGTTTCCTGGCTCTCCACAAACCCCCACAGATCCATGGTGGTCACGGCATCTTGTTTGTCTGCAAGATCGTCCGTAAACCCGAATCCCCCCGAGCCGACATAGGTACCCCCCGTGTTTTGTGCCAACAGGTTGTTTTCCTCCAGATCATCGAGTTTTTTTAAAACGCCTTGACACAGCATGCTCATCATCCGATGCACATACTCCGGCTCCATGATGAGATCACACATGAAGTTTTCCAGCCCCCGCAGGTTGATGTACTCCCAAGTCAAACCCAGTGTCCACCACCAAGTGTGTTTTCTGCGCACATTCAAGATGCCGTCGAATACGTCGTGTGCAAGTTCCAACACCCTGTTCGATTCGGCTTCGTCGATGATGATTTGGGGATAATGCACCTTTGGAAAGTCCGTTTCATATTCCTTAAGAGCAGCTTCCACGATGTATGCACCGCCGCTTTCACCCCCGTGCTTGATCAGCTCAAGCCCCCATCCGGTGTGGGTATAGGAATACGGCACATCAAAGTAGTTTTCGATGACTTTATCGTCCTTAAACTTTTCAAACCAATAAATTTGTTTGTTCAGATGCATTTCCCACACCCGAGCCATCGGGTCCAAACACATGAGCGTTTCCTTTGGAATGCATTCGTTCCAGCCGTTTTCGGGATCGATAAACACCAGCGGCTGGGTCGTCTTTAAATCGTTGTGCTGCTGCCAAAGTTTTGCCTTTTCACTTTGAACGGGCAGTGCAGCGATCTCCGCCACCCGTGCTGCTAGTGCCCGCAAACGCTGCTTTTCCGCATCTGTAAAGACAAAACGTGTTCCCATAATCTTCACTTCGGGGAATCCCGCAGCGGTCTGCATTTGACCGGGTTCAAGTTTGTTCATAAATTCTTCCTCACTGGTTTGCTTGAATGGCCCGAAGAACACGGCTGCCCAGCTGGGCTGAATCCCGCTCTACGGATTCGTATTTGCCTTTGCACAGCGCAACCGCCGGTGCGATGTAGGGCACCACCACCAACCCCTGTTGATCGAGTTTTGAATACAGTTCGGCATAGTAATCTTTCAGCCGATCGTCCGACGGAATGAAATCGCAGGCCACATAGGGAATCTTCTTTTCCTTCAGCGCACGCTGCATCTTGGCGGCAGCGTCCAGATCATCTATGTTTAAGTTGTGGATGACTGTCAGCCCCTCGGTATCTAAATAGTTGCCGATGTGCTGAGTGGCATCTCCGCAGTAGTGGATGCCCCCGCCCCCGAATGCCTTTAACACACGGCTGTTGTAGGGAACCACGAATTCTCGATAATTGTCCGTATCAAACATCACGCAGTCATCGTCCGAGATCCACACGCCCCCGAACCCCTCGGGCAGCCGAAGGCCCAGAATATATTCCGAACACAGCCTGTCTTTGCCGACGATCTCCTTTTGCAGCGCCACCCAGTCGATGAGTGCTTCTGTCACTAAGTTCATGAGGTGGTGGATGACTTCGGGATAGTCGTACATCCAATAGATGAAGTTTTCATAACCGATGATGCTGAGTGCGGTGGTCAGCGGCCCTTGGGAATCCGTCAGCCCGATGGGCAGATCCGAATGTTCCTTAAAATACTGGATCGCTTTGAGCACCAGCGGCATCTGTCCGTCTTGAAACGGATCGGGTTTCTTGAGTGCATAGACTTCATCCGGGTCTTTTATCGTTGCAATGTCCACTGCCGGATCCATCTTTTCCCCGTAGACCACCGGCGTTCCGAAACCTGATGCCAGCACGCTCGTGCCAAACCAAGGCATGAGAAACCCTTGATAACAGTCGTCGGGATACAGTTCATAGTGCCGTTTGATCTTCTCCGTCTGGTATTTCAGCATGACGGACGGATCGTCACTGCAATATCCGTTTGGAATATTTTTTGGCAGTTCGCCGAACAGCCAGTAACTTGCGTCGTAGATGATATGCGGCGCAACGTCGTTTTCGAAGGAAAATGCCTGTTTCAAACGCATTTCCGCTGTCTTATGGTGCTCATATAAGTTGTTCATGAGTTGACTCCTCCTCAATAGGAATTTTAATGGAAACCGTAGTTCCGCAGTTGACCCCGCTTTGAATGTCTATCAAGTTTTTGCCGTAAATCAGCTCCATCCGCTTAATGACGTTAGTCAGGCCAATCCCCTGGTTGCCTGCCTTTGTGCCGCTCAACAGTTCGTGCAGCTTTTCGGCCGGGATCCCTTCGCCGTTGTCCTGCACTTCAATGTGTAAAAAAGTATCTTTGCAAAAAACATTTAGCAAAACGATGCCTTGTTTTTCCATATGCTCCAACCCGTGTACGATGGAGTTTTCAATGATGGGCTGAATCAGCATGCAGGGAAGCATGATATCCGTCTCTTCAATATCCAGTATAAACTCGATCTTGTTGCCATAGCGCATTTTATAGATGTCGATGTAGTTTTTCACGATGTCCAGTTCACTTTTCAGGGGAACCAACTGTTGGGATTCGTTGATGGTATAACGCAGCATACTTGCCAAATTGTCGATCATCTCCCCCGTCTTGGGTGCGATCTCAATCTGAGCCAATGCCTTGATGGAGTTGAGTGTGTTAAAGAGAAAGTGCGGGTTGATCTGCATCCGCAGCATGCTAATCTGTGCGTCGGTCAACAGGCTTTGCATCGTTAGGTTATCCATCTGCTGGTTAATCAGTTGGCGTTCCAGCTCTGTCTTAACTGTGATCTCCCCGATCATCTCGTTATAACCGCACACCAGTGAACGAACTTCCTCTGCAATGATTTTGGTGGTCTTACCCGGGATATCCTCCCCTGTGCCCACAAAGTGTTCCATCCTGTGCACCAAATTCTCAAGCGGCAGCGAGATGCCCCGAGAGAGCATATAGGCAAAGAACAGGCACACAGCTGCAATGGGCAGGGTGACTAACAGGCTGTTGTTTTTCATATCAGTCAAGTGGTCTTCAAACTCGCTGTACTGCTTTTGCGCCTCTTTGATGCGCAGGTTACCCAGTGCGTTTAACTCACTTGTGATAAACCCTTTCACCCGCCCGATGGCTCGAACTTCGCTGCGCAGATAGACGGCATAGTTGTTTTCGTTCTTTCTCAGTGTATCAAAATCCTGTGTGTTCTCGTCCATGGTCTTTAACATGTTTAAGATATCCACGCAGTAGTAATAGGCTCTGCCCTCCAGCTCGTCTCGCAGCTTAGAAATCTTTTTCACCAGCGTTTCATAGGCCGTCTCATACGAGTACATCAGCGCATCCCGCTCACCCAAGTTGGCATCGGGCACCAGTGCCACATATCCGTAGAGCGTTTCCACGTCGTTTTGAAAATCCACAATCTGCGCCAACTGACGGTAACTCTGATGAAACTTGGTGTAGAATGCATCGTACTCCGATGCGATGACAAAGGTGTTCACTCCCATGCACAGGATGATAAATACAAAACAAATAAACAAGGCAGAAAATATGTTAAATTTAAACTTTCTGCTCATCGGTCTTCCGCCTGCAATCCACTGGCGTCACGCCAAAGGTCTTTTTAAACATTCGGTTAAAGTAGGCAATGTCATTGTATCCGCAGCTCTGCGCGATCTCCCGCACCGATACGTTTTGCATCCGAATGAGCCGATATGCCTTTTCCATGCGCTTGAGCGTCACATACTCTATGAAGTTCATGCCCGTCTTGTCTTTAAAGGAACGGGAGAGATACTGGGGGGAAATGCCCATCTCGTCTGCCAGGCTTTCCAGCGATATGTAGGCAAGGCTTTCGTCTGTGATGAGGTTGTAGATTTCGTTTAACACACTGGTCTGGGATTTATGTTCATGCTCCACGGTTAACAACATCACTTCCGCAGCGTTTTTAAGCTGTGTTTCCAGCAGCGCCTTATCCCCCGATGCGTTTTCTCCGATAAATTGTAATAACCCCATTTGCCCCGTTCTTAGATCCAGTTTCTCCAGTTGGTGCTGCATGAGGGACAAGAGTTTGACGCTGTGCTCCAGTGCCGTTTGAAAATCCTGTTTTTGAAATTGGTTCAACCATAGGTTTAATGCCTCTTCAAATCCGGTTCGGTCACCCGATCGAAGCTTGGAGAGGAGGGTCTCCACACATTCTCCCTTTTCCAAAGCGGAGGAGGATACGGCGTTGGCGTGTGCGCACAACTCCCCCCAAGTTTGTGCCCATTCCCCGTGATCCACCGCCAAATATCTGCCATTGAGCACGTCCTTTTGCTCGCCTAGCAAATCGTCGATACAGCGATAGATTAAACAAGCATCACTTTTGGGAAAGATATATCCGGCGATGCGCTTGCCCACCACACCCGCCAAACACGAACACATCTTGGGCACGTGTTTCTTAAAATAGTAGCTGATCTCTTCTAAAAGCTTCTCCGGCTCGCCGTTTTGCACTTCAAAGCAGCACAACACCCCGCTTTCGATGGAGCCGTAGTAGCGGTTTAGAGAAACGCGCATATCTTCACCCATCAGTCCCGAGACCATCAGGCATAGCGCTTGGCTCTCAGCCAGCGATTGAAGCGGACTGTTCTTCACGCCGAACAGCCGCATAATCTTCTCCACCGCCTCGTCCTGGCGAATGGGTTTGAGCATATACCCCTTGATGCCCAGATCCAGCGCCTGAGACACATAGGAAAAGTGATCGTATGCGGAACAGATGATGATACTTGCATCGGGAAACTCGTAAAGAATCTCCTTAGAGGCCACCAACCCGTTCTTGCCCGGAATGCGAATGTCCATGATGACGCCGTCGGGACGGTGCTTGCGGTATAACTCCACCGCCTCGGTTCCGCTCTGGGCCTCCGCCACTACGGTCACGTTGTCGAAGTTTTTGGAAATCAGCGTCTTGAGCGCATATCTGGAAAGTTCTTCGTCATCTGCCAACATCAGTGTAAACATGCCCTACAACTCCACATCCTTCTCGAAATAATCGCTGCTCTCGTTTAGCGAAACAACCCGCACCTTGAGTTTTTGCCCCTTGGCAACGTCCACCGTTAATTTTAATTTCAATTCATAGGCGGCATTTAACAGCTGCTTTTTTGCCAAACACGCATCTAAAAAGTAAAGAATATCTCCCCGCTTCACAAATAAATCCAGAATGGAATAATCGCAAACGCGGATGACCGTGCCGTACTTGGACTGCTTTAAAAATGCATAACTAAAAACTGCCTGCATCTCGTCTCTGAGGGTCACCCAATCCACCGGCTTTGAGAGATAGCGGAATAGCAGCAAAAACTGCTCTAACAGCGCAGCGGTACCGCTTGCATTTTCAACGTATGCAAGTTCTCCCGCTTCAACCAACACTTCCTGAACCATTTGAGCAATTTTTTCATCCATACAACTTACTTATATATGCCGTACTCCTGCAAAGCTTCCCACATGGCGATGTAGTTACAGGGGGGTACATCGCTTTGCACGTTGTGCACAGCCGCAAAGACAAATCCACCGCCTGTTGCCAGATCGTCGATTCTCCTGCGCACTTCGTCCTTGACTTGTTGAGGGGTGCCAAAGGGCAGCACCTGTTGGGTATCCACGCCACCGCCCCAGAAAGTGAACCATTCTCCGATCTCTTTCTTTAAAATCTTGGAGTCCATCCCCTTTGCATTGACCTGCACAGGGTTTAAAATGTCCACGCCCTCTTCCTTGAGCGACTGAGCAAAAGGCATCATGGCTCCGCAGGTGTGATAAAAGATGTAGATCTCCTTGGCACCGTTCTTTGCCGCACGCTGACGGATGAAAGAAAACAGTTCCTTGTGATAGGGCGAAACCAGTTCTTTATACAATTCAACCGAACAGATTTGGCTGTTTTGCGTGGCCAAATCGTCCGCCTCCGAAACGATTAACACGTTATCTCCAACGGTATCTAATGCCTTTTCCCAATAGGCCAGTTTATAATCGGTGAATTTGCGCATGACCGCATGTGCATACGGTTTGTCGGTCATCATGTCGCACAGGAACTTTTCGTAACCGCTGGTCCACAGTGCCAGCTCCCAAATGCCCGCAGCATGTCTGCCTAGGATAAAGGCCCGGTTCTGCTTAAACCGTGCTTCGTCTGCCCGCTCTTTCATCGTGATGAATCTGCCTGGGTCATCTCCCGCAGGCAAATCATACGCCTTGAGTTCTTCTGTGTCATAGCAGTCTTCCAACGCATTAAACGTCATATCGAAATAATGTCCGCCCTCCGCTGGCATCTTCCAGCCGATGCCCAGATCGTCTGTCATTTCAAAGTAGGCACCGTTGCGCACAGGAGGTTTGTACCTGGGATTGACACTGGGAGGTGTTGGATCCACACAGCGTACATCCACTTTTAAATAGTCGATGACATCCTCGCCGATCCGCGCCAACTGCTGGGTCATATCCAAAATTTCCACTTTGTCCGTGGATAAACCCAAAAACTCCCGAAGTGCTCGATACGTCTTCACGTTCATACCCGTTAGTACACTTGCGCCCAGATCGAAGGGAACCTTATCCGGCTCCTGATGGCGCAGTGCACACAACACTCGCTCATAACTGTTCATGCTGTTCTCCTAACTCACCCGCTTTGCGTTGCCCAGTCTGTCGATCAAGACAGCCAGCAACAGCGTAAATCCGGTTACAAACGTCTGCCAATACACGCTGACGTTTAACAGGGTCATGGCGTTGGCAATCAGTGCCATGAGCACACAGCCCAAAAACGCACCCACCACCGTTCCTTCTCCGCCCTGCAGGGAGGCACCGCCAATGATCACCGCCGTGATGACTTTGAACTCCATACCCGTACCGGCTGTGGTGGAAGCGGAACCCAAACGAGCCGTCATGACGATACCCGCAAAGGCAGCCAGTATGCCCATCAAGATGTAGTTGAATATCTGCATCTTTGCAACGTTAATACCCGACAGCCTTGCCGCCTTGATGTTTCCGCCGATATAATAATTTTGTCTAAAAAATCTTGATCGTCTTAATAATATATCACCAATGATGATGATTGCAAGTGCAAAAATGACGGGCAACTGAATGGCCCCGATCTTCTCCTGTCCCAGCCAAGTGAACGACTCGGACAAACTGCTGATGTTCTTGCCGTTCATAAACACAAGCACCAACCCCCTGCACATAGACTGGGAGGCCAGGGTTGCAACAAAGGGCGTGATACCCAGCTTTGCAATGGTAAACCCGTTAAACAGCCCCACCACACAACCCGTTAGAAGCCCCCCGAAGATGCAAAGGATCACGGGTAAATCGGCCTTTAACAGCATGGCCGCAATGCCGCCCGATATGGCGACGATGGAACCAATGGACATATCGAATCCGCCGCTCACCATTAGGTTGACCATACCCACAGCCATGATGGCCTCTAAGGACAACCCCAGCAGCACGGCGATGAGATTCTCGGTTGAAAAGAAATACGGGGATGCAAAACACATAATGATAAACATGAGAACGACCACCCCGAATATGACGATCTCCCTCGTGTTGATGATCTTTTTCCAGATAGTTGACATAGGATCATTTCCTCCGTTAGTTTGATGATGCAGCGTATTTAATGACTGCCTGTTCCGTGGCGTCACTTCCCTTCAGTTCCCCCACGATTTCTCCCTGTTTCATCACATAAACGCGATCAGAAACGCCCAGTATTTCGGGCAGATCCGAACTGATCATGAGGATGGCACAGCCCAGCGTTGCCGCCAGTTTCCGAAGCAGCTGATAGATTTCACATTTGGCACCCACGTCCACACCTCTGGTGGGTTCATCCACGATCAGAAGCTTGGGTTGTGTGCCCACCCAGTTGGCAAGCAGCACTTTTTGCTGGTTACCCCCCGACAGATTTTTTACTTTTTGTTTGACCGAGGGTGTGATCACGCCAAATTCCGAAACCGATCTTTCCCCTGCCGCATTTAACTTTTTATCCGAAATGAATCCTGCCGATGTGAAATCCCACAGCCGGTTTGCAGCAAGGTTTTGCAGAATGTTGAACTCCAAATACAAACCCAGCGTCTTTCGGTCTTCGGTCATGTAGGCGACACCGTTATTGATTGCGTCTTTGGGCGAAGATAAATGAATCTTTTGTCCGTTTAAGAACATCTCCCCCGAGTCGATGCGGCTCATGCCAAAGATGGCCATACCAAGCTCGGTTCTCCCCGCACCCACTAGGCCGTATAACCCCACGATTTCACCCGCATGTATGCTTAAGTTCACATCTTTGAACTTGCCCTTCTGAGTAAGCCCTTTTACTTCAAAGATTTTTTGGCCCACGGCATCATCTGCACTTCGAGAACCGTATATGTTCTCAATGGACCGCCCAACCATGTTGGAAATCAAGTAGTCTTCGTCGATTTCACCAATGTCTCGGGTGACAATTTTTTCACCGTCCCGCAAAATGGTCACTCTGTCTGCAATTTCAAAAATTTCTTTGAGATGATGAGAAATATAAATAAAACTGATGCCTTGGTTCTTTAACATACGAATGTTATGAAACAGCTGCTTGACTTCCACCTCTGTTAACGAACTGGTGGGTTCGTCTAAAATCAACACCTTGGGTTTTTCGCTCATCGCCTTTAAAATCTCCACCACCTGCTGGTTGGCAATAGACAAATCTTTGGTGAGAGTTTTTGGATCGATGTTGGAAATGTCGAAGGTTTTTAGCATCTGCTGCGCATCTTCGTTTAACTTTTTCTTGTTCAAAAATCCCAACTTGTTCACGGGTTGTCTGTTGAAATAGATGTTTTCGGCAACGCTTAACTGCATCACCAAACTCAACTCCTGGAAGACAATGCCGATTCCCGCTTCGATGGAATCTCTGGAATTGAGGAAGGTTTGTTTCTTTCCTTCAATAAAGAGTTCTCCCTCATCCGGCTGGTACACGCCGCTTAAAGTCATCATCAGAGTGGACTTACCCGCTCCGTTTTCACCTACCACGGCATGAACCTCTCCCTTCTTCACTTGAAGATCGA
Organism: uncultured Clostridia bacterium; assembly: GCA_964453645.1. GTDB lineage: Bacteria > Bacillota > Clostridia > Christensenellales > JAWKQI01 > CAYVRJ01. The sequence goes on from CAYVRJ010000011.1 coordinate 10,150, forward strand.
CGTTGGATAACGCCTTGACACCCGGAAACGTCTTTACAATATTTCTAGCTTCCAGCACATACTCACTCATGCCTGCTCCTCCTGTTCAGAAAAAAGGGCAACCGCAATGGTTGCCCTTTAGCAAAACCGATTACCGTTTAAAGTATTTTGCGTTGTTTGCGTCGATGATGATGGCGCCCGTGTCGATTGCTGCGGGAACACCCAACACACCTGCGGATGCATTGTCGGTGGTGATGGCAACTTTGGAGTTGTTTAAGTTCATCAAAAGCTGTACGCCGTAATAGGGCATGAGAGCCGTCTGTTGTGCAACAGATGCGGTGATGATACCTTCTTCAATGGCGGTTAACACATCGTCGCCTCTGTCCATGGACAGAATCTTCACTTGGCCGACTTTACCAGCCTCTTTCACAGCCGTTGCTGCACCTGCTCCGCCAGCTGCTTCCACGCAAGCGATACCCACTAAATCGGGATATTTTTGCAGCAGTGCAGAAGCTGCCTGTGCGGCTACGATGGGATCGGACTGAGTATCTGCAATCTGAACGACTTCGATGTCGGGGTATTTTGCAAACGCTTCTTTGTAACCCTGAATGCGCTCTTCCAAGTTGGACTGACCGGGTTTGGTCATCAGCGCAACTTTACCTTTGCCGCCGATGGTGTTGGCCAGATATTCACCGCCCGTTCTGCCGGCAGTCACATTACCCGTTCCCACAAACGCAACGCGTCCGGAATCCGCTAAGTCCGCATCCAGTGTCACCACGGGAATGCCCTGATCCATCGCCTTTTTGATGATGGGTGTCAGCACGTCTTCAAAGCCCACAACCAAGATGCCGTTGGGTTTCTTTGCGATTGCCTGTTCAAAAGCGACAATCATGGCGTTCATGTCGTAATCCGATGGTCCCACATATTCTGTGCGAACGCCCAGCTCTTTGCCTGCCATTTCACAGCCCATCATGTGGTCATAGAAATAATCTAAGCTGGAAAGTGCCGAAACTTCGATGTATAGCTGATCACTGTAATCCGAACCTGCGGGTGCGACTTGTGCGCCCTCCTGCTGCGGTGCCTGCTCTGCGGGTGCATTCTCTGCGGGTGCTTGGCTTGGCTCAGTGGGAGCGGGGGCACAGGCAAAAAGGCTCAAACATAAGATGAGCGCCAAAGTTGCTGCAATTAGCTTCTTCATAGTTTCCTCCAATAAAATTTTATTTTGTGTGTACTATCATTTTATATGGGAAACAAAGTGGCTGGCAATATGGATAATTTTACTCAACGGAAGTTTTATTTAACACCTAAAAATTTAAGTGGCCTGAATGACTACTATTTTAAAATTGTTTTCATTCAGAAAGGTTAATTTTACAACAAGTACGTTAACTTTTTCATCCTTTCGATAGGATTTGAATGTTTTATAATGAAACCATGAAAGCAATGAAAATAGTTGCCTTACTGACTTTAACAGTTGTTTTTCTATTCAATGATATACAGCCAAAGACCTTGTGCGGTGCGGCTCTTTTAAGTCCGCCCGAAAACCCCAACTATACGTTCTCTCCTTGCACAGATGCTGAGACATACGAACAAGCAGCTTTATTGATCATGCAGTCGCTGTCTGTGTTTGGAGACGAAACACTGAAGCGTTTTGGAGTAGACCATATCGCAATATGTGAAAACTTGGTGAGTTATATCACCCCCGTCGCCGGACTCACCCTCTTTAAAGACAACGCTGTTTGGTTGATTATGAATGCGGATTACGTCTCCTCCCCCGATTATTTTGTACACACCCTGTACCACGAACTGTACCACGCTTGGGAATACAAGCACCCCGCAGATGAGGCTGAATGGGCTTTGCTGTGCCCGATAGCATATACGCTCCCAAACCAAACCTCAAACATTATTTATTACGATGCCACCGCCGTTTTGCCCTTCGAACCCTCGTTTATCAGTGCGTATGCCAAGACAAGAGCATCCGAAGATCGTTCAGAGCTGTTTAGCGCAATGCTCTCAAGCAGAGGCTTTACGGATGCTGAAAAAGCCTTGTTAGAAAAAGATGCCTATATTCAAAAAAAACTTGCATTTATCACACAAACTCTTCCAGACGACCTTGCGATCTTGTTCCGTTCCGCCCAGGAAACGTTCTTCTCGGTTGAACTGCCCCAGCATGAGAAATATGTGGTTGTGGATGCCACAAAGGTTTATTTGGGTAATACACCCGACTTTCCCTTTGCAGACGTTTCCAACGGGGACATGTTATACAGCTTCGGGTTCTACAGCACGCTGTCCGGTCAGCTCTTGTTTTGTATGGTGTCAGACGAACAGCGTGTGTATGTTTCCAAAGATGGTGTTGCTTTGCTTGAAAATCCCTAAAGCACAGCTCGTTACGGCAATAAAGCCCCAATCCACATAAGGGGAGGGTCTGTCCTGCTCTTGGGGAGCAGCTTCCCATATGCTCATCATGTGCACATGGGAGCAATTTATAGACAAACTAGAAAATTAAATGATCAACTCATCAGATTTAATTACTTGTGCAAACAGTCCGTTTAATGATGCCATAAATACAGCGTGAACCAACCCAGCAGACAGCGTTTGCCCATTGAATGTCAGATTTTTTGTAGTGCAAGCATCTTCTAACAGCGTTACCTGAATGCCGTAATCCATACATGCCCTTGTCGTTGTATCAATGCACATATGGCTCATCATACCACAAATTACGACTTCATCTATTTCATTGGCTTTTAAAACATCCAAAAGATTTGTTCCTAAAAAGCTATTGGGAGCATGTTTAATAATTAGATGTTCGCCATCTATTGGGGTTAAGTTTTTATGAATTAAAACCCCCTCTGTATTTGGCAGAAAAAACGTAGCACCTTCGCGAGTATTGATGTGTTGTACATGTATAACGGGTAAACTTTCTTTGCGAAATTCACTTAAAACTTTTTCTATCTTTTCCAAAGCATTTAACGGATTATACAATTCAGATTTTCCACCCTCAAAGTAATCGTTTTGCACATCTATAATTAGTAATGCTTTTTTCATGTTTACAACTCCTGTTTAAAATATAAATAATTAGCAACAACGTTGACGATCCAAGATGTATGCACGCTGGTCAATGCGGATGGGGATATATTCCAGATACCGGACAGTGCAGGGCAAGAACTGGGCAGTTATTTCTATCTGCCCTTTTCGTTTGCAGTTGACATACTTGTGTTTACTGGGCAAGGTGGGGTTGCTCTCATTCCATGCATCTCATCATTGGGGGAATGGCAAGTTCATATTCTGTATTTGGCTCAATAATTGCTCCCAACTGTTGAAGTAATTCATTTACATCGAGAGAACCTAAAAAATCTTTTAAGGTTCCCTCAAAAATTATAAATCCGTTACGACCAATAGAATTGAAGAAACCAATACAGTTTTCTTTCGAAAGAAATGCAGGAAAATATTTCGTTTGGTTTTCTTTACTTGATAAAACATAAAATTGAGGTTGGCCTTTTACACCCTCGCCCACCGGTGTTGAATAAAACAATTTAATAGAACTCATTTTATCAACAAACTGTTGTATATTTATTGTTCCATTCACACATTTTTCTTTTAAAACCAACCATTTTCTTAGTTTGAACACCTATCATACCTCCTAATAAAATAATCATTCTCCCAACTGCCCGTTATTTAAAATTTATATGATTTCTTCAATGATGCTCTCACCACAGGATTCATCCCCGTTCAACCACTGCCACTTTTCATAAAACCGGATTCTTCCGTCCGGCAAAATCTCGGGAACACTGGTGCATCTGCCCATTCTAAGTGCAAGGTCTGCATTGACATGCTGATATGTGAAGGTGAGTTCCCCAGAAGGAGTTACACAACCAATCAATGTACCCTTTTTGATGCCTCCCCCGGCATACTCTGCCCAAACCATTTCCCCCTCTTGATGGTAATAAAAAAGGGTATCGCCACTCACTTCCCCGTTGTCCGTATTTTGGACAGACCTAAATGTTCGGGCATTGTAAGTGTTGGGGCTTCGCAGCTCCTTTTCCATGAATGAATAAAACAACACCTTGCCATTTTGAACATCCATGGTTCTGCATTCGTTCACACGGTAACCCCTTTTGAGGTAAAGACCAAATGCGGGAAGGGATGCATCTAGGGTAACGCGATCATGGGTTTGGGAAACAAGACCTTCCAGGAACTCCATGATGTTAGTTCCGTAACCCAAACGTTGGAACGTGGGTAAAACAAACACCCTGCCAATGCTGTTGCCGTTTATACTCCCCGTTCCGATTATTTGCTCGTTGTTTGAAAACAGCCACACTTGATTCTTGGTTATGTCGCTTTCTATGTTTTCACGCTTGTGGTGTTGGACGAAAAAGTCCACCACTTCATTGGGATAGTATTTGGGGTATATGGCTAAGATCGTCTGATCGACGATGGTTTTTACTTGTCCTAAATCGTTTATTTTCGCAAGATGATGACTTAACATGATTTCCCCCCAATATAGTGTCTCACTGTATTATATCACTAAATCCTAAGGACAACAATTGGTTTGCGGAGGAGCAGTCATTCATCAAGAAAAGCCACTTTTCCACTTTTTAGGTCGTAGATGCCCGTTTTAATCGTTAGGTCAGATTCAGAAAGTAAATTGGCGATCAGTTTGCTTCTTGTTATTTTTTTAGCGGAATAATTGGCATTCATTACAACCGCTTTGTTCAAATTTTGTTCGCTGCCAATCGCCTTTCTGATTTCGATCACAATATCCTCAATGTGCCCCTCTGCGTGGCCCTCTATGGCAGCTTTAACAGCTCCGCAGTCCGTGTGCCCCAGCACAAGAATCAACTCCGCTCCCAATTCAACAGCACCATATTCAACGCTTCCCAACTCAAAATCACCAACCACATTACCTGCGGTGCGAACCACAAAAAGATCCCCTATTCCCGCCGAAAAGATGAGCTCAGGGGACACTCTGCTGTCCGAACAGGTGAGAATAACCGCATAGGGAGATTGAGATTGCGCAGTTTCCATGCGCCTTTCCTTTGAGATACGGCTGTCGTTGGATTGTAGAAACACTTGGTTTCCCGCTTTCAGCCTTTCAATTGCGGATTGGCCGTTAGGTTCGGTTGAACTGCACCCAAAGAGCAGTGATATAATGAGTAGGGTAATCAAAATCATTACACTAAAATGTTTGGGTTTCATATTAAACCTCCAAAAATAAGCTCTTTCTTAATGCATACTATGTGTTTGAGATAAACGATATGTGCAACGGGAATTATAAAACCATGCTTTTAAAGCTAGTGCACTTGCAGGGTCACCTAACTCACATGCGTTTTTCCTTTAACATTACGGATTATACCTCAACGATAGTATCAATCATTACGTTACGCCAATGTCAAGCAATGATTAAATTTTGAGTAAAATTATTGTAAATCGACTCGATTTTTGGTATAATTAAGTTAATAAAAATAATAATTTTTCTTCTCAATGAAAATCTAGGTAAACAAATTTTAAGGAGGTCTCATCTATTGGAATACGCAGCACAAAAAAAGTTGGAACTGTTTGCGCAGAACACGCAAATTATCAAGAAAGAGTTTTATTGGTCAAACGTCATGGCAAAGCGGCTGGCAGCACTTCTGTACGCCCAGGTGGATAAAACGATTGATTGCGAAGCAATCCGTCAGTGCCTCGATTTGATTAAGCAAAACACCGGCGTATTTTCCAAATTTCGAGGAAATATGACATTATGTATGGCATCCATGCTCTCGTTATCCCCCAATCCGGAGAAGGTCTTCAGCGAAACGATGAAAGTATATACTATGCTAAAAGGTGTAAAGTTCCACGCTTCCGATTTTCTTGCAATTGCTGCTTATCAGATTGCGGCTGGGACCGATGCTGCCAATTACGAAAATGTCATAACCCGTGCACGTGGCATTTATGATGGCATGAAAGCCCATCATTTCTTTTATACCGGAGAGGATGATTATATCTTTGCAGCTATGTTGGGACTTGCGGACTTGGATGTTGCAATGGGCGTGGAGCGCATTGAGCAGCTTTACAGCCAATTAAAGGGCGAGTTTTGGGACAAGAACAGCGTTCAAGCTTTGGCACAGGTATTGGTGCTTGGCGATTCGGATGATAGCATCTCCAATCGCATTCTTGGCCTGCGGGATGCCCTTCGGGAACAGAAGATTAAGTTGGATAAAGCCTATACCCTGCCAATCCTGGGCATCCTGGCCCTGCTACCAGTGGAGATAGATACCATTGTCCGTGACATCGGTATAGTGCAGGATAACTTGAGAGTGCAAAAAGGATTTGGCTCTCTGTCCCTCTCAACCCAGGAGCTACTGATGTTTGCGTCATCCATTTTAGCGTGTGATTATGCAGAGAGCGTTACGGACGGGGTATTGACGGCAACGCTTTCGACTAACATCGCTAATATTATCATTGCCCAGCAAATGGCCATGATACTATTGATTTCTGCCGCCAGCGGAGCGGCAGCTGGGGCTGCGGCATCTTCTTAAACTTTATAAAAGTATGACAAATAAGAGTTTTCGTCCTATGGTGTGTATCAAATCACACGTCAAAACCAAGCGGAGTTTGCGGATAAAAACCTTTCCCTTATGGACATTGATTCGGCCTATCCTTCGGACAGGCCGTTTCCATTTGTTCACATCATTAGGACTTGTTGTCATTCATGAGTGCGATTCCTCCACTTGCAAGACCAATTCCAAGTAAGGTAATAGCAGTTGTGGTATCAATGCTATTCAGCGCTGATAAAACAACAACAGCAACGCCCATAGCAAGTGTTATAGCCTTTAATACAGTTCCGATCATTTTTTTCATTTCTTTAATCTCCTTCATCATTATATTCTTTATCTTTGATTACTGTTTGGTGGCAATCGTTTCGTCTGTTTTGTTTCTAACCTTCCACAGCAGGGTACCCGCAATCATGCCAAACACCAGCATGGAAGAAGCCATTTCATATAAATGCTGGATCCTCACTGTGTCGGGGAACAGGATATTGGGGATCAATAGCACCACAGCAGTGGTGAGATAAACCAGCAGACACGAGAGAATAAACTCTCTCTTTTTATCAAACAAGAATAACAGCGGTACGGCAAACCCAGCGAAAAGAATACCTCTCATAAACTGGAACGGATATATAATGGGGTTTGTGTTTAAATTGTTTGCAAGCTGCCCCATAAATCCTAAATCGTTGACAGAGCCCGAATAGAATAACCGCAAATCAGCACTTTGCCAAGCTACGAAGTAACCGAACAGGAAGTAGATCACTGCATATAAAAGTCCTGCCAAACCCAACATCAAACAAAGTTTTTTTACGTCAACCCGGGGTACAAATGGTTCACTGGGTTTTGTGCCGAAGAATTTTATTGCAAGGGGCACTACAACGAGTAGTGGAATGAGACCACTGAGCATAATCAGCCATCCGTCAAGCGCTGTCAATACTGGAAATGCGTCAAGGAAAAACAGTGTTTCAATTTGTGTCATAAACTGCCCGATACCGAACAGTGAAAGAATTGCAAACAATACGGTCTTTTTTGCACTTGCCTTTGACTTTGCTGCTATGTAAACAGCCGTAGAACAGAGCCAAGCATTTGACAAAAGCATAAATACGAGAGCGGCTGGGTCTGAATTTACATTTGCAGCCTTAAAGCTTTCCGAATAAGGCAGCAACGCACTGGATACTGTGAACAGCACTGTGTATATCATCAATAGTGCACTGAATTTTAATACTTTTTTCATTTTACTTCCTCCGTTTCTGCATTGCTGTGCAGGGTTTGCATATAAATCTCCAACGCATTGGATATAAAGCTTTCAGCAATCTCCCAGTTTTGTTTCTGTTCAGGACTCCAATCGCTTTTGTTTTGCGAAATTTTTTCAAGCTCCGCCATCAGGCTCATATCCCCACCTGTAAATTCAAGCACCATATCCCACCAATCCTTTGCAAGATTTTGGGCCTGTTCGCTGTCTGGAGTGACACCTTTGTTTAGCAGTCTCACCGCTCTGCTGCACAATTCAACCCATTGATCGTATAATGCTCTGGCACTTTGCTCGTCAAAACGATTTTTAATATGCTCCATTGTCTTGCTTTCAAAATGCTTTACAACCCAATAATTTTCATTCCCAAGCTGCAAGAGTGTGATAATTTCAGCATATTTGGCAAAGTCTACCTGCTGCATTCCGGCAACTTCGGCTTGAAGTGCTTGGATTGAAGTGAGCACACCTTGCAGCTCATTGATTCTATCTGCAATCTGGCTGGCTTGACCCTCCAACAACTTTTCCACTTGGGACGGGGTTTCAAGGGCTACAAGCCGAGTCTTAATGTCGTTGAGGGAAAAACCCAAATATTTTAAAGATAAGATTTGATGGAGCTTGACAACATCTTTGTCTGTGTACAGCCTGCGGCCGCCATCACTCTCGGCAGACGGGGATAATAATCCCTCTTTGTCATAGTACTGTAACGTACGCACGGTGGTATTTAGTTTCTTTGCGAGATCCCCCACTGTCATATAACCTTCGGGGATTGCCCTGTAATTTTCCATGTGTTTTTACCTCCTTGCTATTATCATAACTCATTACGTTACGTCACAAGCAAGACTTTTTTAAAATAATTTAAATATTTATTGAAACTCAACGTTAAACTGTTTGCAAACCAATTGTGCTGCTCTGCGACCAGAAGTAACTGCCACCGGCAAACCACCTGGTGACTGGGTGCGAAACCCAGCAAAATATACCCCGCCAATCTTCTCGCAAGTCACTGGGTTGTTTCTCATTGCAGTGCCCTTGGTCATCACCGACATCCAAGAACCCTTGTAGCTGCCTGTGTAGCGCTCATAAGTGAGTGGTGTGGCAATGTCAATCACCTCAATGTTTCCCTCCAGTTGGGGAAATTGTTCTGTGAGCGCACGGGTAACCTGCTCTGCCAGTGCCTTCTTTTCATCGGCATACCTGCCATCGGCTTTGGCCTGTGCCCACCAGTCGTAGGTGTCGCCAACAAAGCATACTGTCAGTGCTGTGCCGCCATGGGGTGCATACTCCGGGTGAGCGGCATAGTTCATTAAGCCAATGAGATGAAGCTCCTGTCCGGCGTGGATCACCGGCGCAGAGGGTTTAAAATAAAATTGATGGGGTATGTCTGACATATCGGCAGAAACACCAATTCCAACCAGCGTGCTCAGTTGAGGGGTTGTGTTTTCTTGAATTTCCTTTATCCACCCATCGTCGGGCGGATTGTCAAACAGCTTGGTGGCTGTCATCACATCTTGTGTGATGATAACGGCATCGGCAGCAATTAACTTGCCGTTTACGATGATACCGTTTGTTTTTCCGTGATCCACCGAAACTTTATCAACTTTAGTAGATAAGAACAGCTTACCTCCCAGTTTTGTAAATTTGTCTGTCATTCGGCTTGCAAGCCCCAATGCTCCGCCTTCGGGAAAGTGACCGTTGTCTGCAAATGTGGCCATCACAGCGATTAAACCCATTGCGTTGTATTCACTGGGAATGATTGTTGTGAGCAGTTCCCGCAAACCTTCGTGGGAAAACAAAGCTGCATATCCGGCAGCGGACATTGCGGATAAGCGTTTCATCTTCGTGAAGGCAGGAAGCATCTTTGCCATTTGACCTAAACCAAACTTGCTCTTTTGAGCAACCTTTACACCTTTTTCATCCATTATGGGCATGGACAAGCCCATGAGTGTTTTGATGTCTTTATACAGCAACTCAATCACTTGCTCGTCCTGAGGCGACACCGCAAGGAAATGTGCCTTCAATTTCTCAACGTCTCTAAATAAGTTAAGCTGTTGTCCTTGATACTCCAGCACACAATACGGGTCGTGGCGATACGTCTTGACATTGTCGTTGAGTATATTGGTTTCAGTCCAAAGCCGATAGGAAGGGGAATTGGGGGATGAGCCGGTCAGCCAATGTACCGCCCCCTCAAAGGTGTATCCCTTTCGCGACCAGCTCGTGCAGACACCGCCCGTCATAAAATGTTGTTCATAAATTTCTACATCAAATCCGCTTTGCAAAGCATAAATCCCTGCGGAAAGCCCCGAAACCCCAGCTCCAATAATAATTACTTTTTTCATAGGAACACCCTCATTTCAATAAAATTTTCGATAATATTTTTGGTTCATATGGTATCGGCATACCTGTTAGGCAATAGCAGCACAGCCCTTGCACTGCCGCCCAGTACACAATGGCAAGGGAAAAAGAATTTCCATCTTTAACGCTGCCCTCACGCTGCCCTTGTTCAATAATCTGAGACAGATAGAGTATGGGTTTATTTGCATTGGTGCTGAGGGTTTTTACGATTTCCTGCTGGGGATTACTCATTCCAACCTGAATCATAAATAAGAACAACTGGGTGCCCTGGTGTTCGGGTTCTTGCAGCATACCCATCATCATTTGAGATATTTGCTCTACCTTTTCAATTGCCGATGATTCTGCATTAAAAATACTTCCAATCGCTAGGGACGAACCATTTAGAGCCTTTTCCACCAGTGCTGCAATCAGTGCATCTTTTGAAACAAAGTGCTGATACAACAAACCTTGGCTTATCCCCGCGTGTTTAGCGATTTGCGTTATGGTTACAGACAGCCCGTATCTTGAAAACAAGAAGATCGAGCTTCGTTCTATTTTTTCCTTTGTTGTTTCCCGCATTTGAGAAAATTGCTGGTTTGTTCGTGGGGACATGTTGCCTTCTCCTTGAATGAACGTTTATTCAATTATAATTTAAGATTTATTTAATGTCAAGCACTTCACAGAATTTACATATTTATAAAAAATATAACAGGAAATAATTTGAGGACATCGTTACAGTTATGTGACAGTGTCTTATGAGCTGGTTACTTTTCTCCCGAGTTTAAAAAGCAATGGCAAGAGTGCAATTAAAATAAAACCTATGCCAAGGTTGTCACTACGATAACGGCAAAAGCAAACTCCTTTTTAGAAACTGTTCTCTTAAACCTTCCTGCAGTAGCAAACCGACCTGGCAACCATATAGCTTCTTCAACGTTATGAATGGATATTGCGATTACAAACAACAGAAGAATGCCTGTGTCCAATATAACCAACCTCTCTTCTTAAAAAGCCCACTGCTTTGATGTCACCAGCCTTTCGATAACTGCACATACCCTATCAGGGTCAAAGGCACGATCAAGGACATTTGGCACTAAGAGTAGTTTAAGCCTCTTTTCACGACGTACATCCTGCCTTAAAAATTGCGTATCATTCATTTTGTCCGTCATACGGTTTTGTCCATATTATTTTCCTTAAGTCTTCCCAATAAGTTATGCAGGGAAACTAAATCATCATCATTGTTAAAAAAGAATCGTTTGTCCACGGATTCAACCGCCGATATTGCTTTTTTCAACAATAATGAGCCTGCTTTTGTGTTGATGATTTGATTTGCTCTCGTATCTTTAATCTGTGGAATCCTTTGGACGAATCCTTTTTTCTCCAGCAAGCGCAGGGTTGAAGATATCGTCATCGCATCAATCATAGAAAAGTCAGAAATTTTTTTCTGTGTGATTTTATCATCCGTTTCCTGCAATTCTTCAATGACAGCCAAAATAACATATTGGGTATGCGTTAAATCATATTGGCGAAGTGCTTCTTTCACAGCTCTTTGCCAAAGGGTGGACACTTGCCAAAAGAGCAAGCCGATGCTCTCCTCGTGGGCGTTATACGCTGAATATTGCATACTACTTTTGCGCCATAGAAAGCAAAACTTCCATACTTTTAGGAATATGTGCGGTTATACCTTTACCCATACCCTCCATTTGCTTTTCTTCACCGCCTTCGATCGTCACAGTGTGAACAATTGCATTATCGTTAATAAAATGCTCAAAAGTAACCCTAACTGGCCCAAGGTTTGATACTGTTCCAAATGAAGAAGCGGATTCAACATTTTCCAACACAAACGGCAATGACTGGCCATTCTTCATGTGAATAATACCCGAGCTTCCATTTGCAAATTCTCCGTTTATGTCAACACCTTCAACTTCGCTGTCCCATTCCTTCCAGAGTGAAACATCTGAATAGTAGTTCCACACCCTTTGTTTGTCAAAATCTCCTGTTACTGTATGTTTGTAATGAAACATTGTTATTCCTCCATATACTATGTTTGCTTATAATAAGTATACTTAGTATATTCCTTGGGTGATCTTTTGTCAACTGGGATATGTTGGATTAATTTGTTAAAAAATTCATCTGAGAGTAATCCCGTTGTGTCTTTTTATGGAATGAGTTACCAGTAGACGAGCAGTGGATTCATCAACGCTGATGTTTTTTAAGCGGTATTATGCAGCACATATTATCTTAGCAAAATAAAACCGTTTTCTTTTGATGCGTTTATAATAATGACTTAAAAACCTTCTCAAACTGAATATCTTGTTCAGTCGTGCGTTTGGAGCTGCCCTTTAAGCGCCCACCGCTCATCCGGATTTTCTTGGCCATATGCCGCTGCATCAGCAGGCCGTCGATGTTGTCGTTGTCATAGACTAACCCATTTTGGCTAATGGGCACTGCCCCCCGGGCAAGGCACATGGCGGCCAGACCATAATCCTGAGTAACTACAATATCGCCCTTTTGCACCATGTTTACGAGGGCAAAGTCAACGCTATCCGCACCTTTAGAAAAGGTGCACGTCTGTACACCCTCTATTTCAAACACATGAGAGGTATCACAAAGGATGACACACGGTATGCCCTTTTGTTTTGCGATTCCAACGGCAATGTCCACCACAGGGCAGCCATCGGCATCAATCAAAATCTGCATACTAGAATATCTCCTTCACCCTGCCAACCTGTCCATCTTCCAGCATCACTTTAATGCCATGGGGGTGGTTGGGGCTTTTTGTGAGAATCTTTGCAACAGTTCCCCTGGTTAATTTACCCGTGGATTGATCGTTTTTTAACACGATATTCACTTCACTGCCAATTTTAATGTCACTTCTGTTTTGTCCGTTCATTCATTCTCCAGCTCTTGTTCGTTCTTTTTTCCAATTACAATCTGCATATTGTCCTTTAAAACACTCTCAACGCCACTAAAGCCGTTCCGAGCTAACATGGCATTTAACTCTTTTGGCCGATATATCTTCACATCACCTGATTTTAGCAACGGCCATACCAAATTAAAAAGGGCGCAAAGGGGTTGCTTCATGTTTAACTCTGCAATGTATAAGGCACCGCCACGTTTTAAAACTCTTTTCACTTCTTTTAAAAATAATTCGGGCGACTCAAAGTGATGAAAGGCTGCACAATATCCAATGTAGACGTTATTTATATACTCTTTCGTTTGCGCCGCAAATAAACGACAGTTGCAACGATTGCAGCAACGACGAAAACACCCAAACCGATATAGACAATCGGGTCGATGTGCACTGTTACAAATACGGCAGTGGGCCCGTCCGCACCACCTATGATGACTGTATCCACTTTTGTATTCCTCCTGATAAAAATATACCACACCCAGCCATATAGAACAATACAATCGTAGAAAACATTCATGGTCAATTTTATCCATCTTTATCCTCACCTGACGCCACTTCCATGGAAATATGGGTCATTCCCGTTTCAATGGATGCGTAAGGGATAATCGATATCACCTGAGCAGGATTTGTCAATGAAAAAATGGAAAAATACTTTTCTTTTGTCGTATTTTGTGATACCATACATATATGAGTAAAACAAAAGCAGAACTTACCCCCATTCCCAGCGAGGGAATCAAACTCGTGGGGTTTTTGTTGACGAATCACTTTCGAAAGCTGATGTATGTGAATTTAATATACATTGGCTTTTGTCTGCCCATTATCACCATCCCCCCGGCGAGCGCTGCGCTCACCAGAGTGATGGTGAAACTGGTGCGGGACGGAAATGTTTTTATGTGGGACGAATTCATTCAAGAATTTAAGACAGATTTTTTTAAAAGCATTTGGATGGTGCTGCTCGTCTGCTCCCTCTTGGGTTTTTCCATGACCATCACCTTTTTGCTCACAGGCTCCTTCATAACGTCCACCGGCACCGAAGGGTTTGCATGGATCAACATCATAGCCCTTGTTTTCATATATCTGGTTTTATGTTATGCCATGGCCGCACTGTCCATTGTGCAGCTTCGCACATCGGAAATTATTCGAAGTGCGTTTATCCTAACCGTTATCGAGCCAAAGTGCACCCTAAAGCTGCTCCTCCTGCCCGGGCTGCTAAGAGTGCTGCTTCTGCTCCTGTTTCCCATTAGTTTGGTGCTCATGCCCTTTGGTTTGTTTTCCATTATCAGCTTATGGGAAAATACACTGGTCTACCCAAAGATTCAAAAACACATGATCAAGTGAACGCACGTTCCACATCTTCTAATAAATCGTCTGTGCCTTCAAGGCCGCAGTAGAGCCGAATTAAGTTTCGTGCCGAGTTTCTGTCGGCACAAACTTCATCGCTGTGCTTATACATGGGCATGCAGCACAAGGATTCAAATCCCCCCCACGAAACACCTTTTTGGAATAACTTTAATTTGTTTGCAAACTGCAAGGTATCTTCCAAGGACATATCCAACTCAAAGCTAAACAAACCGCTGGCACCGCTCAACTGCTCTTTTGCAAGCTCTGCTTGGCTATAACTTTTAAGCGTTGGATAATTGACCCTTTTGACTTCCCTGCGCTTTTCCAGCATTTGCGCCACAGCCAGTGCGTTTTCCGAGGATTGTTTGAGGCGTGCGGGTAACGTGCGCATGGAGCGCAAAACTTGCCATGCCTCAAAAGCGCCGATAATACCCCCGTACAACTCCCTGCCCTCGTCCCGTATTTTGCGGACGATTTCGTCTCTGGCCATCAGCACCCCGGCGATCACATCGCTGTGCCCCCCATAGTATTTGGAAATGGTGTGGACGGACATATCGATACCCAAGGCCAAGGGTTTTTGATACACCCCTGCCGCCCAGGTGTTGTCGATGGCGGTGACGATATTCTTACTCTTTGCAAATGCAGCGATTTGCCTTAAATCTTGCAGCTCCATCACCGCAGAAGTGGGGCTTTCCAGATAGATCATCCTCGTGTTCTCTTTGGTCACCTCTTCAAATTCCGAAACATAAAGCCCCGAAACAAAGGTGCAGGTAATGCCGAATTGGGCTAGATTTTTCTCGATAAACGTCCGGGCAGGGCCGTATACGTTTTTAAGGGTGATCAGATGATCCCCCGGCTTTAAAGCGTACAGTAAAGCACTGGTTATCGCAGCCATACCCGATGCAAAACATACGGAGTCGTCCGCTCCTTCCACCGCAGCAAGTTTCTTTTCAAGCAAGCGGATCGTTGGATTATCCACCCGACCGTAGATGTATTTCTCCCGATCGTTGTAACAGTTGTACGACAAAAGGTCTTCAATCCTGTCGAACACGTGGAGCGTGGCAGTGGTCAAGGGGGGTGTAACCGCGTTATACACCTTTTCCTCTTCATACAAATGTGTGCAAATATACTCTAAACTCATTTCTTTCATATCGTTTTATTCCTTTACAGCGCCTGCCACCATGCCACCGGCAATATATTTTTGAATATAGGCAAATGCCAACATAGTTGGTATGATGGATACTACAATTCCGGCACTCAATGCCCCCCAATTAATATCGTATTTCATGATAAAAGAATTAATAGCAATGGGTATGGTTTTTAATCCTTCCGAATCGATAAACATAATCGCTAAGAAAATCTCGTTCCAGCTCTGCACAAAGGCAAATAAAAAGGTGGAGGCAATACCTGTTGCCATGACGGGCAGAATGATGCGCACAATGGAGTGCAGTCTGGAACAGCCGTCGATCATAGCCGCTTCCTCCAGTGCGTTGGGTATTCGCTGGAAGAACCCCCGCAGGGTGATGGTGCAGTAGGGGATGAGCATGGTCATGTATAAGATGATGAGCACAGCTAATTTGTTGATCAGCCCCAGCATACCCATGAGCTCGTACAGGGCGGGTAGCAGCACAAACATGGGGATCATTTGGGTGAACAAAAAGACCAGCATCAGCCCACTTCGCCCCTTAAACTTAAACCTGGCCAGGGTGTATCCCCCGATGATAGCCAGCACCATAGCCAGTGCCGAACCCAGCAGGGAGACCACCAAACTATTGAGGAAGTATTGGCCGAAGTTGCCTATTTTAAAAATCTCCAAATAGTTTTCAAAGGTCCAAGGGCTGGGTAAATACTGCACGGGGAAGGTATAGATACTCTGCTTATCTTTAAACGAAGTGAGTAAGATCCACAGTATGGGGAATACCACCACCAAAAAATAGCAGATCAGTGCCAGCACTCTTAGGGGTTTTCCTAGGGTGAATTTCTTTTTCATGTTAAAAGTCCCCCGATTCTTCAAACTTTGTGGCTTTTAAGTAGAAAATTGCATAAGCCAGCAAGATGACCATAATGATTAAACTCAAGGCCGATGCCACCCCGTAATCTTGGTTGAAGATTAGATAATCCAACATTTTTGTGGTTAAGATGTGGGAGGAACTGGCGGGTCCCCCGTTGGTCATGGTGTATATTAAGTCCGGGAAGTTCAATATCCATATCACCCGCAGCAGGGTTGTGAGGATCAGCACCGGCTGAATGTAGGGCAGCGTCACCTGCCTAAACTTTTGAAGTGCAGAACAGCCGTCCATATCTGCCGCCTCGTACAGCTCGTCGGGCACAGACTTGAGTGCTGCTTGGATCATAATTGCAAAAAACGGTATGCCGTACCAGATGTTGGCTATAATGGTGGACGTCATGGAGAGGTTGATGTCCGACAGCCATCTCAGCGGCTCGGCGATCAGCCCGAGTCTTAACAATATGTCGTTAATTGCCCCCGATTGTCCGTTCATCAGCCAGCGCCAAATCAAGCCGATGAGGAACCCCGAGATAGCCCAGGGCACATAGACGATGCCTTGGTATAATCCACTTCCTTTAAACTTCTTTTTGAGCAGCAGGGCCAGGGCAAAACCCAAGGTAAATTGAAAAAACAGGGATACAAACACCCACAGTGCAGTGTTACCCAGTATGGTTGGAAACATTTCGTCGGAAATGACGGTTTTAAAATTGTCTAACCCCACAAACTGTCTGTCAAAAATATCCCACAGGGTGTATTTCTGAAAGGCCATGACAACACCCCTAGACAGGGGATAGTATATAAACGCCCCAATGGCCAGCAGCCCGGGCAGCAGTGTGAGCAGAATAAATTTCTTTTTCGATGTCAAGGAGAATTTTTTTGTATTCATAATGCCTCCTCATGCAAGCAAACATGCTGTTGTTTCGTATAACAGGGAGTGTTGAAAAGGGGCATGCTGTTACTATGCCCCTTTTCGATATCCTCGTGTTAGCCCGCTGTCACTCCCTTGGCCTTTTGATCCAGCCAGTATTCGTCCCAGCCCTTTAACACTTGTTCTTCCGTCATCGATCCGGTGAGCAGTTTTTGGAGATCGTCGTTAGCGCGCTTCATGTATTCGCCCCATCCCGCATACTGCTGGGGAGCTACTGCACAGATCCACTTTGTGGGATTGGCGTTCATCTCCATATAGGGAGCGTATGCACCTTCACCAAAGAACGGGTCTTTGGATGCGGAGCTATAAATGGGCAACAATCCACTGTCCTTGCAGAAGCTTAAATTGTTTTCTTCGTTGGACAAGAACTCAATGAGTCTCCAAGATTCTTCGGGATATTTTGTATAAGAGGTCATACCCCATCCTGCATAACCCATGGGGCCGTAGGACTTGCCTGTGGGGCCTACGGGCAGGGGTGCGGTGGCCCAAGTGCCTTCCTTCATCTTCTCTTGGCAGGTTGCGATAACTTCCGGGTCTTGGATGAGCATCTGGGTTACGCCCGATACAAATCCTTCCACCATTTCAGTGTACGACCAGTTTAAGGAATCGGGGGGAGAAGAGTCTTTGTACAGTGCCACATAATCCTTAAGGGCGGTGAGCGCTTCGGGTTTGGAGAAGATTGTGGTGCCATCCGTTAAGAAATACGCTTCGTTGGCATTGATCTCGCCGGTGGTGTACGCTTGAATCTGCATATCGGCATACCATTGGCCGCCGGCACCACCTCTAAAGGAATACCCGTATTTACCCGATGCAGGGTCTACCAACTGTGCGCCCAAATCGTGCATCTCTTGGAATGTTGTGGGGGGTTTTAGCCCTTTTGCGTTAAAAGCATCTACGTTGTAGAAGAGAATGCGTTGATAAAAACCATAGGGAATTAAGTACGCCTTGCCGCCAATGCGGGTTAAGTCATCCTTTGCTACCTGAAGCAGTTTGTCTTTGGCTGCCCAATTGTTTACCCATTTGTCCATATCTTGGATAAATTTGTTGTTGATAAACTGGGTTGCTGTCTGTTCCCGCACTTCCAGTACGTCTAAGTCTTGCTTTTGCATGAGCATTTGAGCAATTTTGTCGTCTGCATTGGCCAGGGGAGGAGAAATCAGTTCGACTTTAATTCCGGGATTTTCTTCCTCAAACTTATCCAACAGTTTGCGAATGACCTCAGTTCTTGCGGGGCTGGTGAGACTTTCAATCATTTTGAGTTGAACTTCCCCTCCGCCCGCAGCACAACCACTGGCAAATCCCGCTGCAAGCCCTAATGCCAATACCAACACCAGAACCATTGCTACAAGTTTTTTCATTGTGACCTCCTTTTACTTGTTTGGGAAAACCTTCCCATTATTCTTCATCGGTCTCGTTGGCCATATAAATTGCGTTCAGACCGAAAATGATTCGATTCATATATTCGTTGTATGCGCGCACAGCGTGTTCGGGCTGCCGGGCTAACATGTAGTTCATCACTGTGCGGTGGGAGGGGATGGATTGGGTGAGAATCTCTGCTTCTTTATCCTTCATATTCCATACGCCGGTGGTCTGTTGCAAGAGGTTGTTTGTCATGTGGATGAGCAAGCTGTTCTTTGATATTTCAAGTATTTTTCTGTGAAATTCCAGGTCTAAATCGCATTGGCTCTTGTTGTCATAGAATCTACTTTCAATTTTTTCCAACAGTTTGGAAATCTCCTGTAATTCTTCGTCCGAAGCATTTTTGGTGGCCACTTCGATGGCGTACCCTTCCAGCGCCCTGCGCACTTCAAAATACTCTTTTAACATGCGCAATCTGTACTGGCTCTTTTGTTCACCACCCATATAGGAGTTGTCGATTTGCTCCACAAAGATACCCTTGCCGTTGATGACTTTTACCCACCCCTTGGCCTCCATGGTTTTAATCGCCTCTCTCACCGAAGTGCGAGAAGCCCCCATACTCTCGGCCATACTCAATTGGGAGGGCAGTGCATCTCCGGGAATGAGCTTGTTGTCGAATATATATTTTTTAATAAGCAAAATGATGTCTTCTTGCAAATCGGTACGCGTTAGTTTCTTCAATTTGATAACCTGATATTTATTATAATAATTTACCTGTAACCTATCATATAGGTTAGCACTTCGCCTACCATTTGTCAACAATTTTTTACTAAAATAGTGAATCAATTTAAAAATAAACCATTTTTGGGTTGTAATGTTTGTCGAAATATGGTAATGTGGGTATATAAGAGTGCGCCACTGGGTGTACGGTCTTGCTCCTCAATCACAAAAGATTGGGGGTGATATGATGGATATGAATTTAGTAGTAAGTCTGCTTCATCTTCTAGTATCCGTTATCGCCTTAATCGTTGCAATAAAGCAACTAAAGAACCGATAATAGCAAGAGCAGCCGTCACTCACACTGATCGGCTGTTCTAAAATTAATCCAATTTTAGGAGCAGACCGTATCACCACGGTGCACTCTTTGTATTTATTATACAGTTTCCAAATCATTGTGTCAACATCTATATCCCTTATCATATGAATAAAAGAACGGTAGATCACCGCTCATGTTATACTATACATTACAAAAAAACAATCAATGTCTGCTCCGTCCCCTCGGCAGGGATAAAACATCGGGCAGTTCCCCCGACAATAGGGCCTTAGACAGCGCATCCCGCACAGCATTCACAATACCCACAGAGGTATACGTGGCACCGGAAATGACATCCACATCCAAACTTTGGCCATCCATAATCTCTTGGGGAATCACTTGCATGGGCAGGGCATAGAACCGCTCTTGCCGCTCGTTGTGCTGGATGATTTGAATATCTACAATCTTATTTTTCTCAATGACAACCGAAACCGTGAGATCGGGGCCGTATCCATCGGCACTGCCCGTATATGTGCCATCAGCTAAGGTAACCCCCTGGATTCCCTCGTTCCACTCCTCCAACGTTTGGCTTTCGCTTTGGGTCTCTGTTGGTGTTGGCTGAGTGTTGTCGCTCTCCTGCACATGATTTGTTGGTTTTGCAGGGTCATCCACAGGTCTTTCATAAACAATCTCTTCGTTTTGAGCGCCCAACGCTTGGAACACCCGTATGCCCCCCACATCGATTACATGCACCACAATGCACAGTATAAATAAAACGGTGATGATTCGGTGCAACACAATCCAAGTGGATTTCTTTGCAAACATCTTTCTGCACCAGTAATTGAGGCACAACAAAATGGAGAGTACCCACGCAACAGTGCCCAAATTTAGACTGAAAACTTCTTCGGAGGAGTATAAGCTGTGTAATAATCCAACGGCAATGAGCAATATACTGATGGGAATATGGACTTTTCGCAAGAACAAGTTTAAGGATTTGAATGCGGGGCTTTTCCCGCTCAACTTTCTTGACACATACTTGAATGCCAAGACAATCGTTAGCAATACACAGAGCCAAGCACTTCCGTAATTTAAAAGTATCTCACCCAAAATCAGTCACCCTTATGGTTTTTTATATATAGTAAAACAGTTTAGTGATGGTTCTGTGTTTTTTTTATGAACTTTTCAGTAAAATAATTTGAATTTTAGTTTTAACATCTCCAGTTGACTTTTGCAGGGTTGGGTTCGTCCGCAACAGCCATCACTCTTAAGGCTTCCAGCATATGGCCGCATTCTTGAGCTGCAATTTCATCGTAGGTTTCTTTACTTTCGGTCAGCCCCACCCGGCTGTAGGCAATGGCTGCGGCAGCATAAAAACACATGCCCAAACTATGGGTGGGCACGTGGATGCTGGCGGCGGCTTGGCCGATGGCCCGTGCGGCTGCCTGTGTAGCGGGCTGTTCCTCTGCTTCCCGTGCGGCAGCGTGGGCTTCGAGAATAAACTTCTTTGCAACCGGAAACTTAATCTCACCCTGCAGCCATTGCCGTGCGGCATGAAGCGCCTGTCTGGGGCGCAGATCGTTTGCACAGGCCAACTCATAGATGGGCAGGATATGCTCCTGTGCATAACCCATACACCAGTTGCAAATGGTGGTTTTACTCTGGGTTTCAATCAATTCCATCAGCGCCACAATATAGGGTGCACCGGCAGAACCCAGCATTTTACGCAGTTTCGGCATGGTTTCACTTCCTTAAACAATATGTTTATTCGTTCTTCATTTTAAACTCTGCGAGATGCTGGTAAATCGCTTTCGCTGTGTTGAGTGTTAAAATTTTGTCTTTCAGTTCAGCAGCATCTATTGTATTGATACAGCGAATGGCCTTTTTCATTTGCAGTAACTTGGAAGGGGTGACGCTGAATTTGCGTATACCCGCACCAATCAAGAAGGGTAACACCAAAGCATCGGAGGCAGCTTCTCCACACACGCTCACGTCTTTTCCGTTTTTATTGGCAGCTTGCGTAATGGAAACAATGAGCCGGAGTACTGAGGGCTGATAGATGGAATACAACTCTGCTAAGTCGCCGTTGCCCCTGTCCGCAGCCATGGTGTATTGAATGAGATCGTTGGTGCCAATGGACAAAAAATCCACAATCTTGCACAAATCATCCGCCATCACCGCAGCAGCAGGGGTTTCCACCATAACACCCAATGAGAAACTTGCCCCTGTGCGCTTCATCATCTCCCGAACTCTCTCAATTTCCTCCACAGTGCTCACCATGGGCACCATGACTTTGAGGTTACCCTCAACCCCAGCAAATGCCCTTAGTTGGTTTTCCAACACCTCTGGGTTTTTCAGGCACAGCCGAACGCCCCGCACTCCCAAATACGGGTTTTCCTCCCGGCTCTGGGGCAGATATGGGATGACTTTGTCCGCTCCCGCATCCAACGTTCGAATGGTCACTTCCCGATCGCCAAAGATTTGGGTCAATTTCGAATAAATATTTCTTTGTTCCTCCACTCCGGGTAAATCTTTTCTGTCTAAAAAAATAAACTCCGAGCGGAACAACCCCACCCCCAAGCTCTCGCAACGGGCTTCCTCGCCGATCTCCTGCAAGCTTCCCAAGTTGCACAAAAGTTTTATATCCACCCCATCGGCAGTTTTGGGGGCTACTCCCCTGTATTTTTCCAAAAGAGACAGTTCTGCTTCATCGTTTCTCTTTTGTTCTTCCAAGGTTTTTAAGTCGGTTTTGTTTAAGTCATAGAACACTTGCCCAGTCTTTCCGTTTACAACAACGGTCTCTCCCTCCGGAATATCCCCCATGCCCAACACGCCAATGACACAGGGTATATTGAGGGAACGGGCTAATATACAGGCGTGGGAGGTTTCCCCTCCCCCCTCCATGGCTAGCCCTTGAATGGTCTCTTTGTTCTCCAGTATTTGAGATGGAAAGATTTCCTGGCCAATTAAAATGCCCTGGAGTTTCCTCTCCCCTCCGCCTTCCATAAGGTCAAACAGTTGGTTTTCAATATCTTCAATATCCGAAGCTCTGGCCGCAAAGTATTCGTCCTGCATATTTTTAAAGGCAGATGCCAACTCCCCTGCCACGCTGTGCAGGGCATACCCGGCGTTTACCCCCTCGGTTTTGATTTTTTGCACCACTGCATCACAAAACTCCGGGCTTTTTAACATAAACAGCTGTGCGGTGGCAATATCCGAACCCTTGGCCGAAAGTTCCCCCGAGAGTGTAACGGCAGCTTGGGTAAAGACGTTTACCTCCAACTCCACGTGGCTGACCATGGATTTTTCAATGGTATAAGCCGTTGTGCAACGACTTGCAGTCCCAATGGCGATGCCGGGGTGCACCCCTTTGCCGGATAGTACTTTCATGTAACACTCCATTCTGTCGTTTCATTTATGATATAAATAATCATTAAAGAATCTTTCATGTAAAGCTCCATTCTGTCGCTTCATTTATGATATAAATAGTCATTAATGGGTCTTTCACAAAAAAATACCCTGAAGGGCTGCGGTAAGCTCTTTTGCTGCCTGTTCCTCGTCACTTCCTTCGATGTTTATTAAAACAGTGCCGTTTCCCTTGATGCCCAGCATCATAATGGAAATGGCAGATTTTGCGTTGCCCGTCTTTTCCCCTGCAACAATAGACATCTCCGAACTGTATTTGCTCAGCAGCTCCACAAGGTTTGCCGCCGGTCGGGCGTGCAGCCCCGATGGATCTTGAATGTTAAATTCGATTGTTTTCATAATTCACCTCTTTATGTTAGATCAATGGAGTCTCCCCACTCGGGGGCACTTACATTAAAGTATTGACAAACTGTTGCACCCATGTCAGAAAGAGTCTTTCTCACCCCAACCTCTGTGATGCTGGGAGCCGTATGACCCTTGATATGGGCGATAAACGGTGTGTACTCCCGGGTGTGGGCCGAAAAATCCATGGTCGGGTCGTTTCCGTGATCCCCGCCGATCATCAGCATATCCCCTTCGTTCAGTTCTTCCAGCAGCTTGGGGATAAACGCATCCAACTTTGCTAAAACATTTATGTAACTCTTCACATCCCCCACATGGCCGAACAGATCGGTTTGTTGCAGGGTGGCACAGATAAACCCATGGTCTTTTTTTGTAATATCTACTATCTCCTCAAGAATTTCATGGGTTTGCACCAGAGATTTGCGATAGGTCACCTCTCCGTCTATGACATCGGCCATTTTACCCAGCAGATACACGGGGATGCCAACACCCTCTAAAATCGTGTGGCACTGCCGCTTGGGGTCTACACCATACCCCATGTGGCACACCTTGTATGCATCGTTATATACCTTGAGCTTGGGGGTATCGATCCCCGAATAGGCTCCGTCGGCAATCATGGCGTCTAACAGGTCCTGCCGGCTCACGTTCACCCCGCCAAAGGCAATCACCCTGTTGTTTTTCACAATACCCCGCACAATTCTACCTATGTTCAGGATGGTTTCAAAGGAGAGGAGATCAAAGGCCCCTGTGATGTTGATGACCTGCCCCCTGTCCGTCTCCATGTTGTCTGCAACAACAGCACCTCCGTTCACCATGAGGGCACTGCCATCCATTTCGTCCACACAGTATCCCGCATCTGTCAACGCCTTTTTCACCACTTGGCTCATGGCGCGCATGCCCATGTTCACGGGGGTTTTGGGCTTGTTGCCCAAAATTTCGTTGTGCCCCTCGTATGAATCTGCACCGCTGTGTTTGAGGGCACACTTGCCAACATAGGTTTTTCCAAAAAAGGTTGGGATGATGTCTTTTCCAAGGAATAGATTCATCCCCAAAGCCCCCAGGTTTTTAAGATCGACCTGTTGGTGAAACACAGCGTGGGCAAAGGAATTTGCACCCAAGCTCTGTGGGCGAACCTGTGCACAATCCTCCATGGCGCCCACCCCCAGCCCATCGGCTACGATCAACACAAGCTTTTTCTTATTATGCGCCATACATCTCATCTCCCCGCTTGTCGAATACACCTAGGAGTCGGGGGTTGGATGACACGTGATCCACCACGGCGATGTGTGCGTTGACCATAAATATTTGGGTTCGAAAGGCGTATATCACAGGTGCGCCGGGTTTACCCGTGTAGCGAATGGGTGCGTAGTAGTCGATATTACCCGGTTCAATGCCAAACGCCTCCACTTTATGCGCTGTGTTATTTTCCCACACCAACGCCTTTTTAATATTCCCTCGGCTATAGAATCCACCGCCAAATACATACCCCAAGCCGTCAAAGTTGTGGGATAGTTCGGTTAAGTAGAGCATACACGGTTTTTGAACACAATTGTCGTCCACACCGTTGATATAGGTGGTGCCCGTAAATGCATGTCCGGGTTCCAACTGGGTCACACCGCCCTCAACCGCCTGTTTCATCATTTCGCTGCAACTGCCCCCCGGGGCGTTGATGACCTTGATGTCAAACCCCTCTGCCCTGAGGTATTCTGCCCCCTTGAGCAGGGTTTGAAAATTGGGCGTGGAGGTACACAACCCCTTTTTGTCCACCACAAAGCAGGGAAATGCCGTGACCCCCGCAATGGGAATATTCTTGAGCTGTTCAATCTTTTTTGCCCAGTCAACCAGCTCTTCTAATTGAAAGCCGCAGTGCTGCCCTGGATAAATCAAATCTTCTTTTCCCGTCACCCGGAGTAAAATCTTTTGCTCACCCGTTGCCCCGTCGGAAATTTTTTTTGCATTGTCGTAATCCACAACGGTGATATAATCGGGTTTCATGGCCAGTATCCGGCTCAAGTAATAGTTTGGAATTTGCACCAAGTGCCCCACGTGGCCAATTTGAATGCCCTGCCTGTAGAGAATTTCCGCCTCTTCTGGGTTGACGGCCACTGCCTTTTCTATACCCGCATCGGCTATGGCACGGCAAATCAGTGGGTTGCGGCCAAACTGCTTGGTCATCATAAAAAGCTCTAGTCCAAACCCATGGGCATCGCTCTGTAAACTCTTTGCGTTTTTCCGAATCCCTTCCAGATCGATCACATAGGTATTGGGGGGAAGCATTTTGTGCTTGTGAGCATATACGGCCCAGTCGATTAACGCTTGATTGCGGGCACACAGTGTATCTAAAAACATACGTCTTCTCCTTTTGCTGCCAACTCAACGGAGCGTTTAAAGACATCTAAAACCGAAGCACTGCCCGCCCGCATGGGATTGATGCGCAAGAAATACTCCACCCTATTTTCGTTTTCTCCGCTTAAGAATGTGCGGGATGCCTTGTAAAACATGGGGGGTATTTCATACTTGGATTCGGCACCCACCGGCCAAGTGGAAACCCCCAGCTTTGCCGCCTGTGCCATCACCCCGCTGGCGATGGGTTTTTCAAACTCCACCACCACAACTCTGGACTGCATATTGGCGATAAAGGCATTCTTTACCAGGTGTTGGCCGTTTGCCTTAAAGTCCATCATGGTTGCATAAATTTTATCTATCTCCCCCGCCTGTATGGCCAGTGCAACAGGTGCGTTTACCAACCCCCGCAGGCATTCCATAGCCTCGTGGCCCTGCACTTTTGTGCCCCCCGAACCGGCACTCTTGGATATGGCCTCAACAATTTGAGACTTGCCCAGCACACAGCCGATCCCCTCTGCCCCCTGCAACTTAAACAGGGAGAAGGTTGTCACATCCGCACCTGCTTTGATTCCGTCGGTGTTGTCCTTAAAGATTGCATAGTTGTCGTCCACCACGGTTTTCACCCCCAACTTTGAGATGAGTTGAACCACCTCATCGAGAGAATATGAATCTGTAAGCAACTGCCTCGAGTGCTGGATCACCGCTGCCACGGGTTTTTCTTGGGTGATCACTCTTTCTAAGTTCGAAAGATCGTTAAAATCTGCAAAGACCGTTTGCAGCCCCATGCACTGGATGGTGTGTTCGGTGGTGGGATAGATGGCTGCACGGTGGAGTAAAATCTTCTCCCCCGGCGTTATCACACTCTCCAGGGCACAGCGAATGGCTCCCGTTCCGGCACCCCGCACCAGCGCACACCCTTCAGCCCCAAAGAACTCCGCGAGCACCTTTTCGGCCCTGCACGTTTGTGCAGGTTTGCCGTTTACAGCAAGGCCCAGATCTCCCAGGGATAAAAAACTGCCGTCGGTAAACTGCTTTTGAATGCACTCCACCAGTTTGAACTGAAGGGCGATCGCCTCGTCCACGCTCAATTTTCCCAATTGTCCCGTCATACTCACAATGTTTCCTCTTTATCTCATTTAAATTAAAAATCCAAACAACCCCTGTGTAACGTTTTGAAGCAGCCAGATGCAGATCAGTGCGATTAAGCAAACGCTGATCTGAGGAATTTTTTTACTCTTGGCGTTGAGCATATATGCCCCGATGATGATGGCTGTGCCCAAGTAGCTCCCCATGGAGAGAGTTGCCACAATGCACCCCCCCAGAAGTGCGTAGTTAAGCACACTAAACCCTACCTGCCGAATGTTTTCCGCAAACTCCTTGAGCTTTGGCCGATTTTCAAACAATCGTGCAAGGGTAAAGGTTCCCACCGTTTCCAACAGTGCAACCACTCCCCCAGCCAGCAATGCCGCCACTGGCCCACCCCAGGCAAAAAAACCTGCTGCGGTGGCCAAACCCAACCCATCCGCTGCCAACACCCCCGAAGTAACGGCAGTGAGGGACTTGATGGGCAAAAAGGAGAGTGCCCGCACCAACGATATGCTGCCTGCACCGAGGGTGTTGCTGCCAGCAGCAGCCAGCAGACTTTGGGGGCCTTCTGCCAAAAGCCCCAAATAAACTCCAAGGGCGATCAGTCCACCCATGGCAATTGTATAGGGCAAACCCCTCAACACTCTCTTTTTGTTTTGTAAAAATAAATCCACCACCGACATTTCGGGTTTGGTGCTGCCCCCAAAAAAGGCAAACAGCACGGCAACGAAAAATCCGGCTAAAATTCCATAGTCGAACCCCAAGGTGTACCCACAGGTTATGGAACACACTGCCGTTGCAAGGGCCACCCACTTGCCCATGGTGTTATAGATGGCGAGTACACAAACAGCCAAAAACCCAACGGTCACAACGGGTGCCAGGATCACCGTCACCTTGCCAATCCCTATGGGCAACCCACGGAATAACTCGTGCAGAACCAAGAGACAGAGCTTGAGCAGTGCGGCAAATCCCCCGCCCAACAGTGCGGCAACAGCCGTATTCTTGCACCGTGCCCCGATTAGGTCGGTAAACAGGAATATCAAGTGAATCAAAATATAACCCGAAAGGATGGAAAAGGGCAATCCGATCAACAGCCCTGCACCCACCGAAACGGGCAGTGCATTTTTTAACCAATCACTTCTTGGAATACTACCCTTTGCCACTTCGGCGGCATAGGTGCGGTTTCCGTCGTGAAATACCGCAATACACCGCTGGCTCATAAACGCAGCTAGGGCGCCTATGGCAAACAAAACGGACAGTGTGATTAAATTTTGGCTTCCAAAAAGTGCGTTCAAATTAGTTTACCGCCTTAGCAAAGGCGCCCACAGCGCTCTGCATTTGATCTGCGGCAAAACCAAAGGCAACCACTCCCTTTTGAACCAACTGGGCCACATCGGCCTCGTCGGCTGGTTTGCCGGGTGCGGCAATGGTCTTTGCCTTGTCCATTCCCAGCAGGGCCACTGCCATGGCAACTGCTCCCCCGCCGGTGTGGCACGCACCCAAATAGTACTCCGCCTTGTTTTGTTTGAGTGCCATTGCGGCATCCAAATCGCTCAGAATTTCTATTTCACAATTGGGTATGGCTGTTAAAACCAGCTCGGCAATGGCCTGTTTTTCCACCTGTCCGCCAATCACGATCTTCATTGCTATTTACTCTCCCACGTTATCAATATATTGTTTAAATTGTCCACTTCAAAGGCATCTCCCTCATCCACCAGCACCGTGGTATCCATCTGTTCGATGATGCAGGGGCCAACACCCTTGTATCCGCTTTTCAGTTCCTCCCGGGCAAAAACGGGCACCGTCTTATCCATACCCCGCAAGCAAACCCGCCTGGTGCCTATGGGCTTTGCGTCCCCCGAGGCACAGCCGTCTCCGCCAAGTTCAATCTTTTGCAGCAGCCCAAACCCTGCAACTCGAATGTTTACCAGTTCCAGCGGTGCGGTTAATTCCGAAGAATATCCAAAGGACTTTTGATGCAGTTCCTTAAATTTGCGGGCAATGGCCTTATAGTCCGAGATATCCTGCTCTTCAATCTGCATGGTCAACTCGTGAGTCTGGGCGGCATAACGCAGATCCAAATACATTGTTATCCTTTGTTTATTTTGCTCAAATCCCGACTGTTTTAAATCCCCACAGGCTTGCTCCACCAGAGTGGAGAACTCTTCACCCAACTGCAAAGAGGAGACGTCGGATAAATTTTTAATGATACTCTTTACGTAATCGTAGCGCACATCACTCATCAACAGCCCCATAGCGGCTGTGATACCCGGATAGCGGGGAACGATCACTTTTGTCATACCCAAGTTCTTGGCAACGTCCACTGCTTGCAGCGGCCCCGCACCGCCGCAGGCGAACAGCGCAAACTCCCGGATATCGAAGCCCCTGTTCATAGTTAAGCGGCGAATGGCGTTGCAGATGTTGTTGTTTACGATATCGATCATACCCTGGGCAGCAGCATTGGTGTTTAACTTCAAGGGTTTTGCAATCTTTTCATCGATCCTCTTTTCGGAAAGGGAAGCGTTGATGGCAAACTTTCCGCCCAGCAAGTATTCTCGGTTTAATCTGCCCAAGTGTACGTTGGCATCCGTTAGCGTTGGGTTTTCACCGCCCTGATCATAACACACCGGACCGGGCATTGCACCCGCCGATTGGGGGCCCATGTTGAGCATTCCCCCCCTGTCTATGTGGGCAATGGTTCCGCCCCCCGCTCCAATGGTGACCACGTCGATGATGGGCAGGTGTACCACCGTTCCAAATTCAATCTCCTGTTCGTCCCGGGTGAGCAGTTCACCGTTGCATACGATGGCGATATCCGTGCTCGTTCCCCCGATGTCGATGGAGACCACGTTTTCTTCCCCAATTGCACTGCAAATGCCTTTTAGGGCAATGGCTGCCGCCGCAGGGCCGGAGAGCAGGGAACGGGGTGCAATCTTTTCCACGGGGAAAGCAGGGGCAACACCTCCGTTGGAGAGCATGAGTAAAAGTTCTTTTGAATACCCACGCTGTTTCACTTCATCATATAATACCGAGAGATAATTTTCAAGCAAAGGCCCCACATATGCGGCCACACTCACCGTGCTCATGCGCTCAAACTCCCGCCACTCGCAGAGCAACGTGTTAGAACAAGTGACGTATAAATCCGGAAATTCCTCCAAAATCCACTTCTGTGCCGTCAGTTCGTGCTGAGGGTTTGCGTACGAGTTAATAAAACAGATGGCGATGGCTTTGATTCCATCTTCCCATAATTTCTTCACAAGACCTATGAGCTCTTCCCGATTGAGGGGCTTAATCACGTTACCCCATCCGTCAATGCGCTCATCCACCTCCGTGCGGTACTTGCGGGTTATCAGCTCTTCGGGCTGATCCCACTGCAAGTCGTAGAGCACACCTCTGGTGGTTCGCCGAATTTTCAGCACATCCCGAAACCCCTTTGTGGTGATTAGGGCCACACTGGAACCGTTTTTCTCGATGACTGCATTGGTGGCAACAGTGGTGCCGTGGAGGAATAAATCCACTTCTTTTAAGTCATATCCGCTTGCGTTCACAGCGTTCATAACGCCTGTGCGCTGGTTTTTGGGCGTGGAATGCACTTTATGTACGGTGATTTCGCTGCCATTATAAAATATTCCGTCGGTGAACGTTCCGCCCACATCGATTCCGATTAGTTTCATGCTCTCCCCCTCATCTGCTCTCTCAAGGTTTGGGTGGCTGCAACGTCAATTGTGCCCTCCCGTATGACAACGCCGTAACACTCCTCTGCGTGACTAAGCGTGATATATCCCTGTGTATAATCGTCCAACACCTTCTCTACATCTCTGTTCAGGGGATCGCCGTAACCACCCCCGCCGGCAACCAAGATGGTCACTTCGTCTCCGGCTTGAATTTGGTATCCCGATGCTTTTAAGGTGAGGTTTATCTCGTTTTCCTTACCCATGTTGAGTTTCAGCCCTTGGTGTAGGGCCTCTTTTCCCCCAAACAATCCCCAGGGCGGATAAATCTCCCGATCGCCTAAGGCGGTGAGTTTTGCAGTACCCCTGGTTAAAATAAAGGATTTTATAGAACCGTTGCCCCCCCTGTGCTCTCCCGGCCCACCGGAATTTTCCCGCAACGACCACTGGGTGAACAGCATGGGGTATTTGCGCTCGAACACCTCCACAGGGGTGATCCTCGCCCCACCGCCGAACAGGGAGACCAGTCCGGCCGAACCGTCTTTGGTGGCTCTGCCCCCAAAACCGCCCTCGCTGAACAGATAGGCCACGTAATATCCGCTGGTCTCCTCGTCGTTGCCCCCAATGGTCAAGTTGATCAATCCGTGGGGACAGCCGGTGGATTTTTCGGGCACGGCCTGTGCCAATGCCCCTAGACACACCCCAATTACCTTCTCGTACACCGTTGCCGCCATGGCACTAATGGCCGCTGGCGGACAGGCGTTCACCACTGTTGCCTGGGGTATTACAAAATCTACGGGCAGGAAGCACCCGTAGTTCATGGGAATATCGGGAAATAGGGATTTAATCGTCACGATGACGGCTGAAACTGTGGAGGAATAGGTGGAATTCGCTGCACTTCTTGTTTGAGGATCGCAGTCCGAAAAGTCAAACTTCATCCTGTTGCCGCAAACTGTCATGGTAACGGCAATCTTCACAGGGTCATCGCTGTATTTGCTCTCTTTGTCCATGTATTCATAAAACGAATACGTCCCGTCGGGCACGTTTTCGATCTCTTTTTCCAGCATAATTCTTGCGTATTCAATGGTCTTTTCCATGTATGTGAGAATGGTTTCCTTGCCGTACTTTTGGGCAAGCTCCAGTATCCTCTGTGCACCAATGTTAACAGACGAAATCTGGGAGGCTAAATCTCCCTTGCGCTCCCAAGGTAAGCGTACATTTGCTAAAATAATGTTCTCGATTCCCTCCTGCATCACCCCTTTTGACACAATTTTAACAGGGGGTATGCGTATGCCCTCTTCAAAGTGTTCCTCCGCAACCGAAGATAAACTGCCGGGTGTCGCACCACCCACGTCGGCCCAGTGGCCTGCAATGGCTGCAAAGCCAATCCGCTCCCCTTCATAAAACACGGGGCAGATGACCTCCACGTCGTTAAAATGGGTTCCCCCAACGAAAGGGTCGTTGTTGATAAACACATCCCCTTCACAAATATCGTTTTTATATTTTTCCACAATGTAACTGACCGAGTATTCCATCATCGTGACGAATACGGCCAGATCGGACTCCCCTTGGGCGATTAAGTGCCCATCCCTGTTAAAGAGTGCTGCGCCGATATCCCTTCCCTCTGTGATGACGGCCGAGTATGCAGAGCGAAACATGTTTATGTTCATCTCATCCGCAATGCTCTTAAAAGCGCTCTGCAATACCGAAAATGTAATGGCATCCATGTGTGTTCCCCTTTGGTTTTTTATAAGAGCCTGTGAACTTATACACTACCCATCCACAGGCTCTTTTATGTTTTTAAATACGTCTGCTTTATTTTTTCTTGATCAAGGAGAGGATGAAGTACAGCGCTCCGCCCACTACCAAGCTGTTAATACCCGAAACGCCGATGGCAGAACCGAAGATATATCCGCCAAAGATGTTGCTGGCCGTTAAGAAATCCACCAGAATGGCCACAACCCAGCTAATCACTGCAATGGCGTTAAAATCAACGATATTTTCGGATTTGTTGGGTACGTTCTTTTTCACAAAGAAGTAGTCAATGGCAATGATGGCGCCGATGGGCGGAATCAGCATTGCTAAAATGCCCAGGTAGGCGAACAGGTTTGTGTATACGCCCGATGCGGCAATGATGGCACCGATCACAACGGTGATGATGGTGAACACATACTTTGGCGCCTTAAACATTTTGGAGCAAGCCAGACCGGCAGAGTATACGTTGTTGTCTCCCGAAGTCCACGAGGAGATGAGCAGCAGCAGGAAACCAACCCACATGAGCACCGGGCCACCGGCACTAACGATAACCGTTACCAAATCTCCCATGCCCGTGCCCTTCACGGCAACAGCACCCAAGGAGACGAACAGGAAAAAGCCCAGTCCAAAGGAGATGAGTGATGCAAGGGCAGATTTTTTGCCGGGGATACTATATCTCGTTACGTCGCTCACCAGAGTTGCACCCACTGCAAAGATTCCGATGGTGCCGGTGATCGCCAACCCAAAGGGCATAGCTTCGCCAACCGGCGCAAGTGCGCTGATGGCATCCCAGCCGCCGCCCTGGTTCACGCCCAGCGTTGCGGCATAGATAAACAATGCCAGCATGGGCAGCACAGAGATTTTGCTGAGCATGGAAACGCCCTTAAAGCCGAACAGGGAAGACGTACCCATGACGATTGCAAACAGGATACCGCCCCAGACCGCAAAACTTCCCGGTTCTGCGCCGAACACACCCTCCAAGCTCATGACAAACACGCCCACGACCACGCCGTAGAAGATGATGTTTGCCAAAGCCATTGCAACGGAAACGATGTTCGCACCCTTGTCTCCAAAGGCGATTCTCGACAACATCGCTGTGGACACACCCTCTTTGGCTCCGGCAACAGCCAGCGGCATGGAATATAAGCCCAGAATGAGTGCACCGATGAAAATAGCGGCTAATGCCGAGCCAAGCGTCATTTGGGAAGCAATACTTCCCCCCGTAATTGCAGGAGTTGGGTTAATAACCCACGCCATCAACACGGCAACAATGGCCCACAGTCCTTTTCTTTCGGACAACGGCACAACATTGAGTTCGTTGTCTGAAAACAGTTTTGGTGTTTTTTTAGACATATTTTTTCCTCCTTCGCCATTTTGGCAATTAGAAAAATATAAAATCAATTAATTTCCCAAAATAAGCACGTAGAGTAGGATAAAGACTGCTTCATCACTGACTCCCTGTGTGCTGACGTTATACCCCTCGTACACTTTTTTGACGATGGTTTCAATATCCTTGCGCTTTTGGCCGTGGACTTCAATTTCGTTTAAAACTTGGGGGGTAGGTTTGCTGCACTCACCTTTTAATATGCGGTTGCTGGCCAACAAAATATGGTTGATCATCGAACCCGCGTTACTCTCGGTTAGTTCCATGTTGAGATATGTGCCCAGGCCGTGTAGAATCTTCATGGTTATGTCCACACTTTGTTGTGTCACCAAACCCGCTTCTAGTAACAGATTGATCCTGTTTTGAATCCCTTCGTCCATGTTTTACACCCTCCGTTAATATTTGGGCAGCATCTTATCTTCAATAATCTGCCGCTGAATCTCTACTACACGACCTACGTCGATCACTTCGTTTAAGATATAGTGCTGATGGAGTTTTTCCTTTAAGCACACGATCACCGCTTCGGTGTCCATTTTCAACATGTCGCTGGGCAAGTTAAGTTCGATGCACTTTAATTGGGAAAAGCGCTCCTGCGCCTCATCGCCGTTCCAAACGGCCACGTCCACCTCACCCAAATCCAATTTCTTGATCAACTGGTTGTAGGGGCATTTGATAAACTCCGCCTGTGCGTCCTTGAGCCACTGCTGGGTCATAAACATTTGGTCGATGGAGTTTGGATCCACCGCCACCCGTATGCCGTCGAAGGGTTCACCCGAGAAACCGTCTCGCAAAATGATGGCATGGCCGCCAACATAGGAACCCGATCCAAAGCCCATTGCAATCTCCAACCCCTCGTCCCGCTTCATGGCCTCCACAGCCGCCAAGTGGGAGCAAACCGCAAAATCGTATCTGCCCGCCAGCACGCCGCTAATTCTCGCATCCGATCCCCGCTGATAGGCTAAGTTAAACTCGATATCCGCACTTTCAAATTCGGTATAGAGGGCTGTTGCCAGCCCCTCGTACCGCTTGGAATAGGGAAGGGGCATTGTGCCAAAAATCGAGGAAAATCCCGCAATGTTAAACAGCTTTTTCTTGTGAATGTCCGTGATGAAGGTGCCCGTATGCCCTGTGGCTTTTAGGGCAACGCCTCCGTTTTCCTTTAAAAAAGCCAGTGCGTTTTGAACCGTTCCCCTGCCCACGCCAATGTCCTTGGCAAAGTCCTCGACCCGGGGAATCTTGTCGCCTATCTTCATACTCAAAAACATTCCGGCAATTTGCTTGACTGCAATGCCGTTGTTTGTTATTAGCTTGCTCATACCGCACCTAAGTTCTTATATATATTTATTTTATCTTTGGAGGTTTTAACAATATACAGTAAACTGTATATTCATTATATCACGGCCATCGCTTTTGTCAAGTTTTTTATTAAAATAAAAAAACCGAATCTGTTTCATCACATTCGGTTCTGTTTAAAAAATATATAAGGGGACTTGCCACAACTTAGGACAACAGCATCTCGTCCGTCTCTTCCTGTGCCCCAGCCAACTGGGCAAATTTGCTTATGAGATCGGCTTTTTTAAGCTGTTTCTTCTCTTCCCCGGAGATATCTAAAATAATTTTTCCCAAATTCATCATGATCAACCGGTTTCCGTGGCGAATGGCATCGGACATATTGTGGGTGATCATCATTGCAGTGAGGTTATTTTCCGCAATAATTTGTTCCGTCAACTCTAAGACTTTGGCAGCAGTTGCCGGATCCAGCGCTGCCGTGTGTTCATCCAGCAGCAAAAGCTTTGGTTTTTTCAGCGTTGCCATTAAGAGGGTGAGCGCTTGCCGCTGCCCTCCGGAGAGTAACCCAACTTTGGAAGTCATTCTGCCTTCCAATCCCAAACCAAGCTTTTTTAAATACTCGTGGTAACGCTCCCGCTCGGACTTTAAAATGCCCCATTTTAAGGTGCGCTTTTCTCCCCGGCGCAGGGCAAGGGCTAAATTTTCGTCGATGCCCATGTTTGCTGCCGTGCCCATCATTGGATCTTGAAAGATGTGTCCAATATATCCCGCACGCTTGTGTTCGGGCAGGGACGAAACGTCACTTCCGTTGATAATGATGGAACCCTCGTCGATGGGCCAAACGCCCGCCACAGCGTTGAGCATGGTGGATTTACCCGCTCCGTTGCCCCCGATGACGGTAATAAAATCACCTTCGTTTATTTTTAAATCAATGCCGCAAAGGGCTTTCTTTTCGTTAATGGTTCCTATATTAAAGGTCTTATGGATATTGACAAGCTCTAACATTTACTTCACCTTCCCTTTGCCCAAACTCTTAAAGGAGTTTTTGGACTTTGCACGAAGATAAGGGATCGCAAGGAAAATTGCCACAATGACTGCTGTGAGCAACTTTAGCATATCTGTGGGCATTTTTAACCACATGACGATGCCAATGACTAAATAATACACCACACCGCCTAAAATGACAAAAGCCAAACGAAGGGCGAAATTTACATTCTTCCCAACAATCACTTCGCCGATGATCACAGCGGCTAAGCCGATGACAATTGCACCCTGTCCCATTTTAATATCCGCAAACCCTTGAAATTGCGTCATCAGGGCACCGGACAGTGCAACCAATCCGTTTGATAGACACAAAGCGATGACCTTCATCACATTGATGTTAATGCCCAGCGCTTTAGCCATATTGGGGTTGCTGCCCGTGGCTCTCAGTGCACTGCCCTGCTCTGTGCCAAAGTACCAGTAGAGCAGACAAATTAATGCACCACCAAATAAAACCACGGTCAATATGGAACCCCATACATCCCGCAAGCTCACCATCAGTGAGTACTTGTCCACATTCACTGCTTTGTTGGCTCCCCCAAGGATTAATAGGTTCACAGACCAAAGGGAGATTTGTGTGAGGATTCCCGCTAAAATGCCGGGAATGCCCAGGACAGTGTGCAAGATTCCGGTGATGCAACCCGCAATCACCCCGACGATTACAGCAACGACAATCGCCAGGGGAGCGGGCACACCCGAAACAATTAAAACAACAGCCACAGCCCCTCCGGTTGCAAAGGAGCCGTCGACAGTTAGATCAGCAAAATCCAGCAAACGATATGTAATGAACACACCCAAAGCCATCATACCCCAAATGATACCTTGGGCAATATTACCCGGCAGGGCAGACAGCAGGTTCACGGGGTTTAGGGATGAGAAGTACTCAAGCACATTCATAACAATCATTTCCTTTCCTGGAGGCCTAGGTCTCTTTACTCTGCAATGGGTTCGTAGTTACTGGGGGGAACAATATTCAACTCTTCGCAAATTTTTGCGTTGTATAACTGAGTGAATTTGGGTGCATACCGTATTTCCATTGCTGCGGGATCGGCACCGTTCACTAAAATCTCATACGCCATTTCACCAGTAGTATATCCAAGATCGTAGTAACTAATAGAGAGTGTGGCCACACCACATCCCTTGCAGATGCCCTCTTCTCCAGCGATTACGGGAATCTTAGCGGGTACGCAAATGTTTTTCACGATTTCTGCGTTGGATGCAACAGCGTTGTCGGTGGGAACATAAATCACTTCGCTGTCCGCAGCGGCAGCAGTGACAACCGATTGCAGATCATTAGAATCCGAAAAGGTGTAGTCCTTGCAGGTATATCCCATGTCTGTCAAGTGCTTGGAGATCACCTGTGCCTGATACTTGGAGTTGGGTTCTGCCGAGCAATAGAGTATGCCCACTTTTTTGGCATCGGGGAACAGTTCGTTTAACATTTTTGCCTGCTGATCCAAAGGAGCCAGGTCGGAAGTTCCCGAAACGTTTTTACCCGTAACACCCGTCCAGTCGCTGATATCCAGGGCTGTGCCGTAGTCGGTTACTGAGGTTCCCAGAATGGGAATTTTATCCGTTGCCGTTTGTGCCGCTTGCAGGGCAGGTGTTGCATTTGCCATAATCAGATCCACATTAGAAGAGACAAACTGGTTGGCAATCACCGCACAAGTGGGTGAATCTCCCGAAGCGTTTTGTTCGTCAAACGTGATTTGATCCCCCAACTTTTCTTTGAGGGCATCTTTAAACCCTTGGGTGGCCGCATCCAGCGCTGGATGTTGTACCAATTGACAAATTCCAACAGTGTAGGTCTTTGCCTCAGCAGCAGGTTGGCTGTTCTCTTTAGATGGCTCAGGTGCAGCAGGTGCTCCGCACGCTGCCAAGGCCATCAGGATTACGATTGCTAGTGTCAGTGCAACAATTTTGTTTTTCATTTTCATCCTCCTTAGCACTTAAAGTCGCTTACATATATTTTATTCTTACATAATGTAAGAATTTTTCACATTTTGTTTGAAAACCTACAAATTAGTATAGAGATTTTAACCGAAAATGTCAATCCCAGCGATCTATGTTTTCAGATCCCTCCTGTGTAATTTTTCAAAGAAATGTACCCAAAACAAACCCTTTACTTGACATTTTGTGCATAATAATGCTATAAAATCTATATACGCACCCGCAAGCTTAGGGGGATTTACACATGAGCAAAAAATTGATCGTTATTTTAAGTACCATTCTGCTCTCTGCCGCAGTCATTTTAACCGGGGTGATCTTGTATCCAACGGTGTTTGGCCCATCGGATGTGCAGGGTGGGGAAAATAAAAAGCCTGTTCAGCCCGATGAATGGATGCTCCACTATTTTACCCTATTAAACGAAGGCCGTTACGAGGAACTGTACCCGAAGCTCAGCGATCACAGCCAAGGGATGATCTCCCAAGAGGATTTCGTTGAAAAGCATCAAAATATCTATGGCGGCATTGGGGCAGCCAACCTCTCTGTTACTATTAAAAAAGTTTCTGATTATACTCCCAAAGACGAGACAACAGTGAAAACAAACGGAAAAGTGGTGGAATACACCTTAGGTTTAGATACCACTGCCGGTAAAATAACGTTAACCAACAGTGCCCGACTCACCCAAGATGAAAATGAACAATATCGTTTGGAGTGGAGCCCGCAGTCCATCTTTCCCTCCCTCACCTGGCAGGACAAGGTGCGGGTGAACACCACAAAAGCACAGCGAGGTTGTATTTATGATCGGAACGGCGAAATACTCGCTGGGCCGGGCATTGCCTCTGCCGTTGGTTTTGTGCCCGGCAAGATGCGCAAGGCGGCAGACGTGCAACCAACAGAGGCACCCGATGACATACCCACCCAAACGCCCAGCAAAACAAACGATCAAAAGGCTGAGAATAATAAACAACCAAAGGCCAGCGAAAAACCCAAGGAAGGCGAGAAGGCTCCGGTGGATGAAAAGCCCCCAGTGGACGAGCAACAGCCTGCTGCAAGTACAACACCTTTGGAGGATTTGCCCGATACGCCCTATTCTCTGGACGACATTGTATTTATTGCAGAGCGGTTGGAGATGACCCCCGAGAGTATCATTAAAAAACTAAACGCTTCGTATGTGAAGGACGACACGTTTGTGTTGTTAAAAACCGTATCCAAGGAGGCGTATCCCCTCAAGGAAGAATTACTCACCATCCCCGGCATTAAGATCAGCGATACCCCCGTGCGGTATTACCCCATGGGTGAAAAGGCCTCCCACTTGGTGGGTTACATTCAGGGTATCAACGCCGAAGAGCTGGAAGCCATGAAAGATCAGGGTTACCATATGAACAGTTTGATCGGCAAGGCTGGTTTGGAAAAAATTTATGAAGAACAACTCCGCGCCTCCGACGGCTGCGAGATTATAGTCGTGGACGGGACAGGTAAGACAAAAGAGACGTTGGCAAAAAGGGAACCCTCCGACGGCCAAGACATCACCCTAACCATCGACGCACAGATACAGGATCAGCTCTACAGCTTGTTTTGCGAAGATAAGGGCAACTCAGTGGCTATGAACCCCAAGACCGGGGAAGTGCTGGCCCTTGTGAGTACGCCGTCCTACGATGCCAACGACTTTGTGTTGGGTTTGTCCTCCAGCAAGTGGGCAGCCCTCAACGAGGACGAAAACAAACCCATGTTCAACCGCTTTAAAGCAGCACTGTGCCCCGGTTCCACCATGAAGGCCATCACGGCCGCAATTGCTTTAAACACGGGGGTCGTTGCCCCCAAGGACGATTTTGGGGCAAGCGGGCTCAAGTGGCGCAAGGACAACACTTGGGGCGGATATTATATTACCACCACCAAGGCCTACGAGGGAGCTGCCAACGTGGAGAATGCTCTCGTCTACTCGGACAACATTTATTTTGCCAAAGCTGCCATGAAGATCGGTGCAGATCGGTTTGCACAGGAGCTTGTGAACATTGGCTTCGAGGAGCGAATCCCCTTTGAATACGGGCTGTACTCCTCCATTATTTCGTCCACCGAAACCTTTACATCCGAAATACAGTTGGCGGACAGCGGGTTCGGCCAGGGGCAAATTCTCACAAACCCCATTCATTTGGCAACCATCTACGCTGCTTTTGTGAACGAGGGTAACATCATTCAGCCCACCCTGCGCTACGGCAGCTCCCCCACCTTTTGGAAGGAAGGAGCTTTTTCACCCGAAACGGCAACGACCATTAAAAACGCATTAATTCAGGTGGTGGAGCGGGGAACGGGAACCGAAGCCAAAATTGCCGGAAAGAAACTTGGCGGAAAGACGGGCACGGCAGAGATTAAACAATCCAAAGAGGATGAGACGGGCACGGAATTGGGTTGGTTTGTGCTCTTCACTGCGGACAATTCCTCGTCTCCCCTGCTGGTTGTTTCCATGGTGGAAGATGTGAAAGGCCGGGGAGGCAGCCACTATGTGGTGCCCAAGGTGAAGGCGCTGTTTGAATAGATACCACCCTTTATTCTTGTATCTTAAAAATAAACCATGGGTATATCCCAGAAACGCACTGCCTTAAATGGCAATTTCCAGTCTGATATACCCATAGGTAATATTATATTTGTTATTTCTGGCATGGACTACGCCGTTGATACCCTCACTGGGTGAAATCCGAAGCACTTTCGCTGTAAAAATCCCCTCTGGTGCCCGAAGAAATCACATAGGAGCCACCGGCCTCAAACGTGTAGGGATCGGTGGAGATATAACTGCCCTCCTCGCCAAAAGCCAACTCATCGCTAATCCATTTGCTGCCCTCGGCAATCTTTAAAATATATTGTCCCGCCGGAAAGCGAAGGACACACTTGGATTTTGGGTTGATAAACACCGTTCTGATTTCCGCACCTTTAGCCACATTACCCGCTTCAAAGAGTTTGACACAGCTTGCCAACTCCTTTGTAGTAATGTTTAGTTCGGCAAAGTTTTTATTCAGCGGATCGCTTTGGGTGGGATTTTGAAACACTAGGTTGGAAACCGCACCGGGAACGGGTAACACATCACTTCCGTCTGTTTTCATGTAGTATACATCGTCGCCCTTATGGTGACTTTTAAAAAAGAGATAGTCCCCCACGATATTCATATTTAAAGCAAAGTGCTCTTCATTGATATACCTGTGTTCCTCTGTTGTCAGATCGTATTGTTCAATGCGCCCAAGTTCAATGTCGTTTTCATCAAAATATTCATCCGTGGCGTAATAATACCCTCCGCCAAAAGCCCCGATTTGTTCAAATGTTCGGCTGGCATACTCCGAAGCGCTGGGTGCATCGATGGGTGCTGTGTACATATAACCAATGTCATCCATACACCATAGGGTTTTATCTTGCACCGCAACCCATCGAATCCATTTGTCCTTAATTTTTGTCTCCCCACTGCCGTCTGCACGTATGCGGTATAAATGGCCATTCACTTGAATCTGCTCGTCATACGTCTCCATTTCTTCAAATTCGTGAATGCCATACACCGTGTTTTCAACAAAAAACACATACCCGTCGCTGACCACCGCAAAGGTACAATGTCGATCCGAAAGCTTCTGCTTGCCGCTCCCGTCGGTCTTGATGCGATACGGTTTGTTTTCATCGCTGATATTGACATAATAGATATACTGCCCCATGACCTGGACATAATGGCTGATATCGTCGGTGATCAACGTCTTTTCTCCGCTGGTTATGTGCACACGGTAAATGTTATACGCATCCTCCCTTGTGCTCACATAGTAGAGATATTCGTCCAGCACGTTTAAAAAAGCTGCCTGATCGTTTGTGACGATGGTACGCTGGCTGCCGTCGGGTTTCATTTTTGCAATGCTAAAGCCCTGTACGGTATCCTCCAGCGCATAGTAAAGCCATTCCCCGTCGGTTGTTGCCAACCCCCCTCCCAAGATATTGTTGGCAGAGTTGCCGCACCTGAAATCCTCTTGCGTTTGTTTCTCTTCGGCTTTTTCCTCTTGCACAGGCATTTCTGGGGTTGCGCTTTGTACAGCGCAAGCGGACAGTAGGATGAGTACTGCCAAATACAAACCAATTATATTTTTGTTACGTTTCATTCAGTGTTCCTACTTTCTGCTGTAGTCGCCCGTGAGCACTGCTTGGGCTTTCACATGCCCCTCCATAGCACTTTCCAACTGTTTTCGTGAAAAACCTTCTTTTAGCTCCAGTATTGTATCCAGTGCATAAACGGTTATCACGTACTTATGTGTGCCCGAAGGGGGCGTAGGCCCTCCGTATCCCGTGGTTCCGAAATCGTTTTTACCCTGTACCATCACATCCTTTAAATCAATACTGGCGTTTTCGGGGATTTCAATCTCGCTTCCGCTAAAATTAATGTTTGCTGCCAGCCAATGTACCCAATTATCTCCGTCGGGATCGATCATGGTGACTGCCAAACTTTTTGCCCCCTCCGGGATATGAGAGACGGTTAGGGGCAGTGAGCGTGTGGGAATGTTCTTTGCCAACTGGCTGCCCTTCGCCCCGTATGCATCCGCCATCACCCCATCTGCAATCCCATTGCTTGAAAGGGCCATATCGGGTTCTTCAATCCCCAAAACCTTTCCTTCGTTTGAAACGGTCAACTTTGCCCCCTCCTCTCGGCTCAACTCCCCATCGGGTAATACCTCCAGCACGCCCCCGCTCACTTTGATCTCCCCGGAACTGTGCTCTTTTTCGCCGTTATCCCCCGTGATGTGCACCTTTCCTCCGGCTTCCACCTTTGTTGTCCCCCCTAGAATTTCAACCACTCCGCGAATCTCCAACATGCTGGAAATCACCACATCCTTTGATAAACTCAGTGTTGAAACAATGGGATTACTCCAATCGGGACCATTTTCTGTAAAGGTCGGTTCATAGGCCACCACGAGATATTGAATTGCATCACTGGAAATCCTTTGATTCAGTGTTGCGTCTCCCACCAGATACACCCAATTCATGGTTTCGTCAAAGGGTGTTTCGCCAAATGAGGCTTCACCACTTGTAAGGCAGAGCACTGCTTCCAAATCGTCCTCTCCACCGATCACGGTGTTGCCGTTTGCACAAAACGTTCCCCCTGCCAAAACTATAATCCGGCAGGGCCGTGCATCGTTTGTTGCTCGTTGGGTTGCAAACGTTCCGTCTAAAACCAAGGTACCGCCCTTTTCCACGGTTAAGTTGGCACATTCATCTTTGCTGCTTTTGGCTGTAAGTTTGAAGTTCTTGGGCACCGTCACTGTTTCGCCCTTTACAATTGTATAACTCTCTTCGAGCAAAAGCTCTCCGTTGCTCTTTGTTATTTTTTCTTGTAATGGGGAAGGAACCGCAGGTA
Source organism: uncultured Clostridia bacterium (assembly GCA_964453645.1). Lineage (GTDB taxonomy): Bacteria > Bacillota > Clostridia > Christensenellales > JAWKQI01 > CAYVRJ01. The sequence goes on from CAYVRJ010000011.1 coordinate 53,466, forward strand.
CATCCGGTGTTGACTCTGTGGTATTCTCCACGTTAGAAACAGGCGTGCTTGTTTCATTCATTGCAGGCTGTGTTGTTTGTTCGGTCAAACCCGTTGGGGAACAAGCTGTTAAAACAACCAGACATATGATCAGCAGTATTGAAATGCATTTATTCATGATCCTTCTCCATTCATTATAGAGTTTGTTGGCACATCCTTTTGGGATTCCCCGTCTTCCTGCCAAGACTTGCAAATGAACAGCCAAGTGATGACGGGGTTTAACGAACTGGCCAGAGACGTAATCAGCATGATCAATCCCTCCATGATGGATTTTCCATAGAACAAGAATCCAACCGCATAACTCACTCCGTTTGCAATGGAAAAACCAACCGCAAAAACGGTGAGTAAAAACCCGATTCGTTTTTTACACAACAGCAGTATCAGCCCTGTTAGCCCTAAAATTGGCACACAAACTGTGAGTAAATCAAACCATTCTATGGAAGAAATCGTAATGATGAACGAAATGGTTGTAAACGCCATGCAGATCGATACCCATATTTTTGCACCCGTTGTCAAGGATATACCCTTTTTTGTTTTGATGGTGCACAACAGGTTTGTATACAGTGCCGCTAAGGCAGTGAGGGCACATGCCACCCCGTTTCGGATCACGATTTCGGGTATACCCATTGGCCGAAACCCGGGGGTTGTGACCACTGTTTTGATACAATAATAAACAAACAGGGCACCTGCCGTTATCCAAACCACTTGCTTAAACTTCTTGTGTTCTTCGGATTGAATGAAGTACCCTAGTGCAAGTACAGCGATTGCAACAAACACACCGTTTAAGAGAAGCGAGCTAAAATCGCTAAAAAACGTGGGCATGCGAAAGATCTTTTCCAGATCAAAGTCCTGTGCCCTTTGTAAAAGCTGTAATTTTCCATAACTCAGTGCGCTAAAAAAGGCACAACACAGCAGAACTCCCCCTGCATAGAGTTTATAGCGCACTTCCCGCTGTAATAATAGAACTATGCAGATGCCCGTCAGAACATCTAAGAGTGTATTTGTTGTTGCATAGTGGCCCAGCAAAGCCCCTCCCGAGGGAACAAGCAAAAATAAACTCCAAAACAAAATTAGCCCACCTGCCAGATACAGTGCACGATTGCTGTTTTTAACCATACTATTCTCCTCACATAAAATAGACTGATGAAAACATAAAATGAATTTATTACCGTTTTTATTATACGTTTACCTAAATGTGGATACAACAGTTTTTTATCCTTTTGTCATTGACAAATTGGAAAAAATTTTATTTAGCAATATTTTTCAACCCTTTCTTCTTATTAAACCACTCAAAAAAAGTCAATGCAACTCTATTTGTGGAATTGTCATTGACTTTGAGACAAAAGATGACACCCATTGGAAGATATTCTTGCCATCTTGTGTTATAATTGTTATCATAATAATAAAAAATTCTTTTATAGAATCATGAAGAGGTGTTATTTTGAGTAAAGGTGAAAGAGCAGCAGAATTATTTAAAAGTGGTTTTAACTGTGCACAGTCGGTTTTGGGAGCATTTTGTGAAGATTATGATATGAAAACAGAAACAGCTCTAAAAATAGCCTGTGGTTTGGGAAGTGGCGCACGGAGTGGGGAACTTTGCGGTGCTGTTTCGGGTGCCGTTTTAGTCATTGGGCTGAAATACGGTTCGGATGATGCCCATTCAAAAGTACTGTGTGCTACAAAAACAGAGGAATTTATGCAAGCATTTAAAGAGAAAAACAAACATATTGTTTGCCGTGAACTTTTAGGTTGCGATATCACCACTCCCGAGGGAAAAGATAAAAAGGCATTAGCAGAGCAGCATTTCACAGGGATTTGCACGGATATGGTAGTTGGTGCCGCACAAATACTTGTAAGTTTGGGATATTAGTTAAATTTGCTCATTCGCAACCTTAAACGCATGTGTTTTTTGGCAGGAGGTGCAAGATGAACGCACATATATTAGAAGCTTCCCTAACCTTCTTGGATGCATTAAATGAGGAAGATAAAAAACGCATCATCGATAATACCAGCTTAAAAACATACTGCAAAGGTGAAAACATTCACAGCGCAGACAACGACTGCGTGGGTGTGCTTATCGTAGCGTCGGGCGAACTTCGAACCTATATCTTATCCCATGAGGGAAAGGAAGTCACCCTGTATCGCTTGCGGAAAGGGGACGTTTGCATCCTCTCGGCTTCTTGCCTGATTAAAAACTTAAGCTTTGACGTATATATCGATGCCGAGCTTGATAGCGAAGTGCTGCTGTTGAGTTCGGCAGAGTTTGCAAAGTTGCAAGCAAAAAATGTGTATGTGGAAAACTTTGCACTTAAGGTTGCGGTGGAAAAATTCTCCGATGTGATGTGGGCCATGCAGCAGTTGTTGTTCTTGAGCTTCGACAGTCGTCTTGCAGCGTTTCTCATTGACGAGTCTGTGAAAACCGGCACAGATGACATTAAGCTCACCCATGAGCAGATTGCAAAGTATGTGGGCAGTGCACGGGAGGTCGTCAGCCGTATGATGAAACACTTTGAAAACGAAGGGTTTGTCAAATCCTATCGCGGTGGCGTCACACTTTTAAACAAACAAGATCTCAGAAAGTTAATTCCTTAAATTTCACATTTCATCCCTAAGTATAAAACAACGATTAGAATAAATTTTTCCATTTGTGCGGAAACTATATTGAAATAAAATGTAGCGGAGGCAAAGATGGATTCTTTTGTAGGTTTGGGGCAAAACCCCAATCCCAATGTTTTAGACATACCAATCGGTTTGGGTATGGAACTCATGCAAAACACAGAGGCCAGAAACAATTTTGAAAATCTGAGTGATGAACAAAAAAATAGGCTGATTCATTATGTGCAAAGTGGTCTTTCTGGTGATGATGCTAAAAACAAAGTAGCATCTGCAATCAATAGGCTTGCAAATGGTGATACAACATTTTTCTAAAACTTTTTAGTGTGTGACTTAGTCACAGAAATATAGAAAAAATGAGTGGATAATAAACCTAAGAAACATTGAGGAGGGGTTTATTATGCCGGAAGTAAAAAAAATCGTCATTGTGGGTGGTGTTGCTGGGGGTGCCACTGCGGCAGCAAGGCTGAGGCGGCTTAACGAAAAGGCACAGATCGTTCTGTTTGAAAAGGGGGAGTACATCTCCTTTGCCAACTGTGGGTTACCCTACTACATCGGCGGTGAAATTACCGAAAGAAGTGCGCTGACACTGCAAACACCCCAGAGCTTTCAAGCACGGTTCAACGTTGATGTCCGTGTGTTTAGTGAAGTTACGGCAATCAACAGGCAAGCAAAGACCGTGACCATAAAAAACCACAAAACGAATGAAACGTATACAGAAAATTACCATAAGCTGATTTTATCTCCCGGGGCAGAACCCATCACTCCCCCTATAGATGCAATTCATGGCCGCAAAGTGTTCACCCTTAGAAATATCCCCGATACGTATAAGATAAAGGACTATATCACCAACAATCAACCCAAAAATGCTGCTGTGGTGGGTGGTGGTTACATTGGCCTGGAGATGGCAGAAAATCTGCACAGCGCTGGGCTTGATGTCACCATCTTTGAGATGACCAATCAAGTGATCGCACCATTAGATTACGACATGGCTTGTGATGTGCACAACCATATTCGCAGCAAGGGTGTGCAGTTAAACCTAGAGACCAAGTTTGAAAACTATGAGGACTATGATTTAATCATCTTTGCCGTGGGCGTCAAACCCGAAACGACCATTGCCAAAGAAGCAGAGCTGAAACTCGGTGAACGTGGACATATCGTCGTGAGTGAAACCATGGGCACTTCGGATGAGCATATTTATGCCGTCGGTGATGCCGTGGAAGTAACCGATTTTGTAACGGGGCAAAGTGTTGCAATTCCCCTTGCTGGCCCTGCCAACAAACAGGGGCGTATTGCGGCAGATACCATCCTTGGCGGCAACAGCAAATACACTGGTACACAAGGCAGTGCCATCTTAAAAGTGTTTGATATGACGGTGGCCACAACGGGTATCAACGAAAAGACAGCCAAGGGGCTAGGGCTGAATTACGATAAATCCTTTACCTATTCCGCAAGCCACGCCAGCTACTATCCCGGTGCAGTGAATATGTCCATCAAGACCATCTTTGCAAAAGAGTCGGGTAAGATTCTTGGTGCACAAATTGTTGGCTTTGACGGGGTAGATAAGCGATGTGACGTGTTTGCAACTGCCATTCGCTTTGGCGCAACGGCGTATGATTTAACGAAATTGGAGCTTTGTTATGCACCACCCTACTCTTCGGCAAAAGACCCGGTGAATATGGCTGGGCTTGTGGTTGAAAACTTGCTGACGGGTAAGGTGAAAAACTTTCATTGGCACGATGTGGGCACCCTACCCAGAGACGGCAGTGTGATACTGCTGGACACCCGAACGAAGATGGAGTACGAAAATGGTCATATCGACGGATTTATCAATATTCCCGTGGACGATTTGCGTGAGAAACTATCTACACTCGACAAATCCAAGAAAGTGTATGTGACCTGCCAAGTTGGGCTTCGGGGTTATATCGCCGCTAGGATTCTTTCCCAAAACGGTTTTGATGTTTATAACTTAAGTGGTGGATATCGGTTATATCATTCTATCTTTGGAACAAAAGTTCCACCTTTGGAACAAAAGTTCCACCCAGCTCTATCGGCTTAAATCCCGAGACCCAAACTCCCGACGGAAAGGCAATCGGTGCTCCGCCAAAACAAGCTGAAACCACAGGTAAAACCATCACCCTCAACGCCTGTGGCTTGCAGTGTCCGGGGCCAATCGTAAAACTATCTGCCGCCATAACCGAAGCCGAAGTAGGAGATCTAATTGAAATATCCACCACCGATCCCGCCTTTGCCAGCGACATTGAAGGATTTTGCCGCAGGACGGGCAACCACTTCGAGGGAATGGAGTCCAGCAAAGGTATTTCCATTGCACGGATTCGCAAAGGTGAACTAGAAAACAATTGCAAGGCAAACACGGGCAACGGCAAGAACTTCATCGTCTTTTCGGGAGATTTGGATAAAGCCATTGCCAGCTTTATCATGGCAAACGCTTCGGCGGCACTGGGGCGCAAAACCACCATGTTTTTCACCTTTTGGGGGCTGAACATCTTGCGTAAACCCGAGAAGGTGAAGGTTCAAAAGGATTTTATGGGGAGGATGTTTGGGGGTATGATGCCCCGAGGTTCCAAAAAACTATCCCTTTCCAAGATGAACATGGCAGGTATGGGTGCAAAGATGATCCGCAGTGTGATGAAAAACAAGAATGTGGATAGCTTAGAGGATTTGATTCAATTGGCACAGGACAATGGTGTGGAACTCTTAGCTTGCTCCATGAGTATGGATGTCATGGGTATTAAACCCGAGGAGCTGATTGATGGCGTGAAGATGGCTGGCGCTGCCGCCATGCTGGCCCATGCGGAGGAGAGCGACATGAGTTTGTTTATCTAAGCGCATAAGCGCATAAGAAGAAAAAAGAGGAACGGTTATATTATTGCCGCTCCTCTTTTATTCACTAGATCTGCCCCATAAACATCTGTACTAAAAAGGATACCACGACAACAAGTGCGGAGATAATAAACCCATGTAACATAGGTTTAAATCCCGATTTAGCAACTTCTCTGAAATTCGTCTTTAGTCCGATTGCACCAAGCGCCATGACCATAAAGAATTTGGAGAGGGTGGCCACGCTGTTGCTGACCGCTTCGGGAACATACCCTGTACTCTTAATGGCCACCATGCCTAAAAACAGCAGGATAAAATACGGAAATATCTTCTTTAAGTTAATTTTCTTTTGTGTTTTTTGGGTTTGGGCATCTGATTGCAAAGCTTTGGTTGCTTCTTTTGCATTAAGACGCTCATTGATAAAGGAAAAGATGAGAACTGTTGGAATGATAGATAAAGTTCTTGTCAATTTTACGATGACGGAAAATGCTCCTGCCGCATCCGAAAAGGCATAACCAGCGGCAACCACAGAGGAAGTATCGTTCACTGCCGTACCCGCCCATAACCCAAAACCCATATCACTCATGCCAAAAGAGCGCCCAGCAATGGGAAAGAGGATGACCATCAACACGTCAAAGATAAACGTTGCAGAAATCGCATAGGCGATGTCCCTGTCTTTTGCATCAATTGTCGGTGCAATCGCTGCAATTGCTGAACCGCCACAAATTCCAGTTCCGGCAGAGATTAGCCCTGAGAGCTTCCAGTTCATTTTAAACAGCTTTCCCAAGAGGTAACCGCCGCCAAATGCTGCAAGAAGCGTAAAGCACATGACGATGAGGGAATACTTACCCACCTGCAACACCTGTGCAAAACTTAACGTTATTCCCATCATTATGATTGCAAGGCGCAGCACTTGTTTGGATACAAGGGAGATACCCCCCTTTAGCAGGTTGTATTTTGCGGCAAGTGGATTTAAAAGCATTCCGATAATCAGGGCAAACACACCCCCGCTTATCAGGTGAAGCGGAATCAATCCGCTTATATAAATTGAGATAAAAGCAACAACAACTGTTAGAACAACTCCTAAACTATACTTCTTTATAAAATCCATATCATGTATTATCTCCATTCCGTCTTTATTCATGTTGATTTTACCACCCATTGATGATAAACTAAAATTATAAATAGTAATATATACATTAGATAGGATTATAGTAACAAATGCTTGATTTTAGACATGAGACATTTTTGGCGCTATGCCGCATAGGAAACTACACGAAGGCAGCCGAACATCTGCATATTACCCAGCCTGCCGTTTCCCAGCACATCAAGTTTTTAGAAGAACAGTACGGTGGCAAACTGTTTAGCTACGATCATAAAACATTAAAGCTGACCCAGCGGGGTAAAAAACTTCAAGACTTTGCGTTGACGGTGAGTGCCGATAGCAAACGGTTATCCCACATGTTAATAAACGATAGTGTATCGACTCTTTGTTTTGGTGCAACACTTTCCATCGGTGAATTTATCTTGCCCGAAATTGTTTCAAAGATGATTGAAAAGAATCCAACAATTCAGATCACCATGCCCGTTGACAATACGCAAGTGCTGTTAAAAAAGCTGAGAGCTTCGGAGATAGATTTTGCATTTATTGAGGGATATTTCGACAAGACGGAGTATGACAGCGTTATGTTTTCAAAGGAAGAGTTTATAACCGTTTGCAGTCCTGCTCATGCATTGGCGAACAAAAAAGCAACGTTTGAAGATATATTTAATGAGCGCCTCATTTTGCGAGAATTGGGATCGGGTACACGCAATGTATTTGAGCAAATACTGCACCAGTTTAATTTAAACGTTTCAAGTTTTCAAAATATATGTGAGATTGGCAATATGAGTGCTATCAAACAACTTGTCGCTAGAAACAACGGCATTACTTTTCTGTATCGCGTTGCTGCAAAAGCAGAGCTTGAAAGGGGAGTTTTAAGTGAAATTCATCTCGAAAAGTTTCCTGTTGTTCGGGAGTTTAGTTTTGTATATTTAAAAAACAGCTTGCACAAAAAAGAATACTTATCGTGGCTTGAATTTTCTAAAAACATATAGAAACAAAATAATAGCCGTCTGTTTTTATCTTCTACCCCACCTCTTGTCTGTGTTTTCACTTCTGGCAAGAATTTTCATCGATCTTTTATAAATTTATAATAAGGCATAGAAAAAACACATTTATAGGATACATTGTATAGACTATAACATATTTGGGGTACTGTATATGGATAACAATCAAACAAAGCTCAAAAAGAAACGTGGTGCAAAAGCCCTGCGCTGGAGTTTTCTTGGGGTTATACTGGGTGGAACCATGCTCATCAACTATTTGCACTTGCACGGTGGAACCCAATATCCTTCCGTTCATGCGGTGTGCCCGCTGGGCGGGCTGGAGAACCTGTGGGCATGGTTTGCCGGGCAGGCGAACCTGCAAAAACTGTTTTCGGGCACCATGACCTTGTTCTTCCTGCTCATCCTCTTTGCGTTCCTCTTTGGCAGGGCATTTTGCGGCAACATCTGCCCCTTTGGGTTTGTGCAGGAACTGTTAGGTAAAATCTCCAAGAAGAAACTACACATCGCTCCTAAGAACGATAGAGTCTTGCGGTATTTCAAATATGTGGTGCTTGCACTTATCACCATCATGGCGTGGATCACCGCAACCATTTGGATATCCCCCTACGACCCGTGGACGGCGTTTGCCCACATTTGGTCGGAGGAATTGTTTGCGGAGAATGGCATCGGGTTTGTCATACTCCTTGTCATAGTGGGACTTTCCATCTTTATCGACCGTTTCTTTTGCAAATACCTATGCCCTGCGGGAGGGGTATACGGCGTCATATCCAAGATTAGCCCCACGAAGATTAAGCGGGAACCCTGCTGCGGCTGTGGACAATGCAGTGCGACTTGCCCCATGAATATCGACGTTTGCAGAAAAAATATAATTAATTCTGCCGAGTGTATCACCTGCGGGCAGTGTGTAACCGCTTGCCCTTCCAAGAAAGCCGAAGTGAAGATGACGTTCTTTGGCAAAACGGTAAAGCCCTCTGCATTTGTGTTGATCACGGTGCTCATCTTCTTTGGTAGCATCTTTGTGTTGGATGCCGTGGGGTTGATGCAAGTCACAGTGCCCACCATTGAAAGTGTTGAACAGACGGGAAATTATATTAAAGTTGCCGATCTTCGGGGCTCTATGAGTATTGAAATGGGTGCCCTATATGTGGGTATGGAACTCTCGGAGTTTTATACACTGATGGAGATTCCTCCAAGCGTACCCAAAGATACGCTCTTAAAATACGTCTACGAATATGTTCCGGGATATGACTTCCATGCAATCAAGGCAAATAAATAAAACAAAAAATTAAAAAAGAAGCGGCTCAGGGTATCCCTTTACTGCTTCTTTTATGTTGTGGCAAGTATTCGTAAAGCGGTTATGCTAAATTTTTCGTCTCGACGTAACCCACAATGCCGTTGTAATCGATTTGGGTAAAACTGCCCGATGTGCCCAAAACAACCACCGTGGTACCCTTGTTGATATTACCCAAACTCTTTCCCGATGTGGATGCAGTGGCACGAACGTTCACCTTTGCTGTTGTAACTTTGGTGGCAACTTCCTCTTCTTCGGCCGGGGGTTCGGGTGCCGGGGGTTCGGAGGGAGTTGGCGGCACCGGAACTTCGGGTTTTTCACTGGTTATGTGCATCGTTTCCACATAACCCACGGTTCCGTTTTCCAACCGCACCTGATAAAACGCATTGTTGATGGGTTTGCCGATGGTGGTCAGCTGGGTTCCCCCGTCCAGCACTGCCAAGACGTTGCTCGTTAAGTTTGTCTGCGCCATCACATTTGTTGTGGGTGTGTTTGTCGTTATCCAACCGTCCGCTTCCACCATGGGTGCGGGCAGCTTGAGTGCATCGCCCACTTTTAAGGCATCGCTGGCCAAGTTGTTGATGGCTTTAATTTCGTCCACAGTGCAGCCCACCTGCTGGGAGAGCTGCCAGAGGGTATCTCCGGCTTTCACTGTATAATCAAAATATTGGCTTTCCTCGGGGGGCACTTCTTCGGGTATGTCTCCGTTGAGCCAAGTGTTATAGTTTTCCCAAATAGAGGCATCTTCTTGCCCCAGCGCCCAAGATCCCGCTCCCTTTAAGTCGTATTTTTGCACCAGCTTCAGCTTGGCCTCCAGGGACTGATCGTTTTCAAACCAAATGACATACTTACCCGGCTGGAGCGTTTTACCGCTGATGGTATGCAACTTGTCCCCCTCCTTCACCTCAAACTCCGCCTTGGGGGACTGGGTTGCTTCGTCATAGGTGACTTTGGCGTTGTAATCCTGAACCATGCTGTTCACGGTCTTAATGGGCACACCTTTACCCACAAAGCTGGTGTCGTGTTGGCTCCATATGCGGCCAAACATGGGAAGTCCCACCACCACTTTATCGGCGGATGTGTTGGACAGTGCGTGTTGAATGGATTTTTCCACAAACCCAATGCTAGCCACGGGGCCTGCCGGGCCTCCCTCGTAGTGCTCGTCATAGGTCATGAGCATGAGGTAATCCGAGGTATCTCCCAGTGCTGCATAATCGTATGAGCCGTGCCAGCCCACCTGCCAGTTGTTGGGGTTTGCTGCAACGGCAACGGAAACTTCCTTTTCTGCCGTAATCTTTTGCCTGAGCAGCCGAACGAGCTCGGTATACTGATCCTTTTGTTTGTCCGTCACATTTTCGATATCCACGTTCACGCCGTCTAAGTTGTATAACTCTACATAATCCGCAATTTGTGTGGACAGTTTTTCAACGTCTTGCAGGGCAATAATACCCGCATTGCGATCCCAGTGGTTGCTCAGAAAGGGCACAACCTTAATGTTGCTTGCGTGCATCCGCTCCACAAAGTCTTTACTCACGGGATTTAATTTTAAACTTCCGTCGGCGATAATATCAAAGTAACTGGGAGAAACCGTTTGCAGGGAATTGTTTGTGCGCTCCACGTAATCGATTTGCTGGGCGACGGTTCCGCCGTATAGATACGCCATGCTATATCTGGGCGTACCCGCCGCAAAAACCGACATAAACGCATTCACGGGAATGAGGGCAATGACTAATCCAGCAGCCACAATGCGCACGGCGTTCACCCGAATGTTCTTGCCGTTTCGCTTTAAAAAATCCCCAACAGCTTTGTAGCCATTGGACATGGTCTCTTTGGTGAAGAAATCCTTTGCAAATTCGGTATCAAATTTATTGTAGAAGACGACAACGTCATAGGTGCCATCCCCATTGGAAACAAGCTTCATTGAATTCAACATATGCAACTCCTACTTTTTTTGTTAGTGTTTTCGGAGTTTTTTCATTTCATACAATTATTAGTAAAATAAATGGAAAAAGAACAGATGAACAGGTGCATGAGCAAAATATAAATCTTTTGCACCAAACCCAGTATGGGACTATCAACCAAAATGAGTATGGCAGTTGCCAAGCTGGTTGCCGCTAAAACCACAGTCACCATGAGAAGATATTTGCCAAAAGTTCGGTGTGTTGGTTTTTTCAGGAACCCTCTTGTGATGATGATAAAGGACAAAATGTATAGCATCACAATGAGGACGGTGACCAACATATGAGCAATATTTGACGGCGTAAACCTTGCTCTGTCCCCTTCGTATCGAAAGTATTCTAGTCCAAATTTTGATAGCAATCCACAGGCCAACAGGATATACGCACCCATACGCATATGCTTGTTTTTTTGGCAGTACAATAGGGCAATACAAAATATAAAATAAATGACGTAATAGACATTTAAAATGGTTTGCAGCAATTCAGCGTTTGGCTCCCCCACTGCCGTCAACTGGCTGACAGTATTGGAGAGTTGGCTGTACCCGGGGTTGATCATACCGCCAAAGATCACAAAAAATTGATAGGCGATGGAACTGCCAATACCAAATATCAGGACGGGATTAAATATTTTGTTTCTTGAACGGGTCAAACACATCACTTCTTATGAATGCGGGTGGCGATGAGTTTTTTAACGTCTCCTAAAACATCGTCGTTTGTCACTGGAATCATCAGCCACCGGGCGCCGTTGAGGGGCTGCACATTGTTATACATATCTTGGGTGTACTGGGTGCAGGTGGGAAGCAGCAGTTCCGCTTCGGTGGCCTCTTTTGCCCCAATGGTCACAAGGCAAGTAAACGCCCCCTTGTCCGGATAGAGCACGCACAGGGAGCGACCGCTCTTTTTATATTTAACATTCCATCCCGGGGCAGCCGAACAACAACTGTATTCGATTTTTGGTTCTATGGTATAGGTATTTTGCATATATTCGTTGAATGCATCCCAATAGGGTGTGCCCACATAATCGGCAACCTGCTGGGGGGTGGGTTGTGTATCCTTTGAAAAGAGTTCCTTCCACATCCTTTGTCTCCTTTATCCTCTCCAAAATTAACTGGGCTTGAGTATCTATTTAGTATAACAGCAAAGAGATGACACCTGTGCGTCATGTTCCTGAATATTTTTTTGCTGCCTCACACAGCCTTTCTTCAATGATTTTCCTGATACTGGCTGGCGCCAACACCTCTGCGTGGGGACCATAGGACAGTATATATCCATATCCCCACTCATCATCTGGGATAATGGCCTCCACTGTAAAACTGCCGTCCTCGTTTTGAGTCACTTGCTTTGTCTCAAACTCATTCCAAATGCGGGGGGCCATCTCCTCCTCCATTCTCATGATGACCGTACGAAAATTTTCGGCTGTAAAACTTTCGGCAATTTTGCGCAGGGGACGGCGTTCAAACCCCTGCTGGATCATCTGAGGGTTTTTAATGCGGCTGAGTTTAAAGGTGCGGTAATCGTTTCGCTCCCGGCAAAAGGCCGAAAGGTACCACGCCTTTTCCTTAAACACGATTTGCAGTGGTTCCACTGTGCGGCAACTCTTCTCCCCCCAAAAGCTAAAGTAGTCAAACAATAAAAGCCTTTGGGAAAGAATTGCTTCTTTGAGCAGGGAAAACTTTGCCCGCTCATCCTCGCCGCTCTCCCAGGGAGAAAAGTCGATGTCGATCCAGCTTGCTGTCTTATGATCAAAGAGTGCTGCTAACTTTTTAAGCACCGGCTCCACATCCGGCACGCTGACGGCGTGAAGGCCTTGCAGTGCGGACAGGATATCACTTTGCTCCTTGTGGGTCAACAGGGACTTATTTAATACAAATCCCTCCATCAGCCGAATCCCTCCGCCCTTACCCTGGACGGTGTAGATGGGTATCCCAGCCATAGCCAGGGTTTCGATGTCCCGCAAAATGGTTCTCACCGATACCTCAAAGCGTTCCGCCAATTCCTTTGCCGTGGTGTTATTTTTACTCATTAAAAGATACACGATCTCAAAAAGCCGATTGATTTGCATACTCGTACCTCTAAAGCATAGTATAACCTTAAAAACACGGAATTGCTAAATATTTTATAATGAATTTGAAAATTATTTAAAAGGAATGTTGTGCATGAAAATTGCAGTTCATTTGGCCGTCTATGTCTCATATATATAAAAAGTGCGTGGCTTGTATCAGCACAAGGGTGGTTTATAAGGAGTTTTATTCATGCCAGTTTTTCAGTCCAATATCACTGCAAACAATGTTGCAAACCTGACGATCTCATGGGAATTCAAAACCCGCTCCTATGTGACCGCACAACCTTTGGTTGCGGGCGATCGCGTATTTGTATCCGACTGGGCAGGTTATATATACTGCCTCCAAACAAAAACTGGTGCGCTGCTCTACGAGCGCAGGTTGTATACCCCACCGGAACCAAACCCGGTGCTCAGAAATATACCCATTCTCAGCAAATTCTTGGGAGAACCCTTGCCATACTTTTGGTATGGGTTTGCGGGAACGGGTTGCTTGAGCGACGGTGTTTGGTATTTAGCCAGCGTGGGGGGGAAAAAAGGTGGTATGTTTTCCAACGGCCAGGCCGGTAGGCTCTATGCCGTAGACATGGAAAAGGGCACTGTGTTGTGGAGCAAGGCACTGTCTTTGCAGCCCTATGCGGGCAGCTTAGCAGTTCCCACATTTGATGCACAGTGGGTCTATGCGGCAACCTGTTCCATCGATGAAACGGCCAGTCTTGTCTATAAACTTTTTTTAAAACCCTTTCAAGCGCAGTGTACGGGCACAGTGTTTGCCTTTGACAAAAAAACTGGGCAACTGATTTGGAGTAAGAAGACCACAGAACTAGATAAAACCGATGTTGCAAACAGCAATGGCGTTGGGGTTTGGGGCGGTTTGGCACTGGATCCCTCGGGCGAGAACCTGTTGTTTGGAACGGGAAACACCTATGAAAAGCCGGTATCTAAAGCATCGGATTCCATCATCTCCGTGAAGGCCAAGGACGGCACCCTCAACTGGATGTATCAGGCGATATCCAATGACGCTTGGCTGCCCACAAAAGTGGAAGGCCCGGACTTTGACTTTGGAACCACTCCCCTGCTGTTTCCCTGTTCCCGTGCTGCCGAGGGTTTAGCAGCCGGTGCTGGAAACAAAAATGGAACGTTTTATACGGTGGATGCAAAGACGGGAGTTCTTCTTTGGAAAACCTTTTGCCACAAAGATTCTAAGCCCGATGACGGCATTCGCTCCAATGCCACGTATCTCAACGGAAAGCTGTATATGTGGAGCAAAAATCAAACACCCAAAAATACCATGTCTGTGTTTTGCTTAGATGCCAACACCGGTGAAATCCTTTGGTGCGAAAACAAAGAGGGAACCAACTCCATGACGACCGGGGCACTCACCAACGACATATACATCCTTGGCAGCTATTCGGGTCAACTCTTTGCCCTGAACATTCTTACGGGAGAACAGGTGTGGTCTCTCAATTTGGGCAAATGCTCCATTGGTTCCAACATCACGGTTTATGATGATGCCATCTATTTGGGTACCGGGGTTCCGGAGTTTTACGGCGGGTATGCCAAGCGGCACAGTGTCTTTAAAATCAGTTCGTACACGAATCCAAAATAAACTTTTTCGTATGCTCTGTGGTTGCGCATCTAAATATCTTTCTGCTGCTTTTTTAAACAGAATTGTATAATTCACAGATCAATACCATATCTTGAGGATAGTTCTTCCAAAGAAACGGTATACTCACTGGTGTCCATATCCGCTCTCATAGCAAGCTCATAATCGAAATCGTCTAACGGAGTGGGGTTAGACGAAATATATTTTAAAAATTCAATCACACCAGGTAATTTTTCGTCCGGCAGACTATTGATAATCTCGCAGGCTTTTGCTTGATACTCAGTCATAGCAAACTCTCCTTTTTTGATACTATACTACAGTTTTTCCCACAGTGTCAATTCCAAACTTTTCTTTCACCATACATATATTCTATCACAATTTGTGGATGCACACTTTTGTTAACAACTTTGCCGTCATAAAATGATAGTATGAATTGTCTAATGTACAGCAAGTAAAAGGGAATATACTTATGAAAACTTTTGTTTTGGTACTTTTAATACTCTTCAGTTGTTTATCCTACACTCCAACTATTATGCCAACTACATCGCCCGTTCAGTTCATCCTGATGAACCATCTTTAAACTTTTTTCCGCCAAAAACCCGTGCAATGGATGCCATTGTCTTCACTCCCGAACCCTCCAAATCCTTTTGAACCAACTTGAACGATTCACGTATCTGTACGCCTTGTGGACACTTCTTTTCGCATATTCCGCAGTTTTTGCAGCCATTCGTCCAGTGGGATTTGCCATCTTCGGTGCGGATGCCAGCGTTTATCATATGATTCATTTTGGGCATAAACTTTGAAAACGTGTGATAATCATTTAATGTCTTAAACGCTCCGGGAATATCAATCCCAGCCGGGCAAGGCATACAATAACCGCACCCCGTACAGCCCACCTTCATTAAGTAGCTCTTTCTAACCTGATCGATCATGACCAAATCGCTTTGAGTTAGATTACCCGGCAAAGCCTCGCAAGCCACCCGAATATTTTCTTTAATGTTCTCCTCCGTGTTCATGCCGGAAAGAACCACCGTGACCGCCGGATGATTCCACACCCAGCGAAGTGCCCATTCTGCCGGACTTCTCTTAACAGGCGCATTGTCATACAGCTTTTGTGCCTCGGGTGGTATTTTACCCACAAGGGAACCACCCCGCAACGGCTCCATAACGATGATACCCAACCCCTTGCTATGGGCATATTCTAAACCCGAAATGCCCGCTTGAAAGTTTTCATCCACAATATTGTATTGAATCTGCACAAACTCCCAATCGTAACCGTCGACAATGGTGATGAAATCCTCTTTGGAACCGTGGAAGGAAAACCCCATATGGCGCACTTTGCCTT
Organism: uncultured Clostridia bacterium; assembly: GCA_964453645.1. Lineage (GTDB taxonomy): Bacteria > Bacillota > Clostridia > Christensenellales > JAWKQI01 > CAYVRJ01. The sequence goes on from CAYVRJ010000011.1 coordinate 69,327, forward strand.
GTTTTCTGATTTGATCCATGAAATCAGTAACGCCCAGCGAAAGCATCTTTTTCCACAAATCTCCGTTCAAACTATGGAGCAAATAGTAATCAATCGTATCCACTTGCAGTTTTGCCAACTGTTTTTCAAAGATTTCATGAAAACTCTCTTTTTTACGGATGGCCATGCAGGGCAACTTTGTGGCAATGTTGACTTTTTCCCGATAGCCATCTTTGAGCACATATTGCCCCAAGAAACTCTCGGATGCACCCAAATGATAAATGTATGCCGTGTCAAGATAGTTTACACCGTTGTCAATGGCCAAACGAATTTGCCGCAACGCTTCTTCATTGTCGATCTTTGAAACCATCGAACTCTTGCCGCTTCGGGAGGGAAGCCGCATGCACCCAAACCCAAGCGCAGATAACTTTTCATCGGAATTTGGCATTGTTCTGTATTGCATATTCTCACTCCTCATTCTATTGCAGGCGTATTCTCATGTTTAATGTTCATTGTGTGCTTCAATTTAGAGTTGCGAACCACTTTTTTTATATTCAAGCGCTGCCTAATAGGCAAGAGGGTCTCCCCAATTAACAACCGTTCGTTCACTTCCATCCAGTTTGATTCGCTCATCTCTCTGTGCGGTTCTGTTGAAGTAATGAATATAATCGCCCACAATGGACGTATCCGAACAGATATCGCCGTTTAATTTTTGCAGATTGGTTCCGTCTTTGTTCATTTTGTAAAGTGCACCACCCAAATGGATATTGCCGTATTGATCAGGTGTACCGTCGTCTATGACAAAATAAATAGCATCTCCATATACGTGCATTTGCACGATCGTATCTTCACATTCGAACAGCGTTTTTTCTTCTCCTGATAAGGATAGGACATTTATACCTCTGTTGGCTGAGTAAATATTTTCACCATCTGTATAGAACTTTCCATAGGGCAAGTTGAAGATTTTCTCCTCCCCAGTTCCATCGATTTTTATTCTGTTGGTATTGTTGTTTGCACCGTTGAAATAAATATAGTTATTTACTATCACAAATTTTTCGGCTGCCCATTTCACCTCGGCAAGCGTTCTTAACTCACCTCCATGAACAGATATCGCATATAAATGAACAGGGATAGACGAATTTGCCGTAAAATAAACAGTATCATCCACCACCAGCATGAAGTCAATAGATTCCGCTTTCGTTAGAGATTGTTTTTGAGTGCCATCGGTTTTAATCTTGAAAATTTCATCTTCCGAAGAGTAGTATATCCAATCGCCTATAACATTAATAAATTTAGCATAATAGTCATCGGTTAGTTGCTGTTTTTCGGTTCCATCCAAACGGCACTTAAATATTCGGTCTTTGCTCCGATAATACACCCAATCGCCCTTAACACAGTACGCACCCCCGGCACTAATCAGGTTGCCGTTGGTGTTGCCGTATTCGTGAACGGTGGGCGTCTCGGTTTGGGGAGATATAGTCTGGTTGCTTTGTGCCCCTGTATTTTGTATGGTTAGCTCACCAAAATTTTGAGACAAAAAGTTTTGAAATTTGCATGAAAAGCTTTTTATTTCATAAAAATCAAAATCAGCAAGATTTACTGGACCATCTTCGGTATCTACCACTATGCTAGGTATGGAGATATCAAACGTGATGGTGTTTCCATTGGCAGATATAATTTCGTCTCCGTAAAGCCCTTGGTAAAGCCCATCGCCTATTCGGATTTGCGCCACCGATTCGTTCTTTACACCTCTTCTCTGAGAATCCTTATCTGGGAATTTCTCTGCTAAATAATCGCTCAAAGAGACGGTTCGTGCTGTGTCTCTTTCGTCGTTCATCGCATAAAGTGCCAAGGAAATCGGAGAACCCTCAAAGTATACATGCCAATCGTGGTTGTAAGAGCTGCCAAGAGGGAATTCCAACATTCCGTCAAAGTTTTTGTTTGTAATGGTGAATATTGCATGATCTGCCGAGAGAATTTCCACTGTAGCGCGTGTGTGTTCATCCTCGCCTTGCAGTGTGATAGGCTGCTTAGGTGCATCAGTTTCGCCTTGGTATGTGCCTTTGCCATCATCAACAAGGTTTAAATCCGCTACCTCATTTTTAGGTTCATTCTGTGCAAGCACTGCGGCAGGTGTATTTACCTCCCCCTTGGGTAAAGATAGCGCAATCACAGCAGCAATGAGAATAACCCCTGCACCACATGCAATGCCCGTAATCAGCTTTTTGTTAAGTGGCTTTTTCTCTTTGGGTATAACTTGCCTAACAGGCCTTTCAACTGCCGGTCTGGGTGTACGCTGGACGACGGGTTGTTTTGCTTGCTTTGGTTGTGTTGCAGGTTTAACAGGTTTGATTGGTTTTTGTTCTGTATATGCAACGGTTACTTCGGAATTACGCTGGGGATATATGGCTGCCATCAGTTCGGGAACG
>CAYVRJ010000012.1:0-49751 GCA_964453645.1 uncultured Clostridia bacterium
GAAAATTCGGGTGAGTGTTGGTCGGTTAAAGGGCAGTTCCAAATGCACAGCTCTGAAAGATATCAAGTTTAAAAAGAAGTTAAGGGAGCTAATTGTATTTATAAAATCTCCAAAAGGAAATTTCAAATGTGTTTTATAGGGAGCCTGTGATTATGGGCAAATTGAATCAATCGGAAAAGCAATGGCACTAGACCTTCAATACAAGACATCAAAAAATATGCAACAGTGCATTGATTATTTGAAGAATAAAAATATACATGACATCTTTGAATATCATTTCAAGCAAATAATTGATAATGAATATGGGGTTATCTTTACAAAATGCTTAACTCATCTGTGTGGTAATAAAAGAACTAAATACAAGATGCACCTTATTGAAATAGATGGCGGCACATTAATTAAATTGATATTTATTGATGAGCTTTTTATTTTACCCGTTCCATGCATACCTGAACTTTGGATAAGTGAGTTTATGGAATGCAAACTTAATGCTCTTTATTTAAAAGAATAAGGAAGAAAGATAGGCTCTAGTAATAAAGAATGCCTATGAGAGAGAAAGCAAATGAGCAGCAACACATCCCGAATCCTTCACATCCTCAAATACCTAAACGAGCATACAGACGATGAACATCAAGTTTCCACCAATGAAATCATCGCCTACTTAAGTTCGCAAAACATTGATGCGCACCGAGTGACCATTGCACAAGACATTGAAGCACTCAAGTCTTGCGGTTATGACATTATCTCGATAAAAAGTACACAGAATAAATATCACATGGCAAGCAGAACGTTTCAGTTACCCGAACTCAAACTGCTCATTGATGCAGTGCTATCTTCCCAGTTGATAACACCCAAAAAAAGCAAAGAACTTATTGAAAAGCTGTTGACCTTTTGCAGCAAAACGCAAGGAGAACACCTTAAAAAGCAGATAAAATTAATGGGCAGGGCTAAACCCGTCAACGAGAAGATTTACTACATCATCGACTCAATCAACACCGCCATACTCAAAGAAAAGCAAATCTCCTTTACCTACTTTGAATACGATGCCAACAAGAAACGTGTCCTTAAAAACAACAAAAAGCCATATATCCTTCACCCCTATGGTTTGGTTTGGAACAACGACCGCTACTATGTAGTGGGGTACTCCCCAAAGCATGAAAAGATATCTCAGTTTCGGGTAGATAGAATCTCAAAGATTGAGGTATTGAATAAGCCCAACATCCCAATGCCGAAGAACTTTAACTTCAAAGACTATTCCAGTAAAGTGTTTAAGATGTTCGGCGGCGAAGCAACGCAAGTCGAACTCCTTTGTGAAAATCAGCATATGAAATCTATTATAGATCACTTTTCCGAAAAGGTGGATACCCGCATTGTGGACGATGAACACTTCATTGCAACTGTGAATGTATGTTTAAGCTCACTTTTTACTCATGGGTTTTCCAATTTTGCGGTGGAATGAGAATAATGTCTCCAGAGAACGCAAAAAACGAATACCTAGAAATGACCGAAAAATAGGCATATTTCAGAAACGCTGTCAAATAAACCGACACCTCAGCCGTTATCACAAAAAAACTCCTGCAATGGGTTAGCGAAGCTGTTAACCTATATTTGCTGTTAGCAATTTAGTTAATCAATTGGAGGTACAAAGATATGGACATCGAACAGACCTTTGGGAAGTTCTTGCTAGAAAAACGCTTGGAAAGGGATGTTTCTGCAAGGCAGATTGCAGCAAAGCTCAATGTTTCCGCTGTATATATTTGTGATATTGAAAAGGACAGGCGGGTTGCCCCCAAAGGGGAAATGCTTGAACAAATTGCGGAGTTTTTAAAACTTAGCAAAGTGGACACGGAACTTATGTACGACTTAGCAGCAAAATCTAAAAACAGTATCAGTGCCGATTTGCCCGAATACATCATGAACAATGGACTTGTGCGGGTGGCGTTGCGCACGGCTAAAGAACACGATGTCGATGATAAGGAATGGATGGACTTCATAGAAAGGATAAAGAAGAAAAGTACGGAGGGCTAGAATGAACAACGTTTACTACAGAGAAAAGGCATTAGAAGCTATTGCACGAAAAGTTCTCATGGACTATCCCCGAATTTTTAATACAAGGCACCTCAGGCAGTTCCCATCGAGCAGATCATTGAGAAAAACTACAATCTAACCATTGATATCATGTATATCACCAACAATAGCAGGATTTTGGGCAAGATCATTTTTGACTATGGATATACTGCATATTACGATATGGAAAAACGTGATTATGACTTCCTTGAAGTGCAGGCTGGTACAATCATTGTCGATGCAAGTTTATTAGATCCTAAACATTATGGCAGACTTCGGTTTACCTATGCCCACGAACTATCTCATTGGCTGCTTCACAAGAAGATTTATTGGGGCACAGGAGAAGTCGCTGCCCTGCTGCAAGGTGAACATGACGATGCAAATGAGCGACAAGCTAACATCCTTGCAACACATATCCTTATGCCCACCGGCCCCGTGAAACGCTGCTACTACAACATTGCACCCAACAAACCCACCAAAGAGGGGGTTATATGTGAGATGGCAAAAGTATTTGAAGTTTCAAAGCAAGCGATGGGTTTTAAACTGCGCTCTCTTGGTCTGGCGTAAGTCAGCCATATTTTTACACATCGAATTAGCAATATTGCTAATATATGGAGGTTTATGACTGGATGATAATGCTTTCAACGATTGATTCAATGAGACACACACATAGAAGGGTGGTTAAATGCCCCTGTTGCAAACATGGGCGGCTATGCGATATATCAGATAATCAGCATAGCAACCCTGCAATACGGAATGAAAGGTGTATTTCAACAATCATTATAAAGTGCCAGAGATGCGGAAAAAGCGTAGGCATCTCGATTACATAAAAGGAAATTCCCTACAACTAAATATCGGTGATTAAACACAATGTACTTCGTACATAGCACCAACCGCCGGACACGACTGATGAAAATTGGTTTTAGGAAGCCGGATAAGAGCCTGTACCATCCGTAAAAGGATAGGACGAGGACCCTCGAGTTAGGAGCATGACAAGTAGCTTAATAGGCTATGGTCATGCTCCTTTTTATTCCCCGCCGTTAAGCAAAAGCGGAAGAATAAATGAAAATCAAATGGCTTTGCTACATCGCTAAATACCCTTGACCTCAATTTTTGATTACTCACACAAATCAAAATTTTGGAGGTCAAGGAAATGGAAGAAAAAAAGTATCTGATAAGGGTAAAAGGAGAATTGGTTGAAGTTTCAAAAGAGGTCTATCTAATTTATCACAAAATGAAGCGTAGAGCACTTTATCTAATTGAACGAGAAAAAGTGCATCAAGTTTGCTTGTTCAGCAATTTGGATTCGGATGAAATCACGGGTGAAGAAATGATCCCCGATATGGATTCGGACAGCGTTGAATATATAGCAACCAAAACGCTCATGGCAGATCGCCTACATGAATGCCTTAAAATCCTAAATCAAAGAGATCGGGTATTAATTCCAATACTCTTTTTTGATGGTAAAACTGAGCGAGAAGCAGCCGAAATCTATGGGGTTTCTCATGTGGCGATTCATAAGAAAAGGGTACGCATATTAGAAAGACTTAGAAAAATTATATAAAGAATAAAAATTCAAGGTTAACAGACCCCCTCTGAAATCGGCTAAGTAGTGAGGGGGTTTTTTCTACCCCCGACCTTGACAACTGAATAGACAGCGATACGGGAAAACGTCTCTTTATCCGAGCGAGTTGCAAGAAGCGCGATAGCGATACCGTTCTTGCGCAAACAGACAGTAGCACGTCTGCGCCACGACGACTAAGAGATGCATAATAAGACACTCATCGTTAGCCTGCACGTCAGACAGGCGGCGCTGCCCGAGGAATGAAAGCAGTAGAGAGCCTCGGTAAAAGCCCGTGGACGACCAGTCGCTTTGGTCGTGTCGTATCGTTCCCGCATCAAGGGGTGGAGATAAATACCGAAAACAACGTTTCAACTAAACGGCACAGATGACATATTTCAGCTGATTATTTTGGCTGGAATATGCCATCTGTGTCATACAGGAGATAAAAATGATGAAATCAAATGCACATAAAGATATAGATACAATCTTTTTAGATATTCTGCCAAGACACGGTTTAAAACCAAGGGAAGCACAAATTAAACTTTGCCACGAAATGTTAGACACCATGACAAGTAATAACATCGCCCTTTGCGATGCAGGGGTGGGCATCGGCAAGACGTTTTCATATTTGGTTGCAGGGGTGGTGCTTAGAAAACACGACGGTGGCGACAATCGCCCAATCGTCATATCCACCGCAAGCATAGCCCTTCAAAATGCAATACTCACGGAATACATCCCGTTCTTATCAGAGGTATTGGTTAAAGAGAAGATAATCGACAAATCTTTTTTGGCAGTGGTGCGCAAGGGTAAATCTCATTATGTTTGCGATGACCGATATGCGAAGCGGCTGAGAAAAGCCAATCTTAAAGATAAAAACGCAAAACAAAAACAGGCACTATTTGAAGCAGGAACACAGCTTGACTTAGATGCTATAAACAACCTTAGTGGTTTTGATAAAGATCACATCTGCGTCGGCGATAAATGCGACTGCAAGTTAAGAACGTGCAGATATAAAGACTTTGTTAAACAAAGCAAATCTCCCGAATATCTCTTTCAAATCTGCAACCATAATTTTTTCATCGCAGATGCTATGCACAGAGCGGATGAACTAAATCCACTGCTGCCCGATTACCGTGCAATCGTCATTGACGAAGCGCATAAAATTACCTAAGCAGCAAGGCAGATGTTTGGCAAATCGCTGAGTGTATCAGATATGAGAGCCTTGCTCGGCGAACTAAAAGAAGATGGCATTGAAGTTAAAGGCGACAAAGTACGCAAGTGTTTAAAACTGTTACTTGCAGATATGCAAAAAGTTGAATTTGACGAATCGGACACTGCGCCGTATCCGATTTATACCGAGCGAAAACAAATGCTATCAACGGTTCTTAAAGTGCTAAATGCACTGAACAGAGCCATTGTATTAAGAGCAAGCGATCACACGAAACATGTACTTGCCGAAATGATAGCAACGCTTACGCTGTTTAAAACGCAGAAAAAAGAGTATTTCTACTATGCCACAAAGGACGATAAAGGTAAACCCACACTTAAAGCCACACTTGCAGACATGGACGAAACCATCAAGCGTGTTTTGTGGAAACTGCCCCAGCCCATGATTTTAACTTCGGGCACATTGGCGGTGGGCAAGAGCTTTAAAGCATTTCGAGATGAATCGGCGATCAAACGACTTCGGCGCACGGTTTTAGAATCGGTGGCAAGTTCACCCTTTGACTACAAAAACAACTGCCTTCTGTATATGCCCAAATGTAAAAGCGACAAAAACGATTTAAGCGACATAGCGAAGGAAATTGAGAAAATCCTCACTGTTTCCAAAGGGCATGGTTTGGTGCTGTTCACTTCATATAACGAAATGGCTTCGGTTTGTTCTATGCTAAAACACTTGCCGTTCTCAATGTTCGTTATAGGCAAAAACGGCTTTAATACCATCGAACAATTTAAGAAAAGCAAAAACGGCGTGCTCTTTGCAACGGGCGCAGTATGGGAGGGGGTGGACTTCCCCGGCGACATCGTTTCATCACTCATCATTGTGCGCCTGCCTTTCCCCATCCCAAACCCCGTAACCGAGCGCAGAAAATCAAAGTACATGAGCTTACAGCTTTTTATAGACAACGTTATTTTGCCAAACATGCAGATTAAATTAAAGCAAGGGTTTGGCAGAGCCATCCGCACAGAGACGGACACTTGCGTTATTTCCATCCTCGATAAACGTTCCCTTGTAAATAAAAAGTACCACAGTGCGGTGCTTGAAGCACTGCCCGCAATGCCCGTTACGGAAGAAATCCAAACCGTGTCAGAGTTTTTTCACAGAGTTAAAAATACAGAATATTTTGAGGTGACGATATGAAACAAAAGCAAAAACTAGCATTGTATGTGAGAACTGCAACTTCCGATCCATTTGCAGTGGAAAACCAACTCCACCAGCTAACCGAGTATGCCAAATTGCAAGGTCATGAATATATCCCATATATTGATGATGGATTTAAAGGAACAAACTACAATCGTCCAGGATTACAACAAATGCTTCGTGATGTTGAAGATGGTAAAGTGCTAGGTATTGTTGCAGTGGATTCAAACAGGCTGGGCAGAACGATGGGAACCATTTCGTTCCTAATCGACTTTGCTGCAAAGTATGGCATTGGTTTAAGTAGCCTTAAAGAAGGTGAACTTACCAGTGATTTCTATATGAACCTTAAAGCGGTTCAGAAACAGTTGGAGAGGTGATGGTATATGAAAAAGGGACAGGATATTTTGATAAGCCTGTATTTATTTGGGAGGAAAAATGTATGTTAGAAAAATACAACGACATTATCACCGTGGAGGAATTAAGAGAAATTCTTCGTATAGGCAAGAATAAAGCATATGAACTCGTTTTAACAAGGCAGATACCTGCCAGAAAAATGGGCAGACGATACGTGATTTTGAAAGAGAGTGTGTTAAGCTACGTAAAAGAAAACTCCATTTAACACCCTGTACATTGCCCGTAATTACATGATATTGTATATGCGTAATAAAGGTTAATGATAGCGGTACAAAAAGAAAGGAGAATTATATATGACCGGATCATTACAAAAAACAGATAGAAGCAAATACTGGTACGCAGTTCTAACTATTCCAACTGAGAACGGAAAAACAAAACCCAAATGGATAAGCACAAAGTGTACTAAAAAAACAGAAGCAAAAGAAGTTTTGCGTAAGCTTCTAAACGAATATGAAGAAAAAATTGCTGCAAAACAACTACAGCAAAAACAAGCGTCTGATGCAAGCACCATTCTGTTTACTGATTATTTAAGAGCGTGGTATCAAACATCTGTAGAGGGGATCATGGAAGGTACTACATGCGACGGATACTTGTATAACCTTGACAATCACATAATTCCCTACTTTGAAAAACTGGGGCTAAAGCTCTCTGAAGTACGACGAAGTCACATCCAACTGTTCATTAAAGAGAAATACTTGAACGGACGAAGGGATGGCAAAGGTGGACTTAAAGTGAATTCCATCAATAAATTTGTTGCGAATATGTCTTGCGCTTTTGAAATGGCTATTAACGATGAACTGCTTGAGAACAATCCATGTACACATCTGAAATATCCTGAAGACGAAGAATACGAAGCGAATTACTACACGCTGGATAACTTGAAGATTTTACTTAACCTCATCAAAGGCACAGAGATCGAATGCGCAATCTACTTTGCTACTCTTTATGCACTACGTCGGGGTGAAATCATCGGTTTAAAATGGTCGGCAATTAATTTTGATGACAACATCGTAAAGATATGCAATAACCGTGTTCGCTGCAAAACAAGCATCGAAAAGAAGCCAAAAAGCAAAGCCAGCAAAGCAGACATGCCGTTGATATCTTTTATGAAGGATTATCTTCTCGAGCTAAAAGTAAAACAAGAGAACCACAAGAGGTTGTACGGTTCAAGGTATCAACGTAATGACTATATTTGCAAGCACGAAGATGGAAGACCGTTTGAACACAAGTATGTCAACTACAAGCTGCAAAAAATCATTGAAGCCAATGGCTTGCCCAAAGTAACGCTGCATGGTTTACGACACAGCACAGCAACGATGCTTGCTTCTCTGGGATATTCCGATTTGGAAGTTCAAGCTTGGCTCAGACATGGTGATCTAGCTTCCACAAAGCGGTATACGCACGATGGTATTGAACGAAGGATTAACGCTTCCATAGGGGTCATGGGTGCTTTGATAGAAGCGTAGCAAATGTTCTATCGGCATTAGAAGTTTTTTAAAGGTATTCAGTAAAAACTAAAGGGAATAAAATTTCATTAGAAGTTTCATTAGAAGTCGGGGGTTTTTCGCTAGATAATGTAACCTTCGAGGGAAATATAAAAACCCCGAAACCTAGATGGTTAGAGGGTTTTCTCATGGTCTGGGTGAGAGGATTTGAACCTCCGGCCTCTTGAACCCCATTCAAGCACGCTACCAAACTGCGCCACACCCAGTTATACAACCATATTGAATTATTATAATACTAATCCCATTTTCGAACCTACTAGTGAGACCGTTTATTATTATACCTAATAATTTTTCATTTTGCAACACTTTTTTATTAACTTTTATAATTTTTCTAAAAATTCAGCAGCAGGTTGAGGCTTGGCATAATAATACCCCTGTACAAAGTCGCAACCCAACTCCTTTAACATGGTCACATGCTCTAATGTCTCCACACCTTCCGCAACCGTGTGGATATTTAACTTCTTTGCCATGTCCATCACACTCTTAATCACTTCAAATGCCCTGGAAGCGTCTCGGCTGTCCCCAAAAAACGCCCTGTCCATCTTAATTACATCCACAGGAATGTTCTTCAACAAACCGAGAGAGGAATAACCCGTGCCAAAATCGTCCATAGAAAGGGTGAACCCCGCTTGATGTAGTTTGTCGATCACCGATTCTAAAATATCGACGTTGTCATAAATGGCTGTTTCCGTCAGCTCTATTTCCAAATATTCGTGGGGGGTATTGTGCCGATCGGCAATCTCCTCCAGTTCGCCCACAAAATTACCGTTGCTCAAATGCAGCCTAGAAAAATTAACCGATACCACCACGGGATCCTTTCCTGCATCCATCCAGCTTCGAATCAGTGCACAGGTCTTGTCAAACATATACATGTCCAGTTGAATGATAAACCCGTTTTCCTCAAACAAGGGAATAAAAGTGCCGGGGTAGATGGTGTCCACATTAGCCCGCTGCCACCGCACCAGCGCCTCTGCACCCGCCAGCTTTTCATCGGCTAACCTATACTTGGGCTGGAGGTACACCACAAACTCTTGGTTGGCTAAGGCATCTTCCATGCGCTTTTCGATGTCTAGCTGGGCCAACGCCATGGCCTTTACTTTATCGTCGTAGTCGCACATCTTGTTTTCCCTGCTTTTAGACAGTTTGTGTGCAAAGTTTACTTTTTCTATCATGCGGTGGATGTCTCGCTCTCCCGGTTCGATTTTATACCGCCCCGTGTGAAAGACAACCCTGTATTCGGCTATTTCCTTGGACATATCTGCAAACTTGCGCATCCACTGCACCCGCTTGGACTCGATCTCCCCATCGTCTTGGGTGGCCAGCAGGGCAATAAACACATCACTGCCCTCCCGGGCGTATAACTCGTGCTTCTCGTCCAACACCTTACCCAGTGCCCGGGAGAGGTTTAAAAGCAGTTTGTTGCCCCCTTTGTAACCCACCACATCGTTGAGCAGCTTAAATTTTTGGATGTCCAGCTTAACTAAGGTATAGTGGGTGTGGGGGTTGCGCAGGAGCAGCTCCCGTGCGTCCACTTTAAACTTGCTCATATTCCGTATGCCCGTCAGTTCATCGGTGAAGGCAACTTTGGCAATATCTTTTAAATGAGAACGCTGAATCACATAGACGTACAACAGCAAAAGGGCCATCACAACCAGGGTGACCACCGAGAGCAGGGCAGCACTTCCCGTGATTTCGTTGGCCTTAGCAAACACCACTTCGTCGGGTACAATACAAAAGATATACCAATCGCTGATATTGAGCGGAGCAAAGTAGACGATCCGTATGTTTCCATCCGATTCATATTTGGAATGCCCTGCATTTCTCAGGGACATATATTTTGTGATTTGTTGAAAATGATCGCTCTCTAAATAGTTTGCAGTGGATAAGACGTCGAAGATATTGTCCGATTTTGTAAGCGAGTAGGCGGAGTTGTCCGTTCGGGCGATGACCCTGCCCGAAAGGTCCACCACGAATGCGTAACCCATGCCGTTAAAGGAGGGCAGCAAGAGGTTGTCTAAATTTTTTGCAGGGTATGAGCCCACCAAAACCCCAACAACCCGTTGGTTGATGGTTACAGGGGTATAAATGGAACATTCTCCCTCTTTGTTGGATTTATATTCGTCCAGCACCACTGTTTCGCCATTGAGGAACTTTTTAAAATATTCAGAACCGCCAATGTACTCCTGCTTGTTATAGCCCTTTTCATTATACAGCTGAAAGGTTTCAAAGTCTGAGTTATTAACAGCATCTTGCAAAAAATCTGCAATGTTTACATCTTTGTGAAGGGATGCAATGCTTTTGGACAACAGTTTGATGACACCCACCTGATTCTCAATGCTGCTATTAAAGTTAAATCGCTGTTGTTGCAGCACTTCTTCCAAGGACACCCTTGTGGTTTCGGATAAATCTTCGTTTAACCCCTGGTTATACAGAGTCAGCCCGATTACGACAATGCTGATAGCCAGCAACACTGCCGCAATGAAAATAATACCGTTTTTCTTTATGAGTGTCATTGGTGTTTTCCTCTTTATTGTATGTACAGTGTAATCCTTTGTCCCACCGCAATGGTATATTCGTAGTATTTACACAAAACAGAAATCAACTCTTCATCCGCAAGGATTTCTGTGTCTAGGGAAAGTTCTCGCTGCAATTCTTTTTCTATTTGCACAACCTGCTCCACACTCAAGGGAATGGCAAGGATGGGTTGGGTTTCTTCGGCTGCACCGTCTGTGAGTGTTGTTTTGGGGCTGATATCGCCGGTTCCCGCTGCTGTTTCGTTGTTATCTTCCGGTGCAGGCAGGGCTGCTGGCTCGGGTGCAGCTTCTGCGGGTGCAGGGGCTGCCGGTGCTTCTCCGGCAGGAGCAGCGGGCGCTTCGTATACTGCATATTCTTGTGGTGCACTGATGATATTACCATATTCAGACTGATTTTCAGGACGGTTCAAAAAGAAAAGACCTGCCACCAAAACCAGCAGGGCAGCAGCAATACCACCCCACGCCCTAAAGTGGGGCTTGCGGGGCATGATTTTTCCAAGCACAGTGGCATGGAAGTGCTCTGGCACTTCAAAACTTTCGATATTGGATGCAGCACGTTTATAGTTTGTTAAAAAATCAAAATCAGCCTTGCACTGGGCACATGTTAACATGTGTTCCTTTACCTGCAAGGCCTCGTGAAAGTTTAGGTCGTTGTCTAATAATTGATTTAGTTTTTCAAAACTGCATTCCATGAACGTTAAACTCCAGCAAATTACTCTATCTATTAGACGTTACAAACTGCCGTTTTGTTCCCTAAATACGTACTTATTCAATACCAGCGAAGGAAAATATGCCGGGGAATAAGAAATATAAGAGAGCCGAAATGGCCATGAGGGCAATTAAACTGTACAGCATACTCATGGTAAAAAATTTGAAAAAGATATTTTTTTTCTTTTCAATTTGATTTTTTCCAATAAATACAATACCGAAGATAATGACCCACAGCCAAGAGATGAGCCCTTCTTTCCCCGAACCTAAGGTGAGGGTGACCCAAATGGCAATACTGGAAACGATGCCTGCCAGTATTTGCAAACCCTTTTTGTCCGTATATACCGTTGGCTTAGCCTTTACAAACTCTTCGGAAGTTTCTTCCTTTTGATCAGCCACTTCTGCCTCTTCCACAACTTCTAGTGCAGATTCGCTATCGCCCACAGTGTCTTCGGCAATTTCTTCTAATTTATTTTCTTCTTCAACGATTATGTTTTTCTCATTCTCCATGCCATCACCCCATCTGTTTTCTATAGTCTATTTAATCACAATTGCAAACGTTTTGCAATTACTTTTTCAAAACAGCAAGGGTTGCTTCCAAGCTGCTTTTGTCTGCAACGTTTAACACAGTGGCGTCCACAGTCTTTGCGATTAATCCCGAAAGGGTCTTTCCCGCACCCACTTCAATAAACGTATCAATACCTTGTTTTGCCATATTTTCCACCGTCTGCTGCCAGAGCACACTGCTTCGAATCTGCAAGGAAAGCAAGTCGAAACTGCCCTCATAGGGTTTGGCAGTTACGTTTGCATAAACGGGCATGTGCGGAGCCTTTAGCGAATAGTTTGCCAACACGTTCGCAAACCCTTCGGATGCTTCGTTCATATAAACCGAGTGGAAGGCACCACTCACGGCTAATTTCATGGCTCTGCCCTTCATCGCTGTCACATCGGCAATAAAGTCTTCCATTTTATCAACAGCCCCTGCCACAACGATTTGTCCGGGACAGTTGAAGTTTACAGCAAACACACCGTGTCTTTCGCACAAGTTTAACACATCACACTCGCTCAACTTGAGAACAGCCGCCATGATGCCGGGATTCTTCTGTGCACAGGAATCCATCAATTGTGCCCGCTCCAGCATGATTTTAAAGCCATCTGTGTATGAAAACGCACCGGCAAAGGCGAGGGCAGGAATCTCTCCCGCCGAAAATCCTGCAACACAGGTTGGCCGTATGCCCGCCTCTTCTAATGCGGCTGCACAGGCTAAATCGGTTAAATACACAGCAGGCTGTGTGTTGATGGTTTGCTTTAAGTCGTCGGTGCTGCCCGAAAAACAAACGTCCAATATATCGCTGCGAATTTCCTTGGCGCACTCAAAAATTTCTTTAGCTTTTGCCGAGCAATGGTAAATTTCCTTGCCCATACCGCTGTACTGGGCGCCCTGCCCCGCAAAAACAAATGCAATGTTCATTCGACACCTCTACACGTTTTCCTTCATTATATAACAAAGACTGCTGTTTTTCAAGTTATACTAAACACTATAACAGCCGGGCAATGATATAACCCGGGAAGAGATAGGCGATGCCCCCCTCAAACATACCCGAGAGGGCAAATACAGCGTTGAGTAAGGAGTAATACACGGCGATGTTGAGCCGCAGGGTGGTTTTAAGACCGACGAGCAACACGGATAACAGACACACAACCAAGCTGTAGGCCAGCACCAGTGCAGCATGAGCCACATCATATCCACCCACAAGGAGGGGAATAATACTCAGCAGTGCCACAGGTAATAGTTTGCCATAATTATATAAAAATGTAATACCAAAGAAGGAGTATCCCCCCGACAAACACTTGTCCGAAATAGCTTGGGAGGGTTTCATCACAAAACACAGGGCATAGGCGCAGAGCAGGCTCGTCAAGAACAGCAGCGAACCCTTGGCACCGCTGGTGGCCTGTGCCTTTGTTAAACCCGTCTCGTTTAGGCCAATCAACACCAAGTCCGACCCTTCGGTGCGCAGGGCAGCCTTTTCCCCCAGAGAAACATCCTTTGTTACATTCACCACTGCATTTTTGGCAACGTTTTTGGCGTATATCTCCATGACGGCAGCCGCCACGGCTTCGGTGATGGTACCACCGCCCCGGGAGTATTTGGACAACTGCATAAAGACGGTGTGGGTGAAATCTCCCGATTGTAACTTTGCGGCAAACCCTGGCTCGATTACAAACAGAGCCTCAATGCCCCCCGTCTCCAAGAAACGCTCCGCTTCCTCCCGGGAGTATTCTATAAAGGTTATTCCTTCGTTTCCCTTGAGTATCTCGGCCACTTGCTGGGATTCTATGGAATTGTCCTCGTCGAACAGACATACGGAAATAGAGGGGGTTTTTGTAAAGATCAACGGATAGAGGGTGCACAAAAGGGCAGTAAAGAGCAAAACCCAATTTTTTGCCGATAGGAAGTAATATTTTATGGAATAGGTTAGTGTTTTACGATACATAGACCCTCCTCATCCGAATGGCCGATAAAATGGCAAAGATAGCGGTGTAGAAAAGGGATATGGCCAGCAAAAGGAAGTATTGTTCGTCTTTAAAAAAGATGATGTTGAGAATACGTTTCCCAATGCCCCCGGGTGTTAACTTGAGCAGGGGGGAGAGTGGGCCAAAAAAGGCAGTGGGTACGATGAGCCCCCCTAAAATGATGACACACATGCTGATTAAAAAATAGTTGCGAAGGGCACCTTGGGAATCGGTGCTAATAGATGCCCCAAACACCCCCAGGGCGCTGATCATCATAGCTAAGCTTAAGAGGGAGAGGAGCAGCTCGGGCAGGTGTGCTAAGGTGTACATGTTGGCTGCGATGGGCAGGGTGAGAGCTGCTGCGGGCAGGGATAAAATAAACAAATAGACCCCACCCGACAGTAATTTATTCATCACAAAGTGGAACACCCCTCTCCCGGCCAAAAAGTGCATGGGCAGGGTGGGGAAGTCTTCGGCAGTGAGGGAGGTGATGCTCAGTGCGCCTAAAATCATAAAGAGGGTTATGAGTGCCGTTGCATAGTATTCCACGGGCAGCATCTGCCCCAAGGGGGAAAGCTCGGTACCCACTTTAAAAATTGTGTGGCGAAGAAAGGCATCGGTAAACAGTTTGGAGGCAGTGGCCGAATAGGTGGACGATGCTTCCGCATAACCGCTCTCCCGCAGGGTTTCATACACCCCGTTGACGCTCTTTTGTGCCGTGTTGATCAGGTTCGTACCAGAGGTGAGAATCCCCGAAATCAAACCCGCTTGCAGGGGCATACTCTCGTTGTATGCAACGGTGATGGTTACACTTTTGCCAGAAAATAAATCTGCTTGAAAGTTTTTGGGAATGGTCAATCGGGCACAAACCCGATCGGTTTCTGTAAGCTCGCTGGTGGATTTAATCTCCATCAGTCCCCGAGTCGTTTCGTTTTGCACCAAACTGTCGATAATGGCGTTTGCTTGGGTTTCTCCCTGATCTAAGTTTTCAATGGCCACCACAAAGGGGGACAGCTCCCCCGAAAAAAAGTTGTCGGACAGGGTTTGATAGAACGCAAAGAGAAGGATGGCGGGGGAGATCACCATGATGAGCAGGGATTTTGCCCCTGCAAACAACCTGCGCAAATCAAAGGTACTCTGCATATCAGCCCATTGCACTCAGTGCAAAAATGATTTCGTTTAGCCGAACTCCAGCCAGGAAATCGGCGATAAGGCCGGGAATGCTGCTGGACTTTTGTGCACTGCTCAAGTTTTGTTCAAACTCGGGCAGCAGGGTGTACTGGGTGGGTTTGGTGTTTAGGTTTAACGAAAAGGTGATGGGCAGATATTCAATTTCGTTTTGAGAAACGTTCACAGCTCCTTTTCCGCTATAAATATTTTCTCCCGTCTCGTTGAGCGCCACGTTACCCGAAAGTGCCAGTTCGTAGTCCTGGGCGGAGACGTTTAAAGAGACGTTGGTCTCGTTTTTCACACACTTAAATTCTGCAAAAACAGTGGCACCGCCTTTAAAATAGCGCACCACATCCCCGTATGCCTGGATGTCGTAGGTGGTGGTATACACCTCGTTTTTAAAGCTGATCCGCTTGCTCAACTCCAAGCTCACATCCGCATAGTTGGGCACTTTAAACTTAATCAGCAGTCCCACAGGTTTTCCCTCGCTGGATAGGCTGTCGATCCTCAGTTCCGCAAAGGGTAGGGAGCGCAAAAGCCCCGGAACAGCCCCTAAGTAATCGAAAAAGGCATCCCGTTCCTCTTCACCCATGCGGTCTTTTAACAGTGCCATGTAGGTTTCATCTTCCATGGCCTTTGTCTTAAAGTCGTTCGCCAGAGTAGAAATTTCCTTGGTTCCCAAGATGACGTATTTCTTGTTTTCGTCTTGAAAGAACCACTTTTCATCCATACAGCCAAATAAAATCACTGCCGTGCGCATGAGCACTTCTTCGTCCACTTCTCCCATCTTAGGCAGGTCTGCAATTGCACTGCTGCGCTCATTACCCAGCTTGGAGGAGAGCATGAGTTTGTCTTTATCCCCCATGCAGAATAAATCAAACAGGTTGATCTGGTTGCCCGATGCAGAAACCTTCACTCCGGCAAAATCCCCCACTTTCTCGTGAAACAGTGTTAGGTCGATTTTACCCAGCAGGGGCACTTCACCGCCAAAGTCCACGTTGGAGTTCAGGGAATAGTCCGTGTCCTTGAGTTTGGCAAACACATCTTCCCCTTCGATGGTGAAATAGTTTGTTAAAAATTCTGCAACTTCAATGCCCATCTGCACTTGGGGTGTGTTGAGGGTGGAGCGCCAAATGAGGAACCCCGCTGCCGTTAAGAAGAGCAGCACAGCTAAAGTGATGGCAAGGCCCTTTATCCAACCATTTTTTTTCTTTATATACACCTTGGGCTGTTCCGCCTTGGGCAAAACAACCTCAACAATTTCGTTCTTTTCCCCTTGAGGCTGCTGCTCAACTTGCCCCCCTTCGTTGTCAAAACCGCAGACGGGGCATATGGAACTCGTTTCCTGCAACGTTGCATTGCAAACAGAACACTTCATGATTCTAAAACCTCTATTTCAGATTATTTCTATTATACCCCACTCAAATCCTTCGTGCAAACCAATTGCAAGTTTTACCACATTAAATAATAAAAAAACCAGCGAGGAGAGAAAAATATGTCTAAAAAGCAATTGATTGAAAAAGCGTACGCCTTGTTTGACGAATTCTACACTGCCCTAACCCCCCTTCGCCACAAGTGTACCCAAAACGACGAATTTTGGAAGACCAACCACTGGCACGGGGTGGCGCAGGCCGAAGCGGGGGAGCCCCGCCCAGTGACCCCCGTGCTGTTTTCCACTTTAGAGAGCCTGCTCTCGGACATTATGGACAACTACCCCGAACCCGTGATTTTACCCGAAGAGGAGGGGGATGAGGCTCTGGCACAGTCTTTGCAAGACATTGTGCACTATATCCTTCGCCGAAGGAACTATAAGTCCACCTTTCGCTCCAAGTGTCGCTCAGCTCTTAAAAAGGGTACGTCGGTGCAGGAGGTCTATTGGGACCGATATTTATACAACGGTTTGGGGGATGTGAACATTCGCCAGTGGGACATCCGCAACTTTCTGTTCGACCCGGGGGTTTCGGATATTCAAGACGGGAGGGCATGCTTTAAGTTTGGATTTTTCCACAGGGATTACTTTTTAAAGAATTATCCGGGGGTGTGGGAGAAGATGAAATCCCACGGGTATATCCAAGAGCAGGATGAGGGCGGGAAAGAATCTTCCCACGCACTACTCATGGAATACTGGTACAAGGAAATTAACAAAGAGGGGAACGTGTGCGTTCACATGGCTAAGCTGGCCGGAGGTGTATTGCTGGAAGATTCAAAGGCCACGGCACCAGAGGGTATGTATGCCCACGGAATGTATCCCTTTATTGTGGAACCCCTTTTCCCCTTGGACAATCAGCCCATCGGCCTGGGGTTGATCGACGTACTCAAGAACTTGCAACAATATGCGGACAAGCTGGATCAGATCATCTTAAAAAATGCCCTTATGTCCGGGAAAATGAAGCTGCTCATCAACAAAAATGCAGATCTGGACGAGGCTGCCCTCGCCGATTGGTCAAAAGAAGTCATTCGGGGTTCTCGCATCGACGATGCCGCAGTGCGCTGGTTTCAACCGTCCTCCCTCAACCCCTACGTGCTCCACCACTTTAACGGCAAGCTTGCTGCAATTAAAGAGGAGTCGGGACAGAACCAGTTTGTTAGGGGGGAGAGTGTGCGGGGGGTGACAGCCGCATCGGCTATTATGGCCCTGCAAGAAGCGGGTTCTAAGCGCTCCCGGCTGATCATCGACGGCATGTACGATGGATTTGAGCAGCTCATTCGCATGGTGGTGGAAGTGATTCGAGAAAACTACACCGAAGAGCGTCGGGTGATCGTCAATGGGGAGACGGTGAAACTATCTGCGGATATGCTGAAAAAATATGCACTGGGCCAGTCACGACCCATTGACTTCGACGTATCTGTGGCAGTTCAAAAGCAAACGCCCTATAAAACCGTGTATCAAAACGAATTTGCCCTAATACTGCTCAAGAACAATTTAATCACCGAGGAGGATGCCCTGAATATGATGCATTTTGAGGGTAAAGAAAAGATTTTAAAAAGTATCACCCTTCGCCGGGAAGAGGCACAAAAAGCAGCAAAAGGGCAGAGCGAAGAGAAATTAAATTCGGTTCATCAATCAATCGTTGAGTTTGATGAACCGGGAAATTAAATTGTCCAAAAACAGTCCGTCAATTTCGGGAATAAACTTTAACCCACCCTTGTAAATAATGCCAAGGCAGTGGGCAATACCTGTGATTTCGTCTGAGTGGTGGGTGGTGTAGATGACAGTGACACCCTTGGCGCTCAGGGCCTTAATCCAATTGCCAAAGGACAGCCGGGTATCGATATCCACCCCCGTTAAGGGTTCGTCCATAATCAACAGGTCGGGAGCGTTGATCAAGGCGGTTGCTAAGTTCAGCCGCCGAAGATACCCCCCCGAAAGCTTTTCTGCCCGGGTGTCCAAATAATTTGTCAGTCCCAAGTTTTCGATGGTCTCTTGAAAAGTTCGTTCGTTGCCCCTCTTTAACCAATACCTTAAGTTGTCGTATACCGTCATTTCCATAAAGGCACTCACTTGCTGGGGCACATAGGCAATGCGCTCCCGCAGGTGTTTTTGTGCTGCCACCGATCTGCCGTTTAAGTAATACTTTCCGTTGTCCGTACTGGACACCATGGCAAGTATTTTAAGCAGGGTGGTCTTACCCGCCCCGTTGGCACCCGCAATAGCCAAAACGCTGCCCGTTTTGATGCTAAAGCTGATGTTGGAGAGTATATTTTTTTTGCCGTAGGATTTATTTAAATCCATTGCCGTAACATTCATAAAACGCTCACAGATTACAAATTTTTAGAAATTTTTCGTACTGATCGTCCCAGGCGGGCACGTGCATGGGATAGAAGGTTTTCAGTTCAAAGGACGATTCCACAATCGCTCTCATTTCGTCCAAACAATGTAAAAGCCCCAGACCCGCAGCCTGAACCAGCATATTACCCACGGCAGAAGCCTCCGCAGGCCCCGCCACCACGGGCATATTCAGCAGATTGGCACAAAATTGATTGACAAGGGCATTGTAACTCCCCCGGCCCACCGTGTGCAGACAGTCAAAAGATTTAAGAGACGTCTTTTTCAACTGCTCAAAGTGATACCGATACTTTAATGCCAAACTCTCCAGCAGTATTCTGGATATCTGCCCAATGTTATTATACCCCGTGAGGGATTGGGAACTGCGCTCCAAATACTGGGCGATGGCCTTGGGCATGTGTACCGCTGTATCGAACATGGGGTCGTCTACATCCACCACTCCGGCAAAGGGAATGGAGTTGCAGGCATAATCGATGAGTTCGTTGTAGGAAAACAACCCGAATTCGGCCTGCCAACTGTTGCGGCATTCCTTTAACAGCCCCAACCCTTTGGTCTGTTTGATGAGTACATTTCTGCCAAAAATGCTCTTTACATTGCCGATGTCGTACTTATAGGATAAATCGTTGATGATTTCCTTTTCCGTTTCCACCCCGCACACCCCTTGGGAACCGGGGCTTAAATAGGCCACCGTGCCTGAGCGCTGGGGCACGGCCACCGATGCACACAATAAATTTAGGCTCACCGGGGCGATCACGGGGGTGCCCTGCTTGATGCCGCAATAGTTGGAAATAGAGGGGCTTAAGGTGCCCACCTTTTGCCCGGGGGTGATTAAGTCGGACATAAAGTTGTCGGGGATGTCGAATACGTCAAACATTTCCCCCGACCATTGCCGAGTCTTAGCGTCCATCAGCCCCGAAATTTGGGCAACAGACAGTTCACACGCACCTGAGCCGGTGAGGAAATAGTTGAGGATATCCGAAATAAACAGCAATCGCTTGCCGTATTTTGTGCAAAGCTCTCCTCTGCGGCACAGATCGATCAACTGATTGGCCGTTGAATGCATGAGCCAAGGGATACCCGACAATTCGTGGAACCTTCGCTTGCCCAGATTTTCTTCCATAACCCCTTCGGACAGATCCATAGAAAGGGATTTGGGGTGGTTGGGCAAGCCCATCAACTGCCCTTTGTCGTCTAATATACCAAAGTCAAGCCCCCATGCGTCGATGCCGATGGACGAAAGCTCGTCGCCATAGCGGGAGGAGTAGAACTTAAGTGCGTGAATAATGTGTTCATACAAACCGTAGACATTCCATTTGTAGGAACCATTGATTTTCAGCACATTGGTTTTAAAGGTGTACAGCTCGTCTAACCTCAAATGACCGTCACTCAATATACCCAGCACGCAACGTCCGTTGTCTATGCCGATGTCTACAGCAAGAAACCTGTTTTCAATCATGAAAATCCCTCTTTTGCAAAATCATACACTGTAAAGTATATACCACTTGGGCAAAGTGTACAACATAAAATTATACTGGTTTTTATTTTTCTTGCTGAGATTGCTCTCGTTGTTATTTTATGAGTCAATATGTTTTGTCGTTGTTAGCGTTTAGTGTAAATAGAAAAACCCGCTCTCCTGTGGGAAAGCGGGCAAGTGATTATCGTATATTGGGCGTATGTTATTCGCCAATAAATTGCAAAAATTTATTTACACGCTCGTTTTCCTTGCGCACTACGGTGAAAAATTCTTGGTTGGATACGTCGCACACCAGGGAACCCTTTTCCAAGAAAAGTATTCTGCTGGCAACGTGTTTTGCAAAGGTCATGGCATGGGTTACAGCCAACATGCAAACGCCCTCTTGGGCTAAGTTTTCAAGAATGCGCAGCACTTCCGAACTCATCTCTGGATCTAGGGAAGAAGTGATTTCATCCAGCAACAGGGCCTTGGGGTTCATGATCAGTGCCCGTGCAATTGCGATGCGCTGCTGCTCACCACCCGATAACTCGTTGTGCATGGACTTTTCTTTGGCAGAAAGTCCCACTTTGTTCAGGTAGAACCTTGCCTTTTCTTCTGCTTCCGCTTTTGGCATCTTTAAAATCTTCACAGGACTTAAAATCATGTTGCCCAAAACGTTTAAGTGGGGGAACAGCACGGTTTGTTGAAACACCATGCCGCAGGCCACACGGATGGATGGCAGATTCTTCTTTTCATTGACAGACATACCGTCCACAATGATATCGCCCTTGTCCACCGTTTCCAAACCGTTGATGCACCGGAGCAAAGTGCTTTTACCAGTGCCCGAGGGCCCAAGCAGCACAGTTACGCCCTCTTGGGTGAAATCAACGCTAAAATCCCGAAGGACAGTTAAATCGCCAAAACTTTTTGTAATATTTTTAACTTCAATCATTGCCATAGTTTTTTTACCCTCTCTCAATTACTTAGTAGGAGAAGCCCACTCGTTTTTCCAGATTGGATGCCAATTTGGACAGCGGGAACGATATAATATAGTAGAGAACGAACACAATACCCCACACCACAAATGGCATCATGGTGCGCAGGGTGATCATCTCTCCGATACGGGTTAAATCCTTTAAGCTGATCAGCGCAACTAAGGAAGAGCACTGCAACTGCCCGATATAGAGCGTGATGGCTTGGGGGATGAGCAAGCGCAAAGCCTGTCTTGAAATGATGTGAATAAACACAGACTTTTGATCGTGACCCAGAGCCAGCCCCGCCTGCCACTGCATTTGCGGAATGGCGATGATGGAGTTGTGCACCAAAACGGCAAAGAATGCGGCAGTGTTTAACGATAAAGTTATGGTTGCAGCAGTAAAGGGATCCAGCACGATGCGTGCCGCAATGGGTAAACCGTAGTAAACCAAAAACAACTGCACCACAAGGGGAGAATTGCGCAAAGGTTCAATGATAATCAGGGGAAGGGCACTGATGGTTTTGTTCTTGGAACAGCGCACCAAACCCAAAAGAATTCCAATAATAGTTCCAAACAACAGGGAAACCAGGGTGACCCCCAAGGTGACTCCCACACCCTCTAAAAATTGGATGCCGTCGTTCCATGTTAACTGCATATATTTTTCAAACATTTAAGCACCTCCTTTTATAAAGTGATGTGGATTTTTCTGTCGATGGCCTTTGAGATGAACGATATGAGAAATGTAAAGATGCAATAGCAAACCAAGATGATCAAATACACTTCGAAGGGCCGGGAAGTCCTGGCCACCACGGTCTTGGCGCTGCCCATAATCTCCATAACCGTTACCGAGAAGGCCACGGAAGATGTGAGTGCAAGGTTTACAAAATTATTCGTCAACGGTTTGAATGCCACCCGCAAAGAGATGGGCAGCACAATTGTTTTAATTGTCTGTAGTGCGGAAAAACCAAGTGCATAGGCGCACTCGTAATAATTTTTCTTAACAGCCAGCAATCCTGAACGGATGGCTTCACAGTTGGTTGCGCTGGAGTTTACGCCAAGGGCGATAATGGCTGTGACCATAGGATCGGTATTGATGCCCAGTTGGGGCAGCCCGTAGAAAAAGAAGAACAATTGCACCAAGAAGGGTGTGTTTCGCAAAAAGTTAACCCATCCCGCACCAATCCCTCTTAGGGCTTTACTCTTTGAATTGCGGAAAAGTGCCATAACTGTTCCCAAGCAGAAGCTCAGCACCAAAGAGCACACGATTATGATCGCAGATCTTCCCATACCCTCTAGCATCATAGGAGCGTATTGCTCTAAGAATCTGAAATTCATTTGATACATAAAGTTTTATCCTCGTATGATAAATTTGAAGAAAAATAGGGAGTGTTGTTCGGTTAAGAGATGTCCGGCGGATGAAGCACCCGCCGGACGAATACGTTTCTTATATGTTTGATTTTACCAGATTGTCTTCATGGTATCGGGTTTCACGCCCCACCACTTTTCATAAGTTGCTTCTTGGAAGCCCTGTGTGATCTGCCAAGATACGAACATATCAACCCAGCGAACGAATTCCATGTCGCCTTTGGGCATACCAACGCAGATGGGATCGGAAGTGTACAGTTCGTCACAAGCGATCAGCTTGCCGCCGCTGTTCTTTGCTGCATAGTCAACGATGGTGTTGTCTTCAAATGCAACGTCTGCTTTACCCTGTTCCAGTTGGAGAATTTGATCGGTGAAGTTTGGAACGTAGATGATTTGTGCTTGGGGTGCATGTTTGAGCACCAGTTCTTCACCAGTTGTTCCTCTGCCTACACATACTTTGGCATCGGGAGTATTTAAATCCTGGATGGTGCGGTAGGGAACGCCGTCTCTAACGATCATCTTAATGCCGCACTTTAAGTAGGGCATGGAGAAATCGATGGTTTTTGCACGTTCCAGGTTACCTGTGATGTTTGCGAAAATAACGTCGCAGCGGCCAGAGGTGAGTGCAGGAATACGGGTTTCGCCGTCAACGTCTACAACTTCCAGTTCGACGCCCAGCACTTCTGCCATTTTAGTTGCCCAATCCACGTCATAGCCCATGGGGGTACCCTTGTCGTCTCTGAAACCGATGGGTGGTCCATTTAAGGAAAGACCGATCTTAATCTTGCCATCTTGCAAGATGCGATCCATTGTGGGACTTCCGCTGCCTTCGACTGCAGAACCGGCAGTGTTTGCTGCGCAGCCTGCGATCAGGAGAAGAGTCATAGCTAGTACGAGCCCAATAGTAATGATTTTCTTCATTAACATTTCCTCCTTGAAATTATGCTTTTTTAAGCTTGTGTACCTTCATTATATTTTTAAGTCAGAGCTTTGTCAACAATTTATCAATTTTTTAGACATAAATTCTTAACAAAATTCTTAGTAAATCAGTTTATTCTTGACAATATTGTCATGAAACGTATAAAATATGTATTGCTTATTTATATGAACACAGGAGTACTTTCATGAAACCCGGTATCCTATTTAACGAATTTAGAAACGGACTTTTGGAGTGTGTGCACCACGGATTCGTGTGTGTTGTGGGGGAAAAGGGCATTGTCTCCTCGGTGGGGGAATCGAATTTCACTTGCTATTACCGCTCTGCATCCAAGGCGATTCAGGCTTTGCCAGTGGTTCGCCGAAAACTCAACGAAAAGTATGGCTTAACGGATGAAGAGACAGCCATCATCTCCGGCTCCCACATGGGGGATGAAGAGCACGTGCGGGTGCTGGAATCCATTATGAAAAAGGCAGATATTTCCGAAGAGACGTTAATCATGCTGCCCACCTATCCCGTCCGCCGGGATTCGCGGGATGCACTGCTTCGAAAAAACAAACCTCCTAGAAAAATATATCACAATTGTGCTGGAAAACATATGGGCATGATTTTGCTAGCCCGAGAGTTAGGTGAACCCGAGCAAAGTTACTGGGTAGTGAAGAGTAAGACCCAAAGTGAGATACTCAGCACCATTGCAACCCTTTGCAGTGTGGAGCTGGACCAAATACACGTGGGTGTGGACGGATGTGGTGTGCCCACCTATGCGGTGCCCTTTTCGGCCATTGCCCTTTCCTACATGCGGCTGCTCCGCCCCGAAAACATAACGGACGATTCTCTTGCGCAAACGGTGCAGGAGAGTGTAGCAAAGCTTCGGGCATACCCCAACATGGTTTCGGGGTACGATACCCCTTGTTCCACTTTAACGGGTTATGAAGACACCCTTGGCAAAGCGGGTGCACTGGGGGTTTATGCCATGAGCATCAAGTCCCTGGGGTTGGGTATTGTTGTGAAGATATTGGACGGTTCTCAAGAAGAGTTTGGGCGGTGTGCCGTGAGTGTGCTTGAAAAGCTTGGTTATTCGGGCTGTGTGCTGGATCGTTTAGTTGAGCTGAACCCCAGCCGCATTATCAACGACAACGACGAAGTTGTGGGCGAGTATCAGGCTGCATTTACGCTGTAATATGATTATATGAGGGGGACTGCTCGTCCCCCTGTGGCCCCTCACATTTGAGATTCTTTTATTATTCGTTCTATATATTTACATTAAATGCGACTTCGTGCCTGCCAACGACCTCGTCGTTGTCGTTGGTGGTGGTGTGAATGCCCAGCGGCTCCAGCCACTTTTCCATCTCGGGGGTGAGGCAGTTCAGCCCCTTTAGCACTGCGTGGGCGATCAGCGGCCAACAGTGTTCGGTTCCGTCGGTAAACTTGTAGGATACCCCCAAACGCTGCTTCTTCAAACCAAACCCGTACACACCCTTTGCTCCCCCCTTGGCAACAATATTGGCATCGTAATTTAAAATCGTACAGATAAATCCGTTGCCCCGCATCATGTGGGGGTACTTGGTGATGCACGGAACGTATTCCGCTACCGCCTGCCTCAAGCCAGCATCGGCAACCGTATCCACACAGGCCATGTTTTTGGATGCAATGGCTATATTTTTGATAGGCACCCCAAATACGGGCACCCCGCAGCCGTCAATGCCAATGTACGAGATCTTACATTCGCTCATCTCCTCGATCACCTTGCGCACTTCTAAATCGGCAGCAGATTCAACCTTCCAATACCCCTCTGGGCTTCCCGTGATCTCCCGCTGCACCAACATGAGTGCAATGTGCTTGCCCGCACAGTTGTGGTATAACTTGCGCTTGGGTAACCCCTTTAGTATGCGCTCCTCGTTGCATGCAACGTTAGCCGGTGCAGCGGGTTTCATCACCAGCATCTCTTCGGTTAAACCAGTTTTCTTGAGTATGCTCTCAAGGGCCTCTATGTGAAAATCTTCTCCTGCGTGTGAACCAGCAAAAATGGTAATCTCTTCATCACTCAAACCGTATTTTTTGTGTAAACCCCGCACCAGTGCAGGTAACGCCTGAATGGGTTTTGAAGCAGAGCGATAGTAGACATCTGCATTCACATCTCCCACCGAATACACTACATTGGACTGTTCATCCACAATACATAAATATCCAAAATGTGTTAAATCTTTTAAGTCTCCTCGATATTCGTATACCAACGGTTCTAACATGCCTACCTCCGATTTTTTTTAACAAGATGCAACAGAGTATAACACACAGCAACAAGATTTTCAATATTTTCATTGACAAAAGTCGAAGTTGTGTAATATACTACCTATATAGATAATATATTACCTAGGTGAAGTGTATGTATGATTTTGAAACGATGGATAAGCGGCAGCTCATTTTTGGACACATTTTTTTATTGTCCAACCGGCTGCAAACGGTGATGGATCAATCTGTCCAAGAATTGACAGCGAAGCAATGGTTTGTGATGACTGCCCTTGGTATGTTTGACGAACCACCCACGCTCAAGCAGCTCTCATCCATGTGTGACAGCTCACATCAAAACATAAAACAATTGGTGTTAAAGCTGGAAGCCAAGGGGTTTGTATCCATTGAAAAGGGAAGGGACGACAAGCGCTCCCTTCGCATTGCTGCAACACCCAAATGGGAAGTTTGGAACAGGGAAAACGAAACCTTTGCGGAGCACTTCTTAGACCACATGTTTGGTTCGCTTAACCAACAGGAAATTGAAGGCATGAACGCAACTATGCAAAAAATTTATCAATCACTTGGAACGATGAAGGAGGAACTATGAAAGTATACATATTATATGCAACGATGTCGGGACACAGCAAAAAGATAGCTGAAGCCATTTCTAAAAGTATAGGGATTCAAGCGTATAACCTAAAGGAGGATGACCTTCCCCCCTGCGACCTGCTGTTTATTGTCAGCGGCATCTACGGGGGAGAGAACAAACCCGAACTGTTGGACTTTGCAAAAAAGGTATCGCCAACAAACATAAAAAGGGTGGTACAACTCACCTCTTCTGCGCGGGGCAGCGCACAGGGCAGTTTGAGAACGATACTGTCCCAAAGGGGCATTGCTGTTGACCCCCAAGAATACCTGTGCACGGGAAGTTTCCTGTTTGCAAAGATGGGCCACCCAAACCGTTCGGAGATAGAGGGGGCAGTTTCATTTGTGAAAACATATATGGAAGGAATAGCAAAGGGTTAGGCAATTACAGGCTTGAAAACATTGACTTTCACAATGGGATGGTATAAAATTCAAGACATGCTAAACATGTCGAAAAATGAATTTGGAGGTATGCTGTGAAACTCAAAAGAAGAAGCCTTGCATCTCAGGGAATCGTCATTGCTTTGATCCTAGCCATTGCCTTGGGGTGCATGGCGTGTACGCCTGTTGTGCAAAACATACCCGAACCAACCGTGCAAGTCGTACCCGAGGCGTCTGCACCCGCACAGACTCCAACACCCACCCAAGAACCAATAACCCACACCATCATGGTGTATATGGTTGGTTCGGATTTAGAGAGCGGTGGGGGTGAAAGTCTGTTTGTTCCCGGGTTTGCCACAATGGATATTGCGGAAATGCTCAATACAAACCTATCAGAAAATGTGAATCTGCTCATCTATACAGGCGGTGCCCGCCGGTGGTACGGGGATTTCATTCCCCACGACAAAAACATGATCTTTCAGGTGCAGGGCAACGACCTTAAACCACTAGAGCAGTTAGATCCAGTGAGCATGGGGGAACCCGCTACCCTCACCTATTTTTTAAACTATGGTTATGAAAGATTTCCTGCGGACAAGTATGGCATTGTGCTTTGGAACCACGGTGCAGGGCCAATGATTGGTTATGGCATCGACGAACGGTATACCACCCAGAACGGCATCGATTTGCTCACCCCCAAAGAATTGGATACAGCGTTTGCCAACTCTGTATTTAGAGAAGAGAACAAACTGGAGTGGGTTGGCTTTGATGCGTGTTTAATGTCTTCCGTGGAGACCTCCCATATGTTGAGCAACTATGCAAATTATATGGTTGCATCGCAGGAGGTCATACCAGCCTCGGGCTGGGACTACAGCTTTTTAGGTTCCATAGACGGGAACAAAACGGGGGAGGACATTGGCAAGGCCATCATTGATTCGTATATGGATTCTGCCCAATATTATATTGAAACCTTGTCCCTGTTGGATTTGACCAAGACGGCAAAAGTGGAACAAGCCATGGACGGTCTCTTTGACGACGTAAATTCAACCCTAGACCTGTTAAACTTTTCTAATATTTCAAGAAACGTTTCGCTGACAAAATCATTTGGCAAGTCCGGCTCGGAAATGAGCTTGTACGACTTAGTGGATCTATACGACCTTGGAAACAGGTTAAAACCCCAATACGGAGCCAAGGCAGAGGAACTGCTTGGGGCACTGAATGAATTTGTTGTCTATTCTAAATCCGAAACAGAAAATACAAACGGTGTGTCCGTTTATTTTCCCTACAACAATACACTCTATGCACCCGAGTGGATGAAAGAATACGACTCCTTTGACTTTGCCCCCAAATATTTTGGGTTCCTAGAGCGATTTGTTGGCATCTCCAACGGCGATCCCATTGCCGAATTCAATATATCCAATGAGAACCCCACGGTTTCTCAGGACAATGCGACTTTTTCCTTCCAACTCAGCCCCAAGCAGGTGCAAAACTTTGCCCGGGCAAAATATATGATCGTGGAAAAAACCAGTGACGGTGGATATCGGTATGTGCACAGCGGTTCGGATGTTGTTCTGAACGAAACGGGTTTACTCACCACCAGCTATAAAAATGATGCAATCTTTGTGAACGAGCAATCCACGGGAGACAAAGTCATTTGTACTGCAGTAGAAGTGGAGCGGGGAGACGGTTATGCGGTGTATGACATCTTCGCACTCCTTGAAAACTTCACAAACCAATTCACCATGGACTCTGTAGTCATACATTTTCTGGTGGATGCCGACCATCCCAAGGGTGTGGTCACCGGTATCACCAAGAGTTCAGACAACGAAAACATTCCCTCCAGACAGTACGTCGATCCCAAGGATTACGAATACATTGCCCTTGTGAGCGCTGCCCGCAAAATTACATATTATAAGAACAGCAAAACCATTCTGCCCTTCTTTAGCTGGGAAAAAACAGGCGTAACCGAGGGCCTTGAAGCGGACATTAAAGACGGACTGTTTATTGAACTTGGACAAATAGAAAATAAAAAAGAAATGTACTTGATGTTCCAAATCAGGGATACTCAGGGAAAAGAATACTCTTCCAAGCTCATGCGTTTAAATTAGGCTGCGATGTAAAAAATAAAGTCGAATTAGTTGAAAAAATCCTCGTGGGATTGTCCCCCGGGGATTTTTTAGCATGATATTTGTGCACGTGCATTTGTTCGTGCCGTTAAGTTCTCCACTCCAAAATCTTGGACAAAAACTCCCTGAGCCCTAAAGTTTGGGGGGAGGCAAACAACAGCTGACTCTCCCCATATTCGGTTATGGTGCCGTTCTCTAAAAATGCAACCTGCCAACAGGCGTTGCATGCAAAACCCATTTCGTGGGTGGCGATGATAAAACTCATGTTTTTGAGCTCCCGTATCATGTTTAACACTTCGGCGGTGTACTCCGGGTCCAGTGCACTGGTGGGCTCGTCTAGGAGCAGCAGCTTTGGCCGGGGTGCAACTGCCCGGGCAATGGCGATGCGCTGCTTTTGCCCCCCCGACAACTGGTGGGGCCATTTGTCCCCTTCGTTGCTCAGCCCAAACCGTTCCAGCAGTTCGGCTGCCCGATCCTCCGCCTGTTCTATAGAAAACCCATGGACTTTATGGAGGGGCATCGTTATGTTCTGCCGGGCAGTCATGTGGGAGAACAGTCCGTTTGACTGAAACACAAAACCAATCTGTTTGTGATACAACTGGCTGTCCGCTGCCCGCTCCCCGTCTAGGGAGACATAACCCGCATCCGCTGGGATCAATCCGCCAATAATGCGCAGCAGGGTGGACTTTCCGCAGCCCGAACGGCCGATGAGGGCCAGTGTGGAAATGTTCTCATTTAAATTTAAATCATTTAAAACCGTCTGTTGGCCAAACCCTTTGTACAGGCCGTGGATTTCAAGTTTCATAACGAAACCTCCTCTCCAGACGTTTGCTCAAAAACATTATGGGCAGCGTGAGCAGCAAATATAACACACCCAAGAAGATGTAGCACTCAAACATCTTAAAGTTGATTGCGCTAATCTCCCGGATGGTCTGGGTCAACTCAATGGCTGCAATGATGGAGAGCAGGGACGAGTCCTTGATGATGGACGCAAATTGCCCGGTGAGGGCAGGTAAGGTTCTCGCCGTCATTTGGGGCAGCACGATGAGCCGAGCGGTTTGTCCCTTGGTGAACCCCACTGCTTTTGCAGCTTCCAACTGGGTCGGATCGATGGAGTTGAGACTGCCCCGGATGATCTCGGCGATGTATGCCCCTTCAAACACTGAGAGAATGAGCACCCCGCAGATAAATCGGTTTTCAATGCCAAAGGCCGTTCCCACAATATAAAAGAACAAATAGATTTGCATGATCAGGGGTGTGCCCCGAATGATTGCAACATAAAACTTAGACAAATAGCGCAGCATTAAAACGCGACTCTGCTGCAAAAGTGCCGCAGCCAGCCCCAGGAGCAGGCTTAGCAAAAGGCTTGAAAAGCTCAAGTAAACCGTCATAAGAAACCCATCGGCCACCCTTTTTACGAGTGCGGGCAGGAAGGAAAAGTCCAGCACATACCCCAACCGCTCCAAAGACCACCAAAACAGGATTAAAAGCAAGACAGCCAAAAGCAGCATGTTGAATGCCGCTTTTAGAAAACCTGTTTTTTGGAATTGATTCGTTGTAAACAATTTCATATATTCAAATCAAAAAACCATTGAAAGCCCAGCGCTTCAAAGGCCTGTTTTTCTTCCTTTAAATATTTATCGGATAACTTTTGGAATCCACCTTCAGTCGTATACTGCTCGATAAAAGCGTTCACCGATTCTAAAAGCTCCGTATTCCCCTTCTTCACTGCCACTCCCCAATACTCCACATTTTGAAAGGGAATATAAATAGCCGCAGTGGCATCTGGGTTTTGCTGGTGGTGGCGATAGATGGTCAGCTGGTCGTATAAAAAACCGTCTGCCTTACCCTGAGCCACTTCCATAGCGCAAGCACTTTCGTCGGACAGGGCGATAATCTGGGCTTCTTTTAAGTTTTCTTGGGCGTAGAGATACCCGGTGGAACCCGTCTTCACGGCAATTTTCCTGTTGGGTTGATTGAGATCGTCTATGCTTGTTATTCCTGCATTTTTATTGGCGAGGATAGCCAGCAGGGCGTTGGCATAGGGTTTTGAAAAATCCACTTCTCCCTTGCGTTTCTCTGTGATCGTCATGGATGAGATGATGAGGTCTGCCCTTCCCGCACTGAGGGAAGGAATCAGCCCATCCCATGCGGTGTTCACGATCTCCACATCTCTTCCCAAATAATCTCCCAACGCCTTTGCAAAGTCAACGCTCACGCCGCTGGGCGCACCTGTGTCATCTTTGGTTTCAAAGGGGGGGTATGCCAGCTCCATAGCCACTTTCAAGGTATTGTTGGCTGGGGCACTGCATGAAAATAACAGCAATAGCATCAAAGCGCAGGCTATCGCTCGTATCAATTTCTTCATAATTCCTCCAAATTTTCGAACTTGACGTATCATTCGTTCTTTTACTATAATATCGGCATACGGACAACTCGTAAAGTAAGCACAAAAAAGTGGCTTAGTTGCCAAAATGAAACCAATGCACAATTTAGGGAGATTATAATGAAACAAGATTTACCACCTTGTCCTGTGGAAACCACTCTGCTGATGATGGGAAACAAGTGGAAGGTGATGATCCTTCGAGATCTGATGGGCGGAACCAAACGTTTTGGTGAGCTAAAAAAATCCATTGGCCATGTGACCCAAAAGGTGCTCACCGCACAGCTCCGGGATATGGAGGACAAGGGTTTGCTCAGCCGCAAGGTTTATGCCGAAGTGCCCCCCAGAGTGGAATACACCCTCACCCCAACGGGGTACAGTTTAAAACCCATTCTAAATGCCATGGTGGAATGGGGTCTCACTTATCAATCTAGGAGGGACACATGACAACAGACGAGAACCCAAATGCAAACAGTGGCAGGATTTCCTTTTTAGTGGGAGGCCGTGCTTGCGGGGATGATCACGGTGACAACGGTGAGCAGTAAAAACAGGGTATCCATAATTTCCTTCACCAATTGATGGGATGGATCGTCCTTCAGCTCTTTTAGGCGTTGTTTGAGTTGATCGCCCTCGTATTTTGAAAAGAAGTTCTTAATTTGCTTGCCTTCTTGTAATAAGCTCACCAGTGCAACGGTTGCTTCGGACATGGCATTGTTCTCCAACAATTCATAGCGAATCCTTTTCACAACCTCATCCACTTGCTCTTTCACGGGAATAAACAGTTCGGTCTTGTTGCGCATACCGCCTTTATCCAGCGTCACCCGATTGCTTTTGACTAAGGCGTGGGAAACGTCGCTGATGAGTTGTTTAAAGAGTTTACTGGGCACAGACACCCCAAAGTCAGCGACTCGAATGGGCTTGGAAGTTGCAATAAAGTCGTAGAGGGCACGCAAATGGTCGTAGTTGGGTTTTAACTCCCCTGTGACGATGAGTTTTTTGTTTTCGTCAATGGCTGCACAACCCGAAGAAATGAGTTCCAACAGACCGCCAGCCAAAAGGCAAACGGGAATTTCCATACTGAGAGCCGGTACTTTTCCCTTTTCGTTGAGTGAACAGAGCAGATACTCCTGGCAAACAAACAATTCTTTTTCCATAATACCTATTCCTTTGTAAAAAAATGAAGTGTGTAAAAAAGTGCGTGTAAATAACTTCTTGTATATTTATTATAACAACACAATGCGGTTTGTCAATCATGATGTCGATTTATTCATCTGTAATGGTAAACAGTTCATTGGGTGAACAGTGAAGGAGTCGGCAGATTGTCTCAATATTTTCGTATCGGATGGACTGCGTTTGGTTATTCACCATCTTATTAAAATTCTGATAACTCATGCCCAGTTGTTTATATAACCAATATTTTGTTTTGCCTTGCTCTTTGAGTAGATTTAGTACATTTAAAACAATCATTGTTAATATCTCCATTAGATAGTGTATGTATTAGATATTAAAAGATACATCATCTTTACATATAGATAAATACAATATATAATGTATACATTAGATAAAAGAGGCATTATGGATAAATATATTGCTAGGAATACAAAATCACATCAGATTAATAACATTTTAAAACTATTGGAAATCAAGAGGGGAGACATTCAGATAATTAAAACCGATAGTAAAAATATAAAGCTCATTATTTGCTCAAAATCAGTTAAGAATTCATAAATTCTTAAATAGGCATAACGTATGTTCACCAAAAGTGTTCGCCAAAGATGCGAAAATTGTTGAAACATGTTGACACAGCAGGATTGTTTTGCTATAGTTTCAATAAACTATTCCATAATTCACGAATTAACTACACAATAACATCCAAATATTCTATGGTCATCCTGTTCGCTGGTGAATTTCGCCAAGGCAGGGCAGTATTTGCTGTACTTTAAAACAAACGGATGCATTTTTAATAAATAAGAAATAAACGCGGAGGAACAGGGATTGAGCAGTTGGTACAAAGACAAATTGCGCAGAACACTGCTAGACATGCACATCGAAAATTGGAACGATGGGTTTATGGCCGAGTTCTCGCCGGAAGCGTATTATGAAAGCCTGAAAATCGGCAACATCAATGCCCCCATGATTTATATCCAATCGCACGTGGGGTTGTGTTATTGGCCCACAAAATCGGGGGAGATGCACAAAGGATTCATTGGCAAAGAGGACAGCATGAAGAGATTGTTCGACCTGTGCCATCAGGGGGGCATGGATGTCATCGCCTACTACAGCTTGGTGTACAACAACTGGGCGTATGAGAAATACCCCGCTTGGCGTATGAAGACGGTGGAAGGGCTGGGTGCACGGGACACGGGCAAGCGTTACGGCTTTTGCTGCCCCAACAACCTGGAGTACCGGGAGTTTACAAAAACCCAAATGGCCGAATTTTTCGAATACTTTACATTTGAAGGAATATTCCTGGACATGGTATTTTGGCCGTTCATCTGTTATTGCGATTCCTGCAAAGCCCGCTGGGTTGAGGAAGTGGGGGGAGAGATGCCTACGGTGGTGGACTGGAAAGATGTTCGCTGGCAGACCTTTCAGCAAAAGCGTGAGCAATGGCTGGGTGAATTCGCCAACGCCATGACGGCGGAAGTAAAAAAGTTAAACCCAGCGTGCACGGTGGAACACCAATACCACACGGCCATTAAAATGTGGCGGTTTGGGGTTACCCAAAACATCGCTTTGGCCAGCGATTACGCAGGGGGTGATCTATACGGCGGTATGGCTCAGCAGACCTTTGCCTGCAAACAATACTATAATTTATCAGAAAATCAACCCTTCGAATATATGACCTCCCGGTGTTATCCAATTCTGTCGGAGCACACAACGAACAAATCGGACGAACAGTTGGAACTGAGCGTCATGCTCACCTATCTGCACCACGGGGCATCCCTGATCATCGATGCCATCGATCCGGTGGGCACCCACGACCCAAGGGTGTACGAACAAATTGGCAAGGTCTATAAAAAAGCCGAGAAGCTGGAACCGTATGTGAAGCGGGGAACCCATGTCTACGACGTGGGGTTGTACTTCAACATGGAGGGTAAGATGGACGTGGAGCAGGAACCAGGCGGGGTGGATACTGCCGCAGCATCGCTGGCAACGCCCTACCCCCAGTTTGAAGCAGCTTTTGGCGCAGCAAACGCCATGCGCAAACACAAGATTCCCTTTAGCATATTAAACAACTGGAAGTTGGAACTGCTAAACAATGCCCGGGTGTTGGTGATTGCCGATGCACCCAACATGTCCCAAAGGGAGCTTGCTACAATAAAAACCTTTATTCGTGAGGGTGGCAAGGTGTACTTGAGCGGTCACAGCGCCCAGCCCTTGGTTGAGGAAATGTTCGGAATCAAAATCAAAGGATATACCGATGAAAAAATAACATACATGGCCCCTACACCAGCGGGAGACGACCTGATGCTGGGTTATTTCACACAAAAATATCCCATGGCCGTGTTCGATCGGGCAGCGAAAGCCGAGGGTCAGGCGGAGGGCACCGTTTTGGCAACGGTTACACTTCCCTATACCCAACCAAATCCGGTTACCATCTGGGTGGATATCGACAGCAAGATAGGTGCACCCAGATTTGGAAAAGAGGACAAGCGCTATCCATTTGCGTCTATCCACTCGAATCCTCCTGGAGTGCAGACGCAAATGCCAGCGCTTATTCGCAAACAGTATGGCAAGGGAGAGGTGATTTGGTCGGCCATTGCCTTTGAAAAGTCCGATCGCATGCAGCACAGCGATATTTTTGCCAACATAATCAAGGATTTGGCGGACAACAAACTGATGTTTGCCTCCGATGCCCCCGAGTGCGTGGAACTCATTTTATTTGAAGACAAAGAAAAGGGGCAGAAGCTGCTGGGAGTGGCAAATGTGCAGGAGAGCTTCCGGTTTATCCCCATCGGCAAGTTTACTATTTCGGTGCAACTGAAGAGCAAACCTCGGCGCATCGCCCACTTGCCCGACGAACAGGAAATAACCTTTGAATACAAAGACGGTTACGCCACCTTCTCGGTGGACGGACTGCATGTGGCAGAAATGTTCCTAATTCAGGAAGAAATATAAACTATGAAAAGAGGAGATGGTTTTATGAACAGTGTAATAGAAAGACTTGCAGAATCGGGAGAGGGCGTGTATCGTTTGGCTCCTGCGTGGGTGCCCAGATCCTTTTGCCGTCCGGGGCAGCGCATTAAGATTCATCCATCAGACCTGTATGTATACGGGTTGGAACGGGGGGGGATCGACGAGCGTTGGCTGGCTTCCACCACCCATGCGGAGAACGGCCCTCTTGCGGCTGAGGACGAGGGGCACAGTTATGTGGTCTCTCAAGATGGAAAAGACCGGGTGTTGTTGCGAGATGTTGTGGATCATTTGAAGGGGGAGATCATTGGGGACGAACTGTGGAAGCGGTTTGGCTGCTGGCCAGTGTATTCCAAGTTTTTTGACAACGTTGGTCCCTTGCCCCACCACATCCATCACAACGATGAAAAAGCAGCCCTCACCGGGCAGAAGGGCAAGCCGGAGATGTATTTCTTCCCTGCCCAAATGAACAACTACGGCGGTGAGTTTGCGTTTACCGCATTTGGACTCAACAGCGATGTCACTGTAGACCAAGTGAAGGAAGCCCTTAAAAACTTCCACAAGGGGGACAACCAAATCTTAGAGATGAGCAGAATCTTCAAACTGGAAGTGGACACGGGTTGGGATGTACCTCCCGGCGTACTCCACGCCCCCGGCAGCCTGTGCACCTATGAGCCCCAGTTTGCTTCGGACGTCTTTGCCATGTACCAGTCGGTGTTGCTGGGGGGGCATTGTGTGCCCGTGGAACTGCTGTGGAAGGATACGCCAAAGGAATTGGTGGGCGATTACGATCACTTGATCAGCATCATCGATTGGGAGAAGAATGTAGATCCAGATTTCCACAAAAATCGTTTTATGCGTCCCATTCCCGTAACAGATATGGAAGAAATGCAAAAGCAAGGGTATGTGGAGGAGTGGATTTGTTATAAGTCGGAGTTGGTCTGTGCAAAGCGCTTAACCATTCATCCCGGTGCAAGTGTGACAATTTCGGACAGTGCGGCATACGGTTTCATCGTCATTCAGGGACATGGCACGTGCAACAAGTGGAACATCGAATCCCCCACACTCATTCGGTTCGGACAGCTCACAAACGACGAATTCTTCGTTTCAGAACCTGCCGCCAAAAGAGGTGTGACGTTTACAAATCCGTCCAGCGAAGACCCCATCGTCCTGCTCAAACACTTTGCAATCAATCCCGATCTTAAACTATAAAAGGGCTTGACAAAACAGAGTATAGGAGGAAATTTTATGGAGCAAGAGCAAGTTTTGCGGGTTGAAAATATATGTAAAAATTTCTCGTCCACCAAAGCCTTGAGTGACGTTACCCTAGAGGTGTATCGGGGGCAGATCAAGGGGTTGGTGGGGGAAAACGGTTCGGGTAAATCAACCCTCACATCCATTATATCCGGCAACTTAAAGCAAGACAGCGGAACAATGTATTTGTTCGGCAAACCCTATCAGCCCAGCGATAGCTTCGAAGCCTCTTCCAAGGGTATCGTTATGATCGTGCAGGAGCAGGGCACAGTGGGTTCTATCACCGTTGCGGCGAACTTGTTTGCCGGCAGGGAGCAAATGTTTTGCAAGGGTGGTATTCTCAACCGCAAGAAGTTAAACGCTGCCGCACAGAAACTTTTGGAGAAAGTGGGGGCAACGCACATCGATGTGCATCAAGTCACCGACAAGCTATCCATTGAGGATCGCAAGCTGGTGGAAATGGCACGTGCCCTGTATATCACCCCCGAGCTGTTTATTGTGGACGAAACGACAACAGCCCTCTCCCAGCGGGGCAGAGAAATTCTCTATCGGATTATCGATGAACTGCACAAGCAAAACAAAGCGGTGTTGTTTATCACCCACGACATCAGCGAACTGTTACAAATCTGCAACACGGTGACAGTACTTCGAGACGGAGTATACGTGGACACCCTGAGTAAAGAGCAGATGGAGGAGAATAAAATCAAGTCCCTCATGGTTGGTCGGGAAGTTGCGGAAGACATTTTCCACAAGAACGAATATCCCCCCTACGAATCCGAGGACGTGGTGTTAGATATCGACAACGTCTCCTACGGCTTGGTTAAAGACGTGAGTGTGAAGTTAAAGAAAGGCGAGGTGCTGGGAATTGGGGGACTTTCCGACTGCGGTATGCACGATCTGGCAAAAATCGCATACGGCTTAATCAAGCCCGAGAGGGGAAAGGTGACGGTGATCTCCACCAAGGATGTGGTGAAATCCCCCAGCGTTGCCATACGCAATAAAATTGGCTTTGTGGCTAAAAACCGGGACACCGAGGCACTGTTGGCTTCGGCCAGCATCAAGGACAACATCGTATTACCCTCCTTGGATATGCTGAAGAAGGTGTTTTTCATCACTCGGAACAGCGAAAAGAAATTGGCAGTAAAGTGGAGCAAGGCGCTGGAGATTAAGATGCGCAACGTGAACCAAACGTGCAGCGAGCTGTCGGGGGGGAACAAGCAAAAAGTGGTGTTGGCAAAATGGATGGGCAACGAATCCAATATATTCATCATGGACTGCCCCACCCGGGGGATCGACGTGGGGGTGAAGGAAACGGTCTATCGAATGATCAACAAGCTGCGCAGCGAAGGCAAGTCCATCATTATGATCTCCGAGGAACTCCAGGAAGTTTTGGGCATGAGCGACCGAATCATCATCATGAAAAACGGGGAAGTGACCAAAACCTTTGAAAACACAACAGGGCTGACTGAATCCGAAGTGATTCACTACATGATTTGAGAAGGGCAGGTGAACAAACGTGATACAAAATAATACAGTCAATAACAAAGCGATGGTGGACAGCAGCCTGATTAGCGCAAGAAAGGCGGAGACAATGCAGGTTTTGCTAAAAAAACTCATGCCCTATCTGGCCTTGATTGGCGTTGTGATGGTGTTTTTCTTCTTAACAGACGGCAAATTACTCACACAGGCAAACATGCTGCTCGTCTTTAAGCAATCCTTTTGCGTGCTCATTGCGGCCTGTGCTGCCATCTTTGTGATGGCAACGGGTAATTTAGATTTCTCCATCGGTGCAAACGTTGGGTTTTCCTGTGCGTGCGCATGTCTGGCGGCATTTTCCAACACGGCCTATGCCCTGCCCATTGCACTGGTGGTGGGTACGATCATGGGAATGATCACCGGTTCCCTCCACGTGATCTTTAAAATACCCAGCATTATCGCATGTTTGTGTATGTCCTTCATTTTAACCGCCTCCACCCGGACGCTGGTGGGTGCCACCAATTTAGTTGCACCGGCATCCATGCTGTTAATCGAAACAATTCCGCTGCTGCTCTGCACCGCCATTGGTTTTGTGTTTGTGTTGTTTATCATCTTTGAATATACAAAAGTGGGCAAACAGCTCAAAGCCATCGGCATTTCTCCCGAGGCAGCACGGCAGTCGGGAACCAATGTCAATAAAATGAAAATTTTAGCCTATGCATTTGTAGGCCTGGCGTGTGGCCTGGCTGGGTACTTCTCCCTGCTGCGCACCGGCTCTGCCTCCCAGTTTGTGGGACAAACCATCACCACCGATGTGATCATCGCCTGTGTGGTGGGGGGGATGTCGGTTACCGGGGGTGTTACGGCCAGAATCAGCGCCGCTGTGCTGGGCACGTTTATCATCAGCGTCATCAACAACGGCATGATTTTAGCGGGCATGGGCGGGGAATTCCCCCAGTTGGTGAAGGGATTCATCTTCATCATCGTGGTGACGGCAACCACCATGCGCAGTTCCAATACTATTGTGAAATAATTTTAATCTTAAAATAAAAAAAGGAGAAAATGAACAATGTTGAAAAAAATGAAGTACTCATTGGCAATCGTACTGGCAGCCATGATGGTGATGTCCTTTGTTGCTTGCCAAGCGCAGCCAGCACAAGCGCCCTCACAACCCGAGCAGAACCAACCGGCGGAAGCAGCAACAGCGCCCGAGGCCCCGGCAGAGGCACAGGCCCCAGCCGATGGTTTGGTGAAAGACCCGACGATTAAAGTGGGGTTTGCTGTGACAGCAGCGGGCAGCACCCATGAAATGTCCCTGTTAAAAGTGGTGCGGGAAGCGGCAGAAGGCGTTGGCGGAGAGATGATACTGGACAACAACATGGTATATACCCCCGAAGGGCAGATCGCTTCCGTTGAAAACCTCATTCAGGCAGGTGCCAACATTATCAGCTTCTGTGCAGTGACAGGAGATGCAACCTTAGCAAAGGTTATGCAAATTTGCGAACAAAATAAGGTTTACCTTGCGGTTTGGGACACGGAGATCACCGATCCCGACGTAAAAAAGGCAATTGAAGCCAACCCCTACTTTGTGGGTAATACAAACGAAAACCAGATACAGGCGGGTTATGACAGCACAAAAGTTTTGGCAGATGCCGGAGCTAAGAACGTTGTCATCGTAAAACTCAACGACGGTATGGCAGCTCTGGATCAAAGGGAAGAGGGCGTGCGCAAGGCAGCAGATGAGTTTGGCATGAAAGTGGTTTATAAAATCATCAACCCCGAAGATCCCGCAAAGGCCATGCAAGATGTGCTCACCGCCAATCCCGAAGTGGACAGCGTGGAAATTCTGGGCGTATCCCGCAGATATGCAACACCCATCGTGAACACCATTCAGAATTCGGGTAAAAACATCATCGTGGGTTGCCACGACTTCACCGATGAAATGGCAGGACTGTTGGATTCCGGCATAGTCAAAGTGTTCCACGGAGGCCACGCACCCACAGCCTATTTTGCAACCATGATGGCGATCAACAAGTATATGGGCACTCCTCTGGGCGATGGCCCCACCAAGATCACCATTCCCTACTTAATCATTAAGGACAGTGCACAAGTTGAAGATTATTTCGACTACGTTGCGGCGAAAGATCTGCCCCTGTTCAGCGTGGAAGAGACACAAAATCTGCTAAAAAAGGCAAATCCCAACTTAACATTGGCAGATATGCAGGCGTTTTGCGATCTGTACTCTCTGGATTGGGTAAAAGCTAAAAATACCAAATAATAGTTATATGGAGGGGATACGGAGCATTGTAACATGTTCCGTATCTGCATCCGTTATAAACCGTTGTTAATTTATGTGGAGGTGCAATATGAACAGCAAAACGGGCGGAAACGCCGTTACTATTTTAAAGCGAATTGGATTTACTGTGTTGCTTCCGGTGGTTCTGTATTTAATCCTATGTGTGTTGCGTCCGCAAACATTTCTAAACGGCTCCACACTGATTATGATGTTTACACAAACAATTCCAAGTATATTAATCGGATGGTCGCTGTTGTTCGGGTTGTCCGTTGGGTTATTCGATTTCAGCGTTGGCTCGAGAATCATACTCTCGGGTATGGTGGGCATGTATTTGTCTCAAATATACGGATTGCCAGGGTTTTTAATCGGCTGTTATGTGACAGCACTTTTGCTGGCTCTCATCACTGGCCTTGTGTATTCCGTGCTCAAAATACCATCCATCATCACCGGATTTGCCGTATTACTCATTTTTGAAGCCATAGCGGCTTTGGTGCGCACGGGGATGCGCAGTTATTTAGAACCTGCACACCTGTTTTTGGGTAAAGTGCCCTATATCTACGTTGCCATTGTGGTGTTGTTTATCGTGGTGTTTGTGATCTACAACAACACAAAGTTTGGGTATCAAATCAAGGCCATCGGTGGAAACGAGTTGGTGGCAAAAAGTATGGGTATTAACGTGGGAAAATTAAAACTGCTGACATATGTGATTGGCGGCTCCATTTTGGGCGCTGCAACCATTGTATACATCAGCTATATGGGTATTGTGAACAACGAAACCAACATGATGAGCATTTCCATGGCCTTCACCCCTATGATGGGCGTGTTGCTGGGTATGTTGATCAAGAGCTGCAATCCTGTCATCGGCAGTATTGTGGGCGCAATGTCCATCTCCATTGTGAGCACAGGTATGGTGGCCCTTGGGTTGGAATCATACCTATTAAATGTTGTGATTGGAATTTTTATTGTTTCGTTTATGGCGTTCCAATTAAATTCCGGGAAACTAAAGCAACTGTTCCGCCGGAGAATGGAGATCGGCACAAAAGAGGGAAGTCTGCAATCGTTCCAATAGGGGCGTTGGTATACTGCGAATATCCGATTAAGATAGTGCGTTGAGTTGATTGGGTATTTGTATCAATCTATAATTAAAGGATGAAATACTATGAACAGCCGTGAAAGAGTTCGTTTGGCCATCAATCACAAGGAGCCGGACAAAATCCCTGTGGACTGGGGGATTTTAAACGTGTCGGGCATCCATGAGGTTGCGTATAGAAACCTTTTAAAGTATTTAAACAGAGAAGAAGTAATTAAAATACACGATATCGTGCAAGTGCTGGCACTGCCCAGCGAAGACATCCTCTCCATGTTTGAAGTGGACACCAGATATATCATTCCGGGGCCTCAGCCGGGATATGCCCTAGAATTCGATGAGGAAGCAAGTTTTGTTAGCCCCTTTGGCACCAAATACAAAAAGACGGGGTTATATTACGAATCCGTTGAATTTCCACTGGGGGACTGTGAGGCCATGGAAGACTTAAAAAAGTATTCCATGCCCGATCCAAAGGCAAGCGGACGGTTTGTGGGT
Source organism: uncultured Clostridia bacterium (assembly GCA_964453645.1). Classification (GTDB taxonomy): domain Bacteria; phylum Bacillota; class Clostridia; order Christensenellales; family JAWKQI01; genus CAYVRJ01. The sequence goes on from CAYVRJ010000012.1 coordinate 41,863, forward strand.
TTGCGTGAACAAGCTAAAAAATTATACGAAACCACGGAGTTTGCCCTGTGCGGTTATCCCGTGAGCACCCTTTACTGCTTGGCGTGGTCCTTGCGGGGTTATGAAAATTTTATGCTGGACACCGCCGCCGACCCGGAGTTTGCAAATTATATTCTGGACATGGTGCTGGAGTACTACATGGAGTTTATGGACGGTTACTTGAGCGAAGTGGGGGATTACATTGATATTATGTGGTGTGGAGACGATTGGGGCACCCAAACTGGGCCACTGGTGCGCCCCGAGGAATTTCGAACCAACGTGAAGCCCCGCATAAAAAAGATGATCGACTTTATGAAAACCAAGAGTCGTGCTAAGGTGGGGTATCACACCTGCGGTTCCTCCTATTGGTGTATTGGCGATCTAATCGACTGTGGCGTGGACATTTTACAGCCCATTCAGCAAAATGCCGCAGAAATGGGGGATCTGCACCGGCTCAAGAGAGAGTACGGCAAGGATATTGTCTTTCACGGGGCCATGGACAATCAGGGGAAATTTCATTTGTCTGCCGACCATGTGGAACGGGATGCCAGATATGTGATGGAAGCCCTGGGGGTGGGCGGGGGATACCTGTTTGCCAGCGGGCACAACATTCAGGCCAACTGTCCCCCCGAGAATATTGTGCGGTTGTTTGAAACTTGCAAAAAATATGGGAGCTATTCAAAGTAATGAGAAAGTGTTAGAATAAGAACTGATCTGCAAATTATTGGAGATTAAATCCAACAAAGGAGAGCCTGAGTATGTCAACGGTTCGCGAGGTTGCAAAACTTGCGGGGGTATCTGTTTCAACGGTATCGGCTGTGATCAACAGCAACAAATATGTCAGTTCAAAAGTGAAGGCTAAGGTGATGTTCGCCATGGAACAGTTGGAATACGACATCCATGCGCACAAGGCCGGGGGGGCGGAGAGAAATAAAAAGATTATCGGTGTGATTCTGCCCACCATCACCAGTATCTTTTTTCCAAAAGTGCTAAAGGGGATTGAAGAAGCTGCCGCAAACCACTGTGCCCTCATGTTTTGCGACACGTCCATGTCCTTTTTAAAAGAAAAAAAATATATGGAGATGCTCAAGCGAAACAACGTGGTGGGTATTATCCTGGACTCCATGTGCGTCTCCTACGACCAGCCCGAATATTTGGCGTGGATTCGGCAGGAGTTTATCGATCGTCGGGGCATCACAGTGGTGCTGCTGGAACACGTTGTGAACGAACCGGGGTTTTACTCCATCGGCATCGACAATTATTTGGCAAGTTATAACATTACAAAACATCTCATCCAAATGGGGCATAAAAAAATTGCACACATTGGGTGTGAAGCGGATATTTTTTCTTGGCAGGAGCGAAGCCGAGGTTATGTGGAAGCGTTAAAAGATGCCGGAATCAAATACAACCCCCGGCTCACGTATACGGGAAATCTCTCACCCCTGTCGGGATATACGGCTGCAACCTCCCTCATCGAGACCACGCCAGATTTCACCGCACTGTTTTCGGCCAACGATCAAATGGCCATTGGTGCCATTAAGGCCTTTAAGCAGGCGGCGTGGAACATCCCCGACGACATTGCCCTTGCAGGGTTTGACAACATCAGTGTTTCCACAATGATCGATCCTGCGCTGACCACGGTGAATGTGCCCACATACCAAATGGGTTACTTGGCGGCCAAGACGATCATCGATATTGAAAACGAAGAGAAGCAAGACACATCGCCGGTTACGGTTTTGGAGACAAAACCCATTATCCGCAAATCGTCGGATAAAACAGCCTTTAACGAATGGGAATTGATCGGCTGGTAATATACAAACAAAGGGGGCACACGGATGCCCCCCTTTTTCATGAACAAAAGTTTATTCTTTTTCCCGAAGCTCCACTCGGCGAATCTTTCCGCTGATGGTCTTGGGCAGACTATTTGCAAATTCCACGATGCGTGGGTATTTATAGGGTGCCGTGTGCTGCTTCACATAGGTTTGTATTTCTTTTACCAGTGCATCGGAAGGTTCGTAACCCTTGGAAAGAACGATGGTGGCCTTCACCAACTGACCCCGCTCTCCCTCCGTATCGGGCACACCGGTTACGGCACACTCCATGACGCAGGGCATTTCCATGAGCACGCTCTCGATTTCAAATGGCCCAATGCGATAACCCGAAGACTTGATCAAATCGTCCGTACGGCCCACATACCACAAATATCCGTCCTCATCCGCCCAGGCCATGTCGCCCGTGTGGTAGTAACCGTCGTGCCACGCTTCGTTGGTCTTATCCGGGTTTTGATAGTATCCGCAAAACATGCCGGGGGAAACGCCGTTCTTTGTGCACACTGCAATCTCTCCCACATCTCCCGATTTAACCTGGTTGTCTTCGCTGTCCAGCAGCACCACGTCGTAGGCGGGAGAGGGTTTACCCATGGAACCGGGTTTTGGCTCCATGCCCAGCAGATTTGCAATGGTGAGGGTGGTCTCTGTCTGGCCAAAGCCCTCCATGAGTTTGATACCCGTAGCGTTATAGAATTGCTGATACACTTCGGGGTTGAGGGCTTCGCCCGCGATGCACGCATACTTTAAGGAGGACAGGTCGAACTTGGACAAATCTTCCTTGATAAAGAAGCGGAAGATGGTGGGCGGTGCACAGAAGGTGGTGATGCCATACTTCTTAAACATGGGCAGTATATCCACAGGGTTGAACCGCTCGAAGTCGCAGGTGAATATTGCTGCTTCCAACAGCCACTGACCGTAATACTTACCCCACACAGCTTTACCCCAGCCGGTGTCCGAAACAGTGAAGTGGATGCCGTCCTCATACACATTGTGCCACCACTTTGCGGTGATGATGTGGCCCAGCGCATAGGTGTGGGTGTGTTGGGCAATTTTGGGGTAACCCGTCGTGCCCGAGGTGAAGTACATGAGCATGACGTCGTCCTTGTGGGTGTTCACCCGTTCCAGTTCGCAGCTCTCCTTCTCGATATCGGCATCGAAGTCGTGCCACCCCTCACAGGTGCCGTTGGCCATGATCTTCACTTCCAGTGTGGGTGATTCACTTAAGGACCCTTCCACCATCTTGGACACTTCGCCGTACCCGGTGCACACAACGGCCTTCACTCCTGCTGCGTTGAACCGATATACAAAGTCTTTGGTGGTGAGCTGATCGGTGGCGGGGATGGCCACTGCGCCCAGCTTGTGCAGTGCTGTCAAGGTAAACCAGAACTGATAGTGCCGGCGAAGCACGATCATCACTTTGTCGCCCTTTTTAATGCCCAACCGTGCAAAGTAGTTGGCGGTTTTGTTGGAATAATCACGCATATCTTTAAAAGTAAAACGTCTCTCCTCACCGCTGCCCGAAACCCACAGCATGGCTAGTTTGTCGGGGTTTTTCTCTGCAATCACGTCCACGCAGTCGTAACCAAAGTTAAAGTTGTCGGGAGCATTAAATACAATTTCTTTTAAATAACCGTCTTCGTCTAAGGTTTCGTTTACAAACTGGGTATACACCCGGGTGTCGGTTTTTAAAAGGTGTTCATTTTTCTTGTGAACTGCCGCAACGGGTGTGAGTGCTTTTTCGTCCTCTTCGTTGCCCTTGATGACAACGGATAAAAACTTGCTGTCGCTGCCGCCAACGGCAACCATGCCGTGTTTCTTGTGGCCGTCGTAGAAAAGGCTGTCTCCCGGGTACAAGAGTTCCACGTGATCTTCGATCTGCACTTTTAACACGCCTTCCAGCACGTAATTTAATTCCTGGCCTCCGTGGCTGGAAAGGGTGATGGGGGAGTTTTCTAGGGTTTTGGAGTATTTTGCCGTGACCACAAAGGGTTCGGCTAACCTGTCTTTTAAGAGATAGGCGATATGGGTGTAGTCGAATCCCTCCCTGCGCTTGATGGGCATCCCGTCTCCCGAACGAGAGAGGGTGTAGCTGGTGAGCCTAGGTTCATCCCCGGTGACGATGGCGGATAAATCCACGCCCAACCGATTGGCACATTTGAATAAGAATGTGAACGACAAGTCGGCTTCGCCCGCCTCGATGCGCAAATACTCCTCTTCCGATACCCCTGCTGTTTGTGCCATTTCGGCGGGAGTGATGTTGAGTTCACACCGAAGCCCTTTGAGTCTTTCTAGTGTTGTGAAACTGTCCATGACCTTTCCTCCAATTGTTTTAATTTAAAATAAAAAACCTTACAGCGTTTGCCGTAAGGTTCAAAATCTTCAACTAACTCTTAACGGACACAACGCAAAACGACATTATTGCTAATAATGCTAATAATGCTAATAATGCTAATAATAATGATTGCTGCTGTGATGGCAGTGAGTATCATCGCTTTGCTTCCTTCCGTAGTTTTTTTAACAATAACACAAAACTGTTGTTTTGTCAACTTTTTTTACCCAAGAATTCCGTGCGCTTCCCGCAGAGTTTCGATAATGGGTAAACTCTGGGGACAGACCTGTTCGCAGCTTCCGCACGCAATGCAAGCAGATGCCTTTCCGCCATCCTGGGTACCCCAAAAGTAATCTCCCTTTGCAGCATTTAAATCGTCGTATACTAACAAACGGTTGTATGCATCGAAGATGGTGGGGATCACAACACCTGCGGGGCAGCCCTTCACGCAATAGTTGCAGCAGGTGCAGGGAACGTTCTTAATACCCTTAAGTGCCTCTTGTACTTTTTCAATGACCTTTTGTTCACTATCGCTCAGGGGTTTGAAATGTTCCATAAAGGACAAATTGTCCTGCATTTGCTGGACGTTAGACATGCCGCTGAGCACAGTGATGACGTTTTTAAGAGATGCCGCAAAGCGTATGGCCCAAGAGGTGGGGGAAACGTTGGGATTTCCCTCTTTTAATATATCCAAAACAGTTTGGGGGGGATTTGCTAAAGAACCACCCTTCACAGGTTCCATAATGACAATGGGTTTGTTGTGTTTGAGTGCCACTTCATAACATTTTTTGGATTCGATTAAATTGCTGTTCCAATCCGCATAGTTGATTTGAAGCTGCACAAACTCCACGTCACTGCCGTATTTTGTGAGGAGTTCATCCAGCACGTCGGCCTTGTCGTGCATGGAAAAGCCCAGGTGCTTGATCAACCCCTTGTCCCGCTGTTGTCTGGCAAAATCCCAAACTTTATACTTTTCAAAACTTTCGGTGCGCTGACCCCCCAGATTGTGGAGCAAATAATAATCAAAAAAAGTAGCTCCCGTGCGCTTTAGAGAGGTATAAAACATTTGTTGTGTGTCCTCTTCGGACTTCGCACCATACCATGCGGGTAATTTGGTTGCAATGGTAAACGTATCCCGGTCGTATCGATTGACAACTGCTTCTTTTAAGGCTTCTTCCGATTTGCCGTCCGAATAAATGTATGCCGTATCGAAATAGGTAAAGCCCTTTTCCATAAACAAATCCACCATGGTCTTTGTTTGCTGGATATCCACATCCTCACCGACCATGGGTAATCTCATCAGTCCAAACCCAAGTTTTCCCGTTTCTTCACCTAAGTATCCCATACCGATTCCTCCTCATTTGAATGTGTATATTGTAACACATTCTCAGTTCACCAGCAACAGTGCAGCATACCCAAATACGTCTAAATTGGAATCGTTCACGTTTTTTATAACCGATTCTTTAAAAAATATATCCTTGTGTAAATTGCGAATGGTGAAAGCAGCTGCTTCCAACAAAATGTCTTCGTTCAGAGCACGGTTGTTCGTTGCAAGTCCAACGAGTAATCCTTTAAAGACGGCCAGAAGGCTGCATACATAGGCGTAGGATTCTATGGGAGTTTTTAAATTGGTGGGGAAGATAGATGAAAACACCAGGGAAACTAAGAAGTTTTCCAAGTAAAACTCGTGTTGATCGAGAAATTCCCTGCAATACGTATTGTAACCCTGTTGATAATTCTTTGTCATTACTGAATATTTTAGGTTTTCTAAGTCTGCGCCAATGCCATCAAAAAACCGCAACAAAACGTCTGTACTCCGATTTTTACTCTTTAAATACATATAATTCTTATACCACATTGTAAATGAAAATTGCAGTTGAAAATTATAGTCGGCAGTAACATCTTGAAAAGCAGAGTCAAAGGCATTTTGTTCAAACAGTTGGGAGAATTGTTGGATTAAGGAAGGTATTTCATTAATCTTTTGTTCCTCACAAGCAGTATTGATCATTCGCATGAAAATTCCAAGGAGGATCATCCGTTTTGTAATCGTATACTGCCTGTTTTGTAAAATATCAATGGAACACGATTGTATGTCCTTGATATATTTAACAAACGAGAAGGCATATTCCTTAGATGAAGTGTTGATCTCCACAATGTTTACTAACTTGCGTTTTGATACGTTTGCTTCATCAAAAGTGTAGTCAATACCCCCCTCAAGGGGCAGAACCAGCTTTGTTGCCGCTTCGCAGGAAATACTGATGTCTTGATAGACGACACCGTCCACAATATAAAATATGCGGGGGAAAATATCGCAGGTGTGGGTTAAATAGTCTTCCCCAAGGTTCAGTTGAATGTTACACAACCCCTGCTCATTTAAAAATGGACAATTTTTTTCTTCATCCAGCTTAATTTTTGCAAAAATATTTAAAGCTGATCTATTTTTTTGTATGTGTTTCTTTAAATCCCCTGCAATCGGATTGTCCTTTGGCACTTGCATATATTTGTTATAGGTTGGCTTGTCCACCGGGATTGTCCAACCCTTGCAGCAGGTCTCCTTGCAATCTTTTCCAATGCAGGAAAAGTCTTTCAAATATACGGGGTAGAGGGTGGGTTTTTTTATACTTTCCATTCTTTTATTCCTTTATAATAATGGTGCTCTGTACATATTCTGCACAGAGCACCCATTGATTAATCAGGATTTACAGTTCAATTCGCAACTATCTTAAGAGCTGCAATACCTGCTGCGGTGCATTGTTCGCCTGAGCCAACATAGCAGTAGCAGCCTGAGACAGGATGTTATTCTTGGTGTAGTTGGTCATTTCTTTGGCCATATCAACGTCTCTGATACGGCTTTCAGCAGCCTGCAGGTTCTCTGCGTTTACATCCAAGTTAGCGATCTTGTGCTCTAAACGGTTTTGAGCAGCACCCAACAGGGAGCGGATTGTAGAAACGTTATTGATATCAGTAACGAGCGTATCAATCGCTATTCTTGCTTCCTCTGAACTTCCAAATGATGTTGTTGTTGCCACTGGCGCAGTGGGTTGGTTGATTAACATAGTGTTTGCAGTTTCAGGGCCAACTTGAATGGTGACTGCACTGGCAGCAGTAGTAGCATTAAACACTGCTTTGCCATTGAATTTCAGTTTGCCGATATCTCCAAGTTCAGCGTTGAGCTGTACATATTCTGCTTTCAGCGCATTTACGTCAACAGTGTCGTTGATTCCGTTAGCAGCTTGAACAGCAATGCCGTTCATCTTTTGCAGAATTGCATGCACTTCTTGCAGTGCACCTTCAGCGGTCTGTACATAAGAGATTGCATCCATGGAGTTCTTGGAAGCCATGTTTAATCCGCGAACTTGTGCTCTCATCTTTTCGGAGATGGCAAGACCAGCGGGATCGTCGCCTGCACGGTTTACTCTGAAACCAGAAGCTAACTTTTCAGCAGATTTCTGAATGTTGTTGTTGTTGATGCCATACACACGGTGTGTATTGATAGCGGTTACATTGTTTTGAATTCTCATTTTAAATTCCTCCTGAATTTTATTGTTTGCGGAGAATTATCCTTCATCTCCGTTACGGGATATTCCCGTATGTTTGAATTCAGCTAAAAGATGTTAGACACCTCTTGGCTGGATTTTTAAGTTGGTTTCAAAGAATTAACTATCTTAAGAGCTGTAATACCTGCTGGGGTGCATTGTTCGCCTGAGCCAACA
>CAYVRJ010000012.1:49851-60393 GCA_964453645.1 uncultured Clostridia bacterium
AAGCTAACTTTTCAGCAGATTTCTGAATGTTTGCATTGTTGATGCCATACACACGGTGTGTATTAATAGCAGTTACGTTGTTTTGAATCCTCATTTTGAATTCCTCCTTGAATTTTGTTGTTTTTGCGGAGAATTATCCTCATCTCCGTTGCGATTTTCATAAAAGAAGAATAATCGCTTAAATATTTACCAATTCGGCCTTGTGACTTGTGCAATAGCCACCACCGAAATGTAAAACAAGGATTTCTGTTTCCTCACAACTATTATCGAATAGTTGCAAAAAAAGCTTAGTTAAATTTAACAACTTTATTAAATTTTTTCTAAACTTGATATTTTATGATTATTTAGCTGAAATTTGAAGATAATGAAATAAGGAGTTAAAAATGTTTGATCGAGTATATTATGAACCTGCAAGTTTAGAGTATCCTTTGGGTGAGGAACTCAAGAAAAAATACGCCAATCTACCTTGGGTGGAAATTGAGAGCCACAATAAGATTGAAGAGCTGCAAAAGAAAGAAAATGCTGAATTTGCAAAGATGAAGTCGTATTTAATTATTGGCACCCGCAAGACCCACAAATACACCCCCAATGAAAAAGTTTCGGATTTTTTGGTGCCCTATACCTCTTCGGGGTGTACGGCCATGTGCCTGTACTGCTATTTGGTGTGCAACTACAACAAGTGTGCGTATTTGCGGCTGTTTGTGAACCGGGAACAGATGATGAAAAAGCTTCTACGCCACGCTGCAAAACATCAGGAATCGTACACCTACGAGATTGGCAGCAACAGCGACTTAGTTTTGGAAAACACCATCACAAACAACTTGGTGTGGACCATCGAAGAGTTTGCCAAGAGTGAGAGGGGGCAGCTCACATTTCCCACGAAATTTCATATGGTGGATCCCCTACTCCCTTTAAATCATCGGGAAAGAATTATTTTTCGCATGAGCATCAATCCCAGTGAGATCATTCGAAAAATAGAGTTTGGCACATCAAAGCTAGACGAACGAATTGAAGCCACCAATAAAATGAGTCAAGCGGGATACCAGACCGGGATTCTCATTGCACCGATCATCCACACCCAAAACTGGATGGAAGAATATGGGGAGCTGTTTACCATCCTCGGAGACAAGTTATCTGCCAAGGTGAAGAAGGGTTTGTTCATTGAAATGATTTTTATGACCTATAGTTTTATTCATCGGGCAATCAATAACGATGCTTTTCCCAACGCAGTGGAGCTGTACTCCAAGGAGGACATGACGGGCAGGGGCAGGGGGCGATACACCTATCGGCCCAGCGTGCGGGCAGAAATGGAAGAGTTTTTAAAAGCACAAATTCAATCCAAATTACCCGAGGCAAAGATTTTATATATTTGTTAATGCGCATAAACCAATCGGATTTTGACATAATAAAAAGAAAATGGTAGAGGTAAGTTATCTATGGAAAATCACGATCTTTCTTCCCTGCCCCTCAATGCATTGAACGAAATACCCACTCCCAATGCAGACGCACAGCGCATAACGGGATTGGTGAAGCAAAGCGGAAGGATCTCGGGATATCAATTGGCAGACGGAAGGGTTCTCACAAAAGAAGAGGGAGTGGCCTTAGCCCGGCAGGGAGGCATTTTAGGTGTGGGTATTGCCAACAGAAAGGGCAGTGAATACTTAAAATCGTTACCCGACGAAGCGGAAAACAACAATCTGGGCAATTTGCCCTCCATCGCCCAAGATCAGTTATATTCCTAAAGTTTATAAATCAAAACAGGCTGGTGCACACCATCAGCCATCATTTTTATACGATATGTTATGTGCAGGAACTCCGGAAAAGGAGTTCCTCGTTTAACAAATAACCAAGAGGATATTTGGTTATCGTCTGTATAATTGGGATGTCTTTTGTGGATTTATAGGATATACCTAACTCAGTCTTTCACCGCTAACACACTCAGCGTTGCACTGGTGATTGTGGCACCTGCTGTAACAGCGATTGTGGAATTTGTAGCAATGACTACTGAATAGGTATAGAAACCGGGCTCTACGTCCAGATCTGCAAACTGGAATGCAAACGAGAAAGATCCCGCAGCAGCGGCAGTAGCAGCAAAGGTATAGCTGGAACCCACAGGAATTGCAGGGCCGTCATCAATTGCGCGCAGCACCTGGAAGCTGAGGCTTGCAACGGCTGCCAGAGGCAGATTAATGATAGCTGTGAACGTCAGCAAATTGTTGGTTCTGCATCCTATTCGATCGGTATCCACACTGGTGGAAACAACAGGTATGGGTTCGGTTAAAGGAGTTGTAATGGTGGGCAGGGGACCTGCACTGCCGGTGGAAACATTTAGCAAAACGTCTCTCTCGTCTCTTTTAAACTTTTCACCTTCATCACTACCATGCCTGTAACAACCTCCGCAACAATTGTTAAATATACAACTCATTTGTATTTCTCCTTCTCTTGTAGATTGGATGGCCTTCACCATCTAATAGAATATATTCCGCCACAACAAAAGGAGTGCATACAATTCTTCCGTTTTTAATTAATTATTTTTTGAATATTTCATTTTGGTGGCTAATCCACCCCGAATATGGCGTTCTTCCAAGTTTTTTTCAAACACTGTTTTAACCCGTTCAAATCTATTGGGCGAAACCTCCTGCAACCGTTCTGTCATATCTTTATGTACGGTTGTCGTTAATTAGATATGTTTCATCCAAACCCAGATCGCCCAGCAATTTTAAGTAAATATCCACATTGCCGTCCTTGTCTACATCGATCTTTTGGATGATTTGTTTGAGTTGTGCGTTGGTCATTTCTCGAACCGAAGTCACATCTTCCACGCTTTTAAACGTACTCCCAATAACTCTTTCCAGCTGATCGCTTTTGGATAAGTTGTATTCCACCAGTTTAAGCTCATTTTCTAGCCGGGCGATCTCCTCCCTCGCCCCGCCGATGCGCTTGTTAAGTTCCTCCCGGGTGATTAAGTCATCGGCATACATGTCCATGAATTTCTCCCGGGTCTTTTCCAACTTGGAAAGCTTGTCCCTCAGTTCTTTTTCATAGTTAATGTTCTCGTCATGGGCTTTGTAGACTCGTGTAAATTCGCCGACCACGTTTTGAATGATGTTGTTCTTGTTGTGAATCAGGTTTGCAAAGTATTCATCAATGGTGAGGATCAGCGTATCTTCATCCACCGTCACAGCGTTGGGGCAGCTATCCACCCCCCTGCCGTTTCTGCCTGAACACACCCATCGAACATAGGTGTTTTTATAGGTGTGCACTGTCCGACGATAAGAAAAGCCACAATCTTTGCATTTGATAAGAGTGGAGAACAAGTGTTTGTTGCTCTGCCGCTCATGAGCTTGCTTAAAGGAATTTGACCGCTGCTTAATGATCTTCGCTGCTTTTTCAAACATCTCCGGCTCGATAATCTTTAGTTCAGGGCGTTCGGTGATTAACCATTCGTCCTCATCCTTCTCTGTCCGCTTACCTGTCAAGAAATCTTCGATCTCCTGCTTGCCGTTGATAATCACACCTGTGTACAATCGGTTGTTAATAATTCTGGAGACGGCATTTTGTGTCCACTGATAGTTTCGCTTGGTGCGGATGCCCCTCTCGTTGAGCATGGCAGAAATCTTTAATGCACCATACCCCTGATTGACATACCAATCAAAAATCTGGCGAACAGCTTGCGCTTCCTTTTCGTTGATGGTGAGGTTGAAGTAATCCCCAACAATTTTATCGTATCCAAAGGCGAAGTTGGGAACCTTACCCTTCTCGGCATTGATTTTCTTGCCGAACTTGACACGCTTGGAAGTGTTTGCACTTTCTTCCTGTGCCAACGCACCAAAGATGGTGAGTACGAATTCGGAGTTGCCTAGAACGGTTTGATTGGAGGTTAGAAATGTCGTCTCTATACCTAGACCTTTTAACGTGCGAATGCTCTGCAAAAAGTCAACGGTGTTTCTCGCAAAGCGTGAAATATCCTTGACCACGACCATATCGAAAAGACCCTTTTCCGCATCCCGCATGAGCCTTTGAAACTCCTTGCGGTTGCGAATCTTCGTCCCCGATATGCCCTCATCTGCATAGAGCTTAATTAACGTGTGATTGTTGTTCTTGGTGAAATCGGCAAAGAATTGTTTTTGTGCCTCTAAGCTGTTTAGCTGATCGGACTTGTCCGTAGATACCCTGCAATATGCCGCAATATTCATGGCAATTCCTCCAATACGTGCAAATGTTTCCGTTACTACCCTTATCTTAACACGTACTGTTAAACCATGCAAGTATTATTTTTATCTGCACATATCATCCCGCTTGCGTGGTTTTTTCTCCTGCTCTGCGGCCGAGCGGATAGCCCGCTCCACCTTGCCTTTGTTGGCTTCCATGCAAATCTTTAGAAGGAAGTCGGCAGTTTCCTCAGGTGTGTTAGGGTTGTGAAATCTAAAGTTGAGCTTGTCCTGTTTCATAAAAACTACCTCCTATACCTTTCAAATATATTGTTCTTTGATTCAAAATATGATTTTTTCATTTGTGTATTTCCTCTCGTATTTAGTTTTCAATGTGCAGTGCCAAATCTGGCAGTTTTAAATCATGAGCATCCCTCCTTTTTTACGTATAGTTTAATGAATATTATATGAATTAACTAAAATAGATAACAAAAACCTTTGTATAAGTTCACTATATATAAATAAATCTGTTGAAAGGAAAATAATATGCAACACATCATTTTAACATGCAAAGGCTGTGGAAATGTCTTTGGACTTAATGTTAATGAACAGCAATTCTACTATAAAAACAACCTTCACTTACCTGTTAGATGTAAGACATGTAGGCAGAGAAGAAAAATATATGATCAAAATAATACTACTGAATATATATCAACAAGTGGTCAAAAAACTGGTTATGGGATGTATCCATTTTTGTATTGTTCCGGTGGCTATAAATGACAATTCTATCATTATCTATTGAAAAAATCTATTCACTTTTCAGTAATTAGAATTTTTTTCGCGGCAATCGGATACAGTTCCTGTGCTCCGCTCCTGTTCGAGCAAGACCGCGTTGCTTTTCGGCTGGTTCTATGAACCTATTAAAGCAAGTGGTGCGCATCATGCACACTTAACGCTTGCTGCCGTATCCCTCTCTTCTTACCGCTATTTAATTTTCAATGTGCCATCCCCCAAATAGATTGGAGGAGTTGAGAAGGATTTTTGCTTTTTCCCCTCTAATTCTTAAGCAACTTTGTAGGGTGGTTGAGAGTCGCAAATTTAAATTGTTCACATTTTATTAACAATTTGAGCGGTGCGGGAACTTGCAGCTTTCCTTTATTTTAGGCACTTATTGAGTTTATTAGAATTAAAAACACGAATTGTCGAATTATTGATCTTACTGCTTGAAGTTGCAATAACAAACTGTTAAACTCTGAATAAACAGCTTGTATATACGATTTAGTATATACATTTGGAGGTGGCATTGTTACTACGACCTGACATATCGAGAAAAGCAAAATACATAGCATGGCAGTATTATGCAACCGATACGTTTAGAGGCAAAAAGGATCGGGCTTTTATACTTGTAGGACCCGATAAGTGCGGGAAGACCATCGGGTTGATTGAAGAATTCAAGCAGTTTGGCACGATATTCTATATGAGTTTTAAGCATAATAGCGATTTGCAAGTGCTGCAAACCTTTCGTAATTTACTTGCCGAAAAGGGAATTGAAGCGGATTCAACTTGGAAAAGCTGCTTTACTGCCACAAACCCAATTACCCCCTCACAAAAACCAATTTTTATCTTTGACGATATTGATTACATTGCAGACGAGCAGTTTTATTCGTTGTTTAAATCCTACTTTCATGCGAAAGGGCGTAAGCATTTTCTCTACATCTTTGTTGGTTCAAACTACGATTACAATCAGTATCCAATCCATGAAGATGCCCATTTTAGATACGTTGAACTTATGGACTTTTATGTGCTGCGAAAGAATTTTATCACATGGTCTAATGTCGACCTTTTAAGATTACATTCGTTAACCGATGGATACCCTGCACTGGTTGCCTGTTTCAACCCCGAAATGTCGTTTGAAGAGAATCTGACTCGTATTTGCGATACGCAATTTATATCCTATACCAAAAGCTTGATGTCGGGTGTGTTCCGAGAACCTCACGTTTATGATGCACTCCTATCCGCTATCTCTACCGGTCACGAAAGTATTGCTGCTATCGGCAAAGCAACGGGATATACTTACACAAAATGCAACAAGTATATTGATGTGCTGATGGACAAGGGTATCGTCCTGCCGTGGATCATTAAAAGTGACGGAAAAGAAAAAAGTGCCTACAGAATCCGTTTGGGCTGTCTGCACTTTTTATATCGTTATATCTATGCTAATCCGCTTATAATGTTATCAGGTGAAATGGATACTCAGTCTATAGCAGAGGAAATTGACGAGCTGTTTTCAAGACGAAAGTATATGGAGCTTTGCGTGAATCATTTTCGGAGTAAGGCACCCTCAGCTAGCGGTATTCCAACGTACTATCAGTTTATAACCGCTAAAGCTAATAATCACAATTTTGAGTACCGAGGCTTTTCTGTTGGAAATGTTGCACATATTTTTGTCATCCATCAGGATTTTGAAAATGCCTTTAACTATTATGACCTTGAGATGCTACTAAAAATGCTTAGAAAACTTCCGGGGCGCAGGCATATACACATCTATAGCGTAAAGCGATTTAGCCATGCCGTGGAGCAATATAAGAACGATTGCCTTGATTATATCTATTTGAACATCGTTCATCAGATTGACAAGGGGGTTTACGACTTTTAATCTTTGTCTACCCCTACAATTTCCGTTTCACAGTTCTGTTCTACAAAATCAAGAATCTGCTGCTCTACGCTGTCTGACAAGGCATTGTTTGCGCTAAGATAGGCAACGGAAATCACAATAGTTTGGTGAACATCCTGGTTATTACTTTCAGTTACGGAAACGTTAAATTTAGCACGCAGCTTGGCAATCAGACTTTTCACGATACTGCGCTTTGCTTTTAAACTATGTACCCACGGGGCATGGAGGGTAATGGTTAGGGTTGTGGTTAGTGGAATAAGGTACAACCCCTCTATAGTGGCTACTTCAACCACTATTTTGAGTTTGAATGATTCAATAGCTCCACCTAAGTCATTAGAACCCCGTCATTATCGATCAGTTCTACATGATTAGAGAAATACTTAAAAGCATCTTCGTTATGATCTGCAACGATTACGGTCTTATTCTCTTTTGCAAGCCCTTCTAAAAACTTCACTACAGAATAGATTTCTGTGTTGTTCAACCCTTTAAAAGGTTCATCGATTCCAAAGAGACTTGATTTAGATCTAGAAGTTTTCAGAACTTTTATTCTGATATTTTCGCCTCCTGACAAAGTAGATGTTGGTTGCCCCACTTTTAGGTGACCCAACATCATGCAAGACGCATCTATTAATGTGTTTGCTGCCTTTTTGTCTGTATTTTTAAAAAATTCAATAGCTTCATCGAGCGTCAAAACCCATACATCAAAAATACTTTTTCCAGAAAACAAATATCTCTTTAGGTTTTTATGGAATCCTGTCCCCTCACAATCACTGCATTCTAAACGCATTTTGCCGCTCATTTCATTGCCATATTCCAAATATCCTGCACCTGAACATGTGGGGCAAGATCCCTCGCACCCTGTTAGATTGGAAAAGAACCGCTTGTCCTTATTGTGTTTTTTTGCAAAGGCATCCGTAATGTTAGAAAATATGTCAAGAACAGTCGCAACACAAGAGTTTTTGTTTCCCAGTAAAGGTTTTTGGTTAATATATGTATAGTGTTCAAAATATTGTGGCAAATATTCTCGTAATATTGTTGACTTTCCCACTCCCGATTTTCCAGAAATCAAGTTAAGATCTCCGACAGCCAGTCTAATATCTATTCCTATATACTGATATACTTGGTTTTTGATCGTAACCTGTATTAAATTTTTCGGAATATTTGCAGAATAATCATTGTGAATATTTTGAGTTTTTATATATTTTTCGACATCAATAATATTTCCGCCATTTTTACCACTTTTTTCGCCAAGGGCTATGATAACTTTCGAGTCCTTAACAAAAATATCGCTGTGTTCTACGATAAGCAAAGTGTGATGCTTTGAAAGCTCCACCACATTTTGATAAACCGAAATCTTTTCATCGCCCGATAATCCCGCTAATGGTTCATCTAACACAATCAACAGATCAGACAGCTGTGTATTAAAAACTTGCACTAATCTAAGTCGTTGCAGTTCTCCGCCGGATAGAGTGGGAATAGCACGGTTCAAGTAAAGATGCCCTAAATTAAGTTCATTGGCTTTAGCAATAAAATCCGAGATGCTTCGAACCGCAAAATTCAACTTTTCATCTTTGATTTCCTGCAACATCTTATCAATATGCACGCTAAGTTTATTAAAAGGTGTTACCATAAATTCGCCAATTGAAAGTCCAAATAGCTTATACTGCTCATGAATAGATGAATATTTTCTGCCTTTACAAAACGCACATTCCTTCTCTGAATAAAATTTTTTAGACGGTGAGAATTTTGGCATCATTGGAGTATTTGTCATAACTCCGTAATATTTCGAAGTTCGTCTCGAATATGCTTTGTTTTTTCTAAATTTTATAGAATATTTTTCTTCACTTTGCCCAAAAAGAATTAAATCCTTCTCTCTTTTGGAAAGTTGCCTGAAATTGTATTTCGGATCAATTTCCTTATCGATGCTAAATTGTTTTAAAATCTCAGAATAAAAATCCTTATATTTATTCCAACACTTTATTGGATTTTTTACTATTGGAATGTCATAATCCAAAATTCTGTTTTCATCTAACGTGCTAATAAAACCTATACCCTTGCAATGCTCGCATAGATTGCTTTCTTTGTTTAGCACAAAAAAATCTTCGCTTATTTCTAACATTGCAGAATAAATATGTGCAACATTTCTGTTTTGACCAAAATAAGTGCCTATGGTAGAGCGCATATTGTTATTATGATTTGACTGTGAAATTGGAACGACTGCCATCATATTTTGATATGATCTAACTCGATAGCTCGGCTCAAAAACCTCGTCAGCAAACATTGAAAAAAATTCATGCTTCCCGATTTGAGCTATAGTGTCATAAGCCAGAGATGATTTGCCACTTCCTGAAGGCCCAATAATTAGATTGATTGCATTTTTTTGTAAAGAAACATCAATATTTTTTAAGTTGTTAGTTTCTATTCCAAAGATCTCAATTTTGTCATTCATCATTGCTCACCGCATTCTGCTACAATTTGATATATAAATCATTAATCATAAAATTAGAATCGCCGCATTTTAGGCTTATTAACTAGCAATTCACTTATGCTACCCTCTGTTACAATTCCACTTTTATAGTAAATTAAAGTGGCTTCAAATTCTAGTTCATATACACATGTTTTACTATATGAGTAGAAATCGGTACGTTTATCAGTTTTAATAATACCATCATATTCATAGTCGTAAATTAAGCTAATCTTATTGTCTGCATTTATTCGCAATCCAATATCAGCAGGAATAAAAAACGTATCAACTCCATATACTTCCTGAAATATATTGGATAATTTTATTCTTTTGTTCCTAAATTCTTCTCCAAATTCAGAAATAACGCATATATTTGGCTTCAGTACCTCCACCATCTTGGCAAGCCCTAATCGCCCCAGATGGTTTTTATAAAAGGATTTTCTGTTATACTCCACATTCCTTGAGTAAACAAATTTTTTTTCGTACTCTTTAAACCCGCCTATATGGGCAAGTAAGACAATATCACTTTTGCAATATTTTTCGTGTATTTCGCGGTATTGCTTTTCGATCTCAGGACTATACCCTGTATCTCCTGTGTAAACCAACACAAAACTTCCGTAACAAATAATAAATCCAAGCGAATCCCGATCAGATAATAAGTCGTCGTGTTTTGCCTTGATAGCAGTAATCTTCAAATCATAAGGGTATTTTGGCTGTTTTGGACTTGGGGGAAGGATTGGAATTTCGTCATCAGCTTTAATGAGAACTACATCGTAGTCGATCTTTTCGTATAGGTTTAACATGGGAGCGTATTTTTTAAAAGTGCTAGCAGACATATATATACGTATCCGTTTCCGTCGGGGAGAACCTTTCAAATTTCTTTTTCGCTAATTCTTCTATAAAATCTCTATCCTCATATTTTATTTTTATCCCTTGATTTGCTATATCAGAAATGACATCATGAATAATGGTTCCCTCTTCGTGGGTGTCGTAGTCTCCTAGAATTGCTTCGTTATACTGATGTAACAGTGTTAAAATAGATTCAAGATCAGTCGTATGGTCATTATGGGCGTGTGTAATCAGGATATGATCTATGTCATTAAAACTATATCCAGCATATTTGAAATTGTCGAGGAAATTAAAGCCCGGGTCAATCACAATGCCATAATCATGTATTTTAAAAAAATAGCCACCACCTTGAAGTGAACCCCAATTGTTAGACAAAATACTAACAAAGGGGGTTCACTTTTTTA
>CAYVRJ010000013.1:0-53198 GCA_964453645.1 uncultured Clostridia bacterium
CCCCCTTGACACTGTGTGTTATAATTTATTGTGTAAGGACGGTTTGGTATATGAAGAATAGAAAAAGTTTTTTTGTCATTTTATGTTCAATCGTTGGGGTTATGAGCCTTGGTTATATTGTATTTGCATCGCTGTTTGTCTCAGAGGCAACGAGGGGTATGCCCATGGCTTTTGAGCAGATTATGTACAACCTTTTTGCCATGGGAGCCTACATTCCCTTGAGTGCACTGCTGTTGTCTCTGAGCCTTTTGCTGTTTAAAAAGCAAAGAGCTTTTTTTGCAAAAATCTTTTGTTGGTGTCTGCTGTTGTACTCCTTTGCCTACAACATGACGTTGTTTATTAACGCTTTTAACCTGCCCTCCCTGACCTTTCAAAATGCACTGAACTATCTATCGGACTTTGCACCCAGTCTGTGCTTGCTCATTGGGCTCATAGCCCTGATCTCCCAATGGAAAGCGGAGAAACTGTGTGCGACCAATCACATAACCCGGTTTGGGGGTATCCTCTCGGCATTTATGATCGTTTGGAATGTTATCTTTGTGGTACTGCCGTCCGTTTCTGTAAGTGCTGCGGATGGGTTCTTTAACACATACAAGGTACTGTCCCACTTAATCCCCCTTGCCATTGTTGGCATTTTATTTGTTGCCACAAACAGCAGCCAAAGCTTTAGGGTTTTATTTTGTAACGAGACGGAAGAGGGTTAAGTTTAAATTTAAGTTAATTCTATGAATTAGAAAAAGATAAAATAAAAAAAGCAAGTTTTTGTTCTCCAAAAGCAGGCTTTTTTTATTTTCCACTATTTTTTCTGCATAGCATCCAAACAGGACGAAACGAACTCGATGGGGTGTTGGGTTTTCTTAGCCACTTCCTTTGTGCTCATGCCCTGGGATAACAACCGCTTGCACACGCACTCCATGGTTTCACTCACATCCACAGGGTGTTCGTCTAAGTCGTAGAAACACACCGAACGCTGTCCCCACTCAAATTCCACCACTTCGTGCACATATTCCAAATAGTCGTAATTTTTTTCAAGTTTTTGTACAAACCCATCAAAATCATCGGTTTCAAAATATAGGATGGCTGCATTGCTGCGCCGGATGATTTCGTAGTCTTTAAAACCAAAGAGTTGGGGCAGGGTGTCTTTGGCTTGGAGGGTCAAACCACTCTCAAACTGCTGGCACGCACCCAAATCAAACTTAATCTTTTGATTGAGTAATGTTTCGTAAAACTCTTTAGAAGCCGAAACGTCCTCCACCGCAATCAGCGGCCCTTTAAAGTGAAGCTGCATACAGTCCTCCTGCTTATTTCACGGGCATGACCACTTTGGTCAAATACTGGGATTCGGGGAATTCTGGCCCGTTGTAATAAAATTCGTAGGCTGGGCCGGAGGGGGTTAAACCGTTGTTTGTGATCCACGCTGCCATTTCAGCGTACAGCGGTTCCAATTCAGTATAGGAGCCCAGATGCAGGGCAAAAACAAATTTTCCCTCGGGAATTACGTTGTGTTTGATATCACCTTTTCCGGGAAAGGCACTGGAAACGGGAAATCCAATGTCCACATCCAAGTCGTGCATGTCCATGTTGTAGTAGGCCACAAAGGGCACATCGGACATGAGTTCACCCATATCGGACAAATACTGTGCAATGGCACCATAACTTTCACCAATCAACATGGGTAATTGCGCAACACCTGTGCGCTTGCGGATGGAGAGGACGTGTTGTTCGTTTTGATAGATGAGTTCAATGTTCGATATTTTTGGCATAATACATCTCCTTTATAACGATTGAATAGATCACGTTTCCAAGGGTTATTTTATCACGGTGCCGTTGGGAAAGCCAGAAAATTTTCAAAATTAATCTATAAATTGTTTGAAAGTTGCTGTATACTATGGTTATTATTTTAAATGCAGGAGATGAAGTGTTGCAAGAGCTAAGTATATTGTGTAAAGAGTTTTCATTGAGTGAGGTCTATGCAAAAAATATCATCGAATTAATCGACGGGGGAGCCACCATTCCCTTCATTGCACGGTACCGCAAGGAAGCCACCGGGGGGCAGGACGACCAAGTGCTGCGCTCATTTTATGACAGGCTGAATTATTTGAGAAATCTGCAAAAGCGAAGGCAGGAGATCGAAAAGAGCATTGAAGAGCAGGGGAAACTCACCGAGGAACTGTCCGCCGCTATAACTGCGGCAATCACCTTAGCGGAACTAGAAGATATATACAGACCCTACAAGCAAAAGCGCAGGACGAGGGCAACGGTCGCCATAGAGAAAGGGTTGGAGCCTCTGGCGGTGTTACTCTTTGGAGACGAGAAGCTGAGCCAAAGCCCGGAGGAGTTGGCAGCACAGTTTATCGACGAAGAAAAAGGGGTGGCCACGGCACAGGAAGCACTGCAAGGTGCGTTGGATATCATTGCGGAGTGGATTTCGGACGATGCCGAACTGCGCAAGATTTTGCGCAACTTGTTTCATACAACGGGTGCCATAGTCACCAAAGGGGATGCGGAGCAGCAGAGCGTGTATGAGATGTATTACGACTACAGCGAAGCCCTGCAAAAAATCCCCAGCCATCGGATTTTAGCCATCAACCGGGGAGAAAAGGAAGGATTCTTAAAAGTGAGTCTGGAGGTGGACACAGAGCGGGTGATGGAGCGCATAGAAAAGAAATTTGCAGCCAACAAACCTTGGCTTTTGGATACCTGCAAAGATGCCTATAAACGGCTGATCTATCCGTCTCTGGAGAGGGAGATGCGCTCTAGCTTGTTTGAAGCGGCCAGTGAACAGGCGATTGCCATGTTTGCACTAAACCTACAGCCCCTACTCATGCAGCCCCCCATTAAAAACCAAGTGATCATGGGGGTGGATCCGGCGTATCGCACGGGGTGTAAGATTGCCGTCATCGATGCAACCCAAAAGGTGTTGGACACAACCGTGATATACCCCACACCGCCCCAGAACAAGGTGGTGGAGAGTAAGGCTGTGCTGAGCAGATTGATTAAAAAACACAACGTGTCGGTGATCTCCATTGGCAACGGCACGGCATCCAAGGAGACAGAGATTTTTATTGCAGAATTGCTAAAGGAACTGGATGTGCCTGTTTCTTATGCCGTCACCAACGAGGCGGGTGCTTCGGTGTATTCCGCATCCAAGCTGGCTTCGGAAGAGTTTCCAAATTTCGATGTGACCATCCGCAGTGCGGTATCCATTGCCCGTCGGTTGGCCGATCCTTTGGCGGAGCTGGTGAAAATAGACCCGAAATCCATTGGCGTTGGGTTATATCAGCACGACATGCCCCCTGCCCGGTTGGACTTTGCCCTCAACGGAGTGGTGGAGAGTTGCGTGAACGCCGTGGGCGTGGATTTAAACACAGCGTCACCCTCCCTGCTCTCCTACATTTCGGGGCTAAACGCCTCCATCGCCAAGAATATCGTTGCCTATCGGGAAGAAAACGGTGCTTTTGAGAGCAGGAGCACCCTGAAAAAGGTGCCCCGGTTGGGGGCAAAAGCCTATGAGCAGTGTGCAGGGTTTTTGCGCATTCAAGGGGGGAAAGAGCCCTTGGACAACACAGCCGTGCACCCCGAATCCTATGGCGCCACCAGGAAACTCATCGAACACTTTGGGTATAACGTAAAAGACATTGAGAGCCTGGGAGGGCTGTGGGACAAGGTGCTTGCGAAGGGTAAGGAACAGGTTGCAAAGACTTGCGAAATCGGTGTGCCCACCCTGACAGATATTTTAAACGAACTCAAGAAACCCGGACGGGACATTCGAGATGAACTACCCCCACCCGTGCTGCGGAGCGATTTGCTTAATATTTCCGACTTAACCCCGGGTATGAAGATTGAGGGGACGGTGCGCAACGTCATTGATTTTGGTGCATTTGTGGACATTGGGGTGCATCAGGACGGATTGGTGCACATTTCCCAAATTGCCGATCGATTTATCCGTCACCCCAGCGAAGTGTTAAAAGTGGGAGATGCGGTGACGGTGAAGGTGATCTCGGTGGACGTGGATAAAAAAAGAATTTCCCTGACCATGCGGGAGCTAGATTAAAAAAAACTGTAATATTCTATAATAGAAAGGGTGTCCGTCTCATGGATGGGCATTTTTCTTGTTCATTAATAATTTAAATGTTATTAATTACCGCTTTGTTGACATTATTCTTGTGAAACTATAAAATTGATGATACAACTAGACGACATACAGAGGAGGCATGTACCGTTGAGTCTACAGTACGATAGAGAATTTTTAAAGAAACTTCTTAGCACAATGTACCTTGGCAGAAAATTCGAAGAACGGGTTCAGTGGCTCTTCTCACAGGGGCTGGTGCACGGCACCACCCACTTGGCCATTGGGGAGGAAGCCACTGCGGTGGGCACGATCTCGGCGCTCAAGGAGCAGGACTACGTCTTTGGCACCCACCGGGGGCACGTGCAGGCACTGGCGAAGGGTTTGGACGTGAAGGCTGTGATGGCAGAAATTCTTGCCAAGGACACGGGTGTATGCAGAGGTATTGGCGGTTCCATGCACATTGCAGACCCCGATCGGTTTTATTACGGTGCCGATGGCATACTGGGTGCCAGCGCTGTAATGGCGGGGGGAGCAGCCCTTGCCGTTCAAAAGCGGGGTGAAAGAGATAGAGTGGTGGTGGTATTCTTTGGAGACGGTACGTCCAACGAAGGGGCAACCTTCGAAGCCTTTAATTTGGCTTCCGTGTGGAGTTTACCCATACTGTTCGTGTGTGTCAACAACACCTACGGCATGTCCACCCACATC
The DNA here is from genome assembly GCA_964453645.1 of uncultured Clostridia bacterium. GTDB lineage: Bacteria > Bacillota > Clostridia > Christensenellales > JAWKQI01 > CAYVRJ01. Next base: position 4,778 of record CAYVRJ010000013.1, read on the forward strand.
TCTAAAGTGATGAAAGATACAGATATATCAAAAAGGGCCATTCCCTTTGGCATGCCCGGAAAAAATGTAGATGGAAACGATGTGCTGGCTGTTTATGAAGCGGTGTGTCAGGCGAGGCAGTATGTGCTAAACAATGGACCGATGCTGTTGGTGTTAAACACATACCGCACCTGCGGCCACTCCAAGAGCGACGGAAATCTATATCGCACCAAGGAAGAAATAGCAGCGTGGAAAGAAAAGTGCCCCATCAAGCTGTTCCGGGAAAAGCTCACCGCACATGGCTTTTTAGACAGTGAGATGGACGAAATCGCAAGTGCAACCGAGGCACAAGTGAACGATGCCGTTGTGTTTGCTAAGGAGAGTTGCGAACCGTCTATGGAGCATCTTCTTGGCAATGTGTTTGCGTAAAAGGAGAAAAATATGCCAGAAATAACATATGCGCAAGCGATTAACGACGCCATATCCGAAGAAATGCAAAGAGATCAAAACGTCTTTATGTTGGGGGAAGACATTGGGGAATACTGCGGTGCTTTTGGGGTATCCAAAGGCATGCTGGCCGAGTTTGGCCCCCAGCGGATTATGGACACCCCCATTGCCGAACAGGGTTTTGTGGGTGCAGCCATTGGCGCTGCTATGGTTGGGATGAGGCCTGTGGTGGAAATCATGTTTTCGGATTTTATCGGCGTTTGTTTCGACGAATTGATCAACCAAGCGCCCAAGCTGCGCACCATGTTTGGGGGAAAAGTTTCGGTTCCCCTGGTGATGCGCACGGCTGCGGGAAGCGGCACAGGTGCTGCGGCCCAGCACTCCCAGAGTTTAGAGGCATTGCTCTGCCACATTCCCGGCTTAAAGGTGATCATCCCCTCCACCCCCTACGACGCAAAGGGTTTGTTAAAAACAGCCATTCGGGACGACAATCCCGTGATGTTTTTGGAGCAAAAGCAGTTGTATCGAACCAAGGGGGAAGTGCCCGAAGGGGACTATGCCATTCCCTTTGGCCTTGCAGATATTAAGAGAAGCGGCTTTGATGTGACAATTGTCACTTATGGCAAGATGGTGAACGTGTGCTTGGAGAGTGCTTTGGATTTAGAAAAGGAAAACATCCATGCCGAAGTGATTGACATTCGTTCCTTGGTTCCTCTGGATGTGGAAACAATCGTTCGATCGGTGAAGAAGACAAAACACGTAGTCATCGTCCACGAGGCTGTGACCTTTTGCGGGTTTGGTGCAGAGATCGCAAGCCAAATTGCAGACAGCGAAGCGTTTTATTATTTAGATGCGCCCATTAAGAGATTGGGTGCCCACTCCACCCCCATCCCCTTTAACCCAATTTTAGAGCGAGAAATCATTCCCACCAAGGAAAAAATCATCAAAACCATACGAGAGTTCATATGAGGTAGGCATGATAGAGATTTTTATGCCCAAGGCGGGTATGGATATGAAAGAGGGCAAGCTGATCCGCTGGCTCAAGGAAGTGGGGGATCCCGTTGAGATGGATGAGCCCATTATGGAGATTGAGACCGACAAGATCACCATGGAAGCGGAGGCCCCCGGAAGGGGAATACTGCTCGCAAAGTATGTGGGCGATGGAGATGTGCTGCCCGTGCTCCACGTGATGGGTTATATCGGTGAAGCGGGGGAGAAGGTGCCCGCACACACGCCGTGTAAACTCAAGCGGAAGGAAAGTTTGGGGGGAGAAGCGGGATATATTCCGGCAACTCCCTATGCCAAGGTTTTAGCAAAGGAACGAGGTATAAACCTTAACCAAGTGACGCCCAGCGGCAAGAGGGGAGTGCTTTTGGGCAGGGATATCCCAATACACAGTGGGGGAGAGAAAATGGTGCCCCTCACCGGTATGCGCAAAGCCATTGCAAGGAAAACGACCAAAAGTCATATGGAGTGTCCAGCAGTCACCCAAAACATGAAGGTGGATGTCACAAAGCTGCTGGAGGTTCGGCAGGAGATCAATGCAAAGGGGCAACACAAGTTCTCTTTAAACGACTTTGTGTTAAAGGCCACAGCAACAGCCATTGCCGAACATGAGTGTATGCGCACAGTGCTCAGTGGAGACACCCTTGTTATAAAACAAGACGTGCACTTGGGGTTTGTTGTTAGCGTAAATAACGGCTTGCTGGTGCCCGTCATCAAAGATGCCAACACGCGCACTCTGTTAGAAATTTCTAAACACGCCAAGGACTTAGCAAAGCGAGCACGAGAAAATACCCTTAAACCCCATGAACTGACGGGAAGTGTATTCACGGTTTCCAACATGGGTATGTTCGATGTGCTGTCCTTCACACCCATTCTCAACCAACCCGAACCGGGTATTTTGGGGGTGTGTGCCGTACAAGACGAGTTGGCGCTCATGGAGGGGCAAGTTGTTGTAAAAAAAGTGATGATCCTATCCCTCACCTACGATCACCGCATTATGGATTCTGTGGATGCTGCAAAGTTTCAGCAAAGGGTAAAGGAACTGTTGGAAAACCCCTATTCTTGTGAATGACTGATGTCAAATAAATGCACTGTGTTATTTTTCACTTGTATTCCTAGTAAGTATATAGTATTATAGTAAAAAAGGGTGGTGAATTATGAAGATTTCCACAAAGGGAAGATATGCCCTGCGGATCATGCTGGATTTAGCAGAGCACAGCGCAGGGGAGTACATTCCCATTAAAGACATTTCGGAACGGCAGGACATTTCCATTAAATATATGGAGCAAATTATTTCCCTGCTAACAAAAGCGGGGTATGTGAAGAGCTTGCGGGGCAACAACGGGGGGTATCGCTTGGCCAAACACCCCGAGGAATATCGGGTGGGGGATATTTTACGCATCACCGAGGGCAGTTTGTGCCCCACCAGTTGCTTGGAAGACCATCCAAACAAGTGCCCTCGGCGTTCGGTTTGTAAAACCCTGCCCTTTTGGGAGGGCCTCAACCGAGTGATCAACGAATATGTAGATGCAAAGACCTTGCAAGACTTGCTGGAGGGCGGCAACAAGGCCTATGACTACCATATATAAAATATTTATATTGACAAACAATCACAATTCCACTATAATCATACTAAATTGATAGGAATAATATATTTTGGGAGGAAACGTATGATCTACTTGCAAAATTTAAACAATATATATTTTCATCGAATGTGTAGGTGCTGTATTTCGTTATAATGAACTTTCATGTAAATTTATTTTACGCAGTTACTTTTGAAAGAACAGTGTTGCTTTCATGTTATATATATAAATACATATTTGAAAGGAAAATAGTATGAACAACAATAAACAATATAAATTTGAAACACAACAACTCCACGCAGGGCAGGAAACCCCCGACAGCGCAACGGGCGCAAGAGCTGTGCCCATTTATGCAACCACATCCTATGTGTTTGACAACTGCGCACAGGCAAAGGCACGGTTCGACTTGTCGGAGGGGGGAAATATCTATACCAGGCTCATGAACCCCACGTCCGATGTGTTTGAAAAGCGTATAGCCGCATTAGAAGGAGGCGTGGGTGCCCTTGCAACATCGTCAGGTGCCGCAGCGGTTGCATATGCGGTGCAAAACATCGCCAAGGCGGGAGACCACATCGTATCTGCCCAAACAATTTATGGCGGAACATACAACTTGTTTGCAAACACGTTGGTGGAGTTTGGCATTGAGACCACGTTTGTAGACGGGAGCGAAATTTCTAATTTTGCCAATGCCATTCGGGCAAATACGAAAGCAATCTTTATTGAAAGTTTGGGCAACCCAAATTCTTCGGTCATCGACATCAGTGCTGTTGCTAAAGTTGCCCACGACAACGGCATTCCCCTCATCGTAGACAACACCTTTGCAACCCCATACCTGCTTCGTCCCATTGAACACGGGGCAGACATTGTGGTGCACTCTGCAACAAAGTTTATCGGCGGACACGGCACGGTGATTGGCGGTGTGATTGTGGACAGCGGAAAGTTCGATTGGGCACAAAACGATAAATTCCCGGGATTATCCCAGCCAAACCCCAGCTATCACGGGGTGGTATTCACCCAGGCAGTGGGTAATTTGGCATACATCATTAAGGTGAGAACCACCATCATGAGAGATACGGGTTCCACCATCAGCCCCTTCCACTCCTTTTTATTCTTACAGGGATTGGAAACTCTGTCCCTTCGGGTGGAGAGACATGTGGAAAACGCACTCAAGGTGGTTGAATTTTTAAAGAACCATCCTCAGGTGGAAAAGGTGAACCATCCCTCCCTCAGTGATCACCCGGATCATGAGTTGTATCAGAAATATTTCCCCAAAGGTGCGGGTTCCATCTTTACCTTTGAAATTAAGGGAGATGGTGAGACTGCAAAGAGATTTATCGATCATTTGGAGATATTCTCCCTGCTGGCCAATGTGGCCGACGTGAAGTCTCTGGCCATCCACCCCGCTTCCACCACCCATTCCCAGATGAACGAAGAAGAGCTTGCCGCATCGGGCATCCGACCAAATTCAATTCGTCTATCTATCGGTACGGAGCATATAGATGATATTATAGCCGATCTGAACCTTGGTCTGTCGGCAGCGAAAGGATGAGATCATGGGTATTTATAAATCTGTAACGGAGTTAATCGGGAAAACCCCCATATTAGAGCTTGCTAATTATCAAGAAAAGCATCAGTTAAAATCCAAGATACTAGCTAAGCTGGAGTATTACAACCCAGCGGGCAGTGTGAAGGATCGCATTGCATGGGCTATGATTGACAATGCAGTTAAGCAGGGGTTAATCACAAAAGACACCGTCATCATCGAGCCAACCAGCGGCAACACGGGCATTGGCCTTGCCAGCATAGCGGCATCCAAGGGGTATCGAATTATTCTCACCATGCCCGAAACCATGAGCGTAGAGCGCAGAAACCTGCTGCGTGCCTATGGTGCAGAGATTGTACTCACAGACGGATCTCTGGGTATGAAGGGTGCGATTGCCAAGGCGGAGGAGCTGACTGCCAGCACAAAAAACAGCTTTATGCCCAGCCAATTTACTAACCCCGCAAATCCGGAGAAACACTATGCCACCACTGGCCCTGAAATTTGGGAGGATACCAACGGTGCAGTGGATATCTTGGTGGCAGGCGTGGGCACAGGGGGAACCATATCGGGCATTGGCCGGTATTTAAAGGAGAAAAACCCCAACATAACCGTGGTTGCGGTGGAGCCGGAAAACTCCCCCGTGCTCTCCAAGGGTACGGCAGGGGCACACAAGATACAGGGCATTGGAGCAGGATTTGTTCCGGAGACTTTAAATACAAAGATTTACGATGAAGTCATTCCCGTGTCCAACGAATCGGCTTTTGAAACGGGCAGGGAAATCGCAAGGCTGGAGGGTGTGCTGGTGGGCATATCTTCGGGTGCAGCTGTATTTGCGGCAACAGCCGTTGCAAGGCGGCAGGGCGGAAAAAATATTGTGGTCATCCTCCCCGATACCGGGGAGCGGTATTTATCCACACCCATGTTTGAGGATGAATAGTATGCAGTTTCCAAATCAGTCAGTGATTATTAAAATCGTAGATAAGTTGCGAGGCGTAACCTTCCCCGACCACTTCGGCACAGGGGAAGAGGATGTGTTGGAGCACTTGCGCATCGATCTCATGCGGCAGATCGAACGCTCCATAGGCGGAGACGGGCAGATGGCACGAGACATAACCAGCAGGTTTTTGAATCAGTTGGATGAAGTGCGGGGTAAGCTCATGCGGGATGCCCGTGCGGGTTTCGACGGAGACCCAGCGGCCAACAGCGTGGACGAGATTATCCTCTCCTATCCCGGCATGTTTGCCGTGTTTGTATATCGATTCGCCCACATTTTATACGACGAGAAGGTGCCCTTTATGCCCCGAATGATGACTGAGTACGCCCACGGCCAGACGGGGATCGACATCAACCCCGGGGCTGAAATCGGGGAGAACTTTTTTATCGACCACGGCACAGGGGTGGTCATTGGGGAGACGTGTGTCATTGGAAACAACGTGAAGTTGTATCAAGGGGTCACCCTTGGGGCACTGTCCACCCGGGGGGGCCAAAAGCTCAGCGGCGTGCGCCGCCACCCCACCATTGAAAACAACGTCACCATCTATGCGGGCACCACCATTTTGGGTGGCAATACCGTCATCGGTGCAAACTCTGTCATTGGGGGTAACGCTTTCATTTGTGAATCGGTACCGCCCAACACAAAGGTCGTGACAAACAAGTAAAACCGGAGGAACACTTATGCCAATCAACATACATAAGGATTTACCAGCCTATAAATCCCTGTCCGACGAGGGTATATTCGTGATGACGGAGGAGAGGGCCACAACCCAAGACATACGCCCCCTTCGCCTGGCCATCCTCAACATTATGCCCGCCAAAATAGAAACGGAGACCCAGCTCTTAAGGCTTTTGGGCAACTCCCCCCTGCAAGCGGAGATTATGCTCATTCATCCCAAGACCCACACGTCAAAAAATACGTCCTCGGAGCATCTCAAGACGTTTTACACAACCTTTGATCAGATTTCCCACTCCAAGTTGGACGGGCTAATCATCACAGGGGCACCCATTGAAAAGATTGAGTTTGAACAGGTGGATTACTGGGACGAGCTGATAGAGATTATGGAGTGGAGCAAGAAAAATGTGTATTCCACCCTGCACATCTGCTGGGGGGCACAGGCGGGGCTTTACTATCACTATGGGATTAAGAAGTATCCGTTGAAAGAGAAGATGTTTGGGGTATTTCCCCACAGGGCACTAAACAAGACGTTTCAGTTGACCCGGGGGTTTGACGATGTGTTTTACGTGCCTCATTCACGGCACACGGAAATTAAGCGGGAAGATATTTTAAGGGACGATCGGTTAAAGCTGATCAGTGAATCGGACGAAGCAGGGGTGTATATTGTAACGGCCAAACACGGCAGGCAGGTGTTTGTGACGGGGCATTCGGAGTATGACCCGCTGACCCTCAAGGGGGAGTACGACCGGGATGTTGCAAAGGGATTACCCATACAGGTGCCCTGCAATTACTATCCGGGTGATGACCCGACAAGGGAGCCGATTGTGCGTTGGCGTGGACATGCCAACCTGTTGTTTTCCAACTGGCTCAACTACTACGTCTACCAGCAGACGCCGTACATGTATTCCCAGATCGACGAGGAGATGTAGGGAGATTCGTTTTTTATTGGGGTTCCACCCCAAACCCCGCCAAAGGGTATTTTTAAAAAAATACCCTTTGGAAACCCAAAAACTTTTTATCGCAAAGCTAACGCTTTGCTAAGGCTAAATATAACAAAAAAAATCTTAGCAAAAGCGATAGCTTTTGCGTAGTGAGGGGTCAAGGGGGAATTATTCCCCCTTGCGGGTGTGGGCGGAGCCCACGAAAACGGGTTTGGGGTGGAACCCCAAGAAAAATATTTACCGCAGCATCTGTGCGACATCTAGGGGCAGATCGTTTACCACTGAGCCGTTGGGGTTGAACACAAGACACTCCTCCAGCTTCAGCGCCGCATTTGCCCCCTCGTTCACCGCACTGTGCAAATTCCTAGGCTTGATGGAATCCCCAACGTTCACCGCAGAAATCCCCTGTGCTCGAAGTTCCTTGAAGAAAGCGTCGTTGGATCGGGTGTGACACGTCACAACATCGTCAATTTGCAGCTCACGCTTGTTGAAATTCTTGTCCATCACCACCGCAACACCATCACCCACGGAATAAACCGTAGAATTTGTAATCACTTCAACTGGGTATTTGAAGGGCTTGCTGTCAAGTGCCTCGGCATCGGTTTGGGCAAAACGCTTGCGCAACACATACATATGTATCACTTCCACCTTCTCACCCAACTCACGATTTTCCGTTACAATGCTCACCTGCTTGCCGATGGAAGCTAGGTATGCAGCAGTGTCAATTACGGGATATCCGTCCCCCCACAGCAAAACTTTTTCCCCTAATTTCTTGGGCGAACGATCTTTGGGGTGATATTCACAGTTCACCTTGGGGCAGGCGATCACTTGCTCGAAGGGTATGATGTTCTCTTGCCCAATGCAGTCGGGGGTATAGGAAGAGGCACCGGTGGCAGTAATCGTTAAATCAAACTCCTTCAATTGATCGACACTTGGAGTACAGTTCATCTTTACTTCAATGTCAAGCTTGGCAATCTGTCGGCGTATCCAATCGGCATACCACTTCATCTTTTCCTTGCCGGGTGCCAAACAACACCCCAGGATGGCACCGCCAAGCTCACCCGTCTTTTCAAACAACGTAACCGTATGCCCTCGTGTGGCTGCAATACGTGCTGCTTCCATGCCCGCAGGGCCTCCCCCCACAATGGCAAGGCGCAGGGGAGTGTCCGTTTTCTTAAGCTGGCTAAAGGCAATATTTCCGCAAGCGGGGTTGATGGCACAGGCGATTTCCTTTTTAGCCATCATGGATTCCTGCCAGCAGCCGGTGAGACAGGAAATGCACCGGCGAATCTCATCGGTCTTGCCGTTATACGCCTTAATCGCCCAATAGGGATCGGCTAACATTTGCCGGGACAAACCCACCATGTCGGTTTTATTGTCGGCGAGCACTTTCTCACAAAAGTCGGGGTTGCGGAAGGTGTGGCTGTTGATGACGGGGATGGATACGTGCTTTTTAATTTCTTCGGAAGCGTACATGGTCCAACCCTCGGGGTAGTACATGGGGTCGAACCCTGCACCGGGGCTTTCCTGAATGCACTGGGAGAGATCCAGCGCCGCAACCCCTGCAAGTTCAAAGGCCTTGGCAACTTCCACACTTTCCATCAGTTCACGTCCACCTTCCACCCACTCGTCCACGGAATAGCGAACTAAAATGGGGAAATCACGCCCACACTTTTGCTGTATGGAAGAAACAATGGCCAAGGGGAAGCGCATACGGTTTTCAAAGCTGCCGCCAAAGCGGTCGTTCCTGCGGTTCAGCAGGGGAGACATAAACTGGGAGATCAGGTAACCGTGGGCTGCGTGAAGTTCCACTCCGTCGAACCCCGCTTGCTGTACCCGCCATGCGGCTTCGGAAAATTTGTCCACCATATCGATGACCTCTTCGGTGGTCATTGCCCGAACGGGTTTACCCTTCTCCTGAGCATTTTCATAGACAATTTCGTGTCCGGCAGACCAGGGCAGCTTGAGCACCATATCGTTGGTGGACATTGTGTTGTGCCGGGGAATGGCACACTGCCTGCCCGGATGCTGGAGCTGCACCACACATTTGCTGCCGTATTTGTGCATACTATCAGCCAACCGGGCCAACCCGGGAATATAGTTGTCTGCGTCGGCCACAAGGCAGGTGACGGTGGGTCTGCCCGTTTTAGAATCGGGGGTGGTTGCTCCCACGATGATGAGGCCAACGCCACCCTTAGCCAGTTCGGAGTGGTGGTAGATGTCTCGTTCGCTCACCGAGCCGTCTGCATTGGAGGAGCTGATGTCTGTGGGCACATGGCACACCCGGTTGGGCACAGTCATGCTGCCAATTTGAATGGGCTTAAATAGGTTGGGATAGTGATTCATGAAAATATACCTCGTTTGCTGATTCTATTTATTTTAAAATTGTAAATGATTTAAAAGTTATAAAAAAATACTATTTTAAAGATAAACAAAAAAAGAAACCTTGTCAACAGAGAAAGGAGTTAAAATTCAATTGAGTTTGTGTTATACTTTTTCAAGTATTTGCGGATTCTTCATACAATCTCCACAAACTTAGGTTAAAATAAAAAATATTTGAAAAAGAAATCAATCAATCGAGGGATGGATATGAAAAAAATATGTATTGTTGGGTTGCTCCTGGCCGTACTGCTGTTCGTAACGGGATGTACAGTTTCAGCCCTTTCGCCAGAACCAAAAGAAGTTGTTGAATCGGAAAAAGAGGAAGTTTTAAAATCTCAAAAACCGGAAGTGAATAATTCTTTGAATCCGGATGAAGAGGTGCTCACCATTAGAACGGAACTGGAGTCCAGCAGCTATCCCCAACTGACGGTTGTCAAAGATAAACCCGTTCGATGGATCATTCAAGCCGATGCAAAGAATTTAAACGGTTGCAATGACGAAATTGTCATGGAGGCATTTGGCGTTCTAAAGGTTTTGGAAGAGGGAGAAAATATCATTGAGTTTACTCCAAAAGAATTGGGTGTGTTCGACTACTCCTGCTGGATGGGTATGTTAGATAGTACAGTCACCGTAGTGGCAGATGAGAGCGAATATGAGCCGCCAAAAACCGGTGGGTTTCCCAAAAGAACGTTAAAACCGGGTTCACCCTGCTGCGGCGGATGAGATGATGAGATAAGGAGAATGAAATGCAAACAACACTACATGTAGAAGGAATGTCTTGTTCCCACTGCGAGAGCAGTATTAAAGAAACACTCTCTGCCCTTGAGGGAGTGAAAGAAGTGGCCGTAGATTTAAAGGACAAGACTGTGACTGTGGTTCACAGCGATATTGTAGCCATAGACCTGTTGAAAAAAGAGATAGAAGACATCGGTTACGACGTGATATAAACGATACTATCGCCTTCATAATAACCAATAGCAAAACCCCCGATTGTAGTAAAAAAACGGGGGTTTTTGCTTGGCTTTTATATATTATAAGTCTTGTGCAGTTAGGGTGATGCCATCGCTGGTGGTGGTATAGGTGTCGGATGTATGGAGGGTAAATTTACTCACCAGAGATTGCAGGAATTGTGCCTGTTTTAAAAGATCGTCGGAGGTTGCGGCACTCTCTTGGCTGGTTGCGGAATTGGTCTGTACCACTGCGGTGATCTGTTCGATACCCGTGCTGAAATCGGACAGTGCTTTTAACTCGTTGTCTGCCGATCGAGCGATACCCCGCACGTTTTGGGCAATCTTTTGGGTTGCCTTTGTGATTTCGTCCAGAGAGGACACTGCATTTTCGGCACTCAAAGTGACTTTTGCAACGGAATCCACCGTCGCTTCCATGAGGGTTGCAGTGTTTTTTGCAGCCACAGCAGATTTCCCCGCAAGGTTGCGCACTTCGTCGGCAACCACGGCAAAACCCTTACCCGCAGCACCTGCCCGGGCAGCTTCCACAGCGGCGTTGAGGGCGAGAATGTTTGTTTGAAAGGCAATATCTTCGATGACCTTGATAATCTTACGTATCTCGTCGGATTTATCGTTAATGGCTTCGATTTCAGCCATCAGTTCTTTTAACTGTTGGTTGTTCTTATCCACTTCGATTTCGGCAACATCCGTATCCTTGTCCACCTGATCGATCCCCTCGGTGGTCTCTTTAAACTGTTCGTGAAGTTGGCCAATGGTGATGGACAGGTTTTCCACCGACTTTGTCTGTTCCATTGCGCCGTGAGCCAGCGCCTGAGCGCCTTCGGAGAGATCCTCCGCTCCTAGGGAAACGCTTTTGGATGCATCGGATATTTGGGAAAGGGTGTGGGACAGTTGGAGCATGAGTTTTGCAACAGATATTTCAATCTCTTTAAAATCACCTACAAAAGGTTCGGTGGGGGAGGGAAGGTTGAAGTTACCCTCGGCCATTTCCCGAGTGGCCATTTTGATGTCGGTGATATACTGGCTGAGGATGTGCATGGAACTGCGCACGCTGTCCGCTAAGTCGCCGATCTCATCGTTGCTCTTGTATTTAATCACAACGTTTAAGTGACCTTGGGAAAGCTGCTGTGCAGCATTTTTCACTTCTTGTATGGGTTTGGTGATGAGTTTTTTAACGAGAGATGCAACCATAATAGCAGCCACCACGGCACAAATAATTCCAATAAATGCCATAAATGCAACGCCTTGGTTGGTCTTTGCATTTGCAAAGGACATATTTTTACCGCTATACACTAGCCCGATAATTTGCCCTTTCAGGTTCTTCAGGGGGGCATAGATGCTGTACAACTCTTCACCCATAATGTCCAATCTGCCCAGATAGGTCTCCCCTTTATCCAACACTAAGTCAGCAATGAGGGGAGAGACTTTCGTGTTGATGATGCGATTCCCATCTTGGAGAATGGTGGTGTTGATGCGCTCTTCACCAAAACATATGGTAAACTCTTTGCCGCTGTTTGACTTCAAGTGGTCTACAATGTCCTTATCCGCAAGGTTTTTACCCGTCATCACAACGCCCACCACCCCATTGTTATACACGATGGGGAAAGCGGCACAAATTGCATGGGGGATGTGTGCCGATGAAATATAGTCCTTACCCGAGTACCTCTCCAATGCATTTTTAAACAGCGCTACGTCGGCAACACTGGTAACACCCGCAACAGTGGAGGCTAAGACGTTTCCCTTGGGGTCGGACAGCAGTGCAAATCCAATGCTGGATTCATTGACTTGCCGATGAAGGGCTTGTAACAAAAAATCTACATCTTTTGAAAATGTGGCATTAATAAAATCGTCATCTTTTGCAAGTCCGTCGCAAGCAGCAATGGATGCATCTAAATAGTCGTTTAAGGTACTGTACATGGCATTTAAGCCCGTTTCACATTCATCTTTGGATATGGCACTCACAATATCCTGGCTCATAAGAAATGTGATAAATAAGATGATTGCAACGCTAATCAATATTACGGGTATAATAAATGCACTCAACTTTGCACCTATTTTCTTGAATTTCAAAGCCCTATTCCTCCGCAAAAATATTCAAGAGTCAACTGATTGGATAAAAAAAACTTATGGAAAAACATTGTATAGGTGCATTATATAACCAATGAATACAAAAATCAACAGATTTATAAACTATAAAATATATTGGTACATGTATACATTAAATAATATAAAGTTGTATTAAATTTCTGAATAACTGCCCAAATAAACAAATTTATCTAGCGCATTTTCCAGCTGGGAAAACAGGATTAATACCTCCTCGGCGTAGACGGATATGTCTAAATCAAAGTAGAACATAAACTCAAAATCCTTGTTAGGCATGGGCCTGCTCTCGAGCTTGGTGAGGTTGATGCCAAGAGCTGCAAACTTAGCCATAATGCTGTACAGTGCACCGGGGCGGTGGGGGATGGTCATCATCAGGCTGATCCTGTTAGCCCCGGGATAAATTTCGGGTTGTTTGGAAATACAGATAAACTTTGTGTAGTTGTTTTCGCTGTTTTGGATGTGGTCCGAAACAATTTCCAAATTGTATAGCTCTGCACAAGATCTGGTGGAGATGGCAGCAATGGAATTGTCCTCCGATTGAGAGACTAATTTTGCGGCAATTGCCGTGTTTTCACAGCTTCGCACTTCAATTTTATGCAACTTAAGGAACGCACTGCACTGAGAGAGAGCCTGTTCGTGGGAATAAACTGCCTTAATATCCGAAAGTTTGGTACCCGGTTTGGCAAGAAGTGCGTGGTTGATTTTTAATTTTACACTGCGCACGATGTAAAACTTGTATTCCTTCATCAAATCATACGCACCGGTCACCGAGCCGTGTAAGCTGTTTTCAATGGGCAGTATGCCGTATTTGCAAAGCCCCTGTTCCACGGCACTAAACACCCCTTCAAAGGTGTTGAAATAGGTGATGGACGGCCGGGAAAACAATTTTTCACAGGCATACGTGGAGTTTGCCCCCTCAATGCCTTGACAAGCCACCACAGCACTCTTTGGAAAATTCTCAGGGGTATTCTTGAGTGCAGTTTGAATGTCGGACACCGTCCTTGACAGGGGATTCATTTTTGAAGCCTGGTGTGAGCGAGATAAATCAAAGAGGGTGGTGAACAATATCTTGGTGTAACAAGCCATGAAATCGTCCTGCTCTTTTGTGAGCCGCTGGATGATCTCCCGCTCCCGAGAGGAGTTGAGGATGGGCAAGTTGTGCTCCTGCTTGTATGCTGCCACTTCCCCGGCAAGTTCCAGTCGTTCTTTAAATAAATCCACCAGCTGATCGTCCACCCGGTCGATTTCCTTGCGAATGTTTTCTAAATCTTTTGACATATATCGGTTTCCTCCAAATATTAAAATTCACGCAGACAGGTTAAAATTTTCTGAACACTTTGGTTGATCTGGCCAAAGGTTTCGGGGGTGATGGACTGCTGGCCGTCGCACAGGGCTGCGGACGGATCGTTGTGCACTTCGATGATCAACCCGTCTGCCCCCCCTGCGGTGGACGCCAGGGACAAAGATTTTACATACTTTGCATATCCCGTGCCGTGGGACGGGTCGATAATCACGGGGAGATGGGACAGTTCCTTTAGTACAGGAATTGCCGATAAATCCAAGGTGTTCCGGGTGGCGGTCTCGAAGGTGCGCATACCCCGCTCGCACAGGATGACATCTTTGTTACCCCCGGCCATAATATATTCCGCACTCATGAGGAGTTCCTGAATGGAACTGGACAGTCCTTTTTTTAACAAAATAGGTTTGTTGATTTTACCCAATTCCTTGAGGAGTTGAAAGTTTTGCATGTTGCGGGCACCCACTTGGATCATATCCACATCGTCGAAGTAGTCAAGCTGGGAGAGCTCCATAATTTCGGTGACGATGGGCAAGCCGGTGAGCTTTTTGGCGTGGAGCAGCAGTTTGATGCCATCTGCCCCCAACCCTTGAAAGGCATAGGGAGAGGTGCGGGGTTTGAAGGCACCGCCCCGGAGCATGTTGGCCCCCAGCGCCTTGACACTTGTTGCAATGCTAACAATTTGTTCTTCGGATTCAACGGAGCAAGGCCCTGCCATCATCACAAAGTTGCCCCCTCCAATCTTTACATCGCCAATGTGAATCACTGTGTCCAAGGGGTGAAACTTGCGGTTTGCAGCCTTGTATGGCTCTTGAATTCGCTTGACAGTTTCCACAATGTCCATAGCGCCCACTAAATCGATGTCGATAGCGGAAGTGTCTCCCACCAGCCCCAAAATGGTGGACTGGGTGCCCTGGGTTTTGCGGATGTCGATATTCATGTTTTTCAGCCAATGGATCAGGTTGTCGAGCTGATTTTGGTCATAGTTTTGTTTTAAAACGACAATCATGGTTTGCCTCTCCATATTTCTAAAATTTAAAAAGGTCCGAGGCATTTCACCTCAGACCCTCAAAAGCATTGTTGATACGCTTTAAATTTCAGTGAAACGCAAGAAAGTTTTACTTTTAAAAAAGTAAAACAGGCTAAAGATGAATGTTGAAAATACAGTATTCATTCTCGCTTCTCCAAAACTTTACGCGATCGCACACGAATACGGTGCGTATACCCCTATATTGTATGCCATAAAAACACAAATGTCAATCGTTGAATCATAATTTTACACTTTGATGCTGATTTCCCCCGAGGACAGCACATGGCGGCTTCCGTCGGCATAGGACACCACTAAGTTGCAGTTTTCATCGATATCAAGAACTGTGGCAGGGGCAGAATGGGTGGGTTGAATCACCAACACTTCCCGACCGATGACAAAACTCAAGGCTTTATACTCGGCTGCAACAACCTTAGGGGGGCTGTGATAGAGGGTGAAGAAACAGTTTAACACTTCGGCCAACAAACGGTTTTTCAGCTCTCCCTGGGGTTTTTCAAAAATGGCTCCGGCTACGGATTCAATCTCCGATGGAAAGACACCCGAGGGCGGTGCATACACGTTTAACCCAATGCCCAAAATGGCGTATTCCACAGTTTTGTTCTCTAGGCTAAATGATGCTTGGGTTAAAATGCCGCAAACCTTCTTGCCTTCCACGTATACGTCGTTGACCCACTTAATCTTTGGTTTTTTATTAGAAATACGTTCGATCGCTTGGCAAACGGCAACGGCAGCCATGGTGGTGATAAACGTTGCGTCCGCTTGGGGTGGTTTTAATAAAATACTAAAGTAGACGCCCGTCTCTTTGGGGGAATAAAAGCTTCTGCCCATTCGGCCCATACCGGCGGTTTGTTCGTTGGCAGCCACCACCAGCCCTTCCGGCTCGTGTGTGCGCTCTCTGAGCAGGGTGTTGGTGGAGGAGACGATGTTGTGTACTTCCACGGTGAGGGCACAATCTGTGCGCAAATGTTTTTCTATCCCCGCTTGAGTTAAAACGTCGCTGTTGACAGAAAGGGTGTAACCCTTGTTGGTGTGTGCATCGATGACAAAACCATCTTTGCGCAGCGAATCAATGGCCTTCCAGACGGCAGCACGGGTGACTTGCAACTGCTCGGCAATGGCTTCGCCGGAAAGATAAATCCCTCGATTGTTTTCGAGGAGGTTGAGTACGTTTTGTTTTACTGTCATAGTGCCCCCTTATAATACACAGTATAGCCTGGGAAGGGGCGCAATGTCAACCATATGGGCCTATAGGGGTTTACAAGCCTTATTCAAATGTAAACACCCGCATATCGCTGTACATGACGGCGTTATACATGATGATGACCACATCGGGTTGTATCTTTTCAATATAATTTAACAAGCTGGACTTAAACCTTCGCAGGTCGACCACATCCAGCCGGGAGCAGCCAAGGGCCAAGAAGGGGCTAAAGGGGCAGGCAAAGCTGTCCCGCAACAATAATGCGGATTTTCCCTGGGGGAATTGATTGTTAAAGATGGTATTTAAGGGGGGGTCTCCCCCGGTGTACGTGGCATAAACATTCGCTGTGAAATAATCTTTTTCCAGCTTGTCGAAGTTAAACACAGTTTTTTCAAAGGATCCCTCCCGCAGAACCTTAAATTTGGGTATGTGGAAGGTGAGGTTTGTTTCAAACTTGGGAGTGATAATTGTAAAATCGTCCACACCCCCGTAGTAAACCCCCATTCGCTTGCCGATGGAACCTAAAAACCAGTCCTCATACGTGCGGTATTCGTAGTTGTTCGCATCAAAGTATTTCTTAGGGATTTGAAAGTCATACCTTTTGTTCAGCCGTTCCCCCACTTGGCCGAAAGCCCACAGCCCAGCTTCGGGCAGCCAGTGGTGATCGGTTTTAAAAAACAAACTGTAGTGATCCAGATTGCTGTCGTTGATTTTGGTGCGGAGGTCTAAGACGTCGATACCCGCCTTGGACAGGGCGGCGAGGGTTTCGTCTGCATTTTGATTGCCGTATTCGATCACACCGGCAGGCAGTTGGGGGTCGTATTTGTTGATTTTGTAGGGAGCTTGCACATACAAGAGGGGAATGCCCAGGTTTTTTAAATAACGATTAAATTTCAGCAGATTTTTGATGACTTGGGGGTCAGCAGGTCGCTCATCAATAAAGGTTAAATAATCGTTGTTCAGTTTGACCACCGTTTGCTTACCCGGATCTTCAATGTATTTCCGTTGCAGGGCGTTTTGTGCAGCTCCAAACACATTGATAAACTCGTGGCGAAAGGGAATGGTGTTAAACTGTTTATCCACATTGGATTGAAAAGCCAGCCACTGGGTATAGTCAAAAGTTTGCTTAGCGGGAGGTTTTTCATCGTTTGTATTCACAACCCACTCTTGGGAGAAATAACCGATGGCACAGGCAAAGATGATTATAAGAACGAGTGCAGCAGCAAATTTTCGGCTCCAATCCACAGCACACACCTCCTAAAAATTAAAATAAATGAAGGGGTTGTAGGAACCCTTCACCATATATGAAACGGATACCAAAAAGAGTAACACAATGACAACGGGATAGATTAAGTTGATGATGACGTTCTTTTGGGTTATCTTTGCAAAGAATCGCCCCACGGGCAGGGAGAAGATCAGTGCCAATAAAAAGATCATACCGTACTCTCGGAAGAAAAACACAAAAAGACGATCCGTAAGGCCAGTGACACCCAACCCAAACATGCTGCCAAGATAGGTGAATGCATGGGATACACTGTTGGAGCGAAAGATCACCCACCCAGCGATGACAAAAAACAGGGTGTATACGTGTCCCAAACCAAACCGTTTCTTTTCAATACCCCACAGCTTTTCGGCAGTGATCAGCACAAAATATAAAAGCCCCCAAAGAAAAAAGGTGAGGTTGGCCCCGTGCCAAATGCCCGTCAGCATCCACACCGCAAAGAGGTTGAATATGAGCCTTGCCTTGGTTTTCACCCGGCTTCCCCCCAAGGGCACGTATACGTAATCCTTAAACCATGTACCCAGAGAGATATGCCACCTGCGCCAAAATTCCGAAATGGAGCGGGAGATATAGGGGTAGTTGAAGTTTTCTAAAAAGTGAAAGCCAAACATTTTGCCAAGGCCGATGGCCATATCTGAATAACCCGAAAAATCAAAAAATATTTGAAAGGTATAGGCCAACGCCCCCAGCCAAGCAAAGGAAACGGAGAGGGAGGATTGGGAAAAGGCTCCGTCGGCCACAACGGCCATGGAGTTGGCGATGATGACCTTTTTGGAAAGCCCAACCACAAATCGGCAGAGTCCGCTGGAAAAATCCGCAAACGTTTCCTTGCGGTTCTTAATCTGATCGGCAATGGTTTCGTAGCGAACAATGGGCCCTGCAATGAGCTGGGGAAAAAATGAAATGTAGAGTAATACGTTGAGAGGATTTTTTTGTACCGATCCCTTTTTGCGATACACGTCCACCACATAGGAGATCGCCTGAAACGTAAAAAACGAGATGCCGATGGGCAGGGCAATGGTGGGAACGGAGATGTGGGCCTCAAACAAAAGGTTCACAGCGTTTAGCGTAAACATAAGGTATTTAAAAATAAACAGTATGCCCAAATTAGTCAGCAGCATGAGGAACAGGACGATCTTTGCAGGGGATTTATTTGCCTTTAATTGGTCGATCCACAGGGCGTAACCATAGTTTATAAAAATGGAGCCGATCATCACCAGAACAAAAAGGGGTTCCCCCCAGGCATAAAAAAATAAGCTGGCAAAGCCGAGAAAAACATTTTGTGCAGTTCTCAACCGACGAAATAAAAAGTAATACCCGAACAGAACGGTGGGTATAAACGCAAAAATAAAGAGTGTGGTTGAAAAAAGCACCTGAAAAACCCCTCCTAAATCTTAGAAAACTGCATGTAATACTATATTTATTTTTTTCATATAGTATTCATTGATTGTGATCAGGGTTTTGTTTTATCCTTGACACACCCATCTACATGCGATATATTACAGAAAAGACCATTCATTTTCTCAATTCAAACGCATGCGGAGGGCTAATTATAATGTACGATATTAAAAAGACAATTCAGGAAAACAGAGCCATTTTAGGGATCGAGCTGGGTTCAACCCGGATTAAGGCAGTGCTCATTGGGGAGCACAACGAGCCCATCGCTTCGGGCGGTTTTGCATGGGAGAATAAGCTGATCGACGGAGTGTGGACCTATTCTCTGGAAGACGTCTGGCAGGGGATGCAGCAGTGTTACCAAAGTCTGGTTGCCGATGTGAAAAAGAAATATGATACGGAAATCAAATCCTTGGCGGCTATTGGCATTAGCGGCATGATGCACGGATATTTGGTGTTTGACAAAGATGGCAATCAGTTGGCTCCCTTTCGCACTTGGCGCAACACCATGACCGGTGCTGCGGCCTCTGAGCTGACAGAACTGTTTCAATACAACATTCCCCAGAGGTGGAGCATTGCACACTTATATCAATCCATCTTAAACGGTGAAAAGCACGTGCAAGCAATTGATTACATGACCACCCTGGCGGGATACGTCCACCAAAAGCTCACGGGGGAACGTGTGGTGGGAGTGGGAGAAGCTTCGGGTATTTTTCCCATCGACAGCAAAACCAAGAATTTTAACACCCACATGATGGGGTTGTTTGAAAACCTCATTCAAGGAAAGGGCGTGTCCATAAAATTATCCGACATTTTACCCAAGTGTGTAACGGCAGGGGAGTGTGCAGGGGTGCTCACCCCCGAGGGGGCAAAGCTGCTGGATCCCTCCGGTGTGCTCTTGCCGGGTATTCCCATGTGTCCCCCCGAGGGAGATGCGGGAACGGGTATGGTGGCCACCAACAGCATTAAGGTGCGCACGGGTAACGTATCGGCTGGCACATCGGTTTTTGCCATGTTGGTGCTGGAAAAGGAACTGTCAAAGGTGTACCCCGAGGTGGACTTGGTGACAACCCCTGCGGGAGACTTAGTGGCCATGGTGCACTGCAACAACTGCACCTCCGATTTAGACGCTTGGGCTTCGCTGTTTAGGGAATTTGCACAGGCCATGGGTATGACGGGTGTGGAAATGAGCAAGGTGTATGACACACTGTTTGAAAAGGCCCTGGAGGGGGAAACCGACTGCGGAGGGATTCTCTCATACAACTACCACTCAGGGGAACACATCACGGGGTTTGAAGAGGGACGGCCTCTGCTGGTGCGCAAGCCCGGCGGGTTGTTTAACTTGGCAAACTTTATGCGGGTGCACATCTTCACCACCATTGGGGCACTAAAGCTGGGTCTGGACATATTATTTAAGAAAGAAAACGTAAAACTGGATATGCTCCTGTGCCACGGCGGACTGTTTATCACCCCCAAAGTGGGGCAGATGGTCATGGCATCTGCGGTGGGCGCACCCACCTGCGTCATGGAGACGGCGGGAGAGGGTGGTGCCTGGGGTATTGCATTGCTGGCATCGTATCGGGCGAACAAACGCTTAGATGAAACCCTGTCGGAGTATTTGGATGAAAGAATCTTCTCGAAGGAAAAGGGAATGATGATTTCTCCCGACCCGGAGATGAGTAAGAGTTTCGAACAATTTATAACACGCTATGAAAAGGGGCTTGCCATTGAGCGTTCGGCCGTTGAGAATCTGTTGTGAGACAAAGAAACGGCAAATCGAGCATATAAACTTAAGAAAAACGAGCAGAAACGATCCATGTCCCTGTGGCAGCGATAAAAAATATAAAAACTGCTGTGGTAATGTGCTGACTTTTAATACATAATACGACAACGCCCGAGGCGGAAAAACCAAGGAAACTCGGGCGTTGGATTTTTAGATTCAATCATCAAACTTAGAAAACTGTGAAGATAATACAAACAGAAGTGAATATAATCTATTTATTTTCATGCCGTATTTGCTTATTATTTGATTAAGAGAGTGTGAGTGAGGTTTTTGGATGATAACACATGCTGAATTGACCAATCCGGGCCATAGAAAAAACAACGAAGATTTTCTGGGCCACAGGGAGAGAGAGGGAAGTTACCTGTTTGCACTGGCCGACGGGTTGGGCGGTCACGGTTATGGCGAAGTGGCCTCACAAATTGCCGTTGAAACAGCGCTGGATGCAGCGGGCACACCCCTTGGGGAGATGATGTCGCGCTGCAATCAGGCAATTCTAAAAAAGCAGCAGGAACTCAGCGTTAAAAACGATATCAAAACGACCTTGTGTTTGCTGGAAATAAAAAACAATCATGCCCGGTGGGCTCACTGCGGGGATTCCCGGGTCTATGTATTTGAAGATGGGAAATACCTTTTGCGCACGGCAGATCACAGCGTGGTGCAAATGCTGTACATGACGGGTGAGATCAAAGAAAAGGAAATACGTTTTCACGACGATCGCAACCGGCTGCTGCGGGTGCTGGGCAGTTCCGACGAACCAAAACCCAATGTGTCCGATGAAACCGAAGTTAAAACAGGTTTGAGTTTTCTCCTGTGCTCCGATGGTTTTTGGGAGTTGATCGATGAAAAACAAATGGAAAAACTCCTCAAAAAGGCAGAAACCCCAAGGGAATGGCTGAATGCCATGGAACAGGTGGTACAAAAGAACGGCAAAGGGAAAAACATGGATAATTATTCGGCAACCGCCGTGTTTGTGAGATAGGGGGAGGATATGTTGCGAAAGGTATTCATAGTTCTGACAGCGCTAATCCTTGCGGTTGTGCCCACCACTGTGTTTTCAGCCCAGGTGCCCGTGGTGGAGCAGGTGAGAACCTGTATGCCCCAAGTCTCTGTGTACTATTATGAGCCCGAGATACCAAACTTTGCAGTTGAAGCAAAGCTTGGGGGCGAGGACTTGGAGAGAATATCCATGGAAAGTGCCAAGGAAGAGGGGTGCAGCTATTACTTCTTGGTGGACGTCTCCACCTCCATCCGCCCCAACCAGATCCAAGCGGTGAAGGATTCTTTGAGCCAAATACCCTTTGAACCAAAGGACGATTTCACCCTCATCACCTTTGGTCTGGAAATTCAAGTGCTGCTGGACAAAGAAACGGATCGGGATCAATATTTAGAAGCTGTATCGGGCATTCAAGCCAACGAGCGGGGAACGGTGTTCTTCGATGCAATCAACGTTGCAGCAGAGCTGGCAGGAAAACAGGATGACCCCTTGCGCAGAAATATCGCCTTTGTATTTTCCGATTCTGTAGATGTGAATCTGGGGGGATACACCCAGGGTGAAATTGAAAAAAAAGCGGTGGAAAACAACCTGCCCATCTATGCACTGGGCTTTAACACGGGAACAAAAGACAGGCTGGATTCCTTCGGTGCCCTTGCCCGAACCAGCGGAGGAAAGATTGTCATCGTTTCGGAAAAGACGCTGCCCCAAGAGTTTGCAAAGCTTTTGGACGAGACAAAAAATGTCCGCCTTGCAAAGTTTATGGCCAAGAGCAACCGCATCACCTCCCCCACCCAACCACTGGAGCTCACCTATTACTCGGGGGAAACCTCGGTTGGAAAGTCGACGATGAACGCCCCTACCGTTGTTTTTCTTCCCGATGCGGTGCCCCTGAAGGTTGAATCCGCAGTGCAGTTGAGCGACCGCAGCATACAGATTGTGTTTAACAAAGAGGTGCAGGGTGCCAACAACTTAAACTCCTTTAAGATTAGCGATGAGAGCGGAACGATTTTGGGCATCGCAGCCATTGAATACGAAAACATGTGTGCAACCATCACTCTTGTGGGGGATGTGCAGACGGGAACACTCACCATTGAATATCCCGGTATAACGGACAATTCCATGGAAAAAAATACAATCCAAAGTAAAACCACCGTCGATGCAAAGGGGAAACCACCCGCACCCACGGAACAACCAAAGAGGGAATTAATAGACGACAACATATTGGTATCGTCGGGTTTACCGCCCGCTGCGTATCTGATTATCGGCATTGTGGTTGTTCTTTGCATCATTGCCGTACTCATCGCCGTTGTGAAGAAACGGGGGGGTATCGTGGTGCACGAGGGAAAGGTGCACTTTAAAAACACAGTGACGGAAGGTGTCAAGCAGTACCACATTCAAAACAAACAAAACAAGGTGTCCTTGCAAGTGATCTCCACCTCGGGAGATGCACAAGTGTTGGATGTGCCCATTTTGGGCAGTTTGTTCTTTGGAAGGTCCACACAGTGTGACGTATATTTTGACGATGCAGATATGTCTAGGCAGCACTTTGTCATAGAGCAGAGCGGGGAAGCCTTTGTGCTGACTAATTTGAGTGAAACCAACGGCACAATCCTCAACGGCAACGTCATCGACCAGCCGGAGGTGCTCAACGTTGGGGATCGGATTGAAGCGGGACAAAAGATTATTGTCTTTTTAGGGAGGGATCGTGAAGCTGTTTAAAAAGAAAGAAAAAAAGAAGATCGAAATTGTAGAGAATGAAATCAAAAGGGAAAACGTCATCACCTTCAACCGGAATATGGAAAAAACCTTGGAGATCATTCGGGACAGCAATGTCATCTTGGCCCTAGATACCCACATTGGCACCCGTGAGTATCAGCAGGATGCCCTCTACGCCTGTGTGCTGAGCAACGGCATGTACGCCGGGGTGCTGTGCGACGGCATGGGTGGTATGGAAAACGGAAAAGAGGCCAGCGAAGGGGTGGTGGAATTCGTGGTGAACCGGCTGGAGGTTATGACGGAAGAAACCAACATCCCCGAATTCCTCATGGAAACCGCGAAAAGTGCCAATGATCTGGTGGAAAAGGGTTCGGGAACCACCCTTGTGTGTGCCGTGATTGCGGGCAATAACCTCTACTGGGTGTCGGTGGGGGATTCGAGAATTTATATTATCCGAGGGGAAGAGATGGAGCAAGTCACCGTGGATCACATCTACGAACTCAAGCTCATGCAGCGGGTGCAAAGCGGAAGCCTTTCCCTAGAGGCTGCCATGAGCGATCCCCAGCGCAACTCCCTGTTGTCCTACATCGGGGCACCCCACTTGGAGTATGTGGATGTGAATCTAAATCCCTTTAAGCTCACCCAGGGTGATATCGTGCTCCTGTGCAGCGACGGGCTGACGAAATCCCTGTCCGACCAGGAGATCTTAAAAATTGTGAGACGGCATGGGGATAACTTGGTGGAAGCCTCTAGGGTGCTGCCCCTGAGCGCCTTTGATGCAAGCCCCAACGGCCAGGACAATACATCGGTGATATTAATGCAGTATATAAAAAATGTTAAGGAGCGTGATTAAATGAAACTAGTAAAATGTTCGAACGGACACTATTACGACGAAGAGCGGTACAACAAATGCCCCCACTGTAACGCTGAGCAGTCGAGAAACGACGGTGTGACCGTTCCTGTGATGAACGAACCCATACACGATGCTGTTACAGTAGCCATGGGCGTATCGGGGCAGGGTAAAAGCTCCCTAAAAGATGCGGTGGATGCGGCCACGACCCCCGAGCGGGGCGAAAAGACCGTGGGTTTCTTTAAAACAAAGATGGGCACCGAACCCGTGGTGGGTTGGCTGGTGTGCGTGGAAGGGGAACACTTCGGCGAGGATTTCAAACTGAAATCGGGCAGAAACTTTATTGGCAGAGGGTCCAACATGGATGTTGCCATCGTGAAGGACAATTCCGTCTCCCGGGAAAAACATGCGGTCATCGTCTATGAGCCCAGGAACAACATCTTCATCGCCCAACCGGGGGAATCCAAGGAACTGTGTTATTTAAACGAAAGCGTTGTCTTAAACCCCGAACAGCTCAAACAGGGGGATATGATTCTGGTGGGCAACACCAAGCTCATGTTCGTACCCTGCTGTAATGCGGCGTTCAACTGGGATATGTATAAAAAGGAAAATTAAATATTTTATTTAGGAGGAATTATTTATGGGTATGGATCTATTTGATGCAATGAACATGATGGACAGTTTGTCCGGCGGTTCCAGCTTCGGCGGCGATCTGCTGGGCGGCGGCGGTGGGCTGCTGGGCGGCGGTGGCGGCTCTTCGGGTTTCATTGGCGTGATTACCATCGTTGCGATAATCGTCTTTATCGCAGCCATCTACATGTTTAACTCCTACACCCTCATGCACATCGGCCGCAAGGCTGGTCTGCAAAACGACTGGATGGCGTTTGTGCCCTTTGCGGGAACGGTGTATTGGTTAAAAGTAGCGGATGAGCCATGGTGGAAGATGTTTATCTTCGGCGACTGGCTGGTATATTCTTGGCTGCTCAACCTCATCATCAACGCCATTAGCAACGGAGCATGGGCAACCTTTGCAGATGTTTTAGTCACCCTGTACTTGGGGGCATGTTTAGCCTATAACATCTATTTCCGCATTAAGTTCTACCGCTCCTTTGGCATTACCCCCGTTTTGGGCCTGCAAGTTGCAACTCCCGTGGGGCTTTTCGGCGTGCCTATTATCGACGCACTCATCGCCTTTACAGACAACTATCAGTATGTTGGGGCATATGCCGTTGCACCCGACCGTCCCAAAGTGGGTTCCGCACCCAAACCTGGCATTGTAAATGCGGGCATCACAGGGCTTAGCGGAATGTACGCAGGGCAGACGCTGCCCATGGCACCGGGCGAAGAGATGATTATTGGCAGAGACAATTCCATCTGCAACCTAATCGTGGATCAAAATGCAGAAAAACTCTCCAGAAGACATTGCAGCGTAGTTTATGACTCCACCCAAGGCGTGTACAGGGTGACGGATTATTCCACCAACGGCACATATATTGAGGGGGGCAACCGGCTCATCGCCAACATGCCCACCAGCGTCAACCGGGGCAGTGTCATTTCCCTTGGAAACCGGGAGAATCGTTTCCGATTGAACTAATCAACAGCGTATAACAAGGGGAGGGTTGTGAGCAGCTCTCCCATAAGTTATTTTTAAAACAGGATAAGTCATGCATATACTATTTAAGAAGTTTGCGTTTTGCGGTATGAGGAGAGTGAGTATGAAAAAAGCATTGATCGCAGTACTGGCAATTTTAGTACTTTTAACGGGGTGTTCGTCGCTGACCAATTCTATGTTGGGCAACGGTGTGCGTTCCCGTGAAACAGCCGATGATTCATCTTCCAACAGGGAGACTAGGGACACATTCAGTGAAGGGCAAGAACAAAAATCACAAAGCGGTGGAAAAGCCCTTTCAGAGGAAGAAAAAGCCAAGCAAATGGTTCGGGACTATTTTGAAAAACTACAGGACGAGTACGGTTTGTCCGACGATCAAGTGGAAGAGTTTATGAACACGCTGGAAACAAGTTTTGGGAACATGCCGTTTAACGAGCAGTATGCCCAGTTGATCATTCAAAGCATTGAACAGAGCCTGAAACTCTACGACGGCGGTTCATATGGAGATTTGTTTGATTTCTACGGAGGCGGTTCTATGGGGGACTTGTTTAACAAAAACAAAACCCAGTCGTTCTCTCCAACCGAGGCGGAACAACCAAGATCCACCCCCAAACCAACGGCAACACCAAAGCCAACACAAAAAGTGGATGGGACCAGCGGTTATAAGGTGAGCATCGAGAAGCAGTTTGAAAATCCCCAGGAAGTGACAACCCTGTCTATTGCGAAGACCAGTGCAAAGCCAAACGCCAAGGGTGGATATGATTGCAGTGTAACGGTTTATTCAGAGTATGCCTCAACGTTTGCCCTCTACTACACGCTCTTTAAAAACGGGAGGAATTTTTCAGAAGATACCATCGACATGACCCTTGTGAGCGGATATACATTAGCACGGGACAGCTCCGAGACGTTTTACTTTTCAATACCTGCCAACCACTTAAAAAGTGGCGATATCTCGGTTCGAATCACCTGTATAGAAGATTGATGCGTTATGAAAGACAAAAATATCGTTGCAGTTATGCAGCGGTATTTTTTTGTCCGGGAGTAGATAAGCCTTGCACAAAATCAATATTTCATATATCATGACTTCTGTTGTGATTTTTAAATTAGGGGAATTTTTATGAAGACAGAAATGATTATTTTAGATTTAGATGGTTTAATGCTGGATACCGAACGGGAGCACTATAAGGCTTTTTCCCAAGTGTGTCTGGAAATCGGCGTGGAGCCAGACCTTGAACTGTTTAAACAAACCATAGGCCGGGGGGATATCCCCGAGGTGGAAGTGTTTCGAAGGGGATACCCCCATATCGATGCCGATAAAATGTTTGAGGGATATATGGCCTATCGCACGGAACTCTACGAAGGGGGACACATTCCCATAAAAACAGGGTTGTTTGAACTGTTCGATGAGATTGAGCGCAGAAAGATCATGAAGATTGTGGGCACCTGCCAATTCACCCAAGTGGGGCAGCACTTGCTCATGCGCAGCGGCATTGCACCTCGGTTGGAGGGGGGCGTATTTGGCGATATGGTGAAGCTGAGTAAACCCTTCCCCGATATCTATTTAAAGTGCTGTGAGCTGTATGGAAAGAAACCCGAAAACTGTCTGGTGGTGGAGGATTCGGAAGCGGGAGTGCGGGCAGCCCATGCGGCAAATATTCCCGTGGTCATCGTACCCGATTTGATTGATCCCTGTGAAGAGGTGCTTTCCCTGTGCAAGGGCAAGTGTGAGACACTTTTGGATGTGATACAGTATTTATAATTACAGTAAAAATATTTCATGAACAAGCTTGTGATCTATGGATAAATATGATAAAATTCCAGCAGGAGGTTTCACAAATGAAACGTTTATTGCTTTTGTTTTTTTGTGCAGCGTTATTGTTCACTTTGATTCCCTTTGGTGTTGTGAACGGTTTGGCTGATGAAGAATATCCGACCCTGCCCTCCATGGACGAAGGTGTGGATCCAAATGATATGCACATGCCCATGCTGGATTTTAGCGAGGAGGAAACTCCCTCTTTCCAGCCTTTTGCGCTGATACCTGCAAAGTCCTATATTCAAGTGATGCTGTCCACCCATGCGAACGAAGGGGCAAAGAACGTGCAACGAGTGGTATTTACAGGCAAATACACCCTGTATATTGCCAATTCCCCCAAGTTGGTCATGCAACCGGGTACGGCCTACTATCTGGTTCGCATATCAGACGGCAACATTGAAGTGCGGCAGGGTAGCCCAAGTGGTGCGCTGCTGGCTGTGGGCGCTCCACTGGAGTTTAAGGAAGGGGATAACGGCAATTCGCCCAATTCCTTTGCCCTGCAAAACGCACCGGGAGCCAGTTATTTAGGGGATTTAATCTGCTACAACCAGAGTATGCGATACAGCAGCAATGTAATATATTCTGCACTGTTTTGTGTGAATCGATTATATATTGAAGATTACGTCAAAGGTGTGGTTCCCAACGAGATGAATTCCACATTTTCACAAGAAGCGTTGAAGGCACAGGCTATCATCGCTCGGACGTATGGAGCATACCGCATTAAGTCTGGTTCCAACTTCGATCTGTGGGACAACTCCCTGAGCCAGGTGTATAAAGGGACTTCCAATTCAACAGCGAATACAAATCAGGCAGTGAATGACACTGCTGGTATTGTGGTTACATATAACAATAAGCTGATCGATGCCACCTATAGCGCTTCCAACGGGGGACAGACCAACCTCTCCTCCATCCGCTGGACGGCGAGTTATGCTTATGAAGAACTAAAAGTCGATCCCTACGATGAAAAATATATTCTGGCCAGCATGACCCAAGGCAACAGTTACTGCGAGGCAGTGTATTTTGATAAAACGTATGGGCCTGCGGATGGAACAGTATTAAATCCCAAGCTGACCACCCTCATTAAGAATGCACTGGTGCCCAACTTGGCGGGTGCAGCGGCGGATGGTTCTAATATTGTGCTTTCGTCACTGAGTATGGATTATACCCCCGAAGACTTCGGGAGCGGAAAGCAATCAACCTTTATTCGTACGCTCAATGTGAAGTTTACGGGCACAGTGGGTGGGACAGCTTTCGAACAAACTGTTGCCATAGGGTATAAAGATTTTTATGTGAAACCGGACGGAAAACCACCCTATGGATATTTTACAAACGGAAAACTTTCGGAATATTGGCTGGATGATATGGGCACCCAGTACAGGTTGCGCCATTCCCGCTTTGGCCACGGCGTGGGTATGTCCCAGGTTGGTGCAGAGCAGATGGCCAGAGAGGGGCAAACAGCCCAACAAATCATTGCATTCTACTACAAAAATGTTGTTGTGGATAGGAGTGCAGAGATTGGGCCAAAGCTGCCCCTGTCCGACACTCCCAGCATTTCAACGGACTATACGGTAAACTTCACCCTGCCCCAAGATGTGGCACAGGATTATGTCCTTGCCGTGGATGGTTTTGAAATACCCAAGGATCAAATCACTGTGGACGAAGGTGACGTGCGGTTTGTCCTGCAAAACGGCGGGGGGAAGGTGCTCACGGTGTATAACATGAAGGCACACGATACGCTTATCGACACCTACTATCCAACGGGTATGTACGTCTACATGCTGGATTTCTTGCAAACAGGATATGTTGCTTCTTATGTTCCCGAGTTTAAGGATTTGTTTTCCTACCACGGATTTTCGGTGCGCATATCGGGTAAACCGGGCATTCGGGTGATCAACGGAGTGGGTTCTTCTGTCAAATCAACCCTGCGCGCGGGGGGCGTCAATGGATATAAGTTGTACGAATACGGCACTCTGGGTATGAACGGTGTGGACAGCAAACGATACCCCTTGGTTTTAAAGGGTACCGGGGTGTTTAATCCCTCCAAGTCCTACTACACGGTGAACGGTTCGTATTACGACACCATCTTTGCCACCGAAAACGGCAGGGTGCAGTTTACTTCGGTATTGGTGGACCTGCCCGCTGCGGCATATGCCAGTGATATGGCTTTTCGACCCTATATGATTCTGCAAAAGGGGGGCACCTATGTGACCATCTACGGCCCCATGGCAAACAGGAGCATCTACAACGTTGCCAAGCAGGTAATCGGGATCTATTCGCCCGGAAGCTCCTCCCATACGTTTTTGAAATCAATTACGGATTACGTGGAAAAACCATAAAAATAGAGAGGATTGTTGAATGAAAAAACTCATTATAGTGTTATTATGTGTGCTGTTTTTAACAGCCTGCGGGGAAGGTGGCCCGGAAGTTTTGGCAGTTGCAGAGGGCGATGTGGATGCGACCGAAGAACTTGCCGTACCCGAGGAAACACCCAAACCCGACTACGATTATCTCAACGAAAATTTGGGACTCAAGATTATTGATGACGTTGTGTATTTGCGAGACGAGAGTGGCAAATACACACAACTTGGAAACCTGCAAGAGTTGGTGGATGCCTATGTAAAGGTAAATTCCGAACCGGAGCCCACCCCAGAACCCACTCCAGAACCTACGCCGGAACCCACTCCAACCCCTAAGCCCACTCCCAAACCAACGCCTAAGAAGACAAAAAAGCCAGTTGAGGAGGACAGCGACTACACAGGGGATAGTTCGGGTGGCGGTTATTCAGGCGGATCGTCTGGCGGCTCTTCGGGAGGCAACACGGGCGGAGGCGGGCAAACCTCGGGCGGCGATAGCCCCGATATCGGTTGGTCTCCACCAGTATCCTAAATGAAGTAAACAACGACACCGCAGGGGGTTTACAAATAACCCCAGCGGTGTTTTTTAAAAAAACACTTGATTATATTCAAACCATGCAGTATAATAAATCTCGATTGATACTTAGGTAAAACAATTAGCCTAATATCACTAACTCAACATCTGACCTGTTGTGAATCAGTACAACATAAGGCCATACGGACAGCCGGGTCAAATGCCGAATTAGCGATAGCAATATCGTGTTGAGCGGGAAACCGCACCTTTGCACGTTTGTGCAAGTGAATTCATGAGCGGAAGCTTGCGAATGTCAACATGAGCAGTAAGAGTAATTTGCTGTATAGGCTCAGAGTTTACCGAATGTAGCAATACATTTTGTTATACTGTGTAATGACAAACGTGAGCAGCCGCAAGGTATGCTTATTTTTTTTGAAAGGACACAGAGTAATGAAAAAAGGATTGACATTGTTATTATTGGCAGTGGTACTGTTTGTTGCCGGTTGCAGTCAAGCGGTGGGTGCCCCTGTTGCCCCCGAAAAGCTAAAGGGTGAGGTCATCGCAGTAGAGGATGCAGATGAAAACGGAGGTGCCGATGCATACGGCAACGCTGGGGATAACCCAAGCTCCAGATACTACACAAACCCAGACTTTTACCGGATGAAATCCGATGAAAACCTGACCATGATTCAAGAGTTTAAGACCATGCAGCAGACCACTGAATGGTCCTGCGGAAATGCGGTTGCACTCATGGTGCTCAACCACTTTGGCAAGACGGATGCCACCGAATACGGACTTGCTGAGATTATGGGCTCCCATGTGGATAAGGACACCCCCGGGGCAAAGCCGGGCAGTGCAAACAATTTCGGCGAATTCGGCACCAACGTGGAGCAGTTGTATACGTATTTCTCCAACTTAGAAGGATTTAAAGTGGTGGAGAGCAGCTTCAAGCAGTATACCGAAGGGGACTTGCTGGGAGCCGAGGAGGGTGCAGATGCGGGAAACCTATCTCCAACCTTTGTGTCCGCATCCCTGTACTCTTCGGATAACAGCGACGACACTGAGAACTGGGTGGAGGATGCCAAGGATTCCTACTTTGTGAAGTGGTTGCTCACGAATTTAAAGGCTAACCGGCCCATCATGGTGGAGTGGGGCGACTGGGACGGCCACTGGCAGGCCATCATCGGTTATGACAACAACGGTACTCCGGGCATTGGTGACGATATCCTCATCTTTGCGGATCCCTACGATACGTCGGATCACTGGCAGGACGGATATTACTACTATCCCTTGGAGCGTTGGTTCTATATGTGGCAAGACAGGGGAGTGGGCCCCAAGCCCTTCCAGTTGCAGCCCTACATCATCGTAGATAAAGCTTAAAATTAATTATAAAAATCGTTACAGGAGTTGAGCTTGTAACGATTTTTTTAATCCCAAAAATGGTCAAAATAAAAACAGAGACGAAGGTGCCTCTGTTTTTGAAAACTGTTTGATTATTCCGCTTTTTCAGCCTTGGGTTTAGCTGCCGCCTTGGGTTTTGCTTCCCCTTCAACCTTGGGCTTAGCTGCCCTTGGTTTTGCAGGAGCTTTGGCTTTTTCTTCGCCCTCAACTTTAGGTTTTGCTGCCGCCTTGGGTTTCGCAGCCGCTTTGGGTTTTTCTTCACCCTCTGCCTTGTCTGCAACTTTGGCCGCTTTGGGTTTTGCAGCTGCCGCAGGCTTGTCCGCAACAACCTTGGGAGCAGGTTTTACAGATGTGCCACGGGGGGTGGTGTATACGATTTCATTTGATGTCTTTGCAGCTCTGGGTCTTGTCAACGCTTCCTTGGCAACTTCACAAATGCTTGTGAATGCCTGGGCATCGTTCACAGCCAGATCGGCTAAAATCTTGCGGTTGATATCCACCTCGGCAATTTTTAAGCCGTTGATCAAACGGGAGTAAGACATGCCGTTCAAACGTGCACCTGCGTTAATACGTGCAATCCAAAGTTTGCGGAAATCACGCTTTTTCAGCCTTCTTCCGATATATGCATAATTTAAAGATTTAGCAACTTGTTCTTTAGCGGTTCTGTATTGCTTGGACTTCGCCCCAAAATAACCCTTTGCGAGCTTTAAAATCTTTCTGCGTTTTTTAACAGCATTTACTGCTCTCTTTACTCTAGCCATTTATTGTATCCTCCTTGACACAAGCCTACTTGTAGGGAATAAGCTTCTTGATATTTTTCGCTTCACAATCTGCAATATATGTTCCTTTGCGCAGATTACGCTTTCTCTTTGACGTCTTTTTGTTGAGAATGTGACTCTTGTAAGCTTTTGCACGCTTAACCCTGCCGCTTGCGGTCAAGTTAAATCTTTTTTTTGCACCACTGTGGGTTTTGATTTTTGGCATGTTTGTGCCTCCTTTACCGAGTATGTTTTAATTTTTAGGTGCTAATATCATAAACATGTTTCTTCCCTCGAGTTGTGCTTTCTTTTCAACAGTGTGTCCACTGTCCAGCATGTCGAGAAAAGTGTTCATCACCATTAGGCCTTGATCGGTGTGACTAAGCTGTCTGCCTTTAAAGCGGATAGAAACCTTCACTTTGTCTCCCTCTTTTAAGAATTTGGAGACGTTCTTTGCCTTGACAGCGAGATCGTGTGTATCGATAGTGGCAGAAAGGCGCATTTCTTTGATGGTGATAATCTTTTGCTTTTTCTTCGCCTCTTTGTCCCTCTTGGTTTGTTCGAACCGGTATTTGCCGTAGTCCATAATTTTTACAACCGGGGGAGTTGCACCCGGGGCAATTTTTACCAAGTCGCAATCCTTTTCCATCGCCATTTTCAGCGCTTGCTCGGACGACATGATACCAAGTTGTTCGCCATCTATACCAACAACTCTCACTTCTTTGTCTCTGATCTGCTCATTGATCAGCAATTCGTTAGCTATTTTAGCCACCTCCTAAGCTTGTATAAAATAAAAAGACCTGCACACAGGCAGTTCTCTTCACAAAGAAAAATATACATATACAATACTTATCTTTGCTTACACTGCCCAACGCTTCAAAAAAGGCTGGCAGGTGAGAACACGTCTGCTTTTAAGCGATATCATCATATCATGAAGAAACACTTTTGTCAAACAATTTTTATTTTTTTAGACAATTCTATTTATTTTATTGTATTCATCATGTATGATATATACAACGAAATATTTTAACAGGAGTATGGAATATGTCTAAGAAAATCTCGGTTTTATTTGTGGGCGAATCATGGTTTACGGAAATTAGGGAATCTAAGGGCTTCGACTTCTTTTCCACAGGCAGATACGAAGAAGCAATTGAGTGGATACAAGGTGCTGTTGAGAGTGGTGGTATGGATTTTTGCCACATCCCCTGCCATCGAGTAGAGTTCGACTTCCCAAAGACCATTGAGGAAATGAAGAAATACGATGTAATCATGCTCAGCGATGTGGGCGCAAACACCTTCCTCTTGGGCACCGAAACCTTTGTGCGGGGTAAGAAAGTCAACAACAAACTCGCCCTCATCAAAGAATTTGTGGCCCAGGGCGGTGGTTTTTGCATGATCGGCGGATACCTGACATTCCAGGGCTTTGAAGCAAAGGGCAACTACAAGGGAACACCCGTTGAGGAAGTTCTGCCTGTTGATCTCCACGCCTTCGACGATCGCCACGAAATGCCCGAAGGGTTCACCATGGAATTGACCGATCCCAGCCACGACGTATTAAAAGGTATTTCCGGCCCCATCCCCTTTATGCTGGGTTACAACCGTCTCGTTCCCAAAGCAGATGCCAAAATTTTAGCCAAGTATGAGAACGACCCCATCATCGCTGTGATGGAATACGGCAAGGGCAGATCTATGGCATATGCCAGCGACTGTTCTCCCCACTGGTCGTCTATGGAATTCTGCACATGGGAGCACTACCCCAAGCTGTGGCAGAACATTGTTCATTGGCTTGCAAACGCATAAAAAAATATTACTCGAATGCACATGCCCTGCACCACTTCGTGCGGGGCTTTTGTTTTTAAGCTTTATTTTTCGTGGTCACTCTCGTGGGTGCCAATCTTTTTGCCATCCTTTATTCCAACATCTGCGTTGTCCCTCGGTTCCATCTTTCGCAGTTCAGCGTTGCTCTTTTCCCTATCCTTCATTCTGTTTTTGTTGTTGTCCATGTTTTTTCGTCCTTTCATCAATATAAACATAGTCTTTGTCATGAAACGTTATTTATCCCACTGAATATAAATACAAAAAGCTGCCAAACTCTGCTGACAGCTTTTTTATTAATAAAATAGGTATTGTCTTATTTGAGTAATTCCTCTTCCCGCTCTCTAAAATAGAGGGTGTCGGATACCAACTTGTCCTTGGCTTCCTTGGAGTGCTGGCCGTACATGATGGCGTAGGAATTTCTTCCGGGTCCCAAGGGTTCTCCAGTGACGAACCTTCCCTCTTGGTTGTAACCCATGACGTACAGTGCACGGATGATGGTATCCACATCCATCATGCCGTTACCCAAGGGTAAGCGGTTGGTGTCCTCGATGTGCAGATTGATGAGCTGGTCTCCCGCCTCCAAAATCGCTTCGGAAATATGGCTCTCTCCGCACAGCATGTGGAAGATATCCCCGTTGATGTGACCCACGCCCGGGTGGTTTACATCCTGAATATACTGCTTAGTGGACGCAATGGTGAAACACATACTCACCTCTGCCGAGTTGATGGGTTCCACGGCACACTTGATGCCCGTCTGAACAAAAATATCAGCAACGCTACGCAGGGTCTGCACGCTTCTCACATAGTCCGAGGTGTCGTAGGGAGCAGAGCGTCCCACGGCACTGGGCACAACCAACAGGTATGTTCCACCCACCGCCTTGCAGAACAGTGTTTCTTCAATAATATATTCCTTTGCTGTCTGGCGGGCAAAGTTGTTGTTGGTGTTTAGCGCATTGGAATCTGAAAAGAATCCGCATATGCCCGAGCACAACACGCCATATTTATCTAGCAGCTTCTTTACGCCCTCGGCATCGGTTTGATACCCCACATCTTTGCCGCCATAGTTTCCGCCAATTTCAATGTACGGCACGTGAAACCGTGACAAGCGTTCGATAGATTCTTCTAACTCTTCAAACCCAAACACCCATGTGCTAAAAGAAAGGTTCATGCGCTTTTTTAGCTTTTCAGGGTGTTCCGCCTTTAGTTTGTCAAAGTCGTACTTGATCCGTTGGTTGATCTCTTCTAACTTTTGCAGTTTCATACAATTAACCTCCTATTTAGATACACGCAATCTCATAGAGCTGATTGCAATGGAGAACAAAATCAGGATACCAAAGGAAATTTGCTGCAAGTAGGGGCTTACTTTCAACAGGTTGAGTGCGTTGAAAATGACACCCGTCAGCAACACGCCAAAGAATGTGCCCAGCATGTTTCCCTTACCGCCGTTGATGGGTGCACCGCCGATGATAACAGCGCCGATAGCCTGCAATTCCATACCCGAACCGGTGGATGCCTGAGAAGCGCCCAAGCGGGAGACGAGAATGATGACGGCGATGCCTGTCATGATGCCGCTGGTGATAAAGAATTTAATCTTATTCCAATCCACTTTAATACCAGCCAAATACGCAGCATTGGGGTTGTTGCCGATGGCAAATACCCGTCTGCCGAACTGGGTGTATTT
This sequence comes from uncultured Clostridia bacterium, assembly GCA_964453645.1. Taxonomy (GTDB): domain Bacteria; phylum Bacillota; class Clostridia; order Christensenellales; family JAWKQI01; genus CAYVRJ01. Next base: position 40,912 of record CAYVRJ010000013.1, read on the forward strand.
CAGTATGGAACCAATGGCCAAGTATCCAAAGAAACTGATGACAAACAGCAGGGGAATGGTGCCAAAAATATAAGTTCCCGCCAAGTACTCCATCTGGTTGAAGATGGTCACGTTTCCTCCGCTGGTAATCGTTAAACACAACCCGGTGTATACGCTGGTGGTTGCCAAGGTGATGATAAACGAAGGAGCTTTGAATAAAACGGACAGCCAACCGTTCAGTGCCGAACAAGCCGTTGTGATGGCAATGGCCACCAGCATAGCCACAATGTCCGAAGCACCATTTTTAAGGGCCAAACACATCATGGTACCGGCAAACCCTACGATGGCGCCAATGGATATGTCGAAATTACCCGAAATGATGAGCACGGTGACACCCGCTGCCACCAAACCCAAGGTGGAAACCTGGGATAATACGCCTTTAATGTTGTCCACCGAAATAAATCTCGGGTTGATGGATACCGTTACGATTCCAATAAAAAAGATGATCAAAAACAGATAAAAGGATTGAGAAGCGAACAATCTTCGTGCAATGGTATTGTTGTTCAGTGACGGTCTTTTTGTGTTCATGTTAATTACCTCCTCTACGCAATTCCCAGATACATTTCCATCAGCTTACTTTCGGTCATGTTCTCGGGTGAGACTATTTTAATGAGTTTGCCCTCCCTCAAAATGCCGATTCTGTCGCTCATAGAAAGCAACTCCGGCATATCCGAGGAAACCATGATCACCGCCTTACCCTGCTTTGCGATCTCGATCATGAGTTTGTAAATCTCTTCTCTTGCACCTATATCCACGCCCTTGGTGGGTTCGTCAAAAATGTATATGCTGCAATCGGTCAACAGCCACCGGGCCAACACGCTCTTTTGCTGATTGCCCCCCGATAGCCGCTGTATTTCCTGTTCCGCTCCAGTGGTCTTTAAGTTCAGCTTTTTAATTAACTCTTTGGATGCTGCCCTGTCCTCGTGTAGGTTGAGAAAGACTTTTTCTTCGTTGCGCACAATGCAGATGTTTTCTAATATACTCCGGTCTAGGAACATGGCCTGTGCCTTTCGGTCTTCCCCCAGCATACAAATTCCCTTGCGAATGGCATCTCTGGGGCTTTTGACACTCACTTCTTTTCCATCGATGAACAGTTTGCCCTTTTGCCTCTTGTCCGCACCAAAGATCAACCGCACCAATTCCGTTCTGCCCGAACCAACCAAACCGCCAATGCCAAAGATTTCGCCTTTTTTAACATTGAACGAAATGTCATCTACTTTCGGCAAAGAAGTCACATTCTCTATCCGCAGCAACTCGCTGCCGATGGGCACCCGCTCTCTGTCGTAGAACAGGGACGCTTCCCGGCCCACCATGGCGGAGATGATCTCTTGCTCGGTCACTTTTGCGGCTTCGAAACATCCGGTGACGGTGCCATCCTTAATGACAGTGATTCTATCTGCAAGTTCAAACACTTCTTCCAGATAGTGAGAAATATATATAATGCCGATTCCGTCTGAAGCCAGTTTTTTTACAGTTTGCAAAAGCACCTTGGATTCTTCTTCTCCCAGTGAAACCGTGGGTTCGTCCATGATGATCACTTTCGCATTGCGCTTTAACGCCTTTACGATTTGCAGGATTTGCTTTTGCGCTGGTGAAAGGTTTTCCACAATTGCCTCGGGATCCAGCGTTATTTTTAAGTCGTCTAAAATTTTGTTGGTGATTTTAATTTGTTCGCTTTTGTCGATAAATCCAGCCTTAGAGAGTTCGCTGCCCAAAAAGATGTTGTCTGCAACGCTTAGGGTTTCGGCCAGATCCGAATCCTGATAGATGGTTGAAATTCCTAAGCTGATGGGCATTTGGGGATTGCTGTACTTATACTTTTCGCCAAATATTGTTATTTCGCCGTAGTCATAGGTAATTGCCCCGGAAAGTATTTTGATAAACGTTGATTTTCCCGCACCGTTTTCTCCCACGATACAGTGAATCTCTCCCATATTGAGAGTAAAATCAATGTTTCTCAGCACAGTTACGCCCGAATAACTTTTGGTGATATTGGTTAGTTCTAAAATTTGTTTTTTGTCACTCATGAGATTCCCTCCTCAAAGGGAATTGACGATGAGCGCACCCATTGAAGGATACGCTCATACGCTCAATTAACCCTTTTTTCTTAATACCACATTAACTCAGGATAGAAGTCTTTTGTCAGTTCCTTGAAGATTTCGTTTCTGTGCCAAGGAATAATGATCTTAGGATCGGGATTTTCTGTATCTTTTTGTGTTACAGCAGCGATGGGGATCATCTTCTGCTCGTTCTTATAGTCGATTTTGCCATTGATCTGGCTGTACAGCATTCTGAAGGAGATGTAACCTTCGAGTCCGGGGGAGCTGGAGATTGTCATCTGAATGTCGCCATTCTTAACCATTTCAATACCCATATCCTGACCGTTTTGTGTGATGACTTTGTAGGGGTTGTTCAGCTTGCCAGCGTTCTTGAGTACGCGAACAACTGCTGCTGCCATTTCTTCCTGCATTACGAAAATTGTTTCGAAATCAAGGCCACCGTTAATTAAGTCTTCTGCAACTGCTGCTGCCTTGTCGGGGTTATATTCTGCAACGCGGGTGTCTAACAACTTGTTTTTGCCAAGTTCTTTAGACTTTTCTTCCATACCCTTGTTTACAAAGATGCAGGGGTAGTGCTCAAAGTTGCCGGTGATGATTACGTAATCGCCTTTGGTGTTCTCTGCCATCCACTCAGCATACATTTCGCCCATCTTGTACCAGTCGAAGTCCACGCAAGCCATGAGGTCAGCGCCTTTGTTCAAAGCCTGTCCAACGCTGTCGGGAACAACCAGGGGAATTCCTGCTTCTGCCATCTTTCTTGCTGCCAGTGCTGCACCGTTTTCGTTGAAGGAAAACATGCATACGCCGTCCACCTTTTCGGTGATGCAAAGATCGATGTTTGCAACTTCTTTGTCTACATCGTAGTCAGAAGGGAAGACCAGCACTTCAGCACCGATTTCTTCTGCTGCATACTTAAAGCTGTCTACAATTTCAACATACCAGTTTGCATCCAGAGAAGGAATGATGAAAGCGAACTTCAGTTGTTCATCGCCTTTGGGTGCTTCGGGTGCCGCTGGCTCAGCGGGTGTTTCGCCTTCTGGCGCTGCGGGAGCTTCGTTTTCGGGTGCTTTTGGCGCTTCGGGTGCAGCGCAGCCCACAAGGATTGCAGCAAACATCAGCAAAGCGACAACCAAACTCAATGTCTTTTTCATTACGCTCTTCGTGTATCTGTGTTTGATTGTGATACACTCTCCTTTAATATTTTTAGGTTTTTGAAAATGAGATACCTATAAACTCAAATCAAGTTCAACAATTTTGGATATAAACGTTTCAATAGTAAAATATCAACTTTGTGAACAAATAATATCACATGAAAAATCATATTTCAATAGTAAATTTTAATAATTATGAGTTTTTATGTTCTTTTTTGCAAATAATATAAAAAGAACTTCTTGAAAAGTGTGTCCATCATCGCTATACTTAATGCGTATCGGATGATATTACATATATTTTGGGGTGAAAAAACGTATGAACTCTTCGGAAAGACGGCTAGAAATCTATAAAAAACTGCTGGAAGAAGAATATTTAGATGTAAACGAACTGGCTTCCCTGTTTAATGTTTCGGCAATGACCATTCGCCGGGATCTGGCAATTTATGAAAAACAAGGCATCTTAACAACTGCCTACGGCGGTGCATATTTAAACCAAGATGCACTGGTGCAGGACGCACCCTCTCCCCTTCAAAGCCGGTTGGACGTTTCCACCCGCAAGATGGGGGAAGTTGCATCGGCCCTGTTGCGCAACGGTCAATCTATTTTTTTAGATGCGAATATGAACACACTGGGCATTGTGTACGGCCTAAAAGATTTAAAACTCACAGTGGTGACCAACTCCTTGGATGCAGCCAACATACTTCGCACTTTCCCCAAAATTAAGCTTATCATTGCACCCGGCACCTACAACAACGAGCTGAGTGGCCTTGTGAGCAGTGTCACTATTTCCTTTTTACGCCAGTTCAGCTTTGATGCGGCTATTCTTGGGGGAACCAGTATGGACATTGCCTATGGGCTGACGGTAGACGACGAGACAGATGCGCACCTAAAGGCAACGGCTGCCGATTGTGCCAAACAGAATATTGTCATGTTAAACAGCACAAATATAGGGGAATCGTCCTTTGCACAGGCCATTCCCCTTCGTAAAATCAACTATCTGGTGACGGATTCGAATATTTCCGATGAATCCCGCACTGCCTTTGAGCACCGGGGCGTACAGGTTATTGTTGGGCTGTAGAAGTTTCCGGGGCTACTCGCCCTTCTTTTTTCGGGGCTACTCGCCCTTCTTTTTCCGGGGGCTACTCGCCCCCGCACCCCTCGGCAGGGACTGAGTCCCTGCACCCCTTGTCGCAAAGCGGATGCTTTGCTATGGTGTTAACAATTAAAAATGACCCCTTGCGTTTAAGCAAAGGGCAATTGTTTTTTAAAGTTATCCAATGTGGATAGAGTTACTTATTATATATATGAAGATTTAGAAGATTTAACAAAACGACAGCTTTGCGTCAATAAGTTTTTGGGATTCCAAAGGGTATTTTTTCAAAAATACCCTTTGGCGAGGTTTGGAGTGGAACCCCAAAAACAACAACTCACTCGTGTTCTTTGAGAAATTGTTCGACTTCAGCCTTGCCCCGAATGGAATTCTGAGCACCCACCGTCATAATCGCAAGGGAACCGCAGGCGTTGCCATAGCGCAGCGCTTGGCGCACATCCATACCCACGCTCAAGCCATAGGCAAATCCGCCAATAAAACTATCTCCCGCAGCAGTGGTGTCCACAGGCTTCACATCATCAAAGGTGGGAACAATATATTCTTCCGAACCATTGTTAAAATAACTACCCTTCTCACCTAAAGTGATACAAACATTTTTGCAGCCCTTGTCTAAAAACCACTGGGCTGATTGTTTTGCCCATACGTCAAGGGGCATATCCTTGCGCAAAATTCCCGTAAACACTTCGCTCTCCGTCTCGTTGGGTAAAATATAATCGCATAGGGCAAACACGCTGTCACTCAAGGGCAGAGCGGGTGCAGGGTTTAAAATGGTGGTCACGCCCAACTCCTTCGCCTTTTTTAACCCATACTCCATGGTTGCAAGGTCGGTTTCACACTGGGTGATAAACAGTTTACACGTCTTTAAAACCTCCAGCGCACTGTCCACCAGAGCGGGTGTGAGGGTTCGATTGGTGCCGGGAGAGTAGACCAGCATGTTTTTTCCCTGTTTGTCCACATAAATGGTGCACACGCCCGTCTTGCCGCCCTGCTCAATATTTAAAAATGTGGTGTCCACTCCCTTGCCCCCAAGGTTTTCCCGAACGATCCTGCCGTTGTCGTCATCGCCTGTGTTGCCGAGAAATACGGTTTTGGCACCCAGCAGCGCCGTTTGGGTGGCTTGGTTGGACCCCTTGCCCCCCGTAAACATTTCAACGCCATGCCCTTCCACGGTTTCGCCTACGCTGGGTAGTTTCTCCGCCTTGGCAACGATATCGTAGTTGATGCTGCCCAAAATAAAAATGCTCATGTTTCCTCCAAATGGTATCAATGATTTCAAATATTTACTTCATATTTATTATAATGCAAGGTTCAATTGTCTGCAACCACTGAAATTTGTTACCTAAATTATACCAAATGACAGGTTTTTGATGCCGTTTTTGCCCTAAATATAGGCATTATCACTAAAAAAATATATTAAAAATGGAGGAAAAGTATTGCAAGTGGAGAAATATTATAGTACAATGAGCGAAAGTGGAGTGAAGTGGAGCCAAATGGAGTGAGTTAGCGAGGTATAGAAGTGCTCATCGGTTCGTTTCAACATACGGTTGATGTAAAAGGGCGAATATTTATACCTTCCAAGCTCAAAGCTGATTTGGGTGAGACCTTTGTTGTTGTCCGAGGGATGACGAAAAACCTCATGGTGTTTCCCCAGAAGATGTTCGAGACCTTTGTTGCAAAGTACGAACAGATTCCCATTTCCGACATTGAGATGCAAGACCTGTTCCGCTTGTTCTTTGCCAGTGCATGTGAATGCGAGGTGGACAAGCAGGGGAGGGTTGTTCTGCCCCAAGAGCTCAGAGATTATGCAGGCATTGAGGAAAATGTAACAATAGTGGGCATGATCACCAGGCTGGAAATTTGGGCAACCGAAAACTACACTGGAGCAAGTGAAATGTCATCGGAGGATTATGCAAAGAACCTCAAGAAGATGGCAGTTCTGGGGATATAACATTGAGCGGCCACACGAGTGTATTATTAAATGAAAGTATTGAGCTTTTGAATTTATCACCCGGTAAAACGGTGGTCGATGGTACTTTTGGCGGAGGGGGTCACTCCGAAGAAATTTTAAAAAGAATATTGCCCGGTGGCAGGCTCATTGCAATCGACAAAGACTTGGCTGCCATTGAGAGGGGCAAGGAACGATTTGGTGCACTAGGAAATCGTGTCACGTTTGTACACGACGACTTTAAAAATATACGTGCAATAGTGTCGAACCTAGATATCCATCGGATTGATGGTGCGATACTAGATTTAGGTGTCTCGTCCTACCAATTGGACGACGGCTCACGGGGGTTTTCTTATAACTTTGATGCAAAGCTTGATATGCGCATGAATACAGAAGATAGAATCAGCGCATTCGACATTGTAAACACGTACAGTGAAGACAAGCTGCATCGCATGATCGCCGAATACGGCGAAGAAAAATGGGCAAAGCGAATCGCACAGTTTATTGTTCGTGCGAGGAGCGATGCGCCTATTGAAACAACGTTTAAGCTCTGTGAGGTGATTAAAAACGCCATTCCGGCATCAGCCCGGGCGGGCGGATCTCACCCAGCAAAGCGGACATTTCAGGCAATCCGAATAGAGGTTAACGGTGAGCTTGGGGGTCTATATGACTCACTGATTGACTATGCGGACATTACGACAACGGGTGGCAGAATTTGTGTCATCACCTTTCACTCTCTGGAAGACAGATTGGTGAAACAAGGGATGAAACATCTGGACAATCCGTGCGAGTGTCCGCCTGGAATGCCGAAATGTGTGTGCGGCAAGGTACGAAAGGTAAAGATCATCACTAAAAAACCTGTGCTGCCAAGCACCAATGAAGTTGATTTGAATAATAGGGCAAGGAGTGCAAAGCTTAGGGTTTGCGAGGTATTATGAATTTGGGGAAATTCTAAATTCGGGTGAGAGTGTCTTTCACCCTGACGTGGCGGTGAAAAGATATGAACACACAAGCATATTTAAACGGAGAAAGAGAATATACTAGAAGTAGAATTAAAGCCAAAAGCAGAAAAAAAGGGTTGTTTTCCACTCTTTTCATCGCATTTTTGGTTTTTGGTGTTTTTGCCTGTTTGGTCTTTGGGTATCAGGGAGTGTTTGTTACTGAGCGCTATTTAAACGACATTAAAGATCAAATTACGGAAATAGAGATACAAAACGAAAAACTACAGTCACAGATTGCCCTATCGGACAATTTGAGCCACATTCAGGAGGTTGCCAGAGAAAAGTTACACATGGACTTTCCCACCGACGACCAGATACGATACGTTAAACTGATCGAACCAGACGAACAGGAGCTTGCAAAAGAGGTTGAGGGAATGGATGTATTCACACAGCTAAGAAGAATTTTTGATTAGTGGGTGAAACAAATTGGTGAAAAAGAATAAAAAAAAGTTCGAGAGGAAGAGCAGCGGCCCTGCTGTACCTGAGATTAGAAATAAGAGACGAATGACAGGGGTGTTGCTTGCTTTTGCCTGTCTTTTTTTATTTATTCTGGGCAGGCTGGGATATGTGGTCATTGCCCAAGGCCCTGAACTGCAAAAAAAGGCGGAAGGACAGTGGACCAGGAATCTTTCTGTTTCGGCAAAGAGAGGCTCCATATTTGACCGCAACGGCAATCTGTTGGCCCAGAGTGCCAATTCAGACACTGTTGTGCTGCGCATTGGCAAAGTGATCGATGCAGAAAAAGTGGGGGAACTCATGTCCCAAATCATCGATATGCAGGCACAAGATATTGTCGCGTCCATTCAAAAGGCAAAGCAGGGCAATAAATCTGAAATATGGCTCAAACGCCAGATCAGCAACGAACAGGCACAAAAGATTATTGAGACACAGCGTGATCTCACCAGCAAGGGTAAGACTCTGAGCAAAGAGGACAACGCAAAGCTGGAAAAATTGGATTGCATTTATTTGACTTTGGACACCAAGCGGTACTACCCCAACAAAGATTTTTTAACCCAGGTTTTGGGTTATACCACCATCGACGGGGAAGGTCAGGAGGGTCTGGAAGCCAAGTATGACAAATACATGCGGGGGCAGCAGGGCAGAGTGGTTGCCCAGACGGATAGGGACGGAAAGGAAATTCCCTTCACCGACGAACTGTTCATTCCCGCAAAAGACGGATACAACCTAGTTTTAACAATAGACGAAATCTTGCAGAGTTTCTTAGAAAAGGCAGTGACAGAGGCCTATATGAACGCCGATGCCAAATCGGCACTGGGCATTTGTGTGGACCCCATGACGGGAGGCATTCTCGCCTGTGTGAACGTTCCCGACTTTGATTTAAACGCTCCTCCCCGAAGCGACATTAAAACTTTGCAGGAGCTTTCCCGAAACAGAACCATTGTGGACGTATACGAACCGGGTTCCACTTTTAAGATTATCACCACTGCCGCAGCATTGGACACCGGTGCGGCTACCATGGAATCTACCTACAATTGTGCAGGCTTTCGAATTATCGACGGGCAGCGCATCAAGTGTTGGCGTTCCTCCCACGGCCACCAAGTGCTCACCGAAGCGGTTATGAACTCCTGCAATCCAGCGTTTATGGATATGGCAGTGGCCATGGGTAAAGATACATTTTATGAATACATCAACAACTTTGGATTTGGGCAGCCCACCAAAGTGGATTACTCTGCCGACGGTGCTGGGTTGGTGATGGATCCCAAGTATGTAAAAAATATGGACTTAGCCCGCATTGGTTTTGGTCAGTCCATCGCTGTCACACCCCTGCAACTGGTCATTGGAGCCAGTGCAACCATCAACGGTGGAAATTTATATAAACCCTATTTCGTCTCCGCACTCACCGACAACCAGGGGAACGTGGTTGAAAAATATGAACCCACCCTGGTGCGCAGGGTGATCAGCGAAGAAAACTCTTACCTCATGCAAGAAATTTTGGAAAACGTAGTCAAAGGCGGAAGCGGTAGAAATGCGGGCATTGAGGGATATCGCATCGGCGGAAAGACGGGAACGGCACAAAAGTTTGAAAACGGAAAGATCGCCACAGGCAAAGTTGTTTCCTCCTTTGTGGGTTTTGCACCCACCAACGATCCTAAATTGTTGGTGCTCATTGCCGTTGACGAACCTTCTTCGGGCGTGCAGTTTGGCAGTGTTATCGCTGCGCCGTATGTGAAAATGTTTTTTGAAGATGCCTTAAAGTATCTTAACGTCCAGCCAGTATACACCGAACCCCAAGCGCCCAAGATCGAAGTGCCCCAACTGATCGGCACCACGTTGGAAGAAGCCAAGCAAATCTTGGATGATTTGGGTCTGCCCTATATGGACGACGGCACAGGGAATATCGTAAACCAAATGCCTGCGGCAAAGATGATGGTGGATAAAAACACCATGGTGCTGCTCTACACACAATTTAAAGACGAAGCAGATCAGTCAAACGGTTTAATCCGTGTGCCCGATCTGAAAGGTAATTCCATCTTGCAGTGCTCGGATATTTTAAAAGCCAGCGGATTAAAAATGGAAATCATCGGAAGTGGTTTGGCGGTCGAACAGGATCCAAAACCCGACGAACTGGTCATGGCGGGAAGCACAGTGAAAGTGCTGTTTGAACGTCCTCCGGACTAATACAGTGATGTTTTTCTTGATAAAATACATATGTTTGTATATAATAACATGTAGTTGGGGGTGACAGTTTGAGACTAAGTGAACTAATACATGGATTAAATTGCAAGAAAATCCATTTCAGCGACGTTGAAATTAGTGGAATCAATTACGATTCCCGCAAGGTGTGCCCGGGAGATTTATTTTTCTGCATTACGGGATTTAAGTCCGATGGACACGATTATGCGGAAGTAGCTGCCACTCTGGGAGCCGTTGCCCTGTTGGTGACAAAAGAACTGCCCATCAGTATACCGCAAATCTTAGTGGAAGACGACCGAAAGGCCATGGCAAAACTTTCTGCAAAGTTTTACGGTTATCCAGCAAAAAAGTTAAAGATGATCGGTATCACCGGAACAAACGGAAAGACAACCACAACCTATATGATCAAAGCCATGGGAGAGAGTGCGGGTAAACGAGTTGGGTTGATTGGAACGATTGTAAACATGATCGGCGATAAAATCATCAAAACCCAGCACACAACCCCCGAAGCACCCGATCTGCACAAGCTGCTGTTCGATATGTTTAACGACGGCTGTGAGTGGGTGGTCATGGAGGTTTCCTCCCACTCTCTACATCTAAACAGGGTCTACGGAGTGGATTTTGATATTGGAGTGTTTACAAACCTCACTCAGGATCACTTGGATTATCACTCATCTATGGATGATTACGCAGCGCAAAAGAAAAAGCTGCTGGCTAATTCAAAGATAGCCATCATCAACGCAGATGACGTTTACTATCCATTTATGGCTCAAGGAGTGGGAGCAAAAAAGTATACCTATGCCATTGAAACACCTGCCAACTACAGGGCGGAGGAGATTGAGAACACATCCAAAGGTGTGTCGTATTATATAAATGATGAAAAAATAACCGTACCCATACCGGGAATTTTTAGTGTATACAACTCCCTGTGCTCCTATGCCGCAGGGATCAACTTGGGTTTGAGCCCACAGGTGATCAAGGATTCGCTGTTTAGTATGGAGGGCGTATCGGGACGGTTTGAGGTGCTCACAAAGAATCAGCCCTATTGTGTCATTTTGGATTACTCCCACACACCCGATAGTTTGCAAAATGCGCTCACCACAGCCCGGCAGTTCACCCAAGGAAAGCTCATTTGTTTATTTGGCTGCGGCGGAGACCGAGACAACGCTAAGCGGCCCATCATGGGCAGAATATCGGGAGAACTGGCAGATATATCGATTGTCACTTCGGATAATCCTAGGTCGGAGGAGCCGAAAAAAATTATTGAGCAAATTTTAGTGGGTGTTCAAGAGACATCGGGAGAGTATGTGGTCATTGAGGACCGGAGGGAAGCCATTGAGTACGCCATTCGCATTGCCCGGGAAGGGGATACGGTTTTATTGGCCGGTAAAGGGCATGAGACCTATCAGGAGATTAATGGCGTTAAGTTTGACTTCGACGAAAAACAAATTACCCGAGAAATACAAGAAAGAGTAAAATGATATGGAAATACTGATTTTTTCTATGGCGGTTTCGCTGGTATTGGCATTAATAGCGGGAAAAGTGATGATTCCTTTGCTGCGCAGGCTGAAGTTAGGGCAGCAGATACGGCACGACGGGCCTCAAGCACACCTTTCCAAAGCGGGAACACCCTCTATGGGAGGAATTATTTTCCTCATGCCTTTGGCGATCACCATGTTTATATTCGGAGGAGGACAGTATGCCGTATTCATGCTGGCAACAACCTTGGGTTTTGCCGTCATTGGTTTTTTAGACGATTTTATTAAAGTATATAGAAAGAGATCATTGGGCCTACGGGCATATCAAAAAATTATCGGTCAGTTGGGTATGGCACTCATCATCGCCTTCTATGCCTATAACGATCCCAATATCGGATCAAAACTTTGGTTTTTTGGAAACATCATCGACCTTGGCATATGGTTTATTCCCTTCACAGTCTTTGTGGTGGTGGCTATGGTCAATGCGGTGAATCTAACAGATGGTTTGGATGGACTTGCAGGGGGTGTGAGTGTAATCAACGCTGCGGCTCTGGGGCTCATTTGTTTTGTGCTCATGACGTTTGCATATACCAGCAAACTCACCATAACCGGCGGTATGTATGAAAACGCCATGATCTTTGCCTTTGCACTGGTGGGAGGGTTGTTTGGTTTTCTCTTTTACAACTCCTATCCCGCATACGTCTTTATGGGGGATACGGGTTCTTTAGCGCTGGGAGCGGCTATCACCGTCCTTGGGGTGGTGACGGGAATGCAATTCCTGCTGCCCATTATGGGAATTATGTTTGTTGCCTCCGCCGTATCGGTTATCATGCAGGTGGGTTACTTC
>CAYVRJ010000014.1:0-7071 GCA_964453645.1 uncultured Clostridia bacterium
GGTTCAGGTCCGTGTGAAAGCAATTTCATGGGGGTTCAAGTCCCTTCAGCCGCATTACCACCCTGTGGTGAATCATATCGTTACGGAAGTAATTCTGTAGCGATATTTTTATACTCTAAATTTTACGATAATAAATGTTGATAAATTTATTGTTTTTTCATATACTATACATATAAATAAAATTATTGATAAATACGAGGTATGCGGTTATGAACGCTTCAGCAATAGGAGATTTGCTCAAATCTATTGTGCCGATTTCTCGCTTTAACAAAGGTGAAGCCAATAGAATTTTTGACGAGGTTGCTAAGACAGGTTTTAAGGTTGTTGTAAAAAACAATACCCCCGCCTGCGTTTTAGTCTCTCCCGACGACTTCGCTCAAATGTTAGAGGATTCTGAAAACTACGCTTTACTGTTGGAAGCTACAAAGCGCATGGAGCATGTGCAACAGACAATTCCATTGGAACAAATTGTTCATGAATTTGGAATAACCAAAGAAGAGCTTGATGCTACCAAAGTGAAAATTGAATAAGTATGTGGAAAGTGGAATTTACGCCCGCAGCAAGGTTAGATTTCAGTGCTCTGACGAAATCAAACCAACTTCAAGTTATTCGAGCAATTGAAAAGGTTTTAACAAATCGATTGCCCGATTACCGCGGTGGGTACGGCAAACCGCTGGGGAATAAAAACAATCTCAACCTCTCGGGTTATCTAAAAATCAAGTTAAAGAAAGCTGGCCTGAGGGTGGTTTATAGTTTAGTTGAGGAAAAGGAACACATGATCATCATCGTCATTTCTGTTCGAGACGACGATTTGGTTTATAGGTTAGCAGCCAAACGCATAAACAATTCTTGAGTACAATATGATGCCAAATTAAACAAACCCCGTTTATTTGTTATCAACAAACATAGTTTCCGCCAACTGCTGGGCTTCCCGCAGGGTTTTTAAAATAAGTCACTGTGCGTTCCTGTGCGCGTGAGAGTAAGCGTTAGAATTTCGTTTTCCACTTTATAAATAAGCAACCAGTCGGGCGTGAGATGACACTCCCGAAATCCTGAATAGTTTCCTTTCAGCACATGGTCTTGATACCTGGGGGGCAAAGGAATTTCCTGCCGCAGCATATCCACGACAGCTTCAAAAATTCTTGTGTCGTATCCTCGTTTTTGGATGATTTTATAATCTTTTTTAAACCTTGCTAAAAACCGTACCTTAAGCATTGAGTTCCTTCATAAATTCCTCCATGGTGTCGAACGCAGGACTCATATTGCGCTCCATTTCAACGTCCTCCATTGCGGCGAGCGTCTCAGCATTTGGTTTTGGAATTTGCATTTTAAAGGGCAAACCACCTTGCATTAAACTCTGATGAAAAAAAATATTCACTGCATCAGAAATGGTAATACCAAACTGAGAAAACAATCGCTCAATGTTTTGTTTGGTTTCCGGCTCAGTTCGAATGTTGATATTTGCTGTCTTTGCCATATTCATTACCTCCACTATCAGTATACTCATTATTGCACAAATAATGCACAAACACAATACATTTCACTCAATGGGCAGCAATAAGCACTGGCATCCCCCGTTTATTTGTTATCCACAAACATAGTTTCCGCCAACTGCTGGGCTTCCCGCAGGGTTTTTAAACCGTTTTCCATTTCGGATGTGACAACCTTAGAATCGCTAATTTGTTCTATTGCCGTTGTGATTGCTTGGAATAAAATCTTATACATTTTTTCATAATCCATAGGGGTTCACCTCATTTGTAATTCACAAAAATCATACCACATTATCCCTTCCATTGTCAAAATCCGTTAACTAAATATTGAATTATATTTACTGGTATTGTATACTATACATATTCCACTACTTTTCGACAAGTTGATTGGAGTTACAGATGAACGAACTCTCTAAAAAAGACTATGGTTTTTTAAAGACAGCACACGTCCTAAGCATTATCTTTTTTTCGTTTATGATTTGGTTGCTGTTCTTAGAACTCACAACAATTGCTGCCACAGCCAATACGTTTTCACAGGACAGCAAGGCCTTTAACCTTCACTTGCAAATGCTGCTGTATGCCATATCTGGCTTGTTTTTATTCATTGGGTTTAGTTTTGTCCGCAAAAGCAGACGGTACTGGTCGGGTATCTGCTTAACAGCACTTTGTTTTATCACCGCACTGGTGAATATTTTAAATATTGCAAACTTCAACTTCTCCTCCCTTCCCTTTGCACTGCTCTTGGTTTTTCAGCTTTGGCAGCTCCTAGTTCGCATTTTTTGGGGCAAACAGTTCATCCCTCCCACTGTCATTCGCATTAATTCTTGGGTGTTATTGGCTGCCATTGTGTATATGAACTTGCTGGAAGTGTGGGCTAAAAACAGCACAACCTTGCAGATGAATTTTTCCGGATTTGTAGCTGATTTAATGGTCTATTTCATTTTTACAATTCCCCTAATGTCCCTCATCCCCTTCTTCTTTATGTTGTGCGCAGACAGCGATTCGGTATTTTATCAATATTTTATTATAAACCATCCCAAGGAACTATTTGTTCGGTACAAAGGGCGGAAACAAAACAAAAAAAGCCCACCAATAAAAACGGAGTTAACCCCTGTGAATGTGTTGCCAAAAAAAGAATATAAAAAAATTAAGACTGCCCGAACCATTAGTATCATATTTTTCTATCTGGCCATATGGCTTCCCTTTGCCTTTTTTGTCAATGGGGCGGCAGGATTCGCATCAATTTCTGATTTGTTCTCAATCCTATATTCTGTTGCACTCTTGTTGTTTATAATCAGTATTTGTTATATACACAAGAAAAGACCGCAAAAAATTGCTGTATTTGCATTGATTGCAGGATCGATTGGTGTGATTTTTAACATAATCACCCTTGTGGAAGGTGCTAACTTGTTGGGCCAAGTTTCCTCCATCTTCCTATCCCTTATGTTTTTACAATTGGGCTACAGAACGTACACAAACAAACAAATCTTTTCTCCAAAGCTCATTAAAACCATTGGGTTGGTGTATTTGTTTGTTGGCCCTATTTTTATTTCGATATTTTATATTATATCCACAAAGGCTACATTTGCAATGACTGACGTTGTTTTATTCATCGTTATGTATCTGCTGTTTTTGTGTATATTTTCACCCATCCCCCTATTTTTTATGGCAACGTCAGATATTGAATCAACATTTTATCAAAATTTTGTTTTGAAACATCCAAAGGAAACGATTATAATATATAAAGAGTATAAAAACATACAATGAACACAACACTAAACGAAACGGAGGATACCTATGAACGAAATATCCAAAAAAGATGTGGGCCTGGTGAAGGCGGGTCATGTCATCAGCATTGTCTTATTCTCTTTTGCTACTTGGGCGGCCTTTTGTATTTTACTTATATTCACAGTCTTTGTGCCTTTGATGACCCTTTCATTCAATCAAATGCCCCAAATGGCTCCTTTCCCCTTTGAGTTAAAACCATTGCTAGACACGGTTCCCATTATCCTAGTATTTGCTATCATTTCAATTGCCGCAGTTTTACTTTTAGCCACCACCCTAGCTTTTTCAAAAAAGAACCGTGCTAAAAAAATTGGTGTGTACTCCCTCATTACCTGCATTTTAACACTGATTATGATGGTGGTAGGGGTGTTTATGACTTTCCAACTCAGCCAAGTTTTTCGAGTAATACCCGATTTCCCCGGCGGTTTTGATTTTACCAGCTATATGAACAACATTATGATCATCTCCCTCATCCCTGCACTGCTTGGTATTTTGGTTTATTTGCAATTGCCCATTCGTATTTTTGCAAACAGGCAGGTGATCCCCGCCAAAGTCATTCGAATTGGCGTCATCGTTTACTATGGCATAACGGTACTCATTGCCGTTGCTGCCCCATTTATTATGATGAGTTCCATGTTTGGCACCGGCTTGTATGGTGACATTCAAAGAGGAATGTTTGCCATGCTTAACACCATGCTCCCCTCCTTATTTTTCAGTATGATTATTGCGGCAGCTATCCCCTTCCTGCTCTATTTCTCTGCCGACAACGAATCTGTATTTTATCAATACTTTATTCAAAATCATCCCAGCGTACTCAAAAAGATGTATGCGGAGCAGAAGAAACTAGCACTGGAAGAAAAGAAACAGCAACAGCAGCTAGCCGAACCCACGGATTCAACCCAATCGTAAGGAACATCATTCAAACTGCTGAGGTATATCACCTTGGCAGTTTTTTATTTATCTTCTTTATTTACTTGTTTTGATTGCATAGGGCAGTACAAGATGTGTGCTACATGAGAAAGGGTTTGAGCTAATACCTCTTCAATTTGCTTACCTGTTTGTTTACCAATGTTACCATAAAGCTTTGAAATTTCATCATCTAATAAAATCGTAAACTTATTCATATTCCACCTCTTATTGATTATGCATAATATTAACCAATAAGTCAATAATAACTTTACAATTCGTTGAATCTATAACTCAATGTTGACATAATAGTTATATGAACAAAATTAATTACAAGGCAATTGGTGCCCGAATAAAAACATGCCGAATAAACAAACAAATGACCCAAGAAAATCTGGCAGAACAATTAAATGTGTCTCCGGAATATTGCAGTAAAATCGAGTGCGGAAAGGCAAAGGTGAACCTCGAACGATTGGCTGAGCTTTCCGCCATTCTGAATACGGATATTTGTTATCTCATTTCAGGTACTGTGTTTCAATCCTCTTCCTATCTCAACCAAGAAATTGCAGATATGCTCCAAAGTTGCTCCAAAGAAAAAATAGATACGATTGTAAAAATTATTGATATTATCAGTAAAATGTAATAATATTGTTGTATAAACAATATTTGGAGTATTTATGGAAGAGATTAAAAGAAATGAATACACTATGGTGCGCACAGCCCACGTGTTTAGCGTCATAGCGTTTTCAGCAATTGTTTTTTTGGCCTTTATCACACTGCTCCCCCTCTCTTGCAGCATGGTGTTGGAAGAGAGTCTAACTGCTGCCGATATCATTACATACGTCATTTTTGCAGCCATTTGCACATGTTACGCAATTTTCTTGTACAGCATTCTAACCTTTGCAAAAAAGAGCCGACGGACGTTTTTGGCTGTGATGTTGATTATACAAGGTTTGATGTCCCTGCTCAACATTGGGCTTGAGGTGATGATTGCAATATCCCTAGACATCAATGTGAGCGAAGATATCTTTTTAATAGGCAGCGTTGTGTGCCATCTTCTCTATATCTTTATCGTCGCCCAAATGGTTGCCAGAATTTTTACCAAAAAACATCTGGAAGTTGTCACATCGTTTATTTATATCTATATCGGCATCAACGCCATTAGCTTCATCTATGTAATGGCCCTGCTGTTCACCCCCTCCCTTCCCTCAAACGAAGCCCTGGACATAGCGACCATTGTGATTCTAGTCATGATCGGCCTGCCCTTCGTTGTGCCCATAGCAGCAACCCTGCCAATGACACTGCTCTTTGCGGCCAAGAACCAAGTGTTCTTTGAAAACTTTGTGCTAAACCACCCCAGCACTTTCTTTAAAGCCTATAAAGACCAGTGTAGGCAACGATTTGAAGCAAAACGATTGGAAAATAAAAAAGAGGATGTATCACCTTTCAGTAATACGCCCTAAAAAATATAAACTCAAGTACAGCAAAGGAGTCTGAGCCTTTTATAAAAATTTAAGCGGATTTATCCATAATCAATCTGTCGGCAATGAGTGCAATAAATTCACCGTTGGTGGGTTTGTCGTTTCTCGAATATATTTTAAAACCAAAAATTCCGTTAATATTTTCAATTTTACCTCTGGTCCAGGCAACTTCAATGGCGTGGCGTATGGCCCTTTCCACCTTGGATGGGGATGTGTTAAAAATCTCTGCAACCGTTGGATAGAGCTGCTTTGTAATGGAGTTGATGATGTCGGGCTGTTTGTACACCACCCGAATGGCTTCCCGCAGGTATGTAAACCCTTTGATATGTGCGGGGATACCTATGGTTAAGAAGATGTTGGTTATCTTTTCGTCCAATGATTTTTGCGGATAGGTGCGGGTGTCTGCTGTATCTGAAATGGGGTTAAACAGCTCCAAGATTCTGCTCTTTAAAATATCCATGTCCAGTGGCTTCACCATGAAATAGCGCACACCCATCAGTGCAGCTTTTTTAATGATGGCGTCGTGGCCGATGGAGGAATACATAATGATTTGAGGTGCCTTCTTCAAATCCATTTTGTTGATCTTTTCAATCAAGTTAAAACCGTCTGAACCGGGCATAATCACGTCTAATAAGATGGCATCGGGGTTTAAGAGCTTCACCATCTCCTCCGCCTCCAATACGTTGGACGCACAACCCACCACATCGATGGTTCTGTCCTTGGAGAAAAAATTGTTTAAAGAGCGGGACAATCCCAAATTATCTTCCACGATTAACAAAGAAACGTTCATAAATACAATCACCTTTCGTAGCTTAGTAATGATCCCCATAGGAGTTAAAATCAAATCATGTTTTAGCGCTAAACCTTTGTTTAAACAAATAATAGCATAATATTATTTTCTGTGCAATAGTATTTCGTAGAAAATTTGAGTAAATCAAAGAATAATGAACCTACCAATTTCGTCGTTTTCGACAATATTGTGACATACTTTCGGCCTATTTCGCCTGTTTTAGGCAAATAATCGACACTTTTTACTATTTATGTCCATTTTTTGCTCGACATCAAAAATACCTTAATCGTCAAATTCACCTAAAAATAGTCCTAAATAGCCATAAATAAAATTTTGAATGTGTTTACAGAAATTTATATTGTCAAAAGAAGAAATTCAATATAAACTATACGTATGAATGACGGCGGTAGAATTTTATGAAAAAAATCTTCGTTTTATGGATAGTTTTATTGGCATTGGTGGGATGTGCCCAAGCCCCACAGGAATCGTTTTCCACCGAACCCCCCGCCCCCCCCCCCCCCCACCACCCCCCCCCCCGCACCCGTGGGCTGGTGTTGAACGCACAAACCCGCGATCAAACGCGGGGTGCTCCATGTTGATGATCACGGTGCGGAAATGC
>CAYVRJ010000014.1:7081-46966 GCA_964453645.1 uncultured Clostridia bacterium
CCCCCCCACCCCCACCAAAAACCCCTACGATGCAACCATTGGCATTTGTTTAACCGAACAAACCCTCTTTAACAAGGGGTTTACCGAAGAGTTAAAAACTTTGTTTGCCAAGGACAATTGCGAACTGATTGTGGAATATGCAGATAACAACCTGAACAAACAGTTGTCCACCGGAGTTGCCCTGCTGAACGAGCGGGGAGCCGAGGTGCTCATCGTGGATCCCGTGGATATCGACGAGTGCGAACCTTTAATCGCCGAGTGTGAAGGTGTGGGTGCCCACATCATCAACGTTGTCACCCCCATCAACGGCAAGATCGACGTACTCATTGCCCCCGATTATTTAAAATTAGGTGCCATGGCTAGAACCCAAGTGAATCAACTGACACAGGGTAAGGAAAATCCCCAGATCGTGGTGTTGGAGGGCAGTTTCGATGGATTCCGCACGCAAATGATCAGCGATGGATTCATGGGAGACAAACCCGTAACCGCCACCAGTCTGTTTTGCAACTACGATAAAGAAACCGCAAAAACACAGTTAAACAGCGTATTAGCTGAAAAAACCCCCGATATCATCTTTTCCCACAGTTCCTCCATGACCTTAGGTGCCTTGAGTGCCCTGAGTGAAGCGGACAAAACCGTGCCCATCGTGACTTTGGGTGGGGACAGTGAGATGATGAGGGAGCTGAGCAATGGCAAAATCGCCTATGCCCTCTACTTCGACCCGACAGAACTTTCACAAAAAGTGTATGAAACGGCCAAGGCCTACATAACAGGAACAGCAGTGACCCACAAGTATGCGGAACTCAGCGTATACGGTGTGGGAGAAGAGAATATGGACACGGCATACACCATAGGCCAGCCCTACGCCCACGGTTATTAATATTTTTGAATTTATATAAAAAACGAGGTACTATGAAGCATTTTAGGAAATTGACACTTGCAGCTCTTTTTTGTGCGCTTGCCATCGCATGTAAATTTTTTCTCACCTTTGAACTTTCCGCATCCACCCGCATCTCCACCACCCCCATCCCCGTGATGCTCTGCGGCATTTTATTGGGGCCTGTGCTGGGGGGCATATGCGGCATTGTCACCGACACCATTGGTTTTTTAATCAAACCCACAGGGGTTTACTTCCCCGGTTTTGCCCTCTCCATGGCGCTGTACGGCGTCATCCCCGGGCTGTTCTTTCTTAAAAATAAGGATGAATCCTTGTTTAAGGTTATTTTTTCGGTTTCCACTGCCCA
This sequence comes from uncultured Clostridia bacterium, assembly GCA_964453645.1. GTDB lineage: Bacteria > Bacillota > Clostridia > Christensenellales > JAWKQI01 > CAYVRJ01. Next base: position 8,326 of record CAYVRJ010000014.1, read on the forward strand.
AGTGCTGTGCTCCATGCTGCTCAACACGTTTTTTAACTATATTCTCTACGGAACGCCTTTGATCGTGTTGTTTGTGCAGCGGTTGGGTATTTCCATTATCAGCTTGGCAGTGTATATTCTCTCGATCTATTTGGTGTATCGCTTGCTCAACAAACTGTTCATCAAAAATAATGTTTTGGAGATTCGGCCATGAACTTTGAATTCTTGTGTTCCAATAAAATTGTGGTGGGGGAGGGTTCGTTTGCTTCCCTGCCAACACTGCTGCCCAGTGCCAACAACATCTTGTTTGTGACCAACATCGAAGGTTTTTTTGAAAGCAAGTATTACACAGACGTGTACCATGCCTTAGTTGCGGAGAATAAAACTGTCTTTGCTGCCCCCGTTGTGGCGGGTGAACCCGAAGTCGCCGGGGTGAACAGCATCACTGCCCTCGCTAAACTCCACGAGGTGGATGTGATCGTTGGCGTGGGGGGAGGCAGTGCGCTGGACAGCGCAAAGGCAGCGTGTGCCCTGGCCACCAATCCCGGCAGTGTCCGGGACTATTTGGAAATTGTAGGGGATAAACAGTTGCTCAACCAACCCCTGCCCTTTGTTGCAGTGCCCACAACGGCGGGAACCGGTTCGGAAGTGACAAAAAACGCTGTAATCACCTCCAAAGAGGACAACAAAAAGGTTTCTCTGCGCCACGAAATGCTGCTCAGCCGTTTGGTGGTCATCGACCCGACCTTGGCGGTTTCTGCCCCCAAGCATGTGACTGCCTATTCGGGTATGGATGCGGTGTGCCAATTGATCGAGAGTTACATCACCAAAAAACCCAATCCCATCACCGATGCCCTGTGTTTGCACCACATCCCCATCGCCCTTGAGAGCCTGAAGCGTGTTTACGATTGTCCCGAAGATATTAAGGCTCGGGAGCAGATGGCCGTTGCTGCCTTGTGTTCGGGGTTAACCTTAGCTAATGCGGGATTGGGTATGGCCCACGGCATTGCGGCAGGGTTAGGTGCGGTGTATGGAATGCCTCACGGCAAGGCATGTGCGATTCTACTGCCCTATGCCCTTCGGTTTAACCATGCCCATGGGGTGGAGCGGATTGAGGTACTCTCCCAAAAGATATACGGCCAGGGTGCGCAAAAGCTGATTGATGAGTTGTTTGCTCTCAACGATTATTTGGGGATTCCCAAGGGGCTTAAGGAACTGAATGTGGACAAGGCCCACTACGGCCAGCTGATTCCCGGGTGTATGGGTTCGTCGATGCAGAAGAATCCCGTTGAAGTGACATCTGAGCAACTGGAAGAGTTATTGGACGAGTTGCGTGTAATATAATCTTAAGGGGGACTACTCGTCCCGAATCTTTTTGTGGGCTCCACCCACACCCGCAAGGGGGAATGATTCCCCCTTGACCCCTCATAATACAAAAGCTAACGCTTTTGTTAAGGTATTAATCAAACATCACCCTTAGCAAAGCGTTAGCTTTGCGTCAAGAAGTTTTTGGGTTTCCAAAGGGGATTTTTACAAAAATCCCCTTTGGTGGGGTTTGGGGCGAAGCCCCATAAAAATAGAAGCTTACTTCACGCCAGTGCGGGAGCCGGGTTTCACCAGGGGTAAACCCTGTGCACAAATGGGGCAGTCCTCCGGCTGATAGGAAATCACCTCGGTGGTCACCACAGCCTTAAAGGGCACGCCAAACTCCGTCTTGCCGTTGCTGCGATCCACAATACAGCCAACCCCAGCAACGTTGGCACCCATCTCCTGAATGAGTGCGATCACTTCCTTCACCGACCCACCCGTTGTCACCACATCCTCCACAACCAAAACATTCGCTCCCTTGGGAATTTCAAATCCTCGGCGAAACGTCATCACACCGTTTTCCCGCTCCGCAAAAACGTTCTTCACATTCAATTGGGAGGAAACCTCGTAGGCCATGATAATACCCCCAACGGCTGGCCCCGCCACTATGTCGATCTGCGTCCCCGCAAACTGTGCCACAAGATCTGCACAGAACAACTTGGAATAGACAGGGTACTGGAACAACTTAGCACACTGCATGTACTTGTCCGAGTGGCGACCCGACGTGAGTAAAAAATGCCCCGTCAGCATCATTTCAATCTCCTGCATCATTTCAAAGGCTTTCGCTCTATCCATTTTAAAAACTCCATTCCGCCGCCAGACGTGCGGCATCTCTATTTTTAATATTCTTCTAAAGTCCCAATTAACTGGTTTACGCTCTGAATATTGTTTGCATCCAGATATTCATTCATCTCACAAATAATCTTCGGGCAAGCGTAGGGATCGGAAACATTCGCCGTACCTACCATGCAGCACACAGCCCCGCACAGCATAAACTCCAGGGCATCGGTGCCCGACATAATCCCCCCCATGCCCACCACGGGTATGTCGACACTTTTGCACACGTCTCGCACCATGCGAAGGGCGATGGGTTTAATGGCACCCCCCGACAATCCCCCGGTGTTGTTGGCTAAAATCGGTTTACGCCTTTTTAAATCCACTGCAAGGGAGAGAAAGGTGTTCACCAGGGAGATTCCGTCCGCCCCACCCTGGGCAACAGCTTTGGCAACATCCACAATGGAAGTGACGTTGGGAGAAAGTTTCACCAGCAGTGGTTTTTTCGCCACCGCTTTAATCGCTTGGGTGATGTGCTGGGCGGAGTGAGGGTCTGCCCCAAAGGCCATGCCCCCTTGGTGTACGTTGGGGCAGGAAATGTTTAACTCAAACAGGTCGATGTCGGTTTCGTTTAATTTTTCCACCACCTCCACGTATTCCTCCTCGGTGCTCCCCGCAACGTTGGCGATGAGTACTGTGTCGTACTTGCGGATGAGGGGCAGGATGTGGGAAATGGCATAATCCACCCCCGGATTTTGCAGCCCCACGCTGTTGAGCATGCCCGACTTTGTCTCGGCAATGCGGGGTGGGGGATTGCCGATTTTCTTATCAAGGGTGAGTGCCTTTAAGGATATACCGCCCAAGAGGGACGGATCGAAGTACCGTTCAAATTCATAACCAAAACCAAAGGTGCCCGATGCAGCAATAATAGGGTTTTTTAGTTTATGCCCTAACAGTGTAACAGATAAATCACTCATAGGACTTTCCTCCAGTTATTTGGGTATGCCCTAACAGTGTAACAGTCAAATTACTCATAGGGCAATCCTCCTCAAGTCAAAGACTGGGCCACTGGTGCACACCTTTTCATAATCCCCCGACAGAGTCTTGCAGACGCACACGCTGCACCCCCCCATGCCGCAGCCCATGCGCTCCTCCAACGAAGCAAAGGCAGGGGTTTCACCTTTCAAAACAAAAGCTGACGAAGCTTTTAACATGGAGGTGGGGCCACACAGGAGAAAACAATCAAACCCACTCAAGTCCGTGTTGCGAAGAATCTCGGTTAAAAATCCCTTGGTGCCATAGGAACCATCCTCGGTGGCGATGTGTAAACTTTTCATGTTGGACACAAAGTACTGTTCCATAAAGAGTGCACTCTGTGCGCGAAACCCAAATATGCCGCTAAAATCAACCGATGGATGGCTCTGGATCACTCCGCCAAAAGGGGCACAGCCGATGCCTCCCCCAATGCACAACACGTTTTTTGCTCCCTTGGGAAGGGTAAACCCGTTGCCCAAAAACAGCAGGGCATCGATGGAAGCGTTGGGGGGAACAGTGGACAAACGCCGAGTGCCCTCCCCCGCAATCTGATAGACCACAGAAACTGTCCTTTTATCTGCATCCACGCCGAAGATGGATATAGGCCGGCGCAAGATGCTCTCCTCATAGTTGGGGATTTTAATGTGAACAAACTGCCCGCAGGTGTATGTTGAAAAATCAGCCGAAGGAAATTCCATCTCCAAGAGAAAAATGTCCTTGGCTATGTTTACGTTAATTAAAACCTTTCCGATCAAACCTTTAGCACCCCCTACAGCGTTATGCGGTTGTCGTTAAAGGCCGAGAGGATGTCGCTTTGCATATCGATCACCGCTTGGCGGGCTGCATTTTCAAAGCCTAACTTTTCATACTTTGCCGAGCGATGAGCCAGCAAGATACCCCGGGAGGAGTTGATAATCCCACCCAACCCTCTGGAATCAAAGTTGCAGACGATATCCGAAGCCTTGGCACCCTGTGCGCCGTAACCGGGAATGAGGAAGAACACCGAGGGTAGTAATTCCCGCAGTTTCTTAGCCTGTTCGGGATACGTAGCGCCCACCACGGCACCCACCGAGGAGTAGCCGTATTGCCCCACCGTGGAATGACCCCACTGAGCCACTTTTTTTCCCACACATTCATAGAGGGTTTCACCGCCAATGGTTAGATCTTGAAACTCACCCGAAGAGGGGTTGGAGGTTTTCACCAGCACAAACAGCCCCTTGCCCGTCTGCTCACAGGCGGAGACGAAGGGGGCTACCCCGTCGGTGCCCAAATAGGGGTTTATAGTGGCAAAGTCTGCATCAAACCCCGTTGATAATTGCCCGTGTACGCAAAGTCCGCTTAGATAGGCCTTCGCATACGCTGAAGCGGTATCCCCGATGTCGTTGCGCTTCACATCTGCAATGGTGACAAGCCCCTTGGAACGGGCGTACTTGAGGGTTTTGTTAAAGGTTTTCATACCTGCACTGCCGTACATCTCGTAGTACGCCACCTGCACCTTCACACAGGGGATGATATCGGCAAGGCAATCGATTAACGCCATATTAAAGCGGAGCACCTCGGCAGCAGCCGACTTCACGTCGACAATCGTTCGCTGCATGCTCTCGGGCAGGTATTCGTGCATGGTGTCCAGCCCCACGCACACGGGATTTTTGGTCTTTCTGATTTTATCGATCAATACGTCTATTTGTTTCATAGTGCACCATCCTTTGTGAGTTTTCCATCGCACAGGGTATAAACCACTCTACCCTTGAGTTTCCTGCCAAGGAAAGGGGTGTTCTTACCCTTGGACAGCAAGTGTCCCTTAGTCAGCACATATTCCGTATCAAAATCCACAATAGTTATATCGGCGGGAAGCCCCTCCCCGATAACACCGCCAAAAACCCCCAGAATCTCTGCGGGGCGCTTGGACATAATGTTCACCAAGGTCTGCGGATCGGGTTTTAAAAAGGTGTTGGTGAGGGCAAAGGCAGTGTCCAACCCCGAAATACCAAAGGCCGCATAAGCAAACTCCACGTTTTTGTCGTCTGCGTGATGGGGGGCGTGGTCGGTGGCAATGCAGTCGATGGTGCCGTTTAGTAACCCCACCTTAATGGCGGCCACGTCGTCCTCTGTGCGCAGGGGGGGATTTACCTTTGCATCGGTGTTAAAGTTGAGTGCCTCTTCGTCTGTTGCCGAAAAGTAATGGGGGCAGGTCTCGGCAGTGAGGTTAACCCCCTTTGCCTTGGCATCTTTAATTAAATCCACCCCTTCTTTGGTGGAAACGTGGGCGATGTGCAGCCTAGCCCCGGCTTCGCTGGCAAGGACAATGTCTCGCACCATGGCTGTAATCTCTGCCGCACGGCTAATGCCCGCAAGTCCCGTTACTGCCGATACAAACCCTTCGTTGATCTGCCCGCCTAAGCTTAGGCTGTTGTCCTCGCAGTGGGCGATGATCAGGGCGTCCAAGCCCTTTGCATATTTTAATGCGTTATACATCACACTGCCGTTTTGCACACCCCGTCCGTCGTCCGAAAAGGCCACACAGCCCTTCATGTTGCCCATTTCCGCCAGTTCTTCACCGTCTAAATTTTTGGTGATGGCCCCAATGGGATACACCTTGCAGTGGGCGGGGGCACCCAAAATATAGTTGGTGATAAAGGGGTTGTCGTTCACCGGATTGGTGTTGGGCATACAGGCAACAGCTGCGTACCCACCGTTGGCGGCGGCAAGGGTGCCCGAGAGAATGTCCTCCTTGCGCTCGTAACCCGGCTGGCGCAGGTGGGTGTGCATATCCACAAAGGCCGGAAGGGCGCACAGCCCCATGGCATCGATGACCCGATGGGCCTCCTCCTGGATGTTTTCACCTATTTTTAAAACAATGCCGTCTCCCGTGAGTATATCACACACCCCCGACTTTTCGCCATAGGGGTTGATTAAGTTTATATTTTTAATGAGTATCTTCAATTTAAACTCCGTTCTGCCGTTTCACTCATGGCGCAAATAATTATTATAGAATCTTTCATGAAAAACTCCGTTCTGCCGTTTCACTCATGGCACAAATAATCATTGTGAAATAATTTATGATAAACCTTCCGAAAGTAAACTCAGCAGCGCCATGCGCACTGCCACACCGTTGGTGACCTGTTCCTCAATAGCCGAATTAGTTGAATCCGCAACGGCAGAATCAATTTCCACACCCCGGTTCATGGGTCCGGGATGGAGGATTAAAACATCGGGTTTTACATAGTCGAACATATCTTCCGTCAAGCCGTACAGTGCGTTGTATTCCGAGACCGAGGGGAACAACCCGCCCCGCTGGCGCTCCAACTGAATGCGCAATCCCATGATTACGTCGGCATTTTGAAAGGCCTTTTTCTTATTGTATTCGATGGTAACCCCCATGCACTCAAGGCCGGGAGGCAGCAATGAACCCGGGGAGAGCAACACAACGTTTGCCCCCATTTTAATTAGGCCAAAGATGTTACTCTTGGCCACCCGAGAGTGGAGCACATCCCCCGCAATGGTGACGTTAAGGCCCCGCAGGTCCCCCTTTTTTTCCACCATGGTGAACATGTCTAGCAGTGCTTGGGTGGGGTGTTCGTTGGTTCCGTCTCCGCCGTTGATCACACTTGCGGGGACGTGCCTGGAGAGCAGATGAGGGGCACCCGAGAGGGAAGTGCGCATGACGATCATGTCTGTGCGCATGGCAGATAAGGTTTTACCCGTGTCCAGCAGGGTTTCCCCCTTTTGTACGCTGGAGCTCTGTGCCGCAATGGAGGATGTCGTGGCAGAAAGCTGCTTGGCCGCAAGCTCAAAGGAGAGCCGCGTGCGGGTGGAATTTTCGTAAAATAACGTGACAATACTTTTACCCGCAAGATTGTTTAGCTTTTCACCGCAGAGCAAACTTTGTTTCATTGATTTTGCCCTGTTTAGGATTTCGCTGATTAGTTCGTATGAAGTGTCTCTTAACCCCAAAAAATCTTTTTGCATATATAACCCCATTCCTCCGTTTCACTTACGACACAAATTGTAATTAAAAAATCTTTCACGCTAAGCCCTTTCAAATAATGTAATTCATTTCAAAAAAAAACCCGCCCACGGGGCAGGAATTTTTCATTATTTAAATAAGTTACCTATCCAATCGAAGATGTCTTGGAAGAATTTCCCGATGGAATCGAAGAATCCACCCACTTCCTTTCCCGCATTGGAGAGGCTGTCTAAATTACCCTTTAAACTGTTGAGCTGACTCGACAGCTTATCCACATCGATGCCGGTTGCCGCCAAGGTGCGAATGAAGCTGAGAATTTGTTCCACTTGCTCGCTAGTCAGATCCACATTGAAGTGTTTTGCCGTTTCGTTGATATATCCCCGCAGTTCCTCGTCGGACATGCTCTTGGTCTTTTCTAAGTTGATCTTCAGTTCGTTGATGAGGGCAGTGGAGTCTACATCCCCAATGGCATCTGCCAGTTCAGCGGTTAACACCAATTCGGATGCAGCAACATCTTTTTGAGCATCACTCAACTTCTTACCTGTGATATCCTCATAGGCCTTATAGATGCCGGCCAGAGCAGCAGTTCCCGAAACGGGACGGGGTGCGGTGACGGACACAATTGCGTTTTCAATGCCTGCCGTTGTCAGCGCAGCGATATACATTTGAGAGGTGCACCAATTGATGTTGTTGGTGTCGATGACAAGACCCCCCTCGGACTTCGCTTTGATGAACACACAGGAGAGAGAATTTTTGCCAATCTTACCCTCGGGGACTTTACCCGAAAGAATGGCACGTTCCTCTTGGTTGTTGAGGGTTAAAATGGGCACGGTACCATCAGTTGTGCCGAAGTATTCGAGGATAACTTTTTTCTCGTCCTCGGTGATGTTTGCGCCCAACACCACCCGGGAGTCGTCGGAATCTGCGGCTACAAAGGGCAGACCCACGGTTAAGGTCATCAACAATACTAAGACTGTTGCAACAATTTTCTTCATTATGTAACTTCCTCTTTTTTTAATTGATGTTTTGTAGATTATAACACATATTCGCAAAAAATTTACACTGCAATTGTTAAGTTTTTTTTAAACATTTGTGCACCCTAACCACCGATCCGCTGGTGTTAAATACACCAGCTTCACGGTTAGGTTCACTCTACTAAATAATGCTAAGTTTTTTTCTGATCGCAGGTGCGCAGGGAAGGGATGATATAATTGAGCAGTGCCACGGCAATTAGGCAAACCCCCGAGATGGCAAACCAGTTGTTCACACCCACCACATCCCCCAAGCTTCCCGAGAGGATTAAACCCAGCGGCATAGCCAGCATGACGAAGCTACCCAACAGGGAAAACACCCTGCCCAAGTATTCGGGAGCAATTTTCTCCTGAAACAAGGATGTTTGCACGCCCGAGTACAGCGAACCACTCAAACCCATGACACCGCAGCAAATGGCAAAGGCGATAAACCCATGGACGGGCAGCAACCCCGCAACCAGCAGACTGGCACCGATGAGCACAATGGCTAGTGCAATGGTGGCAATTTTGTTTTTGGTGCCCCCCCAGATGCCCAGTGCCACCCCGCCGATCAACATGCCCAGGGCAAAGGCCGTTTCGGCAATAGAAGCTTCCACCGCCGTACCGCCGAAATAGGACATACTCATCAAGGGGAACAGGGCGTTAATGGGCATGTAGAAAAATACAAACAGTGCACCCACCAACAGCAGCGCCATCATACCCTTTGCCTGCTTGAGGGCAGTAAACCCCTCTTTGATTTCTTCCCAATAACTCTTCTTTTCTTCCGACTCCGAGCGCTGAAGTTTGGGAATCTTCACAAATGCAACGGACAAACAGGCGATCAGTGCGCCCAGCACATCCAGTCCGATGATTGCACTTAAATCCCAAAAGGCGTAGAGCAGTGCCGCCAGCGCAGGGCTTGCCAAATAACTGACGGATTGAAGGGCTTGGCTGTACCCGGCACATTTGGTGAGTTTTTCTTCGGGCACCAGCAGCGGTGTGGTTGCACTCAGGGCTGGGGTGTGAAAGGCAGTTCCCACGCTGCGCACAAACAGAACAACCATAATAACCCACGTGGGGATCTCACCGCCCACGGCAAAGAGGGCCAGCGCCACTGCCCCAAGGGCTATTAAAATATCCGCCCAGATCATAATCAGCTTGCGGCTGTACCGATCGATGAGTACGCCGATAAACACGCCTAAAATTCCCTGGGGCAGAAAACCTGCTAGGGACGCCATAGACAGCATCAATGCCGAATTTGTTTTATCCGTGATGTACCATATGATTGCAAATTGCAGAACTGCACTGGTGAGCAGGGAAATACCCTGTCCAGACCAAATGATAAAAAATGTTTTCTTCCAATTGGTTGTATTCATAAAGACGACCTCGTTTCTATTCATTTATTTTAACACAAAATAGGCTTCCATTTTAGAAGCAACTGGCAAACACCAAAAACGCAATACAAGCGATAATAAATCACTTTTTTGCTGGCATTTCGTATTAAAAATAAACTACCGTAAACGCATGTGTGTCAATGTGAAAACTCCTTTTGGTTTGATGCATGTATGGTATCACATTGCAAAAATTTAGTCAACGCCTTTAAACTGGTTGGTTAAAATTTTCTTTAAATATAGAAGGGATAGGCACAGCAGCACAAGCCACAGTTCGGGAGTGGAACTGTCTCCCGTATCGGGGATGTAGTCCTCTTCCTTTCTGGGCGGGGTCACCCGGGGAATGTGGAACCAAGCCTGTTTGGTATCGGCCCTGTCGAAGGTTCCGCCGGACATGACGTTATACAGCATGAGGGTGGGTTGGTTGGTGTCGTACTCCTTGCCCGGGTAGTAGGCTAAGTCGTTTTTTATGACAAATCGACTGCTAAAGAGTATCGAATAGGTGAGTTCATACCGCTGGGTGTATCCATCTTCCAAAATGGAAAGGGGAGGGGTGGTTGTGTTTAACATATTCCAGGCCAACGTGTTGGACCTAGGCAAATATTGTATACCCGAGGGCAAGTCACTGCCGTTGATGCTGCGCAGTTCCTGGAAACTCACCCCATACCCCATGGGGTCTTCAATAAACCAAGGGGCAGTTCGCTTGTGCATGGTGAGGGCAATTTGTTCAAAGGCTCGCATAAGCTCGTCTAAATTGCTGGTTTCATAAAAGTGTTCGCCGTGGGAGGCAATATTCAGCATGACAAACTCTGCTTTTTTACGCTCTTCTGCGGACGTGGTGATGCCATAGGCAAAGATGGAATACAGGTGAAGGCCTTCGTCCTGGGCGATCAACCCTTCCGAAACGGTGGCGATCAAGTGGTTTACTTCGGGGCTGTTCACCGTTCTGCCCGCAACGGTATATCCCGTAAAGGGTGGGTAACTTCCAAAGTCGGAGACATAAAAATCAAACCCAATGCCGTTCACGGTGGTTATACGATCCGTCAATTGACCGGACGTTGCGTTGTAGCCATGGTTTGGTACACCGTCTGAAAATAGGATCACATACTTTTCTTGGTTGTTGGCAGTTTTCATATAATCCCGTGCGGTCTTCAGGGCAAGCTGAATGTTGGTTGTGGCATTTGGCAGGGGAGAGATGGCAACGTGCACTGCTTCTTTGGCGGCTGCCAGATCTTTATTTTTGGCACCTGTGTTAAACCCAAAGGAACCAAATGTATAGATGCCGGACTCGTAGGCCACCACTGCAATTTCGTTGTTGGGGCTGGCGGATTTGCCCAAAAATACGTCTAAAAAATCATCGACAGCCTCTTCTAAGGCTTGGGATCGATTGAGATTGTTGGAGAAGGGCTGGAGCATGGAGGCAGAGTTGTCCAACACAAAGACCACCGACGTACCCGGATGTTCCATGTTTAAAAGGATATCGTCCTTGGTATCTGCGGTGAGGGTGATGTCGAAGTGATCCACATCCGTCTGTTGAATGGACTTGCGAATGCGCAGCGTGTTTGTTTCGATCACTTGGGCGTTTGGATTGTACGTCACCTGATTAAAGCGGTACGCAGCGGCAAACACACCTGTGCTGCCCCACAGTAGTGCCAACATCATCACGATACAGATTGCAACTCTGAATGTACGCATCCTATCCTCCTTTGGTTTATTTTGTGCAACTGTTTAAATTTTATGTATATTCGACAAATAGGCGCAAACGGCAATCCGCTCATCCGAACCACTGGTTGCACAGGTAGACAAGACCAGGATGTCCCGATTGTCCTCTGGTGGTTGGACTTGACTAAAAATTGAACGTCCTTTTAAAGACGTGACGTGCTGGTTAAAATCGGAAAAGTGCAGGGCAAACACTTCGTCGTCCTTTGGCACTTTTAAAACGGCAAAGACCGTGTAGTCCATTTGTTGTACTGGCGTTGTGATGGTGATTGTGGGATGTTCTAAAAAGTATGTCTCATCCAAATATTTTTTAAGGGTTGCAAACATGGTTCCGTTTTTCATGTTGTGGCCGTAGAGCAGCGTTTTTCCGGCAAAGGGTTTTTCACACAAATAATCTAAAAAGATTGCCCCGGCTGCGTTGGTTTTTTTGTTAAACCCGTGGGTCACATAGTATTGGTTGTCCTCTCCCTGAACCACGGGATAATCCATATTTGTGTTTGAAATGTGTACCCATCCAACCGTATCTGGATTGATTTTACTCAGTCCCTCAAAATCAATGGAGGGTTGTGGTTGTTCTTCTTCCTCCAGGGGAGGCACGATCACCTCCTGTTTGATTTCCTCATAGAGGATTTGTTCCGCTGTGTTCTCCTGTGTCGTTTTAGTAAACTGTGTGACACATATGGTTGCAATGGCCAACAAAACGAATATGGCCAAATACTTTGGTTTGTGCTGCATGTTGTTACTATAACCATAGCTTTTTTTAATTATTTATGTTTTTTCAATTTAACAGTATGATTGAATAGTTTTTTCACCTTGTGCCCATACAACCGCTTGATCAGCCAAACAGAGGCAATCAGCATGACTGCGGCCATAATAATCAACTCGGTGTCCCCTTCGCCCGTTTGGGGTTTACCCGCTCCCGTGGCTACAGGCAAAGGCACCACCCTTGGAATATCGAACTCAACACTCCTAGCATTCTTTACATTGGGCAAATGATAATATAAAGTTGTAATGTTATTTGTTGGGTATTCCTTACTGTTGTGGAACTCCGGATCGTTGTTGCGCACATAACCGCTGTTAAAGGCAACGGTGTATTTTAGGGTGTACCGATAGTTATACCCATCCTCGGTTATTTTTTCGGGTGAGATGGTGGTATTCGTCAAATCCCACAGAATGGTTTCGTTGTGGGAATAAAAGCGCACATTGGGAAAACGCTTGCCCTTCACAGACTGTTCGCTCTTTACTCCATGGAACGTAATGCCAAACCCCATGGGATCTTCCACAATATAAATCACATCACCCTTCTCCAGATCGGCAGCAATTTCTTCAAATGCGGCAATCAACCCCGAAACGTTATCCACTTCAAAAAAGTTTGCCGTGCCACTGGCCATGTTTCCCATGACAAACTCCGCCCGCATTCGTTCGTTGGTGCTCAGGCCGTTTGAAGTGGCAAGTACCGTAAACATTTCTATGCCGTTGTCCTCGGCAATCAGCCCTTCGGACACGGTGGCGATCAAAAAGTTTTCGTCCACACTGTTCACAGTTCTGCCCGCAACAGTATAGCCGGTAAACGGTTGATACGTTCCAAAGTCGGTCACATAAAAATCATATTGGATGTTGTTTATGTTGATGATCCGATCTGTGCGTTCGCCCGCTACGCCGTTATATCCAAAGTTGGGTGCACCGTCCGAAAACAAGATGATGACTTTTTTATCGTTGTTTGCCTGGGTCATATACTCCCGTGCCCGTTTCATGGCAATTTGAATATTGGTGGTACCCAGATAAAAGGGGCTGATGGAATAGTCTAACGCTTGTTTTGCAGCACCTGGCTCTTTGTTTCTTGCCCCGGAATTAAACGGAAAACAGCCGTATTCGTCGATGTTACTCTCGTAGGCCACCACAGCAATTTCATTGTCGGGGTTTGAATCCCCCCCTAGAAACACATCCACAAAATCAAAGGCTGCTTCCTTGAGGGCATCGGACTTATTCTTGCCGTTGGACAGTTCCTCCCGCATGGAACCCGAATTGTCAACCACCAGAACGGCAGATATGCCATTACTCACAATGTTTTCCAGATTTAGATGGGTGTCGATATCCAGTGTGATCTCGAACAGCTCTTCATCCAGTTGTTGAATGGATTTGCGAATCCTAAGCTGTCCCGGCTCAACCACCTGTGGCTTGGGGTTGTGTGCCACTTGATCGATGACATCTTCCCTTTCTGCCCCTGCAACGGAGAGGGGGATCATGAGCAGCAGTGCCGCTAGGGCCACTATTTTTTTTGTATTCAACATACCATCATTCCTCGATACCCGTTTGTATGTACTTCATTTCCTCAATCAGCCTGCCGCACACCACAAACCGCTTGTTTTTCCTTTTAGTACACGTTGAGAGCACAATGAACCGATTGTAGCCAGAAACCATAGGTAGTGTTTTGTGCAGCGAAGCTGCGCGCAGCTTTTCCACGGACGAATCTATATTCTGTTCGTCCAACTCCAGATGATACAACGCATCGTCAGAATTCAGAACAAACGCAGAAAAGATCTCATAGGTCAGTTTTGCTTCGGGTGTGTATATCAGTATATTTTTATGTTGCGCTAAATATTCCTCATTCCTATACTTCAATAGATTGGCAAACATAGAACCGTCGTTCATCCTGTGTCCGTATATGATTGAAATGCCGTCCGTCAGCCGTTGGTTGCTGGAATAATCCAAAAAGATTGCACCGGACTTACTCTTTTTTCTGTTAAAAGCGTGGTCGGTATAGTAGCTGTTGTTCACCGCCTGCACGATGGGGTAGTCGATGTTTGTGCCGGTTATGCAAATCCAACCCACAATATCTAAGTTCATCTTTCGCAGGCTTTCAAAATCTTTTGATGCATTTGGTTCAGTGATGACTTTTTCTTGGGTGATGGGAGCTTGGGTTGTCAGTCTGAGTGTTCCCGTTAAAACAAGTAGGCGAAAAAGGGCAACGAGAACGACGAGTATTGCTGCCCTTTCAAAAAAACTCTTTTTGATTGTATCTTGATCAAAATGCCCCATAAAAAATTGTATGCGTACATTTAACTCTCTATTATATAAATTATGAATGATTTGCTATATCCGAAGGTAAATCTTGAAAGTAATCTTTGTTTTTGATAGAGTAGTGTAACAAAACAAAGATTGGAAAGAATATGCGCACACTATATCACAAAAGAATGCTACTCATCATAGGGTGCTTCTTGGCACTTGCTTTTTTGCTCAGCTGTAATGATTCTAACGAGAAGCAACCCCAACCCCACCCTGCCCCATCCGCTCCCCCGGAGGTGAGGCAAACGCCCCTGCCAACGCCCACAGCCACAAAAACAATCCCCCCTGAGAATACTCCCCAACCAACGGTGATCCATGAGGTTGACTACAGCAATTATTTTAAAGATTTAAATGGCTGCGCTGTTTTTTATACCCCAGGGAGAAACGAATATGCTATCTACAACGAGGAACTGTCCGGTGAATTGAAGTCACCTTGCTCCACCTTTAAAATCATTTCCTCTCTCATTGGCTTGGAGAGTGGTGTCATCAATCCCAAAGATTCCGTTAGGGAGTGGAGCGGGGAGACGTTTTGGAATGCTGGATGGAACGGGGATATCAACTTTGCAGATGCCTTTAAAACTTCGTGTGTGTGGTATTTTCGGGGAGTGATCGACGACATGGGAAAAGAAACCGTACAGACAGCGCTGGATGCCTTGGGTTACGGCAACTGCGACATTTCCGACTGGGAGGGTCGTTTAAATGCCAACAATACCAACCGTGCCCTCACAGGGTTTTGGATTGAATCTTCGCTGAAAATCTCCCCCAAAGAACAGGTCGAGGTGATGGCACGCATCTTTGAAAACCCTTCGGCATACAGCCAGAGTAACTTGCACACCCTCAAAGAGGTTATGCGCTTGGAGCCCGATTTAAGCACACAGGCTATCTATGGCAAAACGGGTTCGGGCAAGCGGGACAACGTTTGGGCTGACGCTTGGTATGTGGGTTTTATCGAGGGGAGCCAAGGCAACACCTATTTTGCTCTCTATCTGGAAAAGTCTCAGCGAGAAATCTCCAGCGCCTTAGCAAAAGAAATTGCCGTTCAAATCGCTGGAGATCACTTTCGTAGTTAAATAAACTGTTGGGCAGTTCGCCATTATATTTAATTTTAAAGCTATACAAACCTAAATTTGGACACCAGTTCTTTTAGCAGATTCGCTTGCGAGGACAACTCTTGGCTTGCAGCGGCACTCTCTTGGCTGGTTGCGGAATTGAGTTGAACCACAGTAGAAATTTGATCGACGCCAACGGTGACTTGTTCAATGGAGCTGGCCTGATCATTGCTGGCTTTTGTAATTTCGGCAATGATCGCTGAGGTTTGTCCCACCCGATCCACTGTGCCCAGCAACTCTCTGGCAGTACCCTGAGCGAGTTTGACACCCTCGGCAATGGAGGCCACCGAGTTTTCAATGAGCATGGTGGTATTTTTTGCTGCATCTGCCGATTTACCCGCAAGGTTGCGCACTTCGTCGGCAACCACGGCAAACCCTTTGCCCACTTCCCCCGCGCGGGCGGATTCTACGGCTGCGTTGAGCGCAAGGATATCCGTTTGGAAAGCAATGTCCTCGATGGTGTTGATAATCTTGCTGATTTCAGCGGATTTTGCATGAATATCATTCATGGCAGCCATGAGTTTTTGCATATGTTCATTGGAGGCGTGAATGGCGTTTGCCGTATCGGCTGCTAAGCTGTTCGCCTTGGATGAGTTTTCTGCAGTAGCCTTCACTTGGGAAGAAATTTCCGAAAGGGAAGCGGATAATTCCTCAACCGCACTGGCTTGCTCTGTTGCGCCTTGGGCCAGGGATTGTGCGCCCGAAGAGACCTGTTCCGCCCCGTAGGATACTTGATTTGCAGCCATGTGAATGCCCGATATGGTTCCCGTCATCTCCGCAACCACTTTTCTCACGGATTGTTCAATGGGTATTAGATCCCCCACAAAGGGCTGGGTCGGCTCCCTTAAGGTAAAGTTGTTTTTTGCAAATTCACCCATTGCGTATGTAATGTCCTCTATGCAATTTTGCAACATGGTTTTTGTCTTGTGAATGGAGTACACCAGCATACCCACTTCGGATGTATCTGCATTTAACTTAAACGTTGCATGAATATTACCCTCTGCAATTTCCAGCATTTCCTCCTCAATTGCAATGATGGGTTTAATCAGCTTCTTGCGTATGATCACCATGGAGATCACCTGAAACGCACAGACGATCAAGAGCAGCAACCCGGTTACGTACCCAAGGGTATTTGTTTTGCCGATCATCTCGTCCACAATTCCCTTAGCCCTCTCGTCCAGCTTTGCTAAAAATTCTTGCTGGGTGGCACGAATTTGTGCGATCACTACTTCGTATGCGTCACCAAACACATCTTTTTCAGCTTGTGCCCTATCCCCTGTCTTCACATGCTCCATAGCTTGGCTCTCTAAAGGCACCAAATTGTTGGAGAGGTTGGACATCTTTTTAACCAGTGCTTCCTCTTCTTCTGTGATGCCGATTTCACGAATGGCCTCCACACCAATATCCCTGTTCTTTAAAACGTTTATTTCATTCCAATAGTTGTCATAATGTTCAATGTTACCCGTTGCAGCATAACTGCGCACCTGGGACGTGAGATATGCCGAACCGTTCATAAAGCGATTGGCGTTTGCGGTTAAGTTGAACCGATTCTCGTTGGCTATATCCACTTGATTTGAAAACATAATAACCATCACAAAGCTAATCACTGCCAATAGAATGAGGATAATAGAACCTACGTTGAGCAGTGTGGTTAAGGTGGATTGTTTGATCGCCTTTTTCATCATACTGTTTCCTTCCGTAAACTTGCAGCAAACTATATTCTATTTCATTGCTTGATTCAATTTAATTGCTTGTTTTTTCACTATATCATTATTTTCGACAAGGTTCAACAATTGTGACGCAAAAGCCAATTAGAAAAAACGTGACATTTATTGGCGTAAATGTCGAATATTATGATAAAATCAGGCTATTTCTATTTACAATTCTTCATGAAATTGCTATACTAATGTGTCTAAAATTGACTCCCCAGATTTGATTTAAGTTTAATTAGAGGTGCACCATGGCAAAGCAATTCACAAAATTTGGTTACTTAATGAATCTCTTGCATATTTCAATTACAGAATTGGGAAACGCCATCAACATCGAACGAACTTCCATCAGCAAATGGAAAACAGGCAGCAGGCGGCTGCCCGTGGAACAGCCCTATTTTGAAAAGATTATCGACTATTTTATTTTAAAAAACGAAACTCTAGGCACGGATCTGCTGGAAGACTTTTTCGAAAGTATGTTCCCTCGAAAGAAGCGAACCAAGGATTATTTGAGAAAATGTATTCGGAATTATATCCTCAACATCCCCGATCGCAGGGGTGCAGAGGATATCGAGGAATCCGACGATCTCTTTGTTTCGTATCACACCACGTATCTGGGGGTGGAGGGAAGGCGGAATGCCCTTTTGGCACTGTTTCGCAGGGCAGAAAAAATGACAACCCCTGTCAAAATAACGTTATTGGAATACGATGACTTCCAGTGGGTGGGGGGTGATATGGAATTTTTTCTGCTCTTCTTTCATTGCCTGAACAAATTACTCCATATGGGCCACAACGTGGAGCTGATTATGTATGTGGGTAACAACGGGGTTCCCAATTATGAACTGCACAGAAACTTCTTACAAGTGTGCCAGCACGACAATATCAAGCTGTATTTCTTGCCCACTCGGTTTGCCAAAAAGTACGGCACCAGTTTATATGGCATTGAACAAAAGTTAATCGTCATGGGGTATAATGGCATGGACGATATATCCCAGATGACCAGCTTTTTGTCCCAGGACAAGGTTTTAGTCAATGCACAATACCGATTGATCAACAATCTCAAAGAAGCATCCTGCCCCTCCCAGGTCATTGAAAAATTTGAAGATGCACAAAAAATGAAGAGTATTTTTGAGCACTCCTCCCAAAAGATGAATGATTATTACCATTTAGCACCCTTCTTAAGTTTTGTCACCATGAGTGAAGAGCTCATGCACGAAGTATTAGACCAAAACAAGGCAACCCCTTTTCAACGGCAAATGTGTTGTGAAGCCTATCAGTTATTTCGAAAAAATGTGGAGAGCAGCGATCCGGATTCCATGAGTGGTTTTTACTACATGTTGGATCATTTAAAGGCTTTGCTGTCTTACGAAACTGCCATACATTATTCCATGTCGTCCATCACGGGTATGGTTGTGAAAACCAGCAGAGCGCAAAATTTAAGACATTTTCATGATTCGGCAGAAATGCTGCTAAAAGACAAGCGATACAAGATTGTGCTGCACAACAGCCCGATTTCCGGCCTCTTGTGGATTAAAGACGGCTCTTGGTGCCTCCGTGTGAAACCGGGTAACTTTGGCTGCAAAAGCAAATATACCTTCACCGACGATGTCCGAGTCATTGAAAGTTTAAAAATAACCTTTCACACCCTCTATGACAGCACCACAAGGATCAACACAAACAGTGAGTATATCGCCGATCTGTTTATGAAGATCAGCCGTGGGGAGTACCCCGCTGGTTTAGTATAAAAAACATTACAAAGGCCGGAATCTAGCTAAATTCCGGCCTTTGTGTTTTGTTCAAGGGTATATGTTAATATTTACTTGCTTTTTGTTCTGAAAAGTAGTGTCTCTCCATCTGCTGAACAGCCACAACATCCTCTGGCCCCAAGGACCAATCATTTTTCAGTTTAAATTTACCCACCGATTCTTTCATGAGGCTTGCTTGGCTGAACAACTCTTGGCTGGCAGCAGCGCTCTCTTCGCTGGTGGCGGAATTGAGCTGCACCACCGAGGAGATTTGGTCTATACCCACGGAAATCTGGGCAATGGCTTCCGATTGTTGGCTGCTGGCAAGGGTTATGCCGGCAATCAATGCAGTGACTTCCCGCACGCTCTCCACCGCTTCATTTAAACATGCATTGGTGGCATTGGCGAGTTGCACGCCCTCGGCAATGGAATTGACGGAATCTTCAATGAGCTTAGAGGTATCTTTTGCAGCTTCTGCGGATTTTCCCGCCAGATTGCGCACTTCGTCGGCTACCACAGCAAAACCAATTCCCGCCGCTCCCGCTCTTGCGGCTTCCACCGCAGCATTGAGGGCAAGAATGTTTGTTTGGAACGCAATATCTTCGATGGTTTTAATAATTTTATTGATTTCAACGGATTTTTCATCAATCACATCCATGGCAGCCTTGAGCTTTTGCATTTGCTGATTGCTTGTCATAATTGCGTTGGTGGTATCTTCTGACTTTTCATTTGCCCTTCTGGAATCATCCGCATTTTGTTTCACCTGGCTGGATATCTCGGCGATGGAAGCGGAGAGTTCCTGAACAGAACTGGCCTGCTGTGTTGCCCCTTGGGCAAGCGCTTGTGCCCCCGAGGACACTTGATCCGAACCGGCAGACACCTGCATTGCCGCAGATTTGATTTTGGACAAAATTTCAGTCATATTGTGTGCTAAGGTCACCACGTTATCTTCCAGAACTTTAAATTCCCCAATAAAATGCTCTTTGGGTTCCCTTAAGTCAAAATTGTTGTTTGCAAATTCGGACAAAGCATAGGACAATTCAGCGATATAATATCTAATTTTTGTGGTGGCCTCCCGCATAGATTCGGATAGCAATCCCAGTTCATTTTTGCTTTCATAGTGGATATCCACATTTAAATTACCCTGAGCTAATTTGATACCCACCTCCTCCAGTTCATAGATGGGTTTGCTGATACTCTTTGAAGTGTTAACAGCCACGATGAGTGCCATGAACAGGGAAACGGCCACGAGTATGGCACAAAATAAGATCGTATCTCGTGTTTGCGCATCGAGCTGGGAACTAACCGCACTGCCTTGAATTGTTTTCAACTGGATCATTTCCTCAAGAATGGAAATTGCATTGTTAATTGCCGGTGCCCCTTGATTCACCCACAGGGTATATGCTTGGGGATCCACTGTGCCGGGAGTCTTTAAGGCGATTTCAATGACCTGATCGCGAATGCCTCTGTACTCCACAACGTAGTCCATATACTCTTTCCACTTGCTCCTAGCCTCTTCTGTTTGAAGACCTGCCTCCACTTTGGGCATTAACTCGTTTCCTATTTTTGCAGTCTCCTGCAATTTTGCCAGTGCATCATTGGTGGCATTTTCATCGGTTAAGAATATGATATCCCGAATATAGGCTCTTGCAGCATTGATCTGCATCCCCAGTTCTGCAATATCACCCAGATCGAACCCATAACGCTCCATTGCTTCTGAATACTCTCTGTTTGTTTTCACTAAAGACAGCGTTGCGATAATGCCCGAAAAACTAGCGATGATGGATATGGTGACAAATAAAAGAATTAATCTTTTTCCGATTTTCATGTTTTTAAACATATATGACTCCTTAAGACTGCTATAAATGAAAATTAGTTTCTTTTATGGAATTTGAGGATAGAACGGCAAAATCGCCCTGCATAACAACCTGTATCCTTTTAAAAATTATAAAGGATATCGCCCCACGATTCAACACATGTGACACGATTGCCAACCAGAAATCCTGTGACGATAATTGGCAAAAAAGTAACGAGAGTAAATTAAAAAACTGCTATAGGCGATGTTGTTTTCAACCTTCTTTTTTTGAAAACTTTCTTTCGGATATCATCAAACCCAGCAGGGTTAGGGCGATGCCAATCATACCCCACACTGTGAGTTTTTCATGGAGGATGATGACAGAAGTGATGACGGTTACCACCGGAACAAGATAGATGTAGACGCTGGTCTTCACAGCCCCCAACACCCTCACTGCAAATCCCCAGGTTACAAAACATGCTGCCGATGCACCCAACCCCAAATATAGAATATTAAACAGGGACTCCGGCTTTGCAAAACGTGTGAAATCCAAGCTAAAATCAAAGTAAAACAGCGTGGGGATCATTAATAAAATGCCATAAGCGAACACACGCCTAGTGGTTTGAATGGTGTTGTATCCAAAGCTGGCTATTTTTCTCGTCAATACAGAGTAAAAAGCCCAAGCGATGGCAGCAAATAGAGATAATAAATCGCCCAAGGGATTTACCTGCAAGGAGTTGCCCCCAAAACTAATCAACGTTATGCCTGTAATGGCGATCAAAAACCCGATAAAAAATTGCAGGCTTAACTTTTCATCGCCCTTCATAAGCCATCTGGTAAGAATGGCTGTAAAAAATGGTGCAACCGAGATGATAACACCCACATTGGACGCCTGGGTATAGGTGAGTGCAATGTTTTCCAAAAGGAAATACAAGCATACCCCAAAAAGACCTGCAAGAATGAAATACACTTCTCGTTTGATATCACCCACTTTTAGCCTGCGTGGATAGATCAACACAAGTGCAACAAACCCCATGACAAATCTGAAAAACAAGATTTCGATGGGCTGAAAATCAATGAGTAATATTTTTGTGGAAACAAAGGTGGTTGCCCAAATAAAAACCGTGATGATCGCGGCAACATGTGCCGTCTTTGTTTGTCTTGTCATGGGTTTACCTCTTTTCACTCGTTTCGTTTCCATCGGTTTAAATGCTTCGCTCTCTATTATAAACGAAAACGCAATGTAAACGTAAGGGGTAAATCAATATTTTTGTTGCATTTATTTGCAAAAAACGACATTTTTCCATTGCAACACTGTCCACATAGGTATATACTGTATTTTACAGGAGGGTTTATCCATGCAGGGGTATCTATCGGTACAGGAAGCAGCCGTTAAATGGGGCGTATCCGAGCGAAGGGTCAAGCAGTATTGCAGCGAGGGGCGTATACCCGGTCTGATCCGCTTTGGCAAGTCGTGGGCAATTCCCGAAAACACGCTAAAACCCCGAGACCCACGCAAGTCGCCAACACCCATCCAGGCAGCGCACAAAGAAACGCAACCCATTGGGGCACCTATGCCGCTGATGCAAAGTGCCTTTGCACCGGGGCAGTGTTTGCAGTATATCGATACCATCACCGACCCCGACAAAAAGGCCATAACCACAGCGGAGTATTATTACTTCAGCGCACAGCCCGAAAAGGCTTGCAAAATTGCCGAACTGTACCTTACCCATGACGATATTGGGCTTAAGTTGTCTGCCTGCTTGATTTATGGCTTTGCTAACTTATCCCTTCAACATGTCAACCTCACTCGGCACGGCATGGCTTGTATGCGAAACCGAATGATGGACTACTGCGGTGAAAACCTTCCCGAACAGCAACGAGCGTATGGCCTATTCATCTATACCACTGCATCGGTGTTGTTTCATCTGCCCATTCCCGATATGCCCACCCTGGATGAAGTGTTACCCATGTTACCCCCGGGACTTAAGTTTTTCGGCTGTTATATTATGGCATATAAGTCCTATTTAGACGGAGACTACACCCGTTCCCTGGGTATCACACAAACAGCACTGGCTATGTCGGATATTACCTACCCCATACCCATGATCTACATGCTGCTGATGATGGCGATCAATTATATGTGCCTAAAGAATGCCGATAAGGGAAGAGAATGTTTTGTAAAAGCATGGGAAATTTCACAGCGTGATGGGTTCATCCAGCCCTTCGGCGAACACCACGGGTTGCTGCACGGGCTGATCGAAAGCTACTTAAAGAAGGAGTACCCCAAAGAATACGAGTCTATTGTGGCTGTTACGTATGCCTTTGCCGCTGGCTGGCGGCAGGTGCACAACCCCCAAACAGGGGCGCAAGTGGCGGACAATCTCACCACAACCGAGTTTAGTATTTCCATGCTCAAAAACCGTGGGTGGAGCAACTTGGAGATTGCAAACCATTTGGGTTTTTCGGAACAAACTGTTAAAAACTATGTCACCACCATTTATCAGAAACTTGGTATTAGCACGAGAAAGCAGCTTGAAAAATATATGGTGCGCTAAGGCCATTTTACATATTTCAATATAATTTGCTATACTTTTGAAATGAATTACCCCGTTTTACCCTTCAAAAGTAAGGTTACAAACAAAAATTTGTGTGGTAGAATGTAGTGATTTAAAAATTAGAATGAAGAATTGGATGTGGGTGGTGTGGAGCAAAAAGGCAATGCTGTTGTTGCTAAAAGCAGGGAATTTTCCATTCGTGTTTTGAATGTTTACCGATGCTTATCGTCCGAGAGAAGGGAATTTGTTTTGTCCAAGCAACTTCTTATGAGTGGTACGAGCGTGGGCACAAATGTGAAAGAAGCAACGCGTGCGCACAGCAAGGCTGATTTTATTTTTAAAATGAAAGTAGCATTACAGGAGATCAATGAAACCGAATACTGGCTGGACATGCTTCATGCCACCAGCTATTTAAGCCATACGGAATTTGAAAGCATGAATCAAGATTGTAACGAACTCCTATGTCTGCTGGTATCCATTGTAAAACCTGCAAGAAAAAACAATTCTTAATACAAAATACTATTGTGAGGCTTTTTAAATGAAAAAAATATTATCGTTTGTTTTATTAGTGGTTTTGCTGGTTATGTTGTTTCCAACAACCGCACTTGCGGTGGAAATACAAGCCGGCAGGGGCACGCCAACTGTAAACTCATCTGTCATTGGATTTGCGGGGCAGGAATGGTGGGTTATTGGCGATAACTCAAGCGGTGTAACCGCACCTACAGGCCATGTAACCCTGCTGGCTAAGGGCTACACCCCTATGGCGACAGTGCTTTTAACTCCGGCGGAAATAGCATCTATGAAAATGGTGAACTGCATAGAGCAATGCAGGATATCTTTTCAAGTTATAGTGCAGGTGAAAAGGCACTGATATCATCGCGAACCATTGATCTAATTGCAGCGGATAACGATGGGGTGGACAACGACACCTTGGCAAACCAGTATGTGTGGCCGCTTGCGATGTTTGAATGGTACACCATTTACAACGCCACCTCCGTGTGCAGCTACGGCTATGATTTCTGGCTGCGCTCGCCGTACACCCTCCTCGGCTACGCAATCGCCGGCCATTCCAGCGGCTTCGGCACCGTCGTCAGCAGTGTCGGCGGCACTTACGCTGTTCGTCCCGCTTTGCATTTGAATCTTAACTCTGTCCTCTTCACATCTGCCGCCGTAGGCGGCAAATCAGGCGCTGTTGGTGCTTTGGAAGCGGCAACAACTCCCTCGGGTGCACAAAAATTAACGGTTTTGGATAGCAGTTACTCAAATGGTACAATCAAAGTCGGTGGAGACAGCAGCACAGCGGGTAGTGCGCTAAAAGTAAATGTTTCAGGTGCAACGGCAAATAAAAGCCTTTCGGCAATTATTACGGATAGTACTGGAGCTATAAAGTATTACGGTAAAATTGCCGAAACTGATGCAAGCGGCAATGCAGGAAATGTTGCTCTCACTTTACCTGTTACTCTTGATGTTAGCAATGTTCTTAAAATTTTCGTGGAAGAATTAAACGGAAACAACAAGACCGATTTTGCAAGTAATCCTTTCGCTGTGACTGTAGATCAAATCTCGGCAACGCCCACAGCGACCACGGCAACCGTAACAAAATCAGCGACAACTCAAGCAACTGCTGTGTTTACTTTAACCAATTCCCCTGCGTTTGCAGACGGTTTGACATGGAAAGTATATTCTGCATCCACAGGTGCAACCCTTGCTACGGGCGTAACCGCAACTTATGATTCTGCAACAAACATGTTGACTCTAACCCATGCAAGTGACATTCCGGCAGGGACATATTATGTTTCGGTCACCGAAGCAGGTAAAACTGAAAGTGACCGTCTTGCGTTAACGGTTAAAAACAAAGCCCCCAGCGGCGGTGGTTCAACAACTTCATACCCAACCTTCCCCTTCACCTATAACACCTACAACTGGTCGGGCAATGCCAACGGAATAACCATGAAGTGCAGCGGCGAATACCCCGACTTTACGGAACTGCACATAGACGGTGAGCTGCTAAGAAAAGGCACGGACTATACCGTTAAAGCAGGTTCAACGATATTTACAATAAAAGCGTCGTACTTAAAGAAACTGTCCAACGGAGACCACACCGTTACGGCATATTACACGAACGGATATGCAGTGACCACCCTCACGGTTGATAAAAACGCAAACCCAAAGACGGGGGATGAATCAAACGTTGTGCTGTGGAGTGTGCTTAGTATGTTGGCAGTGGGAGCGACTTTATTTGTTGTGAGGAAACGCAACGTGCGCAATTGACTAAGGCTTAATACTGATAAAAAAATGTATCAAACGACAAAGCAAAATGGAAACCCCTGCCTTTGCATGAGTTTCCATTTTTTTACGGAGAAAGAGGGATTTGAACCCTCGCGACGCTTCGCACGTCCTACTCCCTTAGCAGGGGAGCCCCTTCGGCCAACTTGGGTATTTCTCCAAACGCTCTTAGATATTATAAAGTCATCGGGTAGACTTGTCAATATTTTATTTCCAAAGGGTGTGGCAAAAAACGCAAAAAGGGCTATTTTATTTATGTAAAACGTTTTTAAACAGCCCTTTTATAATAGTTTTATTAACTGCAAATGTGCCTAAATTATTTA
Source organism: uncultured Clostridia bacterium (assembly GCA_964453645.1). GTDB lineage: Bacteria > Bacillota > Clostridia > Christensenellales > JAWKQI01 > CAYVRJ01. Next base: position 34,160 of record CAYVRJ010000014.1, read on the forward strand.
CCTTTTGTCCCCTTGCCCACTCGCTGCAGTAATTCCGAATCGTAATTTAATTTCGATGCTTTTTTCTTTTCAAACTTGGAATATGCCGAATCAATCAATTGATCTAGCAGTGAAGTAAAATTAATCCCCATGGGTTCAAACAAATAAAAAGCAAAGGAACCGGGGATGGTGTTTAGCTCATTCACATACAAAGTGTCGGTGGATTGATCGATAATAAAGTCCAAGCGCACCACTCCCGACAAATTCAGCTCGCCAAATATCTTTTTGGAAATGGCATAGATGCGCTGTGTCATCTCCTCGGGGATGTCGGCAGGGATCTTGCGGGCCAGGGATTTCATACCTTCGCTCTTTCCGCCCCTCAAATACTTCTCCTCAAAGGTTAAAAATTCTTTGGCTGTAATGGGCTGCTCGATCAAGCTGGTGGTGCACGCATGGGCATCTCCCACAACGGCACAGTTGACCTCCATAATCTGTTCAACGGCACTCTCCACCAGCACTCGGTTGTCAAAGGAAAATGCCAGGGCGATGCTCTCGTTTAGTTCCTCCCGGTTGCTGGCCTTGGAAACGCCAATGGATGAACCCGAATTGGCAGGTTTTACAAACAGGGGGTAGTTTAGGGTTTCGGCATAACCGATCACCGCTTCGTTTTCATATTGATATCTATCAAAGGCCACCCAGGGCAGGATGGGTAACCCCAATCCCTTTAAGTAGGCTTTCATCACAATTTTATCCATACACACGCTGCTGCCCGTTACGCCGCAGGAAGTATAGGGTATATCTTTTAACTCGAGCAGACCTTGGAGGGTGCCGTCTTCGCCGTGCAGACCGTGCATAGCTAATAGGCAACAATCCACGTTTGCAAAGGGTTTCATCTTTCGCTCGTTTTCATAGAGTTGCTTGTCGTTGCCATCGCTGTTTAAACATACACGGGTCAACTTTTTGTGATACAGGGAAAAGTTTTGATAGATCGAAGTATCAAGAAGGATATCCCCCGTCACCCACTCCCCCGTCCTGCAAAGGTACACGGGAATTACATTGTATTTAGACTTGTCGAGGTTTTCGCAAGCCTGCAACCCTGTTATAATCGATACATCGTGCTCCGACGATCTTCCGCCAAACATCACCAAAACATTTTTTTTCATTTTGACACTCCATTCACTTATTCACTATAACTATCGGGCAAATCGTTTTCAAACAACACAACATCACCAACTCTAGTCAGCGTTGCCAGATGGGCTGTGGCTTCTTCTAAATTATTCAGCACAACGATATTGTTGCTGTCAAATCCACCGCGAATCAGCCCCTCGTAGATGGGCGCAGTGCGGTTCTTGCCGATGAGCAACGCAATGTCCACAACAGCAGCACAATTTTTTCCAAACAGAAAGTTTTCCTCCCGCTCCCGCTGCCCCAGCTCAATCATACCCGGGGTGATGATGATCTTACGCCCCTCAAAGGACGAGAGCACCTCGAGTGCCACCCGTGCTCCCTCGGGGTTGGAATTAAATGCATCGTCGATGACGGTGATCCCGTTGCCCGTGGGAAGGATTTGCAGCCGATGGGGTACGGCTTCAATTTTGGCAATTCCCCTTGCAATCTCTTGAAGGGTCAGCCCCAAATGGTGGGCGACAGCGCTGGCGGATAAAATATTTAACACGTTGTGCTTGCCCAAGAGTTTGGTTTTACAGGTTATTTCCTCGTCCCCGGCACAAAGAATAAAGCGGGAACCGATGGAAGTAACGGTTATATCTTTTGCATATATGTCACACCCCTCATGAAACCCAAAAGACAGTACTTTGGTTTTTGTCCGATCTGCAAAGGTTTTGCAGTATTGGTTTTCAAAGTTGAGCACCGCCAAGCCGTCTTGGGGCAGGGAATCAATCAGCTCATATTTGGTATTGATGAGGTTCTCCATACTTCCAAATGTTTCTAAATGTTGGGGGCCAAGGGCTGTGACAATGCCAATGGTGGGGTGAATCAAATCACAAAGCTCCCCAATATCCCCCACATACCGGGCACCCATCTCGGCGATGAGTATTTGGTGATGCTCCTGCAAGTGCTCCCGAACCACCCTTGTCAGCCCCATGGGGGTGTTAAAACTCTCGGGAGAAGTGCACACGCTGAACTTCTCACAAAGAATGGTATGCAAGAAAAACTTAGCGGAAGTTTTGCCAAAACTGCCCGTTATGCCAATTTTCATTAAATCGTTTCGCTTTTTTAACTTCCGCTTGGCATCGTTTAAATAGTGGTTTTTAATGGCTTCTTCCAAGGGCTGATTCAGCCATGCCCCCACGTATACCCCATAAGCGGGGAAGAGCAGCAGGGGAAACAGGATGATGTTGGACAGTATGGTGGTTACAAACAGCCGTTTCACCCGGGGTGTATAGTTTAGTGGTTTCTTGTTGCCTGCGGTTTTAGGCAGTTTCTTTTTGAGCCAAGTTTTATACTCGTTGAGTTTATAGCCGTTTTGCTGCATCATTTGAATGTAATACTTCACACACCTACCCCCAAAAATGATTTAACAACTGCCATATATGTGGGAAAATCGTCTAAGAAGGCATAGTGCCCAGCATTTTTCACAACCACCAGCCCTGCGTCGGGGATGAGCCGCTCCATGGTGCGCCCAAAGGCAACGGGGGTGTCGGTGTCGTTTTCCCCATAGATGAGCAGAGAGGGGGATTTTATTTTGGGCAAGTAGTGGGTGAGGTCTTCGTTGACAATGGACACAAACACTTTTTTCATGCAGTCGGGTAAGGCCCGGTAGTCGGGAGACCCTGCATTTTTCCGGGACACGCCTAATTTTTTCAATAATTTATATGAATATACTTTGATGTAGTATTTTAATGTGCGTTTTTTGCGGATGCCCGCTGCATCGGTGAACACCACTTTCGATACCAGTGCGGGGTATTTGGCGCACAGCACGATGGAAACCCTGCCTCCGAAGGAGTGGCAGATGATGTGGCATCCCTGAATGCCCATGGTTTCGATGAATTCTTTTGTGAGTTCCGTGTAGTCCGAAACGCCATAGGTTTCGGGGGGATATGCACTCTCACCAAAGCCTGGGAAGTCTAGTGCATAGATTGTAAAGTGGGTTTGCAAAACGTTGATGATACACTTAAAGATTTTGTGGTCGCAGCCCCAGCCGTGCAGCAGAAGCAACGGTTGTTTTGCGCTTTCTCCACCGTATATTTCATATGCGATTTTTACACCTGCAATTTCAACAAACATACTCTATATTATAAGTTCTTTCTAAAAAATATACAACCGGTTTATTTTCCGGCGGCTCACCCTGTTTTTCGGGGGCTACTCGCCCCCAACCCTCACAGGGCGCTGCCCTGCACCCGCAAGGGGGAATGATTCCCCCTTGACCCCTCTTGTCGCAAAAGCGTTCGCTTTTGCACGAGAAGTTTTTGGGGTTCTTAGGGGACTTTTTACAAAAAGTCCCCTAAGTGGGTGTGGGCAAAGCCCACATAATAAGTCAAAGTACCGTCTGCATGACCAGGGCATCTTCCCTGGGGTTGGAGTAGTAGTTCTTGCGCTCCCCGGCAATATAAAACCCCATCTTGCGATACAGGGATATGGCACTGTCGTTAGACCGCCGAACCTCCAAAAACATCACCTTGCTGTCGCTGTGATACGCATGGGCCTTTAACTCCTCCATAATCTTGGTGGCAATACCTCGCCTGTGAAACTCCTTCTTCACAGCTACGTTGGTTATGTGACACTCGTCCTCCACCTTCCACATGCCCCCATAGCCCGCAACTACACCGTCACACACCGCAACCGTGTAAAACGTATTCCGGTTCAGAAAAAAATCGCTGAACAGTGCATCAAACGACCAAGGGGTGGGAAACGCCTCCTTCTCAATGGCGTTCACCTTGCAAATGTCAAATAACTTGGGTGCCCTAATGATCACTTCGCTCATAGTGAAAACTCCCTCAAATAATCCGGTTCAAGGGTCTTGTAATCCGTTGTTTGCCCCTGCAAAAACGCCAGTGCACACACAGAGCTGGCCCTTTGCAACAAAAGCTCTCTTGGCGCAACGTTTGCACCGCAGGCAGCCACAGCCTCTAGGTACGTGCCGTCTCCCAAATAAAGGGGGTGGTTGTCCCTCTGCTCGGCTAACAACTGGTGGATGTTGATCCCCCGGGGGGGGATCAGGTTTTTCATCCTGCCGTCGGTGTTGTCATAAACAGCGTTGTAAACCTCTCCCCGCCGTGCATCCATCACCGGGCAGATATACCCCCGGTGGGAGGAGACGTTCACAGCCAGTGCGTGCAGGGTGTTCACCCCGATGCAGGGGATGTTGCGGGGGTGTGCCAATCCCTTGGCGGTGCAAATGCCAATGCGCAGCCCCGTGTAGGAACCCGGCCCCGAGGCAAGGGCCACGGCATCTAAGTCTTGTATGGCCACTCCGCAGGCTTGCAGCAAATAATCGATGGCGGGCATTAAGGAAACGCTGTGGGTATTTCCCCCGTTGATAAACACTTCCCCGAGCAGCTTGTTCTCCTCGGACAGCGCAACACTCAGCGTCTTACCCGAGGTGTCCATACCCAGTATCAGCACTGTTGCCTCCCCACGGTGATTTCCCGGCCATCATCCGTATAGCGAATGCGGATGCGAATCACCCCGGACATACCCTCGAGACAGGAATACACGTTCTCCGCCCACTCGATGGCGGTAATACCTTCGTTGATATATTCGAAAAAACCCGTTTCAAACAACTCTTCCTGAGAATGGATTCGATAGACGTCGAAATGGTTAAACATCCTTTGGTCAATCGAATACCTGTTCACAATATTAAACGTTGGGCTGGGCATGGTTTCTAAAAAACCCAGTCCCGCAGCGATACCCCGCACCAACACGCTCTTGCCCGCACCCAGCTCTCCGTCGATGGCCAAAATATCCCCCTCCCCCAACTGTTCGGAAAGGGCCTTCCCCACTTCAAAGGTTTGGGATTCGGTGTGGGTGATAAACTTATGTTCGGTTGTCATACACAATCTCTCCGTCGATGACGGTCAACAGCACTTTGGAGCGAATATCCAATGGATCCCCCGAGAAAACCACTATATCCGCATCTTTAGAAACTTCCAAACTGCCCACCCGGTCTTGGATGTTACAAGCCTTTGCCGCATAGATGGTGATGGCCTTGAGTGCTTCTTCATCGGGTAATCCCGCTTTTGCGCACAAAGCTGCACTTAAGAGAAGGTACTGTATGGGGATCACCGGGTGATCGGTCATAATGGCAAACTCAATGCCGTTGTCGTATAAAACCTTTGCAGCTTCAATATTTAAATGCTTGAGTTCAATTTTCGATCGCTCGCAGACCACTGGCCCGATGACGAGTTTAACCCCTGTATCCTTTAAATACTGGGGGATTAAATAGGCTTCGGTTCCGTGTTCTATGGACAAATTGTTTTGAATGCCAAATTCTTTGGTTATTCGCAGGGCAGTTAAAATATCGTCTGCCCGGTGGGCGTGTGCCTTGAGCTGCACAGTGCCGCTGAGCACGTCTAACAGGATGTCCTTGGATAACTCCCGGGAAAAATCCTTCTCCGGGTCTTTTTCGGCCTTTTCCTTGTCCCGCCCGTATTCCTGGGCATCAATGAAGGATTGGCGCAGCATGGCGGCAACGGCCATGCGGGTCATGGGGGATTTCTTTTGCTCGTTATACACCGTCTTGGGGTTTTCGCCAAAGGCAGCTTTTAAGGACTGGGGTGCTTTTAACAGCTTGTCCTCCACACTACCCGGTTTGGTCTTGAGGGCACAAAACTGCCCTCCCAACACATTGGCACTGCCCGGCCCAGTGACAGCCGTGGTCACCCCTGCCTGCATTGCTTCGGTGAAGCATCTGTCAAAGGGGTTGATGCCGTCGATGGCACGCAGTTCAGGGGTGATGGGTTCGGAAGATTCGTTGCCATCTGCACCCTCGAAGTCCATGCCGTCCTCCCACATGCCGATGTGGCAGTGGGCGTCGATGAGCCCGGGGGTGATGGTGCAACCCGAACAGTCGATGCCCTCCCCGTCAATATGTTTTGCAATGTCTACAATTTTACCGTTTTTAATGAGAATATCACCCTTTTCCAGCGTGTTGTTTGCCATGGTGAGTATCTTTGCATTTTTCAGAAGCATCTAATTACCTCGTCTATTGTTTTCTCACTATATCATATATGAGGAAGGAAGAAAAAGCAAGGGAGGGAAATGCACAGGGTTTATCGAATTCTAATACTAAACACGAATAGACATAGTGAATAAACGAAGGATTTTTGTTGGTTGACGATGCAGCAAGCCGCAGGAAGGCTGGTTGCCTTTCAAGGGTTGCTAAAGAAGTCAAAAAGACAAGTTTTATCGTTGTGTATATGAGTGTTTAGTATAACACAATACGTTAAAAAATGAGGTGTGATTCATGTTGAGGATTGGGATTGTGGGAACGGGTACGATTTCGGGGATGTTTTGCCGTGCAGCTGCTCTGGCAAACGATGTGGAGCTCTTTGGGGTGTATTCCCGCAGTGCTAAGAAGGGAGAAAGCTTTCTTAACGAACAAGGGCTTGAAATGCCGGTGTATACCGATTTAGAGGCCATGGCCAATAGCACCATAGACGCTGTGTATATCGCCAGCCCCAATTCATTGCATTTTACACAGGCAAAGGTGTTTCTTGAGGCAAACAAGCACGTGTTGTGCGAAAAGCCTGTCACTGTCACCCCCGGTGAACTCTCTTTACTGCAAAGTTTAGCAAAGGATAAGGGGCTTATCTTTTTAGAAGGGGTCATGTCCCTGCATTCGGTGAACCGTCCCCACTTGGAGTCTGCTCTTGGGGAAATCGGAACCATTCGGGAAGCGAGGATTTGTTTTTCCCAACTGTCCTCCAAATACGGTGCATTTAAGAGGGGTGAACTGCCCAACATCTTCAACCCCGAATATGCAACCGGTGCCCTCATGGACATCGGGGTGTATTGCGTCAACTTAGCCGTGTGGCTCTTTGGGGTGCCCGAGAGTGTATCGGCTCACGCTGTGTTTTTACCCGGCGGAGCAGACGGTGCGGGTTGTGCCCTCTTTAAATACGGGGATAAAGTGGTGACCTTGGGATATTCCAAAACCGGACAGGGTGTTGCGGGTTCGGAGTTTTTGGGAGACACCGGCAGTGTGTCATTGGAGGCCGTGTCCTATCTCTCGGGTTTAAAACTGCACGCCAAAGAGGACGTGAAACCCGTTGGATTAGACATCGACCACATTCAAGCGCTGACATTTGAAATTGAGGATTTTTATAAATACATCAATGACTATAACGCAAACAAAGAGGAGTATCACCACATGACCCACAACGCCATGAGCGTGAGTAAGGTGATGGAGGAGATGCGCAAGCAAGCAAATATTGTTTTTGTAAGGAGGTAGAGACATGAAACACATTTTGTGTTACGGGGATTCCAACACGTGGGGGGCAAAACCCCTCTCCTTCGACCGCTACGGATGGGATGAGCGGTGGACGGGCGTAATGAGTCAAACTTTGGGTTCGGGGTATCACATCTATGAAAACGGGCTCAATGGACGAACCACGGTGTTTGACGATCCCGTGGAAATCGATCGCAACGGCAGAATTGCCCTAAACGTGACTATGATGGTCAATGCACCGCTGGATCTTGTCATTGTGATGCTGGGCACCAACGATATTAAGGACAGAATCTGCGCCTCCCCTTGGGATATCGGCTGGGGGATGGAACTGCTGGTTAAGGAAATAAAAAAACCCGACTACGGGTATGGAAAACCACCTCAAGTGCTCATCGCTGCACCGGTTGTTATCAATACCGATTGGGAAGAGGGATGTATGTTATACACCATGTTTTCCGATGAATCGGTGAAAAAATCCAAGGAATTACCCCAAATCTACGAGTATATTGCAAAGAAGAATGACTGTCACTTTATCGATGTTTCCAAGATTGTAAAACCCGAACGGGACGGCGTTCACCTGCTGGAACACGCCCACGCAACAGTGGGCAAGGCTATGGCAGCCAAAGTTTTAGAGATATTGGGTTAACCCTATGTAGATCACACTTTGTGTGACCAAAGTGTGATTGTAGTACCATCAGCTCGAGGGCTTAACAGAAATCACTCTGCTCGCAGCCAACCCCCCTGCCCGCACGGTAATCGTGTGCTGGCCGGGGCTGAGCCGTCCGGCACAGACCGAAGCGTACCCCCCCAACAGGGTGGTGGTGGACAAAGTGGTGTTGCCGTCCACGGTGAATTCCACGGGAATATCTCTTCCCCCGGGAAAGTTGATGAGGGCGGACAACACGGGGTATTCACTGGACGTGGTGTTCGTCTTGCCGATATACCGTATGCCCCGCACATAAGTGGCCCAAAATCCCGGATAGGCATCCAAAATCTCCGATAAAGGCCATTCCTTGGGCACCACGTCTTTGGCGGACTCTTGCTTATAACTTGCAATAAAGGGCAGTGTCTCCACCGGGCCGGCAATACCCCCTGTGCTCATCACCGAACCGCCGGGGCCCCACCAGTTTTGGTCGGCCTTAAGAACCCCCTGACCCAAGTTGCGCACCATATACCCGATGGATGTGTGGGGAATGGGGGTAATACCTGCATCCCCAAAAGCGTTTTGTGCAACGAGAATGGATTCCGAATCAACCCCTTTGCGCACGGTCAATCCCCTGCCGAAGATTTCGTTGGTGAACTCGTTGTTGATCACCGCCACATCCTTGGAGGGGCGTCGAAAGCCGTATTCATCCCCCCACAGGGAGAGGGAACCTCCGTTTTTAAACAGGTTACCCGAAATGACCCCCGACTGAATGCCCAGGGTACACCCTGCCCCGTCCACCACATTGCCATACATCTCTCCGTCGTAAATATTACACGCGTGGAAACACGAACTGCCCGAAGCACTGGCAAAGTAATTACCCACCATCTTCAATCCGTCGATCAAATAGGTGGCTGGGTCTGCACTGGCTAAAAGGCAGTACTTTCCGTTGAGGTTTTCTAATATATTAAAGTTGATCTCCACGCCCTCGTAGCGGGGCACAGAGCTTCCACCCCCCAAATTGATGGCGGCAAGGGCATAGGGATCGCCCCCGGAAATGGACTGATCCACAGCGATGATATTGCGCTGAATCTTTAAATTGCGCAGCACCCCGGGTTCGGTATTGATGCCCAAAAAGGCATCCTTGGAGTGGACGTAACAGGAGCAAATGGTTATATTTTTTAAAGTTTTACCCCCTGCGGAGGCAAAGCTGGACACGGGAATATTGATTCCAATGCGAAAGTCCTTCACTTCAAATCCGTTGATCACCACATCACCCGATGTGATGGTGAGTGGATACCGATTTTTAATGATACTCTCTTCCCGTCCATCCTGAGCCGGATTGGCATCGGCTTGGGCACCCAAGAGGACGAGGGGTTTGTTGATGGTTATTTGTTCGTCGTATAAACCGGGATACACTTTCACGGTATCCCCGGGAGAGGCTGCGTCGATGGCAGCTTGAATGGACGTAAACTGAGCTTGCGGCAATTGAATGCGGTCGTCGTCTACTGTAAAAACTGATGTCATTGTAACCTCCATTGCCAAATTGATTCTCTTTTATTTACCTGCGTAAAATCTAAGTCACAAGTATATCTGGCTAGTATCATTGTATGAAAACCTGCGGTTTTTGCCCCAAGATGAATTTCCCAGTAATAAATTTCTGCGCTGCTATTTTTGCTGTTTTTGGGATATAATAAAGAATATTCTATAAAATGATTAAGAGATACAGGAGATATCATTAATGAATGGATTTCAAACTTGGTTTATGATGAATTGGTCCATCATATGGCTGATCCCCGGCTTGATTTTAGGTCTGTGGGCCCAGAGTAAGGTGAGCAGAGCCTATCGGGAATACTCTTTGGTGCGCACCAAAACCAATATAAACGCAACCCAAGCGGCAAATAGCATCCTTGCTGCCAACGGGGTGAACGACGTACACATTGTGCAGGGTGCGGGAGAACTCACCGACCACTACAACCCCCGCAAGAGAACCATTCAGCTTTCCACAAACGTATACGACTCCCCGTCGGTTGCGGCGGTGGCCATTGCCGCCCACGAGTGCGGACACGCAATACAGCACGCCAAGGGGTATTTCTTTTTGCGGTTGCGCAACGCCTTGGTGCCCATTGTGAACTTTGGTTCGGCTATGACCCTGCCCCTGCTGCTCTTGGGCATCTTTTTTTCGGCTACATCGTTGATCGACATTGCGGTGATCGTCTTTGCCGTGGCCTTTGTCTTTCAATTGGTCACCCTGCCGGTGGAGACCAACGCTTCCAAACGGGCACTCTTAGCCATTGAAAGCCAAGGCATCGTAGCCCCCGATGAACTGCACATGGCAAAAAAGGTTTTGTCGGCAGCAGCACTCACGTATGTGGCCGCTATGGTGATGTCCCTACTCAACCTCATGCGGTTTATGATGATTGCGCGCAGGCGATAATATTTTTAAAAGAGACTAAAGAATTGTCGCAATTATAACGATATTGTTGATGAATTGATTTTTTATAATATTGTTAGGGGTCTAATGGTTTTTTAGACTGGCAATACGCACTGTGCGGATGTTTTGTAAAATTGCCAAACATTTGCCTGATGAGGGTAGACGGCACACTTTGCCGAAACAGTACCCGAAGGCGTGCACAGCAACAGATAGAGCTTTCAAAGACAGGGGGTTGCTCCTGTCCAATACTAAAACGCACATACTGCGTTTTTTTTTGCGTTTAATTTTTCCAATTTGGAGAAATATTGAGCATTTCGAAGCATTTCTAAACATGCTCGTAATAAAATCGTAATAAATATAACACAAAAGACATAACACGTCATCACAGCGAAATACTTGCCTTGAAAAAAACCCTATCAATTGCTAAAATAAGTGCATATAGGAGAAATTTGATCATGATAAGACGAATATTTGCTGCAACAACGCTGTTTATACTGATTGTATCCCTTCCCCTCACCGCTCTTGGTGTGGACAGAAACGAGAAGTTACTCAAGGGGGATAAGGATTCATACGTTTTAGAGCTGCAAAAGGAACTCTTTACACAGGGGTATCTGAAAATGAATCCCACCGGCTACTACGGTACGGATACCGAAGCTGCTGTCATGGCGTTTCAAAAAAAGAACGGACTAAAGGTGGACGGCAAGGCTGGGCCCGAGACCCGCAAAAAACTGCTGGGTGCCAAATACGCCCCCATTGCAGAGGTGCGCAACGTGCCCTCCGAAAGTGTGCAGGACACCCAGGGGTATGAGGCCCTCTATCCGGGGGACAAGGGTACCGATGTGGAGAAATTACAGCAACGGCTCATGGATATGGGGTATTACACCTACGACAAACTCACCGGGTATTTCGGCCCTGCCACCCAAAGTGGTGTGGAGAGCTTTCAGCGGGTGAATAAATTAAAAGTAGACGGCATTGCCGGCGGGGAGACACTGAAACTGCTGTATTCGGGGGCTGCCAAGAACTATACCATGACCCAAGGGGACAGAGGGGACGACGTGAAGGCCATGCAAAAGAAACTGATCTCCCTGGGGTATTTGGGGGGCAGTGCAACGGGTTACTTTGGCACCACCACCGAGGAAGTGGTGAAAGTGTTTCAACAGCAGCACGGCCTTTCCGCAGACGGCAAGGCGGGAAAGAACACCCTGACGGTGTTAAATTCCCCCAGTGCCTTAAAAAATCCTGGCAAGGCTATTAGTGCCGCACCGGGGGAAAAGTTAAGCCCCATCGACAAGATGATCGAGTATTCCAAGACCTTGCAGGGCAAGCGTTATGTGCTGGGGGGCAACGGGCCCAGTGTGTTTGACTGTTCGGGTTATGTGCGCTATGTGCTCAAAAATGTGGGGGTTGTGCTGCCCCGCACCTCTTACGATCAATCGAAGGTAGTAAAGTATAAGACCATCGACAGTATTGGGGATCTGTCAAAGGGAGATTTAATGTTCTTTAAGACCAGTTCCAAGGAGATTGGGCATGTGGGCATTTATTTGGGGGGCAGTAAATTTATCCACTGTGCGCCTGGGGTGGGGGTGAAAATCGAAACGTTGGCACCCGGCAAGTATTATTACGAACGTTTTCGCTGGGGAAAGAGGATTTTTTAAAAGATCAGCCAATTATTAAATTATGGAAACGTGGACATACTAACGAAAAACAAAACGGAGGGTACATATGAACTTTCAAGATTCCAAGACGTGGGCAAATCTGATGGCTGCATTTGCAGGTGAATCTCAGGCTCGAAACAAATACACCTACTACGAGAGCAAGGCGCGCAAAGAGGGTTATGAGCAGATTGCCAATATTTTTAAGCTGACAGCGGACAACGAAAAGGAACACGCAAAGATTTGGTTTAAGCTGCTACACGACGATTCCATTCCCACAACGGCACAGAACCTAGCCGATGCTGCGGCAGGGGAAAAGTTTGAGTGGACGGAGATGTACGCAGAATTTGCAAAAGTTGCGAAAGAAGAGGGTTATACGAAGATTGCCAATTTATTCGACGGAGTTGCCAAAGTGGAGAAGGAGCACGAGGAGCGGTACAACACATTGCTGGACAACTTAAACAAGTCGGCAGTGTTTACCAAGCCCCAGAGCCAAGAGTGGATTTGCACCAACTGTGGGCACATACACAACGGCACCTCTGCACCCCAGCAGTGCCCCGTGTGCGCACATCCCCAGGCGTATTTTGAGATTCGGGCAAAGAATTACTAGGATTGTTGCTTTCTTTTCTTGGGGCTTAAGCCCCAAACCCCGCCAAAGGGTATTTTTGAAAAAATACCCTTTGGAAACCCAAAA
>CAYVRJ010000015.1:0-31366 GCA_964453645.1 uncultured Clostridia bacterium
CCCCGCCAAAGGGTATTTTTGAAAAAATACCCTTTGGAAACCCAAAAACTTTTTGTATTATATTTTATTTATTATCTTAATTAGACTTTTTTAAATGGAATGTTCGTGAAATAACGTGATGACGTTGAATTTTATGCTATTTTGGTGTATAATCCGCTTATGAATGAAATATTTGAAAGACTTGTAGCGCAATATCCCGATGCTAAGCCGGAACTTGTGTATACCACCCCTTTTGAGCTGCTCATTGCAACCATCTTGGCTGCACAGTGCACCGATGTTCGGGTGAACCTTGTGACAAAAACCCTGTTTCAAGACCACAACACCCCCGAAAAAATGCTGAACTTGAGCCTAGAGGAGCTGATGGTTTTCATCAAACCCTGTGGGTTGTTTGCATCTAAGGCAAAGAATATTTTAGCCACCTGCAAAATTTTAGTGGAAGAGTACGCTTCCTCCGTGCCCGACACCATGGAGGCGTTGGTAACCCTGCCCGGCGTCGGGCGCAAGACCGCCAACGTGGTGCTGGCGAATGCCTTTGGCAAAGATGCCTTTGCCGTGGACACCCACGTCTTCCGCCTCTGCCACCGCTTGGGTTTTACCAATGCAAAAACCCCCGAGAGTGTGGAAAAGGAGATGTGTGAGATCATACCAAAGGGTATGTTAAACCCTGTGCACCACGCGTTGATCTATCACGGCAGGCGGGTGTGCAGCGCAAAAAAGCCCAAGTGTAGTGACTGCGTGGTTCAAGAATTATGCCCAAGAGTTGGATTGGAGAGTTGACAGATGTTTGTAGATAAAGCGAAGATATATATTAAGGCGGGAGACGGCGGAGACGGCTGTGTTTCCTTTCACCGGGAAAAGTATGTGGCCGCAGGTGGGCCTGATGGCGGCGATGGCGGCAGAGGAGGTAGTGTTTACTTCTGTGCCGATGAAAATATGCGCACCCTGCTGGACTTCCACTACCGCCGAAAGTTTGTTGCTGAGAACGGTGGAAACGGCAAAAACAAAAAGATGAAGGGTAAGAACGGTGAGGATTTAATTATTTACGTGCCCCCGGGCACAGTGGTATACGACGCACAGTCGGGTAAAGCTGCCTGTGATGTGGATGCAACCCCCAAACTGTTGCTATCCGGTGGAAAGGGGGGCAGGGGTAACACCCGGTTTGCCACCGCCACCCGGCAGGCACCCAAGTTTGCCACCCCCGGCAGAAAGGCCATGGGTCACGAAGTTATTTTGGAGTTAAAGTCCATTGCCGACGTGGGGCTCATCGGTTTCCCCAACGTGGGTAAATCCACCCTGCTCTCGGTGATGACATCGGCAAATCCTAAGATTGCTAACTATCACTTCACCACCCTCAAGCCCAATTTGGGTGTTGTGGCGGGATACGGGGATTTAAGTTTTATTATGGCAGATATCCCGGGTATCATCGAGGGGGCCAGCGAAGGAGCTGGGTTAGGCCACGAATTCCTGCGGCACATTGAGCGCACCCGCATGTTGATCCACGTGCTGGACGGAGCGTCTGCCGAAGGCCGCAACCCCATTGAAGACTACCACACCATTCGGGGAGAGCTTGCAAAGTATTCCACCGAACTGGCGGGTAAACCGGAGATTATTGCGGCAAACAAAGCGGATGTCACCGGCTTTGAAGATAATTTAATTCGTTTAAAGGAAGAGCTAAATGTGCCCATCTTCCCCATTTCTGCTGCAACGGGAGAGGGGCTGAACGAACTGTTTGGCGAAGTGGCACAGGTGTTAAAAACCTTGCCCATTCCCGAGGTTGTAAAACCCGAAGGAGTGTTTGAGGAGTGGCACTTGGAGCAGGAAATCACCTTCGACATCCAAGTGCTGGAAGACGCCTATTACGTCACGGGAAGTGCGGTGGATGTGATCTTTTCCCGCATCAACCCCGACGACGAACAGTCGATGCGTCACTTCCAAAAGCTGTTGGTGGACTTTGGCATTGTGGACAAGCTTCGGGCCATGGGGGCACAGGACGGGGATACCGTGCTGCTCAACGACTTAGAGTTTGATTTTTACGACTGAGCCTTTTCCCGATACGAAACCAAGGCTAGGATGAAGCAAACCAGCCCCAGCACTAGGTTTAAGGGAGTGAAGCCGGAGATGACCATCCATGTGATGCACAGGATGCCGCACAGCATATACGCCTTGGCTTTTTTCTTGGCGATGATGGCACTTTTTAGTGCATTGATGCGCACCACGCTCTTGAGCATTTGCTCCTTTGCTGCATTTTTTGCATCTTCTTCGCTGGTTTTAAACCCTGTCTCTTCAGCTAATTCCAAAAACTTTTCCCGATCAATGAGTTGAATGTGTATGTTTTGGGCACGGTTGATTAAATCTTTGGCTTCGTCTGAAAACCCCGAGGGAGAGACGATACACAGGTGGGTGATGCTGTTGTCCATGGCAAAGCGGATGTAGGAGAGCACCAAGCTGATGGAAGTTTTGTCCACGGGGTGGCAGTAGTCGGCAGCGATCAAGTAGTCCTCACCCCCCATGGTTGCATAGAAGAACCCTTCTTCCTGGGAAACCTTTTGAAATCCATGTTTTTCTAAAACGGCCATAATCAAGTTAAAGTATGCTTTGGTGGGCATGAGCACCAACTGCTCCACCTGCAATGAGAGGGAGAGGTCTTTTAACTGTTGCTCGATAAATCTCGAGAGTCTTTTTTGCCGAAAGGTATATAGGGCGATGCTGCCCGCAATGATGACCAGGGCGGAGAGCAGGAGGGACAGCCACAGTTTTTTTATGGAAAACATGAGGGCGAAGAACAGTGCGCAAAACAAGCTGAACCGGATGACCACGAAGTCCAGCGTTCGTGCGAAGGTGCTTTTGCCGTAGTATTTTAATTTATAGTATTTTAACAGGCTTTTTTCCATGAAGTGATTATTGACACAAACAGTTACTTATATACAATGTATGTTTTTTTCTTGGGGTCCTGCCCCAACCCCTTTGGAAACCCAAAAACTTTTTGACGCAAGCTAACGCTTTTGCTAACATGTTATATATATCCCCATACAAGGGGTGCAGGGACTCAGTCCCTGCCTAGGGGGTCAAGGGGGACGAGTAGTCCCCCTTTGATTGCCCCAAATATCTTGCATGCACCAATTCCCCCCGGCTTTCATAGTATGTGAGTATGAAGTTTTGAGGAGGGAAGTCTTTTGAACATGGACTGTATGTTTAATCCCAATAAGCAGTGCTTTATGCGCAACTTGCAGCTGGCCTACTGTGGCGGCGCCAGCGAAATGACAGCCGTCAACCAGTATGCGTTTCAAGAAACCCAAGTGTGCGGTGAAGTGAAGGAAGCACTCAAGCAGATATCCCGGGTGGAAATGCATCACTTCCATTGCCTTGCAGAAATGATCAACTGCTTGGGCGGAACGCCAATTTACCGAAGTCCTCAGGGCTGGTGGACGGGACAGTTTGTGGATTATTCCACGGGTAACCTAAACCGGATGCTCCAAATGAACATAGCTGGCGAACGCCAAGCAATTAAGCTCTACAGAACACTCATCGAACAAACCGAGGACTGTGAGCTCAAAGAGACGTTTCGCAAAATCATTGCAAACGAAGAACAACATATTGAAATTTTTAAACGATTGATGGATAATTGTTCTTGTTGAAGTTTGAGCGAAACACTCTTTATTCGCTGTGATAACTTAAAAATCCCGCCGGTACACATCACTGCACTTGAGCGGGATTTTTCTTTTTAAAAATTATTTGCTCGTCTCAAAGCTTGCGCACATGCTGTCATCCGCACACTGTACGTGGGGGTGAGAAGCTGTCGAAGATACTGCGATAGAGTTTAATTCGCACACGTCGCTATTTGCATGGTGTTTACATTCCGCAACGTCACAGCGAATTGTTTGTTTTCCGGATCTGTCCATAATTATCATTACTCCTTGCTTTTTAATTAGTAATGTGCAATTCTCTTTGATTTATTCGTAAATTTATTTTATAATAAAAATTGAAATTTCTTAAAGAAAGGTACTGTATGAGAACCATAAGTGCAGAAGAAATACAAAATTCTGTTAAAAAATTATTTTTGAATGCAAATCAAAACCCTTCTCCCGATGTGCTGGCTGCCCTAAAATCTGCCCACCAGACGGAGGCGGGGGTTGCAAAAGAGGCATTGCGTCAAATCATTGAAAATGCAGACATTGCAAAAAAGACAAACCTGCCCTGCTGTCAGGATACGGGTATGGCACTGGTATTTTTGGAAATCGGTTTGGATGTGCACATTCAAGGAGAGCTGATGGACTGTGTCCATGCAGGGGTGAGAGAGGCGTACCGGGAGGGTTATTTTAGAATGTCGGTGCTGGATCCCATAACCCGTATCAACACCAAGGACAACACTCCGGCGGTGATCCACACTGAACTGGTTCCGGGGGATAGAATAAAAATCACAGCCGTACCCAAGGGTTTTGGCTCGGAAAATATGTCGGTTTTAAAGATGCTCACCCCCTCCGAGGGAATAGACGGCATTAAAAAAACGGTCGTGGATGCGGTGAAAGCCGCGGGGGGAAGCCCCTGTCCCCCGGTGGTGTTGGGCATCGGCATTGGGGGCACCTTGGAGAAGTGTGCGCTCGTTGCAAAAAAACAGCTCCTTCGCCCCATTGGTGGAATAAATCCGGATGAAACCTTAGCAAAGCTGGAAGCGGAACTTTTGGAAGAGATCAATGCCTTGGGAATGGGTGCCATGGGATTTGCGGGCAAACACTATTGTTTGGGCGTGAACATCGGCAAATATCCCACCCACATCTCGGCCTTGCCCGTGTGCGTCAACTTCCAGTGCCATGCGGCAAGACATCAAAGTGAGGTGATCTAATGAAGCGACTAACACTACCCCTTCCCGCTTTTTGCAGCGACATTACCTGCGGAGAAACGGTTTACCTCACCGGGGAGATTCTCACCGCTCGAGATGCAGCCCACAGGGTGCTGTACGACATGATGAAACGGGGGGAACAACTGCCCGTAGATTTGCAAAGTGCCACCATTTATTATGCAGGGCCCTCACCCGCCCGTCCCGGGCAAGTCATCGGCTCCTGCGGCCCAACGACGTCCAAGCGTATGAACGCCTTTGCCCCCACTTTTTATGAACGGGGTGTGCGCTGCGTCATCGGCAAGGGGCCTGTGTCCGACGAAACGATCCAAGCCATTGTGGCCAACGGTGCAACTTATTTCTGCGCCATTGGGGGCGTTGGTGCGCTGCTGGCCGCCTGCGTGAAACAGTGCAGCGTGGTGGCATTACCCGAGCTGCTGTCCGAAGCGGTACACAAACTATACGTGGAGGATATGCCCGTGATTGCGGCCATAACCCCCAACGGGGACAATATTTTTAATCGTTAGGAAATCTTTTTTATTTTCCCGGATTGACCGGATCTTGATCCCGGTACTTATCCATGAGGGAGCGGAAGATTTCGCCCGAAGGTGGCGGGGTGTAGGTGATGGCATCTGCTCCCGCCTGAATGGTTTGATAGATGGATTCCTCGGTTGGGCCACCCGTTGCCAGCACAGCTGCTTCGGGGCAAGTATCTTTAATGCGTTTCACGATATCTGCCGTTTTGGAAGCGCCTGAGACGTTTAAAATGGCAGCACCTGCGTCCAGCCGGGATTTAAAGTTTTCGTCGTCCCGCACCACCGTGATGACCACGGGGATATCGATTCGTTTAGACACGGTGACAATGGTTTCGTTGGGTGTGGGTGCGTTGAGCACCACGCCAATCGCCCCGCGAAACTCTGCATCTTTGGCGATATCCACCACCCGGTCTCCCCGGGTGATTCCACCGCCCACCCCCGAGAACACGGGTTTATCGGCTGCTTTCATCACTGCTTCGGTGATGATGGGCAGGGGCGTGAAGGGGTATACGGCGATGACCGCATCCGCATTGTTATTTTTGATGATAGCCACGTCGGTGGAGAAGATGAGGGAACGAATGTGCCTTCCAAAGATAAAAATTCCCGGTGCTTGAGAGATCACTTCGGGTACCCGCACCATGTGCCGTCGGAGCACGCCGTCGAACTCTTTTTTGACGATGATAGACATAGTTTTCCACCTCCGTTGTGTTATACATATATATTACATTATAAATGTTAATTTGTCCATTGGAGAATTTGTCATGAGCAGATGTTCACAGGAATTTTACAGGATGAACGCCTTGGAGCTCGCGCCGGCGCTGCTGGGCACGCTGTTGTGCCGCAAAACCGAAGCGGGTGTTGTGAAGAGGCGGATCGTCGAGACCGAGTGTTACATGGGGGAGGACGACACTGCCTGCCATGCCCACAAGGGGCGCACCAAGCGCACGGAAATTATGTATGGCCCCGGAGGGTTTGCGTATATATATTTGTGTTACGGCATACACAGTTTACTCAACGTTGTGTGTGGTGAAGTGGACGTGCCCCAGGCGGTACTCATTCGGGGAGTGGAGGGTTTTGTGGGCCCTGGGCGGCTCACCAAAGCGTTGTCCATCGACACGTCGCTGAACGGTGAAAGTCTGATTACGTCCAAAGAACTGTGGCTGGAGTGTGATGGAGTGACTTTTGCGTATACGACGGGCAAGCGAGTGGGCATCAACTATGCGGCACAAAGGGATATTGACGCCCCTTGGCGGTTTATGGCTGATGAGCCGCACAAGGGGGACTACTCGTCCCCCTTGAACCCCCTAGGCAGGGACTGAGTCCCTGCACCCCTTATATGGGGGTTATTTTATACGAACACCCTAGCAAAGCGTTCGCTTTGCGTTAAAAAGTTTTTGAGTTTCCAAAGGGGGTAAAATGCAATAAATGAAGTTTAATGTATTTTACCGGGTTCGTCAAAAATGCTCCAGTGGAGCATTTTTGGAACCGTGACACCTTATATTTTCCCAAAAATACCCTTTGGTGGGGTATGGGGCAACGCCCCATATAAAAAGCTTGTGAACAGTCGGTATATTGATACTGTTTTTTTATATTGCAAAATAAAATGATTCAGTATATAATAGTATATAAAGATTGTTAATAAATTCACATAATATAAATTTAAGTGGAGGAAGCTATGCAAAGAGTTTTCAATTTCAGTCCCGGTCCTGCCTGTCTGCCCGAAGAGGTGCTCAAAAAAGCACAGAGTGAGCTGTACTGTTTTAAAAACAGTGGTATGTCCGTTATGGAAATGTCCCACAGGGGCAAGGACTATGAGCCAATCATTCAAAAGGCGGAAGCAGACCTACGATCTCTTATGAACATTCCCGCCAACTACAAGGTGTTGTTCGTGCAGGGCGGTGCTTCCACTCAGTTCGCCATGGTTCCCCTAAACCTCATGAACAAGCATAAAAAAGCCCACTATGTCAACACCGGCATGTGGTCTAAAAAAGCCATTTCTGAAGCGAAGAAATACGGCCAAGTGAACGTGGTTGCATCCTCGGAGGATCAAACATTTTCCTATATCCCCGAACTGAACAAAGATATGTTCACCCCCGATGCGGATTACGTCCACATCACCACCAACAACACCATCTACGGCACGAGATATACAAACCTGCCCGATGTAAACGGTTTACCCATCGTCACCGACATGTCCTCCTGCATTTTATCCGAGGAGTACAACGTTTTAGATTACGGTTTAATTTATGCCGGTGCGCAAAAGAATATTGGCCCTGCCGGTGTGACCATTGTCATCATCCGAGAAGACCTGATCGGCAACGAGATGGACATCACACCCACTATGCTGAAATATTCCATCCACGCCGAAAACGATTCTCTTTACAATACCCCTCCCACATACTCCATCTACATGGCTGGGCTGGTGTTTGAGTGGCTTCTTGAAAACGGCGGTATTGCAGCAATGAACAAGGCAAACGTGGAAAAAGCTGGCCTGCTCTACGACTATCTGGATAACTCCAAGCTGTTTTCATCCACCGTTGCCCCCGCATATCGTTCCCTCATGAACATTCCCTTTGTCACGGGCAACGATGAAATTGATGCGAAGTTCATCAAAGCAGCTTCTGCCAACGGTTTTGTCAGCCTAAAAGGGCATCGGAGTGTGGGTGGCATGAGAGCTTCTATATACAACGCATTCCCCAAAGAGGGCGTTGTTGCCCTCATCGACTTTATGGCTAAGTTCGAAAAAGAAAACGCTTAAGGAGTAAGTTGAATGTATCGAGTTAAAATGTTAGATAGAGTGTCGCAAGTGATACACCAGTATCTCCACGACGACAAATACGCCTTCATTGACGAAGGCAATAACTTCGACGCAGCACTGGTGCGCTCCACCAAGTGCCACGACATGGAGTTTCCCCCCGAGTTTTTGGCAATCGCCCGGGCAGGGGCAGGAGTGAACAACATCCCCATCGATAAATGCACCGACAACGGCATTGTGGTGTTTAACACCCCCGGTGCAAACGCCAACGGCGTAAAGGAGCTGGTGCTGGCGGGTATGCTCATCGCCTCCCGAAACCTAATCCCCGCTGTGGATTGGATTCGCACCTTAGAAGGGGACGATATCTTAGCACAGGCCGAAAAGGGTAAAAAGCACTTTGTGGGTAACGAACTGAAAAATAAGACTTTGGGTGTCATCGGCTTGGGGGCCATTGGTGTCATGGTGGCCAACGCCGCACAGGCACTGGGCATGAACGTCATCGGCTACGATCCGTATATCTCCATCGAAAACGCTTGGGGGCTTTCCCGCAGCGTGGAACGTGCCATCACCTTAGACGCACTGCTCGCAAGCAGCGATTATATTTCTGTCCACGTGCCCCTGTTGGATAAGACGAAGAATTTAATCAGTGCACCCGAGTTTAATAAAATGAAAAAGGGTGTCATCACCTTAAACTTTGCCCGCAACGGACTGATCAACGTGGAAGATTTGTGTGAAGCCCTGGATAACGGCATTGTCGCCAAGCATGTGACCGACTTCCCCAATGCCGAAGTGATCAAGCATAAAAACGTCATCGCCTTCCCCCACTTGGGCGCATCCACCCCAGAGTCGGAGGAAAACTGTGCCCACATGGCTGCAAAGCAACTGAGGGATTATATTGAGAGTGGAACCATTGTGAATTCGGTGAACATGCCCGAGTGCATCGTGCCCCCCTCGGATAAGTTTCGTATTGCCATTATTCACGAAAATCTGCCCAACATGGTGGGTCAAATGACAGCCATCCTTGCGGGACACAACCTAAACATTTCGGACATGATCAACAAGTCTCGGGATAAAATTGCATACACGGTGTTTAACTTAGACACCCAACTGCCCGACGGTGCCAAGAGCGAACTGAGCGGCATCAACGGCGTGAAGCGGGTGCGGGTATTTGGAAAATAGTCTGGAATACAAATAAAAAAGTAAATCCTCACGGGGTTCTCTCGTGAGGATTTTTTCTAATAAGGTTCTATTTAGTTCTGTCCTCTTGCAGCGCTGCATAACTCCTGTCGTAGCGTCTTTCCCCCTCTTTGGAGAAGAAACATGCGGGGAAAGCGTTGGGCGCATGATTGGCCACACACTCGCAGCACTTGCCGTGGTGAGAGCAGGAATAGGTGCAGGGGCACTCCATTTTCACAGTGGAAGCTTTACAATCCATAACAACTCCCCTCCCCCGTTTGACTTACGACACAAATCCTTTTGAAAGAACCGTTCACAAAATTAACCTCCGTTTATCTTAATGTTTTAAAGAATGCCGTTAAAATGGTTGAACAGGCTTCTTCCATCACCCCGCCCAGCACCTGAGGGGTGTGGTTAAAGCCATAGGTGTTGAAGTCGTGGAGGGAGCCAAAGCATCCCGCCTTTTTGTCATACGCACCAAAGACCACCCGGGGAATTCGTGCGTTGATAATCGCTCCCGCACACATGGGGCAGGGTTCCAAGGTGACATAGAGGGTGCAACCCGTCAGGCGATACCCCTTTAATTTCTTGGCAGCACGGTGAATGGCGATTAGTTCGGCGTGATACAAGGGGTTTTTGCCGTACTCCCGGCGGTTATACCCCGTTGCAATGACTTTTCCCTCCCGCACGATCACACAACCCACGGGCACTTCCCTTCGCCTTTCGGCCTTTTGTGCCTGTGCGTAGGCTTTTTGCATAAAATACAAATCGTCCTTCACTGCCGCACTCCCGGAGCCGGTTCACCGCTGATCGCTACATCGATGGTATTTCCATCGGATATAAAGGTGATATCCCCCGCTATGTCTGTGCGCAAGACGTTAATGCCCATTTCTGTGAGACGGTTGAGAATTTTTTCGTTGGGGGTATTGTTGAGGGGGCCTAGGCAGGAGATGACCGCATGGGTGGGCGACACTGCCTTGATAAACTTTTTAGAGGAGGAGGTATCCGACCCGTGGTGGGCAATTTTGATCACATCGGCCTTTAAGGGCGCGTTTTCCAACATTTCTTTTTCCACCAGCGTTTCTGCATCGCCGCACAGCAAAAATGTGTTGTCGCCAAAGGTGAGTTGGAGCACAGCACTGTAGTCGTTGATCTCCTTATATGTTTCCTTTTGGGGGGACACGCATAAAAACGAAGCACCGTCCACCTCAAAGGTTTGATTCAGCTTTGCTTGGGTCACGGGAATACCCTTAAGTTGAATGGTTTGCAACAGGTTTTTATAAATCTCCGTGGTGTGGTTCACCCGGGGCATGAATATGTTGAGCACCTTGTACTCTTCAATAATCTCTTTAGCCCCACCGATATGGTCGTTGTGGGGGTGGGTGAGCACCAGATAATCGATCTCACGTACGCCATGGGTTTTTAGTGCCTTTTTCACCAGATCCACCCGGTTTGGCTCTGCCGTATCGATGAGCACCGCCTTGCCGTTGGGGGTGGTGATGAGGATACTGTCCCCCTTACCCACGTCGATCACCGAAACCGTTAACTGACCGCTTCCCAGTGCAGGTTGTTCTAAAACATTCTCTCCCGAGGCGGCCGGAGGTGCACTGTGTACCGGGTTTTCCTTCTCCCGGTTCACAATATTGACTCCACCCACCACTGCACCGATCAAGAGCAGCAGCACAAAGGTATAGAGCACTATTTTTTTAAAATTGTTCAAATCGTTCCCTCAGCCTAATAAATATGGTATAATTGTAGCACAAATTATAGAATCGGTAAACAGTGAGATGAGACAAAAAGTAATTGTTGGCATGTCGGGTGGGGTGGATTCCGCCGTTGCGGCACTCTTGTTAAAAGAGATGGGATACGACGTCACCGGGGTTTTTATGAAAAACTGGAGTGAAGAGGACGAATTCGGCCAATGCACCTCCATGCAGGATTTTGAAGATGCGCGGGAGGTGTGCGAAACCATCGGCATCCCCTGCTACAGCGTAAACTTTGAACAGGAATATTATGACCGGGTGTTTTCCTACTTCCTCTCGGAATACAAGGCTGGCAGAACCCCCAACCCCGACGTGTTGTGTAACGCAGAGATTAAATTTCGGGCATTTTTGGAGTTTGCCGTCAAGTGCGGCGGGGAGCGTTTGGCAACGGGGCATTACGCACGGCTGCACCACACAGACGGGCTAGCTGTGCTGCAAAAGGGCGTGGACGGCAACAAAGACCAAAGTTATTTTTTATGTATGCTCACCCAAGAGCAGCTAAAAAACGCACTCTTCCCTTTGGGCGACCTGTGCAAGGATCAGGTGCGGGTTTTAGCGGAAAAGAACGGCCTTTTTACTGTTGCAAAAAAGAAGGATTCCACGGGCATTTGTTTTATTGGGGAGCGAAACTTCCGAAAGTTTTTACAAAACTACTTGCCCGCCCAGCGGGGAGCCATGGTGACTAAGGACGGAGCTGTTGTGGGGGAACACATGGGGCTGATGTACTACACCTTAGGCCAGCGCCGGGGGCTGGACATCGGCGGCGAAGGGGGGCGATGGTTTGTTGCGGCAAAAGATATGGAGCACAATCGTTTGATCGTCACTCAGGACGAGACCGATTTATTTTCCTCCGCCTGTCACTGCATCCACTTCAATTTTATGCGTTCCGTTCCCCAAGCCTTTACATGTTGTGCAAAGTTTCGCTACCGCCAATCCGATCAGCGGGTGCAGGTGAGCCTTGCGGACACGGGGGCACACATTCTGTTTGAAGAAAAGCAGCGTGCAGTCACTCCCGGGCAGTACGCCGTGTTGTACGACGGCGACGTTTGCCTGGGGGGCGGTGTGATCGACGTGGTGTATACATAACAAACAACCCGCAAAGCTATTTAAGGTACTCTGCGGGTTGAAGGGATTTGGTATAAGCTACCGGTGCAACTTAAGATTGAGCGTATGCCCTGCCGCACATACCTTGGCCGCTGCACGCACTTGTGTTTTGGCTGGCGGGGTTGACTTGGCAGGTGCCGTCTCCGCTGCAATAACCCGCTTGGGGGCAATCGCCGGTTGCGGCAAATTCACATGCAGCCTTGGGCGCAGGTGTTGCCATGACGGCCATGGGCACAATGACGATGAGTAAAATTGCACTTATTAAAATGATCCAGTGCTTCTTTTTCATTCCATCACACTCCTTATTCGTATTGCTTTTAGTATATTCCATAATTGTGGCAAAATTGTGTCATAAACTTGAAAATAATTGGTACATATTCTCAAGTTTTTTATTTTACAAACAGCCGTGTGGCACAGGCTTTTCCTGTGAGAATATCCTCGATCCTGTGCTTTGCGTTGGCAATGATCACTTTGGTGCCCTTTTGCAACGGCCCTTGGGCGTATCTCAATTTTGCAGAGGCACCTTCGGCCAGCTCCCGAGAACTGCCCTTGCAATAACCCATGGCAGTGTTTAACTTTTCCTTTAACTCTTCAAAGGTATTTGCAGATATTTCTTCGATGAGGGTGCTTGGGTCGTGGGCATCGGCATAGATTCCGTTCACCGAGGTGAGTAATATGAGGGTTTTGGAGTTCACTAAGGTGCAGATGACTGCCGCCGTTTCGTCGTTGTCCACACATTCCACCACTTCGTCGTCCCCCGTGCGCAGGGCGGCGATTTCCATCTTGCGGTTTTCCTCATAGGATACCGGATCGTTGTAGTTCACGATGGGGATGGCACCTTGGTTGGCAGCGCGGTAGAACAGCTTTGCGATGTGTTCACGTTTTTCGACATCGTTGAAGTGGCAGTGTTCCACCAGCACTTGCCGAAGGGAAAACTCGGGGCGCACAAACCGCCGGTATTCCTGCATTAAAATTGCCTGTCCTTGGGCAGCGTAATCGGTTTTAATTTCCTCGATGTTTCCCCGAAGTTCTCTGCCGCCGTTGCGCTTCATGTAATCTAATCTGCCGATTTCGGTTGCTCCCGAGCTGATTAAGATGTGGCCTGGGCGCAAGTCTTTAGCTAGTCTGGAGAATATGTTGTAGTCCAGGTCGTTGTCCTCTTGGCGGATCAGCGCCATGGAACCGATTTTTATAACCGCATCAAAGTTAAAGTTTGCCATTGGTACGCTCCCATTCTGTGTTGGGTTTAGTTTACTATACATTTGTGTATTTATCAATGCTCTGTTTTTTGTGGGAGTTTTTCGGGGGCTGTCTTTTCGGGGGCTGCTCGCCCCCGTGCCCCTCGGCAGGGACTGAGTCCCTGCACCCCTTGTCGCAAAAGCTACCGCTTTTGCTAAGGTTTATTATATGTTTAGCCTTAGCAAATGCGTTAGCATTTGCGACAAGAAGTTTTTGGGGTTTTAGGGGACTTTTTTGAAAAAGTCCCCTAAATGGGGTTTGGGGCAAAGCCCCAAGAAAAAAGAAAAAAGAGACGTTCGTCCCTTCATGCATTGTACTCAGTCATAAACGTCCGCTTTTCCCGCAGTGCCTGCCGAAAAATATCATAGGCATCGTCCGCCATATACAAACTCACCGCAACCTTACCCACCTCATAGTTTTGCGCAGCATCTTTTAGGCGAGTGGCTGCTCGCTTTGTCAGGGTGACAATATCCCGTGCCTTCTCAACGTTCACATCAATGGTGTTGAGGTCATCGATCAGCGCATCTATGGCTGCTTCGGTGTTAAAGGGTGCGGGTCCCTTTTGAATTTCCAGATAATACTGATCAAACCGACCGTCTACATCTAAGTCTTTATAGTAATTATCAAGCACTGTGGCCGGGTTGTAAGCACATCCGGCCATCAGCACCAGCACAAAAATGAAGAACAGTCCCTTAAGCTTCATTTAACATGCAGCACAGCTTGTACTTCTTTCCGCTGCCGCAGGGGCACGGATCGTTCCTTCCCACTTTCTTGGTGGAAGTCGCCTGCTTGGAAGCCCTCCAATCTTTGGTGATCTCCCTTCTCTCCTCGGGGGATAAAATATCGTCCCAGGCGGGCAGGTTGAAGAGCCAATCTGCCTTGGCGTTTAACATGTTAAAGTATAATTTCGGCAAATCAATGTTAAGCTCAATTTCTGTGTTTTCCTCAATGGATTCCAAATCCAACTCTTTTTTAAGACTGGTATTGATGCCGTCTAAGAAACCCATGAAAATTAAGTTGTCCATGTCATAGGACTTAGCTAAGTCCGAAAATGTACCCGAAATTACTTTGTTTGGCTCGGCTAATATCTTTTCGTAGTTGCTCTGCTCGGCACTAAAATAATTTGCCCAAAACATCTGCCCCTGTTGCCCCGGCCGATCCATTTCGGCAAAGGCTTGCCAATCGGAAAATAAGCTCATTTGTTTATTTCTCCTCTAAAATCGTTCTTATGTGGCGGATAAAGTCCACGGTGGACAGCACGTTTGCTTGCCCTTCGTATAACAGAGCCAAGTCTTTGGTCATATAACCCGACTCAATGGCAGAAATGGTGGCACCTTCCAACTTCGTTGCAAAGTCCATCAGCTCTTGGTTGTGATCCAGCTCTCCCCGCTTGTGCAGTGCCCCCGACCAAGCGAAGATGGTTGCCACCGAGTTGGTGGACGTCTCCTCACCCTTCAAGTGCTTGTAGTAGTGGCGGGTGACCGTGCCGTGTGCCGCTTCGTATTCATAGTTGCCATCGGGGGAAACCAGCACAGAAGTCATCATGGCGAGGCTGCCGTATGCAGTGGCCACCATATCGGACATCACGTCTCCGTCGTAGTTCTTACACGCCCAGATGAATCCGCCCTCCGAGCGAATCACCCGTGCCACGGCATCGTCGATGAGGGTATAGAAATATTCGATTCCAGCACGCTCAAACTGTTCTTTGTATTCGCCTTCGTAAATTTCTGCAAAAATATCTTTAAAGCGATGGTCGTATATTTTGGAAATGGTGTCCTTGGTTGCAAACCACAGATCCTGCTTGGTGGACAGGGCGTAGTTAAAACAACTTCTGGCAAAACTTTCAATGCTCTTTTCGGTGTTGTACATGGAGAGCACGATACCGCCCTTTTCATCGAAGGTAAACACCTCCCGCGCAACAACCTTGCCGTCGGGAGTTTTAATGCTCAGGGTTGCCGTTGCATGGGGGGGCGCTAAAAGCTCCGTATCTTTATACACATCCCCGTAGGCGTGACGGGCGATGGTGATGGGTTTTTTCCACCCGGACACAATGGCGTTGATGCCCTTCACTAAGACGGGGGCACGGAAAACTGTGCCGTCTAAAATTGCCCGAATGGTGCCGTTGGGGCTCTTCCACATTTCGGTTAAGGAGTATTCCTCCACCCGTTGTGCGTTGGGGGTGATGGTGGCACACTTCACTCCTACGCCATATTTTTTAATGGCGTTAGCCGCCTCCACGGTGACGCTGTCTTTTGTCTCGTCCCGATAGGGTAACCCCAAATCATAGTACTCTAAGTTTAAATCAATAAAGGGGGACAACAGCTCATCTTTAATGGCCTGCCAGATGATCCGAGTCATCTCGTCCCCGTCCATTTCCACAAGGGGGGTTTGCATCTTTATTTTAGTCATGTCGTAACCTCAACTATTATTCTAGATTATTTAAGAACAGCCTTAATGCGCCGAACCCCTGCCGAGGAGCTCTCTTCCTTCTTAATCTTAAATTCACCCAAATCCTTGGTGTTTTCGGCGTGAGGACCTCCACACATCTCCATGGAAACCCCTTCGATCTTGTAGACTTTTACAATGCTGCCGTACTTGGATTCGAAGATACCTGTGGCACCCTTGGCTCTGGCCTCTTCAATGGGCAGTTCCTCCACAACCACGGGAAGGGCACGATTGATCACATCGTTGACGAACTCTTCCAGTTTCGTCAGTTCCTCTTTCTCCAGCTTTCTTGGGAAGTTAAAGTCGAACCGAAGGCGTTCGGCTGTTATGTTGGAACCACGCTGTTCGATGGAATCATCAAACAGTTTGCGCAGCCCTGCCAGCAGAATGTGGGTGGCTGTGTGAAGCTTTGCGGTCTGTTCGGTGGTGTCGGCAAGTCCGCCTGAGAAACGCTTTTCTGCCCCCGCCTGGGAGAGCTTTTGGTGGTTGGCAAAGGCTTCGTCAAACCCAGCTGTGTCCACCACCAAGCCGTTTTCTTCCGCAAGTTCTAAGGTGAACTCAATGGGGAAACCAAAGGTGTCGTATAAACGAAAGGCACTCTTGCCGTCGATTTCCTTACCCTCCAGTTTATTGGCTAGTTTTTCAAATTCTTTCAAACCCTGCTTTAACGTCTTGGAGAAGCGCTCTTCTTCCAAGTTCAGCTCGTGGATAATCTTTTCACGGTTTTTTTCCAGTTCGGTGTAGTGGTCTTTATATACGTCGATCACCGCACTGCACACCTTGTGGAGGGACATTTCCTCAATGTTTAAGGTGCGTGCATAACGAATGGCTCTGCGAATGAGCCTGCGCAGCACATAACCCTGGTCTACGTTGGAGGGGGTAATACCCCTGTTGTCCCCCATCATAAAGGTTGCACAGCGCATGTGGTCGGCAACAATGCGAATGGATCTGTCCGTCTCTTTGTCTGCTCCGTAAGTAAGACCCGACAAGTCCATGATCACTTTTAATACGTTTTCGTACACGTCTGTGTCGTACACCGACTTTTTACCCATGAGCACAGCAACCGTTCGATCCAGCCCCATGCCGGTGTCCACGTTTTGTTGGGTTAAGGGGACGTAGGAACCGTCCTCCAATTTGTTGTATTGCATAAACACGTCGTTCCAAATTTCCAAATACTTTCCGCAGGAACAGGAGGGGTCGCAATGGTCGGAACACTTTTCTTTTCCCGTATCGATAAACATTTCGGTGTCCGGGCCGCAGGGGCCGGTTTGCCCGGCAGGGCCCCACCAGTTGTACTTTTTGGGTAAAAAGAAGATGTGGGAGGGGTCAACCCCCTGTTCGATCCAATACCCATAGGACTCTTCATCTCTGGGTGCATCTTCATCTCCCTCAAAGCAAGTGAAATAAAGCTTGTCCTTGTCGATGCCCAAGTATTCTTTGGATGTTAAAAATTCAAAACTGTATGCGATGGCTTCTTTTTTAAAATAATCTCCCAGAGACCAGTTGCCCAGCATTTCAAAAAAAGTGCAGTGGCTCTCGTCCCCCGTCTCGTCGATATCGCCGGTGCGGACGCACTTTTGCACGTTTGCAAGCCGCTTGCCCTCGGGGTGTTTTGCCCCCAACAGGTAGGGAACCAGCGGATGCATGCCCGCTGTTGTAAACAACACGGTTGGGTCGTTCTCTGGGATGAGCGAAGCACTGGGAATGACCGCATGACCTCTCTCTTTAAAAAACCTAAGGTACATTTCTCTTAATTCGTAGCTCTTAAGTGCTTTCATAACCTCTCCTTATATCAAATTATCATTATAACTCACAGATCTTCATAATAGATGTTAAAATAATCTGCGACATTTTTACTAAATCGTTAATTTCAATATATTCATCGGGGCTGTGGGCAGTGGACTCCTTGCCGGGGAACACCGGGCCAAAGGTTACGCCGTTTTCAAAGGCACGGGCATAGGTGGCCCCTCCGATAGACATGCAATAGGCTTTGTCCTGAGTCACTTCCTCGTAGGCTTCCTTGAGTTTTGCAATGATGGGGGAACTCTCGGGGACGTGATGGGGCACAAAGGAGGAGATCACGTGGATGGCAAACACATCGGCATAAAACCGATTGAATTTAGACAGAATCTTTTCTTCGGACATGATCACGGGATAACGAATGTCGATCTGTGCGCTAAAGTTTCCGTTAAAATAATCCACAACTCCTAAGTTTAAGGTGAGTACACCGGACAGCTCATCTGAACTGTCGATCTCCAGCCCCTCCCCGTGATACCCGGTGCCCACGGTTTGCGCCAAGCGTTTCACGGCAAACTCGCAGGTGCCGTTGGACAAGGGCAGGGTGTTTAAGAAACAAATCATGGCACTTGCTGCATTTTTGCCATCCTCGGGTTTGGAGCCGTGTGCGTTTTGCCCAAAGGTTTCGATGAGCACAAAGTCCTTTTCTTCGGTGATCTTAAACTCCACTCCGTGGTGGGACTTATAGGTTTTAAAGCGGTCGGTGACCATTTGGTAGTCCGCTTTTAATTTACAATAGGCTTTGTTGGGAACCACGTTAATCCGGGTGCCCGACTGAAGTTCCAAAATTTGAATGCCTTCGGTCTGTGCCCGAGGTTCCGCATATAACTTAATGTGCAACAACCCCTTCTCGCAGTTGACGATGGGGTAATCCCCGTCGGGGGAAAACACAAATGTGGGAATCTCTTCTTTTTGTTTGTAATACTGGATGTCGGTGGAACCCGATTCCTCGTCTCCGCCAAAGATCACCCGCACCCGCTTGCCTAAGTCCACGCAGTTGTCGGACAGGGCTTTCACGGCATACAGTGCGGCAATGGCGGAACCCTTGTTGTCGATGGCTCCCCGGCCGAATATCTTGCCGTCTTCAATCTCACCGCCGTACGGGTCTTTTGTCCAGCCCTCGCCGGGGGGCACGATGTCCGTGTGGGTGAGTATGGCTAACATTTCATCTCCGTAACCGTACTCGATATAAACCAAATGTCCAAACAAATTTACGCAGTCCAGATCCATTTTGTCCGCCAGGCTGTGGATATACATCAGCCCGTTAAACACACCGTTGCCGTAGGGTTTGTAGGGCAGCGCCTTATCCTTCACCGTGGGTATTCTAATAAAATTACACAGGTCTGCGATCATTTCGTCTGCATAGGTTTCCATCAAGATATCCAGCATATTTTTTTCTCTCCTTTTGGGTCACACAAGACCCATCTTTGCTTCGTTAAAAATACGTCCGTCCATGGTCTTTAAGTCCTTTGCAATGCGGGGAACAAAGTCCATGTTTGGCTGTATGTCTCTTTCTATGTCCACACCCGGTGCGATTTCAATCAGTTCCACCCCGTCCTCGGTGAGCCTAAACACACCCACCTCGGTGACGTACAGCACCGGCTGTCTGTTGATGAGGGCATTTTTTGCGCTAAAGGTGATTTGTTCCACCTTTTTTACAAACTTTTTGGCCCCCTTGGCCGTGAGTGTTCCACAGAACACAACTTTCTTGGCACTCTGGGTGATGTCGATGAACCCACCGCACCCGGCAATTCTTGTGCCGAATTTAGAGACGTTTACATCCCCGTTCTCGTCCAACTGGGCCAGCCCTAAAAAGGCAATGTCCAGTCCTCCCCCTTGATAGAAGTCGAACTGTTGGTTTTGATCCAGTATGGCTGAGGGGCTTTTGGCACATCCAAAGGCCATGCCCGACAGGGGCACACCTCCCACAGGCCCAGCTTCCACCGTTAAATTCAAACGATGGCTGATTCCCTCCTCAAAGGCAACCAGGGAGATACCCTCGGGCATACCGATGCCTAAGTTCACAACATCGTTGTCGTTTGTCAGTTCTAAGGCACACCGTCTGCAAATGATCTTCCTAGCCGAGAAGGGCAGGGGTTCGATGGAAGAAGCCGCTTGCATGAGGGCTTTACCTGAAATGGTGTCGTCGTTTGCCTGTGCAAAAGTTTGCATGTGGTGTTCCTCTTTGGCAACCACCACAAAGTCCGTATAGATTCCCGGAATCTTCACTTTCCACGGGTCTAAATAGGTGTCCACCACTTCCTTCACCTGCACGATCACCTGCCCACCGCTGTTTTTCACCGCTTGGGCGATGGACAGCGCCGAGAGAGACACTCCTTCGTCCTCAAAGGAAATGTTGCCGCTCCCATCGGCAAAACTGCCCCGAAGGAAGCAGTAGTGGATGGGGAAGGATTTGTAAAAGAGATACTGTTCTCCCCCGATTTCCAAAAGTTCCACCAAATCTTCGGTGGTGACGCTGTTTAGCTTTCCCCCCGACACTCTGGGATCGATAAAGGTGTTGAGACCTATTTTTGTTATGTTTCCCGGTTTATGGGCTGCAATATACCTAAAAAGCTGAGATATTACGCCAATTGAAAAATTATATGCTTCGATATCGCTATTGAGAGCCAGTGCACCCAGCTTGGGAGATAAATTCCAATGGCCTCCCACAGCCCGTTTAATAAGCCCCTTGTGGGACAAATGGTTGAGCCCCCGCTCGCCTCCATCCCCCATGCCGGCGGTGAACACCAGAGTTAAATCCTTGGGAGAGCCTGTTTCTAAAAACCGCTCCTTGAGGGCAATGGCCAAATATTCGGGGAACTGTGCCCCCACAAACCCCTCGAGGGCGATGGTTTTGCCGCTCTGTATCAATTCTGCCGCTTGTTTCGCTGTGATTACTTTCATATTACCTCATGTGTCTATTGACCTCAAAATCTTAACAGATATCATTATATAACAACAGGCGAAATAAATAAACTTTTTTTTTCGAAGATATGAAAATTCTTGTATATATTGCAAGGCAAAACATTTTTTAGGGTGAGAGGTTGAGAATCTCGGGTTTGCCCGATTCCAAATAGGTGTTGGGCACGTTGCCGATGATGATGGACTCGGAGATGAGCACTTGGTTGGTGACTTCCACGGTTTTGGAGCTTCCCCCGATGACCAGCATGACGCTGGCATATAAATCCAAATATACCTTGTGTTTGGTCTGGTTGATGCCCGCTGCTAAGAATTCCGAAGAAAATTTAGCCGTAACCGCACCCAAAGGCACGATATCCACAATGACGGGAAACCCCTTGCCCGTGAAAATTGCACCACCGATGATGGTACCCACGGGGATGGACAACCCCTCGGCCCCCAGCGCATTGATGTTTTCCTGGGTTTTCATGGCTGTTTTTGTTGCAATGTCGTTTATTTTCAGGGTATTGGACTGGATCATCACAATATTACCCTGATCGTCCTTGACGATGTTTAACAGATCGTGGGTGGCAACCCCCGCCAAGGCCTCGTTCACCGCTTCGTTCATACACATAATGGCAAGGTTTTTGATGGATGCTTCGGAAATTTCCATTACCGAGGGTAAAATGGCGTTGTTAAAGATGATGAGTACTGTGATGAGCACCACTGCAATTAAAATACATATCAGTGCAACTTTGCGCTTTGTTCTCAGCCTCAAAACCCTTCGCCCCTCAAAAATTACTTTATCTTTCATATATATTGTGGTATACTCTCAATTATAATCTTTATATTAAGGTGAGAAAATGAAGATTGCTTCGTTGTTCGATAAATTAAAAAATAAGTTTGTGAAAAATGAGGAGGAGACCAAATCCTTTTCCGTACCCCATCCCCCTCAACAAACCGAAAAAAATTCCCTCATGCTGGCTCGTCAAA
The DNA here is from genome assembly GCA_964453645.1 of uncultured Clostridia bacterium. Lineage (GTDB taxonomy): Bacteria > Bacillota > Clostridia > Christensenellales > JAWKQI01 > CAYVRJ01. Next base: position 21,541 of record CAYVRJ010000015.1, read on the forward strand.
AGCGGGAGGCATTGGATAAAATTGTGGAGGGCGGGGAGAGCCGCAAGCGCTCCCTAGATTTGTTTAAACAGCGAAAGCGCCCTCGAAGTTTCTTTTTGGGCACGGTGCTCTTGTGCATTAAACTGGTGTTCATCTTGGTATTTATGCTGGGTGCGGGGCTGCTGGGCGCCGTCATCGGCTTGGCGGAAGCGTATATGGAGACCACCCCCACCTTAAACATTCAAAAGATTTCCAACCAAGCTGTCAACTCCTATATGTACGACGCAAACGGAAATTTAGTCACCACCTTCGTGGGCACCGAAAACCGGGAGTGGGCCAGGCTGTCCGAGATCCCTGTGATCTTGCAGGAGGCCGTCATCGCCACCGAGGACGTGCGCTTTAACTACCACAACGGCGTGGACGTGAAGCGGTTGTTCGGCGCTGTTGCCAACAACTTTATGAACGAGAGCGTGCAAGGGGGTTCCACCATCACCCAGCAGCTCATTAAAAACCGCCTGCTGACGCTGGAGCAGACGTATAAGCGAAAGATTCAGGAGGCGTATCTCTCCGTGCAGTTGGAAGAGGAATACTCCAAGGACGATATATTAGAGGCATATCTCAACACCATCCCCCTTGGGGGCATGAACTACGGGGTGAAGGCTGCCGCCAACGATTATTTCGGCAAGAAATTAAACGAGCTCACCCTGCGGGAAGTGGCCACCATTGCGGGTATTACCCAATCCCCCTACCGCTACGACCCCCGCCGAGCCTACCACGGCAGCGGCGACAAGCAAGCCCTGCGGGATCGCACCGACTTGGTTTTAAAGCGCATGTACACCGCAAACTTCATCACCAAGGAAGAGTTTGAACGTGCCCTGAAGGACGACATCACTGTGCTGGAGAAATCCGCCGTAAAGTCCATGTATAAATACCCCTACTTTGTTGAGTACTGCGTGACCGACGTGATCAACAGCATGTTGTTTATGCGCAACATGCAAGATACCCGGGAAAACCGCAACGCCATTGAAAATGAGCTGCGCACTTCGGGTTACAGCATTATGATGACGGTAGACCCATCCATTCAGACCATTGTGGAAGATACGCTGGCGAATTATGAAAATTACCCAAAGATGGAAATTGAAAAGGATTCGGTGGTCATCGAACAAAACCCCGACGGCAGTGTCACCGAAGTGATTCAACCCCAAGCTGCGGCTGTGGTGCTGGATCACACCCGGGGGGAAATTAAGGCCATCGTGGGGGGACGGTATGCCCCCAGCGTCTTAAAATCCAAAAACCTTGCCAGCGAATCCAACATGCCCGTTGGTTCATCCATTAAACCCATTGCGGTCTACGGCCCTGCCATCGACATGGGTTATGGCCCGGCCACACCCATTGCCAACATTCCCGTGCCCATTCAAGGGTGGGACACCCCTAAGGGTTATCCCGCAACTTCTGCCAGCTCCTATGGTATTATCAGCTTGCGTTCGGCAGTGGTGGGTTCCAGAAACATTGCGGCAGCCCGGACGCTGATGGAGTTTGTAACTATCGAGAAGTCCAAACAATATCTCTTGGAACTGGGCGTGAAAGAGGGTGTCATTCAGGAGACGGGAGCCGGATTGGCCCTTGGTTCGTCGGGTATTCCTCCCCTACAGATGGCGGGAGCATTTGGTGCCATTGCCAACGAAGGGGTTTATCAAACGCCCCTCACCTTCACCAAGGTGTTGGATAAAGACGGAAAAGTGATTTTAGATGCCGAGGATGTGCGGGAGCGCAGACAGGTGTTTAAACCTGCAACGGCCTATCTGCTCATCGACGTGCTCACCGATGCGGTGCGGAGCGGAACGGGCACCAAGGCTAAGATCGAAGGTATGACGGTTGCGGGTAAGACGGGCACCAACCAGGACAACAAGGGTGTTTCCTTTGCGGGTATCACCCCGTACTACACCGCAACGGTGTGGATTGGCCATGTGAACTACAAACCTTTGTCCAATAAAATTGCCGCTAGTTCCACTGCCGCACCCCTGTGGCAGGCGTTTATGGAAAAGATTCTCTCGGGTAAACCCGATAAACCCATTCTGCCCGAACCGGCAGAGTATTACGACATCGCAAAGGCCACGGTCTGCGGGGTGAGCGGAAAGAAAGTAACCAATGCCTGCACGGACGACATGGGCAGCCACAAGACGTTTACAGATTTATTTGCTCCCCACAACCTGCCCCAGGAGGATTGCGATATGCACAAGAACTTGCGCATATGCAACTATACCTACCGAGCGGCCAACGTGGGTTGTTATGATGTGACGGAGTACCACGTGGTGGTACCGCCCGAGGGTTCGCCCTATTTGAATTATCCGCAGATTAACGGTGAGTTTGATATATACACCATGGCGGAGTTGCAGCGCATATTTGAATCCGAAAATGCATACGCTTATTCGAGCAACGAGGAGTTGTTCTGTTATCTGCACACCACCCCCTACTATTCTGAACCCGAAGATACGGATGTGGATGAGCAATAGAAGTTTGGTTATTTGGGGTTCCACCCCAAACCCCGTTTAGGGGGACTACTCATCCCCCTTGCGGGTGTGGGCAGGGCCCACGAAATATACGTTAAACAAATAAAATACACAGGAGGAATTAAAAATGACAGGATGGATCATCGGAGGGGCAGTAGTCCTAATCATCGTCATATGGCTCATATCAGCCTATAACAAATTCGTAAAATTAAAAAACATGATCGAAGAAGCGTTCTCAACTATGGACGTGTATTTGAAAAAACGCTACGACTTAATCCCCAACCTGGTGGAAACCGTGAAGGGTTACGCCTCCCACGAAAAAGAAACGTTGGAAAAAGTCGTCTCTGCGCGCAACATGGCCCAGGGCGCAACCTCTGTGGAGGATAAAATCGCCGGAGAAAACATGCTGTCCGGCACCTTAAAATCCCTCTTCGCCGTGGCAGAAGCATACCCCGATCTAAAGGCAAACACAAACTTTATGGACCTCCAGCGTCAACTCTCCACCTTGGAAGGCGAAATCGCCAACTCCAGAAAATACTACAACGCTGTTGTCAAAGAGTTCAACACCCTAAGAGAAGCATTCCCCTCTTCCATCGTTGGGGGTATGTTTCACTTTGAAAAACGTCCCCTGTTTGAAATCGGTCAGGAGCAACGGGAGAACGTTAAGGTCAGCTTTTAGAGGTGATTATGAAAAAAATCGCAAGTATACTCTTGGCAATGGTTTTCCTTTGCCTCATATTTGCCCCTGCCACCGCACTAGCAGCAGCAGACTTTCGCTACTTCAACAGCTATACGGTGTCCATCGACGTTTTGGAAAACAACGTCTTATCCATCACCGAAACCATCGTCTGCGACTTCGACAAGAGTTACGAGTACAGCCGGCCGGGAAGGGGAATTGTCCGCTTTATTCCAAAGTCTTTGCAATTTAATGAGAAAAGCGGAACTAAGCGGTACAGAATTGGCATTTCCGAACTCAACACCTACGGTATGACCTATTTCACCGAGGAAGAAACCGATTATCTTTCGGTCTACTTGGGGGATAGAAATCAGTACGTAACCGGGGGTATCGTAGAATACAAAATTTCGTATCTCTACGACATCGGTGAGTTGGGGTTTGAGGACTTTGAATTGTTCTACTTCAACATCGTGGGCAACGAATGGGATGCAAAGATGGAACGGGTGGATTTTCAAGTGAACTTTCCAAAACCCGTGGATTTTACCAATGAACCACCACAGGCCTATCGGGGAATGCGGGGTTCCACCTCCCAAAAGGAAGTAGATATTTCCTTTTCGGGTAACACCATTTCGGGCAGCACACAAAACCTTTCGCCATACGAGGGTGTGACCGTGCTGCAAATCCTGCCCAAAGGGTATTTTGTGGGGGCACGCAACGATGTGGGTGGAGAACTGCCCATTGTGTTTGGCGCTGCTGCCATTCTGCTGGCTGCCCTGCTCTGCTTTTGGTTTTTTGGTCGGGACAATAAATTAATCCCCGTGGTGTCCTTCTATCCCCCTCAGGGGCTAGACAGTGCCTCGGTGGGTTATGTGGCCGACGAAGCCGCAGACAGCAAGGATTTAACCTCTCTGCTCATCTACTGGGCGAATATGGGCATTATGAGCATCAACCAGCCTAGTAAGAAGGACTTTGTCTTTGAAAAGACGGGAGAGCTAAGCCCAGATGCGCCCGCCTATCAGCGCACCATGTGGGAGGGGCTGTTTGATTCCAGAGATCGGGTGGAGCTGAATGACTTAAAAAACACCTTCTATACCACTGTAAATGCAGCAAAAAATGCGCTGACATCCTATTTCTCGGTGGAAGAGCGCAGGTTGTACTACAAACAATCCACTTTCCTCAAGGGACTGTTTACCTTCCTAACCGCCGGGGCAACCTTTGGTTTTGGTTACTACTGCGGATATATGGTGGAGGGCAGCAGCGATGCGGTGTTTTCGGCCATTTTACCCACCGTTGCTGTTGTGGCAGTTATGGGCTTTTTTAACAGGATGGTGAGCCAGTGGAACACCATGTCCATCGTTAAAAAGTTTTTCAGGGCCTTTTGGTTTGTCATCGTCATGGTTGTGGTGTTCGGACTGTTTTATATCTTTGTGGCAGACGATCCCATCACGCCCCTGTACGCCATACTCATCATTTTGTGCATCATGTTCACGGGCATTTTAGCCGTGTTTATGAAAAAGCGCACCAAACAGGGGTACAACTGGAACTGCGAGATTTTGGGACTTCGGAACTTTATTAAAATGGCGGAGCTGGATCGGATCAAGCTCTTGTGCCAAGAAAACCCCAACTATTTCTACAGCGTGCTGCCCTACGCTTACGTCTTGGGGTTAACCGATGTGTGGGCAAAAAACTTTGAGGGCATCGCCATTGAACCCCCCACTTGGTATTACGGTTCGGGGGATGTGTTCTCCCTCATGCTGTTCACCTCGGTCATCAACCGATCTCTCCATTCCTTTACTGCAGCTGCTGTATCCGCACCTTCTTCGGGGGGTAGCGGAGGGTTTTCCGTGGGCGGGGGTGGTTTCTCGGGCGGAGGCTTTGGCGGCGGCGGCGGTGGCGGCTGGTAAATCACCGCACACCCGCATACACTTTCTAATAATATAAACTTAAGGAACAACTGTATGAAAATCTATAACACCCTTACCCGCAAAAAAGAAACGTTCACACCTGTAAAAGAGGGGGAGGCGAGAATCTACGCCTGCGGACCCACTGTGTATAACTTTTTCCACATCGGCAACGCCCGTCCCTTCATTATCTTCGATACCTTGAGAAGGTACTTGGAGTACAAGGGATATCGGGTGACCTTTGTGCAAAACTTCACCGATATCGACGACAAGATGATCAACAAGGCCAACGACGAGGGTATCACCGTGAAGGAACTGGCCGATCGGTTTATCGGCGAATACTATACCGATGCCCAGGCGCTGTGCATCAAACCTGCAACCCATCACCCCAAGGCCACAGAGCACATGGACGAAATCATCAACCTGATTCAAACCTTAGTGGACAAAGGCCACGCCTATCTGGCGGGCGGGGACGTGTATTTCGACGTCTCTTCCTTTCAGGGCTACGGCAAGCTTTCGGGGCAATCCCTAGAAGAGCTCATGGCGGGGGCTAGGGTGGAGTCCTCTGAGCAAAAGAAAAACCCCATGGACTTTGCCCTTTGGAAGGCGAAGAAGGAGAACGAACCCTTTTGGGATAGCCCCTTTGGCCAAGGTCGGCCGGGGTGGCACATCGAGTGTTCGGCCATGAGCCAAAAGTATTTGGGGGATACCTTCGACATTCACGGCGGAGGAGTGGATTTAATATTCCCTCACCACGAAAACGAAATTGCCCAGAGCGAAGCAGCAACGGGTAAGCCTTTTGCAAACTATTGGATGCACAACGGGTTTATCAACATCGACAACAAGAAGATGTCCAAATCTCTCAACAATTTCTTCACCGTGCGAGACATTGCCGCTGAATACGATTTGCTGGCGGTGCGGATGTTTATGTTATCTGCTCACTATCGAAACCCCATCAACTTTTCCCGGGAACTGATCGAGCAGGCAAAGACTGCCCTGCTGCGCATACACACCTGTGTGGAAAACCTCACCCACATTATGAACAACGGCAGCCAGACACAAGTGCCGGGGGTGGAAGAGATGCTAAACACCCACGTTGCAAAGTACATGGAGATGATGGACGATGATTTAAACACAGCGGGAGCCATTGGCACTATATTTGAGCTGGTGAAGGACATCAACCTAACCTTTGAAAAGTCGGACAGCGTTGCGGGTGCGCAGCTTGCCCACAAGACTTTGTGCCAACTGTTGGACGTTTTGGGGTTGAACAAGGTGGATGAGGAGGTTCCCAGTCGGGTGAAGGAATTGCTGGAGGAGCGTAACCAGGCACGGTCTGCTAAGAACTGGGCGCTGTCCGACCAGCTGCGGGACGAAATAGCCAGTCTTGGTTACGCTGTGAAGGACACCCCGGGGGGTGCCCAACTCACAAAGTTATAGATGGCTTTGTTTACGCCCCAAACCCCACCAAAAGGTATTTTTGAAATTATAAGGTGTTACGGTTCAAAAAACTTTTTATCCCAGAGCTATGGCTTTGATAAGGTTCGTTTTTTACCAATACTTTAGCAAAAGTGATAACTTTTGCGTTGAGAGGGGTCAAGGGGGAATCATTCCCCCTTGCGGGGTTTGGGGTGGAACCCCAACTAGGGGGCCAAGGGGGACGAGTAGTCCCCCTTTTATACTTCCCTCACCATTCCGAACAAACATTCTTTGTAATAGAATGGATTGTTCTTTATAATACTGTATGTTAACTATGAAGCGAATTCATTTCAAGGAAGGTGCATATGAACGCATACGACATTCTGGAACAAAGAGGTTACCTCAAGCAAACCACCCACGAGGGATTACGGGATTTATTAGGAAGTAAAAACATTCCATTTTATATAGGCTTCGACCCCACAGCCGACAGCCTGCACGTGGGCCACTACGTCGCCCTCATGGCCATGTCACACATGCAGCAGTGCGGACATCGCCCCATTGTGCTGCTGGGCGGAGGGACAACCATGGTGGGCGATCCCTCGGGTAAAACCGATATGCGTAAAATGCTCACCAAAGAACTCATTGCAGAAAATGCAGATAAATTTAAAGTGCAAATCTCAAAGTTTTTGGACTTTAGCGAAGATAAAGCCATTATGGTCAACAACGCTGATTGGCTGCTCAACCTCAACTATGTGGAGTTTTTGCGGGATGTGGGCGTTCACTTCTCCGTCAACAGAATGCTCACTGCCGAGTGCTTTAAATCCCGCATGGAGCGTGGATTAAACTTTTTGGAATTTAACTATATGCTCATGCAGAGTTACGACTTTCTCGTGCTCTATAAACAATACGGTGCCGTCCTCCAAATGGGCGGAGACGACCAGTGGTCCAACATCTTGGGCGGTGCAGACCTCATCCGCCGCAAGGAACAGGGGGAAGCCTTTGGCCTCACCTTCTCATTGCTGCTCACCAGCGAGGGTAAAAAGATGGGTAAAACCGAAAAGGGTGCCCTGTGGTTAGACCCTGCAAAGACAACCCCCTATGAGTTTTACCAATACTTTAGAAACGTCAACGATTCGGACGTGGCCAATTGCTTAAAGCTACTCACCTTCGTACCTCTGGAAGAAATCGAACGTTTATGCGCTTACTGCGACGAACGAATGAATGTTGCCAAGCGTTTGCTGGCCTTTGAGGTTACCAAGCAAGTGCACGGGGAGGAAGAAGCCACAAAAGCCCAAGAGGCCAGTGCTGCACTGTTTGAAGGGGGAGCTCTGGGAGGAGCAGTGCCCACAACCGCACTTAGCCGCACCCAACTCAATGAAAACGTTAAACTCTTCGATTTAATGGTGACAACAGGCCTTGCCAAGTCCAAGGGAGAGGCGAGAAGGCTGATCGCCGGCGGGGGCGTGTACGTGAACGATGAAAAAGTAACCGATGAATTCTACACTCTATCCCCCGAACTCATGGCTGCAAGCGACTTCATGCTGCGCAAGGGTAAAAAGATTTATCACCGGGTGGAAGTGAATTGAAACTGGTATCGGGTGAAGCCACCTGTGAGATCATCATCAACAAGTCTAAATTTATCGGCTATCTTTGTGAGGTGCACACCGAAGAGGAGGCCATAGACAAGCTCAATAAGCGGCGCAAGGTATACTTAAGCGCCACCCACAACTGTTACGCCTATATCATCGGTAGGAACAGCGGCATTATGCGCTACAGCGACGATGGCGAACCACAGGGTACAGCCGGAGTGCCTATTTTGGAGGTGCTTCGCAAAAACGAAGTTACCGACGTGTTAGCCGTGGTGACCCGTTACTTTGGGGGAATACTGCTCGGTGCAGGTGGACTCGTTCGGGCGTATACCAAAACCTGTGCCGAAGTTTTGAGCTTAGCCCAAGTGTATACGCCCATCGTCACCAAACGGTATGAGATGGATTTTAGTTACTCTGCCTGGCCAAAGGCCGAACACTTTTTAACTGTACACCAAGCCGTCATTGAGCGGATCGACTTCACCCACCGTGTGGACGTTACGTTTGTAGTACCTGTCGAACACGCTTCGGCGGTGGATGCCTTTTTGAACCTTTGATTATGAAAGGTTTTGTAAATACTCTCCACACAAAAAAGCCCTTTGTTTAAAAGGACTTCTCGAATACTCCAAACTGTTGTTTATGCACTGTGTTCCTTTGCCTGTTTTTGAGCAAATAACCCAAGGGCACCGCAACACCCGCAGGACAGGGCTTGGGGGTCCAGGGTGGTTTTAATGTTCGTGTCCTTTTGCACCATTTCATCCAGGCCGCTGAGCAAGGACAGACCTCCGCACAGGTTGATACCCGAGGCTAATAGATCGGTCATAATTTCGGGGGGCGTGTTTTCCAACACTTCCCGAATCACTGTCACAATTCGCGAAACAGTGGGCAGCGCACATTCGTTTACTTCTTCGGTGGAGACCATGGCACTTCCGGGGAGATTTGTTTGCATGTCCCTGCCCCTGATTTCCATGGTGTGATTTTTTTCGCCACTCAAGTCACAGAGGGCAATTTTCAGCTTTTCCGCACCGCTCAAAGGAATGACCAGGTTGTACTTGGTGCGCACATATTTCACAATTTCACGGTCGATATCGATGCCACCCAACCGAAGGCTCCGGGTGAGCACAATGCCGCCAAGGGAGACGACGGCCACTTCACAAGTTTCACCACCCAGGCAAGCCACAAGGTTACCCTTGGGTAGTGTCACGTCGATGCCCATGCCCGAAAGGGCAGCAATGGGTTTTTCGATAAAGTAGTGCATGCGGATGCCTGCATTTTGCAGCACATCTTGGAGGGTACGCTGCTCCATCTCGTTCATATCCCCCGAAACGGTGACGATTCCACCCGTTACGGCACGGAACAGAGATGTTTGGCTGATGGCTTTTTTAATTGCTTGGCGCAGAAAGATTGCAGCCAATTCAAAGTCGTTGATGGTGCCCCGGAGCAGGGGGCGAACGGCCACCACACTGCCGGGAGTTTTACCCAGCATTTCGTGGGCGGATTCACCGATTGCGATAATTTCCTGGGTTTCTTTCTTTACTGCCACCACAGTGGGTTCGGAAAAAGTGACGCCCTGACCTTCAACAGCGATGAGCGTGTTGACGCTGCCAAAGTCGATTGCAATGTTTTGCTTAAAAAGTGCCATAGTGCCCTCCGGATTGTTTGTTTGTGCGATTATTCCCATAAATAAATCAGTTTATACGTATTATCTTTTGGGGTGGAGTTTTTTTGCAGGCCTCTGCCCCAAACCCCGTTAGGGGG
>CAYVRJ010000016.1:0-26619 GCA_964453645.1 uncultured Clostridia bacterium
TAAAAAAGTGAACCCCCTTTGTTAGTTTTTTGTCTAACAATTGGGGTTCACTTCACAGGTCAGCGGTTATTTTTTTGCATTTATTAGGATTACAGCCAGTAAAACCATAAACATGATTAATACTACTAAGTACTCCATAAACACCACCTCCCCTCATATTCATTGGGGGAAGAAGACTCCGCCTACCGTGCATCTTTGGCACTCTTATTCGGTATGGCTGATTATACCACAATTCGACAATGTTTGTAAATAAAATAGTGAAAAAGAGAGCAGTTTCCCGCTCTCCCCGTTTTATATCTATTGGCGATTCTGCCCAGAACAATCCTGGCCTTTTTTGATTACTCACATTAGGTTTGAACATTTGGTTGGGGTTTCTTCTCCTGAACGGTACCCCGGGGGTGCTGGGTGGGCGCATAAATTGAATACAGCTTGATGGGCCTATTGCCCATGTTGATCATATTATGCCATGTCCCTGCTGGAACAAAGGTGGCATACCCCGGACAGGCATTTTGTTGATAGTTTAGGGCATTCATATTGTTGCCCATCTTCACAACTCCACACCCATCCACAATATACAAAAACTGATCCAGCGTTGGATGGATCTCAAGCCCGATATCCTCCCCCACAGGGATTGTCATCAGCGTCAATTGAAGATGTTCACCCGTCCACAGGGCGGTTCTAAATGTGTTGTTTTGCTGGGTAACCTTATTTAAGTTGACCACCAAGGGTTCTGGCCCGTAGTCCGTAATATCGCCTTTTCTGTATGTATTCATGTTGCACTGGCAATTGTTCATTATATTCATAAAAAAACTCCATTCCGCCGTTTGCGTACGGCACAAATCGTCATTTAAGAATCTTTCACGATAGTCTCCTATCCATCAAGTCCTCTTACAGTATATGTATGAATCGAGCAAGGGTGCAAAAAAAGAGAGCAGTTTCCCACTCTCTCGTTTCGTTTCTCTTTTGTTATACCACGAAATTGGCAATTCTGCCCGGAACGATAATGGCCTTTTTCACCGGCTTACCCTCCAAGAACTTAGACAGTTCGGGAGTGTTCAGGATATAGTCCTGGATTTGTTCCTTGGAATATTCAACGCTAATATCAAAGTTTGCCTTTAACTTTCCGTTCACCTGCATTGCCATATTCACCGTCTGTTTGATCAGTGCACGTTCGTCGCAAACCGGATACGTTTCTTTAAAGATGGACGTTTCGTTGCCGTACAACTGCCATAATTCTTCACAGAAGTGGGGCGCAAATACGCACAGCAGCTTTAACAGCTCGGAAGTGTAGGGCTTTAGTGCAGTTGCATATTCATCTACATATTTATACAATACGTTGGTATATTCCATCAGCCGGGCAATGGCCGTGTTGAAGGAAAAGACTTCTACGTCTTGCCGTACGTGTAACGTGGCGTAGTTTAGGGCATAGTTCAGATCATCGGCAACATCTTTTGGCAGTGTCCCCTCGGCCGATACCCTGTTGCACAAACGCTCCACCCGCTCTAAATAGCGGTGAATGGCCTTTATGCCGTCGTCGTTCCACGGTCCCCCCTCGATATAGGAGAAACCAAAGCCCAAGTACATGCGAAAGACGTCTGAGCCGTATTTTTCGATATAGGAATCGGGAGAAATAACGTTACCCCGGGATTTAGACATCCGCTCCCCATCTGGCCCTAGGATGACCCCTTGGTGTACCAAACGGGTAAAGGGCTCTTCAAAGTTTAACAGTCCCATGTCGTGGAACGCCTTGGTGAAGAACCGTGCGTAGAGCAAATGCATGCAGGCGTGTTCCGCACCGCCCACGTATACGTCTACGGGCAGCAATTGATTGATCTTTTGGGTGTTAAACGCTTCCCTGTCGTTTTTGTTGTCGGGGTAGCGCAAGTAATACCAAGAGGAGCACACAAAGGTGTCCATGGTGTCGGCATCTCGCTTGGCGCTCTTGCCGCACTTGGGGCACTTGGCGTTCATAAACCCTTCGTGCTTGAGCAGCGGGGAGGTACCGTCTGGGGAGAAGTCCACGTCGTAGGGTAATACCACGGGTAAGTCCCCATAGGGCACGGGCACTTCGCCACAATCCTCGCAGTAGACGATGGGGATGGGTGCTCCCCAGTAGCGTTGGCGGGAGATAAGCCAATCCCGCAAGCGATAATTCACCTTAAAACCACCCTTATCTGACTCTTTTAATCTTGATAAAATCCCCTCTTTACCCTGCTCTGTGGTAAGGCCATCGAACTGCTCACTGTTGATGAGGGTTCCGTATTCCACATAGGGTAAATCGTCGGGAGAACCGTCGGTTGATTTGATCACCCGCTCGATGGGCAGGTGATACTTAGTTGCAAATTCAAAGTCTCGCTCGTCGTGGGCGGGCACAGCCATGACGCAGCCCGTGCCATACGTTGCCAAAACGTAATCGGCAATCCAAATGGGGATCACCCGCTTGTTGATGGGGTTGATGGCATAGGCCCCGGTGAACACACCCGTCTTTTCCCGGGTGGTGGACAATCTGTCGATTTCGTTGGCCTTGGCGGTTTTGGCGATATATGCATCCACTTCTTCTTTGCATTCGGGAGTGGTGATGGTTTGCACCAAGGGATTTTCGGGGGCTAACACCACGTATGTTGCGCCAAAGAGGGTATCTGCCCGGGTGGTGAACACATCAAAGGTTCCTCCCCCCTGAATTTCAAAGGTGATCTCCCCGCCCACCGAACGACCTATCCAGTTTTTCTGCATGGCTTTTGTTTTGTGGGGCCAATCTAAGTGCTCCAAGCCGTCCAGCAGACGCTGGGCGTAATCGGTAATTTTAAAGAACCACTGGGTTAGGTTCTTGCGCACAACCACAGTGTGGCACCGCTCACACTCCCCATCGATGACCTGTTCGTTGGCGAGAACGGTGTTGCAGGAATCGCACCAGTTCACCGGGGCTTCCTTGCGGTATGCCAGGCCGTTTTCGTAGAGCTTTAGGAAGCACCACTGGGTCCATTTATAATAGTTTTCTTCACAGGTTTTTAATTCAAAGTCCCAATCGAAGGTTGCGCCCATGGCTTTGAGTTGCTTTTCCATGGTTGCGATGTTTTTCTCGGTGGAGTCTTTGGGATGGATACCCGTTTTTATGGCGTAGTTTTCTGCGGGCAGGCCGAATGCATCAAAGCCCATGGGGTGAAACACTTCATAACCGCTCATGCGCTTAAACCGTGCGTACGTATCTGTTAAGCCATAGTTATACCAATGGCCCACGTGCAGGTTTGCCCCGCTGGGATAGGAGAACATTTCCAGCACGTACAGTTTTTTATCTGCGTTTGCCGGGTTGAACTGATAGAGTTTTTCCTCTTCCCATTTTTGCTGCCATTTTTTTTCGTTGGATGTGTAGTCCATGTACTCCTCCTGTGAAAAAACGCCGTATGCAAACGACGTTTTATTCTCTCATATATATTTGGGGCTTCACCCCAAACCCCACAAGGGGGAATGATTCCCCCTTGACCCCTCTTTTATTGATACTGTTATAAATTAAATATCTAATACGAAGGGTGCAGGGACAATGTCCCTGCCTAGGGGGTATGGGGGACGAGTAGTCCCCTAAAGCACAACGCCTTAAAAATAAAGCCAACGAGGGGAATCGTTTGTGTTCGCTGTCGCTCACGTTTTCACTTGCGGCTACCCAACACCAAATCGTTGGTGTTGAGCTTAACGCCGCTTCGATTCCCACAAGTTCCATTCAAATATTAAAGCCAACGAGGGGAATCGAACCCCTGACCTGTCGATTACGAATCGACTGCTCTACCGCTAAAGCTACGTTGGCGCAAGTGAACACTCACTTACGCCAATATAGCATAAAATCGTAAAACTGTAAAGAGTTTTTTAAGTCCCTAAGGCCGGTAGATCACCTTGCGCATGGGCAGCATTTCAAACTTCATTTCTTTTTCCAGCACGTCGTGAATTTGAGGTATACTCTCCCCCGACCAACCGTACGATCCAAAAGCCAATCCCGTTCTGCCCTTGGGCGCTAAACCCTTCATATACGTGAGAAACGCTGCAACTTTGGGCAGATAGTTTCTATTGAGGGTGGACGAACCCACGCAAATGTATTTGGCATCGATCACCTGTGCCATGACTTTGGAAATGTGGTTGTCCTTTAAGTTAAACACCTGCACGCTCTTACCCTGCTCCGCAAACTCCGATGCAATGTGTTTCGCCATGGTGTTGGTGGACCCCCACATGGAGTCAAACACAATTACAACCTTGTTTTCATCAAATGTACCGGTTGCCCACTCCTCATACTTTTTCAGTATGGCCTCCAGCGAATCTGGCGTGCGCCACACCAACCCGTGGCTGGGTGCGATCACATCAATATCTAGCGAAGAGAGGCCGTCCAGTGCGTTTTTCACCTGAGTGCCAAAGGGCATGACGATGTTGGCATAATAGTCCTGGGCTAAGTCCAGAGCAAAGGGCAAACAAAACTCATCGGCAAATCGCTTTGCACTGGCGTAGTGCTGGCCAAAGGCATCGTTGGAAAACAAAATCTTGTTCTCCGGGTTATACACGCACATGCTGTCCGGCCAGTGAATCATGGGCAGCAAATGGGCAACAAAGTTATACTTGCCGCTGCAAATGGTATCCCCCGTCTTCACGGTGGCGAGCTCCCACCCGTCGCCGTAATACGCCCGCAGGCCCTTTTCCCCGTTGGGGGATGTATAGACCTTTGCCCCTTTGGCGTATTTTAATACTTCCCCGATTGCACCCGAGTGGTCGGGTTCCACGTGGTTGGAGATGACCATGTCGATCTTAGCAGGATCGATTACTTCCTTAATATTAGCGATCATCTCATCGGCAAAGGGTGCCTTCACGCTGTCGATCAACACGTTTTTTTCGTCGATGACCAAATAGGCGTTATAGGTCGTACCGTATGGGGTTTCGTACCCGTGAAATTCCCGGACATCGTAATCGATGGCCCCCACACTGTATATGTTTTTTGCAATTTCCTGCATTACAAACTCCAATCCTCCTTTTTACACACGGCTCATACGAACCTCTTACGCTTCTTCAAAAGCATCTTTACCCGCTCCGCACAGGGGGCAGACGTAATCGTCGGGCAGTTCTTCAAAGGTTGTGCCGGGGGCGTAATCGTCCTCCCCTTTGGATTCGTCGTAAATATATCCGCATAGTGTGCATTCGTACTTCTTCATAGATTTTCACCTCGAGTATTTATTTTTTCTTAATTATAATTTACAATTCTCCGCAATACAATACCATTTGTTCACAAAAGTATTACGACAAAAATATTTTTTAAAGGAAATAAATTTCCTTTGTAGAATTTATTAAGACAAACGAACATTTTAGGAGGATTCGCGTGAAAAATTGTTTAATGACTATTTATGCCGTGTGTGAAACGGCGGAATGGAGTTTTTAATGAACACTGTTGACAATAACGCTTTAGAACCTGCCATTGAGGTTATAGATCCAAAACTTAAAAAAAATACGTTTCTCTCCTCCTGGGCGGGATTGATTCTTTTAGCCGTTGCCCTGATTTTGGCAATCGTTGCCTTTGTGTGCAACCCCTACTTTTCCAAGCTGGATGCAGAACTGTTTGAAACCCTGGGCAAACAAGTGATGATCTTTATGCTGCTGGGTCTTTCCGCACTGCTCACCACCCGCTCTCGCGGTGCCGACATCTCCCTGCCCGCCATTATGAGCTTTGGTGCCATGATTTTTGTGATCAACCCCAATCCCTTTGGTTTGATCTTTGCCGTGGTCGTGTGCGCCCTCATCGGAGCACTCAACGGATTGCTGCTGATCAAATGTAAGTTAAATTCCATCATCACCACCTTAGCGACCTCCCTGCTGCTCAAGGGATTACTGCCCGTCATCGTGGGTTCGGACCCACTCTACTTACCCCAAGAGGGATTTGAAATTTCCATAGCCATTATGATCGTAGTCACCGTCCTCATTATTGCAGCCACTGTGCTCTTTCTGTGCTTCACAAACTTGGGTGCTCCCCTGTATTTGAGGAAGAAGGATGAACAGGGAGACCCATCTGTAAAAATCGTTTCCTATGCCTTTGGCGGTTTTATTGCAGGGTTTGCGGGCATTTTTATTGCCAACATGATCGGCGGTTACGTCTATAATATTGAATACGTGTTCACCATTGCATTCCCCTTAGAATACGAATATGTAATTTTACTGTGTGCCTTTGTTACACTGAGTTCTAAATTTCTTGACAACAAAAAGCTCACGGTTCCGGCAACTCTTGCTGCCACCCTTGTGTATACCATTGGTGCAAATGCCCTTCCCTTCTACAGTGTACCCGGTTACGTGACCCAACTGATCGTAGGCGCACTGCTGTTGCTGTTCATCCTGCTGGCCAAGTATGTGAAAAGACAGCAAAGGGATGAAGCCCACTGCTGCTGCGGATGTGCTGCGGATGAAGGTGAGCTGGTTGCAGGTTTTGATCCCGATGCTGTGGCCGAAGAGGTGCCAACCAACGGCGAAGTGATTGAAGAAACAAAAGAAGAAACAAAAACAGAAGAATAAATCCATTTGGTTTTGTGAGGTGTGCGGTATTCGTACACCTCTTTCATTATATGAGCAGGGACTTTCCATTATATTACTGTTGACAAAACAACAACACCTGTGATACCCTATTAAAAGTTACAAACAGGAGTTACACATGCGAACGAATTTGGCAAAGCACAACGATATCGTCATTATTATTAGCCTTTTGATTATTGCAATCAGGGCTTATTGTGGTTTTGCCAAGGTGGAGACATGATCGATTCATAGATTGAAAAATCAGACCTTTGCTGCAAAACCGCAGTAAAGGTCTTTTTTATTAAATGTATACATCGTAAGGAGGTACAAAGAAACATGAAAACATCACAAAAACTGGCACCGGTGATTGCGGCAATCGCCATTCAGCTCACCCTGGGTATTGCCTACATCTGGAGTATTTTTCAAACAGGTGTGGCAAACAGCATCTTCGGCGGGGACAACGCTTCCGCCAGCATGACGTTTTCCCTGCTGCTGGCCGTGCTCACCATTGGCAGTGTCATCGGGGGAAAACTTGCCGTAAAATACAGCACCCGCTTCGTGGTTATCGTGGGGGGCATCATCTTGTCCCTGGGCTTTTGTCTGGCATCCTTAGTCACGGCACAAACCCCGTGGCTGCTGTGGCTCACCTACGGGGTCATGGGCGGTGCCGGTATGGGCTTTACCTACTCCACCACCATCGCGTGTGCGCAAAAGTGGTTCCCCGAAAAGAAGGGCTTGGTCACGGGTATCATCGTCTCTGCGCTGGGTTTTGGAGGCGTTGTGTTTACCCCTGTCATTGAATCTTTGGTGGCTCAATTCGGCGGTGTGGGCACGGGAGAACAGTCTACATTCTTTGTGTTGGGGTTGATTTTCTTGGTGGTGTGCACTGTTGGCGGATTGTTCCTGAAAAATCCCCCCGAAGGTGCAAAGTCTGCCCAAGCTTCTGCCCAAGTGGTTAACAAAGACATGACCCCCGGGCAAATGCTGAAAAAACCCCAGTACTACATGATCACCATCACGTTCCTTTTGGCGTGTATGGGTGGACTGATGATGATCGGTTTTGCTAAACCCATTGCCGTTGCCAAGGGTTTGGCGGAAACAGCCACCATTGGGGTGTTGTTGGTATCCATCTTCAACTCGGCGGGAAGGCTCATTTGGGGTATTGTCTCGGACAAGCTGGGCAGATACAACACGATTTTGATTTTACTCATCGGTTCTGCGGCACTCTCCCTGTTGGTGAACGCTGCAACCGGCTATTGGATTTTTGTACTCATCGGCACCATTGGGTTTTTCTACGGAGGGTTGTTATCCACCTTTCCGGCACTCACCTCCGATCTGTTTGGCGCCAAGCACATGTCCACCAACTACGGGTTTGTGTTGTTGGGTTTTGGTGCGGGAGCGGTGATTTCCTCGCAAATTGCAGGGTATTATAAAAATATTGCGGCTGAGGACATTAACCTGATGTTTCCGGCCTTTGTGATTGCGGCACTGTGTGCGGCAGCGGGTATTGTGTTTATCTTTATTCTCAAGGGCATGCAGAAGAAGAACAAGGCGTAGAACTTTTATATGGGGCTTCGCTCCATACCCCTAGGGGGACTACTCGTCCCCCTTTCACCCCCACGGCAGGGACTGAGTCCCTGCAACCCCTATATAGGGTTTATTTTAAAATATCACAGAAAAAGAGGGGTCAAGGGGGAATCATTCCCCCTTGCGGGTGTGGGCAGGGCCCACGAAAAAATAAAAACTGCCGAGAAAATTCCGGC
This sequence comes from uncultured Clostridia bacterium, assembly GCA_964453645.1. Classification (GTDB taxonomy): domain Bacteria; phylum Bacillota; class Clostridia; order Christensenellales; family JAWKQI01; genus CAYVRJ01. The sequence goes on from CAYVRJ010000016.1 coordinate 8,289, forward strand.
AGTTAAGTGTTGGTCATCTTTTGTTGCTCATTCATCGCTTCTTTTGTAACGTAGTGTTTTTTTCTTTTGTTACTTCATGTACTTTTGCGGATCCAAGTAATCCTCACCCTTCATATATTCGAAGTGGAGATGGTCTCCCACAAACTCTTCAAAGGGTGATGTCTTTAGTGTTCCTAACTTCGTACCGGTGTTCACCCGAAGTCCTTCTTCCAGTGCCGCATCACACGTTACGCCTGCATAGAGGCTGGAATCTCCGCTCTCATGCTTAATCACAATGACGCTTCCCGATACGGGGTCGGTGTACAACTTGGAAATGGTTCCGGATAGGGCACAAAATACTTCATCTCCTGCGTTTCCCTTGATGTCAATGCCGTTGTGCGTTGCCCACTGGTTGAGGGTTTTGTTGAATACCAGCTTGTCTATGGAAAAATCGCGAATGATTTCACCGCTCAGTGGGTTCTTTAGTGTAATGGTTGACTGTGCCTTTGGCTTCGTGACATCGGGGGACTCTTCGGGTGTCTGTGCACTCTCTTCATCGGGTACGGGTTCGGGAGAAACGGTGGGACGAGCAGCAATCTCGTCGCTCAGGTTGGGAACCTGCACGTTTTGCACCGGCTGTGTGGAAGGCAGCTCCGCCAACTGCTCCTCCTCGGGAGCTTGGGTGAATGTGAATACTGCCGCAACACCTAGCCCGACAATACACACGAACAGAGCAATATAAAACCCGTTCTTTCTGAAAAACGTTCCTATCTTTTCGAAGTTATTTCTTGTAAAAATGTTCATTGATACACCTCCAGTTGATATTTTCACCAACCGTGGCATAATTAATACATACCTTTGAAAAAAATTTATTTTCTAATAAAGGAAAAATCATCTAATTTTCCAAGGCTCACCCCGGTGAAATAGTGCAACAAAATTTCTCTGTACACTCCACCCGATAACGCCATGGCATTTGCACCGGCTTGGGACAAACCAACTCCGTGTCCATAACCGATGGTGTTAAAGATTACGCTGTCCTTTTCCACCTCAATTTCAAAATTTGTTGAATTGAGGGAAAATAGCTTGCGCATCTCCACCCCCGACAGTTTTTGCCCTGCAACATACACGTATTCCACCCTGCCCGAGTCGTATCGCTTGACTTCACCGATTTGAATATTTTTTTCGTCACACTTGTTACAGCTCACATATTCTTTAATGGTTTTCACAAAATCTGAACGGGAGACCTTCACTTGTCCGTAAAACTTCGGGTGGCTTTCCTCCCCAACACTTTCCACCGATTGCAGATAGGGCAGATCGTTTTTATACACGTTTCCCGAGTTTTCCGTCTTTCCTCCGCTCACAGCGTGATACATCACTTCGATGGGCCTGTCGTTGTAGGTTAAAATCTCACCCTTGGTTTCTTCCACCGCTTCATATATTTTTGCAAAGTATGTCTCATAGTCTTTACCCCACCGCTCCGCCATTTCTTCGGCAGTGAGATACGCCTGGCAGTGGGAGGAATAGGTGCACACCTGAGTGCCATATTCCTTACATCCCCCCGACAAAATCTTAAACACCGTGTACGACCGTGCGCACACCGCCTGTGCTTTTAACGCTTCAAAGGAATAGGTTGCAGGCATTTCTCCCGCAACCACCCCAATGATATATTTTTCAATATCCATTTCAACAGCCCTGCCGTCTGTTTTGGAATAGACGGATATTCGCTTGGTTTTATCAATGGTAAAATCCATCAGCTCGGGGGCGTTTTGGGGAAGGTTGTTCACCACCACCACAATAATGACGATGAGAACCAACAATAGGGCAAGCATAATTCGCATAAATCACTACCAACCATAAAAAAATCGGATGTCCACATTTAATTTATGTGTCATCCGATCAAAATATGTTGCTTATTTCATAGGGTGATTCTGCGAAACCAATCAGAACTTCACGCCGTCGGGCAGGGTATCGGGTTCATCGTCCCACAGGGAGGGTTCCCCCAGCAAAGAGTATGCAATGTTGGTTGCGTGGTCGGCACAACGCTCCAAGTCTGAAACCATATCGGTAAACACCACCCCGGTTCGCGGGTTGCAGGCATCCGTCATGAGGCGCTGCAAGTGCCCCTCAATGGCAATATCCCGCAGTTCGTCGGTGCGATCCTCCAGCTCCCGAATGGCTGAAATGTTGTGTATCTCCCTGTTTTCATAGGTTTCTAAGCTGAGTAACACCGTTTGTGCCGAGGAATCCGCAAGGGTGCGAATCTCGGATAGGGCAACTTCAGAAAAGTCTAGGTGCTGGCTGTCCAACAACTGTGCGTACTCCGCAATGTTTTCTGCGTGATCCCCGATGCGCTCAAAGTCCGAGACCACCGAGAACATCAAACTCAAGTTTTCAATATCTTTATCGGGTAGATCGAGACCTCTGAGCCGCACTAGGCAACCCGTGATCTCGTGGTTTAAAAAGTTAATGGTGCGCTCCACTTCCAAAACTTCGGATGCTAATTTTAAATCTTGGTTGAAAAACGCTTGAATGGAATTTAAATAATTATCATAGGCCAAACGCCCCATGCGGCACACTTCCCTGTGGGCCTGGGTGACGGCAATGGCGGGGGTGATGGTGATATGCTTGTCCAAGTACATGAGTCGACGCTCCACCCGCTCTTCGGATTTTTGTTTGGGAATGAGTTTTTTAACAATATAGACCAAGGTTCCGGCAAAGGGAACGAGGATGATGGTGGTTGCAATGTTAAAGAAGGTGTGGAAGTTGGCAATTTGCCGGGGATAATCCCCGGGAGACCAGTTCTCCACTATGGTCACAATACCCGGAATGAGGGCTACGGCTGATCCGAAAATCACCACACCCATCACGTTAAACAAAACGTGAATCAGGGCTGTGCGCTTGGAATCCCTGCTGGCGGCAAAGGAGGCCAAGACGGCGGTGATGCAGGTGCCGATGTTCATACCCAAAACGATGTATACGGCTGTATCTAAGGTGAGCAGCCCCTGCATGGCAAAGGCTTCCATAACACCGATGGCTGCCGAGGAGCTTTGCATAATTGCAGTAAACACTGTGCCCACCAGAATGGCGATGAGCGGGTTGTCGAAGGAAATGAGGAAGGCTCGGAAGGTTTCGCTGTCCTTTAGGGGTGCGATGGACTTGCTCATAATGCCCATGCCCATGAATAAGATACCAAAGCCCATGATGATCAAGCTGATCCGCTTGACCGAGCGATTTTTAACAAATAAATATAAAACGACGCCAATGAATAAGACCACGGGGGCGTAATTGTCCAGCTTAAAGGCGATCATTTGCCCAGTGATGGTGGTTCCGATGTTGGCACCCATGATGACCCCTGTGGCTTGGGAGAGGGTCATCAGCCCTGCGTTTACAAAACCCACCAGCATCACTGTTGTGGCGGAAGAACTTTGGATGAGGGCTGTCACCCCTGTTCCCACCCCAATGCCGGCAAAGCGGTTCTTGGTTGTTTTTTCCAATACAAGGCGAAGTCTGTCTCCGGCGGCAAGCTCAAGTCCGTCGGACATGATTTTCATGCCGTATAGAAACAATCCAAGTCCGCCAAGAAACATAAATACGCCGAATAAATCCATTTTACACTATTACCTCAAAGATTATTTTATGCTAATACTATTAATTTATCACACTTTTGCGACAAAAAAAAGAACTTTTTTGGACGTGTCTCCATAACAAATGAAAAATAAATCAATCTTTTTTAAAACTTTTCGTTAAAAACAACGGTCAATACTGTTTCATTGAGATGTTTTGCGCTATAATTGCCCCATGGTATTATACGAAACGACTGCATACATTTTGAGATATTGGTTTGTGTTGGCGGTGCTCATCCTATTGTTTGGCGCTATCCTCAGCTCCTACGGGGAGTATCGCAAGCGCAAGCTGGAGGAGGGAAACTTCTTCTTTGCCAAGAGCAGTGCGGGAATCCTCATTTTTATTATGATCTTGTTTGTGTTTTCCGCCTTTGTGCTGCTGTCCTTTCGGGGTAATACGGTGGACTTTGACGCACTGTTTCTGGGGGGCGGTCTTTGTGTTGTCATCGCTGCGCTGTACCTCATTTTAAAGAAGTTTTATCCCCTGCTGGACAGGCAAGCGTTTATCATCCCCCTCTTTTTAGCTTCCGTGGGATTGATTTTGCAATACCGGTTGTCCCCCGAGCACGGCATCAAACAGTTCATTTGGTTTGCTGCGGGTATCGTTGCCCTCATTATTGCCATCGAGGTGATCAGACGGTCTAACACCTTCGGCAAGCTCAACTATTTATTTATGGGGTTGTGTGTGGCCATGCTGCTCTCCACCCTCGTCCTCTCCCGCTCCATCGGGGGAGCCAAGAATTGGTTGGAGTTTGGCGGGTTTTCCATTCAGCCCAGCGAATTTGCCAAACTGCTGTTCATCGTGATCAGCGCCTACTACCTCTCCCAAAGGCGAACGATATCATCCATTCTTCCATATATAATATTTTGCGCAACGTGTTTAATCATTCTGGTGATTGCACGGGATTTGGGTTCGGCACTGCTCTTTGCCCTCACATTTATTGTGCTCATCTACTGTGCCACGGGTAAAAAGCGATACGCCCTGTTCAGCGCAAGTGGGCTCATGGGGGGTGCACTCATCTCCTACAATCTCTTTTCTCATGTGAAGACCAGGGTGGACATTTGGATCGACCCTTGGGCGGTCTATCAGGCCGAAGGATATCAAATCGTACAGGCACTCATGGCCATTGCATCGGGGGGATTTTTGGGCATGGGGTTAAACTTGGGGTATCCCAGCGTCATCCCCGCAGCCCGGACAGATTTTATCTTTGCGGTGGTGTGCGAGGAGTTTGGCATTATTTTTGGCATTGCAGTGATCGCCTTTTACGTGCTGCTCATTATCAGGGGTGCCCTCATTGCCCTTCGGGCGAACACCCTCTTTCACCAGCTCTTGGCCTTTGGGGCAACGGCCATGCTGTCCCTCCAGTGCTTCATTATCATCGGCGGGGTCATCAAACTCATTCCCCTAACGGGCATCACCCTTCCCTTTTTAAGTTACGGGGGCAGTTCCATGGTGAGCTGTATGGCACTGTTGGGAATTCTACAGGGGGTGGCTGTCAAAAGTGAACAGGATCAACCAACATATCAAGATTGACAAAACGGCAAAATATATGAAACAGGTGATCGTCATCTTCCTGCTTTTCTTTGCCCTGCTCATCGGTTATTTGTTTTATTCCATCAACACCTTTGGCGACCGCTGGTTTGTAACGCCCTACAACCCCCGGCTGTTAAACGTGCGCTCCAAAGTGAGTGCGGGAACGATTTACGACCGCAAGGGTGTGAAAATGGCCTACACCCAGGGGGACACCCGCAAGTATTTAAACGATGCCCCTTGGCGCAAGGCGGTGTCCCACGTTGTGGGAGAGACCTACGGGCTGACCAGGGGAGCCGAAACTTTTTTTGCCAAACAGTTGTACGGCTTTTCGGACAACATCGGCAACCGGTTCGATCAGTTGCTCACCGGGGAGAACAGGCGGGGCAGCGACATCGCACTGACCATCAGCGCAAAGCTGCAAACGGAAATCGCAGCAAAAATAAAGACGGGGGCCTGTGTGGTGATGAACTATCAGACGGGAGAGATTCTCGCTCTGGTCTCCACTCCGGGGTTCGACCCAACCCGGCTCAAGAACATTTCAGACGAAACCCAGTCCACCGTGCTCTTTAACCGTGCCACCATGGGCAGATATCCCCCCGGTTCCATCTTTAAGGTAATCACTGCCGCAGGTGCGCTGGAGAACAGGGACATCGGCACCGTGACGTGCACCGGCAGTTTGGAGATCGATGGCAACACCATCTCCTGTGCCGGCGGAAAGGCCCACGGGGAGGTGGATTTACAATCTGCCTTTGACAAGTCCTGCAACGTCTACTTTTCGCTGTTGGCCCAGAGTTTGGGGGACAACACTCTGCTTCGGCTGAGCCAACGGTTTGCCTTTAACGATGAGTTTTTGTTCTCGGACATCATCGTCTATAAGAGTATCTATGAGCGGGCAAACAATGTGCTCAACCTCTCGCAGGCGGGATTTGGGCAGTACAACACGTTGATCACCCCCCTTCACGCAGCTATGATCGCTTCGGCTATAGCCAACGAGGGCAAGATGCCCACCCCCAAACTGCTGGCAAGGGAAATTGCACCCAACGGTACCGAGAAAGACGTGCTGGTGCCAAAGACCTATGCCACGCCCCTTTCAAAAAACGTTGCCAATGAATTAAAAGCCATGATGCTCAGTGCGGTTGAAAACGGAACGGGGAAGAGTGCCAAGATTCAGGGGCTTGCGGTTTGCGGCAAGACGGGCACCGCACAGTTTGTGAACAAACAGGGTAAGTTGTCGGAGCACGCATGGTTTATCGGATTTCTTAACGAAGAGCAGTATCCCTACAGCGTGGCTGTTTTGGTGGAGGGTGGCGGATCGGGGGGCAGCGTTGCAGCTCCCATTGCCAAAATTGCCCTGCAAGGGGCTATGAATATACAATAATACAATGCATAAAATTTTTATAATTTTGTGTCTAATCCCGGTGAAAACAGGCGAAATGGAAAATATTTCATCAAATTCGTTATTGTATACTTTGTTAAACTTTGATATTATATCATGTATCGGAAGTTATTTTGTTTTTTAATTTTATTTTTTGTTTTTTGAGGTGAGGAAATGGCTAATCTGCTTCTCGTTTGGGAGAAAGCATTGGAAATTCTGGAGAGGGAAATGCCCAGTGTCAGCTACGACACTTGGATTAAGGACATTAAACCCTACCGTCAGACTTCCGATTCGTTATACTTTGAAGTCTCCAACGAGCTTCACAAGAATATTATCAACCAGCGATACAAGCAGTCTATCAAATCCGCCATCATTCGTGCGGCGGCAGAGACCAACACCATTTCCGACTTTGGGGAATTCGAACCCATGTTTTTAACCAAGAGCGAAGTGCTCAGTTTCGAACCCCCCGAACCCGAACCTGCTCCCGTTTCATCGGTGATCGAGGAGGCAAAGACCACCCTCAACCCCAACTATGTCTTTGAGACGTACGTTGTGGGTAACTCCAACCGCTTGGCCCATGCGGCTTGCCTTGGAGTTTCGGAATTGCCCGGCAGGTCTTACAACCCCCTTTTCCTATACGGGGGCTCGGGCCTTGGCAAAACCCATTTGATGCACGCCATTGGCAACCACATCAATCAGGAATACCCCGAAGCACAGGTGCTCTACGTCTCCAGCGAGACGTTTACCAACGAATTTATCGCATCCATTGCTTCCAACGTTTCGGGGGTGAAGGAGCAGTTTCGCACAAAATACCGCTCCTGCGATGTGTTACTCATCGACGACATTCAGTTTATTGCGGACAAGTTTGGTGTGCAGGAAGAAATCTTCCACACCTTTAACACCCTCCGGGAGAACAACAAACAAATTGTCATTACCTCTGATAAACCACCCAAGGAGATACCTAAAATTGAGGACAGGCTCCGCTCCCGCTTTGAGTGGGGGTTGAGTGCAGATATACAACAGCCCGACTACGAGACAAAGTTTGCAATTCTTTTAAAGAAGGCAGAGCATTTGGCTATGGTCAACGGCATAGATTTAAAGATACCCCGAGAAGTGCTGGACTTCATCGCCAAAAAGGCAACGTCTAACATTCGGGAGCTGGAGGGCAGCTTGCAAAAGGTCATCGCTTATGCACGGCTGCACAACGCAGAGATCAACCTGGAACTGGCCGAAAACGCCCTTCGGGACTTCTTCACCCCAGCCAAGGAGCGCAGGGTGACCCCCGGGCAAATTCTCGACATGGTTTGCGATCACTTTTCCATATCCTCCGAGGATATTAAAAGCCGCAAGAAAAACCGGGAGATTTCCCAACCCCGGCAGATTTGCATGTATTTAATCAGAAACTTGACGGACGCATCCCTGCCCAAAATCGGCGAAGTGCTGGGGGGTAAAGACCACACCACCGTCATGCACGCCATCGACAAAATCAGCCGGGAGATGGAGGACAACATAAAAACCAAAACCGACGTGGAGGATATTATTGCGAAAGTCAAATCGTGAAATACAATCAATCAATCTACTGGGCTACGGTGCCGGAAACCTTTCGTTTGCTTTGACGTTTCAATTGGTTTCGGCATTTATTTATTTTTACGCAACCACTGTGTTAAAAATTGCACCCGGTTTAGTGGGCGCCATCGTCTCGGTGAGCGTGATTTTTGATGCACTCACCGATCCCCTCATGGGTTATATATCGGACTACACCACCTTTAAAAGGCTGGGCAGGCGCCACGGGTATTTAATCATCGGTGCCCTGGGTATCGCCCTGTTTAACGCCCTGCTCTGGTCCATCGATCCCGCATGGGACAAAACAACCAAGCTAATTTTACTCACCGTTTGGCTGTTTTGCACAAAATTATTTTTAACAGTCTTCGGCACCCCCTACAACGCACTGGGTGCGGAACTCACCGACGACTACCACAAGCGTACCACGGTGCAAGCCTTTAAAACTGCCTTTTTCATACTGGGGTTTTTGTTCCCCTCTGTGGCAGGTATGGCCTTTTTCTTCCGCCCAACGCCCGAATACCCAACGGGGCAGCTAAACCCTTCTGCCTACTTTGAAATGGGTTTATTAGCCTCGGTCTTAACCCTGTTCTTTGCAGGGGTGTGTATCTATGCCACCCTCAACCATACGGTTGCCAGCAAACCGGCAACCCCCTCGGTGAAAGGTGTTTTTTCAGACATGGTCTCTGCCTTAAAAGCAAGGGATTTTCGAAATATCGTCATTGGCTATTTGTTTATCAACATCTCTTCCTCTCTGGTGAGTGCCGTGGGGCTGCACGTGCTCACGTATACCTATGATATTTCGGGCAACGCCATTGCTGGGGTGTTTGGCACTCTGTTTGGAGTTGCCGTGGTCTCTCAGCCCCTGTGGACGTATATCGCAAAGCGAAAGGAAAAAAAGACTGCCCTGCTCTACGCCCTCTACGCTTCGCTCATCGGCTCGGCTGGGTTTTTAGCCACGGTTTACGTGCGGGACAACCACGCGTTGTGTTATGTCCTGTTGGTGGTTTGTGCTGTGATTATGGGGCTTTCCATTGGGGGATGCTTGTCCCTGCCCTATTCCATGCTCACCGATACTCTGGATGTGGACGAATACCACACGGGCAAGCGCAAAGAAGGGGTGTACTACGGGGCGATCACCTTCACCTACAAACTCTCTCAGGCGCTGATCGTCTTTTTGGCGGGGATTGTCATGACATTTCTGGGGTTCGACCCCGAACTGCCCAAGCAACTGCCCCACGTGAGCGCCAGCCTTGGTTATTTGCTGCCCATTGGGTTTTTGTGTGCCTTTGTACCCGCCATACTCATATTTAGAAAATACACTTTAACTAAAGAAAAGATTCGCGAAATACAAGAAAAGATAAGGAGAGAAAAAGATGATAACCACCAAGTGGATGCTGGGTAACTCTGATCCTGATTTTAAATTTGTGCAAATGATCCGCCATGTGGTGTTTGTTGAAGAACAAAAGGGATCGAAATTTGAAGACGACACTCCGGTTGACAAATACGGCATACACCTGCTCTGTTACTTCGACGGAGAACCCGCTGGGGCGGGCACCCTCTTCCACGATGGAGAAAAGGTTTTGCTCCGGCTGATTTGCGTGCGCAAGGAGTTTCGGGGCAAGCAACTGGGAGATCTGGTGGTGCGGTTGCTGTTATATAAAGCTTCTCTCACCGACACAAAGGAAATGTATGTCCGCTCACAGGACTATATTTACAAATTATATGAAAAATTCGGGTTTAAAAGGATAGACGACGAGGAAATAATCATAGACGGGATTCCCCACTATATGATGAAGCTGAATATGGCAGAGCTTCAATTTCCAAGGAAGTGCGATGGACATCATAACGTTTGAAAACCAAGTTAAATCCTTACTAAACAGCTTTATGCAAAACTTACCCACTATTTTGCTGAAATTTGCCGAGATTGTCTTAATCATCGTCGTTGCAAAGCTGTTGATTTTCTTACTCAGAAAGACGATTAAGCGGCGCATATCCGCCCGCAAAAAAAAATCCCCCAACTCGGTGATCGCAAGGAAGTCCGAAACCGTGTTGGTGGCCTATAAAAGTGCCCTCAAATACGTGATTTATTTCTTTGCCCTCATCTCCATTTTAGCCGTACTGGAACTTTCCGCAACGGTGAGTAGCATCATTGCTGCGGCAGGAGTGGGGGGTATTATCATTGGCTTTGGGGCACAAAAGCTGGTGCAGGACTTCTTTTCGGGCTTTTTTATGTTGTTTGAAGACCAACTTTCGGTGGGGGACTATATTGAAACGGGTGGGGTGAAGGGTATTGTTGAAAATATCACCATTCGCACCACGGTGATCCGCCAGTTTGGGGGTGAACTTGTCACCATACCCAACGGCAGCATCGATAAAGTGATCAACTACTCTCGGGGGAACATCAACGTCTTTTTAGAAATCACCATCGCCCCCGGGCAGGACAACGAAAAAGCCATGACGTTCATACGAGAGACGCTGTTTCAATACGCTTTAGAAAACGAGGACACAGTGTTTACTGCCAATGTGCTGGGCCTTTCTAAGTTGAGTGAGAGAGGAATTACTATTAAATCCCAAATCACCGTGAAACCCATGTTTCAGTGGCAGGTGGAGCGTGATTTGAACCATCTGGTCACAGAGGGACTGTCCAAAAATGGCATTGAATTGTCGTTTGCAACCAATATTTCCCTGCACAATGCAGGTTAACAAATAATTAATTTTATTTACCGGTTATTGGTGTTATAATGAACATGTTGTGAGGTTACAACACGAGATAGTAGATAGAGGCATGACGGAATATACGACCAAACAGCATAAAAAAGAAGAACGAAAACAGCTTATAAAAACTGTACTCTTGGCAGTGCTCATCACCCTCTTTTGCAGGTTTTTTATATTTGAATTTGCAAACGTCACCGGTTCGTCTATGGAGCCTACCCTGAGCAGCGGAGATACGGTTGTTGTTGAAAAGGTTTCCTATCTCTTTCGAGACATTCAGGTGGGAGACATCGTGGTGTGCGACTACAATAAATTAAAGGGTGCGTACATTAAGCGGGTAATGGGCGTTGCCGGGGACAGAGTGGCCGTACAGGACGGCAAGTTCTTTTTAAACGGCAAACCCTATATGGAGGACGTCTACACACTGTTGATGGCCCAAGATATGCAGGAAATCATCGTGCCCCGGCGCAAGATTTTTGTTTTGGGGGACAACCGCAATGCTTCCCTGGATTCACGGCACCCCGAGTGCGGTTTCATCCCCACTTGGGCGGTGGTGGGCAGAGGATTTATGAAGGTTATACCCTTGGATGAGATATCATTATTGTCATAAATATATGTTGTGAAGGTAGTAATACTATGCAGGAAAAAGAAACAAAAACGCAAGAGCAAAAGCGTGCAGAGCGCAAGAGTATGGTGTATACCCTGCTGATTGCAGCAGCGGTGGCCGTTTTACTTCGGGTATTTGTGTTTGAATTTGCAAACGTAAAAGGCCCCTCCATGCAGCCCACCCTCTATACGGGGGAAACAGTGTTTATTGAAAAGGTGTCTTATCGCTTTACCCACCCCTCCTTAAACGATGTGATCGTGTGCGATTTCCCCAACTTAAAAGATGCGGCTATCAAGCGAGTGATGGGTTTGCCGGGGGATCAGGTGGCCATTCACGGCGGTGTGTTTTATTTAAACGGGGAACAATATCTTGAGGATGTCTTTCAGGGAACCATTGAAGGGGATATGGAAGAATGGGTGGTGCCCGAAGGTCACGTGTTTGTGATGGGCGACAACCGCAACCATTCCACCGACTCCCGTTCACTCTCCTGTGGACCCATCCCCTATGAATCGGTGATTGGACGAAGTTTGTTTGTGCTTTTACCGCTGGATAAAATGGCTTGGCTGTAGATTAATTTTAGAGTAGCTTTTTTTGTAAAAACAATAGAACTAAAAAGACGATGAAAGTAAAAAAAAGAATGATGAAAGAAACTATAAAATCTTGCACTGTATAGCTGGCATTTAAGAATCGATTATAAAGTTTTTTCATCATTTTTTTCATACTCAAGTCCCATAGGAATGATCACCATTTTTTATGCAGCTATTGTTAATACAAATATAGTCTATTCACATCACTGTGTCAAGGTTGGGTTTTTCCCTTTAATACACCAAAAAGAGCACTTGATAGGTGCATATTTTTGATATATAATAAGAAACAATGAAGTTTAAATAATTCTTTGGAGGATTTATTAGATGAGAAGGATTGGTATTCTGACAGGGGGCGGAGACTGCCCCGGACTTAATGCGGTTATTCGTGGCGTTGTGGAGCAGTGTGCCCGCGCGGGTATCGAAGTGCTGGGCCTGCAAAACGGCTGGAAGGGCGCCATCGAAGCGGACGCAAAACCCCTGACACTCAAGGACGTTGAAGGTTTGCAAACAAAGGGTGGTACCATCCTTGGCAGTTCCAGAACCAACGTCATGAAGATTGAAAACGGCCCCGAGAAGGTGCGTGCATCCATGGAGAAGCTGGGTCTCGAAGGAATCGTGGCAATTGGCGGCGACGACACCTTGGGCGTTGCAAATAAACTGACAAAAATGGGTATGCCCATGGTTGGCGTTCCCAAGACCATCGACAACGACTTGTCCTGCACCGATTTTACATTCGGTTTTGACACTGCTGCTAACATCACCATGGAAGCTATGGATCGCATTGCAACCACTGCCGATTCCCACAGCAGAGTGATTGTTGTTGAAATCATGGGCAGACACACGGGCTGGATTGCCGTTCAGGCTGGTATTGCTGCCGATGCACAGATGATCCTCATTCCCGAGTTTCCAAAGACTTTGGATGACGTTTGCGCAGTCATCGAAAAGCGCAAGGCAGACGGACACAGATACACCATCGTTGCCGTTGCCGAAGGGTTTGAGTTAGAGGGTTATGTGAACGAAAACGCAACGGTGGACATGTTTGGCAACAAGAACCTGGTTGAAAACGCAATCGGCAAAACCTTGTCCGATTTAATCGAGAAGAAGACAGGAATTGAAACGAGACACGTTGTGCTGGGCCACTTGCAGCGGGGTGGTGCTCCCTCGGCTTTCGACCGCGTGCTCTCCCTTCGTTTGGGCAGCCGTGCAGGTGAATTGGTTGTTGAGAAAAAATACGGCAACATGGTTGCATTAAACGGCACCCAGATCGTTGTTGCGGATCTCGACAAAGCGGTGTCTGAGCGCAAGTTGGTGGACAAAGATTTATACGACGTTGCACAACTGCTGTTTAGATAAAAACTAAATTTTGTTTATTTAAAGGAGCTGTATTGCAGTGAAAGTTATTCATTGCAGTGCAGCTCCTTTTTTACAACCTTTGTCAATCCTATTTACAAGCCCTGGCACTTAGCTATTTCACAGCGTGCAGTATTCTAAACACCAGCTCCATATCCCCTATTTCCAATTCGGGAGTGGAGAGGATGTTACCCGAATAGTAATTCACCAGCTCGTTGTAATACCCCTTAGCGGGGGTGAACTGCCGAATCTCACAGGTGCTATTGCTGAAGTTTAAATAAATATGCCCGCAGTCCTTGCTCTCCATAAACACATCCCCGTTGGTGCCAAAGATGCGAAGCCCAATTTGGGGCTTTTGCTGTTCCGCACCGCTGGCGTAGTAGTTGTAGTTGCCGATCACTCCGTTTTGGAATTTTAACAGGCAATTGATGTGCATGTAGGGGCAATATTCCCTTTGGTGAGGACGGGCAAAGGCGCTAAGATCAGCAACGTCGCCAAACAGGTAGCGCAGCAGCGCAATGTCGTGTATACCCCCGTCCAAGAACGATCCACCCTCGTATTGGGGGTGCTGTCTCCACTCCTTGGCAGAAAATGTGTTTTGCTTCATATCCTTTTCAAAGTCTGCTCCCGTGTTGTATATGAAGTATGCTATGTCACCGATCTGTCCGTTGTCTAAAATTTCTTTTAAAATTTGATTACACTCGTCGTAGCGGAAGTTTTCTGCCACCATCACTTGCACATTTTTTTCGTTTTTAATGCGAATCAGTTCCTTTGCCCCCTCTAGGGTTGCTGCAAAGGGCTTTTCGGCAATTAAATTCCTTCCCGAGAGTAAAACGTCCTTTGTTACCTCAAAGTTCTCTGAAATGGGCACCAGCACGTCCACCACGTCGATGTCGTTTCGCTTGAGCATCTCCCTGTAGTCCGAATAAACGTTTTCTTTGGGTAAGTTGATTTGCGCTGCAAAGTTTAACGCCTTTTCCACCGTTTTGTTGCACACCGCAACAATTTCAAATTTATCGGTCAATTGGGCAAAAGCCGGATAGTGCAGCCGATCCCAAGCCATGCCAGTGCCGATGACGGCAACTCTCATCTTCATTCACAAATACCTCCATTTTTATTAGTATTAACCCAACGTTTGGTTACCATACCCCGGGGGTTTTCATATACTGATTAAAAGGAGGAGTTTTTGAAAAAAACTTTTCATAATTTTATGCCGCTAACCTTGCGGCGGAATGGAGTTAAAATGGACGAATATTATAAATTTGAAAATACACCCCTGCCCTACGCTTATAATGCCCTAGAGCCATACATCGATACCAAAACCATGGAACTGCACCACGATCGCCATTTGCAGACATACATAAATAATTTAAATGCCTTGGTGAAAAAACATCCCCAGTTGCAGGAGTGGACGCTGGAAAAGATGGTGTGCTATTCAGACAGGCTTCCCCGAAACGATGGCATGCAACTCAGGTTTAACGCTGGTGGGGTGTATAACCACGAGTTTTTCTTTGAGGGATTGACCCCTCCCAACAATCGAGAAGCACCCATTGGCAATTTAGCCGAAGCAATCAACGAGACTTTTTTAAGCTTTGATGGGTTTAAAAACCAGTTTAAGCAAGCGGCAATGTCCGTTATGGGTTCGGGTTATGCGTGGCTGGTTTTAAACAAGCGCTGTGAGCTGCAAATTGTCATCACGTCCAACCAAATGACCCCCATCTGTGAGCGCCTGTGCCCCATTTTAAACTTGGACGTTTGGGAACACGCACACTACTTAAAACACTACAACCAACGGGCAGCCTATATCGACGATTGGTTCCACGTGATCAACTGGGAGCGAGCCCTTGGCAACTATTTGCGCTGTACTCAGTATTGCTACTAAAACGGCAAAAAAGCAGTGAATCTATAAAAAGAGACTTCACTGCTTTTTTAGATTTTTTTATTGTGAATCTGAATCCGTATCGGTTACTTTTCCAAATTCAGTGTTTGCCGCACGAATCTCTTTGTTGAGGAAGAAGGAGATGACCGTTCGGATGGCCACAATGCCTGCCAGTTTAAAAATATCCTCCAGCGTCGGCTTTACAATGGTTCCCAAGATATCGGCAGCAATGAGGATTTCCAACCCCAACAGCACGTATCTGCCCAGGGTATTTTTTGCTTTGGCAATGTGCTGGAGTTTTAACCGCTTGTCCTTGATGGTGCATTGAGCAATCATAAAGTCTTTAATGGCCACCAGAACCCCAAAGACCAAAATTAAAATGGATATAACGCTGACAATCCCAATGATGATTTCAAGAATATATTCGAATTGCTCCACATACTGTTCCATGAAAAATCTCCTTAAAAACCCAAGACTTTGCACCCCTATTATATCCCAAGAAAACAGCAAAAACAACAATTCATTTTCATCACTAGAATAAATTGTATCGGATGTGTTATACTACACACATCATATTTAAAGGAGGACTTCATATGGCTGTAAACGTTTTTATTAATTTTAACGGCAATTGCAGGGAAGCGGTGGAATTCTATGCAAAAGTTTTCGACTGTGAGAAACCCACATTCATGACCTATGGTGAAATACCCCCCACTCAGGAGTTTCCACCCCTGCCCGAAGAGCTAAAAGGCCTCATCCTCTATACATCCCTCAAAATTGAAAACAGTACCGTGATGTTTTCCGACACAACCCCAAACATGCACTTTGTGCCCGGCAACAACATCAATATAACGGTGGGCAGCAAGGATATGGACAAGATTAAGCTGTGGTTTTCCCGACTAAAAGAGGGTGGTGCCATCCACATGGAGCCGCAAAAAACCTTTTGGAGCGATTGTTACGCCATGCTGGTGGACAAGTTCGGCATTCCCTGGCAACTGAGCCACGACAGCGGTTTTGAGTATTAAGATTCATAACTGAAAAACAATAAAAAACCAGCTATTGACGGTGAAGCGCACCCTCATAACTGGTTTTTTTGTTCTATTTATGGCATTGGCCTGCACAACCCATTAGCAAATACATCTGCAGCACAGGCTCTCTTCCCACCAGCCAAAGGCCAGTCTGCCCGATGCGGCTGTGCTCTGCCCTTCCTCGTTTGACAAGAATATCATAAACGAACCGCCCGGCGGAAAGATCAGCTTGCCGTTCTCGTTTTCTACCAATGTTGTTTCGGGCATACCCCTGCGGACAAATGCTTTAATGCCGCCTGTGGGTGTTCCTGTCACATTGGAGGCTTGCAGCAGCTTGACCCTTGGCTTAGGCAAGGGACAGATTGCCGTATTGGAAGGCGTCACCAGTTCCGAGGGAACGGGAGTGCCGGGGGGATCTGCGTTAAACCAAAACTGTGCGCGAAAATCCGCCTGTGAAATATCCGTGACAGTCCAAACGTTCACATGTAGCCGAACCCCTGAATCACACGGGTTATACAAAAGTGCATACGCACTCGTCCCATTGCCAAACGTCAAATTGTCTGCATATCCGATAAAATATTTTCCCTGAAGGGATGTATATAACTCAAGGGGAACGCTGACTTCCTTTGGCCAGAAGCAACCATTCATTTTAACCACCTCGATCTTATTTGTTTCTACGCTACTCTATTCAAAACAAATGTGATGAGTGACAACAGGCACATTTGCTCAAAGGCACGGTGATCGCCGTGCCCTTATCATGTTTTTTCATCTTATGTTCGCTGTTTTATTTAGAGCACCTGAACTCGGAAGGCTGTGGTTTGGGGCGGTATACTCATGGTCATAAAATCGGCATGTGTCACTTCTACCCGTTGCCCGTGGTGCAGTGCGCACAATTGAATGCGCATGCCGTTTTGATTTAAAATGACTGTTTCTTTAGTCACAACAAACCGCATTTGTTGATTGATATTATTGGGATTCCCAGTAATAAAGAAGCTGTTTCTCGTATCAACGCTGACAATGCGATCCACTTTCGTAACACCTGCGGGTGGCTTTTGATGCATGTCTCGTTTCACAACGATACGCAGTGCCGTTGTCTGGGGTGGGACGCTGTGTGACATGAAAGGGGCACATTCGGCATCGATCCACATTCCGGGGCGAATATCACACAGGCAGACGGGCTGATTCATTTGATTCCGAATCAACGTATTTGCATTGATATTTAACCTCAATAGCTCAATCTTTGTCATGTTATTCTGTCCCTTGATTGCATAGGAGACAATCATATATCCCGATCTTCCGCTGCACGAAGACACTTCTTCAACCAAACCCCTATCAATTGACCAGACATTCCTTTCTTTTGTGATCGTTCCGCGATGATCTGTATTTGCAGAGCCCATAGTGACCTCCTAATTTTTTTAATTATAATTGTGTTTATCTAACCTATTATATTTTTTTGTTAGAGAAAACGTGTTCGTAGTACTGGCAAACATTGTTCATATAATGCGAAATCATATGGGGAAATAAAAAAAAACCGGATCCCTTACGAGACCCGGATTGATGCCGCTGATCAGACTTGAACTGATACGGAGTTGCCCCCGAGGGATTTTAAGTCCCTTGTGTCTGCCGATTCCACCACAGCGGCTTGTACAATGAGTGATCACTGTTTGAATATATTCATAGATAAAAAAATTTTGGAGGCGCCACCCGGATTTGAACCGGGGGTGGAGATTTTGCAGACCTCTGCCTTACCACTTGGCTATGGCGCCATCATATTTTCATTCTTATGCACGATCCATCAGTTTTATGACAATTTTGCCTTATAAAAATAATGGAGCGGAAGACGGGGCTCGAACCCGCTACCTCCGCCTTGGCAAGGCGGCGCTCTACCAAATGAGCTACTCCCGCATTTTTTGCTTATACTAATCTATATTCTATTATTATGTTACATATGCATGTATGGTGCCTCAGAGTGGAATCGAACCACCGACACAGGGATTTTCAGTCCCTTGCTCTACCGACTGAGCTACCGAGGCAAATTGTATTGGCGACCCGGAAGGGACTCGAACCCTCGACCTCTAGCGTGACAGGCTAGCGTTC
>CAYVRJ010000017.1:0-21602 GCA_964453645.1 uncultured Clostridia bacterium
AAAGCCCAAATATTTCGCCCTCTTTAACCGATATAGACATGTCAAGCACAGCCGTTTTTTCGCCATACTTTTTGCACAGGCTGCTCGTTTCAATCAGCATCAACGAACACTCCTTGCAATGGCAATAAGCTCACTATCGGATACATCGCCAACAAGTGCATAAAGCACACCATTCTTCGTCCAGATAATGGAATTTTTATCTTTGTATTCAATTGGAATTGTATGGGTGCTTTTAGAAGCGGCGTCGCTCATCTTGCTTTGCATTTCTGGCTCTGCCGGTAACGCACCCATTATTCCTTGCATATCTGATGCAGCGTAAAGGTAGCCTGTAGTACTGCCAAGGTCTGCTTCACGGCTTATACCTGTTATAACGGGCAGATAAATATCCTTTGTGTTCGGATCAATTGCTGCAAGCTGTGTGCGGATATTTTCCGTCAACACTGGTGAGGACAGCACTTTTTGCCACATCTCGGCCTTTGCTTCACTACTCATACTGTTGTTCAAACCCTGTGTCGCAATAAATGACACATTTTCATACTTGGCAACAAGTGTAGGGGAAATTGCAATCGTAACACGCTCGCCGTTTTGCATTTGTATGCTCTTTTCAATTATGTCAGATGCAAAAAGCTCTGGTTGCTGATTTTTTAATTCCCTTGGCAAGTTTACGTTAAATGCCGTGAACTCTTTTATGTCGGTAAGTGTTTTGTATTCTTGACTGTCCAAAGATGGTTTTTCGTACTTGCCGTGTTCCTCAAACTTGCCCTTGTTAGCCTCTGAATATTCCTTCACTGTTTCAGCCATTTGGCTAATGTCATCTAGTGAAATATTGATGGTTTTGGTATCACCGATGCGAAACAGGGAGAGCGTGGAAAAGGTAAATGCCTGCACTTGCGGAACGGTTACAGTAAGCAATAGTGCCGCAACAACAATCGCTACCGTTACAATGGTTATCTTTTTCATAAAATTCTCCTCATTTTTTGTTTAAAAGTATTATAAAAATACTTTGATAAAATTTTTCAAACACTTTCTGCTTGTTTTGTTCATTTATTATTTTGCCCATATTGTTGATACAAATAACAACGAGATCGCTTGATTTTTCACAAGAAACCCTTACAATTCCGTTTTTTTCTCAAAATTTTATGTCATTATCCAATAAATTCAGCCATACCTGATGTAAAAGTTCTTCATCGCCGTAAAAGTCTATCTTTCGCTTGGTAGCTCCGCTCCACAAAAATTTTCTTTGTTAAGCTCTCTCCAATAGCAACCCTTGCAGAACAGATTACAGCTTTTTGTAATACTTGAATTAAAACATTGGTGGAAATTCTCACCTTCATGTGTTATGCTTTTTATATACTAAATGGTTCAGTTGCTTATTAGTTATATTAAGTGAGGTGAAGGTTTGGAGATATTAACTGCAAATTATGGTCATGTGAAGCAAATCTGTTCTTTGTATGAACAATTTTTTGCCTATAACGCAGACCAACAGCCTAAATTCTATAAAAGGGCAAATGAAACGGGTGAATATCCTAAATCTGTTATAGAAAGTGATACAGAAGAATTGTTTGTTGCAGTGGAAAATGAGTTAGTTATGGGTGTTTTACATATAGGTGAGGATAAGACACCGCCGTTTCCATGCTTTGTACCATATAAATATGCAGTAATTATAGACTTTTTTATTATGGCCGAGTATCGTAGCCAAGGTATAGGTTTATTGTTACTTGATGAAGCAAAACAATGGGCACAAAAACGAAAACTTTCGTATATTGAGCTATCGGTTTTAAAGAATAATGTTGATGGAGTTCGTTTTTATGAACGAGAAGGCTTTCAAGAGGTTTCTCGTGTGATGAGATATACATTATGAGCAAACTAAGAGGTTTATAGTTTCCCAGCCGATAGGTTGAATTCGACCATCGGCTATTTTTATGCCTAAATGAAAGGAGGTTTCCCAATGGAGATCAGCAACAATGATATGTACCTCTTGGTATTCAAAGAATACCTCGATGTCCTTGACGTTAAACAGGTTTGCAGTTTGCTTGGCATCTGTGAGAAAACGGTCTACAAGCTCATTCATGAGGGTGCCTTACCTTCAATGAAGGTTGGAAGACACTACAAGGTTACCAAAGTTTCCGTTATGCGCTATTTGCGGGTGCTTGATTACCCTGAATGCGCAAATAATTAGGTTGTTTTCCGACAAAGTAATAATTAAGCGCAAAACATATGGACAACAGATAGGGGCGCGTTACAATGTGAGCGTCAATAGTAGGTGAAATCTATCTGTTTGAATGGAGGATTCATATTTATGACAGATCATCTGCAAAAGCAATCAATAAAGATTGCAGGGCATCTGTTCAGGAAATGAGCAATTAAAAATACCGCCAAATGTGCGAAATTTAGCGATATTTTGTTTAGAACTGACGAAATAGATGCAACGAACGAGAAAATAAAAATATCGCTACGGATAAAAGTTCCGTAACGATATAGGAGTCGCCTTGCGACTGGCGGAGAGAGAGAGATTCGAACTCTCGGTGGGGTATTAGCCCACACACGATTTCCAGTCGTGCGCCTTAGACCAACTCAGCCATCTCTCCACAAAACATTGCTTGTCTTGCAAACAAAAGGAATTATAGCATAAAGATAATTCAATCGCAAGTATTTTTAAAAAATATTTTTATTATTTTTTAAATCCCTCATATCCAAGTTTTTTGTTAAGGCAAACATATATACCAAATAGGGAATGACACAGTGCTGTCTTTCTCAGTTTATTGTGAATAGCTTGCGTATCATTTGTTCCGCCCTCTCTTTATACGTGTGGTTTTGTACGCTCTTTACAGCAGTCTTGCGCACTTTTGCATACTCATCGGGGTTATTTTTATAATGCTCCAAAATATCAAGGGTTTCGCTGGGGGAACTTGAAATCGCCAATGCACCGCTAGTGCCAAACAACTCGTTTAAAGCCGTATTATAACAAGAAAGTCCAAAACCTCCCGAGCCTAAAATCTCAAAGGTACGCCTTGTTATGGTTTTATCATGGTTTTGCGTGATTAAATTTACAAAGGAATTGTGATATATATCGCAGGTGCTTTCGTATGAAATGGTGCCCTTAAACCATTCAATGGGTACATCTAAATCCAAAAATTTCTTTATCACAGGTTTATAGTCTGTGGTGCCATAAAAATTGATTGTATAGTTATTTTCTATTATCGGTTTTAAGAGAATGGGCAGCGCGTTGCTATAACGAAAATGCATTGGATACGTATTGGCATACCATAACCACCCATTGCCCACTAAGCTAATGGTTTCATTTTTACTTTCAAAGTCTCCCTTTGGATAATGAATGGTGGGATTATAAGCAAAATCAAGCCTCTCGCTGGGAATATTTTTGATTTTGAGCCATTCCATCATTTCGGGGCAAATCGAAAATACCATATCGGGTTTTATGCATTCAAAGGCTGACATCTGTAAACGAAATTGACCAATTCCTTCGGTATCCCAGCAAACACATTGATAACTGGATGTATTTCTTGCACCGATATGCCTCAACATAAAATCTTGAAAATAATCCATACTGGAGGAAAGAATCAATAAATCAGGGTTTAATAATTCCATGATTGTTTCAAAACTTTCTATGGAAGTCGGTGCTATGATGTGTGCTTCATGCCCCGCTTCGGTAAATCCCCATAAGATATCCCCTGCATATAGATTATGGCAAAAAATAGCGACCTTGCGTTTTTTCATAGAATCCTCCCTTGTGTCGTTTGTATCAGTATCTAACTAAAGTATATGAACGCAACAATCAGTTGGTGTACTCTGCTTCTAGTCCAACCCCTAGCTTTTGCATAACTGTAATTTGTTTAAAATTAGTAAAAATTTTATTTTGAATTTCTATTGACATCAACACTACTGTGTGTTACTGTATAGTAGTACTTTGTAATACATCATACCAGTGTTGCAGAGTAGAAGGGAGTGATTGTTTTGGAAAACCTAACAGAAATGCTCAAAGGGGTGCTGGAAGGCTGTGTCCTTGAAATAATCAGCCGCAAGGAAACCTACGGTTATGAAATCACAAAACAGCTAAACGCACTGGGTTTTACGGATGTTGTGGAAGGAACTGTCTATACCATCCTGGTGCGGCTGGAAAAAAACGCACTTGTGACTGTTCAAAAGAAACCGTCCGATATGGGACCGCCAAGAAAGTTTTTTACACTCAACGAGACAGGGCGAGAGGAACTGCAAAAATTTTGGAATAAATGGAACTTTGTAACCTCGAAAATCAATCAATTAAAGGAGGATATGTAAGAAATGCTTGATTCTATCATAAAACTGGTCGTAGGCGACTTGGAAGATAAACGGGAATATAAACAATTGATGAAGCGGGTGGATGCCCTGCCCGAGGAGTATCGTTATGCGTTTAAGAAAATCCGAACCTATATGTACAGTGTGGGTGCTCCCAACGGGGATATGACAATCTTTACAGATCTAACCATGTTAATAAACTTAGTAGATTTATTCGAAGCCAGTGCCGCCGAGGGTAAGAGAGTGCTGGATGTCATAGGCAAGGATGTTGGTCAATTTGCGGATGCGCTGATGAACGCAACGGCAGGCAGCAGCGAGACACCGGGAGATAAGCTCAACAGGGAGATCAAAGAAAAGTTTGGCAAGGAGGAGAAATAGCGATGATTGAGATGATTAAAAAGCTGATTGGGGACAAAAAGGAATATCGGGAGCAGATGGAACGTGTGGCCCTATTACCTGAGGAGTATCGCTTTGTATTTGAAAAGATTCAAGGGTATATGTGGAGCTTTGCCAGCGGAGACGGCATGGATATGCTGAAAAACCAGTATGCGCTCATCGAACTGTTTGAAGCCAGTGCTGCGGATGGTAAACACGTTCTCGATGTTACTGGAGAGGATGTGGCTGGGTTTTGCGATGAATTTATGTGCGATACAAAAAAGTGGACGGATTTTTACCGCAACAAGTTAAATGAAGAGATGGTTGGCAAACTTGCAAAGGGGAATAACCATGAAAGACATAGCGATTTCAGTTAAAGGACTGCAAAAATCGTACAAAGATGTGTGTGTCCTCAAGGGTGTGGATTTTGAAGTGGAAAAAGGCAGTATTTTCGCCCTGCTGGGCAGCAACGGTGCGGGAAAGACCACTGCCATCAAAATCCTCACCACACTATTAAAGGCAGATGGCGGCACCGCAACAGTTTATGGCTTTGATACAGCAAGAAATCCCGAAATGATACGGCAGTCCATCAGCTTAACGGGTCAGTTTGCTGCTGTAGATGAAATACTCACAGGCCGGGAAAACCTTGTGATGATCGCCAAGCTCAGGCACCTTGACAATCCAAAGCAGATTGCCGAACAGTTGCTCGGACAGTTTGGCCTGACGGATGCGGCCGAGCGCAGGGTGTCCACCTATTCGGGTGGCATGCGCCGCAGGCTGGATATTGCCATGAGTTTAATCGGCAATCCCCCGCTTATCTTCCTGGACGAACCAACCACGGGGCTGGACCCGGAGGGACGCCTTGAAGTGTGGAAAGTGGTCAAAACCCTTTCCAACAGCGGAACAACCATTTTTCTAACAACCCAGTATTTAGAGGAAGCAGAACAGCTTGCCGACCGCATCGCCATACTTCACGAGGGCAGGATTATCGCAAATGGTACCATGGCTGAGCTGAAAAAGCTGTTCCCTCCCGCAAAGGTGGAGTATGTGGAAAAACAACCCACATTGGAAGAAATATTTCTCTCAATTATCGGCAAAAAGGAGGGTATATGAGATGGAAAACGTGAAAAGGCATTTCTTTGGTGATGTGGCGGTCATGCTGGGACGGTCGATGAAACACATCACCCGCAGTATGGATACGATTATCACAACCGCACTGATGCCCATTGCCATTATGCTGCTGTTCGTCTATGTGTTGGGTGGTGCCATTCAAACGGGGGGAGACAACTATGTCACCTATCAGCTTCCGGGCATCTTACTCATCACCATTGCCAGCGGTATTTCATACACGGCATATCGGCTCTTTACCGACAAGCAGCGGGGCATCTTCCAGCGCTTCCACTCCATGCCCATTACACGCTCTGCTCCGCTATGGGGCCATGTGCTGACTTCCCTTGTTTCCAACATGGTTTCGGTTGTAGTGGTAACCTTGGTGGCTTTACTCTTGGGCTTTCGTTCCCCGGCAGGGATTCTTAACTGGCTTTTAGTTGCGGGGATACTGGTGCTGTTTACCATGAACCTAACATGGGTGGCTGTCATCGCCGGAATGGCTACCAAAACACCCGACGGTGCAGGTGTGTTCTCCTACCCCCTCATCTTCCTGCCCTTTATCAGCTCTGCATTTGTACCCACCGAAACCATGCCCACAGCGTTGCGTGTCTTTGCCGAAAATCAGCCGGTGACCTCCATTGTAAACACCATACGGGCGTTGCTTGAAGGACAGCCGGTGGGCAGCGACATTTGGATTGCACTCGCCTGGTGTGTGGGCATTATGGTGGTGGCGTATGTCTTTGCCATGAGAATGTATCGAAAAAAAGTTTAATATGTTATCAACAAGCTGTGTCAGCCATAAGTGTCATGATATTGCTTGTTTTAATACGTAACACTTTCCTTGCTCCAACTTCCTAAAATTTTTTCTCCACTCGTTGTTTATACAACAGACTCATTGGATTTCGTGTACTACAATGAGTTCATTATAACAAGCGGAATCAAGTTAAGTCTTGCAATCCATGGGATTGAAGAAAGAAAAACTTGCAAAAGCGAGCAATAATGAGGAGGAATAGATATGTCAAATGAAATGTTTTGCTTTCAATGCGAACAGACCTTAGGGGGAGGTTGTACGGTCAACGGTGTGTGCGGCAAAAAGCACGACACCGCCAACTGGCAGGATCGGCTCACGGGCAAACTGATTGCACTTGCCAAAGCAGCAAAGGGAAAGGCAAACGAGGAAACCGACAAACTCATTGTGGACGGTTTGTTTACAACCATCACCAATGTAAACTTCAACAACGAAACATTAAGCGCTCTCTGCGACAAGGTGGATGGGGTTCGTGGCAAATTCGCAAAAGCCGAAGAAATGAATATGGAGTCCATCTGGGGAGATGACGAGGATATCCGTTCTCTAAAATCCCTGATTCTATTCGGTTTGCGGGGCATGGCGGCATATGCACACCACGCTTATGCGCTGGGCAAAACCGATGAAACCGTGAACCACTTTTTCTACAAAGCACTCTCTGCCCTAGATGAAAAATTGTCAGCAAACGAACTGTTAACCCTTGTGATGGAGACGGGTAACGTGAACTTAAAGTGTATGGAACTGCTGGATGCCGCCAACACAGGGGCATACGGCACACCCGTTCCCACCACCGTTTCCTGCAACATTGAAAAAGGTCCGTTTATTGTAGTGTCCGGTCACGACTTACACGACTTAAAACTTCTTTTGGAGCAAACGGAAGACAAAGGCATCAACATCTACACCCATGTGGAGATGCTTCCGGCACACGGGTATCCCGGGTTAAAAAAGTATGCACACTTAAAGGGTAACTTTGGTACGGCATGGCAGAATCAGCAAAAGGAGTTCGAAAACATTCCCGCTCCCGTGCTGTTCACCACCAACTGCTTGATGCCCCCTAAGTCAAACTATGCGGACAGAATCTTTACCACATCGGTAGTGTCTTATCCGGGTGTGAACCATATCGGGGACGATAAGGACTTTACCCCTGTCATTGAAAAGGCGTTGGAACTTGGTGGATATATGGCGGATACCAAGAAAACTGGAATCAACGGCGGAGACAGCGTTACCACAGGCTTTGGCCACGGCACGGTGCTGGGCGTTGCCGATAAAGTTATTGAAGCGGTTAAAGATGGAGCCATCAAGCACTTTTTCTTGGTGGGTGGTTGCGACGGTGCTGCCCCCGGCAGAAACTACTACACAGAATTTGTGAAGCAAACGCCAAAGGATACGGTTATTTTAACCCTCGCCTGCGGCAAATATC
The DNA here is from genome assembly GCA_964453645.1 of uncultured Clostridia bacterium. Lineage (GTDB taxonomy): Bacteria > Bacillota > Clostridia > Christensenellales > JAWKQI01 > CAYVRJ01. The sequence goes on from CAYVRJ010000017.1 coordinate 8,004, forward strand.
GCTTTAACGACCTTGATATGGGGGAGATCGGTGGCTTGCCGAGGATCATGGATATGGGGCAATGCAACGATGCCTTTAGTGCCATTCGTGTGGCAGTTGCGCTCTGTGAAGCCTTTGGCTGCACAGTAAATGAATTACCCTTAACCCTGGTGCTTTCGTGGTATGAGCAAAAGGCCGTGTGTATCCTGCTCTCCCTGCTTGCGCTGGGCATCAAAAATATGTATATCGGCCCCAGCCTTCCGGCATTTATTTCGCCAAACATCCTCAATGTGCTGGTTGAGAAATGGAACTTAACGCCCATTTCATCGCCGGAACACGACTTAAAGAAGATTCTTGTCTAAATAGGATAAACCCGCATGATTCCAGCAAAATGGTGATCTATGCGGGTTTTTATTATAATTTCTATCTATTTGAGCAGCCTGTTCTTGCGGCTGGGGGCACCCATAAACCGCATGGCGGCTTTGGCGTTGGTGAGCCAAACGATATGCTTGTCGTTCTTGGTGTTTTGCAGTATTTTGGGGATAAAGAACTTTGCCACTGTTTCGGGTGTGTCGGCTAAGATGTTAAAGATCCGCTTAAAGCGCTCGTCGGCAATGACTGCACTCTCTAAACCGTCTGGGTCTTTTGTGATAAAATCCGTGAGCATCATACCCGGCGAGAGCCGCCCTGCAATCACACCCGTGCCCTCAAGCTCCTTGGCAAGCCCCTTCATAAAATACGTGAGGGCACGCTTGGTGGTGCCATAGAGGATGGTTTTTGCTTGAATCATGTCGTTTGAACCCAACCCCTCCATGCTGTAAATCGCACCGTTCCCTTGCTTTATCATGTTTTCGGCGGCAATCTGGCTGCCAAAAATTAAACCCGTGATGTTGGTGTTGATGATGTTTTGGGTGTAGGTTTCTCCGGTTTCCCACGCAAATAAATAGGGGGTGTTCTGCCCTGCGTTGTTAATCCAGATGTGGATAGTCCCCCACTTCTCAGCCGATTTTACCCACAGGTTGTTTAGGCTGTCCTTGTTTTGTACGTCGCAGGGGATGTAGATATACTTGTTTTCAAAACCCGAGAGCCTGTTTCGCGTTGCTTCGGGTACAGTTTCGTGCCGACCGGAAAGGGTGACAGCACACCCAACCCGCAAAAATTCTTCTGCCATTGCAAGGCCGATGCCTCTGGTTGAACCCGTGATCACAACATTTTTCATGCAACTACACTCCTTTTCATGAAATCAACGCTTATAAGCAAATAAATTACAACAACATAATACAATATTCCATTCACAAATTCAAGGAAGAACAATCTAGATATATCATATTTTTGCATTAGACTGATACATATTAATGGATAGATTAAAACGAAGGTGGTTATATGCGGGACTTTACACGTGCCTGTCTGCTCACGGCAATGGTGTTAGCCATTGAATTGTTAGCCATTACAACCGGAGAGGTTTTAGTGGCACTCACTGTGCTCTCCACTCTGCCCCTCTATTTGTTGGCTCGAAAAAATATTGTTTTTACAGTATTGAGTTATGTGAGCATCGGACTCATACTGGGCGCAATCAATCCCCACCAGTGTTTGTTTTTTGCAGCAACCAACGGGTTATTGGGGTTGGTTTTGGGTGTGTGTGACCAAAAACGAAAGCATAGGATGGTATCTGTTTTCCTCTCCAGCCTGTCCCTGTTTTTTGGAACTGTTGCGGTTGCTTTTGTCATCGGGCTGTTGCTGGAATGGTGGATGATCGCTGTACTGTTGCCGTTTTGTGTTGTGTATACGGGTTTATATCGCACAGTCGCTTTAAAAGTATATGCCAAGTGTACAGCCACCAAGTGGTTTTGAGGTGTTTTATTTATGCCAGTGTTACAATCTCATAAATACAGCAGTGTTCACTGCACATACTATTTTAAGCAAATAAAACGCAAATAGCATTGTATTAACTTGAAACTCAGGTGTGAATATGCTACAATGCTGAAGAATCCCTATGAAGAGGTGTACGCACTATGACAAAAAATACATCCAACGTAAGCTTTAGGATAGACACGGACATCAAAAAACAAGCGGATACGCTTTTTTCCCAGCTTGGGATGAATATGACCACAGCATTTAATATTTTTTTGCGGCAATCCGTTCGGGAGGGATGTATTCCGTTTCATATTACCGTGAATACCCCCAACGCAACAACTGTCGCTGCAATGCTAGAAGCTGAGCGCATCGCAAACGACCCTGCCGTTAAACAGTACACAGATGTTGAAGAAGCACTGCGGGAGCTTAAATTGTGAAACGTAACATTGTTTGGACAACGCAATTCAAAAAAGACTACAAGCTGGCTATAAAGCGAGGGTATGACATCTCCCTGTTGGACGATTGCATCCGCAAACTTTCTTTCGGCGAAGAACTAGCACCGAAATTTCACGATCATATGCTAGCCGGAAGATGGAGTGGAACAAAGAATGCCACATTGAACCCGATTGGTTACTGATTTATCGCATAGAAAACAATCATTTAGTCCTTGTGCTTTCGAGAACAGGCAGCCATAGCGACTTGTTTTAGCATCAGACTTGGGGTTCAATTGAATGCCACAGAGTTGCGAAATGGTTCTAATCCATTATATTGTGTGGATTGTTTCGTTGGAATCCATATAAAACTGCATGGGTGGCTCTAACGAAGCAAACAACACGGGTGAAAGGGAAGCGGCATAACAGCCTGCATTTGTGAGGACAACCAGATCCCCCACCTCCAGTTTAGGCAGGGTGATATCCCGTGCGATGACATCGGCACTGGTGCATAAATTCCCAACAAGGGTGACGGTCTCCTGTTCCACGCTGTCGTTTAAAGCCATAAACCCATGTGCATCTGTTCCCGAGAACAACGGCTCACAGCCACCTAGGTTTTTCTCACAGGTGTAATTCAACAAAAATTGTGCCATGGATGGGCGCATAAACCCGTTTAGGGTGTTGCATAAAATAATAAATTTTTTACCCATGGATTCCTTCACGTCCAAAACCTTGGTGGCATAATAGCCGCTTAACCCCACGGCATACCGCCCCGTCTCGATGATCACCTTTGTGTTGGGCAATGTTGCTCGATACTGGGATATGAGCTTGCAAACCTCTTGCCCTAAAGTCACAACATCCAAATCAGGTTGCCCCCAGGCGGGAATGCCCAAACCCGAGCCCATATTGATATATTGAAGGGATGTGTGCAGCGCTGATGTTATGTTTAACCCCAGCCTAAACATGTTTTCATAATACCGCTTTAGTTTCTCTGCGCACAGTTCCTGACTTTTGACGTGCACATGAATCCCTGTGATTCGAACGTGTGTATGTTTTAAAATCAACTCCGGCTGATTTAGAATGACAGCTTCATCGATGCCAAACTTTGAGGGCACTCCCCTCTCACCTTCAAAGGTGAAATCCGGATTGATGCGTATGCCAATGTCTAAAACGGTGTTCCTCGCCGAAGCGATTCTATTGATTCGCTCCACTTCCAGCAGACTGTCTGCAATGAGCATGCAGTGGTCCACAGCGCCCAACAGATCGGCTTCCGTTTTGCCGGGGGCGGAATAATAGATGGAGTCCCTTTCCACGCCACACTCTTTAGCTAAAAACACTTCCGCCAAGCTGGCAGCATCTGCCCCAAACCCCTTGGTTTGCAAAAAACTTACGATGGGTTTTGCAGGATTTGCCTTGATAGAATAGAGAAACGTAACGTCTGCAAAACAGCGAAGCAAGCGGTCTATCTGCGCTTCAATCACTGTTTCATCGTATACATAAAAACTATTATACGTTGCCCCTAAATTTTTCAATGGTTCCGCGTGCATTGGTTTGCCCCCATTATTTTATATGGAATCGTTTTTTCAGTTCATTGATAAAATCTTTCCTCAGGACAATAAAACAGGCGATGAGCAGGGCAAAGGCAATGGCTCCCATGACAACCAAGGACCAACGGCTCTCCTGCCCATATACAAACACCCCTGCCACAGAACTGGGGATGCAGATGATAATCAGCAACAACATGGGCATCATGTTTTGCCGTTGCTTGTTGAGATCGGTGAAGAAGAGGATTCCCGCAATGATAAATCCCCCAAAACAAACAATGGGCACCACCCGCTCCGCCCAATCGAAGGAAAAGACCACGTTCACTAAAATCAGCAAAATGGAGGCGTTGGTGATTAACTTGATGAGCTGACTGATGCGGTTGTATTCCACCAAATTCGGCGACACGGCATTTGTCCACACGATCCACAGGGAGTAGAGCACAATGATACTCCACGCTGTGCCCCCCAAGGTTATATTGATGATGGGGCAAATGTATGCCGCAAAGAGGAAGGGCCACTTGGCCCAGTTGATCACATCCTGCCTCTGGTGGGTACGCTTTTTTGTGGGATAGGTAATTTCAATCTTCATGGAGTTCACTCCCCTCTACGTTGGGATGGATGCCGTCGGACAGCAGCAGGGCATATAATTTTTCTTCAAAGGTTGGGTCAGCCGTCATTTTTGTAATGGAAAAGGTGGCTGTGTTTCCAAACGTGACCATGGCACAGCTGGCCCTGTTCACCTCCGAGGGGCCTAACACAAAATCCATGCTTTCAATGTGTGGCTCTAAATCCTTGGAAAACGTCACAACCCCCAGGTTGGAAAAGGTGTTGCTAAAGATGTTGTCCCCCAAAAAACCATAGGCAACTTTAGCGGCAGGGGCCTTTAGGAACAGGGGAATGTACTGCATGATGCGCACCATCTTCCTCGTGGAGTTCATCATCTCACTCATACTTTGTTTGGAAGCCTTTTGCCCGAGTTGCTCTGTGATATTAAAAAGAATGGATTCCACGTCTGTAATGTCGTTGATGGGCAGCCGTATGCCGCAGTACATGGCAAAGTTGCGCAGGGTGTCCGAGGGATAGTATTTACGCATGTTCACAGGCACTTGAATGTTCATACTGCCCCCCTGCTCATCAGTGGCATACCGTCCGGCAACAAACATCAGCGCCAGCAGATAGGCCGTAATCGTTGCACGTTTATCCTTTGCAACGTTTTTTAACTGGGTTGCATCCATCTTAAAGTGAAGGACACGGCAAGGTTTAGTTTTGGAAATTCTTCCGCTCATCTGCACAGCCAGCTTGTCCGCAAAACCCGAAGTGTTTTCCGTTTTATCTGCGCTGGAAAACATGTTTGCCGATTCGCTGGGTTTTGGCAGATCGTTGCTGTTGAGGGTGCCTACCTCTTCTTCCTCCCCCTCAATACCCAGCAAGCGCAAATACTGGGTGGTGAGTGTCTTTAAAAACACCATACCGCCCGTGCCGTCGGTTAGAATATGAAAATACTCCACGCTGATGCGGTTGTTAAAGTATAACACGCGAAAGGACTGGGAACCGCTGCGAGCAATTTTTAGCGGCCTGCACGGGATGTCCGTTTCGGGTTCAACCAGATATCTGCGCTTTGCGGTGTCTAAATAGTGCCAAAAGGCACCTTTTTTCACCGTGGTTGCAAAGACGGGAAAGCGTTTTATTGTAAACGTGAGGGCCATTTGCAAAATTTCGGGTACCACCGGCTGTTTTAAATAGACGGACAGCCGAAATACGGACATTTTGCCGTGTTTCATGGACAATGGGTAAATCTTTGCTGCATCGTCTAGGGGATACCAAAGGATGGGGGGTCGCATATAAAACCCACCGAGGTTTTCAACCCTCAACCGTTCCAACCCTTCGTCAAGGGGCACACCTTGGATTTTGTAATACAGCAAAACACGTTCAAAATCACGCTGCATTTCTGCCTTTTCTCCGGCCTTTAAGGTGTTGTGTCGGTTTAGGTCGGCAAAAAAATCTGCAAGCACCTGCACTTGGGGTTCTGTGAGGGTTTGTTTATATTGTTCAAAATCCGATGGACTTACTTTTTTTCTGGACTGTGTCATACCACTCCTTATTATAAACATTCTCTATAGCATACCATATATATTTTATTTTGTCATTGAATGTTGCACTATTTGTCGAAATATGGTATTGTAAAATATACCCTAAAGAGTGCCCTGGGTGGACGGTTTATGTGCTCCTCAATCACTGAGGATTGGGGGTGATATGATGGATTTGAATTTAGCAGTCAATCTGCTTCATCTCATAGTATCCGTTATCGCTCTGATCGTTGCAATTAAACAACTAAAGAATCGATAATAGCAAGCACAGCCGTCTGAAGCTACTGAACGGCTGTGCTAAATAATTATACACATTATTGGAGCAGACCGTTACACCCGGTGCGCTCTTTGTATTTATTATACAATTCCCCCGTCATTCTGTCAATACCTCGATCATTTACTCAGCATCTTTATAGATTATTTTATTTCGAATTAGAGTGACGTGCGGTACACTGTGTACTTTACTTTTTTTTCTGTTTCGTGTATGATCATGTAAAAACAGTAAGTTGTTGGAGTTTGTTATGAATAGTTACGAAAGAGTCATGGCTGTAATTTGCGGGCAACAGCCGGATAGAATTCCCAATGCAAACATATTGATGCAGTTTGCCGCAAAAGAGATTGGCGTTTTGTACAAGGACTACATTAAGAATTACAAAAATCTGGTGGAGGGCAACTTAGCTTGTGCCCAAAAATACGGCATTGACGTTGTCACCGTTATGCAAAGCCCCATGTCCGAAGCCCACGACTTAGGTGCGGATGTGATTTTCCCAGAAGACGACGTGTGTTATTCCCACACTCCACTGATCAAAGAAAAAAAGGATCTGCTCAAGTTAAAACCCGTCCAGCCCTTCGAGGGGGGTATGATGGGCAATGCTGTGAAATCCATTGAGTCCTATGCGTCCCAAGTGAAAAACGAACTTGCCATCATCGGCTGGGTGGAGGGTTGTTTTGCCCAAGGGGCAGACTTAATGGGGGTTTCCGAGTTTTTAATGTGTCTGGGTGACCCCGACGAAGAAGAATTTATCACCGATCTTTTGGACTTTATTTTAGAGCAAGAAATCCTCTACGCAAAAGCCCAAGTGAAAGCCGGAGCAGATATTATTGGCGTGGGTGATGCCATTGCATCCGTTGCAGGGCCGGTGATGTATGAAACCTTTGCACAAAAATACGAGTATCGTCTGCTCAAGGCAATTCAGGAGATGGGTGTTAAAACAAAGCTGCACATTTGTGGCAACATTCACCCCTTCTTGGATCAAATACCGTTTCAGGTTTGTGATATTTTAGATGTGGATTGGATGGTTCCCCTTGATCATGCCGTTTCCCTGGCCAAGGGAACGAGCGTTATTTCGGGCAACTACAATCCCGTGAGTGTCTTGTTGGACGGAACTGTTTTAGAAATTGAAGCTGCCGTTCAGGCCTGTGCACAAGTGTGCGGACTCAAGCACTTTTCATCCGCAGGCTGCGAAGTGCCAAAGTTCACACCCCCCGAAAACTTAATGCAGGTTGCAAAAACCCTCTCGTCCATGTAGGTTATTGTATCACTCCACAAGCCCTTGCTACAGGGCTTGTTTTTACTTTCCATCCACTGCCTTTAAAATTAAAAACAGTGCGTTGACGCTGGCCCACAAACGGATCATCTCCCGATCCCGGTTCCGTGCACCTAAGAAAAACTCATAGGATTCACAGCCATCCTTGGTGCAAAGGCCAATGTAGGTAAGCCCCACGTCCTTGTCCTTTGTTGCGCCGTCCGGCCCTGCAATGCCAGTGATGGAAAGGCCAATGTCTGCCCCCGATAAGCTGTAAATCCCCTTGGCCATTTCCTTTGCCGTCTCGTGGGACACTGCCCCAAAGGTGTTTAGGGTTTGTTCAAAAACCCCCAAGAGTTTTTGCTTCGCTTCGTTGGAATAGGTGCACACCCCATAGCCAAACACTTGGGAAGCTCCCGGAATTTCTGTGAGTTTTTTAGCCAGCAATCCCCCGGTGCAACTCTCGGCAACGGCTACCGTTTTGTTTGTCTCCTTTAACCGCTGGACGCAGTAGGTTTGCAAATTGGGATAATTCTTTGCATAGATGTAACCCGCTAAACGCTTTTCAATTTCCTCCGTCACCGGGGCAACGATGGCCTCTGCCTCCCTTTCGCTACTGCCGCAGGCCGTAACCCGGACGTACATCTCCCCTTCGCACACGTAGGGGGCAACGGTGGGGTTGGTTGCATCTTTCATTAAGTCTAAAAGCATTTCCTCCACGTTGCTCTCCCCAATGCCAAAGATATTGAGTTTGTCTGAAACAAACACATGTCCACTCAATTTTTGTAAAAAGGGGATGACTTGCTTTTCAAACATGGGGATCATCTCCCGGGGAGGTCCGGGCAGCATGACAGCCGTTTTGCCATCCTTGGTAATGGCCACTCCAGGTGCTGTGCCGATCTCGTTTGCAAGGGCAATGCCCCCCTCGGGGATGAGCGCTTGCTTGATATTGTTTTCGGTCATCTCTCGGTTTAACCGAGCAAAGAAGCTCTTTAACTTTTCAAAGGACTCTTGGTGTTGTATCAGCTTGGCGTTAAAATATTCGGCAACCGTCTCTTTCGTTAAGTCGTCATAGGTTGGCCCCAATCCCCCGGTGAGGATGATGATGTCCGAGCGGGAAAAGCAGAGCTGTAACATCTCTTTTAACCTTTTTGGGTTATCGCCCACCACGGTGTGGTAGTATAGGTCGATGCCTAGGTTTTTTAACTCTCTGGATATATGGGCTGCATTGGTGTTGACACAGTCTCCCAACAGCAGCTCTGTGCCCACGCACAGGATCTCAGCTTTCATTTGTTCTCCTATTTGGTCAAATATAGTATTCCCAGCGTTCCCGGGCCGCAGTGGGTGGTGACAGTGCACCCAGCCACGGTTTCAATCACTTCGTCAAAGGACATGTGTTTTTCTATCAGTTCCCGAACCATGGCAACCGTTCCCGAAGGACACTTGGTGTGGGTTATGAATATGCGTTTATTATCTATATTTTGGGTATTTTTTAATCTCTCCCCCACATATTTTTTTAAGGATTTTTGCAAATCCCCCCGATATTTATCCCCCACAGCCATTTTACCCTCTTTCACTTCGATGCAGGGTTTAATTTTTAAAATGGTTGCGCCAAACTTTTCAACGCTGGAGCATCGTCCCCCCATGTAGAGATATTCCATGGTGTCCACCACAAAACTTGCGTCCACCTTGGGTATGGTTTTGTTTATTGTATCCAAAATTTCTTGAACATCCCTGCCCTCTTTGGCCATCTGCGCAGCAATCATGACAATATGGCCGCTGCCGGTGGACAAGTTTTTGGAGTCTATGGGATAGACGTTTGGAAAGCTCTTGGCTGCCTCCACTGCATTTTGATGGGAGGAGGAAAAGCCTGCCCCAATGTTTAAGTGGATCACAGCCTCGTACTCTGCGGCATATTTTTCAAAATGAAACCTGTAGTCCTCCACCGCAACGGCAGACGTTTTGGGCAGTTCCCCGTGGTTGTCCACATAGACGTAAATATCGTCGGGGGTGATGTCCAACCCGTCCTGAAAGGTTCCGTGTTTGGTGTTGATATACAGGGGGATGATCTTTATATCCAGCGTATCAACAATCTCCCGAGACAGATCGCAGGTGGAATCTGCTGTGATTTTCACTCTCATTGGTTTGACCTCCGTAGCTTTTAAACAAAAATATCTGCTGTTATACCACTCATTTCACCTTGATACGGCGTTAAGGCTTCCTGCACTTCACTGTGAATAAATTCTTCGGTCTGCTCCGCCGCTCGGCCGATAAAGTTCATGGGGTTCATGATTTCGTTTAGCTGCTCTGCACGCAACTGAAAGCAATCGTCTGCGGCAATGCGTTTTATGAGATCGTTTGTCTCCCCATTCTTCACCCGCATACCCGCTTCCATAGAATAGGTGCGAATCTTTTCGTGCAGTTCCTGCCGGTCTCCCCCCAGCTTCACCCCTTCCATGAGGATGGTTTCGGTGGCCATGAAGGGCAGTTCTTCCATTACGTGTTTTTCAATGACTTTGTCGTACACCACCATGCCGTCGGTAATGTTTAAATATAAATTGAGGATGGCGTCCAAACTCAAAAACAGTTGGGGTATGACCAATCGGCGGTTGGCGGAATCGTCTAAGGTGCGCTCAAACCACTGGGTGGAGGCGGTGATAGCCGGAGAAGCGTTGAGGGACAGGGCAAATCTGCACAACGAACCCATCCGCTCGCTGCGCATGGGGTTTCGCTTATAGGCCATAGCCGAGGAGCCCACTTGGTTTTTCTCAAAGGGTTCTTCCATTTCCTTTAGGTTTTGTAAAAGCCGCATATCGTTGGAAAACTTATAGGCACTCTGGGCGATTAATGTGAGTGCGTTGCACACCAGCACGTCCACCTTCCGGGAATAGGTCTGCCCCGTCACCGGATAAGCTTTTTCAAAACCCATCTCTTGGCACACCAGCTTTTCCAGGGTTTTCACCTTTTCGTGGTCGTTGTCAAAGAGGGTTAAGAAACTAGCTTGGGTGCCCGTGGTGCCCTTTACACCTCGCAGCTTTAGGTTGCCTTGCACGTGGTGCAGCTCCTCCAAATCCATGAGCAGCTCTTGAATCCACAGACAGGTGCGCTTTCCCACAGTTGTGAGCTGTGCGGGCTGATAGTGGGTGAACCCCAGAGTGGGTAAATCTTTGTATTTCTTTGCAAACTGAGCCATTTGGGAGATGACTTTTGCAAGTTTATTGCAGATATGGGAAATGGCTTCCCTCATGACGATGATATCCGTGTTGTCCCCCACATAACAGCTTGTGGCCCCTAAGTGGATGATGGGTTTGGCCTTTTCGCACTGCTGTGAATAAGCATAGATGTGAGCCATGACGTCGTGGCGCACTTCCTTTTCCCGGGCGTTAGCAACGTCTATATTTAAGTTGTGTACATTGGCTTCAAGTTCTGCAATTTGTTCATCCGAAATGGGCAGACCCAGTTTTTGCTCCGCCTTCGCCAGGGCCACCCAGAGTTTTCGCCATGTGGTGAATTTTTTTTCGTCCGAAAATAAGTAGGACATCTCCTTGGATGCGTAGCGCTTGATCAGCGGATTTTCGTAAGCTAACATGTCGTTCCTCTTTTATTTAAAATCTTTCGTTCTATGGTAGCACATTTTTGCACGGGATGCAATTGGAGTTGCTTTATTTCTTGGGGTTTGGGCCCACAAAAATTACTTGAAAAAAAATTGTTTATTTTTTTTTGTCTATCTGTTACAATATTTAAAAATAATACATTTATATCTCTTTCACGATTTTTCTTTGCAGTTTAATATATATTCGGAGGAAAAAACATGAAGCAATATAACACTTCACAGCTCAGAAATGTCGCTCTTGTGGGTCATGGCGGCGATGGTAAAACAACCCTTTCCGAAGCAATGCTCTTTGCAGCCGGTATTACGGACAGGCAGGGCAGAGTGGAAGAGGGTAACACTGTCACCGACTTCGACCAAGAAGAACACAAGCGACAAATTTCCATCTCCACAGCGTTTGCCCCCGTTGAATGGAAAGACCACAAGATTAACGTCATCGACGTGCCGGGTTTCTTTGATTTTGAAGGTGAAGCTTACAGCGCATACTATCTCTGCGATAGCGCACTGATTTTAATATCTGCTCACTCCGGGCTGTCCGTTGGCTGCGAAAAAGCATACGACTACTTAAAGAAACACAACATCCCCAGGGCAATCTTTGTGAACCAAATGGACAAGGAAAATGCCAACTTTACAAAATGTCTAAACGAACTCAAAAACAAGTACGGCAGTGCCGTCACCCCCCTCCAACTGCCCATTGGCGATGGCCTCAACTTTAGCGGTGCTGTGGATGTCATTGAAATGAAGGCCTATAAGTTCGAAAACAAAAAGGCTACAGAAATCCCCGTACCCGCCGATATGGCAGCTCAAGTGAAAGAAATTCGGGATGCCATCATCGAAAATGCTGCGGAGAACGATGAAGAATTAATGGAAAAATTCTTCGGCGGTGAAGATCTGAGTAAAGACGATATCCTGAAGGGATTAAAGCTGGGCATCCAAAGCGGAAGCACCGTGCCCGTATTTTTAGGTGCTGCTGCGCCCAACTTAGGTGTGTCCACCCTGCTAGACAACATCGTATCCTTCCTGCCCGCACCCTTCGACACCCACACTGCAAAAAATACCAAAAATGACACCGAAGAAACATTAGCTTACGACAGCACAAAACCCTTTGTGGCTCAGGTTTATAAAACCGTTGCCGACGCATTTGTGGGTAAACTCTCCATATTTAAGGTGTTGCAGGGCACACTTGCCCCCGATACCCACGTGATCAACGCCAACCACGGCAAGGCTGAAAAACAGGGAACCCTCTATATAGTAAAGGGAAAAGACAAAATCAATGCAGAGAAGCTTTGTGCAGGTGACATCGGTGCCGTTGCAAAGCTGGCTGTGACCAACACGGGCGACACCCTGTGCGATGCAGCCCACAGCGTTGTGTGCGGTGAAGTGGCCTTCCCCGCCCCCAGCTTATCCCTCGCCATTTATGCAAAGAAGCAGGGCGATGAAGACAAGGTCTTCTCCGGGCTGTACAAGCTTGCGGAAGAAGATCCCACCTGCACCATTTCTAAAAATACCGAGACGGGTGAAACCCTTATCAACGGCATGGGCGAACTGCACATTGAAATTATTTGCCGCAAGCTTCAAAACAAGTTCCACGTGGATGCAGAGTTAAAAGACCCAAGAATCCCCTACCGTGAAACCATTAAATCTTCTGCCGAAGCCGAAGGCAAACACAAGAAGCAATCGGGTGGTGCAGGGCAGTTTGGCGTTGTTAACATTCGGTTCGAACCTGTTCACGGCAAAGATTTTGAATTTGTCAATGCCATTGTAGGTGGTGTTGTACCCAGAGAATATGTTCCCGCTGTTGAAAAAGGCCTGCGGGAAGCCATGGTTCGAGGCGTACTGGCCGGATATCCCATGACCGGTGTGAAAGCCACACTGTTCGACGGAAAATATCACCCTGTAGATAGCAAAGAAATTGCCTTTAAGTCTGCTGCCCGCCTTTCCTACAAAGCTGCATGCGCCAAGGCAAACCCAGTTATTTTAGAACCTATTTATAAAGTTTGCGTCACCATCCCCGACGATTACATGGGTGATATCATCGGCGATCTCAACCGCCGCAGGGGCAGAATTTTAGGCATGAATCCGGGAGACGGCGTTCAAGTTGTTGAAGCGGAAGTGCCCGTATCTGAAATGTTTAAATATGCAACGGACCTTCGCTCCATGACCCATGCAAGGGGAACATTTACGTTGACGTTTGAGCGCTACGATGAACTTCCCGGCAACTTAGCCCAAAAAGTTGTGGAACAAGCCAAGAAGGACTTGGAAGAGGAAGAATAAACCTTTTCGTTTTTCAGGGTGTATGGTGTTTTCCGTACACCCTTTTTATTTACAAACTTTGTCGAATTGTGGTATAATAAACCATACCTAAATAAGAGTGCCAAAAGACGGTAGGCGGGATTCCTTCCTTTCATCAAATGTGAAAGGGGGTGAATTATATGGAGAATTTAGTAATTCTACTCATGTTTATGATTTTGCTGATTGTGATTCTCATACAGGCAAAAAAATAACCGCCAGTCTGAAGTGAACCCCAATTGTTAGACAAAAAACTAACAAAGGGGGTTCACTTTTTTA
>CAYVRJ010000018.1:0-17252 GCA_964453645.1 uncultured Clostridia bacterium
CAGTCCTCCAATGTTGCTTAATATTATTTTGTCTAGCTTTTTGGGTTCAGATCACACTTCAAAAGTCGGCGGTTAACTAAAACCTAAGATTTCGGGGGAGAACGTCTGTCGTTCACCCACCACATTTATTATATATCAACCGCATAACATTGTCAAACAATTCATGTAAAATTTAATCTTCATGATTACGTTCAAATAACAGCTCAAAGGCTGTTTCTTCGGCCATCATGGCTTTGGTGAGAATTTGGATGTTTTGCAGTTTGTTGATTACATCTGCAATCTCGTTTAGCAACAGTTCGCTGATAATTTTATAATCTACCATACATACACTCCAAAAAATACTGCATATTTCGAATTATTATCATTATACTGCGAATATCGAATTATAACAAGTATTTTTTTGCATAAAATACTATTAAATAGTACAAAAGAAGGAGTATTGTGTGAAGCCAAGGCAAAGTCCCATAGGAGATAAAAATATTGTTGGCGTTAAGATTGCAAGACTACGGCAGGAAAAGGGCATCAAACAAAAGGATTTCCTAGCACAGCTCCAAACAATGGGTATGGATGTGAGCCCAACCAGTTTGTCAAGATTGGAGGGGCAGCATCGTTTGGTGCAGGACTATGAGATTGTGATCATTGCAAAAGTTTTAAATGTTTCCTACAGCGTTTTGCTGGATGAAGATGTTTAGGATAGGGTAAATATATTAATACCAGTGTCGATTATATATTAGGAATTGAGGATAAGCGTGAAGTTTTTTAATGACTATTTGTGCCGTAAGTGAAACGGCGAATGGAGCTTTTATGAACGAAAAAATCTATGAATTTGATGCGGAAATAAAAAAAGTCCCAGACATCGATGGGGCATACATCGAGTTCCCCTACGACGTTTTAGAAGAGTTTGGCAAGGGACGGGTGAAGGTTCATGCTACCTTCGACGGCGAACCCTACGACGGCAGCTTGGTGAAAATGAAAACACCCTGCCACATACTGGGCATACGCAAGGACATACGCCAAAAGATTGGCAAACAACCGGGGGACACAGTGAACGTCACCCTTTGTGAGAGAACCTGATGGATTTGCCAAAACAGGTGATCACCGCACTTGCCCTCTTAAACCAAGGGGGATATTCGGCACACTGCGTGGGCGGATGTGTCCGGGATTTTCTCATGGGTAAAACACCCAAAGATATGGATATTGCAACCAGTGCACGACCTCAGGAGATGAAGCAAATATTCTCCAACTGCCACGTCATTGAAACGGGTATATCTCACGGCACCCTCACCGTCATTATGGACTCCCTGCCCATGGAAATCACCACCTACCGCATAGATGGGGAATACGCCGATCATCGTCGGCCCAACAGCGTAACGTTCACGGAGGACTTGTGTGCCGATCTATCCCGCAGGGATTTCACCATCAACGCCATGGCCTACCACCCAGAGTTGGGTCTTTCCGACCCATTTGGCGGGCAAAAAGATATACAAAACAAAATTATACGGTGCGTGGGGCAAGGAGACGTTCGCTTCGAGGAAGATGCCCTGCGCATCATGCGTGCCCTGCGGTTTAGTTCCACCTTGGGTTTTTCCATCGAAGGGAATACGGCACAGGCCATGGACAATCAGAAACACTTGCTGGATAAAATTTCGGTGGAGCGCATTGCAGCGGAGCTGAGTAAGCTGCTCATGGGGCAAAACGTTTTGCAAGTACTCACGGAGTGTGCACCCATTTTATGCACTGCGGTGCTGCCCGAACTTGCACCCATGGTGGGGTTTGAGCAAAAGTCCAAGTACCACCTCTACGACGTGTACGACCACACGGCACGGGTGGTGGAGGCCGTTGCAGACAAACCCCATTTAAAACTTGCCGCCCTGCTCCACGACACGGGTAAACCGTACACCTTTAGTGTGGACAAGAAGGGGTATGGCCACTTCTACGGCCACGCACAGGTGAGTATAGAAATTACTCAAAAGATTTTAAACCGGTTAAAGTTTGACAACGCCACAAAGGAAAAGGTGTGTACGCTGGTGGAATACCACGACGTTCAAATCGGCAGAAATGAGCGCTCGGTGCGCAAATGGTTAAACCGTCTGACCCCCGACATCTTCTTTGACTTGCTGTTGCTCAAACGTGCAGACAATCTGGCGCAAAACCCTGCATTTTCCCGCCAGCAGGAGATCAACACCCTGGAAGCTTTGGCGGAAAAAATAATCAAAGAGAGGCAATGCTTTTCCATGGACAGCTTAGCCATTGGGGGCAGCGATCTTTTGACCTTGGGTTTGAAAGAGGGCAGGCAAATCGGGGAAATTAAAAATACTTTGCTTAAACTAGTCATTGAGGGTAAGCTTCAAAACGACCGGGAGGTTTTGCTCACATACGCTAAAAAAATCCTCTATCCATGAAAGTAAATTGTTGCAATAAATGTATTTTCGTGATACGATGTGTGTTGGATCAATTGTTTCCCGGGAGGTCGCACATGGCACAAAAAAAGACACACACCATAGACCATGAAAAGATGCTAAAGGCAAATATTTACTCCCTTGTGGGCGTTGCCGGTATTTTCGGAATTGTCAATCTCATCTCTCAAAATTATCCGGCTATGTGGGCAATCTTTATTTTGGGTTTACTATTGTGCGGTTCCCTTCTTGCTATGGGCAAGAGAGTGGCTATTGAGACAAGAATTTTCATCATTTCCTTGGGGCAGTTCACAGTTGCTTTTGTCTGCTCCATGTTTGCAGGGTCTGTCATGGACTTGTTTGCAATCTTTTTAGCCAGTGCCGTCATGTCGGGCATTTACTTCCGCCACAAGGACATTCGCATTCTGGGTATCTACATGAATGTGTTTATAGTGGCTGCATATGTATTATTTCCCGCCACCTTTGGCGGTGCGGGAGTGAGTTCTGTTTTAAAGGCAACCTTGGCTCTCGATACGGGTATTATTTTTGTCTACCTGCTGGTCAAGTGGGGGAGTGGATATATTCACGAGGCCAACGATAAATCTGTGGAATCCAAGGGGTTACTCCAAGAGGTGCACACCAAAATGGAGGAAAGCCATGCCCTCATGGAATCCCAGTCCAAAATTCTGTTAAACATTCAGCACAGCGCAACGGATGTGACCAAGACGTCCAACGAAATCGCCTGCATTTCAGAGGATATGCGTTCGGGTATTTTGCAGCAATCCAACTCGGTGGCCGATCTATCGGCTATCATCGATGAATTTACCAAACTCATTCAATCTACCGTCCGGGCCACCAACGAGGCGCAGCATCAGGTGTCACTCACCAGTCAGAGTATGGAACACGGCAACGATGCCATGAACGACATGCTCTTTGCTATGAACCACATCTTAGAATCCAACGAAAAAATAGCAAAGGTATTAAAGACCATTGATGACATTGCCTTTCAAACCAATATATTAGCACTCAACGCAGCGGTGGAAGCAGCCCGTGCGGGAGCGGCGGGCAGTGGTTTTGCTGTTGTTGCAGATGAGGTGCGCAACCTTGCCAACAAGAGTGCGGAATCCGCCAAATCAACGGCAAACCTCATGGACGACGTGTCCCGCTCCATCCACGAGGGCACGCTGCTGGCTAAGAAGGCAGCAAAGATATTTACCGAAGCCATTGACTACGAACACTCCAACAAAACCACCATGGAGGAAATTTTAAAGATGACCGTACATCAAAACGAACTCATTGCCAACATCGGCCAGAGTTTGTCCCGGATTGCGGACGTGGTGGATCTCAATATCAACACCGTGGGGGAAAACTCAAAGATTTCTGAAAAACTAAAGGCACAGGCAGACCATCTGCACAGCATTGCCCATATGTTCGACCGGTAAACATGTTTCGTGTATATATTGTAGATGACGACGAGCTGATCCTGCAAGAAATTGTGCATGCGGTGCCCTGGCTGGACAACGGTTATGAAGTGTGCGGCTGTGCCACCAACCCCCACACAGCCCTTCACGAGATTCAATCCCTCTCCCCCGACGTGGTGATCACCGATTTAAAAATGCCCGCCATGACGGGTATTGAGCTGATCCAAACCCTGAAAGATGAGGGGGTGGATTGTGAATTTGTGATGCTCAGCGCCTTTGGCACCTTTGTGGATTCCCGTTCTTTTTTTCTCTTGGGTGGGTTCGATTATATTTTAAAACCCCTTCAGCAGGATTATATTCAAAACGTGCTGGAACGGCTCAACATCGTATTACTGAAGAAAAATAAATCTAAAAATAAAATCTCCGAGGCGGTGAACCCAGCATTTCTAAACCTCATCGCCTATATCACCGAAAATTTTAATACCAAGATTACCTTGGAGAAGTTGGCAAAGCTGTTCGACTTAAACGCCAACTATATTTGCAACCTCTTTGCCAAACACTACAACTCAACCCTCACCCGGTATATCACCGACTTGCGCATGGCCGAGGCGCTGCTGATCATGAGTAAAACCAAGAAACCTTTGAAGGAAGTGGCCATCGAGTGCGGATATACCGATTACTATTACTTTTGCAAGGTGTTTAAGGAATATTACAAATCCTCCCCCACGGAATACCGCAAAAACTACTTGTAAACGGAGGTCACCCATGCGTTTAGAATATATGGTGGGTTCCATGGTGCTCTTGGCGGCAATCTGGCTGTTTGTTTATTTTTACCTGCGGGAGCGGCACAAGCTACTCTATAAGACTCATGAGATTCAGCGGCAAAAGGCCTTGATCGTCTCGTTAAAAAAGCAAATCAATGCCCACTTCACCGTGAACGTCATTTACAACATTAAACTTCTAGCCGAGCGGGAGGAGACCGAAAAAGTTGCACAGATGTGCGACGGCCTTGCTTATCTCCTGCGCTATGCCAACGCGGGGGATGAATATATTTCGGGCATGGAGGAGCTGTTTGTGGTGCAGCGCTACATCTCCATTATGGAAATTCGCTACCACAACAAGTTCACTGCGGATTTTACCATCGACGATCGGCTGGACGGTGTGCTCATTCCCCGGATGTTGGTGCAGCCCATTGTGGAAAACGCCATCGTCCACGGCTTTAAGGATATGGAAGCCGGGGGGGTGCTGCGGGTGCGGGCAGAGCTTGAACCCGACGGTATTTTAATTGAAGTGGCGGACAACGGCTGTGGGATGGGGCCCGAGGAAGTGGCAGCCCTGCGGGTTTCGTTAAAAAAGGCCCGGAGCACGGGGGAAGATGCGGATGGCCTGAGCCACGTGGCACTGAAAAACATCGAACGAAGGGTGGAGGCCTATTACGGCAAGGGTTGCGGTTTACACGTGCAGAGTACCAAGGGTGTGGGTACCGTAGTCACCTTAAAGTTAAAGCCCCTTTCCTTCACCGTGTGAATATAATACAAACGAGAGTGAATATTCTCCATTCTCTTTTGGCCAAAAACAGTTTATGATTCATTATAAAAAACAAGAGGGTATCTATGGGCAAGGGTGTTGCCGGTTTTATGATTTTTTGTTTAGCGGTTTTATTTCTGCCCGCAACGGTCTTTGGGGCGGATGTGCTTCGTGTGGAGCAAATGGATGCAACCATGCCCATGGTTTCGGTGGTCTACCATGCACCCGGGGAGGGACAACCTTCGGCCAGACTGAACGGTGAACCACTGGAACTTATTTCAAACAAACCATACACAGGGCCAACCAGCTATTATTTTTTAGTGGACGTGTCCACCTCCCTGCGACCCGGCCAACTGGAAGGGGTGAAAAAAACGCTGCTGGACTTTACATGTGCCCCTGCCGACGACATCACCCTCATCACCTTTGGGGAAGAAGTGCAAGTGTTTACACATAAAACCAAAGACAAACAAGTCTTTGCCGAAACTGTAGCCAACCTTAGCGCCGGTGAGCGGGGCACCATCTTTTCAGAAGCCCTGCACTGTGCCGACGAACTCTCCAAGGACGACGTGCGAAGGGTGGCCCTGCTCTTCACCGATGGGGTGGACGTAAACCTTGGGGGGTATACCCAGACAGTTGACAATTTTCCCATTTACATCCTTGGGTTTAACACCTGCACCAAAGGTAATTTAGAAATATTGAGTTCAATTAGTCGGGAGAGCGGGGGCAGGATGGAGGTTGTTTCCCAACGCAATGTGGGTTTGGTTTTTGCAGAGCTGGTGAGGGAAGTGAACCAGTGTTCCATTGGAACGTTTCGTGCCAAGAGTAACGCCATCGACAATAGTCCGAAATCCTTTGAATTTGCACTGGATGGGCAAAAGGTCACAAAGATGCTGCACATCACCAAGTATACTCCCGATACCACAGCCCCCAATATCCTATCTGCCGTACTTGAAGCCAACGGGCAGGTGAACGTGATTTTTAGCAAACCCATCACAGTACTTGCGGACAAGCCCCTAAATGTTGTGGACGAGGAGGGAAACGCACTTTTAGTGGAAAACCTGCATATTGTAGACAACCGTTTGACCATCACCTTTGCTGAACCGTTGCAGCCGGGCACATTCACCATAACATGTCCGGGAGTTTCGGATATTTCCATGGAGAAGAATAGGGTGGAGAGTAGCGTTGTGTTTACTGTTTCGGAATTGGTGGAGATGTATGAAAATGCGCTGCCGGCTGCAAGTGGTGCGACCCAAGGGTTATTCAACCAGACCATCTCTCTCACTTGGCTGTGGATGGCTTTTCTCGGGGGTATGATCGCTGTAACACTGAAAATCAAAGAAATTCAAAAATTAAAAGTATTTCAGATAAAGAAATAAAAAATTACAAAGCAGTTTTTTGCGGGACGTTGCCCTGCACCCATTCAGGGGAATTTTTGCAAAAACCTCCTGAAGACGCAAAAACTTATTGTAATTTATATTTATTTTCAAAATAAAACAAAATATGAAGTTTTTCTATTTTCGTTTCATTATTTTTTTATGATTCATTCATAGTTTAGACATAGAGAAAACCTATACTAAATAACAGATAAAGTGTTTTTTAAAACATAAATAATACCTCCTTACAACCCTTGTCTTTAAGGGTTATTTTTTTTATTCTTCGCCTTTTATCTTGGAAAAAATCATTCTGCCCGCAGGGGTTTGCAGCACCGATGTCACCACCACTGTAAGCTCTTCGTTTTGCCGCTCCCGTCCGCCTTCCACAACGATCATGGTGCCATCCTCTAAATAGGCAACACCTTGTCCGGCTTCCTTGCCGTCCTTCACCACCACCACCGTCATTTCTTCCCCGGGTAATGAAACGGGTTTCACCGCATTAGAAAGCTCGTTGATGTTGAGCACCATCACGTCCTGCACCGCAGCCACTTTATTTAAGTTGTAGTCGTTGGTCACAACCTTGCCCGAGAGTTCCTTCGCTAACTTGATTAACTTCACGTCCACTTCGGCAGTATCTTCAAAATCTATATCGGAAATCTGCACCCCAATGGTCAGTTCCTTTTGAATTTTGGAGAGAATGTCCAGCCCTCGTCTGCCCCGGTTTCGTTTTAAACTGTCCGAACTATCGGCAATGTGGCGCAGCTCGGAGAGCACAAATTCGGGGATGACCAGCGTTCCTTCAATAAACCCCGTCTTACACAGGTCGTAAATACGTCCGTCAATAATCACGCTGGTGTCTAAGATTTTAAGGGAAGAGGTGCTGGGTTCCTTGGACTTTTTACCCGTTAAGGCATTAAACTCCCCTTTTCGGCGGATACCCAATTTGATGCCCAAGTAGGACATGATGATGTATACCAATGCCGAAAGAATGGTGGAGATCCACGGAACGCCAATAGTGGAAAACAGTGCGGACAACAGGAAAGAAATCACCAATCCGGCGATCAAGCCGATGGTTCCCGAGAGAATGACCGAGGTGGGTAATTCGGACAACTGGTTTTCCAGATTATGTATGAAATCGTATAACCCGCTTGCAGCACCCTTGGATATGAATATGGATATGATACCGGATAAAATGCCAGATGCCACATAAATAACTAGGTTCAGGGTTGGACCCAACACGCTCATACTTAAAAACCCTGCACTCACCAGAACGTTGTCCACCAAAATTACGATGAGCGGACCAATTCCCACGCCCAGCAAAATGAGCATTAAACGCAAAAACTTCTTCAAAAAAGCCTTCACCACCTTACAATTTTTCTTATGTATGAGATTTTAACCTGCTTTAGAATGAACGATTTGTTCTTTGAGGGCAATGGGATCGGTGTTGAGGGAAAGGGACAGTTCCGAGACCAGAATTTGCAGCGATTGATTCATCATACGCTTTTCCCCCGATGAAAGCCCTTTTTTGTCCATACGCCATTTTAAACCCTTCACAACGTTGGCCACCTCAAAGATATCCCCGGTTCTAAGCTTGTCCTGGTTTTCTCTGAGCCGTTTGTTCCAACTCATGGTATCTTCAATAACACCCTCCGCAAAGAGCATTTTTAGCACGATCTTAGCTCTATCCGGTGCAACAATTTCCCGAAGTCCCGCTTGCACAGCGGTTTCCACAGGGATGAGCACTTTCATAATGCCGTCGGCAAATTTCAATGCGTAGTAACACTTGTTTTCGTCTAAGACCTGCTGTTCTTCGATTGATTCAATCACCCCTGCGCCGTGCATGGGGTAGGATACTCTATCACCGATTTGAAACATGTAAGCCTCCAATATATTCAATGATACGCTCAAAAATCCATATTGTCAACCCAAAAACAATTCCATAACCTGCCAAATATTATGAACCCCGATGACCTCCGCCCCCGTCACTTTATTGGATGCGGGCAGGATGATTTTGTTAAACCCCATGTTTAAACATTCGTCCACCCTGCGCTGTGCAGCAGACACCCCTCGAATCTCACCCGTGAGCCCCAGTTCCCCCAAAATCACACACTTTCCCAGCGAAATATTTTTGTGGGAGGAGAGGATGCACAGGGCAATCGCCAGATCACCCGCAGGTTCGCTGAGTTTTAGCCCCCCTGCAATGTTTAAATAAATATCCTGTTCGTAGAGTTTCAACCCTGTCTTTTTTTCCAACACCGCAGCGATGAGCAGACAACGGTTGTAGTCCACACCGGTGGAGACCCTGCGGGGTAAATTAAAGGAAGTTTTAGAAACCAGCGCCTGCACTTCCAGCAGCACCGGCCGAGAGCCTTCCAGAGCACAAAACACCCCCGAACCCACTGTGTTTTCGTTGTACTCCGAGATAAACAGCCCCGAAAAATCGGTCACTTCGGCCATGCCGTCGCTGCGCATTTCAAACACGCCGATCTCGTTGGTGGAACCAAAGCGGTTCTTGTGGGCTCGAAGAATGCGGTTGCCCCCCGAACCCTCGAAGTATAAAACCGTATCCACCATGTGTTCCAGCACTCTGGGCCCTGCAATGCTGCCCTCTTTGGTCACGTGGCCGATGAGGATGACGGCACAGCCCTTTTCCTTGGCAAAGGCGTTTAACTTTGCGGCACACTCCCGCACTTGGGTGACACTGCCCGCCGGGGAGGAAACCCCGCTGTCGTACAGCGTTTGGATGGAGTCCACCACCGCCACGGCGTACTGTTCGTTCTCCACGTGGTTTAGAATGGCGTTCACTTCCGTTTGGGACAACACGTGAAGGTTTGCACCCGCAACACCCAGCCGGTTGGCCCGAAGCTTAATCTGCTTGAGGGATTCTTCCCCCGAAATATACAGCACATTTTTGCCCCTGTTTGCCAAGCTGGACATGAGCTGCAAAAACAGGGTGGACTTGCCAATGCCCGGTTCACCCCCGGCTAAGATTAACGAACCCTCGTAAATACCGCCTCCCAGCACCCGGTTTAACTCTGCAAACCCCGTATCCATACACACGTCGGGGGTTGTTTCGATTTCATCGATGGAGAGGCTTTTGGTGACAACCGTTGCCCTGCGGTTTTGTTTCGCTGCCTTGGGTTCTGCATTAAACTCTTGCAGGGTGTTCCAATTGTTGCAGGAGGGGCACTTGCCGTACCACTTCACGCTGTCGTACCCGCACTCCGAGCACACAAAATGGGTGGTTGGCTTAGGCATCTTCGTCCTCCCCGTTCTGGCCTTCTCCGCCCTCGGCATTTTCTCCATTATTTGGAGTTTGGGCGGGGGTACTTTCCTTGGGAAGTATTTGCAGGGGATCCCCAAGGCTTGCTACTTTTACAACGTCCCGGACGTTGAGTCCGTCGGTGATGTCGTACCACACCACCATCTTTGCCCACACAGAGGCTAAAATGCCCCGGAGCTTTTGATCGTTGAGTGTTGCCTTAAATTCGTCCTCAATAAAGTAAATGTATACGGATTCGTCCTTGGTATAGGCCACGAAACCATCCCCGATGTCGTAGTTGAGCACACCTTTGTCGATGATTTGGGGCATGTCCCCGTTGATGCAAAGCATCAGGTTTGCCTCGGGGGAACGGTTTAAGTCCAAAAAGACGATATCCCGGCCGTTGGTCTTAGGCTCAAACACGTACATAGAGGGGGTGAGGGTGGATTTTTGGGTGGGGGTGGTCAGCTTCATGCGCACGATTTGTGCGTTAAAGATACCCTCCTTTGCTTCCCCCTCGGGCAGGGCGTACACCAGTTCGCCGTTGGCCATGTGCACCCCCGAAAGGGCCGTGGGGTTGTCGTTAAACACTTGCACCACTGTGACTTCGTTGGTGGGCAGGTGGCATAAGTACAGTTTGTCGGTGGCGGGGCCCGTTTGGGTGATCCACGCCAGATAGTCCCCGTCCAGTGTGATTTTAGGCATGCCGTAGAAGTATTCCCGGACAATAAAGGGCTGTTCCTTGGAGCGGTTATACGCCCAAATGGCACCTCCGCCCTTGGTGTTTACATCCAAATAGGCCACCCAGTTTTCGTTGAGTTTGGGGGAGAGTAAGTTGTCGAATCGTGTATCCACATTGCTTAATATGTGGGTGGTCTGGGTCATGATGTCGTAGATGGCAATTTCTTTTAAGGGGGGATTTAATTTCTTTTCCTCCCCGGTTGAAAAGGCAATTTCATTTAAGTAGACACAGGGGTTGTTCACCGACCTGTGGGCAATGTCTGTCACTTGAGAGAGTGCGGCAACGTCCTCCGCCGTTAATGTTTGTTTGGGGGGAGGGGTGAAGGAGGGTGCAAAGCTGGGGGTAGGGGTGGGAGCGGTGCTGCCGTTGAACATGGGCACGATGACAAAAGCGATGACACACACCACTGCAGCAACACCCAGCACAATACTTCCTATTTGAATGTAGGGCAGAGCCTTTGAACGCCGAAAGGTGGCAAAAGAATTCTTGCCCGTGTAACGCTTTTTAATTTTATGGCGGTATTTTTTAAACCGTGGCATGTCGAGGCCTCCGAAACAATGCTATATAGATTATACCACAATATTCAAAAAATATATAGGTATTTTTGCACTGCCCAGAATTATTTCAGGATTTCCATCATATATTGACGTATTGAGGGGGTGTTTATGGATGAAAAATTCAACGCTGATTTATATTTGTTCGGGGCTTTTGGTGGTCATCGCCCTGTTGTTTGTGGTGTGTGAAATACCCAGTGCCGCAGACGCTGCCATGACCCACACCTTTCACAAGCCCTACAGTTGGTATTTCAAACCCAAGGAGGACGGTACCCAACCCATCGTTGCAGACAACGTTGATTTTTTTAAAAACTATCCCGTAATTTACATAGATACGCCCGAGAGTAAGAAAATATACATCACCTTTGATGCAGGGTTTGAAAACGGCAACAACGAAAAGATATTAGACGTGTTAAAGGAAAAGAACGCTCCAGCAGCCTTTTTTCTCACAGAGCGCATCTACGAAACCAGCCCCGACTTAATCCGGCGCATGGTAGACGAAGGGCATATTGTGGGCAACCACGGCAAGGATCACAAGAACTTGTCGTCCTCTGTCACCAAGGAAACCTTTGAAGCCGAGGTGATGAGCCTGGAAACAACCTATAAAGACATCACCGGGCGGGATATGCCCAAGTATTTTCGTCCCCCCGAGGGTAAATATTCGGAAGCTCTTTTGAAGATGGCCAGTGATTACGGATATACCACCGTATTTTGGAGTTTTGCTTATGTGGATTGGTTTGAAAAGAACCAGCCCAGCCGTGAGCTTGCACTGAGTAAAATTAAGAAGCGAACCCACCCCGGTGAGGTTGCCATGTTTCACTCCACGTCCTCCACCAATGCAGCAATTTTAGGCGAGGTCATCGATTATTGGCGAGAGTGCGGTTACACCATTGCCCCCATCAGCGAACTTGCCGAAAAGATGAACAATATGAAGACAGCATATTAATTTTGCATATGTGAAGTTACTTCCGCATATCCCGAATAAATAGGCAACACACGGCGATGGTGAGGGCACACAAGACCATCATAATGATTTTTGTGCCCTGATTGTTCACAAACCCCATGGCAATGTTGATCTGGTCGATGATGAGGAACGTCAGCATAGCCAGCGAGAGGATGATGCACACGTGGGGTAATAGTTTCTTAAGCATAGTTCACTCCTATTCGATTTCGATATAAATCATGTCGGTGACTTTCCGATCCCCCGACGGGGTGGAATAGGTCTTGCCGTTCACCACCAGGGATGAAGTGGCTCCACCGTCTAAGTTATAGGCCACTTTGCAGTTAAGATCAAACATGAGCTGGGACAAACCCTTGAGTGTAACGCCCTTAGATTCCCCTCTGCCGTCCACCGCAACGAATATAAAGTGGTTTTTGTCGATCATGCCGATGGCGGAACGGGGGTTTGCCGGGTTCACCTTGGGTTCGGAAAAACTCTCCATGGGCTGACCGTCTGTTAACAACAGAGGGCCAAAGGCCCAAACCTGCCATGCTCCGTTTTTCTTGATGTCGTTTATGTTGAACTCGTTGCGAAGAAACGTCTGCATAGTGCCGTCGTAGTTGATTACACACACGTCGTGAAAGGCCGTTTCGCGGTACAATTCGCCGTTGCGCACAACAATACCCTCGTCCCGATAGCCGTACTGGTCTCCGTTAATGGCCACAAAGGCGTTGTGTGCCTTTGCCAGATCGGGAAGAAATTCGGAATAACTGTTGCCCCGGCCGAACTTACCCCCGGCAAAGGCTGTTTTTAAATATTTCACGTCCCGAACTTGAATGTCTGCCACGTGATAGGTGTACCCATCCTTGGTCTTTGAATACACGTTAACGCTGACGTTTTCGTTTACATACTTGGTGTCCGTGTGCTCGGGGGTGACAGCAACCGGCAATTCGTTGGGTTCCTGGGGCGTATCCACACCACCTCCGTCCGTTTCTAAAGGACGCTTTGCTGGATTGTTGTCGTCCGTCACTGTGGGCACGGGCAGGGGTTGTGCCTCAACCTCCCCGCCCATGGGGTTTATGTGATGAAAATATGAAAATACCATTAAAAATATACCTGTTGCCAGCACGTCGATGACCACCATCTGCCACACGGGCATTTGTTTCTTTGCAGGCTTTTTAGGCTGTCTGCTCTTGGCATAGTCTCTTTGCTGGGAGGCTGGTGACGTGTAGTTGTTTTTTCTATAATTGTTCATTGGTTCCTCGAGTGTTTTTATATTTCAATCAATTATAACCCACCCAAACATTTTTTTCAATATTATAAAATAGTTTTTGCTATATATTTAAGAGTATTGTATAATAGAATCAGACGCAGATTATCTTACAAAGGAGTTAGTATTTTGGGACATATAATTGCTATTGCAAACCAAAAGGGCGGAGTGGGCAAGACGACTACTTCCATCAACCTCAGTGCCGCCATTGCTGATTGTGGAAAAAAGGTGCTCCTAGTTGATTTAGACCCGCAAGGCAATTCCACCAGCGGACTGGGCATAGAAAAAGAAGGGCTGAACGGCTCCATCTACGAAATTATGATGGCCTCCCTTCCCGCCAAAACCGCCATACTAAAAACCCCCACCGAAAACTTATACTTGATTCCTTCAAACATTGCACTGGTTGGGGCAGAGGTGGAGATGGTTCCCCTGCCCGACAGGGAATATATTTTAAAAAAAGCGTTAGCCGATGTGGTGGACGATTTTGACTATGTGTTCTTTGACTGTCCCCCCTCCTTAGGACTGCTCACCGTGAACGCACTCACTTGCTGCCAAAAGATTTTGGTGCCCATTCAGTGCGAATACTTCGCCTTAGAGGGGCTGACTCAGCTGCTCAACACGGTTAAAATCGTGAAGCGCAGCCTAAACCCATTCTTGGAGGTGGAGGGTGTGGTGCTCACCATGTACGACGGACGGACAAACCTTTCCGTACAAGTTATGGAAGAGGTGAAGAAGTTTTTTAAAAACAAAGTGTACACCACCATCATACCCAAGAACGTGCGTCTGGGCGAAGCACCCAGCTTTGGTCTGCCGATCAGCAAATACGACCCCAGGTGCTTGGGCGCCCAAACCTACTTTGAGCTTGCAAAGGAAGTTTTAGCGGGTAACAACATATAATGGAAAGGACTATTAAAATATGAACAAGCAGCGTGGACTGGGTAAAGGGCTTAGTGCGCTACTGGGCGATGACGTTGAACCAAACGATCGGGATTCTTCCGTTCTCGAGGTGAACATCAACCTCATCGATACCTTTCAAAACCAGCCGAGAAAGCACTTTGACGAAGCAAAGCTCCTGGAGCTTGCCGCTTCCATCAGGACCCACGGCATTGTATCGCCTATTATTGTCAGCTCTTCGGGGGGAAGGTACACCATCGTTGCGGGAGAGCGCAGATATCGCGCTGCGCGCATGGCGGGGCTTAACACCGTACCCGTCATCGTAAAGGATTTATCCAGCCGGGGGCAGATCGAGATTTCCATCATCGAAAACCTTCAGCGGGAAGATTTAAACGCTGTGGAAGAGGCACAGGCCATGAAAATGCTCATGGACGAATACAATTTAACCCAAGAAGAGGTTTCTGAGCGGATCGCAAAGTCCCGTCCGGCGGTTGCCAACTCCTTGCGATTGTTAACCCTGCCCAAAGAGGTGTTGGATATGCTGGTGATGGGCTCCATTTCTGCCGGTCACGCCCGGTGCCTCATTCCCCTGCCCGAGGACGAAATGAAGATCACCCTGGCAAAACACATCGCCGAAAAGGGCTTGTCCGTGCGGGAGAGCGAACGGATGGTTTCCGAACTTTTAAACCCCGAGGAAAAGAAGCAAGCCCAAAAGGATACAAAAAAAAGTGCAACAAACCCAGATATCACCGATATCGAGAAGCGATTGTCCCGCATACTCGAAACGAAGGTTTCCATGCAGGGGGATATGAAAAAGGGTAAGTTGGTGGTGGAATACTATTCAACAGCCCAGTTAGAGACGATCTACGAGTTGATCACCACCCATGCGGATGAAATGATTCGGCGCAGCCAGTCTATGTTAACTTTTGTTGACTAAATAACATTTATTTTATATAATATTTTTAGAATTATTGTTAAAACGATACTTCTGTATTGAATTCTTGGGTGAAAGAAAAACCCTGCTCCATGCGGGGCATTTTTAATAAACACCCGGATTCAATGCTGTGAAATAGAAGTTTGACGGAGGAATTATGCACAATACAAGTCTGTACGATTTGACGATCAGCCAAATGCTGGACAAACAAGTGGCCGAACACGGCGACAACGAAGCGGTGGTTTATCCTGAAAAAAACCTGCGCTGGACGTACCGTGAGTTTCGGGATCACTGCGACATCATCGCCCGAGGGCTGATGGCCTTGGGCATTCAAAAGGGGGAGCACGTGGCAATTTGGGCCACCAACTATCCCGAGTGGCTCATGTCTCAGTTTGCAACGGCAAGAATCGGCGCAGTACTGGTGACTGTGAACACCAACTACAAGCGGTTTGAATTGGAATACCTCTTAAAGCAAAGCGATTCCACCACCTTAATCCTCATGCAGGGCTCCAAAGACTCCAACTATGTGGATCACCTGCGGGCCATCGTTCCCGAACTGGAAAAGAGCCAACCGGGTGCGCTTGAATCCAAGCGCCTGCCCTTCTTAAAGAACGTAATTTTCTTGGAAGAGAACAGTGAACCGGGAATGTTTAATTGGAAGGAACTCGAAACTCTTGCTTCAAAAGTGAGTGTGGAGGAGTTAAATAAACGGGAAGCAACCCTTAACTGCCACGAAGTGATCAACATGCAGTACACGTCGGGTACCACCGGGTTCCCCAAGGGTGTTATGCTCACCCACTACAACATATTAAACGACGGAAATGCCATCGGCGACTGCATGAAGTTGTCCTACAAGGACAGGCTGTGTATTCCCGTGCCCCTGTTCCACTGCTTTGGCTGTGTGTTGGGGGTTATGGCTTGTTTAACCCACGCCACCACCATGGTTATGGTGGATCACTTCAACCCGATTACCGTTATGTCGGCCATCACCACCGAGCGGTGTACGGCGGTTCACGGTGTGCCCACCATGTTTATCGCCATGCTGGACAACGAGCACTTTTCGGAGTACAACTTCTCCACCCTGCGCACGGGTATTATGGCGGGTTCCCCCTGCCCCATTGAGTTTATGAAGCGTGCGGTTTCGGAAATGAACATGACGGAAATCACCATCGCCTATGGCCAGACGGAGTCCTCCCCCGTAATCACCCAGACCAGGACGGACGATCCCGTTGAACTGCGGGTGTCCACTGTGGGCAGACCGTTGCCCCACATGGAAGTGAAGATTGTGGACATTGAGACGGGAGCGGATGTACCCCCCAACACCACGGGAGAGATTGTCACCCGGGGATATCAAGTGATGAAGGGTTATTATAAAATGCCCGAAGCAACCGCAAACGTCATCGACGAAGAGGGTTGGCTGCACACGGGAGATTTAGGCCTGATGGACGAAAACGGCTACTTTAAGATTACCGGCCGATTAAAAGATATGATCATTCGCGGGGGAGAGAACATTTATCCCCGTGAAATCGAAGAATTTTTATACACCCACCCCTGTGTGCGGGACGTACAGGTAATCGGTGTGCCCGACAAGCGGTACGGCGAGGAAGTGTTAGCCTGCGTAATCTTAAAGGAAGGGGCAGGTGTCACCGAGGACGAGATCATGCAGTTTGTGAAAGAGGGGCTATCCCGCCACAAAACCCCCAGATACGTCCGATTTGTGGACAGTTTCCCCATGACGGCCAGCGGCAAGATTCAAAAGTTTAAGCTGCGAGAGTGGGCGATTTCCGAACTCAAGCTGGAAGACGCTGCAAACATTGAAACGGCGTAGGTTGTATTGGATATGGGGCTTTAGGCCCCATACCCCGTTTAGGGGTGTGTGTATTGTTATGTTATTGTATGAATAAACCTTCTCTCCACTACTTTCTCTTTAAAAGCATCT
>CAYVRJ010000019.1:0-6970 GCA_964453645.1 uncultured Clostridia bacterium
TTCCGGCGGCTTGATTATAATAACAAATCATTTAACTATTGTCAACACGTTTTTTTAGTTTTTTTTATTTTTTTTTGTTTTTTTCTAAAACTGAAACTTTCTTACAATTCCACCATTCGTTGACATTGCATAA
Source organism: uncultured Clostridia bacterium (assembly GCA_964453645.1). Classification (GTDB taxonomy): domain Bacteria; phylum Bacillota; class Clostridia; order Christensenellales; family JAWKQI01; genus CAYVRJ01. Next base: position 134 of record CAYVRJ010000019.1, read on the forward strand.
ATATTAGTATATACTATTGTACATATATACTCTATGAAACGTTTAAAGGTGAGCATTTGAAGAACTGTAATAACCCTATTATCGTAAAGATTGTATGCCTTGCGATTGCTGTTTTGTTGGTCGTAATTGGCGTTGTTGAAATACTCCATTCAACTGTATTTGTTGTAGCTGTGGATGGCGAAGACGGAACGCCCCCCAGCGACGGCGGTGGCGAGACGGGCGGTGGCTCCGGCGACACTGGTAACGGAGATGGCAGCGGAGGCGGCGATAGCGGTTCTGGCGGAACTGATGATGGCACAGGAGATTCCGGCGGAACTGGTGGCACTGGCGGAACACCCGCCAGCACACCCACTCCCCCCGAGGACGGTGGTACACACCCCACACCCACACCCACCGTCACTCCAACCCCCACTCCCTCGGCCAGTCCCAACCCCAGCGCTTCTCCCTCCCCTTCACCTTCACCAACGGAATCCGAGGAACCTTCCCCCTCCCCCTCTCCCTCCCAACCGGGGCTTCGAGAGAGCAGTATTTCACGTTATTCAAAATATCTGAAATTTCGCACCGAAATATATGCCCAATTAAAACCCAAAATGGAGAGTATCACTTTCGAATTTCAGGAGCGGTTGGATTTAATCGCATCCATGTTTGATGCAAAGGAGTATGAATTGCTGCGCATGATACCCGACTATGCCGATGACGTGGATATTTTCGATGGCGAAGTGGCTTATAAAGCGGAGCATCAGGATCAGCTTTCCATCAGCAATTGGGGGGATGTGCTGGCAGTGTTCGTGGCGCTGCACTGCGAACCTGTGAACAAACCCTTGGACCTAGTGAACCTTCGAAAGATTTCGTGGGACGAACTCCACCTCGTATTCAACGACATGAACAAAGTCACGTATACTTTTGAAAACGGCAAACTCCGGTTGATATTAAAGAGCTTTACCTACAGCGAAATGGCTGATTTATACAATCTGGATGAAATTCAGCGCAACTATCTGGATGAACTCATGCAACCCGAATTTCAAAGTGTGTTTGCTGCATTCACTGGTAACGAGACATTTAATAAAATGTCGGACGACAGAATTGGTGAACTGAAAAACAATCTGCCCTCCAACCTTTCGGCAAAGCGGGAGGATGTGGTGCTCACTGCCTATTCTTTAGTGGGCAAAGTCAACTATTTCTGGGGTGGCAAGCATGAAGCCATCGGCTGGAACGTGGAGTGGGGCATACCCCTGTACGTCACATCTCTGGGCAGCAAGTCCCGTGGCAGTTTGAAACCCTTTGGGTTGGATTGCAGCGGTTATGTGAACTGGGTGTTCATCAACGCCTATAACGATACGGCTATCTCCCCCATCATCGCCCAGGGCACGGCACATCAATGGGCAAATTCCGCAAGCTTGGGGTGGGACGAAGCCCAGCCCGGCGATCTGGCATTTTTCCGTGCACCGGGCAACGGGGGCAACCACGTGGGCATTGTGGTCTCCAAAGAGCCGGACGGCACATACATGGTGGCCCACTGCTCCTCCGACCAAAACAATATCATCGTCAGCGAAGCTTGGTCCAGCGGATTCCGCTACATGCGAAGACCGGTGGTATTTGAATGAAATTAAAATATTTTATCATTATTTTTGTATTGCTGTTGCTGCCCGGGGCAGTAGCTGCCGAGTCGGGGCTTCGATCTGGGTTTATCTCCGATGAACTCATCGCGTATGAGCTGGACGTTCTCCCCGAGGGCACATCGGGTTTAATTCCCGTACTCATCACTCTGTCCGAGGGGCAGACTGTCATCAAAGATTCCGTGGTGTTATACGACACCAATGGGATTCCCAAGCAACCCTACGATCTGATCTTTCACGACAACGGCATGGGTTTTATGATGCTGATTGAATCTGGATTCCAAGGGGGATTGCTGAAATTTAAGGCAAACAGCGTTTCGGCGGATCAGCCCATTGTGTGCAGTGCCGATTCCAAGGTGCTGTTCGCCTCCCAGACGCAATTTGTGCAAATGGGTGAACAAATAAACAAAGAGGAGGAAACTTCCATCCCCCTCTCCACGCCCACCAATGTGGCCGCAACAACCGAATCCAAACAGTACTTCCCCTTTTGGTTATATATCACCATCCTGTGGGTCGTCATCGTCATTTGGTTCATTGCCAACATCCCCTCCATCCGGCTCTTGGGTTTCGGGCACTTGTCCGCCGCTGTCGGGCGTCTCAAGGGGTTTTTTAAACGTTCCAAATTCACCCGATGAGACATCGATAGTACCTTGGGAGATACCCGAGCCTATGAGATCGTCGTAAATGGCTGTGGCCCAGCGCAGCTTGTCTCTCAGCTTGTCCGCTTGACCTATTCGAATGACAATTGAATTTTTGGTGATCAACTTGATGGAGTTCACATTAAAAAGATCGATTTCAGCGATTTCACGTAGGATAGTAAAATCGCTGAGTTCGGTGTATAGGTTGTGCATGGTAATGGTTCGAAAGTCGTCTTCCGCACCGATGTTGCGCCCCACCACCATCTCACTGATGTTCAGTCCGCTCACAAGGGGACGATTTTCGGGCATGGTGCTCACAATGTCCAGCACAAAACCCTCTTCATCCATCACAATAAATGAATCCGCATGCTGTAATGTTAAAACAGGTTTTCGTTCCCTGATTTTAATTTCAAATGTGTTGGGCAACAAAATGTTCAGTTCCCGGCAAACGATGTCGTATACACTCTCCAAATTTGCCTTCACTTGGTCGGTGTCAATTTTCAGTATGTTTTCACCCTTTTGCACACCCGACAATTCAACGATTTGCTCATAACTGTACTTGTCGTTTCCCGCCACCACAACAGTTTCTAAATTAAAAAATTGAAATGCAACAAAAGCCAATATGGCTGCCAGTAACAGAAATATAAATATTAAAACAACAATTCCTCTACCTCTTTTGTTCAACCTCTACTCCTGCTTATATATTTCTCCGTTCAAACTTTGAATGGTCTCCACCAAGTCCTCATACCCTCTTTCGATATACTGGGCGTTGTCGATCACCGTTCTGCCCTGTGCGCTCAAGCCCGCAATCACCATGGCTGCCCCAGCCCGAAGGTCTGTTGCCCGAACTTGTGCGCCAAACAGGTTTTTAACACCTCGTATGATGGCAACGTTGTTTTTAACCGTTATATTGGCACCCATTCGGTTTAGCTCACTCACGTGCTTAAATCTGTTTTCAAACACGTTTTCCATGACGATACTGGTGCCCTGTGCCGTTGCGCAGGCAGCACAGATAGGCGCTTGCAGATCCGTGGGAAAACCGGGGTAGGGAGCTGTTTCAATGAGATGCAATTCCTTGAGCCGTTTCTTGGAGGCAATCTCCACTGTGTCGTCCTCGTATGTCTTAACGGAAACACCTGCATCCTTTAACTTATAGATCAAGGAGTGCAGGGAGGACACCTGGGCGTTTTTAATGGTGAGTGCACCTTTACACATGGCACACAAGAGCATATAGGTGCCCGAGACGATGCGATCGCTCACACAGTCAAACTCTACGCCGTGCAGCTTTTGAACACCCTTCACGTATATGGTGCTGCTCCCCTCCCCCCGAACGTCTGCGCCGCAAGCGTTTAAAAACCTTGTCAGCTCAAAAATTTCGGGTTCCCTGGCAGCGTTGCGGATAATCGTCTCCCCCTCCGCCAACACGGAGGCCATGATGACGTTTTCTGTTGCACCTACGCTGGGGTAATCCAAGGATATGTCCGCACCAATGATTTTATTTGTCTCGCAAAAAATTTCTCCCCGTTCTTCTGTGATTCCGATGTTGAGGGCCTTTAACCCCTGCAAGTGCAAGTCAATGGGGCGCAAACCGATTTCACATCCCCCGGGATATATAAACCTTGCCTTCTTAAACCTGGAGACCACAGGGCCTAACATAAAGATGGAAGAGCGTATTTCCCTGGAAAACTGCCGAGGCATTTCATGGTTGAATACATCCTTGCAGTTTAGCTCCACCGTATTACCCCTTCTATTCACCGTTGCACCGGTATGTTCGAGTATGGATAACATGTTGTTTACATCGCTGATCTTGGGACAATTATTTAATATCACCGGCTCGTCGCACAGAATGGCAGCCGCAAGGATGGGTAAGCAGGAATTTTTAGAGCCACAGACGGAAATTTCACCGTATAAGGGTTTACCTCCGTCGATTATTATTTTTGTCATAGTTGTTCCCCTTCAAACACTCACATTCATAGATAACCTATTATATTCAGCATTGTCTACAATTGTTAACTTTTGTGAGTATATGAAAGGCGAATCTCACGCCGAATTACACTTTGATGATATATTGAGCAACACGCCAATGGACGCCATAAACATAACCAACGATGAACTGCCCGCAGAAATAAAGGGCAGCGACACTCCGGTGGGGGGAATAGACCCTGTGACCACCGCCACATTCACCAACACCTGTATGGTGATGATGGCAACGATACCCGTTGCACACAGTGCCCCAAACATGTCGGGGGCACGAAAGGCCGTTCGAATGCCCCTGTAAAACAGGATGCCAAACAGTATGAGCAGCAGCAGTGCGCCAATCAACCCCCACTCTTCCACAATAATAGAAAAAATAAAGTCCGATTCGCTGTAGGGCAGGAAGAGTAATTTTTGCATGGAGTTGCCAAGGCCCCTCCCGAACAGTCCGGCAGAGCCTAGGGAATAGAGGGACTGTATGAGCTGATATCCCTCTTTTGTGGGGAATTGCCATGGGTCTTGATAGGCGAGTATTCGGTTTCGCCGATAATCCTGAGAGAACAGAAGGATATATCCCCCCACCATACTCACTGCCCCCGCCAGAGACAAATACAAAAGCCTGGATCCCCCCACGATCATCATGGTGACGGTCAACAGTGCAAGACACACCACCGCACTGAAATTTGGCTGCAAGAGCAGCAACAGGCAAAAGATACCCGAAACAAAGAGATAGGGCATAATGCCAAACTTAAAGGTGTGGATGCGGTTTTGTTTTTGGGACATGTTTGCCGCCATAAAGATGATGAGTGCAAACTTGGCGAGTTCGGATGGCTGGAAGGTAAACACTTGCAGGTTGATCCACCGGGCGGAGCCGTTGAGGGTGGCTCCCACTCCGGGTATGAGCACAGCAATGAGCAGCGAAGCCGCAATGATTAACCCGATATACTGCAGCTTTATGAGCTTTTTATAATCAAAAAACATGAAGAATACCATGACCACGGCACCAGCAACAGCACCGATCAACTGTTTTGTAAAGAAGTAAAACGGGTCTCCCTTGGCATAGTCGGCGTAATAAAAGCTTGCGGAGTATACCATCAGTATTCCAAACAAAACCAGTATGGACACCACTATTAAAATGGAATAGTCAAAGGTTCTCTTCATGTCCGCTCCTAAAAGGAATTTACAATCTCTTTAAATACGTCACCTCTGTGTTCAAAGTTTAAAAACATGTCGTAGCTGGCACATGCGGGAGACAACAGCACGTTGTATCCCGGGCGTGCAATCTGTTTTGCCAACACCACCGCATCTAAAAAATTGGGTGCGGTGACAATGTTTTTAAATCCCGTTTCATTTGCAGCGTCCAGCAGCTTTTGCTGGGTTGCGCCCAGTGCGATGACAAACTTAATGTTGTCGTTTAAGCTCGCAAACAGGGGCACAAAATCGTTTAGTTTGTCGTATCCCCCCAGTATGAGCACCGTGGGGTTTTTCATGGCCTCAACGGCCTTAATAGTTGCATCGGGGTTGGTGCCCTTGGAGTCGTTAATATACCTCACTTCATCGACTTCACGCACGAATTCTATTCTGTGAGGCACTCCCTTAAACTCCATAAACGTCTTGCGTATGACCTGAGCCGAAACCCCCATACACGATGCCAAACAACATGCCGCCAGTGCGTTTTCTAGGTTGTGGGCACCGGGGATATATATTTGCGCAGTGTTGCATATATATTTCTCCAAACCCTTATCTTTAAAAATGACATCCTGCCCTCTCACAAACGCTCCCCGCTCCACTTCGCACGTGCGGGAAAAGAAATACACCTGACCTTCTACATCTTCTGCCATTTTACGGGTATACTCGTTGTCGTAATTTAGAATGGCAAAGTCGTTTTTTGTCTGATTTTTATATATATTCGCCTTTGCTTTCGCATATGCATCCATCGTATGAAAACGTTCTAAATGATCCTCGGTGACGTTGAGCACTGCGGCAGCCCGGGGGTGAAAGTCCACAATGGGGTGTAACTGGAACGCAGCTGTTTCACACACCACAACATCCCCTCGCTTGGTCTTGAGGGCATATTCGCAAATGGGTTCCCCAATGTTTCCCAAGACGTGGGTTCTCTTTCCCGCATTTTTAAAAATTTCTCCCGTGAGGGCGGTGGTGGTGGTTTTGCCGTTGGTGCCGCTAATGGCCACAAACTCCCCTTTGGAACACAAATAACCCAGTTCAATTTCGGGCAGCACTCTTATCTTGCGCGCATAGGCGCGTTGAATAAAGGGCAGCGTTTCGGGCACCCCGGGACTTAGCACAAGCATATCCATGTGTTCGATCTGCTTGTCCACAGTTTCGTTGTTTAGCAGGGGAAGTTTATGTTTCTTGAAAAGTTTTTGTGCGTCCTCGTTTAGTTCGTGTACTTGCTTTGTATCGTAACAAAAGACAGTGAGACCCTTTTTTAAGAGAAGCTTTGCAGCACTCACTCCACTTTTTGCCATGCCGACAACAAGTGCATTTTTCTCTGAAAAATCCATATAAAAGACCCTCCGATTGCTTATCCGGATTACTTCCGGCTTTCTACTATATCAGCAAAATTTAACCTTATACTATATTTAACA